>NZ_BSSX01000008.1:0-600912 GCF_030269205.1 Herbidospora sp. NBRC 101105 | reverse complement strand
AGTGCCAGGCGTGGGCGACGGTGAGCGGCAGCTTCCGCATCTCGGCCTCGTCCATGGCCCAGTCCAGGGCCTGCATCGCGAAATCTGAGCCGTCGTAGCCGACGACGACCCCGTTCATCGTGGTCATCCGTCTCACCCGCGCTTTCTCGCTTCAGTTCCACTGTCTCTCTGCGGCCAAGCGGGCGGCAGGGGCGGGGGACCTTTGAGGAGAGACCTTGGCCTCACCATGAATGCGACACTGAGGGTCATGATTCATGCGCCCATAGTCATCGTCGATCTGTGGAATTACCGGCGGGCGTGGCTGCGGAGGGATCTGCTCACCCGGTTCACCGTGGCCGGTCCATCGGCCCCGAGTCGTCGACCGCGCTCGGCGCCATCGTCATCTTCGCCGCGACCCGCCTCATAGACCTCGGCGAATTCCGCCGCCCGCTGGCGTTCCGCCACAGCGAGTTCATCCTCACCTCGGCCACCTGCCGGAGCGCGCTGATCTTCGACATCCTGTACGGGGTGCTTCTCGGCGTCGCCCTCTCGGTCGCCGAGATGCCGGCCCGGATCGCCGTCCCCACGATGCCGTCCTGGTCCTGGGCCTGCCGGGCGTCGCCGTAGCGGGATGGGTGGTCTCGGAAACCATGCTGCCCGATCGACGGAGTATCCGGCGGCGCCCCGACGTCAACCAAGGGTCGGCTGAGGGCGGTTTGATCGCCAAATGTCCTTCCTGGATCGACCATGAGACCTGATGGGCCGCAGGCGGCAGGCTCATGATGAGGATATGGGTGAGGTCGATCGTTTCGACGCCTTCCGCGCGCTGGCCAACCGGCGTGCGCGTCCTGGTGCCCGGCTGATGGAGGCCTTGGCCAGGTCTGCCGCTGATTCGCCGGACGGCCCTGACTCATGGGCCCCCGAGGTCGCACGGCAGGTCGGGCTCCCAGCGGCGGCCGGGCTGGGCCCGGCCACCTTCTACGCCGATCTCGCCGCCCGGCACGGCCGCCGTCACGTGCGGATCTGCACCGCCGCGGCATGCTTCGCCGCCCGCGCCGGCCGTCACCTGGCCGAGGTCGAGAGCACGCTCGGGGTCGCCGCCGACAGCGTCGGCCCCGACCGGCGGATATCACTGCAGACAGTCCGTTGCCTGGGTTACTGCTACGCCGGCCCCGCCTGTCTCGACGGCGAAGCCCCTTGTGCCGGCCCGGACGTCGCCGACCAACTCGCCGGCCGCATACCGCCGCTGGTTCCACCGATTCCGGCCGCCGACGCCACCGGCGATCCCGTGGTGCTCGCCGGCGTCGTCGCCGGGGAGTCCGCCTGGCAGGTGTGGCCGGAAACGGTGGGAGTGCGCACCCCTGAGCAGATCCAGGCCGAAGTGGCAGCCTCGGGGCTGCGGGGGCGTGGAGGAGCGGGTTTCCCTGTGGCCGCCAAGTGGGCGGCCACCAGCCGCTCGCCCGACACCGTGGTGGTCGCCAACGGCGACGAGGGCGACCCCGGCTCCTACGCCGACCGGCTGCTGATGGAGGCCGATCCGGCGCGTGTGCTGGAAGGGCTGGCATTGGCCTGCCTGGCCTGCGGGGCCCGTCGCGCCGTGGTGCTGGTGCGCTCGGAGTATCCGCAGGCGCTGGCCCGGATGCGGGCCGCGGTGCGGGAGGCCTATGAGGACGGGCATCTGGGGCGACGAGTCCACGGCAGCGATCTGGATCTCGACATCGAGGTGGCCGAGGGAGCCGGATCCTATGTGGCCGGCGAGGAGACCGCCCTGATCGCCGCGCTGGAAGGAGGGCGCGGCTGTGCCCGGCCCCGGCCGCCCTATCCGACGAAGCAGGGACTGTGGGACGCCCCCACCGTGGTCAACAACGTCGAGACGCTGGCGGCGATCCCGTGGATCGTGCAGCGGGGCGGCGGCGCGTACGCCCGCCGGGGTAGGCGGACCGAGACCGGCACGAAGCTGGTTTGCCTCTCCGAACGGTTCGCCCGGCCCGGCTGCTACGAGGTCGAACTGGGCACCCCGGTAGCCGACATCGTCAGCAACCTGGGCGGCGGCCTGCGCGAGGGGGCACAACTGAGCGTTGTGCAGGTGGGCGGGCCGCTGGGCGGCTTTCTGGGTCCCGGACAGATGGACGTGCCGCTCACCGACGCCGACCTGACCAGCCGCGGCGCGGCGCTCGGACACGCCGGTCTCGTCGCCTTCGACCAGCGCCTCCATCCTCTGGAGGTGCTGCGGCACGTGTGGGAATTCGTCGCCGCCGAGAGCTGCGGAGCCTGCTCGCCGTGCCGGGCCGGTTCTCGTCGCGGTCTGGGGATCGCCTCTTCCGGGGGGCCCGCCGGCGAGGAGTACGCGCGGCTGCTTCGGGTGATGGGACAGGCGAGCCTGTGCGCCTTCGGGCGGCGGGTGCCCGCCGCCGTTCGCAGCCTCGCCCGTGCCTATGGGGACGAGCTGGAGGGGTGGAATCCGTGATAGTCGAGGTCGACGGCGTCACCGTCCGGCCGGCCCAGGGCGACTCGCTGCTGGCGGCGGTACGCCTGGCAGGCGTCGAGTTGCCCACGCTGTGCCATGACGATCGGCTGACCCCGGCGGGCTCCTGCCGCACCTGTCTGGTGAGATCGGGCGGGGACATCGTGGCCGCCTGTGTGAGCCCGGCCGTCGACGGCGCGGTGGTCGAGGTCGCCGCCGACGAATTGCGGGCGCTGCGCCGCGAAGCCGTTCAGGTGATCGTCGCGGCCTTGCCGCCTCGCGCGCTGGACGGCGGGGTGGACGGCCGCGAGCTGGCCCGCGTCTGCCATGAGATGGGGATCGCACCGCAGACCGCCCAAGGGCACGGCGGTCGAGGCCGCGACGACAGCCACCCCTACGTCCACCTGGATCGAGATCTGTGCATCGCCTGCGGCCGGTGCGTGCGCATGTGCAACGAGGTTCAGGGCACATTCGCGCTGACTCTGACCGGTCGGGGTGCCGACACGGTCGTAGCTCCCGGCACGGGTGGACCATGGGCGGAGTCCGACTGTGTCGCCTGTGGCGGCTGCGTCGACACCTGTCCCACCGGCGCGCTCACCGAGCCCGGACTCCCGCTCGGCGGCCCGGCGGCAGCGGAGCGCACGGTGACCACGTGTGGTTACTGCGGCGTCGGCTGTTCACTGGAGGTGCTCACCCGTGACGATCAGGTGGCGGCCGTCCTGCCGGACCACAACGGCCCGGTCAACCGGGGGCACGCCTGCGTCAAGGGCCGCTTCGCGCACGGCTTCCTGGGTTCTCCCGAACGCCTGACCCGGCCGTTGCTTCGTCGTGACGGGCGACTTGAGCCGGTGACCTGGAAGGAGGCCCTGGAGTACATCGCGCGTGGCCTGCGGGACGCCGTCGCCGCGGGCGGTCCTGACGCCGTGGCGGCGATCTCTTCGGCAAGGGCCACCAATGAGGAAAACTATCTTGCCCAGAAGTTCATGCGGGTGGCCATCGGCACCAACAACATCGACAACTGTTCCCGGCTCTGCCACGCCCCCTCGTCCGCCGGACTCATCGCCGCGTTCGGCCTGTCGGGTGGAACCGACACGTTCGACGACGTAGAGACGGCCGACTGCCTGCTGGTGGTGGGCGCCAACCCGGTCGAGGCCCACCCGGTGGTCGGCGCGCGGCTCCTGCAGAAGGTCCTGCGCGGGACGCGGCTGATCGTCGCCGACCCCAGGACCGTCGGGCTGGCCCGCTACGCCGACGTGCACCTGCGGCCCCGGCCCGGCACCAACGTCGCCCTGTTCCACGGGCTGGCGCACACGCTCTGGGCCGAAGGCCTGGCCGATGAGGAGTTCCTGCGCCGCCGCGCCGACGGCCTGCCGGAATTCCTCGATCTGCTCACCGGCTATCCTCCGGAACGGGTGGAGGCCCTGACCGGCGTTCCCGCCGAGGATCTGGTCGCCGCGGCCCGGCTCTACGGGCGGGCCGAGCGACCGGCGATCATCTACGGGCTCGGGGTCACCGAGCACCTGCACGGCACCGACGGAGTGCGCGCCCTGGCCAACCTGGCGATCCTGCGCGGTGCGGTCGGCACGGAGCGCGGCTTCGGGATCAACCCGCTGCGCGGCCAGAACAACGTGCAGGGCGCCTCGGACATGGGTGCGCTGCCCGACATCCTGCCCGGGTACGGCAAGGTGACCGATCCGCTCGCCCGGGCCAGGGCCGAACATGTGTGGGGGGCGCCGGTGCCGACCCGGCCCGGGATGCGCATCCCGGAGATGTTCGCCGCCGCCCGCGCGGGAACGCTCAAGGCGCTGTGGATCATGGGAGAGGACGTGTGCGCCACCGACCCGGACGGCACTCGGGTCGCCGAGGCGCTGGACGCCTGCTCCCTCGTCGTCTGCCAGGAGCTGTTCCTGTCCCAGACTGCCCAGCGCGCCCATGTCGTGCTTCCGGTGGCGTCCTGGCTGGAGAAGGACGGCACCTTCGTCAACTTCGACCGCCGATTCCAGCGGGTGCGTCCCGCCCTGACCCCACCGGGAGAAGCCAAGACCGACTTCGCGATCGTGCACGCCATGGCCTCTGCGCTTGACGTCGATCTGGGCTGCCGGACACCGGCCGAGGCGCTGGCCGAATGTGGCCGGGTGGCGCCCCTGTTCGCGGGGGTGTCCCATGAGCGACTGGATCGGGAGGGCGCCGTCGCGTGGCCGTGCCCCGACCCTGATGGCCCCGGTGAGGCCAAACTCTACAAAGAGCGCTTCGCCACCCCTGATGGGCGGGCGAAACTGGCCGCCTGCCCCTATCTCCCGCCGGGCGAGAGCCCCGACGACCACTACCCGGTGATCCTGGTGACCGGACGCCGCTGGGCCCACTACAACTCCGGCGGCATGACCCGACGCACGGACAACCTCCGGCTCGACGGGACCGACCGGCTCGACGTGCATCCGGCCGACGCCGCCAGGTACGGGCTTCGCGAAGGTCACCCGGTCACCGTGGAGAGCCGGCGAGGCCGCGCTACGCTGACCGTGAAGCTGAGCGACGAAATGGTGCCCGGACAGGTCTTCTGCGCCTTCCACTTCCCCTCAAGTGGGGTCAACATTTTGACCTCCGCCCATGCGGACACCATCACCTCGTGCCCGGAGTACAAGGTGACCGCAGTGCGCCTGGCCCCCGTCCCCGGCACCGCGGCCAAGCGGAGTCAGTGACCGGCCGGGCCGACCCGCCGGCCGTCGGTCTCAAGGACACCGCGTCCTGGCGCCCTACGCCGGCCATGGCTCCTCAACCGAGGTCCCGGTCCCACTCGATCTCGTTGATCACATCGATGACCCCGTTGACCTGCCGGGTCATCCAGGTCGCGATCACTGCGTCCCGCCGCAGGCACATCCGCCCGGTAAGCGTGACCACACCGTCGGCGACGGCGACATGGACCCGTGTCGCGTCCATCCACAAGGATCGGTTCAGTACCTCGGTCCGGATCTGGAGTTCCAGGTCGGCGTCGGGGCGTACGAACACCTTCAGCACGTCGTGGCGGCTGACGATGCCGACCAGGCGCCCGTCGGCGGCCACCACCGGAAGGCTCTTGACCCCGCAGCCGTTCATGATGCGGGCCGCCACCGTCACCGATGTCTCCGGCGTGACGGTGATCGCCGGAGCCGACATCAAGTCACCCGCCTTGGTGCCCGCCGCGCGCCAGGTGACATGGGAAGTGACGGGCATGTGGCCGCCCCGGAACTCCTCGGTGCGCAGCAGATCCGCCTCCGAGATCACGCCCGACACGCAGCCCCGGGCGTTCAGCACGGGGACGGTCGCCACCTCGTGCTCGAGAAGTTCGGCGGCGACCTGCTTGAAGCAGGTGTCCTCCAGCACCGAGATCACCTGTCGGGTCATGACCTCCTCGACCTTGACACCCATGTGATTCCACCCCCTTTTAGGGGTACGTCGCCACGGCCTGGCTACATTCCGGCGGTCGCCTCGGCCGACACGATCGCGACCGGGCAGAGGGCGTGGTGCAGCAGACCGTGGCCGACCGACCCCATCGTGGCCGCCACGAGCGAACCCAGACCGCGTGAGCCGACGACCACCAGGTCGGCCATACGTGACTCCTCCGACAGGACCCGCACCGGGTGCCCGCGCACCCCGATGTGCTCACTGGTCACGTGAGGGTGTTCGGCGTGCCGGGCAACGAACTTCTGGCGCACGAAATCGGTGTGCTCGTCGTACACGCAGTGAATCAGGTCTTCGTATGCAGTGCTCAGGGACGAGAACGACGGCGACCGCCAGGCGTACACCGCCTCCAGACGTGCGCTGCGGCGTTCGGCCTCGGCGAAGGCGAACTCCAGCGCCACGTCGGCGTCCTCGGTCCCGTCGTAGCCGACCACGACCTTCGCATGCGTGCCGGAGGGGACCTCGCGCACCACGATGACCGGGCCGAGGACATGTCCCGCGAGGCCCAGGCTGGTCGATCCGAGGATCATGCCGGCGAAGCCGCCCATGCCGCTGGAGCCGATGACGAGCGCATCGGCTCTTCCGGCCTCGTCCTTCAACCGGTTGACGACGTCACCGGTGGCCAGGTGAGTGGTCACGGCCAGGTCGGGTGAGCAAGCGCGGGCTCGCTGTTCGGCGGTGGTCAGGACCTGTACGCCATACCTGGTCTCGACCGCGTCGAGTTCTCTGAGCCGGGAGCCCACCCACGGCTCCCTGACGTGGACGATCCGAAGCTCTCCGCCCCGCCGGAGCGCGTCGTGGGCGGCGTATTCGACGGCGGCGAGCGCGGGTGCGGACCCGTCGGCTCCGGCGACGATGATCGAGCTCATGGGGTGCCCCCTCCTCGGTCGTCTCCTGTCTCCATCTCACCATGCGGACGGTGCCGGCGCCGGTCCGCCCACCGCCGGAGCTCGTCCGAACCCCAGATGAGGAGGGGGAAGCACATGATGAGCAGCAGGACGTCAAAGGGGAGCGCCGCGGTGCCGAGCAGTCGTTGGACCGGTGGAAGGTAGATCAACCCGGCGGTGAAGGCCAGCTCAAAGGCGATGCCGGCCAACAGCATCGGATTGGTGAACAGGCCTACCTGGCGTAGCGAGGCGTGCTCCGTCCGGGCCGCCATGGCGGTGCCGACCTGGCAGGCCACCAGGCCCGCGAAGGTCGCGGTCGTGGCGGTCAGGTAGGCGTGGTGTAGTGGGGCGCCCACGCCGGTCGGGGCGCCGGGTCGCCAACCGGCCCGCCACAACACGTAGAAGAAGGCGGTCATCGTCAGGATCGCGGAGAGCACGCCGATGGTGCCCCAGGCCCGCAGCAGCATCCGCCCCGAGACGACGCCCTGCGACCGGGACCGTGGCGGCCGGGACATGATCCCGGGTTCGGCCGGTTCACGGCCCAGCGCCAGCGCCGGCAGGGTGTCGGTACCCAGGTCGATGGCGAGGATCTGGAGCACCGTCAGCGGAATCGGCACAGCGCCGCCGCTCAGCGCGAACACCAGGAACGGCACGATCTCCGGTACGGCGTGGGCGAAGATGTACACGATGAACTTGCGGACATTGTCGTAGACCCGCCGCCCCGACTCGATCGCCGTGACGATGGTGGCGAAGCTGTCGTCGGTCAGCACCATGGTGGCCGCCTCACGGGCCACACCGGTGCCCGACCGCCCCATCGCCACCCCGATGTCGGCCCGGCGCAGCGCCGGAGCGTCGTTGGCGCCGTCGCCGGTCATCGCCACGATCCGGCCCTGGGCGCGCAGGGCGTCGGCGATCTTCAACTTGGTCTCCGGTGAGGACCGGGCGAAGACCACCTCGGCCTCACCGGCCAGCAGCCGGTCCAGCGCGGCGTCGTCGAGGGTCTCGGAGTCGGCCACCGTCACCAGTTCCGGCCTCCCGATGCCGACCTCCCGGGCCACCGCCGCCGCGGTGATGCCGTTGTCGCCGGTCACCACGTGCACGCGCAGCCCCGCGGTATGGCAGCGCCGCACCGCGTCGGCGACCTCGGGACGGGGCGGGTCGTACAGGCCGACCAGGCCCAGCAGGCGCAGGTCCCGTTCGGCGTCCTGCCGGCGGCGCGGTTCCTGCCCCGGTTCTGGCCCCGGTCCGAGATCCCGCGCCGCGACGGCCAGGACCCGCAGCCCTCGACCGGCCATGTTCGCGACGGCCGAAAGGACCCGCTGGCGGGCAGGGCCGGCCACCGGCGGATCGGTCACAAGGGGCAGCACCGCCTCCGGGGCGCCCTTCACGACCACCGTCATCCGGTCGGCATCGGTGGTCACCACCGACATCAGTCGTCGCCGGGCGTCGAACCGGAACAAGGCGACCCGGCGGGCGTCCCGGCCCGCTGTCCCGCCCTCCTGCCCTTCAGCCCAGTGGGTGCAGCCCTCCACCAGCGCGATCTCGGTCGGGTCGCCGACCAGTCCATGCTCATCGCGATCGACGGTCGTGCATTCGGCCGCCGCCCGGCCCAGCTCGCCGGTTCCGGCCTCGGCCGGGCGTTCGCCGTCGTGGAGCGTCCAGACGGCCCTCAGCCGCATCCGGTTGGCCGTCAGGGTGCCGGTCTTGTCGGTGCAGATGACGTCGGTCGAGCCCAGGGTCTCGACCGCGCTGAGCCGTTTGACCACCGCCCCCTGCCGGGCCAGCACCCGCACCCCGACGGCCAGCGCGAGTGTGATCGTGGGCAGGAGCCCTTCAGGTACGTTGGCCACCAGCAGCCCGATCGCGAACATCAGCGCGTCCGCGAGCGGCAGCCCAGCCAGCGCCCCCACCAGCAGGAACGCGATCCCCATCCCGACCGCGACGGCGGCGATCAGCCAGGCGACCCGCTGAACCTGGCGTTCGAGCGGGCTGGTCTCACGGCGGGTGCGCTGGCTGAGGGCGGCGATGCGGCCCAGCTCCGTGTGGCCGCCGGTGGCGTACACGACCCCTTTGGCCTGCCCGCCCGTGCACATGGTGCCGCTGAAGACCAGGTTCGGCTCCCTGAGGGCAGGCAACCCCTTCTCGGATTCGGCCGCCACCCGGTCCACCGGGGCCGACTCCCCGTTCAGCATCGACAGGTCGATCTCCAGCGACCCCTCGACCAGGCGCGCGTCGGCCGGCACCTTGTCGCCCTCATCAAGGAGCAGCAGATCTCCGCGCACCAGCTCGCCGGCGTCCAGGGTCCGCTCCGTTCCGTCGCGCACCACCCGGGCGCGGTCGGGGAGATATCGGGCCAGTTCCTCGACCGCCTGCTCCGCCTGACGTTCCTGGAGGAGGGCGAAGACCGCGTTGAGCGCGACGACGGCCAGAATGGCCCAGCCGAGGACCGGCGTTCCGGCCACGAACGCGAGGGCTCCCGCGCCCCACAACAGCAGCGCCAGAGGATGCACAAGCTGGACGACCGCATCGTGTGCCAAGGACGCGCGCTCCCGGCGGCTCACCTCGTTGGGCCCGTAGGCGACAAGGCGGCGAGCCGCCTCCCGCTCGGACAGGCCGCCGGGCCCGGTGCCCAGGTCGGCCAGCAGCCGCGGCAGCGGTTCGCACGGGTCGGCCTCCCGGCTGAGGTCAGGCGGCCCGCTCATCACGGAACCCGTCGCGGAACGCGGCGATCTTGAGAGCTCCGGTGGAGGCGGGATCGGCGAACGTCCGGTACGCCGCCTCCATGTCGGAAAGCGCGAACTCGTGCGTGACGAAACCGGAGGTGTCCAGACGTCCCGCAGCGACCATCTTGAGCAGATCGGGCGTCGAGGAGGTGTCGACCAGTCCGGTGGTGATGGTCACGTCCCTCATCCACAGGTGTTCCAGATGCAGCGTCGCCGGGGTGCCGTGCACCCCTACGTTGGCCACGCGGCCGCCTGGCCTCACGAGACGGGCGCACAGTTCGAAGGTCTCGGGAACACCCACCGCCTCGATGGTCACGTCGGCGCCCAGGCCACCGGTCAGTTCGGCGACCACCTCCTCGGCGTCCTCGGGCGTTCCCACGGTCACGTCCGCGCCCATCGTCTTGGCGGCCTCCCGCCGTGGTACTGCGGGGTCCACGACCACGATGTGGGCCGGGGTGAGCAGACGGGCCGTGGTGACGGCGGCCAGGCCGATGGGCCCGGCCCCCACGATGAGCACGGAATCCCCGGGCCGTACTCCGCCGTTGCGCACCCCGACCTCGAAGGCCGTGGGCAGAATGTCGGCCAGCAGGAGAGCGGCCCGGTCGGCGACGCTGTCGGGCAGCCGGTAGGTGGAGGTGTCGGCGAACGGTATCCGCACGTACTCGGCCTGGGTTCCGTCGATCAAGTGCCCCAGCACCCATCCGCCGCCGCCCAGGCACTGCCCGAACATTCCCGTGCGGCAGTAGCGGCAACGTCCACAGGCGGAGATGCAGGACACCAGGACACGGTCACCGGGGCGCAGGGTGGTGACGGCGGAACCGGCCGCCACGACGGTCCCCACGGCTTCATGACCGAGGACCCGCCCCGGCCTCACCTCCGGCACGTCACCCTTGAGAATGTGAAGATCGGTGCCGCAGATGGTCACTGCGTCCACCTGGACCACCGCGTCGGCGGGGTCGCCGATCACGGGATCGGGCACCTGGTCCCAGGACCGCCGGCCGGGACCTTGATAGATCATCGCCTCCATGGTGCTTCCCCGTTCCTCGAAGGGTGGCTCCTCGTCCTCACGTTCGTCCCGGGCAGGGCAGAGTCGAAGGTCCCGTGCAACCACCGGGTCTGTCCCGTCGCCCGCCGGCCTACAGAGGGACGCTCTCATCCGGGCAGGCAGTGGCCGCACGCCAGCCGAGCTCGCGCTCGATTCGACCCCGCAACGTGGCGGCCGCTTCGGGCTCGCCGTGGACGACATAGGTCATCCGCGGCCGATGCTGGAGGTGGCGCAGCCAGGCGAGAGTCTCCTCGGCGTCGGAATGCACGGAGAAGCCCGGCAGGTTCACGATCTCCGCCCGCACCGGAACGTGGTCGCCGTGGATCTCCAACGAGGAGGCGCCGTCGACGAGGGACCGTGAGCGTGTCCCCAGCGCGGCGAACCCGACGACGAGGACGGTCATGCGCGGATCCGGAAGCAGATGGCGCAGATGATGCACCACCCGGCCGCCACTGGCCATGCCGGAGGCCGAGATGATGACGCAGGGCCTGGCGGGCTCGTTCACGCTCATCGACTCCTCGACAGTACGTAGCTCCCGAAGCCAGCCCGGATCCAGCACGTCCCGGGTCACTTCGGGACGCAGTTCCGCCGAGCCGCCGGCGATCGCGCGCAGATAGACGTCTCTGGCCGACAACCCCATGGGACTGTCCACGAAGACCGGAACCTCGGCGATCGCGCCCGCTTGGCGCAACTGGTGGAGCCGGTAGATGATCACCTCGGTGCGGTCGACGGCGAAGGCCGGGATGAGGACCGAGCCGCCACGGCGCACCGTCCGGTTGACGGCCGCGGCCATCGCCATCAGCGTGTCGGCGTCGTTGTGACGCCGGTTGCCGTACGTCGACTCGATCAACATGGTGTCGGCGTGCGGGCAGGGTTCCGGCGGCTTGAGCAACGGGTGGACGGGACGTCCCAGATCGCCGCTGTGGACCAGCACCCTCCCGTCGGTGAGAGTGACCTCGCTCCACGAGGAGCCGAGGATGTGTCCGGCCCGATGCAGGCGAAGTTCCGCGCCGTCCAGGTCGACGGCCTGCCCGTGCTCTGTCGGCGCCATCAGCTCCAAGGCCTTCTCGACGTCCTTCTCCTCATACAGCGGAAGCGCGGGACGGTGCCTCGACCAGCCATGGACGTTGGCGTGCTCGGCCTCGTCGGCCATCAGCTTCGCGCTGTCCCGCAGCACGATCGCCGCCAGTCGCGCGGTGTCGGGGGTGGCGTGCACCCGCCCGCCGAAACCCTGCCGCACCAGCGCGGGCAGATATCCGCAATGATCAAGGTGTGCGTGGCTGAGCACGATCGCCGACAGCGATTCCGCCGGAATCGGGAAGCCATCCCAGTTCCGCTGCCGCAAGGCCCGCCCGCCCTGAAAGAGCCCGCAGTCCAGGAGAACGCGGCCTCCCTGCGGTAGAGCGAGCAGGAACTTGCTGCCCGTCACCGTTCCCACGCCGCCCAAGAAGGTCAGCTCACCCCTGCCCGGCGTGGTCCGCCCCGATCGGTCCATCCTTGTCGTCACTCCCTATCCGGCATAGAGGTGGCCATTTCCGCGCGAAAGGGATGAAAGTCCTACGTAGGGGACTCGTTTCGTAAAAAGCGCCCCTGATCACCGGGCCGCCCTCTGGTTCAGGCCGGCGGGGTGCGGATCGCGAGGATGGCCATGTCGTCCTGGCCGTCGCCGGGATGCTCATCGATCAGCGTCGTCACCAGGTCGTGCACCGGCAGGTCGGCATCAGCGGCGGCGAGGGCGGCCAGGCGGGCCAACCCCTCGTCGAGGGGCCGCAGCCGGTCCTCCACGAGCCCGTCGGTGAAGAAGACCACCGTGGTTCCCGGAGGCAGGAGCCGGGTGTGGTTGTGGCGCGGCTGAGTGACGTCGACGCCGAGAGGCAGGTCGGGATTGCTGTGCAGATAGCAGGGAGGCCGGCCGGGAATGAGCAGCAGAGGCGGAGGGTGACCCGCCGTGCTCCACCGCAGCGTCCAGCCTTGGCGGGCCGGTTCGATACGGGCCAGGCACGCCGTGGTCACAGGGTTGTCGGTGATCGCGTGGATCGTGCGGTCGAGGCGGGTCAGGACGGCTCGCGGTGAGGTGCGGTGGTCGTACAGCAGGGCACGCAGCATGTTGCGGATCTGCGTCATGGCGGCGGCGGCCTGGAGGTCGTGCCCGACCACGTCACCGATGATCGCAGCGCACGCCTGGCCGGGGGCGGGCATGACGTCGTACCAGTCTCCGCCCACCCGGCTCGGCTTGCACGCCGGACGGTAGGCGGCGGCGACGGAGAACGGGTGCAGGTGTTCGGGCAGCCGGGGCAGCAGGAGTCGCTGGAAGTGCTCGGCGTCCCGGCGGTTCTCCTCGTACAGGCGGGCGTCGTCGATCGCGAGGGCGGCCGCGCCGGCCAGTGCGACGATCAGGCTTTGGTCGTGGGCGTCGAAGGGCCGCCCGTCGAGCCGTTCGGAGACGTACAGGTTCCCGTAGATCTCGCCCCGGATGATGATCGGGGCTCCCAGCAGAGTCCGCATCGGCGGATGGCCGGGCGGGAAACCCGCCGATTCCGGGTGGGTGTCGATGACATCGACACGCAGGGGCTCAGGGTGGGTGATCAGGTGGCCGAGCAGGCCGCGTCCACGCGGTAGCGGCGTGCCGGCCAGATCGGCCCGTTCCTGCTCCGACAGCCCCATGGGCACGAACAGGCCGAGGCGTTCGCCTGTCTCGTCGAGCACGCCGAGCGCGCCGTAGCGAGCACCGACCAGGTTCGTCGCGGTAGAGACGATCAGCTCCAGCACGACCGACAGATCTATGTCCCGGCTCAGCACGGCCTCGTACATGTCATTGAGACGGTCCTGGGCACGGGCCAGGGAGCTCAACTGCTCGGCTATCCGGTTCAGTTCGTCGCCCAGGCGCAGACGTGCCCCAAACACGGAGGCCTGCTGCGGATCTTCCGCGTTCCCCGTCATCATGCTCACGCCCTCAGCCGGTGTACGTCCCTCAACGGCTCTCACCGCAACCCTGCTCGGGTCCCCTTATCCGAAGCATGTGCCCATCGAAGCCGCCGCGACCAGATGACCTGCACATTTTTGGCCTATATGGGCATCCTCCGTGAGATCCCGGCACATTGCCGCGCCCGTTCCCTCAGCGCAGCTTGCGGACATAGGGCGAGGGAGGGGGGCCGGCGGGCGCGAGCCGGATGCGGGCGTCCACGACGACCGCGCCGGTCATGGTCGCGATCACGGGGTTGAGATCGAGTTCGGCCACCTCTGGCAGCGCGTCCATGAGCCGGCCGACCGCGACCACCACCTCTGTCAGCGCCGGCACATCGGCCGGGGGCCGGCCACGATACCCGTACAACACCGGAGCCCAGCGGAGCTCGCCGATCATCGCCGTGGCCGTCGCGGTCGAGAAGGGCGGCACACGGAAGGAACGGTCGGCGAGCAGGTCGGCGGTGATCCCGCCCAGCCCGACCATGACCAGCGGCCCGAAGGCAGGGTAGTTGACCCCGCCCACGATGATCTCCGTCCCCTGCTCCACCATCGGCTGGACGATCGCGCCCCTCATCTCCGCGCCGATCGAATCACGCATCTGCTCGAACGCGATCCGGGTCTCCTCAGGTGTGGTGAGGCCGATCCGTACCCCGCCGACGTCGCTCTTGTGGACGGGGCCGACCGCTTTCAGCACCACCGGGCCGCCCACTTGCGCCGCGGCCTGGGCGGCCGTGTCGGGATCGGGTGCGCTGATGGTCTCGATGAGGCGGATGCCGAAGTGTCGCAGCAGTGCCTCGATCGTGTCAGGGGTCAGCCACCCCTCCGGAGGCTCGCCCGCCAGCAGCGCCCGCGCGGTGAGGTCGCCCAGGCCCCCCGTCTCCACCTCTTGCGGAGGTGAGCGGCGCCATTCGCTGTAGGCGACGACCTTGCCGAGGGCATGAACCGCCTGTTCCGGATATGCGTAGCTCGGCACCCGGTCGCCGATGAGGCCGTCCTCCCCCATGACGCAGGCGATGACCGGCTTGACCGCCCCACGGGCCGCTACGGCGATCGCGTCCTTGGTGGCCGCCGCGCCCGAACCGAACGGCGGTGTGTAGACGACGATCACCACATCGATCTCCGGATCCGCCAGCGCGGTCTCGATCGCCTGCCCGATGTCTCGCGCGCATGCCTCCGCGCCCAGATCGATCGGATTGCCGAGCGCCGCAGACGGGAAGCGGTCCCGTAGTTCGGGGCCGGGCACCAAGGCCGGGACGGTCAGACCGGCGCGTTCACAGGTATCGGCCGTCATGGCCTCCGGGCCGCCGGAGTTACCCACGATGGCCACCCGCCGCCCCGCCGGCAGCGGCTGGGTGGCCAGCAGGCGGGCGGTGTCGTACAGATCGCGGATGCTGTCGAGCCGGATCACCCCGGCGGCGCCTACCAGCGCCTCGACGGCCACATCCGGCGTCGCCGCGGCGGCGGTGTGAGAGCGCACGGCCCGCTCCCCGGCCTCCGAACGACCGCTTTTCACCAGCAGGACCGGCTTACGCCGGCCCACCCGGGCGGCGATCCGCGCGAATCTGCGGGGATTGCCGAACGACTCCAGGTACATGGCGATCACCCGGGTCGCCTCGTCGTCCTCCCAGTACTCCAGCAGGTCATTGCCGCTCACATCGGCCTTGTTGCCGACCGAGACGAAGGAGGAGATCGGCAACCGTCCCAGCAGGACCGCACCGACGGCGCCTGACTGGGACAACACCGCCACACCTCCCCGCTCCGGCTCCCCGGGCAGGAAACTCGCGTTCAGCCGCGCGGCGGTGTTGACGATGCCCAGGCAGTTGGGGCCGATCAGGCGCATACCAGCCGTCCGGCAGATCATCAGAAGTTCGCGTTCGGCGTCCTGGCCACCCGCTTCAGCGAACCCGGCCGACAACACGACCAGCCCCCTCACCCCGGCCGCCGCGCAGTCGCGTGCCACTCCGAGCACGGCCGCGGCGGGCACCGCGACCACCACGACATCAACGCCCTCAGGCAGCGTGGCCACTGAGGGATGAGCTCTCAGACCGGCGATCACCCCGGCATGGGGATTGACAGGAAAGACCTGGCCAGGAAAGCCGCCATCGAGCAGATTGCGCACCACCCGGTGTCCGACCGACGCCGGGTCACGACCCGCGCCCACGACCGCCACATCACCCGGCTCCATGACCCGCCGAAGAGAAGCGCGCTCCGCCTCGTGATCACGCGCCGCGATGGTCCCCGCCAGCCGATCACCGACCGTGAGCTCGACCACCACACGAGTGCTAGGCCCATCACGAAGGACCTCGACCGGAAGCCCGACCTCACGCAGAAGCTCGATCATGACGGTGTTCTCGCTCAGCACCTCGGCGACGAACCGGTGGACGCCCTCGGCGGCGGCAGCCACGGCCAGATGCTCGATCAGTAGCGTCCCCAGGCCATCTCCGTGCACCGCGTCCTCGACGAGGACGGCCATCTCCGCGATCCCGCCCCCAAGAGGGATGTATTCGGCCACAGCCACCAGTCGCCCTGCCAAAAACGCGACCAGGGCGTGTCCGGCATCACCACCTTTGGTGATCTTGTCCACGTAGGCGTGGGCCGTCGACCGCCCACCTGTGCAGAACCGCAGGTAGGCCGACGCCGGAGAAATCTGCTCAACAAGATCGTGCAGTGCCTCAACGTCTCCCGGCTCGAGCCTGCGCAGATGGGCGATTCGACCGTCCCGCAACAGGACGTCGCACTCCTCGGACATCGCGGATCTCCAGTTCTGAAGCTCAACGACCTCTCCAGTCAGATTCCCGTCCAGAGGTCCGGCCAGTACAGCGGTACAGACCCGCCCCGCCAGTGGGGTCGTACAGACCCTGGGGACCCAGAGGCGCATCGCAGGCTCTCCCGCGACTGCCCCACCCCGACGTCGTGGTGTTCAACACCCGGTGGACTTGCGTGATTCAGAGAAGGTAATCGTCGTACTTCGCTTCATAAAAGGCAGGCCCACCGGCAGGTCTTGGGCGGAGGCATACGGTCGACGGTAGGGGCCAACATCGGCCCTGCGGTGTGGATATTCACCCCGGGTAGATCCCTCTATGAGGCGGTCACTCCTATGGGAGGTAAGACCGATCTACTTCGTACCCGCGGTGTCCGAAGGTCTACGCACACCCGTTGGTATGCGCTAGCGATAGCTTTCGCGGGATCGTCGAGATCACCAGCGCCGAGTTCGATACTCATAGCCCAGCAGGAGGTCAGAGCCTAACTGGGCCCACGCTCTGCGCTGCTGTTGCCAAGCTTGCTCAGCCTCTCCGACGAACAGCTTGAGGTCGGAAGCGGGCGGGATGCCGGGGTGGCAGGCCGGCGGAGTCGTGCGTGCGATCGGGGCCAACGAGTGGCGCAGAGATCAACCGTACGATCAAGCTTCCTAGCCTTCGCTGCCGTTGCAGTTCCCGTTGCAGTTCGCCTGTGTCCGCCGCTGACCGCCAGAGGCCGCATCTGCTCTGACCGGCGGATTTGGACAGTAACGAGCTTGAGCTGACTGCCTTCACTGAGGATCCGGAGGCTCGTGATGCGTAGGTCTGAGGTTCCTGGGCTACGCCCTTCAATCGGTGAAGGAACCTGAGGCGCCCCACGGATGTACGCGCGTCGCAGGGACAGTCGAACCGATGGCGGGCGGGTGGCGCCATCACAGAACGTGTGGACGGCGTGCTTCGGCCGTTGGTCGGATTGCCGGCTTATCGATCATGGTCTGTTCCGTGGCTGTTCCGTGGAAGGCCGGAAGATAGCCAAAGAAGATGGAAGCGCCCGACAAGCGTTCGCCCTGCTCACGAGCTTGATCGAGGCCTCTTGCCAGGTGGTCGACTCCCGGCGAAAAGATCACCCAGATCTACGAGGGGACCAACCAGATCCAGCGCATGGTGATGGCGCGTCAGCTCCTCAAGTAGGGCCTGAACAGCGAGAACCCCGCCCAGGAGGTATCCGTGGTGGGGTTTCGTGGTCCGGCTCAGGCGAGGGCGGAACAGGCGGTAGTCGATCGCTTTGCGGGCTCGGTCGTCGTTGACGTTGCTGGCGGTGACCAGCACTGACAGTGGGCGGCCGTGTCCGTCGCAGGCGAGGCGGATCTTCGTGGTCAGTCCGCCGCGGGATCGTCCCAGGGCGTGATCCGCCGGGTCGGCTGCGCCTGGCCGGCGTCGGCGGCCTGGGAGCATCGTGGCGCGCAGCTCCTCATCGGCGTCGATGATGACCCGGCGCAACGGGGCCAGGTGGTCGACCAGTTCGGCGGCCGCACGCAGTCGCGCGGTGGCTTCGGCCAGGCGGGCGGTGTCGAAGTCGGCAGCGGTCACAGCGGAAGCCGATACGTCAGTGATCGCAAACTGAGATATCGATCATGCATGCGTCGGTGAGTAAGTCACGCCTTTGCGCGCAGTAGGACGTCGCCTGGCAGGGGGTCGGCTAACTTGCGCCTCCTGAGCACCAGCAACTCGACCAGGGGAAACCATGCGCGTCATCTCGATCGCCACACTGCTCGCCGTTCCTGTGATCACCCTCGCGGCACTTTCGGCACCTGTCGGCGCCCTGTCGGGCCCGGAGCCGGACGGCAAGGTGCACGAGGTCGCCAACTGCTCCGGAGTCGTCCACTGCATGGGCAAGATCCTGGGAGAAACCGGCCAGGTCATCAACATCGCCCCCGTCGTCGGCCACCTCGTCACCAAGACTCCCGCGATCGGCGGAGTCGGTATTGTCGGCGACTTCGCCAACACCGCGGTCAAGCACTTTGAGACCGAGGACTGACAACTGCCGCGCCCCGGCCGGGACCGCCCGGCGAGCGGCCCTCGGAGGCCTTTCGTCGTACGCCGCGGTGGCCACCGGCGCGCGACGAATCGCACCGATGCGAAGAGGTCAACGGCGGCCGGGGGTGGTGTACTCGCTTGGTACGCAAGTAAGTGGGCACTGATTCACGTACCTTCACGTACAAGATCGCGCCGGGGGTCGTCCGGGGGATGATGGGTGCGGTCAGTGGCCGCGCCTCGCGGCCGGGCCGATTTCTACCCGGCCCTCGCCTGACCCCGAACGAGAGCGTCATGCCCTGCCTGCTTATCGACGTTGACGGCAGCTCGCGCGAGATCGTCCTCCCCCTCGCCCTGCCGAACGCGCCGCGATGGTCGACGGGCTGCTGGGGCGGCCCGGACCTGTGGGCGGGTACGGAGTTGCCCGGCTCGTCTGCCCGGCCAATGGGCCGGCCTCGGCGCTGGCGGCAGATCTGAGCGGGGACCCGTGGCGGGACTACCGCGCCCCGGTGCTGATCTACGGGCGCCACCTCGACGACGCCGGCGAGGAACACGACGTCGACCTGACGGCGGGCGAGATCGCGGATCTGCGGCGGCGGCTCGGTCGCCGGCGCGCGAACTGACCCGGGGCCTACCGTTGATTTCTCTACCGATCCTCCTCGAAGCCCTAGGCGCGGTGATCCTGCCTAGGGAGACGAGCAACTGCACGGCCGTGGCGCTTTCGGGCAAGGAATTCGGCGCTCCCAGACAATCATGTGAACTGGAAGTCACCAATACTTGTCAGCAGGAGTTGCGTGCCAGACGATCGGATTGAGGAGTACTCATGTCCATTCTGTCCAAAGTTGTACTGGCCACTACATCCATTGTCACTGGAATCGTCACTCTGACGGCCGTCACCCAGCCGGCGTCCGCGGCGATCGACACGCTCTACAATGGGGCAGACAGAGCCACGTTCAACGACGCCACGGGCACATTCACAGTTTGCGACAACGAGAACGACGGCCACCGAGTATACGTCTACGCCAAGAAGCTCGACGGCTCAGAAACGTCGAAAATGTATGATCCCGACAGCTATGGCGGCGGCTGCGGGGGCGGGACCATCGGACGCGGCAGGTGGAACACCTGGCACTTCTGCGAAGACATCCCTGCATGGCCGGACGACTGCGCCTCCAGCGGCCTCACTTATGAATAGTTCGTTATCAATACCAAGAGGCCCGCGCCATCGGCGCGGGCCTCTTGTGTTCATCCGCCGGTTGACGGGGGTCGTAAACGTCTAGCCGCAGGGTGTCGAAGTCGGCAGACTTGGACGTCGTCTCATTCGGCTGGTCGTCGGTGGCAAATGGGATGGCGGGGATGGCGACGAAGGAGCCGAAGTGGTCGCCCCGGCGCTCATGGCGGCGATGTAAGCGGAAGCCGGCCGGCCAAGAGACGGGTGCATTCCACCCAGCGGTGACGTCCCAGCCGCTGGCTTGACTCGATCCCGCGGTGTGCGAACGGCTGAACATGGTCTTAACGACTTCAGCTGCGGGCCCGGGCTTTCACTTCCGTGTGGCAAGGAAGAGGGCGGCAGCGCAGGTGATATAACCCTATGTAGTTGCTGCAACTACA
Organism: Herbidospora sp. NBRC 101105; assembly: GCF_030269205.1. Taxonomy (NCBI): domain Bacteria; kingdom Bacillati; phylum Actinomycetota; class Actinomycetes; order Streptosporangiales; family Streptosporangiaceae; genus Herbidospora; species Herbidospora sp. NBRC 101105. The sequence goes on along the minus strand of NZ_BSSX01000008.1, from coordinate 581,035 downwards.
TAGAGTGACAACCATGGGACGCTCGGAAGACACACCCGATGCCCAGCAGATCTCGGGTCGTGCCTGCCCCTGAGCAGCATTCCCATGACCGCCGGGACTGGCGGGTCGTCGACGACCACGACATGCGACGGCCCGCACTTCGGACAAATGTCCCGCCCTTCCGAGAAAAGGAATCACCTGTGAAATCACTACGCATCACGACCGCGCTGCCCGCCACGCTGACGACGTTCCTACTCGCCGGCTCCACCCTGCTCGTCTCCACGCCGGCCGACGCCGCTCTCGTCCAGACGGCACGGCCCGCTCAGGCCGGCGAGCCCGAACCCGCCGAGCCCGGCGCCTACGCGCCGTTCCTGGACGGCCGCCAGCACGTGGTGCAGAACGAGGAAACCAGGGGCTATCTCATCCACGAAGGCTGGTCGAATCCGGCGTGCACGGACGCCAGGCTCTGCCGCCTCCAGGCATGGACCAGCGGCGTGAAGCCGCCGGCCAATGAGTGGTACTTCGAGGACGCTCAGTGGCGGAACGGCTACACCTGGTTCCGCATGCGCAACGCCAAGTCCAACAAGTGCGCCATCCCCGGAAACGCCGCCCATGGCCAGCCGGCCGCCGCCGTCAAGACCTGCAGCAACGGCGATGAGTTCCTCTGGCGGGCCGAACCCGAACGCAGCGGAGACTGGCGCACCGCCAAGTTCGTCTCCTACACCACCAAACGCGCTCTCAAGCCGTACCGCGACAGGATCAACCAGTTCCTCGTCCTGAACGACGACGGCAACAGCCGCGACTACTACTGGTCGATCTCCCGGTAACGGGAGCCGCGTCGGAGCTGTGGCGGCCCGCCAGCACAACCGCCACGGGGGCAGAGGCCGGGGGTTGAAGCGACCGGTCTGAGACGCTGCCGGCAGTGCCATTTTATTCGGCGGTCATCGGTGCGGCGGTGGGTTCAGCCCTGCAAAGAGAGGCAGGGTCGACGGAATCGCCGCAGGCGAGCATGAGCGAGTTCGGCCGGCGCTGTCACGGAGGCGCGGTTCGGCGTTCAACCTTCACGTGAATCGGCTTCGATCTTCTCGCCTGGACGGTTCTTGGGGGCGCCCATCGGCGAGTCGGAAGAGTGCGGGGCTGTCCGGACGACTGGTCAGCCCCGCACTCTTCGTGCATCAAGTCGCCTGCAGCGATGAAGATGTTTCGTACTTGGCGTTACTGCGGATCAGGCTGCGGGACCCAGCGGGCTGGGTGTGCGCTGGGTCTAGACGTTCAGCAGCCGACGGCGTTCCCGGTAACCTCCTGCGGGTCCAGCATTAGCCGCGGCGGAGATGGTGGTGGCAAGGGGGCACCCGTCACAGCGCCAGCAGCCTTGATGGCTCCGCCCACGGCGCCGCCACCAACGGCGGCGATTGTGCACTTGTCCCTGTTCATGCCGCTTTCGCCTGCTGCGCAGTCTCGTGGACGATCGAGGTGGACTCTCCTCCGTCAGGGACGACGGGAGGTTGAGGCTTCGGGTCGTACGAGGCGGCCATGACGGGCGCAGCTGCGACCAGGGCGCTCATGGTGAGCGCCGCAGAGCATAGGGCAGTGAGACGATTCGTCGTATGACATGACTTCCATGAATGGGTGATCAACTGGCGCCGACAATGAAGGACCGCCCGTTCTTGCCCCAGCGCCCGATCAACTGCCCGACCTGGCCCAGATGTCCTTGCGTGCGTTGGCGTCGCGAGTGGCATAGCCTCGGACGGCGGTGTCGAAGCACCACACGCCTTTCGTCCTCAGGATCCACCCCGTGTCGCGCTGGTACGGGGGCAGCGAAAATCCGGTGTCCTGCCATCCCTTGTTCGCGAAGACTTCGACGACGCCTCCGCCCACCAGCGGCTTGGCGACCTCGTGCTCCTCGAACGCGCCACTGGTGGCCGTCACCCCGGTCACTCCGGCCAGGTGGCCCATCCACCCGGGCAGGCCGCTGAGCGTATCCATACCGTTGGAGCCGTCGCGGTGGAGACCGCGGAACAGCTTGCTGATCGCTTCACCCTCGGGGTGGGGTTCGGACGCGGCCGAGACGGGCCCGGCCAGGGCCATGCACAAGGTCAGGCCGGCTACGGCGGCCGCGACGATGCGCATCGAAATGCGGGCCCGCCCTCAGGCATCAACCGCAGACGCCCCGGCCGATCGGCGAACCATCAGCCTTCTTTGGCGTGACGCACGTCGAGGGACTCACGAACGGGCCCAATTCTGGCACCACGCGGCGCACGGTCAGCGGCAGGCACAGGGCGAGCGCCACCAGCCCGGTCATGGCCGTGCGCCGAACGTGGGGCCGAGAGTCAGCAGGGGCAGGAATCCCAGTGTGGGGCCTGCCATGACGTCGGCGATCGCGACGGCGAGCATCACCGTGAACGGCAGTGCCCCGAGAACCGTCTGCGGCCTCATCTCACGCACCTCTTCCCGCGCTGAGCCGATGCTCTGCCCCGTCAAGACGATTGTTTACTGCGATGGTGCTGAATGCCGGTGCTCAGCCCGGCGGCGCCGAACGACTCCACTGCGGCGTTGAACGTATTCAGCCGTGATCCGTAGACAATGCGCCAAGCGTCCCCTGGTGGGCGTATTGATACGATCAGACAAGGTGTGCCGGGAAGTCTGGTCGGCGGAAGCTGTCGCGTTCCTGCTAGCAGAGCGGAGTTCCATGCCCGGCACCGAGATTCGTCGTGCCCCTCGACTGTTCGACCGCAGCACCTGGCCCGAGGCCAGGCGTATCGCCGACATCCTGCGCAAGGAGACCATCGGCGGCGCGTTGTTGCTGGCGGCGGCCCTGGCCGCGATGGTGTGGGCCAACTCCCCGTGGGCGCAGGCCTATCGGGATCTCGGCGCGATCGAGGTCGGCCCCGCCGTGCTGCACCTGAACCTCGACCTGGCCACCTGGGCGGCCGACGGCCTGCTGGCGATCTTCTTCTTCGTGGCCGGGCTGGAGCTCAAGCGCGAGTTCGTCGCCGGTGACCTGAGCGACGTCCGCCGCGCGGCCGTGCCCGTGGCGGCGGCGTTCGGCGGGGTGCTGATCCCGGCTCTGCTCTACCTGGCCATCGCGGGCGAGGCCGGAGCACGAGGGTGGGCGATCCCGACCGCTACCGACATCGCCTTCGCCCTGGCCGTGCTGGCCGTCGTCGGCCGGAACCTGCCCGCCGGGCTGCGCACGTTCCTGCTGACGCTGGCGGTGGTCGACGACCTGATCGCCATCGTCATCATCGCCGTCTTCTACACCGCCCACCTGTCGGTCCTGCCGCTGCTGGTGGCCCTGGCGCCGCTGGCGGTCTTCGCCGTGCTGGTACGGCGGCGGGTGAACACCTGGTGGGTGCTGCTGCCGCTGGCGTTCGCCACCTGGGCCCTGGTGCACGCCTCGGGCGTGCACGCCACGGTGGCCGGGGTGCTGCTCGCGCTGACCGTCCCGGTGCCCCGCCGCGACGGCGGGGAGGGCCCGGGGCTGGCCGAGCACTTCGAGCACCGGTTCCGGCCGATCTCCGCCGGGATCGCGGTGCCGGTCTTCGCCTTCTTCTCCGCGGGTGTCACGCTCGGCGGGCTCAGCGGTCTGGCCGGCACCCTGAGCGACCCGATCGCCCTGGGCGTGGTCGCCGGTCTGGTGGTGGGCAAGCCGGTCGGCATCCTGCTGGCCACCTGGCTGGTGGCCCGTTTCACCCGGGCGAGCCTGGACGAGGGCCTGGCCTGGATCGACCTGGTGGGCCTGTCGGTGCTGGCCGGGATCGGCTTCACCGTCTCCCTGCTCATCGGCGAGCTGGCCTTCGACGGGCAGAGCGGGGTCAAGGTCGCGGTGCTGGCCGGGTCGCTGGCCGCCGCCCTGGTCGCGACGGTGATCCTGCGGATGCGGGCCCGCGTCTACCGGCGGCTGCACGCCGCGGAGACCCGCGATTCCGACGGCGACGGCGTCCCCGACTGCTACGAGTGAGGCCGCTCTTTCAGATCAGGTACCGCAGCCACAGGTAGGGCGTGACCAGGGCGACCGTGACCACGGTGACGACCAGGCCGTACTTGGTGAACGTCCAGAAGCTGATCGGCTGGCCGTTGCGGGCGGCGATGCCGATCACGACCACGTTGGCGGCGGCCCCGACGGCGGTGGCGTTGCCGCCCAGGTCCGCGCCGAAGGCCAGCGCCCACCACAGCACCTGGGCGTGTTCGTTGCCGCCGTTGGCCTGGACCAGGTCGGCGGCGATGGGGCTCATCGTGGCGACGTACGGAATGTTGTCGACGATCGCCGAGATCCCGGCCGAACCCCACAACATGACCATCGTGGCCAGCCCCAGACGGCCCTCGGTGGCCTCGACCGCCAGACGGGAGACCTGGCCGATGACGCCGGTCTCGACCAGGGCGCCGACCATGACGAACAGTCCGACGAAGAACACCAGGGTCGGCCACTCGACCTCGGCGATGGCCTCTTCCGTGGTGACCTTCGTGGCGGCCACCAGGATTCCGGCGCCGAGAATGGCGACGACCGAGGGTTCGTAGTGCAGCACCGGGTGCAGCACGAACGCCACCAGGACCAGGCCGAGCACCACGAGGCTCTGCCAGAGCAGGCGACGGTCGGAGATGGCCTCCCGTTCGTCGAGCTGCATGATCTCGGCGGCGCGCTGTTCGTCGTACACGAACGCCTTGCGGAACAGCACCCGGCACAGGCCGAGGAAGACGACGACCAGAACCACCACCATCGGGGCCATGTGCACCAGGAAGTCGTTGAACGACAGGCCGGCCCGGCTGGCGATGATGATGTTCGGCGGGTCGCCCACCAGCGTGGCCGCGCCGCCGATGTTGGAGGCCAGCGCCTCGGCGATCAGATAGGGCACCGCCGACAACCCCAGCCGCGCGCACACCAGGAACGTGACCGGCGCGATCAGCAGCACCGTCGTCACGTTGTCGAGCAGCGCCGAGGCCCCGGCGGTGATCAGGACCAGCAGCACCATCAGCCGATAGGGGCGGCCCTTGGCGCGTTTGGCCGCCCAGATGGCCAGGTATTCGAAGACGCCCGTCTGTTTCAGCACCCCGACGATGACCATCATGCCGAGCAGCAGGAACACGACGTTCCAGTCGATCCCCGTCTCCTCGGAGAAGAACGCCGCCCCGGCGTCGGTGGCGTGGATGCCGAGCATGATCCCCGCCCCGCCGAGCGCGGCGGCCACCCGGTGGATGCGCTCGGTGGCGATCAGAGCGTAGACGCCCAGGAAGACCGCCAGCGACACCCAGGCGAGGGCGCTCACGCGCCGGAGACCCGGTCGAACAGCACCGTGAGAGTGATCGCCCCGAGATAACGATCCTGCTCCACGACCGCGACCAGCGGACTGCGGGTACGGGCCATCAGCGCGGCCACCTCCAGGATCGTGGCGTCGGGATCGGTCACGGGAAGCTCTTTCGGTTGCGGCGGCAGCGCGTCGCGCACGGTTCGGTCGCCGACGTCGTGAAGGAAGCGGTCGGCGTGCGCCTCGTCGACGACGCGGGCCAGCGCCGGGTCGTCCTGGCAGTAGCCGGGCACCGCGAGCGCGAGAACCTGGGTCCCTGGCAGGACGCTGTGCGGAAGACCGTCCTCGTTCAGCACGATCAGCCCGGCGAGCTCGAGCTCGGCCATCAGCCGGGCGGTCTCCCTGATGGGGGTGTCGAGGGTGACGGTGGGGAAGTCGGTGAGCAGATCGCGAGCACGCACGGGGCCGGCCCTTCGCAGACGGCAAAGACTGTGCCGACCAGACTTCCCGGCTCACCTGGCAGGAACTCTAACAACTGACGGCGGAAACGACGCCGTTGAGGCGACTCGACAGCGGCGCCCACGACCCCACGCCGGGCTTTCGGCCGTCGCGGCAGGTATCGGGGGTAGGCGGATGGTCGACGGTGCGGGCCGACATCGGCCCCCCGTGCGAATGTTCACCCCGGATAGATCCCGCTGCGAGGCCGTCATTCCGATGGGGTCAGGCCGAATCTAGGCGCTGGGATCTTCAGGTCTCAGTAAGAGCTCTTCGCCTCGCCGGCGGGCAGGCTCCGGAATGGGAGGGGCCCCGCTGTGGTCGTTCAGGCCGTAGGTGGTTCCGTCCAAGAGTGTTCGGTAAGCGCCGGTCCGTGAACACGGCCGACCCCGGCCGGTATGGATGGCTCGGCAGGCACCAGCGACTTGCTGACGCTTTGGGGTCTGATTCTCATGGGTGTCCGCCTCTGCAACAGGACGGGTCGCTTCCTGACGGCCGACTACTCGCAATCTACTGTCCAGCCATAGTCGTACGCGCCCGTCGCGTCTGTGAAGAAATTCATTCGCAGAAGACACACCGAACCATCGAGGCCCCCCGTGAATCTCGCCGACAATGTGTTCTTGTATCCGCTCTCCTCTCTATCGTCCAATGCGGCGTAGTAGGAGCCGACGGGCTTGTCCGGCGTGTCCAACTGCTTGGCCGAGACGTAACGCGTATGCCAGTAAGGCGAGACCTCGATGGGCCAGACCTTCTTCTCCTGCTTGCTGTATCGAACCAGGAAGGATCGGCACACGTTGATGACGGGGCTCTGCGTGCACACTTGAACGCGGCCTCCCGAATATATGGATCCCGCGCCTGAGTTTTCGTACCGATCCGGCGTTGGACTCGCAGCCCGACTCGATTGTCCCGGCGAATCTTTTTTCGCCTCGGCGGCAGAGGTGCACGCAGATCCCAGGACGACCGCGCAGAGCAATAATCGAAACGACGCAGTCTTCATGATCGCCTTACGTCGAAATCGATGAAACCACGGTATGACCACGGGGTCCCGAGTCATACTAGCCGACTGGGACCCTGTGGTCACGACTGGTGTCGCGGAACCACACCAGCCCTTTCGCCCTGCTGGTGGTTGCTCGAACTCCCTCATTAGCCGAAGTCGGCGTTGAAGTAGGTGCAAGGCGTTCCTTTCTCGTGGAGGAGCCTGAAACCGAGGCATTGATCGCGACGTTCCAGCCTGCCTTGGCGAACTATCGACGCCTGCTTCGATGCCCCCACTCCACACATAAGTAAAACTCTCCGCTGCGCGTAAGCGCTGCTCTTCGCATATCCCGCTTGACCGTCTTGGTCTTCTTCGTGCTGAAACAGGCATTGTGGGTAGGGGCCTGTCCGCAAACCTGCACCAGGCCCGACGACCTCTTCCTGAGCGCCCCCGCCGGCCGAAATGCCAGGGGGCACCGTAGTGCTGGGAAGGCCAGGCCGGGTGGCCGACCCCTTCTCAACCGCTCACCGTGAGATCGCCGCGTGTGACCGCAAGCCGACCTGTCCGATGGACCGGGCTCGACTATGGGATTCTCGGGCCCGCAGGAACGGAGCCCTGGCCGCCTTTTCGCCTCGTTGAGTCGGCAGAACGTCAGATCGGCCTCCGCCGATGACACGCCGAGTCCAGGCTGGGCGAAGGCGGAAGGTGGTCAAAGATGAGTGAGGTCTCCGGCAAGCGTTCGCCCTGCTCACTTGTTTGATCGAGAACCAGGCGGCCGGTTCCTGGCGAGAAGAAGCTTCCTGTTTGTCGGTATATGAGTGATTTCTGGCCGGATAAGGGCGGCGCCGCGGACCGATCCGCAGGCAGCATGGAAACGGACATTCCTTCCACGGCTGAAAGGGTCAGCGGCGATGCCAGAGGCCATCGCGGGGCTGGAGATCCCTGAGACGACGGCGGTCGCCGAGGCGACCAAGATCGCTCAGGATATGACCGGTCCCCTCATCTACCACCATTCCCGGCGGGTCTTCTTCTTCGGGCTGATCCACGCCAACCGGCTCGGCGTGAAACCTGACCCGGAACTGCTCTACCTCGCGGCCATGTTCCACGACACCGGCCTGCGGACGCCCTTCTCCGAGGAGGAGCAGCGTTTCGAGGTCGACGGCGCCGACCACGCGCGGGCCTTCCTCACGGAGCGGGGCTTCTCCTCGGCCGCGGCCGACACGGTCTGGACGGCCATCGCCCTGCACACCACCCCGGGCGTGCCCGGCCGGATGGCCCCGGAGATCGCGGCCACCCACCTCGGCGTGCTGACCGACGTGGTCGGCTTCGGCCTCGACGGGTTCGCCCACGGCCAGCTCGAGGAGATCCTCGCCGCCCACCCCCGGGGCGACTTCAAGAACGAGTTCCTGCGGGTGTACGTCGACGGGCAGAAGGACCGCCCGGAGACCACGTTCGGGACCGTCAACGCCGATGTGCTCGAACACTTCGTCCCCGGATTCCGGCGGACGACGACGGTCGAGCGCATCCTGAACTCCCCCTGGCCGAGCTGATGCGCGCCGTCATCGCGCGGGAGCGCGACGCCGGGGCCGGCGGCCTGGCGCTGGCCGAGATGCCCTATCCCCACGCGGCCGAGAACGACGTCATCGTGCGCGTGCACGCCGCCGGGTTCACCCGCGGGGAGCTCGACTGGCCGGCGACGTGGATCGACCGGGCCGGCCGCGACCGCACGCCCACCATCCCCGGCCACGAGATGTCGGGGGTCGTGGTCGAGCTCGGCTACGGGACCACCGGCCTGACCGTGGGCCAGCGGGTGTTCGGGCTGACCGACTGGGCCAGGAACGGGTCGCTGGCCGAGTTCATCGCCGTGGAGGCCCGCAACCTCGCGCCCGTCCCGGCCGACGTCGACCACACCGTGGCCGCCGCGCTGCCCATCTCCGGGCTGACCGCGTGGCAGGGGCTGTTCGACCACGCCCGGCTCACGACCGGGCAGACCGTCCTGATCAGCGGCGCCGCCGGGGCCGTCGGCTCGATCGCCGTCCAGCTCGCGCGGGAGGCGGGCGCCGTCGTGGTCGCCACCGGCCGGGCCCGCGACCGCGAGCTCGTGCTGGGTCTCGGGGCGCAGCGCTTCTTCGACCTCGACGCCGAGGACGTGCGGGACGCCGGTGAGGTCGACGTGGTGTTCGACGTCATCGGCGGCGAGGTGCTGGCCCGGTCGGCCGAGCTGGTCCGTCCGGGCGGCACCTTGGTCAGCGTCGCCATGCCGCCGGACGTGCGGCCCAAGGACGGGCGGGCGCTGTTCTTCGTCGTCGAACCCGACCGGGCCCGGCTGGCCGATCTCGTCCAGCGGGTCAGGGACGGACGGCTGAGCGTACTGGTGGGCGAGGTGCGCCCGCTGGCCGAGGCGGCCGACGGATGCGCGCGCAAGTCCGCCGCCTCCGGCAGGACGATCATCAAGGTGGCGCCCTGAACCGTCCATGATTTTCGGACCGGTGTCTAGAAAACGATCGAGGAGTAAAAACTTTGCCCAACGTGAACCCCGCCAGGCGTAGGGCCTGGCGGGATTCACCGCGCCCACCTGCCAGAACAGGTTTTGGCCGGGTGAACTTCACGTCATAGACTCAAAGTGAAAACGAGGCCGTCCGCCTCCCCAGAGAATCGCCGTCGAGGTCTCTCGCGACTCCGGCCTCGGCCCGGACGCCTCTCGCAAACAGCGGAAAAGACCGCGCGATCTCCTGACAGCTCACCGGCCGACTTCGGGCAGAGACTCGACCGGCCTTTTCGCGTTCCCTTTCCGCGAAGCCGAAGGGGCTTTGGATGACGCGAGCTTTCCGAGTCCGGAGGACCGTGGCGACCGCCCTGGTGACGACCCTGGTGTGTGTCGGGGTCAGTGTCCTCTTCCTGCTGTTCGCAGGCTACAAGGAGATGGACAGCGTCCAGGCGCGGGCCACCATGACGTGGGGCCACGTGGTCCCGCTCATCCGGGAGGGCCCGCTGCCGAAGACGCTGAAGGACGACTCCGTCAACGCCGTGCAGGTGGTGGACGCCCATGGGCACGTCGTGGCGGCCACCCCCCAACTGGCGGGCAAGGGCCCGATGGCCGACTTCCACGCCGACCGCGCGAGCGTGCGGGCGGAGCGGACGTTGTGCCCGCCGGCGGGGCTGCACGGATGCGCGACCGTGTTGTCGTACAAGGTCTACCAGCCCGGCGGGTTCTGGCTGCTCTACATGGCGCTGCCCGTGGTCGCCTGGTACGGGAGCGTCACCTCCATCGTCACGGCGGTCGGGGTGTCGCTGCTGGTGATCTCGGTGCTGACCGCCTGGACCTTCCGCGACCTCACCAAGGCCCTGGCCCCCGTGAACGCCATCCGCGCGCGGATGGCCGAGATCACCGCCACCGGCCTGGACCGCCGGGTCCCGGTGTCGAACAAGTACGAGGAGATCCAGCTCCTCGCCGAGACGGTGAACGCCACCCTCGACCGGCTGGAGGTCGCCTACCAGCAGCTCCGCCGCTTCACCCAGGACGCCTCCCACGACCTGCGCACCCCCATCACGGCCATGCGGGCACAGCTGGAGGAGGCGCTGATGCACCCCGACAGCACCGACTGGCCGACGATGAGCACGGAGGTCCTCGCCGGGGTGGAACGGCTCCAGGCCATCGTGACCGACCTGCTGACGCTGGCCCGGCTCGACGCCCGCGCGCCGGTCGACCGCTCGCCGACCGATCTGGGCGCGCTGGTGGGCGGGGAGCTGAAGCGCCGGGCGTACCGGAAGAAGATCGTCACCGACCTGGCCGACAACGTCCGGGTCGACTGCGACCGGCTGCGCATCACCCGGGTCCTGGGCAACCTGCTCGACAACGCCGAACGCCACGCGACCTCGCAGATCACCGTGCGGGTGCGGGGCGACGCGACCTGCGCCACCCTTGAGGTGATCGACGACGGGGCCGGGATCGCGCCCGAGCACCGGGAGATCGTCTTCGACCGGTTCACCCGGCTGGACGCCTCGCGGGCGCGCGACGCGGGCGGAACGGGGCTGGGCCTGTCCATCGCGCGGGAGATCGCCGAAGCGCACGGCGGGAGCCTGACGATCCAGGACAGCGAGCGTGGGGCCCGGTTTGTGCTGCGCCTGCCCAGGACACCCTCCTAGGCCCCTCCATTTTCAACCTATAGCGCACCCCCGGGCTTGCCACAAGCCCCCCGTCATGCCGCAGAATCGTCCGGCCAAGCCCACAATCTGCGAAAACCGGGGGACGCAGACGTGAATCCACTGAGCACCAGTGCGTTCGACCTGCCCGACCACCTGTCGCCCAAGGCCGACCCGGCCCTGATCGCCCGGGACGAGAAGCACTTCGCCGCCATCGCGGAGAGCCTCCACCGGTCGATCACCGACCTGTCCGACCGTCTCGACGCCGAGCGCAGGGCCCCGGGCGGCCAGGGGCGCGCGGCGTTCGACCGCGACCAGGAGGTGCACCGGCTGACCGCCCGCCTCCGCGCCCTGCGCCGGTTCGGCCTCGACCTGTGCCTCGGCCACATGGTCGCGGAAGACGACCAGGAGCCCGTCTACATCGGCCGCCTGGGACTGACCGACAGCTCCGGGCGGCGGCTGCTGCTCGACTGGCGCTCACCCGCCGCCGAGCCCTTCTTCGGGGCCACCCACGCCAACCCCATGGGACTGGCGAGCCGCCGCCGCTACCGCTGGACCGCCGGGCGGATCAGCGACTACTGGGACGAGGTCTTCACCCAGGACGGTTTCGACGGCCACGCCGCCGCCCTCGACGACCAGTCGGCCTTCATCGCCAGCCTCGGCGGCAACCGCTCGGGCCGCATGCGCGACGTGCTGGGCACCATCCAGGCCGACCAGGACGCCATCATCCGCGCGTCGTCACGCGGCGCGCTCGTCGTCGACGGCGGGCCCGGCACCGGCAAGACGGTCGTCGCCCTGCACCGGTCGGCCTACCTGCTCTACTCCGACCCCCGGCTCGGCCACCACCGGGGCGGCGTGCTCTTCGTCGGGCCCCACCAGCACTATCTGGCCTATGTGGCCGACGTGCTGCCCAGCCTCGGCGAGGAGGGGGTGCGGACCTGCACCCTGCGCGACCTCGTCAAGGAGGGCGCGACCGCCACGACCGAGACCGACCCGGAGGTCGCCCGCCTCAAGGCCTCGGCCGAGATGGTCAAGGCCATCGAACCCGCCGTGCGGTTCTACGAGAACCGGCCGGACAAAGGCATGGAGGTCACCGACGCGAAGATCTGGCTGAGCCCCGACGACTGGGCCGAGGCCTTCGACGCCCCCGACCCCGACACCCCCCACAACGAGGCGCGCGACGTCATCTGGCAGGAACTGCTCACGATCCTGACCGACAAGTACGAGGGCGACGCCTCCCGTGACATGGTGCGCCGCTCGTTGCTCCAGGACCGCGAGCTGGTCAAGACGTTCAACCGGGCCTGGCCGCTGATCGAGGCCGCCGACCTGGTCGGCGACCTGTGGACCGTCCCGGCCTACCTGCGCCTGTGCGCCCCCTGGTTGACCGTCGAGCAGATCCGGCTGCTCCAGCGGCCGGAGGCCCAGGCCTGGACCGTCTCCGACCTGCCCCTCCTCGACGCCGCCCGGCAGCGGCTCGGCGATCCGGAGGCCGCCGCGATCAAGCGCCGCCAGCAGGCCGCCATCGCGGTCGAACGGGAGCGCACCGGCCACGTCATCGACCGCCTGCTCGACACCGACGACGACGGCGAGGGCCTGATCACCATGTTCCACAACCAGGACATGCGCGACGCCCTGGTCGACGAGACCGTGGCCCCCGGCGTCGAACCCGACGTGCTCGCCGGTCCGTTCGCGCACGTCGTCGTCGACGAGGCCCAGGAGCTCACCGACGCCGAGTGGCAGATGCTGCTGCTGCGCTGCCCGTCGCGGAGCTTCACGATCGTCGGCGACCGGGCCCAGGCCCGCCACGGCTTCACCGAGACCTGGGAGGAGCGCCTGCGCCGCATCGGCCTCGACCGCGTCACCCTGGCCCGGCTCACGGTCAACTACCGCACCCCGGAGGAGATCATGGCCGAGGCCGAGCCGGTGATCCGGGCGGCCCTGCCCGACGCCAACGTGCCGACCTCGATCCGGACCGGCGGCCTCCCCGTCCGCCACGGCGCGGCGTCGGAGCTGGCTTCGGTGCTCGACGCCTGGCAGGGCGACGGCATCGCCTGCGTGATCGGCGACCCGGACTTCCGGCCGACCGCCCGGGTGCGGTCGCTGACGCCCGAACTGTCGAAGGGCCTGGAGTTCGACCTGGTCGTGCTGGTCGACCCCGACAGGTTCGGCGAGGGCATCGAGGGGGCGGTCGATCGGTACGTCGCCATGACCCGCGCCACGCAGGAGCTGGTGATCCTCACGAGCTGACGGGCTGGAGAACCGCGCGGAACGTGTCAGCGGCGGATCAGTGGAGAGTCACGCGCCGTGTTGTGAGGCCGCCGCTTCCGGACGCAGATCCCGCAAAGTCATCTGATGACGCGGCGGGTGGGGCAGCACGAGGTTCCTGTGCACGGCCGATCTCCGGTCGGCGTGCAGGAGTTCGCCCGGTTCCAGGAGGCGCCAGCCGGGGTCGTCGTCCATTCGCTCACTGGCCACCGCGACGCATTGCCGGTCGGCCAGGTCGGCGCTCTCCACCCTGATTCTGCCGCCGGTCCCCTCATGGCAGAGAAGGCCGCCGCGGCGTTCCAGGACGTACAACTCATGGGTCTCCGGATACCGCAGCGCCCACATTTGCGTGTCCGATATGAGAATCAGGTTGAGCGCGTACAGCGGGAGTTCCTCCGCGATCCAGCGGGCCGCCGAGACGATCGCGGCGCTGACGTCGCCGCCGTTGGCGCGGATCTCCCGGGTGATGAGCGCGAAGACCCGTTCGGAGTCGGTGTCGCCCTTGACCAGTCTCCGGTCGGGGCCGAGTTCGGCCTCCAGCCGGTCGAGGCCCTCGACGACGCCGTTGTGCGCGAACAGCCGGTTGTCCTGCTTGAAGGGGTGGGTGTTCTTCCGCTCCAGCCCGCCGGTCGAGGCGTAGCGGACGTGCGCGATGAAGGTCGCCGAGCACTCCTCCTTCGCCTCGTGGGCGAAGCAGCGGTCCTCGTAGGCGGCGATCGGGGCCTTGTGGGTGTGGGCCGCGCCGTGGTCGTAGAAGCCGAGGCCGGCGCCGTCGGGGTCGCGGTGGCTCTGGGCGGTCAGGGAGTCGGGGGCCTCCAGGAGCCAGAACGTGGCCTTGGTGCGGTGCGGGGCGGCGGACAACCCGAAGAGGCGGCACATGACGTGCTTATCCCCGTGGCCGCAAACCGGCACAGATGGGCACGGACAAGGGTTTGACCAGCTGCGATCATGGGTGCGGTCAAGGAGCGGCGGGCCGCCCAATATACGGCGGCTATACAGGCGCGTCCTACGTTGGGCCACATGTCACGGATGACCATGGATGATCACCTGATGGCACGCATCGTGGCCTACATCGACCACCGCCTCGGGGACCCGGACCTCTGCCCGCCCACCATCGCCGCGGCGCACTACTTATCGATTCGCGGGCTCTACCGCATGTTCGAGGCCAGGGGGCTGTCGGCGGCGCGGTACATCCGGTCGCGGCGGCTGGAGAAGTGCCGCGACGAACTGGGTTCGCCGGGGATGACGGGGGTGCCCGTGGGGGTCATCGCGCAGCGCTGGGGGTTCCGGTCGTGCTCGCACTTCTCGCGGGTCTTCCTGGAGGAGTACGGGGTGTCGCCGGCGGCCTATCGGAAGCGGGGAACGGAGAAGAAGGCCGCCTGAGGCGGCCTCAGACGGGGAACTCGGCCGCCATTCGCACCGCCTCGCCGAGTGGCGGCACATTCCATTCGGCCCTCTCCTCGTCGGTCGTGCCGGGCTCCACGTCCCACAACCGGAACCCCTCGCCGTCCTCGACGTACTGGGTGCCGTAGTGCTGCGGCAGGCCCTGGTGCATCAGCCAGCGGTCCATCGCCGCCGCGGCCAGCCATTTGGCCGGGCCGTATCCGGCCAGCGCGCTCAGCCGGGCCAGCACGTGCCCCAGGTGGAAGTGCTCCACCAGATAGGAGTGCTGCAGGACCATCGCCGCGTTGTAGTAGTCGCGCGGCGACCGCACGTGCCCACTCCCCAGCAGCCGCATCACCTTGGCCCGGCGGGCCCGGTCGCGGTCGGGGCGGCCCTCGGCCGGGGCGGTGCCGACCCGGTCGGCCTGGTCTTCGGCGAAGACGCTGATGAGCACCGGATTGTCCGGGGAGTGGGCGTCGGGGGCGGGGAGCCGGTCAAGGACCAACGGCAGGTTGAACCGTTCTCCGATCAACCGTGGGCTCGGCATGCTCCCAGTGTGGATCGCGGCTCAGGTGGCGTCGAGGGTGTCAGTCGTCGTAGTCGCGGGTGAACTTGACGATGCGCCCGTCCGAGACGGCGACGTAGACGTCGTACTCCCAGTTCCCCTTCTCCAGCTCGATCTTCCACGTGCGCCGGCCGTGCTCGTACTCGCGCTCGACCTCGCTCACGTACGCGCCGGGCACCTTCTTCTTCGCGATCTTCACGGCCTGCGCCTTGGTGACGGCGGCGGTCGTGGCGGCGACGGCGGGGGTGGCGGCGGCGGTCAGGCCCAGGACGGTGACCGCGGCGGCCAGTGCGTATCGGATTCTCATGCCCTCAGACTCGCCGGAAGGCGGATAGCGGCACGCTAAGACGTCACTAACGTCAGCACCACCCGCGCGCCACCGCCGGGGGACCTCTCCAGGCGCGTCTTCGGCACGGTCCGGCGCACGATGTCCAGGCCCAGCCCGGTCGACCCGGCTCCGCTGTGGCCGCGTTCCAGCGCGGCGGGGCCGAAGCCGGGGCCGTCGTCCTCCACGACCAGGTCGCGGGGCGTCAGGCGTACCGAGAAGGAGACCCCTTCGTCGGTGTGGGCGAACACGTTCTCGAACAGCGCGTCCAGGGCCGCCGCCAGGTCGGGGGCCGAGACGGGCACCTCGACGGGGCCGGGCGGGACCGTCACGGAGAAGGCGCGTTCCTGCTCCTCGGCCAGCACCGACCAGAACTCGGCCCGCTCGCGCACCACCACGGCGGCGTCGCACGAGCCCTTCTCCCGGGTACGCCGCCGGGCGTCGAGGATCACCGAGGTCACCGCCTTCTCCAGCGCGTCGACACGGGCGGCGATGCGGTCGGCCTCGGCCGGGTCGCGCAGCGACTCGGCCTCCAGGCGCAGGCCGGTCAGCGGGGTCCTGAGCCGGTGGGAGATGTCGGCGACCGTCTCGCGCTCCTCGGCCAGCAGCTCGCCGATGCGGCCGGCGAGATGGTTGAGCGCCAGCCCGGCCGAGCGCACCTCCGGCGGCCCGCCCGGCACCGCGCGGGCCTCCAGGTCGCCTCCGGCCAGCCGGTGGGACACCCCGGCCAGCGCGGTCATCGGGCGGGTGATGGCGACCGCCAGCCGGTCGGCGAGGGCCACCCCGAGCCCGATCAGGACCACCCCGAGCAGCAGCAGCCCGAGCCAGGTCTCGCCGACGCCACGGGTCAGGTCGCCGGGGGTCAGCACGACCTGGACCACACTCGTGCCGCCCGGCCCCTGCACCGCGACCAGGACCTCACGGCCGCCGCCGGGGGAGACCGCGGTGAAGCTGCGGCCGCGCCGGGCCAGTTCGACGGCCTCGGAGACCGGCCGGGCGCCGGGCGGGAAGACCGCGACGTCGTGCCCGCCCGCCGCCTCGGCGCGGCTGACGGCCAGGGCGAGCGTCGCCTCGTCGACGGTGCCGATCACCGCCCCGACCGACTGCGCCTCGGCGGTGGCCTGCGTGATCGCGTTGTTCTCGGCGGTCGCCCGCACGAGCAGGGCCAGCGGCACCAGCATGGCGACCAGGACCAGGGAGGTCGTCGCGGCCACCAGCAGCGCGAGCCGGCTCCTCACGGCGACACCAGCTTGACCCCGACTCCGCGCATGGTGTGCAGGTAGCGGGGTTCCTGGGCGGTCTCGCCCAGTTTCCGGCGCAACCACGACAGGTGGACGTCGACCGTCTTGTCGGTGCCGCCGTACGGCAGTTGCCACACCTCGATGAGCAGTTCCCGTTTCGTCACCACCTGCCCGGCCCGCGAGGCCAGGTAGAGCAGCAGGTCGAACTCGCGCGGCGTCAGGTCGAGCGTGCGGCCGTCGAGCAGCGCCTCCCGGCCGCGCGGGTCGACGCGCAGGCCGCCGACCGTCACGGTCGGGTCGCCCGGCGCCGATCCGGTGCGCCGCAGCACCGCCCGCACCCGCGCGTCGAGCTGGGCCGCCGTGAACGGCTTGACCAGGTAGTCGTCGGCCCCGGCGTCCAGCACCCGGACCGACTCGGCGTCGCCGTCGCGGGCCGTCGCCACGATGACCGGCACCGCCGACACCGCGCGCAGCATGCGCAGCAGTTCGGCGCCGTCGAGGTCGGGCAGGCCCAGGTCCAGCACGACCAGGTCGGGTCGGTCGTCGAGGGCCATCCGCAGCCCGTCGAGCGCGGACGACGCCGACGCGACGGCGTGTCCCTTGTCGCGGAGGGCGCGGACCAGCGCGGTCCGGATCGTCACGTCGTCTTCGATGAGCAGCAGACTCGCCATGGTGCCCGACACGTTAGTCAATGTCCGGTTCGGTGGCGATGGGCCTTAGCGTCGTGTTAACCCGGCCTTAGCCCAGGAGCAGGGATGGTGGGCGGCATGGATCGGCGTCTCGTCTTCGCGGTCGCGGGCTGGGTGGTCGCGGCGCTCGCGGCGACCGTCGCCGGGCTGGTCGTCATCGGTGCCTTCGGCGGCGCGTTCCGGGGACCGGGCGACCAGGCGCTCTCGGCCGAGGCGGTCCGCCGCGAACTCGCGCTGCCCGCGCCGCCGGTCAGTTCGCCGACGCCCCGCCCTTCGGCCGCCGCCACGGCGAGCCGGGTCGTCTCCACCGAAGGGGGCACGGTCGTCGTGTCCTGTACGGCCGGCCGCGCGCAGCTCACCTCGTGGACCCCCGCCCAGGGCTGGCAGACCGACGACGTCGAACCGGGCCCCGGCGGCCACGCCAAGGTCAAGTTCGAGCGGGGCGAGGCCGAGGTCGAGGTGGAGACCCACTGCGAGGGCGACGTGCCGCGTACCGTCGTCACGGACGACTGAGCTCCCGCACCACCGCGACGAACGCGGCGACCAGCGGATTCGCCGAACCGGCGGGCCACGCCAGCGCCACCCGCAGCGGTTCGGCGCCGACCAGCGGCACCCACACCAGGCCGGGCCGGGTGTAGTAGCGCGCCATGCTGGCCGGGCCGAAGCAGACGGCCACCCCGTCGGCGACCTGGTCGAGCATCTCCTCGACGTTGTCGTTGGTCGGCCCCCACTTCGGCGCCGACCCGTCGGGGCGCGGGTTCACCGCCCACCAGTCGACCCATTCGCGCGGGGCCCGTTCGGTCCACATGAGGGGTTCGTCGGCGACGTCCATGACGGTCAGGCCGGCGCGCCCGGCGAGCCGGTGGTTCTCGGGCAGCCCGACGACCCGGGGCTCCCGGTGGACGACCTCGTGGGCGAACCCGGTCAGGTCGGCGGGCAACCAGACGAACGCCACGTCGACCAGGCCCGCGCGCAGGGCCTCCGCCTCGCCGCCCCAGTCGTAGCGTTTCGGCTCCAGGCGCGCCTCCGGGTGGCGGCGCGCGAACTCGGCCCTGACCCGGCTGGTGAGGTCGCCCGCGCCGCTGGCCTCGAACCCCACCCGAAGCACACGGGCCGCCGCGGCCCGCACGCCCTCGGCCGCCGCGAGCGTGCGCCGGGCCGCCTCGACGACGTCGCGCCCGACGGCCGTGGGGGAGACCCCGCCGGGGTGGCGGTCGAAGAGGCGCACCCCCAGCTCGCCCTCCAGTGCCCGGACCGTCTGCGACAGGGCGGGCTGGCTGACGTAGAGCCTCTCGGCGGCGCGGCCCAGGTTGCCGGTCTCGGCGATGATCACCAGATAACGCAGCTGGCGAAGCTCCATCCTGCGATCATAAGCGCCGCTTATCGTCCTGCCGCCGACGTGTCTTGGACGCCTGGCCCGTCCGGCCGCCATAACGGATGCCATGACGAACCGCATCTGGATGATCACCGGCGCCAATTCGGGCTTCGGGCGGGCCCTGACCGAGGCCGCCGTCGCGGCCGGGGACCTGGTCGTGGCCGCCGCCCGGCGTCCGGGGGAGATCGCCCCCCACCCGAACGTCCACCCCGTCGCCCTGGACGTGACCGACCGGTCGCGGATCGCCGGGGCCGTCGCCGAGGCGCTGCTCTGGCACGGCAGGATCGACGTATTGGTCAACAACGCGGGACGCGGCCTCGTGGGCGCCGCCGAGGAGACCACCGACGCCGAGCTGCGCGACCTCATGGACCTGCACTTCTTCGGCCCCGCCGCGCTCACCCGGGCGGTCCTGCCGCACATGCGGGATCGGGGCACGGGCGCGATCGTGCAGCTGAGCAGCATGGGCGGGCGCATGTCGTTCCCGGGCGTCGGCGGCTACTCGGCGAGCAAGTTCGCCCTGGAGGGCTGGTCGGAGGCGCTGCACGGCGAGGTCGCCCCGTTCGGCATCAAGGTGCTGATCGTGGAGCCGGGGGCCTTCCGCACCTCGTTCGCCGGGCCGTCGGCGCTGCTGCACTCGCCGCGGATCGCCGCCTACGACCCGATCACCGGCCCGCTGCGAACCGGCCTGCCCGCCACCGACGGCGCGCAGCCGGGCGACCCGGCCAAGGCCGCCGCCGCGATCCTGCGGGCGCTCGACGCGGAGCACACGCCGCTGCGGCTGGCGCTCGGCAACGACGCGGCCGACAACGTCCTCGGCGCGTACGCCCGCGCGCAGGCCGAGGCGCTGGCCTGGGAGAAGGTGAGCCGGGGCACCGACTTCGACTAGAGCAGCCCCTCGACCAGCGCCTCGACCACCGCGTCGGTGGAGGTCTCGGGGTCGATCGGGACGGTCAGCCGGTCGAGCAGCAGGCCGTCGACGGCGTAGTGGAACAGCGCGATCTCCGCCTTGCCGCCCGGCAGCCCGGCGGCCTGGTTGTAGGCGACGTCGGCGCGGAAGCCCTCCAGCAGCACGCCCCGCATCAGGTCGGCGACCTCGGGCCGCCGGGCCGCCTCCAGCCGCAGCTCGAACCAGGCCAGCGTGACGTCGGGGTCGGCGCTCAGCCGGCGGACGATGTCGCGCACGTGGCGGGCGAAGGAGGCGCGGTCGGGCGGGTGGGAGGCGAGTTCGGCCAGCACCTCGGGATCGGGCGCGAAGCGTTCGCCGATCCGGGCGACCAGCCCTTCGAGCAGGTCGGCGCGGGAGCGGAAGTAGTTGGAGGCCGTGCCGGTCGGGGCCCCGCACTCCGCGTCGACCGCCCGGTGGGTGAGACCTCGCGAGCCCTCCCGGGCCAGCACCCTGATGCCGGCGTCGGCCAGCTCCGCCCGTCGTCCCGCGTTCCGCGCCATGACGTCGAGAGTAGCGCAACCACGACGGCTGTAGTACATTCTGGCCAATCACTACAACTGCTGTGGTTGGAGAACGGATGCGAGAGCTCACCTATTACGTCGCCGTCTCGCTCGACGGCCGGATCTCCGGTCCCGCCGACGACTTCTCGGCGTTCCCGGTCGAGGGCGACCACATCGAGATGATCAAGCGCGACTACCGCGACACCCTCTCCGACGTCGGGCTGCGCATGC
Source organism: Herbidospora sp. NBRC 101105 (assembly GCF_030269205.1). Lineage (NCBI taxonomy): Bacteria > Bacillati > Actinomycetota > Actinomycetes > Streptosporangiales > Streptosporangiaceae > Herbidospora > Herbidospora sp. NBRC 101105. Next base: position 560,679 of record NZ_BSSX01000008.1, on the reverse strand, counting down.
TCGGCCTCACCGCCGACGGGTCACGCTTCGACACGGCCCTGATGGGCTGGAACACCTACGCCGCGGGCTTCGCGCACACCCGCGACCCCTATCCGCACACCCGCCAGTACGTCTTCTCCCGCACCCGGGGCCCCGGCGACGTGCCGGAGAACATCACCCTCACCGGCGAGGACCCGGTGGAGGTCGTGCGGCGGCTGAAGAAGGAGGAGGGCGCCGGCATCTGGCTCTGCGGCGGCGGCCTGCTCGCCGGTGCGCTCGTCGACGAGATCGACCGGATGGTCCTGAAGGTCAACCCGGTCGTGCTCCAGGACGGCCCGCCGCTGTTCGCCGCCCCCTACGCCCCGCACACCTTCCGGCTGGAGCGCAGCACGCCCTACACCTCAGGCGTGGTGGTCAACGAATACGTTCACGCCTGAGGCTTGCAGATGTTCTGCGTGGCGGTCCGGGCCGCCGGGGTCGGCGCCTTCGACGGGGTCGGCGCGGCCGTCGGCACGGTCACCTTCTCGACGTCGTGGTTCTCGGCGCCGATGATGACCTCGATGCCCTCGACGTCGACCTGGCGCATCTCGGCCCCGGGCAGCGCGGCGGCGACCGTGCGGGCGGAGTCCTCACGGCCGGCGGCGTAGCGGACCACCGTGTTCTCGTAGTCGCGGCGGCCGGTGTCGCCCGCCTGCTCGGGCACCAGGAAACCCGCGCCGAGCAGGGCGTCGCGGGTGCGGGCGCCCAGACCCGTGACGAGGGTGCCGTTGAGGACCTTCAGCCGGATGCGGTTGGGCGGCACCGACAGCGGGGCCGACCGGCTCAGCGTCGGGGTCGCGGACGCCGTGGCCGAGGGGGTCGCCGACGGCGACGGCTTGGCCGGCTTGGCGAGGTCTTCGTCGTTGTCGATGCGGCGGAACATCTCGGCGGCGGCCGCCTTGTCCCAGAGCACCGCCGACTCACCTGTCGGGGTCGTGTAGTCGACGTCGGCGATCGGCACGGTCGCGAACGACACGTCGTCGGTCGACACGTCTTTGAGCTGGGTGGCGAGGTCGAGCATGTTGCCGGACAACTCGTCGTCGACCGTGAGGGTGCGCAGCGTCGAGTTGACCAGGGCGCCCAGCTTGGCCGGGTTGGTGAGCGTGCCGCCGCTCAGCGCCTGCTGCAACATGGCCGAGATGACCTGCTGCTGGCGGTCGATGCGGTCGAGGTCGGAGCGGGCGGTGGCGCGCGTGCGGGCGTACGCGAGGGCGTTGACGCCGTCGAGGTTGTGGGTGCCGGCCGTCAGGACGAGCTTGGTCTTGTCGTCGTTGATCGGGACCGGCGTGCAGACCGTGATGCCGCCGAGGGAGTCGACCACGTCGATGAAGCCCAGCACGTTGACCTCGACGTAGTGGTTGATGCGCATGCCGGTGGCCTGCTGCACCGCCCGGACGGCGAGCTTCGCGCCGCCGAACTGGTAGGCGCTGTTGATCTTGTGGGTGCCCTGGCCGGGGATCTCGGTCCACGTGTCACGCGGGAGCGAGACCACTGTCACCTTCTTGTGGTCTTCCGAGACGTGCACGACCATCATCGTGTCGGTGCGCTGCCCGACCTCGCGGCCCAGGTGGAGCTGGTTCTGCTGGCGGCGCGACAGGTCGTCGCGCTTGTCGACGCCCACCAAAAGGATGTTCATCGCGCCGCGGGTGGCCGAACCGGCGGTGCCGGCGTCGACCGAGGTGATGCGGCCGGAGACGTAGTTGGGCAGCGCCCACGCGAGGCCCGAGCCGACCAGCACCAGGCTCGACAGGGTGCCGGTGACGACGATGGAGCGCATGCTCGCCCGGCGGTGCCGGCGGCCTTTGCGGGGAGCTGCTACCCGGACCCCTCCGTAGGCGTCTCCGCCCACGTGAACACCCGAGTCCTCCACGCGCTCCCCCTTCGAGGTTGCCGTCCACGCCCCCTCGTACAGTAGCGTGAGCGCAGCCATGAACCCCTTCCTCGACGCGCCCCCCGCGGTCTCCGTCATCATGCCGGTGCTCAACGAAGAACGGCATCTACGCGAAGCGGTCCAGCAGGTCCTCGACCAGGACTATGCGGGCCCGATCGACGTCGTCCTGGCAGTCGGCCCCTCCCGCGACCGCACGCAGGAGGTCGCCGAGTCGATCGCCGCGGCCGACTCCCGGGTGACCATCGTGCCCAACCCGACGGGCCGCACCCCCCATGCGCTCAACGCCGCCATCAACGCCTCCAAGGGCGAGGTGGTGGCCCGGGTCGACGGGCACGCCATGCTGCCCCGCGACTATGTCCGCACCGCCGTGGAGACGCTCCAGCAGACCGGCGCCGACAACGTCGGCGGCATCATGGCCGCCGAGGGGGTCAGCCCGTTCGAGAAGGCGGTCGCGCGCGCGATGACCTCGAAGATCGGGGTCGGCAACGCCGCGTTCCACGTCGGCGGCGAGGGCGGCCCGGCCGACACCGTCTATCTGGGCGTGTTCCGGCGCACCGCGCTGGAGCGGGTCGGCGGCTACGACGAACACTTCCAGCGCGCGCAGGACTGGGAGATGAACCACCGCATCCGCGAGACCGGCGGCCTGGTGTGGTTCCAGCCGAAGATGCGCGTCTCCTACCGGCCACGCGCCACCGTCAGAGCCCTCGCCAGTCAGTACTTCCACTACGGCCGCTGGCGGCGGGTGGTGGCCCGCACCCACCAGGGCACCATCAACCTCCGCTACCTGGCCCCGCCGATCGCGGTCTCGCTGATCGTGCTCGGCCTGGTCGCCGGCTTCTTCTGGCCGCCCGCGTTCGTCGTCCCGGCGGGTTACGCGCTGGCCATCGTCGCCGGTTCGGTGCTGACCGGCCGCGACCTCGAACCGGCCGCGCTGGTCCGCCTCCCGGTCGTCTACGCCGCCATGCACCTGTCGTGGGGCACCGGCTTCATCACCAGCCCGAAGCGGCTGCGCAAGAAGCACGAGACGGTCGGGCTACAGGACCTGCTTCATTAGCCCCTGCTCGTAGGCGTCCTCGACGGCCGCGGCGAACCGGGCCATCGGTTCGCCGTCGCCGAGCAGGTGAGCGCGCAGGGCGCGGCGGGCGTCGGCGAGTTCGTCCTCGCCCGGCTCCTTCGACAACTGGGCCAGGATCTCGGGCAGCTCCCGCAGGTCCTCCGAGAGCAGGTAGGCCGCGCCGGCCGACGGATAGCGGGTGACGAACTCGGCCCGGTCCCGGGCGGCGACGTTGGTGACGACATAGGGCTTGCCTGACGCCGTGAAGTCGGCGACCACACTCGAGATGTCGCTGATCAGCAGGTCGGCGTCATTGAAGCAGTCGTACAGGCTCGGCTCGGGGCCGAGCACCACCGTGCCCGCGTCGGGGTGTTCACGGCGCAGCCGCGCCATGATCGCGCCGTGCGCGCGGCGGACCGTCATCGAGCGGTGGCCGGTCAGCGGGTGGGGCTTGTAGACGACCCTGACCCCTTCGGCGAGCAGCGCGTCGACCAGATGGGGCCCCATCGCCGCCACCGAACTGTGGAACAGGTCGTCGGTCCAGCCCTCCCACGTGGGCGCGTAGAGAACCGACCGCGTCTGCGGCCCCTTCTCGCTGATCCCGGCCAGCTGCGGCCGCCCCACCTCGACGATCACCTCGTCGCGCACCCCGACGCCGGCCCGCCGGTAGCGGTCGCGGCCGGCCGGCCCGGCCACCCAGACCTGGTCGTAGACCTTCGTGTACGGGTTGAACGACGCCTCCTTGTCACTGTCGCCGTGGCCGACGAACACGCTCACCACGCCCGGCACCCGCAGCATGTGGATGTTGTTGCCGACGTTGGCGGCGAACAGCGCCACCCGCGCGCTGTCGAGCCCGCGGAAGTTCATCATGTCGACCGCCGAGGGGATGCACAGCACCGGCAGCGACGTCGGGGCCAGCGCGGTGAACAGCGGCCGTTCGCGCAGCACCACGATCGACCGCCGGGGCAGCGCCTCCAGGACCGGCAGCCACATCGAGGCCTGGTAGACGGCGTTGGCCGCGCCGGAGAAGTACAGGATGACCTCGGGGTCGTAGGCCCTGACCCGTTCGTCCACGAGATGGATGACACGGCGGCGGTCGGCCACCGGCGCGGCCCCGCGGAGCCGCAGCCCGAGCACGACCGTCACCACCGCCATGGCGGCCAGCGTCACCGCGATCCCCGCGACGGCCGGCCAGGTCTCGCCGGTGAGACCGGCGACCGCCGCCAGCACGACCGGCGGGACGTCGAAGTAGAGCAGCCGGGTGCCGCGCTGCCCGAGCAGCCGGGCGGGCGGCGCCTCCGGCAGCGCGACCTGGAGGTTGCGCGACTCGACCGGCCGCAGGTGGTGCCACCGGTGCAGGCACAACGCCAACCCGGTCTGGGTCGCCCGCATCGCGTGGAAGACGAACAACCCGCCCGCCAGGAGCACGAACGGCAGGCCCAGCCGGGCCAGCAGCAGCACCGCCGCCACCTCGCGGGCCAGGAACCGGACCGTCACCCCGAGGTGCACCCGGCTGAGCCGGTCGGCCGCCGCCTTCGGCAGCACCGGTTCGGCGGCGTACGACACGAGCACGGCGGCGGCGAACAACCACGGCGACGGCGCGAGCGCGGCCGTCACCAGCACTGGGCACGAGGCCAGCAGAACGCCCGTGACCAGGACTTTCTTCCCCATAGAGGGGGGTTACCCAGTCAGCCGCACATCGATCACCTGTCCGGTCAAAGGGGACACCAGCACATCGATGCTGGTCTCGGCCACGGCGTAGGGGGACAGCAGCGACGTCGGCGGTTCGTCGCCGAACGCGCGCTGCCGCATCGGCGTGGCGGTGCGTTCGGGGTTGACGCAGTTGACCCGGATGCCCTGGGGCGCCCACTCGTCGGCCAGCGCCTGGGTGAGGTTCACGACGGCGGCCTTGGCCGAGGAGTAGAGGCTGTAGTCGGCCCGGCCGCGCGTGTAGGAGGAGGAGGTGTAGAGCAGCAGGTGGCCGCGCGTCTCGGCGAGGTATCCGAACGCGGCCCTCGCCACGTTGACGGGGCCCAGATAGTTGACGGCGACCGTCTCCTCGACGGTCGCGGGGTCGGTGTCGGCCAGCTTGCCCATGTGCAGCACGGCGGCGGTGTTGACGACGAAGTCGATGCGGCCGGTGGCGGCGTGCACCGCCCGGAGGGCCTCGGCCACCGCGGCCGGGTCCTGCACCGCGACCCCGCCGGCGGTGCGGGAGAAGACGTGGGTGTCGGCGCCGTGCTTGCGGGCCAGGTCGACGACGTCGGCGCCGATGCCGTAGGAGCCGCCGAAGACGACCATCACCTTGCCGGTGAGGTCGAGGCCGGGCTGCGGGTCGGGCGGGGTGGCCGCGGCGAGCTGGAACAGCTTGTCGGCGATGTAGACGTCGACCGGGTGGGTCACCTTCATGTTGTGCTCGCTGCCGGGCACGATCGCGATCGGCACGTCGGGGCGGTAGCGCAGCATGACGCCGCAGTCGTCGGTGGCGGGCCGCCGGTCGAAGTCGGGGTCGGCCAGCGCGCGCCGGTAGGCGTCGCGGATCACCGACAACCGGAAGCACTGCGGGGTCTGCCCGCGGCGCAGCCCCGACCGGTCGGGGATGTCGCGGATGATCTCGCCCGACGGCCCCGGCACGGCCACCACCACGGTGTCGCTCGACGGGATCGCGACGTCGACCGCCTGGAACTCCTGCAGCTTCTCGACGCACGCGGCGATGATGCGCGGCTCGATCAGGGGCCGCACGGCGTCGTGGAGAAGGACGTCACATTCCTCGTCTCCCAGGGCGGAAAGGGCCAGCCAGGTCGACTCGGTCCGGCTGGTTCCACCGTCGATCACCTTGCTGACCTTCGTGAAACCGTTACGCTCCACGAGCGCCCGCACCTCGTCGCCGAACCCCGGGGTCATCAGCACGACGACCTCGTCGACGTCGGGGTGGCCGTCGAAGACGGCGAGGGTGTGCTCCAGGATGGTCCGGCCCGCGATCTTGAGGAGCTGCTTCGGCGTGTTGAGCCCCACCCGCTGCCCGACGCCTCCGGCCAGGACGACGCCGACCGTGCGCAACCGTGATTCGATCATCTTGATCCTCCCCGCCCGCACCATACCCGCCACGGTGATTGCCCATTAGTGATCACTCGGTTACTTTTCGGGTTAGCGCGGGCGTCGACGGAAGTGGGGTCTGACATGCAGGTTCAGTCCGTCACGCAGACCGTGGCGGTCGTGCTCGCCAACACTCCCGCGGCCCGGCTGGCCTGCGACGGGGGCACCGTGCTCGGACGGCTCACCGAACAGCTCACCTCAATCCCGGTCGCGGTCAGAGTGGTCGGCCACGCGGGCGGCCACCTCGCCGACGACCTCAGGGAGATCGCCGTCGTGGCCCGGGCCGGCTCCGCGCCGCTGGCCATCATCTCAGGTGACGTGGTCGCCCACACCGAGGCCATCGCCGCACTCCTGGAACACCCGGCCCGGGGCACCGGCGCGCTGGTCGCCGCGGGCGAGCCCGGCCCCGGCGGCAGCCCGGTCAGGGTCGAGAACGACCGCGTCGCGGCGGCCGGGAACTCCTTCCACCAGCTCGTCGGCCCCAACGCCACCTTCCGCGGCGTGCTCCAGGTGGGCGCCTCCGACCTGCCGCGCCTGGCCGCGGTCGCGGCCGAGCTGAGCGACCTGGCCGCCGACGAACTGCTCGGCGACGCGCGCGACGACGAGGCCGCCGACCTGCTGCTGGCCGGGCTGGTGCGCTCGGGCGTGCCGGTCGCGGCGGTCCCGCTCGGCGTCCTGCACGCCGAACGGGTGACCGGGCAGGAGGCCGCCGACGCGGCGTTCGGCCGTCTCGGCGCGGTCGACGAGGAACGCGCCCGGCTCGACGCCGCCGTCAAACAGGACGACGGCTTCTTCGCCACCTACGCCGTCAGCACCTGGTCGCGCCACGTCGTGAAGGCCGCGGCCTGGTTGCGGCTGACGCCCAACGGCGTGACCGGCATCTCGGTCGGCCTGGCGGTGATGGCCGCCGTCTGGTTCTCCACCGGGACCCGGGCCGCCCAGCTCGCCGGGGCGGTCGCGCTCTACCTGTCGTTCGTGCTCGACTGCGTCGACGGGCAGCTGGCCCGCTACACGCGCCGGTTCAGCCCGATCGGCGCCTGGCTCGACGCGACGTTCGACCGCGTCAAGGAGTACGTGGTCTACGTCGGGCTGGCCATCGGCTACGCCGGGGGCATCGTCGGCGGACCCACCGGGCCGCAGAACATCTGGGCGCTCGCGGTGGCCGCGATGCTGCTCCAGGCGGTCCGGCACATGATCGATTTCTCGTACGCCGGAGCCGTCGCCGACGCCGCGAGGGTGGGCTCGGCGTGGGGCAACTCGCGGCGCTCGCTGGCCGTGGCGGCCGACGGGGCCCGGCTGGTGCAACTGGCGGGCAAGCTGGAGAAGGGCACCGCCACCCGGTGGGCCAAGAAGATCGTGGTGCTGCCGATCGGCGAGCGCATGGCGCTCATCGCGGTCACGGCCGCGTTCTTCAACGCCTACGTCACGTTCGTCGCCCTGCTGGTCTGGGGCACAATCGCCGCCCTCTACACACTCACCGGACGGATCGCGAGGTCGCTCTGATGACGACGACTCACCTGTCTCCGGTGCCCGCCGGTCACGTGGTCGCCTACCGCGACGACGGCCCGCTGTCGGCCGCGATGGGCACGATGGTCTCCGGCCAGATCCCGCCGCTGCCACCGGCCCTGGCGGGCATGTTCGTGACCGGGGTGCTGCTCACCCTCGGCGTCGCGGGCGCCGACGGCCTGGCCGTGTTCGCCCCGGCGGTCGCGCTGCTGCTGGCCGGGCCGGGCTCCTCCCACCGCCACGACGGCCGGCTCGACTGGCTGGTGCCGCCGATCCTGCGCGTCACCGAGTATGGCTTCGTGGCGTCGGTCGGGTTCGCCCACGGGGTGCCCCCGGTGATCATCTTTCTGCTTCTCGGCGCTATCCTTTTCCACCATTACGACCTCGTCTACCGAGTGCGTCAGCACGTCTACCCGCCCGCCTGGCTCGCGGCGGCCGGGTTCGGCTGGGAGGGCCGCATGCTCGTGGTCGCCGCGGGCGCGTGGTTCGACGGGGTGGCGGCGGTGTTCGTGCTCCTCGCGCTCTACCTGTGGGGCATGTTCGGCTGGGAGAGCGTGACCTGCTGGCTGGCGGCCCCGCGTTCCGGTACGGAGGCCGCCAATCTCGGCATCAACGATTAATCTGAACAACAGCCCTCATTCGGATTACACGATCAGGTCCGGTTGGCAACTAACCTGTGGGGTTACACGCAGTTCGACCCCAAGGAGCGCACGTTGCTGGGAATGGTGCTGGCCGCCGGAGCCGGCCGCCGTCTAAGGCCCTACACCGACACTCTGCCCAAGGCGCTGGTGCCGGTCGACGGGGAGACGACGATCCTGGACATCGCCCTGGGCAACCTCGCCGCGGTTGACCTCCGCGAGGTCGTGGTGATCGTGGGATATCAGGCGCAGGCCGTCGTCGACCGCAAGGCGGCGCTCGAAGACCGCCACGGCGTCAACCTCACCCTGGTCTTCAACGACAAGGCCGAAGAGTGGAACAACGCCTACTCCCTCTGGTGCGCCCGCGACTACTTCTCCCACGGTGTGCTGCTGGTCAACGGCGACACCGTCCACCCCGTCTCGGTCGAGCACACCCTGCTGAACGCTCCCGAGACCAGTGACGTGCTGCTCGCGGTCGACGACGTGAAGACGCTGGGCGACGAGGAGATGAAGGTCACCCTCGGCGGCGAACAGCTCAAGCGCATCACCAAGCTGATGGACCCCTCCGAGGCCTACGGCGAGTACATCGGCGCCACCCTCATCCGGCCGGGCGCCGCCGAGCGCCTGGCCGACGCGCTGCGCACCACCTTCGAGCGCGACCCCCAGCTCTACTACGAAGACGGTTACCAGGAGATGGTCGAGCGCGGCGAGACCATCCACGTCGCGCCGATCGGCGACGTGCAGTGGGTGGAGGTCGACAACCACGACGACCTCGCCAAGGCCCGCCTCATCGCCGCGACCTACTGAGAGGGGGGCACATGCCGATTCTGGCGAGGATGCTCCCCGCACCCATCACCATGGAGGTGCGCCGGGGCGCGATCGCGCAGCTCGGGTCGCTGCTGGCCGACAGCCGGGTGGCGACCTCCGGGCGGGTGGCGGTGGCCGTGGGCGCGGGCCTGGGCGACCGCATCACCGAGGTCATCGCGCCCTCGCTGGGTGACGCCGAGGTCTTCCGGGTGCCCGACGGCTCGGTCGACGCGGCCGTCTCGCTCGGCGCCGACCTGCGCAAGGGCGCCTACGAGGCGCTGGTGGGCATCGGCGGCGGCAAGACCATCGACGCCACCAAGTACGCCGCCTCGCTGGCCGGCATCCCCATGGTCGCGGTGGCGACCAACCTGGCCCACGACGGCATCTGCTCACCGACCGCTTCGCTCACCCACGAGAGCGGCAAGGGCTCGTTCGGCGTGCCGATGCCGGTGGCGATCATGGTCGACCTCGACTTCGTCCACGACGCCCCCCAGGCGCTGGTGCGCTCGGGCGTCGGCGACGTGATCAGCAACCTGTCGGCGATCGAGGACTGGCAGCTCGGCAACGCCGAGCGGGGCGAGCCCATCGACGGGCTGGCCTGTTCCATGGCCCGCACGGCCGCCGAGGCCGTCATGGGGCGCGCCGACTCCGTCGAGTCCGACGCGTTCCTGACCGTCTTGGCGGAGGCTTTGATCCTTTCCGGAATGTCGATGGTCATAGCCGGGTCAAGCCGTCCTGCGAGTGGCGGCGATCATGAGATCCTGCATGCCGTGGATCAGCTTTTCCCCGGCACCTCCAACCACGGCGAGCTGGCCGGCATCGGCGCCGCGTTCTGTTTCCACCTGCGCGACGACGCGGCCCGGCTGGGTCAGATCGTCGACTGCCTGCGCCGCCACGACCTGCCGGTCACCCACCTCGACGTGGGCCTGACGACCGAGCAGTTCGCCGAGGCGATCGCGCTCGCGCCGTCGACCCGTCCGGGTCGTTACACCATCCTTGAGCATCTCCGCCTGACCGAGGGCGAGATCCGTGATCGAGTTGAGGGTTATGTCCACGCCGTCGGTCGCTGAGGTCCGCGCCAAGGCGCAGCCCGAGATGACCCTGGAGCGCCGCAACGGGGAACACTGGGCGGGCCTGCTCTACATGCGCAAGCTGTCGATCTACGTCACCTGGGCGCTGGCCCGCACCCCCATCACGCCCAACCAGGTCACCGGCCTGATGATCGTGACCGGGGTGGCGGCGGGCGCGGTGCTGGTGCTGCCGGGCCTGGCCGCGGCCGTGCTGGCGGCCCTGCTGGTGCAGGTCTACCTGCTGCTCGACTGCTCCGACGGCGAGCTGGCCCGGTGGACCGGGCGCACCTCGCTGACAGGGGTCTACCTCGACCGGGTGGGCCACTACTTCGCCGAGGCGGCGATCCTCATCGGGCTGGGCTTCCGGGCCTCCGAGACGTGGCCCGACTGGTACACCGTGCTCGGCTTCGCCGCCGCGCTCGGCGCGATCCTGATCAAGTCGGAGACCGACCTGGTCGACGTCGCGCGGGCCCGCTCGGGGCTGGTCGCGGCGACCGAGGTGTCGGCGACCCAGTTCCAGTCGCGCAAGCTGGCGATGGCCCGGCGGGCGGCGGCGGCGCTACGCTTCCACCGGGTGATCCAAGCGGTCGAGTTGTCACTTATCGTGGTGGTCGCGGCTGTTCTCGACTTCTGGTTCCCGGCGACGAGGATTCTCGTCGTGGCGTGCGCGATCATCGCCGGAGTGCAACTTATTCTGCACCTGGTGAGCATTCTCGCCTCACGGCGGCTCGCTTGAGTTTTGCGGCGATCTCTCTTGCCCGGACACTTCGTGTTTGGTGGGTGTTCGCCGCTGGTTCCGATACGCTTAGTCCGGATTTGCCCGCCCAAATAGACTCGGTGATCATGAAATCGTGTGTCTCCCACCTCGTGCCGGGGCGATGACGCATGAAGATTTCCTGTGTCATCCTCACGATGGGTAATCGCATTCCGGAGCTCGACCGCGCGGTCGAATCCGCGTTGACGCAGGTCGACGGTGATATCGAAGTGGTCATTGTGGGCAACGGGGTCGAGGTTCCGCCGCTCTCGGTGGAACCGCTGCCCGGGTCCTCGGCCACCGTCAAGACCGTCCGCCTCGCCCACAACGTCGGCATCCCCGAAGGGCGCAACCGGGGCGTGCAGGAATGCTCGGGCGACGTCGTGCTCTTCCTCGACGACGACGGCTGGTACGCCAACGACAAGGTCGCCGCGCACATCCGCGAACGGTTCGCCGCCGAACCCGACCTGGCCGTGATCTCCTTCCGGGTGATGGACCCCGACGCCGGGGTGGTGCAGCGCCGCCACGTGCCCCGCCTGCGGGCCGGCGACCCCGAGCGCAGCTCGCCCGTGACGACCTTCCTCGGCGGCGCCTGCGCCATCAGGCGGTCGGCGTTCCTCCAGGTCGGCGGCCTGCCGGAGAAGTTCTTCTACGCCCACGAAGAGACCGACCTGGCCTGGCGGCTGCTCGGCGAGGGCTACCGGATCGAGTACGACGCCCAGACCGTCATGTTCCACCCGCTCGTGCTGCCCACCCGCCACGCCGACTTCTACCGGCTCAACGCGCGCAACCGCGTTTGGCTGGCCCGGCGCAACCTGCCGTGGCCGCTGGTGCTGCTCTACCTGGGCAACTGGATGTTGCTGACGCTCATCCGCGACCGTTCGCCGTTCGCGCTGCGGGCCTGGTTCCGCGGCTTCGCCGAAGGCTGGCGCGAGCCGGCGGGCGAACGCCGCCCGATGGCGTGGCGGACGGCCTGGCACATGCTCAAGCTCGGCCGCCCGCCCATCGTCTAACGGCCGGCTAGAACGCCTCGCCGAAGCTCATCGACACGTGCGCCGCCGTCATGGTGGCCAGCGCCCGCTTCGGCAGCCCGAGCTCGCTGAGCTCCTTGGCGATCGGATGGTTGCCCAGCCGGATCAGCGCGCCACCCGGCCGGGCCCTGACCCCGGACGCCCGCACGCTCCAGCCGGTCCGCCGGGTCCCGCCGTCGCGGTGCGCGAACGCCTCCAGCGCCGGCAACCCGGCGTTCGGCAGCGGCACCCCCGGCCGGATCAGCAGGTCGAGCACCAGCCGCCCGTCCTTGCGCAGCACACAACGCTTGTAGGGGCTCGTCTGGCGGACGTCGATGTCGGCCAGTTCCTTCGGGAAGCCCCAGATCTCCCGGCCCGCCTCCAGCGTGAACGTCTGGTCGACCGGCAACCAGTGCACGAACGCCGCCGACCCGCTCTCCCGGATGTCGAGCACCCCCGCCCGCGCCGACCGGCGGGGCGGCGGCCCGGCCTCGGGTGGACGGACCCAGAAGACGACCCCGAACTCGTGATAGGCCCCCAGGTCGGAGTCCTTGTACTCGGCGAAGACGAGCGTGCACAGCGCCTTCCCCGGGAGGATCTCGGTCACGTCGAGCCCCGAGTAGGCGATCACCGCACGGGCCGCGTCGGCCCGCACGAGATAGGTCGCCGCGCCCGCCGCCGCGTCCCTGACCTCCACCGGAAGGTCCACCCGGCGGCCCTGGATGAGATGGCTAGCCATAACCCCAGTACATCAACGCGAGGCCCGGCCCGTACAGTCTCAGACCGCCACGGCGCGGTGCCCGCCCGGAACGGGCACCCGGCCGCGGGCCGCGGCCCAGTTCTCCAGGAGGGACACGAACTCCGGCGCCCGGTCGGGCCAGTGGTAGGCGGCGCGTGCCTCGGCGTGGCCGTCGGCGGAGGCCTTCGCGCGGCGCGCGGGGTCGTCGCGCAGTTCCAGCACCGCCCGGTAGGCGGCGTCCACGTCGCCGAACGGGACGACCGTGCCGCAGCCCTTCATCGCCTCCACGGCCTTGGGCAGCGGCGTGGTGATGACGGGCACGCCCTGGGCCATGTACTCGATCACTTTGGTCGGCGTCGACTCGCGGTAGTTCGGCACGTCGTGCAGCAGCGACAGACCGGCCAGCGCGCCCTGGGCCATGCGCAGGGCGTGCCGGTTGGGGACGTAGCCGAACCAGTCGAGCAGGCCGGTGCGCTGGGCGTCGCGCAGCATCGGCCGCACGTCGGCGTCGGCGGGGCCGATCAGGTCGAGCCTGATGCCATGGGGCCGCAGCAGCTTCGCCAGCTCGACCATCTCGGCGGCGCCGCGTGCCGCGGAGATGTGGCCGACGTACACCACCCGCGACTCGCCTGGCGGAGGCGGCGCGGTCTCGGCGACGTAGGTGTGGTTGGGCACCACCGGGTGGTCGGCGGCGAACCGGGACCGGTAGGACTCCTCGGCCAGGATCAGGTGCAGGCGGCGCTCCGCGCGCGCCTCCAGGTTGCGCAGCAGCGGCGGGAGCGTGCTGCGCGCGAAGTCCGGCAGGTACGGCTTCGCCTCCAGCGCGGCCACCGTGTCCTCGTGCACGTCCCACACCGTCACCGGACGCCGCCTCGGCAGCGCCAGGAGCAGCTCGATGTCGTGCACCAGCAGAAGATCGGCGTCGGCGCAGCCCCGCTTCAGGGCGCTCCGCGCCGCGCGCAGCGCCTTGGCCCGGTGCAGCCCGACGGCCCGGGGCACGTCGATGGCCCGGATCTCGGGCTGCGGCGTCACGTTGCAGTGCGTGAACGGCGCCACGTAGGTGACCTGGTGACCCGCGTCCAGCAGCGCCCGGATCTGCCGGTGCATGATCCGGGCGTCCTCCGGATGGTGGACGACCGTGCCGACACATACCTTCATGCAGCGAGGCTGACCGGCAGGTCCGACATGCCCGGATGCGGAGCGTTAACCGCAGCCGAACTACGGCTGAACTTCCGCCTGCGGTTTCCGGTAGAGCCAGGTCAGGCGTGGTTCGAGCAGCCACTTGAAGATGGACCGGGTGATCGGCAGGCAGAGGATTATCGCCAGTACGAAGGAGCTCGCGATGATCGCCAGGGTGCCCAGCGGCCCTTCGAGCCACTCCAGCTTCAGTAACCCGAAGTCCTTGAGGATCAGGATCGGGATGCCGTGGAGGAGGTAGGCGTACAGGGTACGGACGCCGAGGTCGCTGAACCAGGTCTCCCGCTTGGGGATGATCGCCAGCACGGAGAAGCACAACGCCAGCACGCCGACCAAGAACGCCAGGCGGAAACCGATGGCGTACCACCAGTCGTTCATGTTGAGGTCGGCGTAGCTGTACCGGTTGTAGAAGATCTTCAGCCCGAGCTGCGGCGCGAGCACGATCGCGGCGGCCGTCCAGGCTGCCAGGACGAACGCGCCGATCATGCGCACCCACGACTTGTGCAGCCACTCGAAGTGCTCCGGCTTGAGGACCATGCCGAGCACGAAGAAGGGCAGCAGGCCGAAGAACCGGTCCATGCTGAAGTCCTGTTCGAGCTGCGAGAAGCCCGAGAGCAGGTAGACCACGACCGCGACCGTGAACGGCCAGCGCACCCGCTTCCACACCGGGACCGTCACCCGCCAGAGCAGCAACGCGACCAGATACCAGTTGAGCCAGGCCGGGTCGGTGATGGTCAGCGACCACTTGCCGCCCAGGCCCCAGCGCAGCAGGGCGTAGCCGACCTCCACGATCACATAGGGGATGAGGATCGTGTCGACGAGCTTGTTGACCTTGCCCCGGGAGTCCCAGAAGTTCCGCGACAGGTAGCCGCTGATCATGACGAACAGCGGCATGTGGAACGCGAAGGCCCAGATGTACCCGGCCTTGTTCGCCGCGTCGGCGCCCACCGTGTCACGGAGCGCGTGGCTGGAGATGACGAGCGCGATCAGCACGAACTTGACGTTGTCGAGGTGGTGCGACCGCGGCTTCTTGGCCGGGCTGGGCTCCTCTTCCTCCCGGTACGCCGGCGGCGCCGTCGTCGGCGGGTTCGCGGCCCACGCCGGGAGCGGCATGGACGGGGACTCGGGGAAGCCGCCCGTCGTGCTTCCGGCGTGGCCGCCCGTCTGGGAGCCGACGGCGGCGAAGGTGTCGGTCTGGAAGTTCTCGAAGCCGGGCGGCTGCGTGGGCAGCGGCGCCGACGGCGGGTCGTAGGGCGAACGCCGCCGCTGCCAGGGGCTCCAGTCGGCGGGCGGGTCGGGGTAGTCGACCTGCCCCACGCCGGGCGGCGCCTGCTGGGCGTGCGGGATGCGCTGACCCTGGTGCGGGTCGGGCGTGTGGGGGATGCGGGTGGCCGTCTGCGGGTGGTGCGGCTGCGCGGGTTTGGCGCCGCCGCCGCCGAAGTAGTCGAACCCCTCGGCGGGCGCGTCTTCCTTCTGGGGCCGCCGGTCCCGGGGCTTGCGCTGCGGCAGCGGGTCGGCGGAGGTCTGGGTCGGCGCGGCCAGCGGCCCCCCACCGGGCGCGCCGGCACCCGGGAAGGAACCGGGCGCTCCAGGGGCGCTCGAGCCGGGGAAGGCGCCGGGCATGCTGAACGCGCCCGTGCCCGAGGGGGAACCCGGCTGGCCGGGGAAGCGCCCGGGGCTTCCGGAGCCGGGGGTTACGGTCGCGCCCGGGCCGTCAAAAGGGCCGGGGAAGGGGGCGTCCGGGCCGGGCTTCTGGGGCGCGAAGGAGTCGGCCAGGTGGCCGCCCGAGGCGTAGGGGTTCTGCGGGACCTGCTGCGGCCCGGTCGAGTGCACCCCATGGGCGTGGGGGCCGCTGCCGAGGTCGACCACTCGCTGGGGGCTGGTCATCGACGGGTCGTGCGTGTCGACCGGCTGGCCGGGGGCCAAGGGGTCGCCCTGGATGGCGGGGAGGTCGAGGTGGGTGTCGTCGGTGATCCGGCCCATCACCCCCGTTGGTGCGTCTTCAGCGTCCGGATTCGGAACCGGGGGGCGGTTTCGGATGTCGCTCACGTGTCACTCACGGAAGAACGCTCAGCTATCTGTCAGAGGGCGGAACCAGACGAGGCCTGACAAACGCCCCCAGGGTGGCAGACGGGAGACCGGGGCGCCCAGGCCGGACACCCCACCTTAACGTTCTTGTCGCCGGGATGTCGCAGGAGGGCGGAATCTCCGGGAAATCCCAAAATCAGCCCTCCTGCGACCGAAAAACCTCTCGAAAACCGGGGATCAGGTCGCGCAGATGTCGGTGTTCGCGTCGACCGTCGACTCGTCTTCGGCCGCCGACAGCGGGACCTTGACGCCGCCGAAGTCCTTGCCCACGACGAGCTGGATGATCGGGCCGACGGCCTTCTTCGGCTTGCCCGGCGGGGGAGTGGTCGGCGTGAACGGCTTGACGTTGGCGACCGGCAGCGGCGTCGTCGACGGGTCGACCGTCTTCAGCAGCGACGCGATGAGGAGCTTGGAGCCCTCCCAGCCCTCGCCCTTGTAGGCGACGGAGGTGGTCTCCTGGTCGGAGCCGTCGGCCTTGCGGCCGTCGCCGATCTGGGTGACCTTGAAGCCCTGTGCGGTCAGCGCCTCGGCGACCTCGCTGGCCTTGCCGGTCGTGTTGGTGCCGTTCACGACCTGGACCCGCACCTGCGCGGCCTCGGTCGGCTTCGGCGCCGGCGGCGCGGACGGCTTGGCCTCGCCGCCGCCCTGGTTCGAGCCGCCCTCGGCGGGCGCGGCCGACGGAGGCGGAGTGGGGGCGGCCGTGGAGACCTCGCTGTCGGTGAGGATCGCCTGGAACAGGTTGTTGGCCGCCGGCTGCTTCCACTGCACCCGGTTGGGGTCGGCCACATAGGCCTCGACCGGGACGGTCATCGCCTTGAAGCCCTTGGCGGTGAGCTTCTGGGCGCTCTTGGCGATCTCGACCAGCGTCTCGGTGTTGAGCTGGTCGTCCATCTCGACCGACTTGGTCGCGGCGCTGACGACGCCGAGCAGCTTCGTCGGGTCGGTGATCAGGTCGCTGCTGGTGGCCTTCTTCACGACCTGCGAGAGGAACACCTGCTGGCGCTTGATGCGTTCGAGGTCGCTGCCGTTGCCGATCTTGCGGATGCGGACGTAACCGAGCGCCTCCTCACCCCGTACGACCTGGCGGCCCGCCGGGAGGGTGAGCTTGGAGGCGCGGTCGTCGACCGCCTGCGGCAGGCAGATCTCGATGCCGTCGAGTGCGTTGACGATGTTCTTGAAGCCGGTGAAATCGACCTTGATGTAGTGGTCGACGCGGATGCGGGTGAGCGCCTCGATGGTCTGGATCGTGCAGACGATGCCGCCGTTGTTGAACGCGGAGTTGATCATGTCGAGCCGAGGCGGCATGGGCTGGCCGGTCTGGGTGTTCTTGCACGATGGGATCTGCACCATCGAGTCGCGCGGGAAGCTGATCAGCCGGGCCTGGTCACGCTGCGGCGACACGTGGAGCATCATGATCGTGTCGGTGCGCTCGGTGTGGTCTTCGCGGGCGGCCCGCTGGCCGTATTTGGCGTTGTCGCCCTCGCGGGTGTCGGAGCCGACCAGCAGCACGTTGAGGGCGCCGGTCTGGTTCTGGGGCCGGTTCTCGCCCAGTTCCTCGGCGATGCTCCGGGTCTTGATGTTGCCGAACGTGCTGCGGTAGACGGTGTAGGCGGTCAGGCTGCCGGCCACCAGCACGGTGGTGAGCACCACGCTCACCCAGCCCAGCGCGCCGAGGCCCGGTTTCGCCCGGCCGCCGCCCGCGCCGCCCTTGCCGGGGGCCTGCGGCGGGGGACCGGGCGGGGCGCCCATGCCCATGCCCATGCCCGCGACGGGCACGGTGTAGGCGGCCTGCCGGGCCGAGGCGGCCGCCGGCACGGCGCCGACCGCGACGGGGGCGTCGTCGACGTCGTCTTCCTCGTCGTTCTTGCGGCGCTTCAGCCAGCGGAACCGGCGCGGCTCGTCGTCGTCATCGTCCCAGCGGTCGCCGACGCCCCAGCGGTGCTCGTCGAAGTCGGGGTCGCCCTCGGTCTCGCGGCGGCGGGAGGCCTGCTCGGCGTACATGGGCGGCGGCTCGAACGCGGGCTGCTGCGGGACGCCGGGGTTGCCGCCATAGGAGTAAGCACCGGTGCCCCAACCGGGTTGGTCGGACGAGGGGACGTGCCGGTGGTCGCTCATACCGTCTCCTCGACTGAAAACGTGTCGAAGGCAGCGGCGTCGTGAATGATTCGCTCGCTCATTGCGCCTTCGAGATTAGGTCACGATGCGGTCGCCCGGCCCAGCGATCTCCGATTTGGGCTGGCGGACAGCATACTCATTTGCGGACATTTCACGGTATGCGGTTGTACTGAGCTTTACTTGCATTTCACCGACGTCGCAGGTGGAAGGGCCAGCGCGGCGGCCATGAACGCCAGGGGGGCGGCGGGCAGGACGTACCGGTAGTCGAAGACCGCCGTGGCGGCCGGGACCACCAGGAGCGCCCATGCGACCGCCCACGGAATGAGGACGTCCGAACGCCGCGTCGCGATGACGGGAACGAGCAGAACGAGCAGGAGCAGCGGCCCCGGTAGCGCCAGCACACTCTGATAGGTACGGAGCCAGCCCGCCACAGGTTCGATCACTTGCGTGGATATGGGCCCGTTCTCGTATCGGCGGGCGAGTTCGACCCCAAGTGTGTCCTTTGTCGGCGGTTCGGCCGGGACCGTGACGGGGAACTCGTAGGCGGCGTACACCTCGGGGTTCGGGTAGACCGGCCGGCCCGGCTCGAACGCCCTGACCAGGTCCCGGGCCACCGCCGCGAGGTAGTCGCCCGGCTGGCGGGCGATGGCGAGCAGCGCGAACCGCTGCGCGAGGGTGTCGTTCTCGGCCGTGAACGTCTCGCCGGGCAGCCTGACCAGCGGAGAGGTGTCGTCCCAGACGTAGTCCTGGGCGGGCGGCCTCGGTCGGCGGTCGTCGCAGAGCACGGCGAGGTCGGCGGGCGGCTTCATGACCTGACATTCGGCGAAGGGCATGACGCGGACGTAAAGGAAGGCCCCGTTGGCCCCCACGATTCCGACCCGGTCGTGGGCCGCGTGGAACCACACTCCGTAGGCGACGACGGGCAGCAGCGCCCCGGCCGCGAAGACCACGGTCAGCCGGCGGGCGCGCCATCCGTACAGGACCAGGAAGACGAGGATCAGCGGCAACCCGGCGGTCCGGGTGATCGTCGCCGCCGCCAGCAGCAGCCCGGCCGCGAGCGCCGTGCGCCAGGTGACCGGCCTGAGCGCCAGCACGGTCGCCGCGACGACGAGGAACAGGAAGAGCGTGTCGGAGACGAGGAGGTGTTCGAGCTGGATCTGGTACGCGTCCAGCAGCACCACCGCCGCCGCGACCGCCCCGAGGACCCTGCGCCGGATCGCGGTGTAGATCAGCACCGCGGTGGCGAGCCCCAGCAGATGCTGGACGACCACGACCAGCCCGAAACTGTGGAACGGCTCGAACAACCGGAGGAAGAAGGAGTACCCGGCCGGCCGGACGAGATCGGGCCGGGGCCGGATCGCCGTCACGACGTAGGTGTAGGTGTCGGGAAACCAGAGCGCCGGCTGATAACCGGCCACGGCCAGCACCCGCAGCAGCAACCCGACGCCGAACACCCCGGAGAACCAGGGGTTCTCCCGCACCCATGCCAGCCCCCGGCGCATCCGGGACGGCGTCGCGGGCGCGGCCGGGCGCTCGGCGCTCACGTCCTCAGCGGTCACGCGACCGGCCAAGGGAACACGACCGACCGAGAGACCTGCGGCACGGCGCCAAGGCGGCCGGCCGTGCCTCGCTTTCCCACGGGGCGCGGGCGTTCGGGTGCGACGGCCGGCACGCGGCGGCCCGCGCTTCGCCCTGCCCCGGAGCGCGGGTGTTCCGGCACGCGGCCCGGCACCGGGGGAGCCGGGCGGGGTGGGCGGTGGTCGTTCATCTGGCTCCAGGTCAGGGCCGGTCGGAGGGGCGCGTCGCCCGGCCACGGTACACCGCTAGGCTCTGGCCCATTCGCGCGCTGAGGATCGACCTGTCACCGGGACGGCTGCTGGCCGTCGGGTCGGTGCTGCCCGCGCTGGCCCTGTCGGGCTGGCTGCTGGCGGGGCTGGCGCTGGTCTTCCTGGGCTGGTTCGGCGTCTGGCAGACGGTCCTGTTCGGGGTTCCGGCGGCGGCGCTGTTCGTCTGGGCGGGGTGGCCGAAGGACACGGTCGAGTCGACGTGGTGGCAGGCCGGGTCGGTGTTCCTGGTCGCCGCCGCCTCGGGGGTGTTCAACACCGTCTACGCCTCGCAGCAGTACATCGTGCGCCGCGACCCGGCCACCTACCAGCAGTACGCCATCTGGTTGCGAAACCACGGCGGGCTGCCGATCCCGCCGGGGACGGAGGCGTTCGGCGGCCCCGACGAGGCGCTGCGCTTCGCGAGCATGGGGTTCTACGCCCACGACGGCGCGATCGTGCCGCAGTTCATGCCGGGCGCGCCGATCCTCTACGCCTCCGGGTTCACCCCGGCGCTGCTCGGCGCGCTGGCCGTGCTGACCGTCGGGGGGGTCACCGCCCGGCTCGTGAACGCGCGGTCGGCCTGGATCGGGGCGCTGGCGTTCGCGGTCGCGCTGCCGATCCTCTACACCTCGCGGACCACCTTCAGCGAGATCCCCTCGCTGGTGCTGCTGTTCGGCGGGATCGTGCTGGTGCTGGCCGGGCGGCGGATGTTCGTCGCCGGGCTGGTGTTCGGGCTGGCCCTGCTGATCAGAATCGACGGGCTGCGGGACATCCTGCCGGTGCTCGTCTTCGGCGTCGTCGCGCAGCGCAGGCTGCTGGCCGGGGTGGTCGTCGGCGGCGGCATCGGGTTCGGCGCGGGATTCGTGTTGTCGCGGCCCTACTTCGACTACCTGAGCGGCTCGTTGCTGCCGCTGCTGGCCGTCTGCGCGGTCGTGCTGGCCGTCGCGCCGTTCGTGACGAAGGTCCCTCGGTGGTTGCCTGATGTCGCGGCGGCCGGGGTGGTGCTCGGGGTGCTCGCCCTCGCGGTCAGGCCGCTGGTCGAGACGGTGAAGAGACCGGTGACCAACCCGGAGGACGCGCTCACCGCCCAGATGATCGGGGCGGTGCAGAAGGCCAACGGGCTCCCGATCGACCCCACACGTCTCTATTACGAGAGTTCGCTCTACTGGGTGATCTGGTACGTCGGCCTCCCGGCCCTCCTCCTCGCCGTCTTCGGCGCGGTCACGCTGATGCGGAAGATGGAGAAACCGTGGTTGCTGCCGACGGCGATCATCCTGTGGACCACCGTCACCACGCTCTACCGCCCGGCCATCACGGCCGACCACCCGTTCGCCGCCCGCCGCCTGGTCCCGGTGATCATCCCGGGACTGATCCTGCTGGCCGTCTGGGGCGCGCGGCGGCTGCCGGTCTGGGCGACCGCCGCGCTGCTGGTCGTCCCGCCGGTCATCACCTCGATCGGCACCGCGTTCACCCCGATCGAGCGGGGGGAGCTGGCCGCCGTACGGAAGATGTGCGACGCGATCCCCGACGGCTCGACGGTCCTGATCGTCGAGCGGGTCACCGGCGACCGGTTCACCCAGGTGGTCAGGGGCCAGTGCGGCTTCCCGACGGCCAGAGTCGCCTACCCGGAAGGGGAGAACGTCCCGCTCGAAGCCGATGTGCGCAGGATCATCGCCAGAACGCATCGCCCCGTGCTGCTCGCGGCCGAGCCGGAGCAGCTCACCGCCTACGGCACGCCCCGGCAGGTCATGGCCCTGCGGACCCGCCAGGACGAGCGTTCTCTCGTCAAGGCGCCGGACGGAACGTGGTCGCTGAGCGTCGACGTCTGGCTCGCCGTGCCGTGATGTGCGGTCGGGGTGCGACTGGGCAGAGTACCCTCTTCCGACGTGGACATGCCCCCGGAGAGTGGACCAGTGGTGAGCGACAACCCCTACGTCACGATCGTGCTGCCCTGCTACAACGAGCAGGACCATGTGATCGACGAGGTCGAGCGCATCAGCGCGGCCATGGACTCCTCGGGTTACACCTACGAGCTGGTCGCCGTCGACGACTGCTCGACCGACGCCACCCTCGACCGGCTGCGTGAGGCGGCGCCGCGGTTCCCGAACATGCGGATCCGGGCCTTCCACCGCAACGGCGGCTCGGGCACGGTCCGGCGCATCGGGTCGCAGGAGGCCCGCGGCGAGATCGTCGTGTGGACCGACGCCGACATGACCTATCCGAACGAGCGCATCCCCGACCTCGTCCAGATCCTGGAGAAGGACCCGACGGTCGACCAGGTCGTCGGCGCCCGCACCACGGAAGAGGGCTCCCACAAGCTGCTCCGGGTGCCGGCCAAGTGGGTGATCCGCAAGGTCGCCGAGCGGCTGGCCGGGCAGAAGATCCCCGACCTGAACTCGGGCCTGCGGGCGTTCCGCAAGTCGGTCGCCAAGCCCTACCTGCGGTTGCTACCGCCCGGGTTCTCGTGCGTCACGACGATCACCCTGGCGTTCCTGTCGAACCAGCACGACGTCTACTACCTGCCGATCGACTACGCCAAGCGGGCCGGCAAGTCGAAGTTCAGCTTCTTCGGCGACGCCTACCGCTACATCCTGCAGGTGCTGCGGATGATCATGTACTTCAACCCGCTCAAGGTGCTCATGCCGCCGGCCCTGTGGCTGGTCGGGATCGGCCTGGTCAAGGGCGCCTACGACGTGGTCAACTACGGCTTCTACCTGACCAGCAACGCCATCGTGATCTTCCTGTCCGGCATGCTCATCGGCTCGGTGGCGCTGCTGGCCGACCTGATCGTGCGATCCCGCGGCACCGAGTGATGCGCGTCGCGATCGTCGGGCCGACCTTCCCCTACAAGGGCGGCGGCGCCCAGCACACGACCGAGCTCGCCCACCGCCTGGCGCGGGCCGGGCACGACGTCCTGATCGAGTCGTGGAAGGCGCAGTATCCGTCGTTCCTCTATCCGGGCGTGCAGACCATCGACACCCCCGAGGGCGAACCCTTCCCGGGCACCCGGCGTTCGCTCGACTGGCGGCGTCCCGACGGCTGGGTCGCCTGCGGCCGCCGCCTGCGCGGCGCCGACCTGGTGATCCTCACCGTGCTGAGCCCGGTCCAGGTGCCGCCCTATCTCGGCATCCTGTACGGCCTGCGCAGGCGGGCCCGCGTGGTCGCGCTCTGCCACAACGTGCTGCCGCACGAGCCCAAGCCCTACGACCGGCCGTTGATGAAGGCGCTGCTCAAGCGGGTCGACGGCGTGCTGGCCCACTCGGAGGCCCAGGGGGCGCTGGCGCGGGAACTCGGTCAGCCGTTCGTGAAGGTCGTGCCGCTGCCGCCGCACCTGCCGTCGGCCGGGGTCACCGGCGAGGGCGGGCTGAACCGGCGGTTGTTGTTCTTCGGCATCGTGCGGCCGTACAAGGGCCTCGACCTGCTGCTCCGCGCGCTGGCCCAGGTGCCCGACGTGAACCTGACCGTGGCCGGGGAGTTCTGGGGCGGCGCCGAGGCGACCACGGCGCTGATCCGGGAGCTCGGCCTGGCCGACCGGGTCGAACTGCGCCCCGGGTACGTGCCCGCCGACGACGTGCCCAAGCTGTTCGCGGGGGCCGACGCGCTCGTGCTGCCCTACCGGTCGGCGACCGCCTCCCAGAACGTGTGGCTCGGGCACGAACACGGTGTCCCGGTCATCGCCACACGAGTCGGCGCGTTGGCCGACAATGTGACCGACGACGTCGACGGCCTGCTGGTCGAACCGGGCTCCGCCGACGCCCTCGCCGACGCCCTGCGCCGGTTCTACGAACCGGGCACCCCGGAGCGTCTCCGGGCGGGGGTCAAGGCGGTCGACCCCGAGCCGTACTGGTCCGCCTATCTGGCCGCGCTCTGACCGGCCGGCAGGTTCAGCAAGAGGAAGGACGCCCGTGGGCACCGAACGCGCCGCGCAACTGGAGTACTCCGAGTTCCAGTCGGCGATGCTCGACGAGGCCAAGCGCCGCCGCAAGGCCGCCAAGATCATCGCGGTGCTGGCCCACTTCCTGGGCCGCGGCGAACGCCCCCTTGAGGGCCTGACCGTCGCCGACATCGGCTGCTCGGCCGGTTTCATCGCCGACGAACTGGCCCTGGCCGGGGCCCGGCACACCTTCGGCATCGACATCGACGTCCCGGGCCTGCGCAAGGCCGCCGGGCGGTTCGGCGAGCGGGTGGCGTTCGTGTGCGGCGACGGGACCCGGCTGCCGTTCCCCGACGGCTCCGTCGACGTCCTGGTCTTCAACCACATCTACGAGCACGTCGTCGACCCCGACGCGGTGATCGCCGACATGCACCGGGTGCTGGCCGACGACGGCGTGCTCTACCTGGGCCTGGGCAACCGCCTGGGCGTCATGGAACCCCACTACAAGCTGCCGTTCCTCTCCTACCTGCCGCCCCGCGCGGCCGACCGGTACGTCCGGGCGTTCGGGCGGGCCGACAACTACTACGAGCGCTTCCGGACGCGCGGCGGCCTGCGGCGCATGCTGGGCGACTTCCACGTGTGGGACTACACCTTCCCGGTCCTGGCGACGCCCGAGGCCTTCGCCGGCGGCGAGTTGTTCGCGGGCGCGGCGGGGAAGGCGGTGAAGGCGACCTTGGAGAAGACGCCCCGGCCGGCGTTGCGGGCCCTGCTGCCGATCGTGCCCACCTATATCTGGGTGGCGACCAAGTCCGCGCGCCGCCCGGCGGGCATGGCGTTGCCGCAACCGCCTGAGCCGGTGCCGACCCGAACCTCGGCGTCGTGAAAAGGCCTGACAAATCCGGCGTGACAGAGAACGGCGCAGGCGGACCAGGCGAACACGGGGTCCAGGGCGGCCCCGATGAACCCGGGCGCTTCAGCGGGCCCGGCGGCTCTCGTGAACCCGGGCAGTTCGGCGGGCCCGATGGTTCTCGCGAGCCTGGGCACCTTAGCGGGCCGAGCGGTTCTCGCGAGTCTGGGGCCAGCCCAGATCGCGGCGAGACCTCAGACGTGTCGCCGGGTAAGTCGGTGGTCAAGAAGGTCGTCCGGTTCGGGTTTCTCGCTGTCGCGCTCGGGTTCGGGGTCTGGGCGGTCGTGTCCCAGTGGGACGCCATCAGCGCCGGGCTGGCCCGGCTCTCGTGGGCGGTGCTCGGGGTGTCGCTGGTCGCGGTCGTCGGGGCGCTGCTGGCCGGGATGCTCATGTGGCGGGCGCTGCTGGCCGATCTCGGGTCGCCGCTGCGGCTCACCGACGCCGGGAAGATCTTCTTCATCGGGCAGCTCGGGAAGTACATCCCCGGCTCGGTCTGGCCCGTGCTGGCCCAGATGGAGATGGGCAAGGACCACGGCATCCCGCGGGCCAGGAGCGCGGCGGCGTTCTTCCTGACGTACCCGATCTATCTGGCGACCGGGCTGCTGGTCGCCGTCGCCACCCTGCCCGCGTTCGCGGGTGACTCAGTGGCGGGGTACGCCTGGTTGCTGCTCCTGCTGCCGGTGCTCGCGGTCGGGCTGCATCCCAAGGTCGTCAACGGGGTGCTGAACCTGGGGTTCAGGCTGCTCAGGCGGCCGCCGCTGGAACGGCCGCTGACCGCCCGGGGGGTGCTGACCTCCACCGGGTGGGCCTTCGCCGGGTGGGCCGCCTACGGGGCGCAGCTCGCGGTGATCGTCCACGGGCTGGGGGCGACCGGGCCGAGGGCCGTCGTGCTCAGCTTCGGGGCGTTCGCGCTCGCCTGGTGCCTGGGGTTCGTGTTCGTGCTGGCCCCGGCCGGGGCGGGGGTGCGGGAGGTCGCCATGGTGGCGGCGCTGGCCCCGGTGCTCGACCAGGGGTCGGCCATCGCGGCGGCGCTGGTGTCGCGGGTGGTGGTCTCGGCAGGTGATCTGGTCTGTGCCGCCTTCGCGGGTTGGCGGGCCCGCAAAACGGAAAAAACCGTGGAATAGCTACGGAATCCGTTTCTGGAACGCGGCGAATCGTGTGATTTCGCTCAAGATGGGCATTCCAGGCGGCCTACAGTGAGACACAAGGGCGAGGGAAATCGGGGCCTTCCGTCACGGTCTTCCTTCGCCGTGCGTTGAGGGGAGCGATCTCTTGAAACCCCGAGTGCTCGTTGACGCCGCGGCCGTACCGGCCGACCGAGGCGCCCTGATCCGATACGTCGACGGACTGCTCGCCGCGCTCGACCGCCAAGGCGCCGACCTGGTCATCGTCTGCCAGCGGGCCGACGCCGAACGGTACGCCCGTCTCGCCCCCGGCGCGACGATCGTGCCCGGCCCCCACGCCATCGCCAACCGCGGCGCCCGCCTCGTCTGGGAGCAGACCGGGGTGCCGCTGCTGGCCCAGAAGGTCGGCGCCGACGTGATCCACGCCCCCTTCTACTCGGTGCCGCTGCGCTCCGAGGTGCCGAGTGTGGTGACCGTGCACGACGTCGCCTGCTTCACCGAGGCCGACCAGTACGAGTCCGACCGCGCCGCCTTCTTCCGCTCGGCCACCAAGACCGCCGTCCGGGCCGCCCGCCGGGTGATCACCCCCTCCAAGGCCACCCGCGACGAGCTCATCCGGGTCGTCGGCGCCGACCCGACCCGCATCGACGTCGCCTACCACGGCGTCGACCCCGACCTGTTCCACCCGCCGGCCGAGGCCGAGATCCGCCGGGTGACGAGCCGCCTCGGCATCCACGGCCGTCCCTACATCGCCTTCGTCGGCCCGGCCGAGCCACGTAAGAACGCGCCCAACCTGATCAGGGGCTTCGCCAAGGCCGTCGAAGGCCGGGAGAACCCGCCCGCCCTGGTCATCGCCGGGCCCGCCGAGAGCGGCCGGGAGGTCGAGGCGGCCATGCGGTCGCTGCCCGAGGGCGTCACGGTCGTGCGGACCGGCTACCTGCCGTTCGGTGACCTGGCCGGGTTCTACGGCGGCGCGCTGGCGGCGGCGTTCCCGTCGCGGTGCGAGGGGTTCGGCATGCCCGTGCTGGAGGCGATGGCGTGCGGCGCCCCGGTTCTGACGACCCAGCGCACGTCTCTCCCGGAGGTCGGCGGGGACGCGGTGGCGTACACCGAACCCGATTCCGACAGCATCGCGGCGGCGCTGCGGACGCTGCTCGATTCACCCGCCAGACGGGTCGAATTGGGCGCCGCGGGGCTCGCGAGAAGCCGTGAATTCACGTGGCAGATGTCCGCTCACGCACATCTGGTTTCCTATCAGCGTGCGACGGAACATTGAGTTAGCCTCGCCCATGTGACGGAGCCTTCTTTGCCCCAACCCGGTCAGCTTGAGGCGATTCTCCTGGTCGGCGGGCAGGGGACGCGGCTACGCCCGCTGACCCTCTTCACCCCCAAACCTCTGCTGCCCACCGCGGGCGTGCCGTTCCTCGCCCACCAGCTCGCCAAGGCGCGGGCCTGCGGGGTGACCCGGATCGTCTTCGCGACGTCCTACAAGGCCGAGATGTTCGCCGACGCCTTCGGCGACGGGTCGGCGTTCGGGCTCGAGATCGTCTACATGACCGAGGAGAGCCCGCTCGGCACCGGCGGCGCGATCCGCAACGCGGCCGAGGGGCTGACCGTCTCCGGCGACGCGCCGGTGCTGGTGCTCAACGGCGACATCCTGTCGGGCCACGACATCACCGCCCAGATCGCCCGGCACGTCGAGAGCGACGCCGCCGTCACGCTCCATCTCACCGAGGTCGACGACCCGTCGCGGTTCGGCTGCGTGCCGACCGACGAGCGGGGCCGGGTGACGGCGTTCCTGGAGAAGACCCCCAACCCCGTGACGAACCGGATCAACGCCGGTTGTTACGTCTTCACGCGGTCGGTCATCGACACGATCCCGGCCGGCGAGGTCGTCTCGGTCGAGCGGCAGACCTTCCCCGGCCTCATCGAGTCGGGCCACACGGTCATGGGCTTCGCCGACTCCTCCTACTGGCTCGACGTGGGCACTCCGGCGGCGTTCGTCCAGGGCTCCGCCGATCTCGTACGCGGCCTCCTCGCCTCCCCCGCCCTCCCGGGCGCACCGGGGGAGGCCCTGCTGCTCGACGGCGCGACCGTCTCGCCCGAGGCCAAGGTCACGGGCGGTTCGGTCATCGGCGCCAGGGCCGCCGTGGGGGCCGGGGCGACCGTGCGCGGTAGCGTGGTGGCCGACGACGCCGCCATCGCGCCCGGCGCGACGGTGATCGACTCGGTGATCGGGGCGGGCGCCACGATCGCCGAGGGGGTGGTGGTGCGCGAGACGGTCGTCGGCGACGGGGCGTCCATCGGGGCGCGGAACGAACTGACGGCGGGGGCCCGGGTGTGGCCCGGCGTCGACCTGCCGGAATGCGCGGTGAGATTCTCCAGCGATGCCTGAACGAAGTTGGCGCCCCGACGGCCCGCTGAACCTGGGGCTGACGGTGGCGCCGCACCGGCACGGCTCGGGAGACCCCGTCTGGCAGACCACACCCGACGGGGCGCTCTGGCGCGCCTGCCGGACCCCCGAAGGCCCGGGAACGCTCCGGATCTCCGTCGTCGCGGGTCAGGTCCACGGCATGGCGTGGGGGCTCGGGGCCGAATGGCTCCTGGAGACGATGCCCGACCTGCTCGGCGCGGCCGACGACCCGGCCGGGTTCGGCGCGCTGCTCGACGCGATGGGCGACGACCCGGTCGCCGGGTTCCTGAAGGGGCTGCACCAACACGCCTCCGGGATGCGGATCGGCCGGGCCGGGCGGGTCTTCGAGGCGCTGGTGCCCGCCGTGCTGGAGCAGAAGGTGGTGGGCCGGGAGGCCTTCCGGGCCTGGCGCTGGCTGGTCCGCAAGTACGGCGACCCCGCTCCCGGGCCCGGCCCCGAAGGGCTCAGGGTGCCGCCGTCGCCCGGCACCTGGCGGCTCGTGCCGTCGTGGGACTGGCACCGGGCGGGGGCGGAGGCCGTACGGGCCCGCACGATCCTCAACGCGGCCCGCCACGAGGGGAAGCTGGAGACGGCGAGCACCACGTGGGAGGCCGACCGCCTGCTCCGGGCCCTGCCCGGCATCGGCGTCTGGACCTCCGCCGAGATCCGCCAGCGGGTCTGGGGCGACGCCGACGCCCCCAGTGTGGGCGACTACCACATCCCCGGCCTGGTCGGCTTCGCCTTCACCGGGGAGAAGACCGACGACGAGGGCATGCTGCGGCTGCTCGAACCCTTCGCCGGGCACCGCCACCGGGTGGTCCGCCTGATCGAGCTGAGCGGGCGCCGCCCGCCGGGCCGGGGCCCGCGCATGGCTCCCCGCGACTACCGCAATTTCTGATCAACGTAGTGTGCAGGTATGACGGCAGCAATGCGGCGGGCGCTGGCACGCGCGCGCGACGGCAAGACGATCGACGTGGCCGAGGCGGCCATTCTCCTGGAGGCCCGCGGCGCCGACCTCGACGCCCTGCTCGACCACGCCTCCCGCGTGCGCGACGCGGGACTGGAGGCGGCGGGCCGCCCCGGAGTGATCACCTACAGCCGCAAGGTCTTCATCCCCCTGACGCGGTTGTGCCGCGACCGCTGCGGTTACTGCACCTTCGCGACCGCCCCCGCCAAGCTGCCGAGCGCGTTCCTGTCTCCCGACGAGGTGCTGGCCATCGCCCGGGAGGGCGCGGCGATGGGCTGCAAGGAGGCCCTGTTCACCCTGGGCGACCGCCCCGAGGACCGCTGGCCGGCCGCCCGCGAGTGGCTCGACGCCCACGGCTACGACGACACCCTCTCCTATGTGCGCGCCATGGCGATCCGGGTGCTGGAGGAGACCGGCCTGCTGCCCCACCTCAACCCGGGCGTGCTGACCTGGCGCGACTTCCAGCGGCTCAAGCCGGTCGCGCCGTCGATGGGCATGATGCTGGAGACGACCTCGACGGCCCTGTTCACCGAGAAGGGCGGCGCCCACTACGGCTCGCCCGACAAGGACCCGGCCGTCCGCCTGCGTGTTCTGGAGGACGCCGGCCGCTCGAACGTGCCGTTCACCACCGGCATCCTGATCGGCATCGGCGAGACGATCCTCGACCGGGCCGAGTCGATCTTCGCGATCCGCCGGGTGGCGCGCGAGTACGGCGGCGTCCAGGAGGTGATCGTGCAGAACTTCCGCGCCAAGCCCGACACCGCGATGCGCGGCCTGCCCGACGCCGACCTGCAGGAACTCGCCGCGACGATCGCGGTGACCCGCATGGTGCTGGGGCCCCGCATGCGCGTGCAGGCCCCGCCGAACCTCATCGGCGACGAGTACGCCCTGATGATTCGCGCCGGCATCGACGACTGGGGCGGCGTCTCCCCGCTGACCCCCGACCACGTGAACCCCGAACGCCCGTGGCCGATGATCGACGCCCTCGCGGAACGCACCGCCGAATCCGGCTTCGACCTGCGCGAACGCCTGACGATCTACCCCGAGTACGTCCGGGCCGGCGAACCCTGGCTCGACCCGCGCCTGAGCGCCCACGTGGCGGCGCTGGCCGGGCCCGACGGCATGGCCCTCGACGTGCGGCCCGAACCCCGGCCGTGGCAGGAGCCCGACGGCGGCTTCACCCCGTCGGGCCGGGTCGACCTGCACACCGAGGTCGACACCACGGGCCGCACCCACGACCGCCGCGACGACTTCGACCACGTCTACGGCGACTGGGACGCGCTGAAGGACCGCCTCCCCACGGCCGTGTCGATGACGGGCGACGGCGCCGAGGCCCTCCGCCAGGCCGCCCGCGACCCGCTGGCGCTGACCGACGCCCAGGCCGAGGCGCTGCTGAGCCTGACCGGCGAGGCGCTCGACGAACTGTGCGCGCTGGCCGACGGCCTGCGCCGCGAGGTCAACGGTGACGACGTCACCTACGTCGTCAACCGGAACATCAACTTCACCAACGTCTGCTACACGGGCTGCCGCTTCTGCGCCTTCGCCCAGCGCCGCACCGACGCCGACGCCTACACCCTGAGCCTCGACCAGGTCGCCGACCGGGCCGAGGAGGCCTGGGCGGCCGGCGCGACCGAGGTGTGCATGCAGGGCGGCATCCACCCCGACCTGCCCGGCAGCGCCTACTTCGACATCGCGCGCGCGGTGAAGGCCCGCACACCGGACATCCACGTGCACGCCTTCTCCCCGATGGAGGTCATCAACGGCGCCAGCCGGATGAACCTGTCGATCGAAGACTGGCTGACCGGCGCCCGCGAGGCCGGCGTCGACTCCCTGCCCGGCACGGCGGCCGAGATCCTCGACGACGACGTCCGCTGGGTGCTCACCAAGGGCAAACTGCCCGCCCGCGAGTGGATCGACGTCATCACCACGGCCCACCGGGTGGGCATCCCGACGACCTCGACGATGATGTACGGCCACGTCGACACCCACGCCCACTGGGTGAGACACATCCGGCTGATCCGCCGGCTCCAGGAGGAGACGGGCGGCTTCAGCGAGTTCGTGCTGCTCCCGTTCGTGCACCACAGCGCCCCGATCTACCTGGCCGGCATCGCCCGCCCGGGGCCGACGGCCGCCGAGAACCGCGCCGTCCACGCGGTGTCCCGGCTGCTGCTGCACGGCGCGATCGCCAACATCCAGTGCTCGTGGGTGAAGCTCCAGGACGACCTGTGCCGCCAGGTGCTGGCCGGGGGCGTGAACGACATCGGCGGGACCCTGATGGAGGAGACCATCAGCCGCATGGCGGGGTCGGAGAACGGGTCGTACAAGACCATCTCCGAGCTGCGCGCCATGGTCGAGCTCAGCGGCCGTCCCCTTCGGCAGCGGACGACCGAGTACGGCACCCCGTCACCCGAGCGCCGGGCGGCGGCGGAGGCGAGCGACGGGGTGTGCGCGAGCGTGCGACGGGTGCTGCCGGTGGTCTAACGGGTGACGTAGAAGTCCTCGGCCGACCTCGGCGGGCGCTGCCTCGGCGGTTCGGCCGCGTGGCCGATGGCCACCGCGCCCATCGGGTCCCAGGTGTCCGGGAGGTTCAGGACCTCCCGGACCACCGGGCGGCAGAACATCGTGGACGACACCCACGCCGACCCCAGCCCTTCGACCGCGAGCTGGACCAGGAAGTTCTGCACCCCGGCCCCCGTCGCGACCACGAACATCTCCCGCTCGGAGGCGTTGCGGCGGTCGTCGCGGTAGGTGTGGGAGCCGTCCATGACCAGGCACGGCACCGCCAGGTAGGGGGCGTCGCGCAGCACGTCGCCGCGCTTGATCCGCTTGGCGATCGACTCCTCGGTGAACCCGTCGCCGCGCAGGTCGGCGATCCACGCCTCGCGCATGGCGTCGACCAGCGCGAGCCGGGCCGCCGCCGTCTCCAGCAGCACGAACCGCCACGGCGTCGTGTGGTGGGGCGCGGGGGCCGAGATGGCGGCGGCGACCGCGCGGCGGACGGCGGCGCCGTCGACCGCCGCGCCGGAGAACCTCCTGATGGTGCGCCGGGCGAACACGACGTCGGCGGAGCCGTAGCGGAACAGGTCCTCGTCGGCGGGGCGGATCAGCGCGGCCCCGCCGGGACCGTCGGCGTCGGTCACCAGGTGGCCCAGGCCCGAGACCACGGCCACCGGGACCCCGCTCAGTTTGCCCTTCACCAGTTCGGCCGCCGCCGCGATCTCGTCGATCAGGGCGGTGACCGTGGCGTTCAGCGGGTTGCCGTAGGCGTCGGTGGTGCCGCGCAGGTCGTCGAGGGGCCGGACGCCCGAGGCGCCCAGCGCGACGTCGGTCAGGCCGTGCCGCCACGGGCGTCCGAAGGTGTCCGAGACGATCACGCCCACCCGCACCCCGGCGAGCTCGGCCAGCCGCCGCCGGATCGCCGACGCCGACGCGTCGGGGTTCTCGGGCAGCAGCAGCACGGTCCCCGGCGCGGTGTTGGACGCGTCGACCCCGGCCGCCGCCATCACGTAGCCGTGCCGCGTCTGGGAGATGACGGTGTCGCCGCGCCGCGCGACCACCCGGACCGTCTCGGCCTCGATGGCTCCCGAGCGGTCGTCGGCCCGGACCACCCGGCCCTCGGCCTTGCTCACGATCTTCGAGGTGACCACGACCACGTCGCCGTCGGCCAGGCCGGGGGCGGCCTTGGCGACCAGGGCCGCGATGTCGTCGCCGTAGCCGATCTCGGGCAGCCCCTGCACTCCGCTGATGGTGATCACGCCGCCACCTTCCCGGCCAGGTCGAGCGCCGCGGCGGCCAGGTCGCGCGTCGCCTCGGGGGAGGACATCAGAAGGGGCCGGGCCTCCACGGCCACACCCTCCAGCGAGGTCGCGGCGTCCTCTTCGGCGACCAGCCACCCGTCGAGCAGGTCGGCGCCGTAGAGCTCCAGCACGCCCTGCGCCGAGGTCTCCACGCCGATCGCGGTCAGGCACGCGTCGGCCATGCCCCGCACGGGCGCGCCGCCGATGATGGGGGAGACCCCGACCACGGTCTTGGCGGCCACCGCCTCGCGGATGCCGGGGATCTGGAGGATCGTCCCGACGCTCACCACCGGGTTCGACGGCGGCAGGATCACCACGTCGGCCCGCTCCAGCGCCTCCAGCACGCCCGGCGCGGGCGTCGCCGACGCGGCTCCGACCAGGGCGATCTCCAGGGCGGGCGTGGACGCGCGCAGGCGCACCCACCACTCCTGGAAGTGCACCGCGCGGCGGCCCCGCTCGTCTTCGATCACGACGTGGGTCTCGGTCTGGTCGTCGGTCATGGGCAGCAGGCGCACGCCCGGCCGCCAGCGGTCGCACAACGCCTCGGTCACCGCCGACAGGGGGTAACCGGCCGCGAGCATCTGCGAGCGCACGATGTGGGTGGCGAAGTCGCGGTCGCCCAGGCCGAACCACTGGGGCTGCATGCCGTAGGCGGCCAGCTCCTCTTTCACGGTGAACGTTTCATCCGCGCGGCCCCAGCCCTGCTCCTCGTTGATGCCGCCGCCGAGCGTGTACATCACGGTGTCGAGGTCGGGGCACACCCGCAGGCCGAACAGGGTGATGTCGTCGCCGGTGTTGCCGATGACGGTGATGTCGGATCCGGGAGCCGCCGCCTTGAGGCCGCGGAGGAAGCGGGCCCCGCCGATTCCGCCCGCGAGGGACACGATGCGCATGCCTGACAGTCTGGCATTCCATGCGAAACGCGAGATTGATGGGTCGCCGGGCATCCATGTCAGGCATATGCAAAACTCAGTTCCCATAAGCCGCATGAATTCCTGGGGGTAACTGTGGTGAAGGTTGACCCGGTGAGGCTCCGAGAGCCCGCCGCGTGGCTCCTGGTGGCAGCCGCGGGCACGACCGTTCTGGTCGGCGTCGTCCGACTCGTCTTCGGCGACTCCTCACCGCTCGGGGGAGCGGCCGAGTTCGGCATCCGGTCGGTCGTCGCCCTGTCGGAACTGACCTCCCCGGTCAACGCCGCGCTGGTCCTCGGCGCGGTCCTCCTCTCCACCCGCTTCGGCGGCGCCCCCACCCCCAAGAGCGGCCTCATCACCATGGGCGGCGCCGGCACCCTCGCCGTCGCCACGCTCTTCGGCGCGATCAGCCTGCTCGGCTCCCTGTTCAGCGGGCTCGGGTTCGGCGGCAAGCTCGAGACGCTGCTCCTCGGCGTGCCGACCTTCGCCCTCACCGGCCTCGCGCTGGTCTATGTGCTGACCTTGGTGTCCCCGCTGCCGGCGGGCGCGGTCAAGCCGAAGAAGTCGCGGCGGCTCTCCGTGGTCCCCCCGGCCATCCCGTTCCCGCAGACGGGCGACGCCCATCCCGTGCAAAACCTGCCGGCCGAGCCCGACTACCCGCCCTACCCGCAGGGCCCGGTCTTCGACCAGAACGGCTACGCGGGCCAGCAGGTCGTCGAGGAGACCCCGCTGCCGCCGGTGACGCCCGTCGCCCCGGCCGCCCAGCGGGCCGAGCCGTACGACTACCCCGAGCCGGTCTACGACGACACCCCCGCCTCCTGGGACTCCTCGCCGTTCTCCGGCTTCTCGGGCCCCCAGTTCGCCCGCCAGGCCTACGAGCCCCCGGCGGCCGAGGCCCCTGCCGCCCCGCGTCCTCCCGTCATCGAGACGCCGTTCGACAGCTCCGTCCTGGCCACGAACGAGACGGTCTACGGCGCCCCGGTGCTCGAACCGAGCTACGAGCCCCCGGCCCGCGAGAGCGCCTACGCGACCCAGCCCCCCGTCTACGGCGCCCCCTACGAGCCCGGCTACGAGGGCGACATAAGGGAGCAGCAGCTCGCCCAGGCCTACCAGCAGGCGCAGAGCTACCAGCAGCAGCCCGACGCCTACCGCCAGAGCAACCCCTTCGGCCAGCCCCCGGCCCGGCCGCAGCGTTACCAGGGCGACCCGCTGAGCGACCCGCTCCGCGCCGAGGACCTGCTCGACCCGATCGACCCGGTGGCCATCTATCGCCCGGCAAAGACCGGGGAAGGTCTTCCTGCCGATCCGGCATCCCTCGATTCGGAGGCCACCGCTCATTGGTACAGTCCGGACCGCCGGGATCGGTGATCCGAGCCGGGTCTGACAAGACCGGCCCTTTCCCCTGGTATCCCCCCGGTATCCCCATGGCGCTTGACGGGGCACGACTTACACGCGTGTAATTACAGCCATGTTGTTACGCCTTCTCCGAGGTGGGTAAGGGGAGGGCGTCCATAGGGGGGCACCAACTTTCGGGGTTGGTGACGGGCGGGCGACAGGGAGGTGTGCCGTGACCGAGCTGGTCATCGCACAGGCGCTCGACGGTGAAGATCTGGGCTGGCAGGAGCGCGCATTGTGCGCTCAGACCGACCCGGAGGCGTTCTTTCCAGAAAAGGGCGGCTCCACCCGAGAGGCGAAGAAGGTGTGCCGCGCGTGTGAAGTGCGCGCGGAGTGCCTTGAGTACGCGTTGGAACACGACGAACGATTCGGAATCTGGGGCGGACTGTCGGAGCGCGAGCGCCGACGCATGAAGCGCCAGGCCGTTTGACACCTATAGCCGGGCACTAGCCGGAAGCGACACGCGGGGGTCACATTTGTGGCCTCCGCTTGTCATTTGGGTCGGTGGCCGGTGCGGGGTGCCGTAGTGTTGGCGCGCAAAAGCCGCACATACCCCCAAGGATCCCGCCGTGCACTCGGTCACCGCGATCGTGGTCGCCCATGATGGCTCCCGTTGGCTCCGGGACACCCTCCGGGCGGTGCTCGCGCAGACCCGGCCGGTCGACCGGGGGGTCGGGGTCGACAACGGCAGCCGCGACGGCAGCCGTGACCTGCTCGGCGAGGCGTTCGGCAAACACAGCGTCGTGCAGATGCCGCGGGGCAGCGGGTTCGCCGAGGCCGTGCACGAGGTCGTCCGGCGGCTTCCGAAGGCGCCCGGCGACACCGAGTGGATCTGGTTGCTCCACGACGACTGCGCCCCCGACGCCCGCGCGCTGGAGTTCCTGCTCCACGCCGCCGACGAGTACCCCGAGACCGCCGTCCTGGGTCCGAAACTGCGCGACTGGCTCGACCGGAAGCTGCTGCTGGAGGTCGGTGTCACGGTCGCCCGCTCGGGCCGCCGCGAGACCGGGCTGGAGGCGCGCGAGTACGACCAGGGCCAGCACGACGCCGAGCCCCGGGGCGTGCGCGACGTGCTGGCGGTGTCGTCGGCCGGGATGCTGATCCGCCGCGACGTCTGGGACGAGCTCGGCGGCCTCGACGCCCGGCTCCCGCTGTTCCGCGACGACCTCGACTTCTGCTGGCGGGCCCGCGCCGCCGGGCACCGGGTGCTCGCGGTGACCGCCGCGGTGGCCTGGCACGCCGAGGCGTCGTCCAAGCGCCGCCGCCGCATCGCCGCCAGTGACGACCACCCCCGGCGGCTGGCCCGGCGTTATTCGCTGTTCGTGCTGATGGCGAACCTGCCGTTCTGGACGATGCTCTGGTCGCTGCTCCGCAACACGGTCGGGTCGCTGATCCGTACCGTGCTGTTCCTGGTCGCCAAGCAGCCCGCGCACGCCGTCGACGAGCTCGCCGCGATCGGCTCGGTGTTGTTCCATCCGCTGCGGCTGCGCCGGGCCAGGAAGGCGCGCAAGGGCAGCAGAGCCGGATATCGGCTGGTCAAACCCATGTTCAGCCCGCCGAGCCTGGCGTTCCGGCGGGCTTGGGAGATGGTCCAGAACCAGCTGTCGGGCGGTGGCCCGATGGACTCGGCCGGCCGTCATCACGCCGTCCAGCAACCGGGCGCCGAAGAGGGCGACGAACTGCTCAACGACGACGACGGTTTCCTGCGGCGCACCTTCGCCAGTCCCGGCGTGCGGCTGTTCGTGCTGCTCATGGCGGTCGCCGTCGCGGCCGAGCGCGACCTGCTGACCGGGGGCATGCTCGGCGGCGGCGCGCTGGTGCCGGTCGCCGGCGGGGCCTCCGACCTGTGGGCGTTCTACACCGGCGAGTGGGCGCCGCCCTACGTCGCGGTGCTGGCCGTGTTGTCGACCGTCGCCTTCGGCAAGACCTGGCTGGCGGTGTCGATCCTCCTGCTGGGCTGCGTGCCGCTGTCGGGACTGAGCGCCTACCTCGCGACCAGGAGCTTCGTCTCCTACCGGCCCGCCCGGGTGTGGATGGCGGCCACCTACGCCCTGCTCCCGGTCGCGACCGGCGTGGTGGCGGCCGGGCGGATCGGCTCGGCGGTGGTGTTCATCCTGCTGCCCGTCTACGCCTCGCTCGCCACGAAGGTCCTGGCCGACACCCGGAAACCGGCCCGCCGCGCGGCCTGGGGGCTGGGCCTGCTGCTGGCCGTGGGCACCGCGTTCGCCCCGATCCTGTACGTCTTCGTCGCCGTCCTCGGCCTGCTCGCCGCCCTGTCGTTCGGGGGAGTCCGGCGCGGGGTCGGCGGGAACCTGCTCATCGCCCTGGGCGTCCCGCTGATCCTGCTCGGGCCGTGGCTCGCCACGATCGTCCAGGACCCGGCCCGCATCCTGCGGGAGGCCGGGCTGCCGATGACCTCCTCGCCCCGGCTGGCCCCCGAGGCGCTGCTCACCCTCAACCCCGGCGGGCCCGGCACGCCGCCGATCTGGGCCACCGCGGGGCTGCTCGCCGTCGCCCTGGGCGCGCTGCTGCTGCGCCGCCACCAGTTCATCGTGGCCGTCGGGTGGGGCGTGGCGATCGTCGGCGTGCTGGCGGCGACCGTGGTCAGCCGCATGTCGACCTGGCCCGGGGTGCCGCTGGCCTTCGCCGCGACCGGGCTGCTGGTGTCGACCGCGCTGGCCGCCCATCGCGTCGCCGAGTTCCGCAGGGCCGGTGGGCTGCGGAAGGCGGGCGCGTTCCTGATCGTGCTGGTCGCCTTCGCCACCCCGGTCGCCGCCGCCACGTTGTGGATCATGGACCAGGCGGACGGGCCGCTCCGGCGGAACGTGCGCTCGCCGCTCCCGGCCATCGCCGAGGCGCAGTCGAAGCCCGGTCAGGGCACGCTGCTGATCCGGACGGCGGACACGGGGCTCACGTACACGGTCCTGCACGGCCGCATCCCGGTGATCGGCGAGTCCGAACGGGCCGCCTACGGCTCCGACTTCACCGACGCGGTGGCGGGGCTGGCCTCCGGCCGGGGCGGCGGCGACGCGGCCGCGCTGGCCGGGCGGGGCATCGCGTTCGTCAGCGTCCCGGCGCCGATCGACCCGGCCCTGCGGCGGGCCCTCGACTCCGAGCCGACCATGGCCCGGGTCACCCTCACGGACCGGGCCGGACTCTGGCGGATGACCGGGCCGGTCACCCCGGAAAGACCGCCGGCCGGCGACGCGTGGCACCGATGGTGGCTCTACGGGCAGGGGGCGCTCGTGGTGATCGTGCTGATCCTGGCGGCGCCGGGGGCGCGTACCGCCGAAACCGAGACGATCGAGGAGATCTCGGCCGGTCGGGAGCGGGTGGCGGCGTGAGACGGCTCATCGAGAACCGGTTCGGCATGCTGGCGCTGGTGCTGATCGCGCTGGGCGCGGTCTACGGCGTCGCCTTCGTCAGCCGCCCGGCCCCCGTCGCCCCGGTGAAGGCCGAACCGGTGCGGGCGCCCATCGCGGCCGTCTCCACGGTCTGCCCCGACCCGGGCGGCGCCACGGTCACCGCCGTCACCCCGCCCAACGCCCAGGGCACGGGCCAGACCATCATCGAGGACGGCGACGAGTCGGCCACGGTCGACGAGCCCGGCAAGCTCTGGCAGAAGACCATGGCCTCCGGCGCCGACCCCATGCGGGTGCACGCGACCGGCGCGATGGCCTCCGGGCTGGAGGCCGCCCAGACCCGGCGCGCGCTGAGCGGCGAGGCCCGCGGCCTGGCGGGGGTGCGGTGCGTCGACCCCGGCGCCGACGCCTGGTTCGTCGGGCCCGGCCCGGCCGCCGGAGACCTCAGGCTCCACCTCGCCAACGTCGAGTCGGCCCCCGCCGACGTGGCGCTGGTCGTCTACTCGGGCGAGGGCCAGGTCATCGCCGACCGGGCCAGCGGCCTGCTGCTCAAACCGGGCGAGCACCGCGTCGTCGACCTCAAGAAGGTCGCGCCGTCGCCGCTGGTCATGGCGCTGAACGTGTCGACCGGCCGGGGCCGGGTCGCCGCCGCCGTCGAGGCGGCCACCTCCGAGGGCGTCGACTGGTTGCCGCAGACCACCGCCCCGGCCGGGCGCGTCGTGGTGCCGGGCCTGCCCGGCAGCGCCGGCCGCCGCGAGCT
This sequence comes from Herbidospora sp. NBRC 101105, assembly GCF_030269205.1. Lineage (NCBI taxonomy): Bacteria > Bacillati > Actinomycetota > Actinomycetes > Streptosporangiales > Streptosporangiaceae > Herbidospora > Herbidospora sp. NBRC 101105. The sequence goes on along the minus strand of NZ_BSSX01000008.1, from coordinate 521,360 downwards.
CTACGTCGCCGCCCCCGGCGAGTCGGACGCCGTGGTCCACGTCAAGGCCGTGCTGAAAGACGGCTCCTACGCCCTGGAGAACCGCGAGACCGTCGAGGTGCCCGCCGGATCGGTCGTCACCGTCGACCTGTCGACCGGGGTGACCGGCCAGCCCGCCGCGATCGTGCTGACCTCGGAGACCCCCGTGGTCGCCGGACTGAAGATCGTCGGCACCGGCGGCCGGACCGACGTCGCCTTCACCGCCGGGGCGCCGCCGATCGACCTCGGCAGCGTCGTGGCCGACGCCCGCTCGACCAAGACCGTCACCTCACGGCTGATCCTGAGCGCGCCCGACGCCGCCGCCGACGTCACCGTGACGCTGCTGCCGCGCGAGGGGAAGGCGCCCGACCCGATCGAGGTGGCGATCCCCGCCGCCCGTACCAAGGAGATCATCCTGAAGGGCCCGGCCAAGGGCTTCAGCGTGGTCGTCATGCCGAAGACGGGCTCCGGGCCCGTCTACGGCGGGCGGGTGATGGAGGAACGCGCCGCGGGCGGGCAGCTCGTCACCGCCCAGCCGCTGGCCGTGGCGCGCACCTGGACGCTCGTGCCGCCGGTCGCCGAGCAGCCGTCGGCGGTGCTGTCTCAGCCGTCGTAGCCGGGGTCGACCTGTTCGGGGGTGAGCCCCAAAAGCGTGGAGACCTGCTCGACCACGACGGTGTGCACCAGCGCGGCCAGGCTCTCGCGGTCGCGGGCGCGCGCCTCCAGCGGGCGCCGGTAGACCACGACCATCGCCGGGTCGCCGCGCAGCGCCGGTTCGGCCCGGCCGAACGGGATCGGGTCGGAGGCCAGCCGCGCCGGGCCGTCGAGGAGCTCGGCGACCGGGGGCACCTCCTCGACGCCGAAGTCGACCGCCGCCAGCTCCTTGGCCCATCGCACGCGCAGCCGGTCGACGGCGTCGAGCACGAGGTCGTCGAACCGCTCGCCGCGCGACTTGGCGATCGGCACGTGGGACGGCGCGAGGGGGCCCCGCATGCCCCGCCCGTGGCGGTCCCGTCGTCGAGGAGTCATCAGGTCAGCTTAGGGCTCGGGCCGTGTTCAGGTGGTGTCCGGATTGTGGCGACACGCTCGTTAAGAGGGGCGGGGTGGTGGCAATGTGCGGGCGGACCGGATACGGTCCCTCCGTGAGCCCCGTCCGCAGCTGTTCCCGTACCGCCTGCAGGCAGCCTGCCGTCTTCACACTCACGTACGTTTACGCCGACTCGACCGCGGTTCTTGGCCCTCTGGCGACGTACGTCGAGCCGCACTGCTATGACCTGTGCGCGGAGCACGCCGAGCGGCTCACCGCGCCCCGCGGCTGGGAGGTCGTGCGGCTGCCCTATGAGCCGGGCGCGCCGTCCGGAGACGACCTCGAGGCGCTGGCCAACGCCGTCCGCGAGGCCGCCCGTCCGGCCCCCGCGCCGGGCGAGCCGACCGGCCAGGCCGTCGAGGTGGGCCGTCGTGGTCACCTCCGGGTCCTCAAGTCCAATCGCGACCGCTGAAGGCGCGCGGCCACTAGGCTTCCAACCCTAGGGATCTGCGACATATAGGGGCGGAATTGGGCGACCTCGCCAAGATCTTCAAGGCGTATGACGTACGCGGTGTCGTACCGGACGAGTTCGACGAGGAGATCGCCGAGGCCGTGGGGGCGGCCTTCGCGGAGGTGGTGGGGGCCGATCGGATCGTGATCGCCCACGACATGCGGGAGTCCTCCGGCCCGCTCGCGGCGGCCTTCGCCCGCGGCGCGACCTCCCGGGGCGCCGATGTGATCAACGCCGGACTGGGCTCCACCGACCTGCTCTACTACGCCAGCGGCACTCTGAACCTGCCGGGCGTCATGTTCACCGCCAGCCACAACCCGGCCCAGTACAACGGCATGAAGATGTGCCGCGCCGGGGCCGTGCCGATCGGCTCCGAGACGGGCCTGACCGAGATCCGCGACCGGGCGCTCGGGCTGCTGGGCGTCCCGGTGGCCGACCCGACCGGGAGCGTCACCACCCAGGACATGCTGCCCGGCTACGCGGCCCACCTGAAGTCGCTCGTCGACCTGTCGGCCATCCGGCCGCTGAAGGTCGTCGTCGACGCCGGCAACGGCATGGGCGGCCACACCGTGCCCGAGGTGTTCGCCGGGCTGCCGATCGACCTGGTGCCGCTCTACTTCGAGCTCGACGGCTCCTTCCCCAACCACGAGGCCAACCCGATCGAGCCGGCCAACCTGGTCGACCTGCAGAAGGCCGTCGTGGAGCACGGGGCCGACCTCGGCATCGCCTTCGACGGCGACGCCGACCGCTGCTGGGTGATCGACGAGAAGGGCGCCTCGGTCTCCCCGTCGACGATCACCGCGCTGGTGGCGGCGCGCGAGCTGGCCAAGCACCCCGGGGCCACGGTCATCCACAACCTGATCACCTCGCGCGGCGTCCCCGAGATCATCAAGGAGAACGGCGGGGTGCCCGTCCGCACCCGCGTCGGCCACTCCTTCATCAAGGCCGAGATGGCCCGGACCGGCGCCGTCTTCGGCGGCGAACACTCCGCCCACTACTACTTCCGCGACTTCTGGTACGCCGACTCGGGCATGCTGGCCGCCCTCCACGTGCTGGCCGCCCTCGGCGAGCAGGACCGCCCGCTGTCGGAGGTGCTGGCCGCCTACGCGCGCTATTCGGCCTCCGGCGAGATCAACAGCACGGTGGCCGACCAGGCCGCCGCCACCGCCAAGGTGCGCGAGGTGTTCGGGTCCCGCGAGGGTGTTACCTTCGATGAGCTGGACGGCCTGACCGTCACCGGTCCGACCTGGTGGTTCAACCTGCGCCCGTCCAACACCGAACCGCTGCTCCGGCTCAACGCCGAGGGCGACGACGAGGTGACCATGGCCGGCGTGCGCGACGACGTTCTGAAAGAGGTTCGAGGGATTTGAAGATCGACGACTGGCTGCTGGAGATCCTGGCCTGCCCGGCGTGCAAGTCCCCGCTCCGGGCCGAGGCCGACGAACTGGCCTGCACCTCCGCGAGCTGCGGCCTGGTCTACCCGGTCCGCGACGACATTCCCGTGCTGCTGGTCGACGAGGCACGGAAGGCATGATCTGGGAGCCTGAGCTGCTCGACGACCAGGCCCATCTGGTCGCGGCCGATCCCTCGGGCATGCTTCCCGCGGTCGCCTCGGCGGCCGCCCAGGTCCGCACCGGCCGCCGGCTGGCCGCCGAGGCGGGCGTGGGGGTGGTCGCCACCGAGGGCCGCCCGAGGGCGGTCGTGACGCTCGGCATGGGCGTCAGCGGCGTCTCGGGCGAGATCCTCAGGGCGATCTGCGGCAACGGCGCGCCGATCCCGGTCACGACCGCGAGCGGCCACCGGCTGCCCGGCTGGATCGGCGCCAACGACCTGGTGTTCGCCGTGTCGGCCTCCGGGGCCACCGAGGAGACCCTCGGGCTGGCCTGGGAGGCCGCCCGGCGCGGCTGCCGCCTGGTCGGCGTCGGCCGCCCCGGCTCCCCGCTCCAGGCGCTGTGCACGCAGCGCGGGGCGCCGTTCGTCCCGGTCGACGCCGCGCAGGGCCACGCCCGCGCGGCGCTGTGGGCGCTGACCGTCCCGCTCATCGTGGCGGCGTCGTCGCTGGGCCTGGCCGACGTCCCCGAGCCGGTGTACGAATCCACCGCCACCCTGCTCGAAGACCTGGCCCACCGGTGCCGGCCGTCGAGCGACACGTTCATCAACCCCGGCAAGACGCTGGCCATGGAGCTGGCCGAGTCGGTGCCGATGGTGTGGGGCTCCTCGGCGCTGCCGATCGTGGCCGCCCACCGGCTGGTCCACCAGCTCTACGAGAACGCCAAATACCCGGCGATCTTCGGCGAGCTGCCCGAGGCCGCCCACAACCAGGTGGCCGCCTTCGACGGCCCGCTCGCCGAGCGCGACATCTTCGCCGACACGCAGGGCCGCCAGCTGCGGCTGTTCGTGCTCCGCGACACCGACGAGGACGAACGCGAGACCCGCACCCGCGGCACCACGGTACGGCTGGCCGAAACCCGCGACGTGCGGGTGTCGGAGCTGATGGCCGAGGGGCGTCATCCGCTTGAACGGCTGGCGACGCTGATCGGGCTGGCCGACTTCGCCAGCGTCTATCTGGCACTTGGTTATGGAATCGATCCCACTCCGGTGAGCGCGGTCCGGGAGTTGAAGGCCAGAATTGCCCGTTAGGATCTTTTGGCCGAAAACTGAGGGAGTGTCATCGTGAGCGCCAGTGGCGGAACGAAGGCGATCGTCGCGGCGTTGGTCGCCAACCTGTCGATCGCGGCGGCGAAGTTCGTCGCCTACCTGTTCACCGGATCGTCGTCCATGATCGCCGAGGCGGTCCACTCCGTGGCCGACTCGGGGAACCAGGCGCTGCTGCTGCTCGGCGGCAAGCGGGCGGCCAGGGAGCGCACCGAACAGCACCCGTTCGGCTACGGCCGTGAGCGCTACTTCTACTCGTTCGTGGTGGCGGTCGTGCTGTTCACGATCGGCGCGCTGTTCTCCCTCTACGAGGGCATCCACAAGATCCAGGCCCCCGAAGACCTCAGCACGCCGCAGTGGGCGTTCGGCGTGCTGATCTTCGCGATCATCGCCGAGGCGTTCTCGTTCCGGACCGCGATCAAGGAGTCGCTGCCGCACAAGGGCAACCTGACCTGGTGGCAGTTCATCCGCCGGTCGAAGTCGCCCGAGCTGCCGGTCATCGTGCTCGAAGACCTGGGCGCGCTGCTCGGTCTGATCTTCGCCCTCTTCGGCGTCACCATGGCCGTGGTCACCGGCAACCCCGTGTGGGACGGCATCGGCACCATCATGATCGGCGTGCTGCTCGGCGCGATCGCGATCGTGCTGGCCATTGAGACCAAGTCGCTGCTGATCGGTGAGAGCGCCGGCCCCGAGATCGACGCCCAGATCCGCGAGGCCCTGCAGAGCGCGCCCGAGGTGACCCGCGTCATCCACATGCGCACCCTCCACGTCGGCCCCGAGGAGCTGCTCGTCGCCGCCAAGATCGCCGTCGAGCACGACGACACCGCCGCCGAGGTCGCCCGGGGCATCGACGAGGCCGAGCAGCGGGTCCGCGCGGCCGTGCCGATCGCCCGGATCATCTACCTCGAACCGGCCATCGACGCGTCGTCGTCAACGACCGCGCAGCAGTCGTAGCGCCTTCTCCTTCTCGAAGTCCAGCGCCCTGCGGGGCGCCTGGATGCGCCCGATCCGCACGCCCAGGTCTCTCACGGCCTGGGCGACGACCGGCTCCGACAACGCCCGCAGCGCGAAGGCGAGTTCGCCGGGCGAGACGTCGAACCGCTTCTCCAGCTCCATCGCCTGGGTGACGGCGGCGAGCTCCTCGTCGCCGAAGCGGCGGTGGGAACCGAGATCGCGGACGGGCGGGAGCAGCCCGAGGGCCTCCCGGTATCGCAGCATTCTGGGCGACATGCCCAATTTGGCGGCGGCCTCCGTGATGCGCATACGCCTATTCTTACATTCTTGTGTCAGGTTCGGCGCTCGCAGGTGGTGTTCGGCCCTACAGTGGCAGAGGACGCTACGAGAGGGGACACCCCAAGATGGACTTCAAGGTCGCCGACCTGTCGCTCGCGGACTTCGGCCGCAAGGAGATCCGCCTCGCCGAGCACGAGATGCCGGGCCTGATGGCGACGCGCAAGGAGTTCGCCGCCTCCCAGCCGCTCCGGGGCGCGAAGATCATGGGCTCGCTGCACATGACCATCCAGACCGCCGTCCTGATCGAGACGCTGGTCGCCCTCGGCGCCGACGTGCGCTGGGTCTCGTGCAACATCTTCTCCACGCAGGACCACGCCGCCGCCGCGGTCGTCGTCGGCCCCGAGGGGACCGTCGAGGAGCCCAAGGGCGTGCCGGTCTTCGCCTGGAAGGGCGAGACGCTGGAGGAGTACTGGTGGTGCACCGACCAGGCCCTGCAGTGGCCTGACGGCACCGGCCCCAACATGATCCTCGACGACGGTGGCGACGCCACCCTGCTCGTCCACAAGGGCGCGGAGTTCGAGAAGGCCGGCGGCGTCGTGCCGACCGCCTCCGAAGACGACCCCGAGGAGTGGGGCATCATCCTCGACCTGCTCCGCCGCACGGTCAACGACGACCAGCGCTGGACCAAGACCGCCGAGGCGATCAAGGGCGTCACCGAGGAGACCACCACCGGTGTCCACCGCCTCTACGAGATGTTCAACAACGGCCAGCTGCTCTTCCCGGCCATCAACGTGAACGACTCGGTCACCAAGTCGAAGTTCGACAACAAGTACGGCTGCCGCCACTCGGTGATCGACGGCCTCAACCGCGCCACCGACGTGCTGATCGGCGGCAAGGTGGCCGTGGTCGCCGGCTACGGCGACGTCGGCAAGGGGTGCGCCGACGCGCTGCGCGGCCAGGGCGCCCGCGTCATCGTGACCGAGATCGACCCCATCTGCGCCCTCCAGGCCGCGATGGACGGCTTCCAGGTCACCACCCTGGAGGACGTCGTCGGCATCGCCGACATCTTCGTCACCACGACCGGCAACTTCGGCATCATCACCGCCGAGCACATGGCGCAGATGAAGCACAACGCGATCGTGTCCAACATCGGCCACTTCGACAACGAGATCGACATGGCCGGCCTCGCCCGCATCCCGGGCATCGTGAAGGAGGAGGTCAAGCCCCAGGTCCACACCTGGAGCTGGCCCGACGGCAAGCAGATCATCGTGCTGGCCGAGGGCCGCCTGATGAACCTGGGCTGCGCCACCGGCCACCCCTCGTTCGTCATGTCGAACTCCTTCACCAACCAGGTGATCGCGCAGATCGAGCTGTTCACCAAGACCGACGCCTACCCGATCGGCGTGTACGTGCTGCCCAAGCACCTCGACGAGAAGGTCGCCCGGCTCCACCTCGACGCGCTCGGCGTGAAGCTGACCACGCTGACCAAGAAGCAGGCGGAGTACATCGGCGTCGACGTCGAGGGCCCCTACAAGCCCGACCACTACCGCTACTGATCATGGATGCCGTGCTGGCCGAGGCCGGTGAGCGCCGGATCGGGTGGGCGTCGCGCGCCATGCCGGTGCTCACCGCGATCGGCGCGGGGTTCGGCGGCGACCGCCCGCTCGACGGGCTGAAGGTCGCCGCCTGCCTCCACGTCACGGCCGAGACGGCGGTGCTCATGGGCGCGCTGAAGGCGGGCGGCGCGGACATCGCGCTGGCCGCCTCCAACCCGCTCTCGACCCAGGACGACGTCGCCGCCGCCCTGGCCGGCTACGGCATCGCCGTGCACGCCAGGGCGGGGGTCGACCGCGACACCTACTACCGGCACATCCACCGGGCCCTCGACATCGGGCCCGACATCGTCCTCGACGACGGCTGCGACCTGGTCAACATCCTGCACACCGAACGCTCCGACCTGGTGGTCAAGGGCGGTTGCGAGGAGACCACGACCGGGATCATCCGGTTGCGCCAGATGGCCGCCGAGGGGGCGCTGAGGTTCCCGATGGTGGCGGTGAACGACACCCGCACCAAGCGGATGTTCGACAACCGCTACGGCACCGGCCAGTCGACGCTCGACGGCATCATGCGGGCCACCAACACCCTGCTGGCGGGCCGGACGGTCGTGGTGGCCGGCTTCGGCTACTGCGGCCGGGGCGTGGCCGAGCGGGCCAAGGGCCTGGGCGCGCGGGTGGTGGTGACCGAGATCGACCCGGTGAAGGCGCTCGACGCCTCGCTCCAGGGCTACGGCGTGGCCACGATGGCCGAGGCGGCCGCGATCGGCGACGTGTTCGTGACGGTCACCGGCAACCGCGACGTCATCAGGGCCGAACACCTGGCCCTCATGAAGGACGGCGCGATCCTGGCCAACGCGGGCCACTTCGACGTCGAGATCGACGTGCGCGCCCTGGAGTCCATGGCCGAGGAGGTCCACTACCAGGTGCGGCCCAACACCGACGAGTTCGTCGTGAACGGCCGGCGGTTGCTGCTGCTGGCCGAGGGCCGGCTGGTCAACCTGGCGGCGGCCGAGGGACATCCGGCGGCGGTGATGGACATGTCGTTCTCCGCCCAGGCGCTCACGGTGGCCTGGCTGGCGGCCGAGCACGCCTCGCTCAAGCCAGGGGTCTACGACGTGCCCGACGGGATCGACGCGCGGGTGGCGGGGCTGAAACTGGCGGCGGCGGGCATCACGATCGACGGGCTGACCGCCGATCAAGAGGCCTACCTGCACAGCTGGCGTTCAGGTTCGTAGAAACAGTTGTGTTACCCCATGGATACCGGCAATCTGCCGTACTACGGTCATATCACTCGGTTCGCTCAAGGCCAGTCACCTGAGCCGAGATGACGGGCGGGTACGACCGGTTCGCCTCTCCCTCTGCGCTCCGGACGTACCCGCCCAACCCCACTGCAGGCGTGCCCCATGCCTGCGTTCGTCACAACTGCCCCTGCCGTTTTTGGCTAAACCTCGCGATGTCGCGGCGGCGGCGTTCGGCGAGCACGGCGGCCAGGTAGGCATAGGGCGGAACCCCAGGTGGGGGCGGGGGTTGCACGCGCGCGGAGACCTGTGAGGCGATCCGCAAACCCATTTCGTGGGCGGCGATCGGCGAGAGCTCCGGCAGCCGGGTCAGGTACTGCCGTGACACGGTCGCCAGGTCGTCGGTGAGGCCGGTCAGCTCCAGCGTGGCCGCCCAGGCGGCGAGTTGCGGCGGCATCTCGGGCGGGGACCCGGTCTCCTTCGGCGCCCGTTCCGAGATCACGAGCGTGCCGCCGAACAGGTCGCCCAGCCGCTTGCCCTTCTGGTTGGCCAGCGCGCAGATCACCGCCGGGGCGCCGGTCAGCATGTAGATCTCGACGACGGCCGTCAGGCCGCGGAAGAACGCCTGCCGGAACCGTTCGGGCCCGCCGTCGTCGGCGACCACCCGCAGGCCGAGGGCCATCTTGCCGAGGCTGCGGCCCCGCGACAGGGTCTCGAAGGTCACCGGGTAGCCGACCACGACCGCCACGATCGAGACGATGATCAGGGCGGTGGCCAGCGACTCGTCGATGTCGCCCGCGGCGAACGCGATCAGCAGCAGCGCCCCGACCAGCAGCACGATCTGCACGACCAGGTCGAGCAGGAAGGCGACCACCCGGATCGGCAACTGCGCCAGCGGCACGTCGAGCGCCACGGCGTCGCCGGTCACGACGTCAGGGCGCGGCACATCGGACATGTCCTGACCCTACTAGGCTCGCGATCGTGGACATCGACGCCTTCCGAGCCGCCCACCAGCCGACCTGGGACCGGCTCGACGACCTGGTGAAGAGGCGGCGGAAGCTGACCGGCCCCGAGGTCGACGAGCTGGTCGAGCTCTACCAGCGGGTGTCCACCCATCTGTCGATCGCCCGTTCGGTGTCCCGCGACGGCGTGCTGACCGGCCGCCTCTCCGCCCTGGTGGCCCGGTCGCGGTCGGCCGTCACCGGCGCCCACGCGCCCGCCTGGCGGGAGTTCCTCCGGTTCTGGACGGTCTCCTTCCCGGTGGTCTGCTACCGGTCGTGGCGGTGGTGGCTCGGCGCGGCCGTGGCGTCGTCGGTCGTCGCGGTGGCGGTGGGGGTGTGGGTGGCGGCCAACCCCGACGTGCGGGCCGCGATGGGCACCCCCGAAGAGATCAGGCAGCTGGTCGAGCACGACTTCGCCGACTACTACAGCGCCAATCCGGCCGGGTCGTTCGCCACCCACGTCTGGGTGAACAACGCGTGGGTGGCCGCCCAGTGCGTCGCCTCGTCGGTGATCGGGGGCGTGCTGATCCCGTACATCCTCTTCCAGAACGCCGCCAACGTCGGGCTGGTCGGCGGCATCATGATCGACTCGGGGCGCGGCGACGTGTTCTTCGGGCTGATCACGCCCCACGGGCTGCTGGAGCTCACGGCGGTGTTCTTGGCCGCCGGGGCGGGCATGCGGGTCGGCTGGTCGCTGATCGCGCCGGGCCCGCGCCCCCGCGCGCAGGTGCTCGCCGAACAGGGCCGCGCGGTGGTCGCGGTGGTGCTCGGGCTCGCGGTGGTGCTGCTGGTCTCGGGCCTCATCGAGGCCCTCGTCACCCCCTCGCCGCTGCCGACCTGGGCCCGCATCTCGATCGGCGCCGCCGCGGAGATCCTCTTCCTGCTGTACGTCGTCCGCTACGGCCGCCGCGCCGCGCGAGCCGGCGAGACGGGCGACATCGCCGACGCCCCCGACCACGTGCCGACGGCCTAGAGGCGGCCCGCGGCCTTCAGGTTCAGGTAGGCGTCGGCCAGCGCCGGGGCCAGGTCGCCCGGCAGGGCGTCGACGACCTCGACCCCGTGACGGCGCAGCCGCGCGGTCACCTGGCGGCGCTCCACCCGCTGGCGTTCGGCCGCCGCCGCCTCGAACACCTCGGCCGCGCCGTCGCGTCCGGCCGCCAGCGCCGCCACCCGGGGGTCGGCCACGGCGGCCAGCAGCACGAGGTGACGGGAGGAGAGCTGGGGGAGGACCGGCAGCAGGCCCTCGTCGAGCGCGGTCGCGTTGAGGTCGGTCAGCACGACCACCAGGCAGCGCCGCCGCGCGCGGGCCAGCACGGCGGCCACCATCCCGTGGGCGTCGGCCTCCACGAGCGCCGGCTCCAGCGGCGCCATCGCGGTCACCAGGCCGGGCAGCAGGTCGCCCCGGCCGCCGCCGCTCACCTGGGCCCGGACCGCCCGGTCGTAGGCGAGGAAGTCGACCCGGTCGCCCGCCCGCGCGCAGAGGGCGGCCAGCAGCAGGGCGGCGTCCATGCCCCAGTCGAGCCGGGGCCAGCCGCTCGGGTCGCCCGACGCCGGGTCGACGCCCACCCGCCCGGCCGAGGTGCGGCCGGTGTCCAGGACGATCAGCACCCGCCGGTCGCGTTCGGGCCGCCAGGTGCGCACCACGACGTCGGCCCGGCGCGCGGTGGCCCGCCAGTCGATCGAGCGGACGTCGTCGCCGACGACGTACTCGCGCAGCGAGTCGAACTCGGTGCCCTGGCCGCGGATCTGGACCGGGTTCAGCCCCTCGATCGCCCGCAGCCGGGCCAGCTTGGCCGGCAGGTGACGACGGGACAGGAACGGCGGCAGCACCCTGATCCGCCCGTCGACCCGGTGGGAGCCCTGCCGGGCCGCCACGCCGAGCGGGCCCAGCGCCCGCACCGTCACCGCGGCGGCCGTGAAATCGCCCCTGCGGAGCGGACGCAGGGTGGTGGTCACCCGGCGGCGCTCCCCGGCCGGGACGTCGACCTCGTGCTCCCTGGGGGCCGGACGGGTGCTCGGGGGCCAGGCGTCGCGCAGCACGCCGCGCACCCGGCGGCGGCCCGGATTGGCCACCAGCAGGGTGACCTCGGCGCTCTCGCCGAGACGTACCCGCTGATCGTCGGAGCGCTCGAACCGCAACGCCCGCACACTGCCCGCCAGCGCCAGGTCGACCCCGACGGCCAGCACGATCACCGCGACGACCAGCCAGAACGCGAGAGCGGGCGCGGGCGCGGCGAGCACGACCAGCGCCCCCGCGACCGCCAGCAGCGCGGCCCGCCCGGTCAGCGCCATCAGCGCGGCACGGGGACGGACGCCAGGATGCCGTCGAGCACCCCGTCGGCGGTCGCGCCCTCCAGCTCGGCCTCCGGACGGAGCTGCACCCGGTGCCGCAACGCGGGCCGGGCCAGCGCCTTCACGTCGTCGGGCGTCACGTAGTCGCGCCCCGACAACCAGCCCCAGGCGCGGGCCGCCGCCAGCAGCGCGGTCGCGCCGCGCGGCGAGACCCCAAGGCCCAGCGACGGCGACTGCCGGGTCGCCCTGGCCAGGTCGACGACGTAGGCGAGCACCTCGGGCGACACGTGGGTCTCGGCGACCGCCGCCCGCCCGGCCGCGAGGTCCTGCGCGCTCGCCACCGGCTTCACGTGGGACAGGTCGCGGGGGTCGAATCCCTCGGCGTGCCGCCGCAGCACCGCGATCTCGTCGTCGCGGCCGGGCAGCGGGACGGTCAGCTTCAGCAGGAAACGGTCGAGCTGCGCCTCGGGAAGCTGGTAGGTGCCCTCGTACTCCACCGGGTTCTGGGTCGCCGCCACGATGAACGGGTCGGGCAGCGGCCGGGGCAGGCCGTCGACGCTGACCTGGCGCTCCTCCATGGCCTCCAGCAGGGCGGCCTGGGTCTTCGGCGGGGTGCGGTTGATCTCGTCGGCCAGCAGCAGATTGGTGAACACCGGCCCCGACCGGAACTCGAACTCGGCGGTGCGCGCGTCGTAGACCAGCGACCCGGTCACGTCGCCCGGCATCAGGTCGGGGGTGAACTGCACCCGCTTGAAGTCGACCGACAGCGCCGTGGCCAGCGTCCGCACCAGCAGCGTCTTGGCCACACCCGGCACGCCTTCGAGCAGCACGTGGCCCCGGCAGAGCAGCGCGATCACCAGACCGGAGACCACCGCGTCCTGCCCGACCACGGCCTTGGCGACCTCCGCGCGCAGCGCCGCCAGCGCCTCCCTGGAGGCGTCAGGTGTCGTCACGAGTCCAGTACCTGCCTTTCGATGGTGTCGAGGTCGCGTGCGAGGGCGACCAGGGCGGCGTCTCCGCCGGGGGCGTCGCCGTAGAGGGTCCGGCGAACCTGTCCGTCATCCTGCCCGGTCCGGGCGGCCACCGCCGTGACGATCTCGTTCTCGCCGGCCGTCGCGGTGAGCCCCAGCCGGGGGGTCATCCGCGCCAGGGCGGCCTCGCGCAGCGCCAGCGCCGCCCGGTCGCGGGCCGCGCGGGCGCGGTAGAGACGGCCCCGTCCCTCGACGGTCTCGGCGGCCCGGACGACCACCGGCAGCCGCTCCTCGACCACCGGCCCGAGGCGGCGGCCCCGCCACAGGGCGGTGAGCAGCACCGCCAGGACCAGCGCCCAGGTGAACCAGCCCACGTTCGCGGGGATCAGCTGCTCGATGGACTTCTCGCCGCCCTCGGGCGCCCCGAGCGGGGCGCGGGGCGCGAACCAGGTGACCCTCTGGTGGGTGCCGGCCAGGTTCATCGCGAGCGCGGCGTTGCCGTTCTCCGCCAGTCTCCCGTTCGTCAGGAACGAGCCCGACGCGACCAGGGTGGTGTCGCCGACGACGGCGACCGTGCCGCCGTAGCAGGTGGCGTCGGTGAAGGTCGAGCCGCCGACGAGGGCGTCCCCGGCCAGCACGGCCGCCCTCAGGCCGCAGCCGGGCTTCCGGACCGTCTCGGGGGAGCCGGGGAAGGCGGTCACTCCGGGCGCCAGCGCCCGCAGCACCGGCTCGGTGGGCGCGATCAGCAGCCGGGCCCCCGGCCGGCCGACCAGCTCGGCCAGCCTGGCGGGGTCGGCCAGGAACTCGGGCCGGGCCACCACCAGCAGCGAGCCCTCGGCCTGCTCGACGGCGTCGTCGAACGTCGTCACCTGGTTCACCTCGACGCCCTGCGCGCGCAGCAGCTCGGCCAGCGCGCGGGCGCCCCAGGGCGTGGTCGCCTCGATGTCGAGCCGCCCGCCGTTGCGGGAGCCGCCCAGCAGCACGATCAGCGTGGCCGCGAGCACGATCAGGCCCAGCGCCCCCAGCACGCCGCGCCACGAGCGCCACCGGTCGGTGATCGTGGGAGTTATGGACGTCATCGCAGGGTCGCCTTCGCGCCGCGGACCGCCGTGTCGAGCTCGGTGAGCAGGGCGTACCCCTCGGGGGTGCCCGGACGCCCGCCGTAGGTGACGTCGGCGAACGTCCGGGCGCCCCGGTCGAGGTCGGCGGCCAGCGCGGGCAGCGCCCCGCCCGCCTCGGCGGCCAGCTCACCGGCCGTACGCCCCGGCATGGGTTCCACGATCGTGCGCTCCTCCAGCTCACGGGCGACGGCGCGGAGACGTTCCCGGATCGCCCGGGCCCACTCTCCGGCCGCGGCGTGCCGCTCGGCCAGGGCCCGGTGTTCGGCGGCCGACAACCGGGTCTGCCCGAACAGGCCGTCGACGCCCGGCCGCCGGGTGCGGGGCGCCTTCCGGGCCGCCCGCACCAGCACGACCACGATGACCGCGAGGATCAGCACGAGCACCGTCAGGGACAACCACCCGCCGGGAACACCCTCGGCCCGCGCGATCAGCTCGGCGATGAACTGCCAGACCCGGTCGAGCACCCGGTCGAGCCACGACGGCTTCGGGTAGGCCGGGTCGGCGAGCTCCCGGAGGGCGGCCTCTCTGGCGGCCTCCCGGCCGATCTCGACGGGGACGTCTATGACCATCGACTCATGACCAGGGGTTGCGCGGGCGCCACAGGTTCTCGGGGGCGGTGCCCGGCGCGCCCTGCTGACGCTCCACGGCCTCGGTCTGGAGAACCAGGTCGAACGCCTCGGCGCGCATGCGGCGGTCGGCGTACAGGAGAGTGGTGACCCCGGCGGAGAACGGGTTGGTGATGGTGCCGGCGATGATCGCGCCGACGCCGGCGAGGACGGCGCCGACGTAGAACTCCGCCGTGCTGACCGACGCGGCGGGGTCGCCGAACGAGGTGAGGAGCGAGAACGGCGCCGACACCGCCGCGGCGACCAGGCCGACCACGACCGCGGTCAGCAGCAGGATGCCGAACACCCGCCAGAAGTCGCCCTTGACCAGCCGGAACGACCGGCTCATCGCGGTGCCGACGCCGATGCCCTCCAGCACGATCGCCGGACCGGCCAGGCTGAGCTTGGTGTAGAGGAACACCGCGAGGCAGACGCCGCCGGTGAACAGGACCAGCGCGAGCAGCACCACCGCCCCGGTCGGCAACCCGGCCGCGCCCAGCAGGGCGACCAGGAAGACCGGCACCAGGAAGACGCCGAACACGATCAGCGCCTGCAGCAGTGCCAGCGCGACCAGCGGCAGGATCCGGCCTTTGACGATGTCCCAGGCCTGGCCGATGGAGATCTGCTCGCCGAAGACCGACCGGCCGATGATCCCGGTGAGCATGCCGGTCAGCACCACCATGGCCACCGCGGTCACGACGCCGCCCAGCAGCGCGCTGCCCAGGAACGCGAACACCGGGCCGAGAACGGCCTCGGGGTCGGCCTCGGCCGCCTCGGGGGTGATCAGCGCGATGTCGGCGACGGCGCCGAACATCGGAAGCTGGATCGCCAGCGTGATGATCTCGGCGACCGTCACCACCAGCGCCGACAGCCCCAGCGTCGCCTTCGGGTTGGCCCGGATGAACGAGACCGCGCCGTTGTACATGTCGCTCATCTGGAGCGGGCGCAGCGGGATGATGCCGGGCTTGAGCACCGGCGCTCCGTAGTAACCGCCGCCGTAGTGGCCGCCGCCGTAGTGGCCGCCGGGCGGGGGAGGCGGCGGGGGCGGGTAGCCGCCGGGCGGCGGATAGGAGCCGGGGGCGTTGGGGTCGGCCCAGGGGCCGGGCGCACCGTAGGCGGGCGGTTGCTGGGGCGACCAGCCGGGAGGTGGCTGCTCACGATCGCCGGGGCCGTCTGTCATGTCCCAATCCTGGCATGATGAGTGCCCTGGCGGTCATGGGTGACTCCTTCCGCGTTGCCCGCCCGCGCCTGTCCTGGCTCGTCTCGGCGTGACGAACGCCCGCCGCGGGTCCGCGTGGAGCACACTTGGAACGTGACCTGTTCTTGGGATTCTCGTTACGGTAGCGGCACGGCCAGCTATTTGGGCCTAAACTTCGTCCTTTGTCACGGTCGTGTTTCATCCACCGCAGGGTCACGGGTAACCTTCCGATAAATCGCCCAAATACCTCCTTAGCTGCGCCGAAGTAACGAATGAGGGGCCATGAAAGGACGCGTGCTGGTCGTCGACGACGACGCCGCTCTCGCCGAGATGCTCGGCATCGTCTTGCGCGGGGAGGGTTTCGAACCGTCCTTCGTGTCAGACGGCGACAAGGCGCTCGACGCGTTCCGCGACACCCGCCCTGATCTCGTCCTGCTCGACCTGATGCTGCCCGGCGCCGACGGCATCGACGTCTGCCGGCGCATCCGCGCCGAGTCGGGCGTCCCGATCGTGATGCTCACCGCCAAGAGCGACACCATCGACGTCGTGCTGGGCCTCGAGTCGGGCGCCGACGACTACATCGTCAAGCCCTTCAAGCCCAAGGAGCTCGTGGCCCGGGTCCGCGCCCGGTTGCGCCGCACCGACGAGCCGACCCCCGAGATCCTGCAGATAGGAGACATCACGATCGATGTCGCCGGGCACTCGGTCAAGCGGTTCGACGAGACGATCAACCTCACGCCGCTGGAGTTCGACCTGCTCGTCGCGCTGGCCCGCAAGCCGCGCCAGGTGTTCACCCGTGAGGTGCTGCTGGAGCAGGTCTGGGGCTACCGCCACGCCGCCGACACGCGACTGGTCAACGTCCACGTGCAGCGGCTCCGCGCGAAGATCGAGAAGGACCCCGAGCACCCCGAGATCGTCGTGACGGTGCGCGGCGTCGGCTACAAAGCCGGTCCAGCCTGATCCCGCCCCTGTGATCTGAATGCCCAAGCCACGGCCCCGACGGACCCCCCGGCAGATCGCCCGGGGGGTCCGTCGCCGTGCTCGGCGCATCGCGGGCAGGGCGCGCTCGGCCTGGCGGCGCTCCCTCCAGATGCGGGTGGTCACCTCCACCATGCTGATCTCGATGGTCGTCGTGGCCGTGCTGGGCGTCTTCCTGTTCCAGTCGATCAACAAGACGATGCTGGCCGGCCGGACCGACGCCGCCACCGCCGAGGCCCGCGCCAACGTGCTGACGGTCTCCGACTACCTGGCGGGCAACGGCGAGCCCGACGCGGGCGAGCAGTCCGACCCCGACACGCAGGTCCCGCTCGACCCCGCCGACCAGGCCATCAACGTGCTGGCGCAGCGGGCCGGGGCACGCTACGCGGTGGTCATCTTCAACGACAGCATCGTCGGCCAGGACCGGGCCACCCTCAACATCGACGCCAACAAGAGCGTGCCGCGGGGGTTCCGGCAGCAGGTGCGCACCGACACCACCGACCAGACGGAGTCGCGCTACAGCCCGCTGCGCTACCTGACCGGTGAGACCGTGTCGGGGCTGGTCATCGGCTCGCGGGTCTTCAGCGGTGTCAACGGCACCTACGAGGTCTACCACCTGTTCCCGCTCAACGAGGAGGAGGAGACCCTCAGCTCGGTCCTCCAGCTGCTCGTGCTGGTCGGCGCCGGCCTGGTGCTGCTGCTGGCCGCCATCGCCTCGCTGGTCACCCGCCAGGTCGTCACCCCCGTGCGGCTGGCCCGCCAGGCCGCCGAGCGGCTGGCGTCCGGCCGCCTCGAAGAGCGCCTGAAGGTCCGGGGCGAAGACGACCTGGCCCGCCTCGCCACCTCGTTCAACGAGATGGCCTCCAACCTCGCGCTCAAGATCCACCAGCTCGAGGAGCTCTCCCAGGTGCAGCGCCAGTTCGTCTCCGACGTCTCCCACGAGCTGCGCACCCCGCTGACCACCGTCCGCATGGCCGCCGACCTCCTCTACGACGCCCGCGAGGACTTCGACCCGATGGCCGCCCGCTCGGCCGAGCTCATGCAGGCCCAGCTCGAACGGTTCGAGTCGATGCTGGCCGACCTGCTGGAGATCAGCCGCTACGACGCCGGCGCGGCCACCCTCGACCTCGAGTCGGTCGACATGCGCGACGTCGTGCTGCGCGCGGTCGGCGACTCCGAGGCCCTGGCCGAACGCCACGCCACCCGCTTCGAGCTGCGGCTGCCCACCGAACCGTGCATGGCCGAGTGCGACACCCGGCGGATCGAGCGCATCCTGCGCAACCTGCTGTTCAACGCGATCGAGCACGGCGAGGGCAAGGACATCGTGGTCACCCTCGGCGCCGACCGCGACGCGGTGGCCGTGGCCGTGCGCGACCACGGCGTCGGCCTGCGGCCGGGCGAGGAGAACATGGTCTTCGACCGCTTCTGGCGGGCCGACCCGTCCCGCGCCCGCACCATCGGCGGCACCGGCCTCGGCCTGGCCATCTCCCGCGAGGACGCGATCCTGCACGGCGGCTGGCTCCAGGCCTGGGGCTCGCCGGGCGAGGGCACCCAGTTCCGGCTCTCGCTGCCGCGTACGGCCGGGAGCGTGCTGAAGGGCTCCCCGCTGCCGCTGGTGCCGCCGGAGGTCGAGATGCGCCGGACCTGGCGCGGGCACGCCACGCCCGTGTTGTCGGCCGCCGCGGGGGAGTCGGGGGTGTTCGATGTCGACTAGGAGACGGGTTCTGGCGCTGGTGGCGACGCTCGCCACCCTCACGGGCTGCACGATCGTGCCGGCCAGCGGCAACCCGCCCACGGCCAGCGAGGACGAGCGCGGGGGCGACATCCTCAGCCAGACCTACGTCCGGATCTTGGCCTCCCCGCCCCGGCCCGACGCGACTGCCGTGGAGATCGTGCGCGGCTTCCAGGCCGCGATGGCCAGCTTCGATGACCCCGAGCGCAAGATCGCCCGGCAGTACCTGACCGGCGCGGCGGCGGCCACCTGGCAACCCTGGGCCGCCGCGACGCGGGTCTGCGACTGCCGCTTCGCCGACGACCTGCCCGAAGAGGACGCCGAGAAGTTCGTCGTGTCGTTCAAGGGCCGCCAGGTCGGCACCCTGGAGGCGGGCGGCCGCTACCGCGCGGCCTCCGAGGGCACGCTCGACGAGGCGTTCACGCTGGTCCGGGTCAACGGCGAGTGGCGCATCGCCGAGGCCCCCCAGGGCCTGATCCTGCTCCGCGCCGACCTCACGAGGGCGTACGCCCCCGTGGAGGTCTACTTCCCCAACCCGTCGTTCAACGGCCTGGTGGCCGACCGGGTGCGGGTGCCGATCGACCCCAGCCGTGGCCTGCCCGAGTCGCTCATCCGGACCCTGCTGAACGGCCCGACGGGCCCGCTGGCCGGCGCGGTCGAGAACGTCTTCCCCAAGGGCACCGAGCTCAACGGCATCGAGATCGAGGGCGACACGCTCTACGTCGACTTCTCGTCGGCGATCGCGGGCCTGCGCAACAGCCCCGACCGCATCAAGGCGATGAAGGCGCAGCTCGCCTGGTCGCTGGGCGCCGACCGGGTCGGCGGGCGCTACATCGAGATCCTCGTCAACGGCGAGGCGTTCCCGGGCGGCGGCATGCGGTTCAAGCCGACCGAATACCCGACCTACAACCCGTCGGTGATCACCGGCGACGCCGCCGGATACTTCGTCCGCGACGGCCGGATGTTCCGGGTCGCGGGCAAGGACGAGGAGCAGCCGACGGCCGTGCTCGGCGCGGCCGGGCAGCCGACCCGGCCGTTCAACCACACCGCGGTCTCCGCCGAGGGCCGCGACCAGGTGGCCGCCCTGATGGGCGACGAGACGGGGATCTGGGTCACCCAGCTGGTGGCCGGCAGCCCGTGGCAGCGCTGGATCAACGCCCAGGGCCGCCTCACCCCGCCGTCGTGGGACCGCGAGGGCCAGGTCTGGGCGGTCGAGACGGCCGGCGGCAAGTCGCAGGTCTGGCACGCCACCACGGCCGGCCACCAGTCGCCCGTGCTGGCCCCCGAGCTGGAGAACGCCGGCGTGACCGCGTTCAGGGTGGCCCGTGACGGGGTCAGGGTCGCGGTCGTCGCCGACAACGGGGCGGGGCCGACCGTTCAGATAGGCTCGATCGTGCGCAGCCCGACCTACCGGGTCGGGGCGCTGGAGACCCTGGTGCCCGCGGAGGAGGGCCAGGAGATCATCGACGTGGCCTGGCGAGACGCCACCACCCTGCTGGTGCTGACCGAGAAGGACTCCCCGAACGGCCCCCAGCAGGCTCTGGCAGCCTACCCGATCATGGACGGCGACGAGAAGACCCCGATCGAGCTGTCCAAGCGCCTCACGTCCATCACGAGCACCGATTCGCGCATCCTGGCCAGAGACGAGAACGGCGCCATCACGGTGTGGGACGGCAAGAAGTGGACCACCCTCGTCGACGACGGCTCCAGCTTCCCCGCCTACCCTCTGGGGTGAACTTTCGTCAGTGTCGGCAGGGAGTGTCATGGTGGTCCGCGTGCTCGACGCGGTGCTCGATCTGCTCGTCCCCCCTCGGTGCGCCGGTTGCGGCGGCCGGGGGGCCCTGGTCTGCGCGAAATGCGCCGCCGAACTGACCGCCGCGCCCCACCTCCACCTGCCTGAGGCGCCCCCCGACGGCCTGCCCGAGTGCTGGGCCGCCGCCGGTTACGACGGGGTGGCCCGGCGGGTGCTGATCGCGTACAAGGAACGGGGCCGCACCGCCCTCGGCGCCGCGCTGGGCGCCTGCCTGGCCGGCGCCCTCGCCCGCCTGCCGCTGGAGGCGGGCCCGCTGGTGCTGGTCCCGGTGCCCAGCACCCGCCGGTCGAGAAGAGCCAAAGGCCATGATCCGGTACGCCGGATCGCCGAGGTCGCGGCCAGGCGGTTGCGCGCCGGAGGCGCCCACGTGACGGTGGCGCCGGTGTTGCGGCCCGCCCGGAAGGTCGCCGACCAGTCGGGCCTGACCTCCGCCCAGCGGGCCGCCAACCTGGCCGGGGCGTTCACCTCCGGAGCCGTGCCGAAGGGCCGGGTCGTGCTGGTCGACGACGTGGTCACCACCGGTGCGACGCTCGCCGAGGCGGCCCGTGCGCTGCGCGCGGCCGGTGCCCAGACCGCCTTCGCGGTCACCGTTGCGGCGACCCGAAAACGGGTGCCGGTCATGCGACACGCCCGGCGGTCACAAATTCGCCGACATCACTCTGGGTAAAGAAACAGTCAAATAACGACCTGGCCTCGGAGTGACAACCGGGTGTCGGCAAACTTGCGAACTCCCAGTTCGGGAGCGCCTTGACCAGGCGGTCCGGCACCCCGCCCCGCCTGCCTCTATGCCCCCGAAGGCCTCCGCATCCCCAGGAAAAATCACCGAAAGTGATCCTTTGGCGTGGCTCGCGGCTGACATACGGCCGGTCAGCGACTAGCGTTCAGGACATGGCACCCGTTCGGGTCCGTGGTTGCGCCGGACCGAGTCCCCACCGGGGTTCGGCCTGGCTAGCCGATGCCAGCCGCAGGCGAAACGGTCCACGTAAGGCGACTCTTGGTCGACCGATCACGGTGCGGCTTAGAGGTAAGACCTGCCTTCCCAAGAATCCAGATGATTCTTGCCAGAAGAGAAGGGCAGTAGTGGCGTGGAGCTGCGAACCCCTCAGCAGGCGGATGTGGGGACGAAGACCAGGTCGGCCGAACGGGTGCTCCTTCATGTCAGTCGATAGGCGAAGGGGGCTTTTGCGTGGACATCATCGTCAAGGGACGGCACACCGGAGTGAGCGACCGTTTCCGCGATCACGTGACTTCCAAGCTGGCCAAGATCGAGCGACTGGACAACCGACTCATCCGGGTTGACGTAGAGGTCTCGCGAGAGAAGAACCCCAGGATGAGCGACCAGAGGGAGAGGGTGGAACTCACCATCCACTCCAAGGGCCCGGCGGTCCGGGCCGAGGCGGCGGCAGACGACCGGTTCGCCGCGCTCGAGATCGCTCTGGGCAAGCTGGAATCGCGCCTGCGGCGGCTGAGCGACCGCCGCAAGATCCATCACGGGAAGAACTGCCCTCCGTCGGTGGCCGAGTTCACCGCGACCCTGGCCGACAACGGCGGCCTGGGCGAACCGGTGGCGAAGCTGCCCGAGCCGGAACTGCTCCACGACGACTACATCCCGCCGCAGAAGCCAGACAAGGGCTACACCGAACCCATCATCCCGATAGAGCAGGACGGCGACGGCCCCCTCGTCGTCCGCGAGAAGTTCCACCAGTCCGACGCCATCACCATCGACCAGGCCCTGCTGGAGATGGAACTGGTCGGCCACGATTTCTTCCTCTTCCGTGACAAAGAATGCGGCCACCCGAGCGTCGTATATCGGCGTCGCGGATACGACTACGGCGTGTTGCGGCTCGTCGAGGGCTGATTCGCGCCACCCCTTCCAACCTGAACGACCATGCGCCCCGCCCGGTGCGGGGCGCATGGCGTGCGAGATCCTCGCCAGTAGCGGAAGCCATGTCATGATGGCGATCCAGCTACCTGGCCCCCCGACGAGGAGGAGCTGTGAGTGACCGCAGCGTGCGAGACGACGCAAGCCGCCCCACCGGGCGCGGTGAGCCGATCCGTGTGCTGATCGTCGACGATCACTCGCTGATCCGCCGCAGCCTGGTGCTGGCCCTCCAGGCCGAAGCGGACATCGAGGTCGCCGGTGAGGCGAGCGACGGTCAGGAGGCCGTGGCGCTCGCCGAGAAGCTGCTGCCCGACGTCGTGCTGATGGACGTGCGGATGCCCAGACGCGACGGCATCGAGGCGACCAGGGCGATCAAGGAGAGCATGCCGACGACCCGCATCATCATGCTCACCGCCTCCGACGAGGAGGAGGACCTCTTCGAGGCCTTCAAGGCCGGCGCGACCGGCTACCTGCTGAAAGACGTGCAGATCGACGAGGTCCCCGACGCGGTCAGGGGAGTGCACAGCGGGCAGTCGTTCATCAACCCCGCCATGGCGACCAAGCTGATCACCGAGTTCGCCAGCATCAGCCGCAAAGAGGCCGAACGGCCGCCCCAGCTTCCGGTGCCCCGCCTGACCGACCGCGAGATGGAAGTGCTCCGGCTGGTGGCGAAGGGGATGAACAACCGCGAAATCGCGAAGGAACTCTTCATCTCCGAGAACACGGTCAAGAACCATGTCCGCAACATCCTGGAGAAGCTGCAACTGCACAGCCGGATGGAAGCGGTCGTCTACGCGGTCAGGGAACGCCTGCTAGAGATCACCTGATCTCCTCGACGCGCAGGCCCGTGCAGCCGACCCAGGTGGCCGCCTCGCGCAGGGCCTCTTCGACGGCGTCGAGCTTCTTCACGCCGGGCTCCAGGGTGACCCGCCGGGCGACCAGGGTGGTGCCCTCGCGGGCGGGGTCGACCCGGGCGATCAGTTTGCCGCCGTGGAGGACCGGCATCGCGAAGTAGCCGTGGACGCGCTTCTCCTTCGGGACATAGGCCTCCAGGCGGTGGGCCATGCCGAAGACGCGTTCCGCGCGGGCCCGTTCCCAGATCAGGGAGTCGAAGGGGCTGAGCAGGGTGGTGCGGTGGCGGCCTCGCGCCTCGCCCAGGGCCAGCGCCTCGGGGTCGGCCCAGGCGTTGGGGCCGCCCTTTCTGGCCGCCGGCCAGCCCGCCACCGTCACCGGGAGCAGCCCGCTCGCGCCGCTGAGCAGGGCGTCGTCGAGCATCGCGGCGTGTTTGTCGCGGACCCTCGTGTAGTCGACCAGGTCGGCCCGGGTCGCCACGGCCAGGGACCGGCCCGCGATCGAGGTCAGCCGGGTCACGCACTCTTCGTCGGTCAGGTCGATCTCCCGGTGCTCGACGGGGATCGCGCGTTCGGCCAGGTCGTAGACGCGGCGCCAGCCCTCGCGCCGTACGCAGACCACGTCGCCGACGTCGAGCAGGAACTCGATGGAGATCTTGGCGTCGGACCAGTCCCACCACGGCCCGCCCTTCTTGGCGCCGCCGATGTCTCCGGTGGTCAGGGGGCCGTCGCGGCGGACCCGCTCCAGGATGTCGCCCACCGTGGCGGGCACCTCGTGCCAGCGGAACCTGCGTTCGCGGTAGGCGCGGCGGCGGAAGGCGTAGACCGGCCAGTGTTCGATGGGCAGGATGCAGGCGGCGTGGCACCAGTATTCGAAGGCCGACCCGCTCCAGTAGGCCTGTTCGACCGCCGGGCGGCCGATCGCGCCCAGGCGGGCATAGGCCACCAGTTCGTGGGAGCGGGCCAGCACCGAGATCGTGTCGAGCTGCACGGCGCCCAGGCGGCGCAACATGCCCGCGGGGCCGCCCTTGCGGCCCCCGGCGCCCAGGAACCCCTGGGCGCGCAGGATCAGCCGCCGTGCTTCATCGGCCGTGAGGTCCATCCGGCCGACTGTAGTCGGGCGGACCGACAATTCGGCTCAGTGCTCGAAGGGGCTGTGGTGGTCGCGGGCGTCCATGACGCGCGGGGCGTCGATCACGACGTCGGAGAAGACGTCGAAGACCAGGGCGAGCACCGCGCCCACGGCCGACACGCCGACGCCCACCCAGACCATGGTCCAGTTGGAGGTGTCGGCGCCCAGGCCGGTGAGGCCCGCGCCGCTGATGATCGTGCCGATCAGGATCGTCGTCACCGCCACCCACGACTTCGCGCTGCCCGCGTGGCTTCCCTGGTGTGAGGTCTCTGCCATTCCGCCCTACCCGACTCGCGCCCTGTGCGTTCCTGACCGGAACACCGGACGGTCTCCCTACGTTTGACAGGGTTGAGCCTATCGACCCCGTCCCCCGGTCCGCCGCGCCGCTCCCCGCTGAATCCCGTGGTGGCTGTGTCTGGTGGTCGAACGGCCTACCATGGCACAGGGGAAGTGTGTCTCGTCCTCAGACCTGCGAGGAGCTTTACAAAAGTGGCAGCCATTCTCGACAAGATTCTCCGCGCCGGCGAAGGCAAGACGCTGCGGAAGTTGAAGCGTATCGCCGAGCAGGTCAACTCCATTGAAGAGGACTTCAAGAGCCTTTCCGACGAGGAGTTGCGGGCACAGACCCAGGAGTTCCGCGATCGCCACGCCGAGGGCGAGTCCCTCGACGACCTGCTGCCGGAGGCCTTCGCGGTGGTCCGCGAGGCGGCCCGCCGGGTGCTGGGCCAGCGCCACTTCGACGTCCAGATCATGGGCGGCGCCAACCTCCACATGGGGAACATCTCCGAGATGCGCACCGGTGAGGGCAAGACCCTCACCTGTACTCTCCCGGCCTACCTCAACGCCATCTCCGGCAAGGGCGTCCACGTCGTCACGGTCAACGACTACCTGGCCAAGCGCGACTCCGAGACCATGGGCCGCGTCCACCGCTTCCTCGGCCTCGAGGTCGGCTGCATCCTCGCCAACATGCCGTCCGACGAGCGCCGCCGGCAGTACGCCGCCGACATCACCTACGGCACCAACAACGAGTTCGGCTTCGACTACCTGCGCGACAACATGGCGTGGTCGATCGAGGAGCTCGTCCAGCGCGGCCACAACTTCGCCGTCGTCGACGAGGTCGACTCGATCCTGATCGACGAGGCCCGCACGCCGCTGATCATCTCCGGTCCCGGCGAGCAGTCCGGCAAGTGGTACTCCGAGTTCGCCAAGATCGTCCCCCGCCTCCGCAAGGGCGTCGAGGGCAAGGACGGCACCGAGAGCACCGGCGACTACGTCGTCGACGAGAAGAAGCGCACGGTCGGCATCCTGGAGGCGGGCGTCGAGAAGGTCGAAGACCTGCTGGGCATCGACAACCTCTACAAGCCCGAGCACACCCACCTCGTCCAGTTCCTCAACAACGCCCTCAAGGCGAAGGAACTGTTCAAGAAGGACAAGGACTACATCGTCGTCGACGGCGAGGTCCTGATCGTCGACGAGTTCACCGGCCGCGTCCTCCACGGCCGCCGCTACAACGAGGGCATGCACCAGGCCATCGAGGCCAAGGAAGGCGTGAAGATCAAGGACGAGAACCAGACTCTCGCCACGATCACCCTCCAGAACTACTTCCGCCTCTACACCACGCTGTCCGGCATGACCGGCACCGCGGCCACCGAGGCCAACGAGTTCCACCAGACCTACAAGCTGGGCGTCGTGCCGATCCCGACGAACCGGCCGATGATCCGCAAAGACCAGTCCGACGTGGTCTACAAGAGCGAAGACGCCAAGTTCATGGCGGTCGTCAACGACATCAAGGAGCGCTACGAGGCCGGTCAGCCGGTCCTCGTCGGCACCACCTCCGTCGAGAAGTCCGAGCGGCTGTCGCGCATGCTCAAGCACAAGGGCGTCCGCCACGAGGTGCTGAACGCGAAGAACCACGCGCGTGAGGCCGCGATCATCGCCGAGGCGGGCCGCAAGGGCGCCGTCACCGTCGCCACCAACATGGCCGGTCGAGGCACCGACATCATGCTCGGCGGCAACCCCGAGTTCCGCGCCGACCTCGAACTCCGCAGCCGCGGCCTCGACCCGGTCGAGACCGCCGAGGAATACGAGAAGGCCTGGGCCGAGGCGCTGGAGAAGGCCAAGGAAGCCGTCAAGGCCGAGCACGAAGAGGTCACCGCCCTCGGCGGCCTCTACGTCCTGGGCACCGAGCGCCACGAGTCCCGCCGCATCGACAACCAGCTGCGCGGCCGGTCCGGCCGTCAGGGCGACCCCGGCGAGTCGCGTTTCTACCTGTCGCTCGAAGACGACCTGATGCGCCTGTTCAACTCGGCCCGGGTCGAGATGATCATGACGCGGCTGAACATCCCCGAAGACCAGCCGATCGAGTCGGGCATCGTGTCCAAGGCGATCGCCTCGGCCCAGCACCAGGTCGAGCAGCAGAACTTCGAGATCCGCAAGAACGTCCTCAAGTACGACGAGGTCATGAACCGCCAGCGCAAGGTGATCTACGCCGAGCGCCAGAAGGTCCTTGAGGGCGCCGACCTCCACGACCAGGTCAACACCTTCATCGAAGACGTCGTCAGCGGCTACGTGAAGGGCGCCACCTCCGAGGGCTTCGCCGAAGAGTGGGACCTCGACAAGCTCTGGAACGCCTTCCGCCAGCTCTACCCGATCTCCCTCAAGATCGACGACCTGGCCGAGGAGGCCGGTGGCCGCGAGGGCATCGACGCCGCGCTGCTCGAAGAGCGGGTCAAGGCCGACATCCTGGCCGCCTACCGCAAGCGCGAGGAGGAGTTCGGCGCCGAGGTCCTGCGCGACGCCGAGCGCCGGGTCATCCTCGACGTGCTCGACCGCAAGTGGCGCGAGCACCTCTACGAGATGGACTACCTCCAGGAGGGCATCGCCCTCCGCGCCTACGCCCAGCGCGACCCGCTGATCGAATACCAGCGCGAGGGCTACGACATGTTCGCCGCGATGCTCGAGGGCATCAAGGAGAACTCGGTCAACTTCCTGTTCCGCTACCAGCCCCCGCAGCCGGTCGCGGAGAGCCCGATCTCCTACGAGGCGGGAGCCCAGCCCAACGCGGCCGTGGCCGAGGCCGGCTCGATCATCGCCAACGCGCTCCGTCGCCCGCAGCAGATGAGCTACTCGGGCCCCGGCGAAGACGGCGAGGTCGAGGTCCGCCGCTCGACCCCGGAACAGCGCGCCAACTACGGCAACGTCGAGCGCAACGCCCCGTGCCCCTGCGGCTCGGGCAAGAAGTTCAAGCGCTGCCACGGCGACCCGAAGAACGCGACCGCCTGACCTCACCAAGCTGAAGCCCTCTCCTTCATCGTGAAGGAGAGGGCTTTCGCCTGTCCGATGGCCGGCCGCCATGCGCCGGCCCTCGCCAGGCGGCGCACAGCGGCCCAGACAGGGTCAGGCCGTCTCGAACTCCGTCAGCACCCACTGCACGCCGCGGCGCTCCAGCCGGGCCGCCAGGACGCGGCTGCGCGGGGTGCAGCGGACCAGGGCGCACATCTCCACGGTGTCGTCGTTCGGGTGCTGGACGCGGGGCACGCCGACCCACGGCGGGCGGGTGCTGTCGATCATCTTCCCGGCGCGCAGGAGGCTCGCGTAGGCCGGGGCGCTCAGCCGGTTCTGGATGGTCTGCGGCGGGCGACGTCCGGCCAGGATCTCGGCCAGCGCCTGGACCAGGGCGCGCAGCCGCCGCTCGTCGGGGGCCGGTGAGGGAAGCTCGGCGGCCAGGGCCAGGGACCCGTGCGTCAGAGGGGCCGGGTGGCGCGGCGGTTCTTCGGTGCGGGGGACG
Organism: Herbidospora sp. NBRC 101105; assembly: GCF_030269205.1. NCBI lineage: Bacteria > Bacillati > Actinomycetota > Actinomycetes > Streptosporangiales > Streptosporangiaceae > Herbidospora > Herbidospora sp. NBRC 101105. Next base: position 493,759 of record NZ_BSSX01000008.1, on the reverse strand, counting down.
AGCGGGTGGACGTCGGCGAGGTGGCCGTACACGGGGTCGGGCGTGGGGATCGGGGCGAGCCGGGGGAGAGGCATCGAGGCTCCGGGACGTCGGTGGTTAGGGACACCTGATAGAGGTTTCGGGCGGAGCGCTCGGATACGCGACCGTAGGTTTCCCGTCGCACCGGGGTGGCCGGATCGGCATACATGCCGATAGAAGCGGCGAGGTTGGTATGGACCGCCGGACGATCCGGCGATGGTCACTTCAACTGACAGTGCGAGGCCGGAAGCCGGGTCAGGTCGTGGCGTCCAGGTCGGACTCCGGGTCGCGGCCCGGGGTCATGATGTTCAGGCGCCTGATCAGGAACGTGAAGACCGCGTAGTAGACCACGAAGTAGACGACCCCGATGGCCATGATCAGCGCGAAGCCGTGGGTGTTGTCCTTGGTCGCGTTGAGGGCCGCGTCGATCGCGCCGCCCGAGAAGCCGAAGCCCAGCCGCCCGCCCAGCCCGGCCACCAGGGCCATCGACAACCCGGTGAGCAGGGCGTGCACCACGAAGAGGACGGGCGCCACGAAGATGAAGGCGAACTCGATCGGCTCGGTGATGCCGGTGACGAACGACACCAGCGCGGCGGAGATCATGATGGACCCGACCGCGTTGCGGCGGTGCGGGGGAGCGGCGCGCCAGATCGCGATGGCCGCCGCCGGGAGGCCGAACATCATCACCGGGAAGAACCCGGCCATGAACGCGCCCGCGCCGTCCTGGCCGGCGAAGTAGCAGTTCAGGTCGCCCGCCGTGTGGACGCCGCCGACGGTGCACTCGGGCACGGTGAACCACACGATCGAGTTCACGAAGTGGTGCATGCCCAGCGGGATCAGGGCCCGGTTCACCACGCCGTAGATGCCGGCCCCGAGTGTCGAGTGGGTCGCCAGCCAGTCGCCGAACGACGACAGCGCCTGGCCGATCGGGGGCCAGATCAGGCCGAACAGCACCCCCAGGAGCAGCCCGGCCAGGGCGGTCAGGATGGGGACGAAGCGGCGTCCGCCGAAGAAGGCCAGCCAGGCGGGCAGCTTGATCCGGTGGTAGCGCTGCCACAGCAGGCCGGTCACCAGGCCCATCAGGATGCCGCCCAGCACTCCGGTGGGGTTGGCGGCGGCCAGGTTGAGGGTCTCGGCGGGGGTGCCGGCGGTCACCACGGTCTGGGCGACGCGGGGGCGCAGCGAGGAGTCGAAGAACATCAGGTGGGTGACCCGGTCCCAGACCAGGTAGCCCACCACGGCGGCCAGGGCGGTCGAGCCGTCGGACTTCCGGGCGAAGCCGACGGCCACCCCGATCGCGAACAGCAGGGGCAGGGCGTCGAACAGGGCGCCGCCCGCGCCGCCGACGATCCGGGCGACCTTGTCGAGGGTCTCATTGGAGGTGCGGCCGAGCAGGTCGTCCTGGCCGATCCGGAGCAGGATCGCCGCGGCCGGGAGGGCCGCGATCGGGAGCATGAGGGAGCGCCCGATCCGCGACAACACGGTCATCGTGGCGGCCATCGTTCCTCCCGGGTCTCTAGGCCCGCCGTGGCTCCAGGAGTGTACGGAGCTGGTAGCGGTCGGCCCGGTAGGTCGACACGCCCAGCTCGGCGCAGACACCACCGGCGTAGGACCGGCGGGAGAGCAGCAGGACGGCTCCGCCGCGCGGGAGTTTCAGCAGGTCGGCGTCGCTCGGGTCGGCGATTCCGCCGTCGATCGTGAGTTCCCCGGCGTCGAGGATCAGACCGTACCGGGACTCCAGGAGCGCGTACAGGGATCGGCCGGAGAGGTCGTAGCTCTCCAGGTCGGGGGCGAGGGCCAGGGGGATGTGGGCGCGTTCGATCGCCAGGGGCTCGCCGTCGGCGGTGCGGAGGCGTTCGATGAAGTGAACTTCGTCACCCGGGGCGATGCCGAGTTCGCGGGCCAGGTGGGCGCTGGCCCGGACCACCCGCCGGTCGAGGTCGCGGCTGCCGGGCTCCAGGCCGCGGGCGCGCATGTCGTCGCTGAACGAGGTGAGCTGGAGGGCCAGCTCGATCTTCGGGCGGGCGACGAAGGTGCCCTTCCCCGGTACGCGGTGCAGCCGCCCCTCGCTGACCAGGTGATCCACCGCCTGGCGTACCGTCATGCGGGAGAGGCCGAAGCGCTGGCAGAGCTCCCGTTCCGACGGGATCGCCGCGCCGATGGGCAACTCGTTGCTCTCGATGAGGTCGAGGATGATCTCGCGGAGCTGGAAGTACTTCGGGACTGGGCTGTCGGGGTCGATCGTGGCGCCGGTCCCCCGGGCGTCGATGCCGGCCACTGTCGCCTCCCCTCTCCGCTTTGTTATGGTTCGTACTGGTCTAGTCCGGACTAGACCACACCGCCGAAATGTCTGTCAACGTACGGACCGATTACAGGATGGGCACGTGACGACGACGAAGATGCGCAGTGAGATCGCCGAACAGCCGGCCGCCCTGCGCGCCACGCTGGACGCCCTGCTCCCCCGAATCCCCGATGTCACCTCTCTCGCCGGACAGACCCGCCACCTGTTGTTCATCGCCCGCGGCACCTCGGACAACGCCGCGATCTACGGCCGCTACCTGATCGAGTCGCACGCCGGGCGGATGGCGGCGCTGGCCGCGCCGTCCATCGCCACAACCTACCGCCGCAGGATTGACCTCGACGGCGTGCTCGCCGTGGCCGTCTCGCAGTCGGGGCGGACCGAGGAGATCGTCGAGACCCTCGACTGGGCCCGCGACTGCGGCGCGAAGACCGTGGCCATCACCAACGGCGGGGAGCAGAGCCCGCTGGCCCAGGCCGCCGACCTCGCCCTGTGCACGGTGGCGGGCGAGGAGAAGGCGGTGCCGGCGACCAAGACGTACACGACCCAGCTGGCGGCCATGGCGGTGCTGGCGCTGGGCCTCGGCGCCGACGTCCACAAGGACGATCTCCAGAAGGCGCCCGACGCGATCCAGAAGCTCATCGAGGACCCGGGCGACCTCGACGCCCTGGTCGAGGGGCTGGCCGACAAGCCGGGCGTGGTCGTGTCGGGGCGCGGGCTGGCCTTCTCGACCGCGCTCGAACTGGCGCTGAAGCTCAAGGAGGCCTGCTACCTGCACGCCATGGGCCTGTCCTACGCCGACCTGCTGCACGGGCCGATCGCGGTCGTCGACGCCGACACCCCGGCGATCCTGGTCGCCGCCGGCGAGGGGCCGACCCTGCCGGGCACGATCGCGCTGGCCGAGCGGGTGACCGGCGCGGGCGCGGCGGCCTACGGCGTCGGCGGCGGGCACGCGCTCGCGAGCGCCTCCACGGCCTCGCTCAACGGTCCCGACCTGCCCGAATGGGTGGCGCCGCTGGGGCTGATCGTGCCCGGCCAGCTGCTCACCGAGGCGCTGGCGCGCCGGCTCGGGTACGACCCCGACGCCCCCCGCGGGCTGAACAAGGTCACCCAGACCGACGAGTAGGGTTCGGCCAGAGATCCAGAGGGAGGCGTCATGGCGGATGCGGCAAAGATCGTCGCGGCACTGGGCGGGCCGGCCAACATCATCGAGGTGGAGCCCTGCATCACGCGGCTCCGCACCGAGGTGCGGGACGCCTCCAAGGTCGACCATGACGTCCTCAAGCGGGCGGGCGCGCACGGCGTGATGGTCACCGGGAACGTCGTGCAGGTCGTCGTCGGGCCGGAGGCCGACACGATCGCCAGCGACATCGACGACCTGCTGGACTCCGCTTGACGACCGTCCACTCTCCGGTGAACGGCCGCGTGGTCGGGCTGCCGGCCGTGCCCGACCCCGTGTTCTCGCAGGCCATGGTGGGTCCGGGGGCGGCCGTCGACCCGGCGCGGGGGCCGCAGGTCGCGGTCGCGCCGATCGCCGGGCGGCTGGTCAAGCTGCACCCGCACGCCTACATCGTCGTCGGCGACGACGGCCGGGGCGTGCTGACCCATCTCGGGGTCGACACCGTGAAGCTGCGCGGTGCCGGCTTCGAGCTGCTGGTGGTGGAAGGCGACCTCGTCACGGCCGGGCAACCTGTCGTCGCCTGGCACCCGCATGCCGTCGACGAGGAGGGGTATTCGCCGGTCTGTCCGGTGATCGCCCTGGACGCCGGGCCGGAGAGCGTCTCCGGCGTGGTGAGCGGACCGGTCGAAGCGGGCGATCCCCTCTTCGACTGGCATTGACCCCGAACCGGGTGTTTGGATGAGTGGTCCGGACCGCCGGACCCTGAGGAGGCAGCGTGCCGCAACGAAGGCTCATCGTCGAGGCGGAGGTGGGCCTGCACGCCCGTCCGGCCGCCACGTTCGTGCAGACCGCGACCAGATCGCCGGCCACCGTGACCGTCGCCAAGGGCGACGGCGCGCCGGTCAACGCCAAGAGCATCCTGTCGGTGCTGGCCCTCGACGTGAAGAAGGGCGACGCCATCACCATCAGCACCGAAGGCGACGGCGCCGAGGAGCTGCTCGACGAACTCGCCTCGATCGCCGGGGCGCCCTGATGGCCACCACGCTCAAGGGCTCCGGGGTCAGCCCCGGCACCGGCTACGCCGCCGCCCACCTGCTCGTCGGCTCGATCCCCGAGCCCCCGAAGGGCGCCGTCCACGACGGCGACGCCGCGGCCGAGAAGGCCCGCGTCCAGGCCGCGCTCGAAGAGGTGGCCGCCGACCTGGAGGCCCGCGGCGAGCGCGCCGGGGGAGAGGCCGCCGAGGTGCTGTCGGCCCAGGCGATGATGGCCCGCGACCCCGGCCTGGCCGACGGCGTCGACGAACTGGTCGACGCGGGGGTCTCCGGTGAGAGGGCCGTGTACGAGGCCTTCGGCGCCTACCGCGACCTGCTGGCCGCCGCCGGGGGATACCTGGGGGAGCGCGTCGCCGACCTCGACGACATCCGCGACCGCGCCGTCGCCCGGCTGACCGGGGCGCCGATGCCCGGGGTGCCGGTCGACGCGGCGGAGCCGTACATCCTGGTGGCCCGTGACCTGGCCCCGGCCGACACCGCGCTGCTCGACCGGAACCTGGTCGCCGCCTTCGTCACCGAAGACGGCGGGCCGACCAGTCACACCGCGATCCTGGCCCGCGCGATGGGCGTGCCGGCCGTCGTCGGCTGCGCGGGCGCGACCGCCCTCGTGCCGGGCACGCTGCTGCTGGTCGACGGCGCGACCGGCGAGGTCGTCATCGAGCCCGAACCCGCCGCCGCGCAGGCCGCCGTCGCGACCGCGCGGGCCCGCGCCGAGGCGCTGTCGGGCACGACCGGGCCCGGCGCCACCGCCGACGGGCACCCCGTCCCGCTGCTCGCCAACGTCGGCGGCCCGAAGGACCTCGAAGCCGCGCTGGCCAACGGCGCCGAGGGCGTCGGCCTCTACCGCACCGAGTTCCTCTTCCTCGACCGCGCCGACGCCCCCTCGGAGGAGGAGCAGCAGGCCGCCTACCGCGCCGTGTTCGACGCGTTCCCCGGCGGCCGGGTGGTGGTCCGCACCCTCGACGCGGGTGCCGACAAGCCGCTGGCCTTCCTGCCGCCGCCCGGCGAGGAGCCCAACCCGGCCCTCGGCGAACGCGGCCTGCGCATGTTCCGCCGCTACCCCGACATGATGGCCGCCCAGCTCGGCGCGCTGGCCCGCGCCGCCGAGGGCGCCGAGGCGATCCCCTACGTCATGGCCCCGATGGTGGCGACCGTCGCCGAGGCGGCCTGGTTCGCCGACGCCTGCCACGCGGCCGGGCTGGAGACCGCCGGCATCATGATCGAGGTGCCGTCGGCCGCGCTGCGCGCCCGCGACCTGGCCAAGGTGGTCGACTTCTTCTCGATCGGCACCAACGACCTCACCCAGTACGCCATGGCCGCCGACCGCCAGGTCGCCGGCGTCTCCGAGCTGCAGGATCCGTGGCACCCGGCGGTGCTGGACCTGATCGCGCTGGCCGCCGGGGCGGCGGGCGCGGCCGGGAAGGGCTGCGGCGTGTGCGGCGAGGCCGGCGCCGACCCGGTGCTGGCCTGTGTGCTGGTCGGACTCGGGGTGACGTCGTTGTCGATGGGCGCCCCCGCGCTGCCGTGGGTGCGTGCGTCGCTGGCCCGGCACACCCTCGACCAGTGCCGCGCGGCGGCCGACGCCGCCCGGTCGGCACCGGGCGCGTCCGAGGCGAAGGAGGCGGCCAGGGCCTGCCTGACCGGCCTGGGTGATCTGGGGCTCTAACCACTACGGTGTCTGAGGTGTCCCTCCACAGGGCGCTGCTCGGCGCCGGTCTGCTCGTCGTGGTGGCGGGGTGTTCGACCACCCCGCCACGCACCGCTCTCCCCAGTTCCCCGACGACCACGGTCGTCGCCCCGCCTCCTCCCCCGTCGCCGTCTCCCACCGAAGATCCGACGGCGGAGCTGACGGTCGAGGAGAAGGTCGGCCAGCTCCTCATGCCGGTGCTCTACGGCTCGTCGGCCAGAGCGGCCCACCAGGAGAACCTGGCCCGTTACGGCGTCGGCAGCCCGGCCGAGGTGATCAGGAAGTACCACCTGGGCGGGGTGATCCTGTTCCCCGGCACGGGCAACATCCAGAGCGCCCGCCAGGTCGCCACGTTCACCGCCGGGCTGCGCTCGGCGGCCGGGAAGGTGCCGCTGCTGATCGGCGTCGACCAGGAGAACGGCATCGTCTCCCGGCTCAAGGGCATCGTCACCGAGATGCCCGGCGCCTCGGTGATCGGCCAGACCGGCGACCTGCGCAACGCCCGCGACGCGGCCCGGGTCACCGCCGAGGAGCTGAACGCGCTCGGCATCTCGCTCGACTTCGCGCCGGTCGCCGACGTGAACGTCAACCCGAACAACCCGGTCATCGGGCCGCGCGCCTACGGGAACGATCCGGAGAAGGTCGCCGACATGGTCGGCGCGGCCGTGCAGGGCTTCCGCGACGGCGGGGTCGCCGCGACGGTGAAGCACTTCCCGGGCCACGGCGACACCAACGTCGACAGCCACACCTCGCTGCCGGTCATCGACCACACCCGCGAGGAGTGGGAGAAGCTCGACGCGCCGCCGTTCAAGGAGGCCATCGCCAACGACGTCGACGCCGTCATGAGCGCCCACATCGTGATGCCCGCGCTCGACCCGTCGGGCGACCCGGCCACCCTGTCGAAGAAGATCCTCACCGGGGTGCTCCGCGGCGAGCTCGGCTTCGACGGCGTCGTCTTCACCGACGCGCTGAACATGGACGGCGTGCGCAAGAAGTACGGCGACGGCGAGGTGGCCGTCCGGGCGATCCTGGCCGGGGCCGACATCCTGCTCATGCCGCCCGACTTCGACGTGGCGCGTGACGCGGTGCTCGCGGCGGTGGAGTCGGGCCGCATCAGCGCGACCCGGCTGAACCAGTCGGTCGAGCGCATCCTGCATCTCAAGCGGGAGTTCCGCCTCGACAGCCCGCGCACCTTCCCGACCCCGGCCGAGGCTGTGAAGCTCATGAAGACCGGCGAGCACCGGGCCGTGGCCCGGCGGATCAGCACCGCCGCGAAATGACTACCCTTTGACCATATGACGGTCAAAGGGGTGCTAATCGACTGGGCCGGAGTGCTCACCACGAGCATGGCCGAGTCCATCAACACGTGGCTGGTCGGCGACAACATCGACGCCGACCACTACCGCGACGTCATGCGCGGCCTCATCACGGCGGCGTACGGCGGCGGCGCCGAGAACCCGATCCACACGCTGGAGCGCGGGGAGATTACCGCGCTGGCCTTCGAGACCGGTCTGGCCGCCGAGTTGCGCACGCTCGACGGGGTCCCGCCGGTCGCCGAAGGGTTGCTGACCCGGATGTTCGCCGGGTTCCTGCCGGTCGAGGCGATGTTCGAGATGCTCCGCAGGGCCCGCAAGGCCGGGTACAAGACCTGCCTGGTGTCCAACTCGTGGGGCAACGAGTACGACCGCACCGGCTGGGACGAGGCGTTCGACGCCGTCGTCATCTCGGGCGAGGTCGGCATGCGCAAGCCGGAGCCGCGCATCTTCGCCCACGCCGTCGGCCTGGTCGGGCTCGAACCGTCGGAGTGCGTCTTCATCGACGACATCGAGGGCAACATCGTCGCCGCGCGGGAGCTGGGCTTCACCGGCATCCTGCACACCCACGCCGACTCGACCATCGCCGAACTGGAGACGCTGCTGAAGGTGCCGTTGCGCGCCCTTCCGTGACTTGCTGGCACACTCGTCGCATGCGTGTCTACCTTCCGTGCACGCTCTCCGCGCTGGCCCGCACGGCCGCCGCGGGTGAGCTGGGCCCCGCGCCGCTGACCGGTTTCGCCGTGACGCCCGCACTCGTGGAGTGGTACGTCTCCGGCGACACCGAGGAGCTCGAATACGTGGCCCTCACGGAGGCGGCCCGCGCGTCGCTGCGGATGATCGCCGCCGACCTCGCCGACGGCGTGACGGCCCCCGCCCGCCGGGTGGTGATCGCGGCCGAGGTGCCCGACGCCGACGTCCAGGTCAGCCCCGACGTCGCCGAGCGCGGCCGGGTCAGGCTCGGCGCGCCGGTCCCGATGCGGCTGATCCAGGCGGCCCACGTCGACGAGGAGTCGGCGGTGCCCGACGTCGAGGCCGCCGCGCTGGCGCTGAAGGCGGCCGACGCCGGCGACGACGACGCCCAGTTCACCGTCGACGGCGCCGAGGCCCACGAACTGCTCTGGTACGCCACCCAGGAGATCCCCGACGTCCTTGGATAACCTGGGGCTCTTATGACACACATCGTCTGGGACTGGAACGGCACCCTCTTTCACGACTCCGACGCCGTCGTGAGCGCCACCAACGAGATCTTCCGCCCCTACGGGGTGGCCCCCATCGACCTTGACGGGTTCCGCAGCGTCTACTGCCGCCCGATCTGGGTCGCGTACGAACGCATCATCGGCCGGGCCCTCGAAGAGGGCGAGTGGGAGCTGCTCGACAAGGGCTTCCACGACCACTACCACCGGCTCATGGAGGCCTGCCTCCTGGCCGAGGGCGCGGTCGCCAGCCTCACCGCCTGGGGCGACTCCGGTCGCAGCCAGTCGTTGTTGTCGATGTGGCAGCACGAGCGGCTGGTCCCCAAGATCACCGAGTTCGGCATCGACCACCACTTCACCCGGGTCGACGGCCTGCGCCCGTCGGGCCGCGCCGACCACAAGGCCGACCACATGGAGGCCCACGTCAAGGCCCTCGATCTCGACCCCGCCACGGTCGTGGTGATCGGCGACAGCGTCGACGACGGCGTCGCGGCGCAGCACGTCGGGGCCCGCGCCATCCTCTACACCGGCGGCATGACCAGCCGCGCCGAGCTCGCCGCGCTGGGCTTCCCGGTCGTCGACTCGCTTTCAGACGCAATGGATCTGATCTGACCCGATTGAGGGCAGAGGGCCTTACCCTGGGCGAACCCATACTTTCTCCCCGGAGGCAGCCATCGACCGCCGACTCGTCCTCTGGAACGTCGACCTGACCCTGGTCGACGTCACGATCGTCACCCGGGACGCCTACGCCGAGGCGTTCCGCGCGGTCACCGGGCGTCCGCTCGTGAAGCTGGCGCCCGCGATGGGACGGCCCGACTCGGAGATCATCTTCGAGACCCTGGCGATCAACGGCATCGCGGTCGACGACAGTCACCTGCCGAGGTTCATCGAGGCCCTGGCCCGGTCGTTCGGCGACCGGCGCAAGCGGCTGGCCAAGGAGGGCCGGGCGATGCCCGGCGCCAAGGACGCCCTGCACGCCGTCTCCCGCCTCGACGGCACGGTCCAGTCGGTGCTGACCGGCACGATCAAGTCGAACGCCATCCACAAGCTGATGGCCTTCGGCCTGCACAAGTACGTCGACTTTGAGGTCGGCGGCTACGGCGAGGAGGTCTACCCCAAGGCCAGCCTCCTCCAGGTCGCCCAGGGCCGGGCCAAGGAGAAGTACCGCGCCCCCTTCGAGGCCGTCCTGATCGGCGACTCGACCCGCGACGTGCAGGCCGCCCGGATCGCGGGCGCGGCGATGATCGCGGTCGCCTCGGGCCGGTCGACCGCCGCCGAGCTCACCGAGGCCGGGGCCGACATCGTGCTGCCCGACCTGACGAACGCCTCCGAGGTGGTCGCCGCGGTGGCCCGGCTGACCGACCGTTATGTGGGGGGCCGACAGTGACATCCCCCTGACCTCGCAGCAGGATGGGGCCATGGTTAGCGAAGGCGACGTGCTCTGGGTCCCATCGGCCGAGGTCATCCGGGATGCCCGGATCACCCGTTTCCAGGAGGCGGTCGGCCGGCCCGGCTCCTACGACGGGTTGTGGTCGTGGTCGGTCGAGGACCCCGCCGCTTTCTGGACCGCCGTCTGGGATTACTTCGGCGTCGTCGGGGACCGCGGGAATGGTCCGGTCATTTCCGGAGATATGCCGCAAACGCAGTGGTTTGCCGGTAGTGCCATTAATTATGCGGAAAATGCGCTAAAAGGTCCGTCCGACCGCCTTGCGGTGATATTTCGGGATGAAACGGGCGGGCGGCGGACGTACACCCTCGGGGAGTTGCGCGACGAAGTCGCGAAAGCGCGGGCCGGGCTCGTCCGGCTCGGGGTGGGAATGGGCGACCGGGTCGCCGGATATCTCCCGAACATCCCCGAGGCGCTGATCGCCTTCCTGGCCACCGCGTCGCTGGGGGCGATCTGGTCGTCGTGCTCGCCCGACTTCGGGGCCCCGGCGATCATCGACCGGTTCACCCAGATCGAGCCGAAGGTCCTGATCGCCGTCGACGGCTACACCTACAACGGCAGGCACTTCGACCGGACCGGCGTGGTCGCCGACATCGCCGCGCGGCTGCCCTCGCTCAACGCGACCGTCAGGGTCGCCGAGTGGGACTCCTTCACCCGGCCCGGTGACCTGGCCTTCGACCGGGTGCCCTTCGACCACCCGCTCTGGGTGCTCTACTCCTCCGGCACGACCGGGCTGCCCAAGCCCATCGTGCACGGCCACGGGGGCATCGTCGTGGAACACCTGAAGTCGCTCACCTTCCACCAGGACCTCGGCGAGGGCGACCGGTTCTTCTGGTACACCACCACCGGCTGGATGATGTGGAACTACCTCATCGGCGGCCTGCTGGTCGGCGCGACGGTCGTCCTGTACGACGGCTCGGCCGCCCACCCCTCGACAGGCGCCCTCTGGGATCTCGTCGCCGACGAGGGCGTGACCTACTTCGGCACCGGCGCGCCCTACATCGTCGCCTCGATGAAGGCCGGCCTGAAGCCCGCCGGGCTGGAGGCGCTGAAGGGCGTCGGCTCGACCGGCTCGCCCCTGCCGCCCGAGGGCTTCGCCTGGGTCTACTCCGACGTGTCGCGCGAGGTCCAGCTCGGCTCGTTCTCCGGCGGCACCGACGTCTGCACCGGGTTCGTCGGCGCGGTCCGGACCCTGCCGGTCCGCGCGGGCGTCATCCCGTGCCGCTCGCTGGGCGCGCGGGTCGAGGCGTTCGACCCGTCGGGGAACCCGGTCACCGACGAGGTCGGCGAGCTGGTCATCACCGCGCCGATGCCCTCGATGCCGGTCATGTTCTGGAACGACCCCGACGGCCGCCGCTACCGCGAGTCGTACTTCGAGGAGTACCCCGGCGTCTGGCGGCACGGCGACTGGATCAAGATCCTGCCCGACGGCGGCAGCGTCATCTACGGCCGCTCCGACTCGACCCTCAACCGGGGCGGGGTGCGGATGGGCACCAGCGAGTTCTACCGCGTGGTCGAGCGCTTCGACGCCGTCGCCGACAGCCTCGTCATCGACACCGGCCGGCTCGGCCAGGAGGGCCGCCTGCTGCTCTACGTCGCCCTCGCCGAGGGGCACGACCTCGACGAGACCCTCGTCAAGGAGCTGAAGGCGGCCCTGCGCACCGAGTTGTCGCCGCGCCACGTGCCCGACGAGATCGCGGCCGTGCCGGGGATCCCGCGCACCCTGTCGGGCAAGAAGCTCGAAGTGCCGGTGCGCAAGATCCTCCAGGGGGTGCCGGTCGAGCAGGCCGCCAACCCCGACGCGATGGCCAACCCCGAGGTGCTCGCCTTCTTCAGACCCCTTGCGGATGCCTGAAGAAGCCGGCCGGGTCGTAGACCTTCTTCACCGCCGCCAGCCGGGCGGCGTTGGCGCCGTAGTACTGGGCCTTGTAGTCCTTTAGGGCCATATCGGGATAGTTAACGTAGGCGTGCCGTCCGAGCCGCGGCGTCATCGCGTCGCGGGCCGAGCGGACCCAGGCGCCCGCGCCGTCGAAGTGGGCGTAGTACTGGAGGCTGAACAGCGCCTTCCGGTGCGGGAACGCGGTCGCGCCCGGGGCCACCCGGCCGACCGCCCCGCCCAGCGCGTCGATCAGGACGGTGTGCCGCCCGGCCCGGCCCACCTGGGCGATGAGCGCTTTGATGGTCGCGTCGCTCATCTCCGTGTACGCGAAATGGGAACTGGCGCTGAACCGGTCGCGCGGCCCGGTGTGGCAGGCCTCCAGGGTCGAGCACCCGGCCATGAAGTACATCGCCTGGAGGTAACTCATCGACCTGACCGTCCGTGTCGACGGCGGGAAACCCTTCAGGAGGGCCTCACACCGCGATCTGGAGCCCAAATAGAGCCCGGTGACGGAGACGGACCGCCCCGGGTCCTGGGAGAGGTGCAGATTCGACCACAGCGCGTCGGGCGCCGCGGGGGCCCATTTCTGCCACTTCTTCACCACCGCGAACGCCTGCGACCACGGCCACCTCATCGTGAACACGGTGACGTCCTGGACGGGGTGGGTCTGGTAGGTGAAGGAGGTGGCGATGCCGAAGTTCCCGCCGCCGCCTCCGCGCAGCGCCCAGAAGAGGTCCGGGTGGCTGCCGGCCGAGGCCGTGATGAGCTTTCCGTCGGCGGTGACCAGCGACACCGCCTTCAGCACGTCGATCGTCAGCCCGTGGCGGCGCGCGACGACCCCGATCCCGCCGCCCAGCGTGAGCCCGGCCACCCCGACCGTCGGGCACGAGCCCGCCGGGATGCTCACGCCGCTCTTGGCCAGGGTGGAGTAGACGTCGATGAGCTTGGCCCCCGACCCGACCGTCGCCAGGCCGCCCGCGAGCTTCACGGCCTTGAGCTGGGAGACGTCCACGACCAGGCCCGAGCCGGTCGACCAGCCGGCGTAGGAGTGGCCGCCCGACCTCGGGTGCACCACCAGGCCGTTGCGGCGGGCGAAGCCCACGCAAGCCGCCACGTCGGCGGCGGTGGCGCAGTAGGCGACGGCCCGGGGGGTCGCGGTGTCGAAGGCCACGTTGAAGACGCGTTTCGCGGTGGCGTAGGAGGCGTCGCCGGGCCGTACGAGACGGCCCTTCAACGCCCTGTCCAGCGCGGCCCAGTCGGGCGCCGCGCCCGCGAACGGCGCGAGCGCCGCCGCGGACAGGAATTCACGACGATCCACTGCAATCACTCCCCGAGGGTTGGTACTACCTCGTGAGACGACCGCGTGGATAACGAAACGGTCACTTCCGGGAGTCGACTCGGAGCGCCAGCGCCGGGCACATCTCGACCGCCCGCTGCGCCTCGCTCTTGGCCCACGCCGGAACCGGCGAGTCCATGAACACCGGGAAGCCGTGGTGATCGAGTTTCACCAGGTCGGGCATGAGGTGGGCGCACAGGCCGTGACCCTGGCAGCGGGTCCAGTCGACCACCAGCCGCACGTCGCTGGCCTCGGTGATCGGCATCGGCAGGGTGTTCTTCACGCCCCGGCCGCACGAGCCGTTGATGATGTGCTCGTCGACGTCCTCGGCGAAGGCCTCCAGCGCCGACAGCACGAACCGGGTCGTCCCGTCGGGGTGGAAGCACGCGCCCCGGCCCTTCACCGCGGTGGCGGCCGACTTCACCAGGTCGTGGGCCTGCGGGTCGCCCATGGTGAGCTCCGACAGGGCCCGCGCGAGGGCCGGCAGGCCGATGCGGCACGGGCCGCACTGGCCCGACGACTGCTGGGCGAGGTAGGCGGCGACCCGGACCGTCTCCCCGAGGGGACACGTGTCCGGGCCCAGCGGCACGATGATGCCCGCGCCGAGCTCACCGCCCGCCTGCTGCATGCCCCGGCGCGAGACGATCGCGCCGTAGGCGTCGGCCGCGCTGAGCCACTTGCCGTGGTAGCCGCCGATGAGCACGCCGTCGCCGACGTCCGCCTCGCACATGTCGAGCACCTGGGCCAGCGGCACGCCGGGCGTGACCTCCACGACCGACGGCGACTTCACCGACCCGCTCACGCTGAGCAGGGTCGTGCCGGGCTCCTGCACGGTGCCGACGGAGCCGTACTCCTCCGGGCCCAGCTCGGCGAGCAGCGCGAGCTGGGCGAACGTCTCGGTGTTCGACAGCAGGGTGGGCAGTCCGCGCACCCCGGCGTCGCTGGTCCGGACCTTCCGCCCGGACGGCTGGCCCAGTTCGCCGTTGACCGCCCGGACGAGGGACCCGCCCTCGCCGGAGATGAACCGCTCCTGGATGCCGGCCACCCGGACGTATCCGATGAGCCCGCGCTCGGCCACGGCCGCGCGCATCGAGCCCTCCGCCAGCTCACCCGCGGGGGTGGCGATGACCACCTCTTTGGCGTCCAGCGCACTGGCCGCCAGCAGCGCGCCCTCCAGCACGAGGTGCGGCTTGCGGGTGAGCAGCATCTTGTCCTTCATGCTGGCCGGCTCGCCCTCGGCGGCGTTGACCAGCACGACGGTGTCGGAGTTGCGCGCGTTGGCCTGGACGGCCCTGAGCTTGCGCGCGAACGGGAAGGCAGCCCCACCGCGTCCCCGCAGGTCGACCTCTTCCGCCAGCGAGATCAGTGAGTCGACGGACTGGCCGTCGAGTTTGCCGTGGATCTCGTAGTGCGTGTCGAGGTCCATCCGGCGGTGCTCGTCGAGACCGGCGGTGAGCCGGGCCGGACCGAGCCTGCGGATCTTGGAGACGCGGTAGGGAATCATGTCTTAGACAACCCTCCTCAGCTTCTGGGGCTGGGCGGCCTGCTCGCGCTCGGCCAGCCTGTTCGTCTTGCGCTTGGCGTCCTCCTGCGGCATCGGCAGCTCCTCCATCTCGTCCTGCATGGTCGTCTTCGGCCGGAGCGAGACGATCGCGCGGATCATGAGGGCGGTGCCGACGGCGACGATGCAGAGGATGTAGCTCCATGCCACCCAGGGCGCGGGGGCACGCCCGGCCGCCAGGCCGTGCAGGATCGAGACGGGCCAGGCCAGATAGGCCAGGTCATGCAGGGCCCGCCAGATCCAGGGGCGGACGGCCATGGCGAACCGGCCGCGCATCACCCCGGTGGCGACGATCACGATGAACAGGTCCGACGCCACGGCGCCGGCCCCCACCGCCAGGTTGGTGGTGGGAATCACCGACCCGTACGACGGGACCAGCCCGGCCGCGATCTTCATGCCGATGTGGACGACCAGGAAGCCGACCCCGATCAGGGCGGCGCCCCGGTGCACGAGTTGCGCCCGGACCCGCCACCTGATCGGCAGGATCATGCGCTCGGACGTGAGCAGTCCGAGTCCGACGGTCGCGGTGAGCGCCACGAGCGAGAAGACGCCCGCGTAGAACGTGAGGAACTCCTGCGCCATCAGCAGGACCTGGGTGCTCAGGCCCAGACGGGCGCCGAGCAGGGATCCGGCCATGATGGTGAACGCGAGAGAGCCCAGGACGATCCGAACGCCTCGTTTCTGGAGGTCGAAGCGTTCGGATCGCCGATGAGCCCGCCTTTTTGACACTGATTCCTCCGGTCAGGGGGGATCTACCGAGGGCTCTTGGGCCGCCCGTCAGCAGCGGCGATTACGGTTGATGCACTGCACCATGAAGTTCATGAGGTTGTTGGGCATGACGTTGTGGAAGTCGGCGTGGTCGGTGATCGGGCTGTGCTTCTGCTCGGGGAACGCGTCCACGGCGAAGCTGGCGCCCTGCGGCACCGCGTAGGCCAGGGTCATGCGCAGCTGGGGCACGGCCTGGGTGCCCTGGGGGCAGCGGCCGCTCTGGTCGGGGAACACGATGTGCGTCCGGTGGTTGGCGCTGTCGGTGTTCTGGCCGTCCCAGCAGCTCGGGAAGTCCAGGATGCGCATCACGAGGCTGCCTCTCGGACAGATCGGATACTTGTCGGAAGCCCGGTTCTGGAAGCCGGAGCAGGTCCACTGCGCCCGCGCGTTGGCGGGGCCGTTGGTGGCCGCCTTGGCGTCACCGGTGATCACCCGCAGGAAGCGGGGCATCGCGACGACCCGGCTGAACCGGTTGCCGCGGAACTGGAGCTGGACCGCACGGGGGGTCAGGATCTGGCCGACGTTGCCGTCCGCGAAGCCGCCGATCTCCGAACCGTCCTGGCCGGGCCGTGGAGGCTGGCCGGTCTGTCCGGGCTGGGGCTGCTGGCCGCCGTTGTTCCCGCCGTTGTTGTTTCCTCCGTTGTTGTTCCCGCCGTTGTTGTTCCCGCCGTTGTTTCCGCGGTTGCCGAAGCGGCTCTGGTTCTGCGGCTGGGGCTGCTGCCTGCTGAAGCTCTGCGCCGTGCCGTTGCCGGCGTTCGCCTGCGGTTCCTGGCCGGTGTTCCCCGCCTGGTCATTGACGGACTGGTCGCCTTGCTGCGCAGCCTGGTCATTGACGGCTTGATCGTTGGGAGTGGCCTGGTCGCCCTGCTGCTGTTGCTGCTGCTGGGGCTGGGCGAAGGGGTCCTGCTGCTGCTGGTTCGGGTCCTGCTGCTGGTTGGGATCCTGCTGTTGCTGGTTCGGGTCCTGCTGTTGCTGTTGCTGCTGGTTGGGGTCCTGCTGCTGCTGTTGCTGCCGCTGGTTGTTCTGGTTGTTGTTCTGGCCCTGCAGCCTCAGGTCCGGCCGGAGGCGGAGGATGGGCCAGAAGTAGGCGGACCGGTCGCCGTTGCGGCAGGTCGTGCCGCCGGCGGCGAGCGACTGGTCGGTGGAGAACCCGTTGGTGGTGACGTTGCCCACGTAGTCGTGGACGTGGTGCGCGCCGTTGGTCACACCCGGCGCGACGATGTGGTTGTCGGAGTTGCGGTGCCCTCTCTCGTTGCGGCCACACTGCGAGGTGAACGAGCCGCCACCTGCGACGACGCCATTGGCACGGCCGACGCGGCGGATGTCGACGAAGTCGCTCAGGGCCGGGCCGAGTGCGTCGCACTCGGCGCCGCCGATGCGTGGGTCGCAGGCCGCGAAGGCCGGCGTGGGGAAGCTCGGCAGGATCAGGGACCCGGCCAGCAGAGCTCCCGCCATGGCGAGGGCGCGTTTACGCATGTTCTTCTGTTCCTCCTGGTTAGACCGGCGGGACCGGGAGCGCGGAGTAGTCGACCAGGCCGGTCTCCTCAAGCACACGCATGTGCTTCATGACGACCACGTTGGCCTCCGCGGCGAACGCGCGGATCCTCTCGTTCCGCGTCCCGGCGCGGATCGCGGCGACCGTGGCGAAGACCTTGCCGTGGGCGGCCCGCAGCCGGTCGGCGAAGATCTGGTCGAACTCGGCGCCGGTCGCGTTCGACATCTCACCCAGCCAGCGCTGCTGGTCGGGGTTGGGTTCGTTCGGGAGCAGCACGCCCAGTGCGGCGGCCTCCGCGCGGACCGCCTCGTCGAGCTTGGCGTGGTCGACCATCAGGTGATTGCCCGCGATCTTGACCTTCTCGTTGGTCGAGCGCTCCTGCGCCCAGCGGCCGGCGGGGATCTCCCAGAGCCCCGCCCAGCGCACCTTCACGAGGAAGTCCCTGTCGGCGGGGCTCAACGGACCCCACCGCGTCGAAGTGAAACCCTGCTGCGCCGTCGCCTGCTCCTGAGGCACGACGACGATGACGGCGACGGCCGCCGCGAACAGGAAAACCGCGAAGACCACCAGTTCCCCGAACCGGAACCGCATGGCGCCTCCTCTCTTTCGGGGGGAGGTACGCGGCCTTGGTACGGATGGTTCAGGAATAGTTAGAAATGACGAGAGTTGTCAGAGTTGTGTACAGGCCACAAAGGCTGATGCAAATATGTGGCCTGTGCGCCGACAACTCGACAGCCGGTTCGAGCGTCTGGACCCCGAAGCAGGCCCTGATTGGGATGATCGTCTGATCAGGGAGCTCTATAACGAGTTCGGTGGTCCGTTGCTCCGTCAGGTCAGGCAGACGACCGGCAACGACCTTCAGTGGGCGGAGGACGTCGTTCAGGAGACGTTGCTTCGTGCCTGGCGTAACGCGGCGAAACTGACATGGGAGAGGAGTCTGCTCTGGGCATGGCTCCTCACCGTCTCTCGCCGCATCGTGATCGACGGACGCCGCCGCCGCGGTGTCCGTCCTCGGGAGGTGGAACCACCCGAGGCGGACAGCATCGCGGTGCCCGACGACGCCGACAAGACCCTGGCGGCCATCGTCGTCGCCGACGCCTTGCGCGGCCTCAGCGCCGATCACCGAGAAGTTATCGAACAGACATACTTGCGGGACCGTACGGTTAACGAGGCAGCAGTGATACTGGGGATACCTCCGGGTACTGTGAAATCGAGGCTGTACTACGCTCTGCGTTCCCTCCGCGGGGTCCTGAAGGAGAGGGGAGTGGCCAGCTGATGTCCGAGTCGTCACACCACGAAGTGGCGGCCTACGCCCTCGGGGTGCTTGACGACGGCGACGTCGAGGCCTTCGAACGCCACCTCGACGCGTGTGAGCGGTGTCGGCAGGAGCTCAAGACCATGTCCGAGCTCCCCGGCCTGCTCGATGGAGTGAAGTCCTCATCGGAGCGAGCCAACTGATCCGCGTGACCTGACACCGCGGCCGTCGACCACGAGTTTGACGGCTGCGGTGTTTTCGGCTGTTATCGGAGACGAGACGCGAACGGCCCAAGGCCGATCGTGGCTCGTCTTTTGTATCTGCCCCATAGAGATGGTGGCCCAGTGCCCCGGTCAACGGTGACCGGTGGTGTCCCGCCCCAGAGGTCGCGTCCCCGTGTCGTGGATCTATCACCGCTTTCACGGGAAGCGCTGTGCGATGCTGACACGACCGCCCTCCTCTTCCGCGGCCGACGTGAGGGCCCCTCACACAACTCGCACCAGCTCACAAAGGAGTGAGGACCGCGATGCCGCTCGATCCGGCCGGGGAACTCGACGACCTGCTCCGCGCGGCCGCCGCCGCGTGCGGCGACGCCGACGCCGACGTTCTCGACTATCTGCGGGAGTTCTACCGCAACGTCCCGCGCGACGACCTCGCCGACCGTGACCCCGCCAATATCTATGGTCCGGCGCTGGCCCACCGCAGGCTCGCCGCGGTCCGGCCGCAGGGCAGGGCGCTGGTGCGGGTGCTTCCCCAGGCCCCCGACGAGCACGGCTGCGACCTCGGCGACTCGGTGGTCCAGATCGTCACCGACGACATGCCCTACCTGGTCGACTCGGTCACCAACGAGATCGAACGGCACGACCTCGGCACCGGTCTGATCGTCCACCCCCAGATGCGGGTGCGCCGCGACATGACCGGCCGGCTCCTCGGGCCCGACGAGATGGACGTCACCGGGCTCACCCTGGCCGAGTCGTGGATGTACATCGAGATCGACCGCCAGACCGACCCGGTCGCCCGCCGCCTCCTCGAATCCGACCTGCTGCGTGTCCTCGACGACGTGCGCGGCGCGGTCGAAGACCAGGCCAAGATGCGCGCCCTGGCCGTCTCCACCGCCGACGACCTGGCGGTCAACCCGCCGCCGCTCGACCCCGGCGAGGTCGAAGACAGCCTGGAGCTGCTCCACTGGCTGGCCGACGGCCATTTCACCTTCCTCGGCTACCGCGAATACCGGCTCGAAGAGGACGACACGCTGACCTCCCAGCCGGGCACCGGCCTCGGCGTGCTGCGCCCCGACCGGGCGGGCTCGGGCAGCTTCGCCGCGATGCCGCCGGAGCTGCGCGCCAAGGCCCGCGAGAAGCAGGTGCTGATCGTCACCAAGGCCAACAGCCGGGCCACCGTCTCGCGTCCCGCCTACCTCGACTACGTCGGGGTCAAGCTCTTCTCGCCCGAGGGCGAGGTGGTCGGCGAGCGCCGCTTCCTCGGCCTGTTCACCCACGTGGCCTACAACGAGTCGATCTCCCGGGTGCCGCTGCTGCGCCGCAAGCTGGCCGCCGTGCTGGAGAAGGCGGGGCTCACGCCCGACAGCCACGACGGCAAGGACCTCATCGAGATCCTGGAGACCTACCCGCGCGCGGAGCTGTTCCAGATCTCCGCCGACGAGCTGGTGCCGATCGCCCTCGGCGTGCTGCGGCTGCGCGAGCGCAAGCAGGTCAAGCTGTTCCTGCGCCGCGACGACTACGGCCGCTACATCTCCTGCCTGATCTACCTGCCGCGCGACCGCTACACCACCAAGGTCCGCCTGCAGATCCAGGACCTGCTGATGAAGGCGCTGGGCGGGCACACCCTCGACTACAGCGCGATGATCGGCGAGTCGGCGCTGGCCCGGCTCCACGTCGTCATCCGCGGCGAGCGCGGCGTGCCGCTGACCACCGAGGGCGTCGACGCCGACGCCCTGGAGGCCAGGGTCACCGCCGCCACCCGCACCTGGGAGGACGACCTCGCCGCCGCCATCGCCGACCTGTGCGACGAGGCCGACGTGCCGGGCCTGACCCGCCGCTACAGCGTCGCCTTCCCCGAGGGCTACAAGGCCGACTTCCCGGCCCGCGCCGCCGTCGCCGACCTCAAGCGCCTCGAACAGCTCAGCGACGACGACGCCGACGACATCGCCATGAACCTCTACGAGCCGCTCGACGCGGCCGAGGGGGAGTGGCGGTTCAAGCTCTACCGCCTGGGCGCGGCGATCTCCCTGTCCCATGTGCTGCCGCTGCTCGCGCGGATGGGCGTCGAGGTCGTCGACGAGCGGCCCTACCAGGTCGACCGCGACAACGACCCGCGCACCAAGGACGCCTGGATCTACGACTTCGGGCTGCGCTACACCCGGTCGGCGGAGCTGCCCGCCGACGACTTCAAGCGCCTGTTCCAGGACGCCTTCGCCGCCCTGTGGAAGGGCCAGGTCGAGAACGACGGCTTCAACGCCCTCGTGCTCGCCGCCGGCATGACCTGGGAGCAGGCCGAGGTGCTGCGCGCCTACGCCAAGTACCTGCGCCAGGCCGGGGCCACCTTCTCGCAGGACTACATCGAGAAGACGCTGCTCGGGAACCTGCGGCTGGCCCGCCTGCTGGTGCGCCTGTTCGAGGCCCGGCTCGACCCGCGCCTGCCGGAGACCTCCCGCGAGGACATGTCGGCCGCGCTGCGCGAGGAGGTGCTGGCCTCCCTCGACGAGGTCGCCTCGCTCGACGAGGACCGCATCCTGCGGGCCTACCTCGAATGCGTCAGCGCGACGCTGCGCACCAACTTCTTCCAGCACGACGCCGAGGGCCGGCGCAAGCCGTACACCTCACTGAAGTTCGACCCTCAGGCGATCAGCGTGCTGCCCCTCCCGAGGCCCAAGTTCGAGATCTTCGTGTACGGACGGCGCGTCGAGGGCGTGCACCTGCGCTTCGGCAAGGTGGCCCGAGGGGGGCTGCGCTGGTCCGACCGCATGGAGGACTTCCGGACCGAGATCCTCGGCCTGGTCAAGGCGCAGATGGTGAAGAACACCGTGATCGTGCCGACCGGGTCGAAGGGCGGCTTCGTCGTCAAGCACCCGCCGCAGGGCGGCCGCGAGGAGTTCCTCGCCGAGGGCATCGCCTGCTACCGGCAGTTCATCTCCGGCCTGCTCGACGTGACCGACAACCTGGTCCACGGCGAGGTCGTGCCGCCCGCCGACGTGGTGCGCCACGACGGCGACGACACCTACCTCGTGGTCGCCGCCGACAAGGGCACCGCGACGTTCTCCGACATCGCCAACGGCGTGGCCAAGGACTACGGCTTCTGGCTGGGCGACGCGTTCGCCTCCGGCGGCTCGGTCGGCTACGACCACAAGGCCATGGGCATCACCGCCCGGGGCGCGTGGGAGTCGGTCAAGTACCACTTCCGCACCCTCGGGGTCGACACCCAGACCACCGACTTCACCGTCGCCGGCATCGGCGACATGTCGGGCGACGTGTTCGGCAACGGCATGCTGCTCTCGCGGCACATCCGCCTGGTGGCCGCCTTCGACCACCGTCACGTCTTCGTCGACCCCGACCCCGACGCCGCCCGCGGCTTCGCCGAACGCGAGCGCCTGTTCGCCCTGCCGCGCAGCTCGTGGGACGACTACGACCGCGACCTGATCTCCACCGGGGGCGGGGTGTGGCCGCGTACCGCCAAGTCGATCCCGGTCTCCCCGCAGATGCGGAGCGCGCTCGGCATCGACGCCGCCGTCAGCTCACTGGCTCCGAACGACCTGATCAGCGCCATCCTCAGGGCCCCGGTCGACCTGCTGTGGAACGGCGGCATCGGCACCTACGTCAAGGCCGCCGCCGAGTCGAACGCCGACGTCGGCGACAAGGCCAACGACGGGCTGCGGGTCAACGCGGCCGACCTGCGCTGCAAGGTCATCGGCGAGGGCGGCAACCTCGGCTTCACCCAGCTCGCCCGCATCGAGTTCGCGCTGCGCGGCGGCCTGGTCAACACCGACTTCATCGACAACTCGGCCGGGGTCGACACCTCCGACCACGAGGTCAACATCAAGATCCTCCTCGACGAGGCGGTCCGCGAGGGCGACCTGACCGAGAAGCAGCGCAACGGGCTGCTGGCCCAGATGACCGGCGAGGTCGGCGACCTGGTGCTGCGCGACAACCACGCCCAGAACGTGGTGCTCGCCGCGGCCCGCAAGCAGGCCGCCGAGATGCTGCACATCCACACCCGCTACCTGCGGCGGCTGGAGCGGCAGGGGCAGCTCAACCGGGCGCTGGAGTTCCTGCCCTCCGACAAGGTGCTGGCCGAACGCCGCCAGGCCGGGCTCGGGCTGACCGCGCCGGAGTTCTCGGTGCTGCTGGCCTACACCAAGCTGGTGGTCGACCAGGAGGTGCTCGCCAGCGACCTGCCCGACGACCCGGCGCTGCGCGAATGGCTGATCTCCTACTTCCCGTCGGCGTTGCGGGAGTCGTACCAGACCTTCATGGACGGTCACCCGCTGCGGCGGGAGATCATCACCACCGGCGTCACCAACGACCTGGTCAACAACGGCGGCACCAGCTTCGTCTTCCGGTTCCACGAGGAGCTGGGCGTCTCCACGCCTGACATCGCGCGGGCCTACCTGGTGACCCGGCAGGTCTTCGACCTGCCCGCGTTCCGCCGCCAGGTCGAGGGCCTGGAGAACCGGGTCGGCGTCGACACCCAGCTCGCCATGCTGCTCGAAGGCCGCAAGTTGTCCGAGCGCGGCACCCGCTGGCTGCTCAACAACCGCCGCCCGCCGCTCGACCTGGCCGCCTCGGCCCGGTTCTTCGCCGACGGCGCCGCCCTGCTGCCGAACCTGCCCAAGCTCCTGACCGGTCCCGACCTGACCGCCTTCGAGGAGCGCCGCGACCACTTCATCGGCCGCGGCGTGCCCGACGAGCTGGCCGAGCGGGTGGCCGCGATGGTGCCGGCCTACTCGACCTTCGACCTGGTCGAGATCGCGGTCGCCACCGACCGGCCGGTCAGCGAGGTGGCCGAGGTCTACTTCGACCTGGCCGACCGCGTCCAGCTCGCCCGCCTGCGCGAACGCGTGATCGCGCTGCCGCGCGACAGCCGGTGGAACACGATGGCCCGCTCGGCGCTCCGCGACGACCTCTACGCCGCCCACGCCAGCCTCACCCACGACGTGCTGGTGCACAGCAAGCCGGGCGAGGCGCCCGAGGAGCGGCTGGCCCGCTGGTCGGAGGCCAACGAGGCGGCGGTGACCCGGTCGCGGCAGACCCTGTCGGAGATCTGGGAGAGCGACGTCTTCGACCTGGCGACCCTGTCGGTGGCGCTGCGCGCGATCAGGACCCTGGTCGCCACCAGCGGCCTGCCGCGCGCTACTCCGTAGCGCTGGCCTGGGTGATCCGGCCGTCGTAGGCGATGATCTCGGCCCGCGCCCTAGAGGTGCGGGGCGGGACCAGCGCCAGGAACTGCTGGGTCTCCTGGATCCGCCGGTCTTTGACGATCATGGGGTTGGTCAGGTCCCATTTGGCGTCGTCGGGGATCGGCAGGCTCGACCCCTCGGCGAAGAGGACCTCCGGGATGTAGGTGGTGGTCCGGGTCAGCGTGTAGAAGACCAGGCCGCCCCCGTCGGCGGTGCGGACCGCCTGCACCGGGTAGGACGCGGCGGCGGCGAAGATCGAGATGTAGTCGAAGCCCCGGCTCAGGTAGACGGACTCCTGCGCGCGGATGTCGTCGTAGAACCCCTTGGTCAGCGGGCCCTCTTCGATCAGGTCGGAGGTGAACCCGTCGGGGCCCTCCTCGGCGACGGTCGCGTGGAGGGGGCCCAGCAGGTTGGGGCTGATCGCGATCGACTGGTCACGGGCGTCGAGGGAGACGGCGTAGCCCTCGGCGTCCTCGGCGATCTCGGGCAGGACCGCGCCGCTGTTCAGCAGGGTGGTGAGCCCGCGCTGCCAGAACTCGCCCTCCTTCATGAACGTCATGATCGCGGTCTGCCTCACCTTGCCGTGGCGCCGCTCGGCCACCGCCGCGAACCACGGCGTGACCCCCTTCTGCAGGCGCGGCACGATCAGTCTGCGCGGCCCCCAGGAGTATCGGATGGGCCTGTTTTCGGATGACCGATATTCGGCCAGCACGAGCGGGTCCTGGCCGTCTCTGGCCCGGTCGAGGGCCATCCGGCCGTCGCCCATGCTCCTGATCACGTCGTCGGCGCCGAGGAAGACGTCGGCCGCCCTGGCCGCCTCGTCGAGGGTGAGGGCGGGCGGGGCCGGACTGGGGGAGGGCTTCGTGGTGGCGGCGACCGGGCTCGGCCTGGGCGCCGGCGTCTTGGTCGTGCACGCCGCGACCAGCGAGATCGCCAGGGGAAGGATCAGCGCTCGGCGCATGGTGAATCCCCCTCCCTTGTGCAAAAGGGACCGTACCTGAGTCGGTCCGGTGTTCGCGTACCCTTTAGAAACGTGGCAGCCATCGATCCAGCAGAAGAGATCAACGAGCTTACCGGCACCCTGAACAGCATTCAGGACGTGCTCGACCTCGACAGCCTGCGCAAGCAGATCGCCGAGCTGGGCGAACAGGCCGCGGCACCCGACCTGTGGAACGACCCCGAGGCCGCCCAGAAGGTCACGAGCAAGCTCTCCCACCTCCAGGGCGAGGTGAACCGGGTCGAAGGGCTGACCTCCCGGCTGGAAGACCTCAAGGTCCTCTACGAACTGGCCGCCGAAGAGGGCGACGACGACACGCTGGCCGAGGCCGACAAGGAACTGGCCTCCCTGCGGACCGACATCGGCGCCATGGAGGTCCGCACCCTCCTGTCCGGCGAATACGACGCCCGCGAGGCCCTGGTGACGATCAACTCCCAGGCCGGCGGCGTCGACGCGGCCGACTGGGCCGAGATGCTGCTGCGCATGTACCTGCGCTGGGCCGAGCGCAAGGGCTACGGCACCGAGGTCTACGACACCTCCTACGCCGAAGAGGCCGGCATCAAGAGCGCCACCTTCACGGTCAAGGCGCCCTACGCCTACGGCACCCTGCGCGGCGAGCACGGCACCCACCGGCTGGTCCGCATCAGCCCCTTCGACAACCAGGGCCGCCGCCAGACCTCCTTCGCGGGGGTCGACATCGTGCCCGTGGTCGAGCAGACCGACCACATCGACATCAACGAAGACGACCTGCGGGTCGACGTCTACCGGTCGTCGGGCCCCGGCGGCCAGGGCGTCAACACCACCGACTCGGCGGTGCGCATCACCCACCTGCCGACGGGCATCGTGGTGTCGTGCCAGAACGAGCGGTCGCAGCTCCAGAACCGCGCTTCGGCGATGGCCGTCCTCCAGGCCAAGCTCCTGGAGCGCAAGCGGCAGGAGGAGGCCGCCGCGATGAGCGAGCTGCGCGGCGAGTCCACCAGCTCCTGGGGCACCCAGATCCGCAACTACGTGCTGCACCCCTACCAGATCGTCAAAGACCTGCGCACGGGGGTCGAGGCCGGCAACCCGACGGCGGTGCTCGACGGCGACCTCGACGAGTTCATCGAAGGCGAGATCCGCTGGATGCGCCGCCAGGAGTCGGGCCAGGAATAGGTCAGCTGTAGGCGACCTTCAGCGCCGTCAGGGCGAGGGCGAGCACTATCACAAGGGCCACCAGAAGTGGTGGCAATCCCAGGAATCCGTGCTGGTGCATCTTCTCCCTGGCGGCACGGCAGGAGGGGCAGCGACCCTCCACCACAGGTGCGGCGCACGCGGCGCATACCAAGTGTTCGCAGCTCATCGGCCCTTTACCTATGCCCTAATCGTTTTGTTTCCGTTATGGACGTTCCATGCCAGTGTTACCCCTAGACTGAGCTCTGGTCCAACCGGAAGTCGATCTGGAGCAAAGAGACCGGCGCACTCCGGTATGGATGTCCCCCGCCCCCTAGACTGGCATGCCGTGATGCGCCCGTGATCCATTTCGATAATGTCACCAAGGTCTATGTGAACCAGAATCGCCCCGCGCTCGACCATGTCTCGGTCGATGTCGACAAGGGCGAGTTCGTGTTCCTCGTGGGGCCGTCGGGTTCGGGAAAGTCGACCTTCCTCCGCCTGGTCCTCAAAGAGGAGCGGCCCAACTCCGGCGCGATCCACGTCGCCGGCAAGGACCTCTCCAAGCTGTCCAACTTCAAGGTGCCCCACCTCCGGCGCCGCATCGGATGCGTCTTCCAGGACTTCCGGCTGCTGCCCAACAAGAACGTCTACGAGAACGTGGCGTTCGCCCTTGAGGTCATCGGCAAGCCGCGCCGTTTCATCCGCAAGGTCGTCCCCGAGGTCATCGAGCTGGTCGGCCTCGAAGGTAAGGCCCACCGCATGCCCGACGAGCTGTCGGGTGGCGAGCAGCAGCGGGTGGCCATGGCGCGGGCCTTCGTCAACCGACCGATGATCCTGCTGGCCGACGAGCCGACGGGAAACATCGACCCCGCGACGAGCATCGGCATCATGAAGGTGCTCGACCGCATCAACAGGACCGGCACCACCGTCCTCATGGCGACGCACGACGCCGCCATCGTGGACTCCATGCGCAAGCGTGTGGTGGAGCTGGAGGATGGCAAGATCGTCCGCGACCAGTCGCGGGGTGTCTACGGCCAGGCTTACTAAGAAGGAAGCATGCGGGCGAATTTCATCTTCTCCGAGGTCTGGATCGGCCTCCGTCGCAACCTCACGATGACCATCGCGGTCATCGTGACCGTTGCCGTCGGCATGGCGCTGCTCGGCATCGGGCTGATGATCAACTCACAGGTCTCGAGCATGACCAGCTACTGGTCCGACAAGGTCGAGCTCTCGGTCTACCTGTGCAAGGAGAACTCCCCCTTCGAGCCGTGCACGGACAAGAAGGGCATCTCCGAGGAGCAGAAGACCGCTCTCGAGGCCGTCATCAAGGGCATGCCGCAGGTCGAAGAGGTGATCTTCGAAGACTCCGCCACGGCCTACAAGAACTTCCTCGACAACCAGTCGAACAACGTGTTCGCCTCCTTCCTCAAGGTCGAGGACATGCCGGAGTCGTTCCGGGTCAAACTGGGAGACCCCGACCAGTCGGCGGCGGTGACCGAGGAGCTGACCGGCCAGGCCGGCGTCTCCAACATCGTCAACCAGCGCCAGCTGCTCGACAGCTACTTCGGCTTCATGGACAAGCTCCAGTGGATGGCCCTGTCGGTCGCCTTCGCGATGGTCTTCGCCGCCACCCTGCTGATCGGCAACACGGTCCGGCTGTCGGCCTTCAACCGCCGCCGCGAGACCGGCATCATGCGGCTGGTGGGCGCCTCCAACGTCTACATCCAGCTGCCGTTCGTCCTCGAGGGTGTCATCGCCGGCCTGATCGGCGGCGTCCTGGCCGCCGTCATGCTGATCACCAGCAAGCTCCTGATCTTCGACAGCATCCAGAACTTCATCCCGGAGGCCCTCGGCTGGAACACCGTCGCCGGGATCATCTCCGGCACGATGGCCATCGGCGTGATCATCTGTATCCTCGCCTCGTTCATCACGCTCCGCCGCTATCTGCGGGTGTGACGAGCCGCCGGTAGGCTCTTGCCATGCCTCGTGAGACCGGGCGCAAGGTCATCGCCCAGAACAAACGTGCCCGTCACGAATACTTCATCGAAGACACCTACGAGGCCGGTCTGGTCCTGACCGGCACCGAGGTGAAGTCACTGCGCGAGGGCCGCGCCAACCTCACCGACGGCTTCGCCGCCGTCGAGGAGGACGAGGCGTGGCTCTACAACGTCCACATCCCCGAATACGCCCAGGGCACCTGGACGAACCACGCCTCCAAGCGCAAGCGCAAGCTGCTCCTGCACCGCAAGGAGATCGGCAAGATCCACGCGACGCTGAAGGAGAAGGGCCTCACCCTGATCCCCCTGGCCCTCTACTTCAAAGACGGCCGGGCCAAGATCGAGGTCGGCATCGCCCGCGGTAAGAAGGACTACGACAAGCGCCAGACCCTCCGTGAGAAGCAGGACAACCGGGATATGCAGCGGGCCATGTCGAGCGCGATCCGGCGCAAAGGGGGCCGCTAGGCCGTGACCGCCCGTCGTCCCCTTCGGTTGGCGCTCACGCTGGCGCTTCTGGCGCCCGGCCTGACCGCCTGCTTCGAGGAGCCGTCCCCCCACGAGGCGATCCGCGACTTTCTCGTCGGCTGGCAGACCGGCGACTACGAGATGGCCGCCCGCCGGGCCGACGCCGACCCCGCCACGGTGGTGAAGGCGCTCGGCGACGCGAGCCTCCACCTCGACGCCGCCTCGATCCGCTTCGCGCTCGGCACCATCAACCGCGAGGGCGACACGGCGTCGGCCGACTTCTCCGCCGAGGTCAACCTGGGTGAGAACAACCCGCTGTGGGAGTACGACAGCGTGCTCCCGCTGCGGCTGATCGACGGCCGGTGGAAGGTGCACTGGTCGCCCGAGGTCGTCCACCCCGACCTCCACGAGGGCCAGCGGCTCGCGGTGAAGATCGACCCCGAGGGCCGCCAGCCGATCATCGACCGCAACGGCGACACCCTCCAGGAAGACGACACCCAGTTCGTCGCCCAGGTGATCCCCGCCAACCTGACCGACCCGGCCAAGGTCTGCGAGGAGCTCTCCAAGATCACCGGGTTCGCGCAGGACCGCCTGCTCAGCCGCATCCTGTCGGCCCCGCCGACCGACGCGGTCCAGCTCGCCACCTTCGGCCCGAACAAATACCGCGAGCTGGCCCCCAAGCTCAAGGCGATCACCGGTCTCACCATCGCCGAGGTCCACCCGCCGGTCGCCCCCAAGTCGCCCGCCCAGATCGTCGGCCGCGTCAACGCCGTCACCCCCGAGAGCGAGCAGCAACTCGGCGGCCCCCAGCGGGCCGGTGACACCGTCGGCCGCGACGGCCTCCAGAAGGCCTACCAAGACCAGCTCACCGGCTCCACCGAGACCCGCGTCGTCATCCTCGACACCAAGACGTGGGAGCAGGTCAAGGAGCTCAAGTCGTGGCCCGGCCGCAAGAACACCCCCGTCCGCACCACCCTCGACACCGCCATGCAGCAGGCCGCCGACCTGGCCGTCGCCGGTTCCCAGCCGGCCGCGCTGGTGGCCGTCCAGGCCTCCACCGGTGAGATCCGCGCCATCGCGACCAAGGGCCTCCACCAGCAGAAAGACGCCCTCGCCGGCAAGTTCCCGCCCGGCACGGCGTTCTCCATCGTCTCCACCGACGCGCTGCTCAAGAACGACCTCGACACCCAGGCGAAGATCCCCTGCACCGCCGACCGCACCGTCGGCGGCGCCCGCTTCCAGCAGGTCGGCGTCACCGCCGCCGCCCCCACCTTCGAGGCCGACTTCGCCCACGGCTGCGTCACCGCCCTGGCCTCCCTGGCCCGCATGGTCAAGAGCGACGACCTGCTCCTCAGCGCCCAGCAGTTCGGCATCGGCGCCCACTGGACCCTCCCGCTCCCCGGCCACAGCGGCCACGTCCCCGCCCCCGCCACCGACGCCACCCGTGCCAAGGTCATCGCCGGCACCAGCGTCCAGGTCAGCCCCCTCGCGATGGCCCTGGTCGCCGCGGCCGTCCAGTCGGGCACCTGGCGCCCGCCCGTCCTCGTCAGCAGCCCCGCCCTGCCCGACGTCAGCTCCGAGGTCGTCACCCCCGCCGCCCCGCCCAAGCCGATCAACCTCGACCCCGGCCGCGTCGCCACCCTCCGCACCCTCATGAGGGCCGGGGTGACCAGCGGCTCCGCCAAGGCCGCCTCGGTCGCCGGGGCCGAGGTCTACGGCGTCGCCTCCCACGTCGGCTTCACCGAGAAGAAGCAGCGCCGCCAGCTCTCCTGGTTCGTCGGCTGGCAGGGCGACATCGCCATCGCCGTCATGGTCGAGACCGGCGTGCCCGGCGCAGCCCCCGCCGTGGCCGGGTCGTTCTTCGGCGCGCTCGCGCCATGAGGGAATACGTGTTCGCGGCGGGGTGGTTGTACGGGTAAAGTTGCGGTGTCCGGACGCTTGCGCGGACGGGTTTGACAACTGCACAGGGGGTGACCGGTTTCGACTTTGGCATTACAAGCCAGGGGAAGCGGGCCGAGGACGGCGGACATAACCTCGTTAACACTGTGTCCGCGAACAAATAAGTGCCAATACCAAGGCCACTTCGGTTAGCCAGGGTTCCCTGGCTCTCGCTGCCTAAGCAGACGAGTTAAACCGTGTCAGCCCGGGATCGCCTCCGGCCCGGGATCTGGCATCGCTAGGAGGCTCCACCATCTTCGCCGGCCGCGGGGGAAGGTGGGAAATCAAACAGCGGATGAGCCCGTCGGCGACTCGCCTGTGAGAGCGCCGGGGCTGAGAAAACGTTAAACAGGCTGCGCCCGGAGAAGCCCTGACTCGGTGCTGAAGGACGCGGGTTCGATTCCCGCCACCTCCACTCGTAACGGCTCGTGGTTGACGCCCCTTCGGGGCGGCTGTCACGAGCCGTTTCTCGTTTGTCCACGGGGGGACGACCCCCCGAACCCCCCGATACGAGAGGGCTTTGCCCCCTCGCGCTCCCCCTGGTGCGCGGTCGCGCCCCTTGCGTCGCTTTGCTCCGGGGTCGCTGGCGCTCCCTGGCGAAGGGCTCCGCCCCTCGCGCTCCCTGGTAGGGCCTCGCTTCGCTCGGATCGTGCTCGCTTCGCTCGCGTGTGTTTAGGGGCAGGCCTGGAGTTTGGCGGGATTTTTGGTGGTTCTTCTCTCTTTTGGGCATCTCAATATGTGGGTGCGGAGTGCATACCTAGGTTCCGTCTCCATGCGCTAACCTCCGGCATGCAGATGATCATCTTTTAGTGGAGAGCGTGGGCTTCTTCGGCACGGACTCCGGTGAGACTGTCGACTCCAGTGCAGAGCGTCGAAGCTGAGGTGATGCCGGTACCGGGCCTTGACCATATGGTCTGGGTCAGGTTCCGCGGAGGCTCGTGGGACCCTGGCTTCTGGACTCCGCTCTTCTGTCCGGCCGGGGGCGAAGCCGAGTCCGGCCAATCGCACGTTGTCTGCTTCGAGCACATTCAGCGGGGCTGGGCCCAGGAACCGGGGCTCTTTGATCCGGTGGACTGTGACTGGGCGGAACAATGACTGGCATGACGACTGATCTCGTTGACGAGCTTGGTGACAGAGAGAGCACCGTTCTGGAGTTCAAGCTGTCCGCGTCCAGTCGCGATGAGATCGGCCAGGCGATCTGCGCGCTCGCCAACGATCTGTGCGGGCGTGGCGGTGGGGACCTGCTCATCGGAGTGGATGATCACGGTGAGCCGGTTCTCGTCTTGGACACCAGTGATCGGGAACTGCTGAGGCTGACTGAATACCGCGATAGCGGCCAGATCCTGGACCGGCCGTCGATGACCGTGGAGAGGGCCACGTACAAGAGCCGGCCGGTGATCCGGATCCACGTTAAGGCCTCGGCGACTCCGCCCGTGCGATATGACGGCGTCGTCTGGGTGCGGCCGGGGCCGACGACACGCAGGGCAACCCGGGAGGATGAGCGGGTGCTGGCCGAGCGCCGTCGATCCCTCGACGGTCCGTTCGACGGGCGGAGCGTACCGGGCAGCACGTTGGAGGACCTCGATCTGGTGTTGTTCCGGTCCACCTACCTGCCGTCCGTAGTCTCTGCCGATGTCATCGAGGAGAACGGACGTCCGCAAGAGCACCAACTCGCGAGCCTACGCATGGCTGACCTGACGGCCACGCCGACTGTGCTGGGGTTGCTCGTTCTCGGGTTCAACCCGGGTGGTTTCATCCCGGGCGCCTACCTGCAGTTCGTGCGGTATGACGGCCTGGGCCTGGAAGCCGCGATCGCTGACGACCAAGAACTGCGGTCCAACATAGTCGACCTGGGCGGTCGTCTTGACGCGCTGTTCCGCGGTCACCTGCACACCCAGGTGGTGGACGACCAGGGCTTCCGGGAAGTGCAGCGGCCCGACTACCCACTCGCCGCGCTGCGCGAGGCCTGCATGAACGCCGTCATGCACCGCAACTACGAGACTTCCTACGCGCCCGTGCGTGTCCTCTGGTTCGCCGACCGTATCGAGATCACCAACCCGGGTGGACCTTACGGGCAGGTGCGCGCCGACAACTTCGACAGGGTCAGTGACTACCGGAACCCGTCGCTCGCCGCGGCGATGAAATCACTGGGCTACGTCAACCGGTTCGGGCGGGGGATCGGCCGGATACAGGCGTCGCTGGAGGCCAACGGCAATCCTCCCGCGGAGTTCGTCGTCGACGAATCGTCGTGGTCGGTGACGTTGAGGAGAGCAAAATGATCTCGGTGGCGCTCTTCAACAACAAGGGAGGCGTCGGCAAGACGACGCTCACCTACCATCTGGCCCACATGCTTCAGCGCCTTGGGCGTCGAGTGCTGGCCGTGGATCTGGACCCACAGGCCAACCTGATTTCTGCGTTCCTGGACGAGCGGGAGCTCGCGACGCTCTGGGGGGAACCGGATGTCTCATCCTGGGGACCGACGCAGCAGATTCTCACCGACGTGCTCTTCCCCGGGGTCACCCCAGACGCCGGGACGGTCGCGGCCTCGGTTCAACCGATCATGGAAGGTCTCGGCGACGTCGCCTTTTACGCGCCGACATGCATTACCGATGGTCTCTGGCTCGTCCCCGGAGACCTCGAACTGAGTGCGTTCGAAGACAAGCTCTCCGCCGCATGGCCGAACTGCTTCACGGGTGATCATGCCGCCATCCGGACGACCACGGCCTTCTACCGGATCATCGATGACGCCGCCCGCAAGGTGAATGCCGACATCGTCCTTATCGATGTCGGGCCTAACTTGGGCGCCATCAACCGGGCCGCACTCCTTGCGGCGGACAGTGTGCTGATGCCTCTTGCCGCGGACCTGTTCTCTCTTCGGGGTCTGCGAAACCTCGGTCCCACTTTGCGAGCGTGGCGCTCCACCTGGCAGCAGACCGTGTCGCCGAGGGTGCCGAAGACGATCCCCGCTCCTTCTGGTGACATGCGGCCTCTCGGCTATGTGATCATGCAGCCGACCATGCGTCTGGACCGGCCCGTCAAGGCCTACCGGCGCTGGCTGGAGCGCATTCCCTCCGTCTTCGCCGAATCGGTGCTCGACGAACGGCGATCCGATCATCGGTCGCATGAGATCGCGACGCTACGGAACTATCAAAGCCTGATGCCCCTTGCGCACGATGCCCGCAAGCCGATGTTCGATCTCAAAGCGGCAGACGGGGCCATCGGCAGCACACAGACCTATGTGCAAAAATGTCGCGCCGAATTTCGCGAGCTCGCCGAGACCGTGATCGAACGGCTCGCGGAGATACGGACGCAAGCCGCAGACTGACCCGAGGCCGCGCGGGGCAACGCCGACCGCCGCCCAGTTGCGGTCGCCCCGCGTTCTTTGGAAATTTCGCTTCGATGAATCGAATCGGCTCCGCGCAGTTCGTCAGCGACTCAGGGAGTGGTTTGTATGAGGATCGATGGTGAGCCGCTTGCCGATGTTGGACCGATCATGCGGCGGCGTGCCGTTCCGGTGGGCGAGGCGTTGGAGATCTTCGCTGGTGCCGGCACGCTTGATGTTGACGAGTTGCGCGCGGATCTGGACGCCGGTATCGATCAGGAGCTGTCTCACGACCCTCTTGAGGGGACCGGTCTGTGAGGCGCGCGAGTTGGGCAACGGACTCGACAAGGTCTACGAGCGGCTGACCAGGACGCCCTCGAAAAGTTCCTCCCGTACGACCGTCAGCCCCAGCTCCAGCGCCCCCGCCAGCACCGGGTTCCCCTCCAGTGCCGACAACCGGACCTGCGGCCGCGAATGCGTCAGTGCGTGCAGTTCCCGTTCGACCAGGTCGCGCAGCAGTTCCCCGCCCGCCGCGGGCAGGCCGCCCGTCAGCACGACCAGCCCCGGGTCGACGACCGAGGCGATGGCCGCCAGGCCCACCGCCAACCGTGAGGCCACCAGGCGCAGGCCCGCGCGGGCCTCTTCGGCCGCGCGGTCGGTGCCTGCGGAAAGGGTGACCGCGGCCGATACGGCGCGGCGGAAGTCGGGGGCCTCCACGCCGTAGGTGCGCAGCAGGTCGTGGACCGCTGGGCCGCCGACCAGGGCCTGGTAGCCGTGGTGGCCGAAGCGGCCGCCGTCGCGGGCGGTGGCGACGCCCGGTGTGGGCATGTAGCCCACTTCGCCCGCGCCGCCGAAGAAGCCTCGGTGCAGGCGGCCCCCTATGACCAACGCCGAGCCGAGGCCCTCGTCGGCCCACAGCAGGACGAAGTCGGAGAAGTCGGTGGCCGCGCCGTGGGCCTGTTCGGCCAGGGCCACGAGGTTGACGTCGTTCTCCACGTCGACTTCCGTGCCCAGGCCCTCGCGCAGCGTCGGGAGCAGGTCGGGGATGCGCCAGCCGGGGAGGTCCTCGTCGGTGGCGTAGGACAGCAGGCCGGTGGTGGGGTCGACGGCGCCCTGGACGCCGATCACGATCCGGCGCAGGGGGCCGGGAGGCCCGGCCGCGTCGATCGCCGCCCTCAGGCGGTCGACCAGCGGGCCGCGCACTCCTTCGGTCAGGGTGACGGTGTGTTCGCCCCTGATCGTGCCGGTGAGGTCGGCGATCTGGGCGCTGATGCGGTCGTGCGTCACGTCCAGGGCCGCCACATACGCCGCGTCGGGGTTGATGCGGTAGATCTCGGCCGTCGGGCCGGGCTGGCCGGCGCGGATGCCGTCGGCGACCACCAGGCCCGCCTCTTGGAGGCGGGCCAGGAGCTGGAAGGCCGTCGGTTTGGAGAGGCCGGTGAGCTCGCCGATCTCGGGACGGGTCAGCGGGCCGCGTTCGAGCAGGACCCGCAGGGCCCGGCCTTCGTTGATCGCGCGCATCAGGCTGGGGGTCCCGTGAAGGGGAGGCTTCACTGCATCTCCGCGGCGATGATCATGACGATGTGAGGGTCAAAGCGTACAGCGCGATCGCGGCGAAATCGTCGGCCGGTTCGGAGGCCTGCCAGGAGCGGACGTCGTCGACGAAGCGGCTGCCGTGGCCGGTGAACTCGTGGTAGACGTCGACGCCGTTGGGCGGGCAGGGGGGCATCTCGTCGAAGTGGCCGCCGAGGCCGTCCTCGAAGAGGTCGGCGCTGTTGGGGCCGTTCACGACCGCGCCCTTGGCGGGCCTGCCGGTGATGTTGGCGATCTGGTGGTGCGGGCAGGCGATGGAGTTGGCGCCCGCGCCGGCCACGAAGGAGACGCCCCACGGGTTGGCGCCCAGGCTCCAGTTGCGCTGCTGGGTGCCGAAGGCGTCGTAGGAGCGGTCGCCGGTGACCTTGCGGTAGAGGTGGGTGGTGGCGGCCAGGCCGAAGGCGTGCGGGACGGAGTCGAACTCGTCGTGCTGGGCGCCGGCGCGGAACGGGTCCTTGGCGGCGCGGGCCGCGCCGATGTCGAGCTGGGCCTTCAGGCCGGCGATCAGGTCCGTTTCTGAGACGGCCAGGCCTCTGGCGCGGGCGGCCCTCATGGCGGTGA
This sequence comes from Herbidospora sp. NBRC 101105, assembly GCF_030269205.1. Lineage (NCBI taxonomy): Bacteria > Bacillati > Actinomycetota > Actinomycetes > Streptosporangiales > Streptosporangiaceae > Herbidospora > Herbidospora sp. NBRC 101105. Next base: position 457,895 of record NZ_BSSX01000008.1, on the reverse strand, counting down.
CCAGATCGGTGTGGGCGAGGGCGCTGACGTCGTACAGGTTGAGGGTGTCGCCCTGGTCCTCGTCGAGGTAGCCGCGGGCCCAGCGGGCGGCGTCGGCCAGCCACCTGGCGGCCCTCGGGTCGCGCAGGCGCTGGGCGGCCAGGGTCATCTGGGTGGCGCCGAGCTCCATGTCGTCGCGCCAGACGCTCTCGGGGTAGAAGGCGTGCGGCAATGAGGTCACGAGTTGTCCGACGCCTTCGGTCTTGGCCATCGCGTAGACCGAGGCGGCCTGGTCCAGCAGGTGGGCGGCCTTCCTGCGGTCGGGTTCCAGCTGGGCGGCCAGGGCGAAGGCGGCGGCGGTGCGGCCGGCGAGGTTGGGACTGATCGGGTGGCCGGGGGCGGCGGCGCGGAACACCGGGCGGTTGCGGATGAACTGGTGGCCCTCGGCGGTGTCGGCGTCGTCGGCCTGGGGGAGTCGCCAGATGTCGTGGTCGCCGACGAAGGTGCCCTCCTCGTTCCCGGCGCCGACGCCGACCTGGATGTAGAGGGTCTTCGACTTTTCGTCCCACATCTTGTCGAGGTACTTCAGGCCGTGGGCCGCCTCGTCGCGCAGCGCCGGGGTGTGCACCTTCCCGTCGCGCTGGGCCGCCCAGAGGAGGGTGTCGACGTACGACAGGATGTGGGTGAACTTCAGGTAGTCGCCGGCGTCGAACCAGCCGCCCTCCACGTCGACCGGGCCGCCGACCTTGGTCAGCTCGCCCTTGATCTGGTCGGTGTCGGGGCCGGTGAACGTCGGCCAGTCGTAGACGGACGCCGCCCGGTCGTTGTGGTGGGTGGTGTCGCGCTGGAGGCCGAAGAAGCCCAGGATGTCGGTGGCCGGGTTGTGCTTGGGGGCGATCTGGAACTCGGCCGAGGTGGTGCCGCCGGCCTTGATCCGGTAGCGGCCGGGGGTGCGCAGCTTCGAGACGTCCAGGTCGTAGACGTGGGGGTAACCGCTGTTCCAGGCGCCCCGGTCGGCCCCCGCGTGACCGGTGAGCACGGTCCGGCCGCGGTGGTCGACCACGGTGAAGCGGCCGCCGGAGCCGCTCGTCATCAGATAGGCGTGCTTGCTCTCGCCCGGCAGGAAGCCCACCTGGTCCACCCGCACGTGGGCGGGGGTGGCGTCGGCCCATGCCGGGGCGGCGCTTATCGACGTCGCCAGCGCCAGCGCGAGGGCGGCGGGGAACAGCCTGGTCATTCGCTCCTCCTGAAGTGTTCACGAACTCGGATGCGCGCGGACTCGTCCGCGTGGAGCAGGTCCAGTCCGGCCAGGGCGGCGCCCGCGACCGGGGGGAGGGTGCCGACCACGACCGTGGCGCGTGGTGCGCCCGCGCCGATCGCGGTTTCGATCAGGTGGTGCGTGTACGGGTCGCGCGCCGTCAGCACGCTGCCGCCGAGCACCACCTCGGTGGCGACGTCCAGCAGGTTCAGCCGTTCGAGGCAGACGCGCGCCATCACGGCGACCTCCTGGGCCTGGCGGGTGACCACCTCCCTGGCCACCGGGTCGCCGCCGGCCGCGACGGTGAACAGGCCTGGGACGAGCTCATGCAGCCTAGCCGGGGACAAATCGCCGAAATGCAGTGACAGCACCACTTCTTCGACGGTGGCCGTGCCGAAGTGGCCGACGACCAGGTCGGCCAGCGCGGTCGCCGGGCCGCGGCCGTCCTCCATCCGGGAGGCGTGCCACAGGATCCAGTCGGCCAGTTCCTCTCCGCCGCCCCAGTCGCCGCTCCGCCGGCCGAGCGCCGGGAACCGCGCCACCTCGCCGGAGGGGGCGACGCCGACGGCGTTGATGCCGGCCCCGCACACCACCGCGACGCCCCACGGCCGCGACGCCCCGGCGCGCAGCACCGCGAAGACGTCGTTGGCGACGTCCACCTCCTTGGCGCACCCGCGCCGCAGGAACTCCGCGCGCAGCGCCTCCTCCTCGGCCGGGAAGTCGGCCCCGGCCAGGTAGGCGGCCAGCACGTCGGCGTAGGGCACGACGCCGCCGAGCAGGTCGCGGGCGGCCCGGTCGACCACGTCGACGGCGGCCGCGACGCCCGCGCTCTGCGGGAGGAAGGGGCCGGTGCGTGTGGTGGCGAGCACCGTGCCGTCCTCGGCGACCAGGGCGAGATCGGTCTTGCTGTTGCCCCCGTCGACCGCGAGCACCGTCCTCACCCCTTCACTCCCGTCAGCGTGACGCCCTCGATGAAGACCTTCTGGGCGAAGAGGAAGAGGACGATCACCGGCGCGGTGACCAGCAGGGTCGCCGCCATGGTCAGGTTCCACTGCACGCTGTGGAAGGCCTTGAAGGTGGCCAGCCCCAGCGACAGGGTCCAGCCCTCCTGGTCGACACCGGCGTACAGCAGCGGCCCGTAGTAGTCGTTCCAGCAGTAGAAGAACGAGAACAGCGCCACCGCGGCGATCGCCGGGCGGGCCATCGGCAGGATGACGGTGAACAGGATGCGCACGTCAGAGCAGCCGTCGACGCGCGCCGCGTCGGTGTAGTCGCGGGGGATCGTGATGAGGAACTGGCGCAGCAGGAAGATCGAGAAGGCGTCGCCGAACAACATCGGCAGGATCAGCGGCCACAACGTGTCGGTCAGTCCGAGCCGCGCCCACACCAGGTAGATCGGCACCGCGACCACCTGCGGCGGCAGCATCATGGCGCTGATCACCACGAGGAACGCCGCCTTGCCGCCCCGGAACCGGAAGCGCGACAGCGCGTACGCCGCCGGGATCGACGACGCCAGCATGAAGATCGTCGCCAGGGAGGCGTACATGAAGGTGTTGGCCGTCCAGGTGAGCAGTTCGGAGCGGGCGAACACCTCCGCGAAGTTGTGCCAGTTCCACTGGTCGGGCCACAGGCGGCTGGTGAGGGCCTGTTCGTCGGTCATGAGCGCGGTGAGCACGATGAAGACGACCGGGCCGAGGAACATCAGCGCCAGGGCGATGGCGATGGCGTGCTGGGCGATCCAGACCAGGCCGCGGCGGCGCGTCACGAGGCCGCCTCCGCCCGGTTGAACTGGCGCAGCAGCACCAGGGTGAACACCATCGAGACGGCGAACAGCATGATGGCGTACACGCAGGCCAGGCCCATCGACCAGTCGCGGAACCCGGTGTGGAACAGGTGCTGGGGCAACGTGAGCAGCGCGCCGTCGGGGTAGCCGGGGGTGAACGTGCTGCCGGCCGAGTCGGTCGCCCCCGAGGCGACCCGGGAGGCGATCATCGCCTGGGTGAAGTACTGCACGGCGTAGATCACCCCGGTCACGGCCGAGAACATCAGCACCGGGGAGATGACCGGCAGCGTGATGTTCCGGAACTGCCGCCATGCCCCCGCGCCGTCGATGGCGGCGGCCTCGTACAGATGCTTCGGCACGTCGAGCAGCGCGGCCAGGAAGATCATCACTGTGTTGCCCGCGCCCCACAGGGCCAGCAGGGTCAGGCTGGGCTTGGCCCACGCCGCGCTGCCGAACCAGTCGGGGCCGGTGATCCCGATCCAGGCGAGGACCTGGTTGACCGGGCCGGTGGCCGGGTTGAGCAGGTAGACGAAGGCGACCGTGCCGGCCACCGTCGGCACCAGCGACGGCAGGTAGAACAGCGTGCGCAGGATGCCGGATCCGCTTTTGATCTTGGTCAGCAGCTGCGCCACGCCCAGCGCGAAGAGCACCTGCGCCGGAACCATGAACACCACCAGCCACAGGGTGTTGAGCCCCGACTGCAGCAAGCGCGGGTCGGAGAAGGCGTAACGCCAGTTGTCCAGGCCGATGAACTCCAGCGTGAACAGGTCGTAGCGGTGGAAGGAGAAGTACACCGTGGAGGCCAGCGGATAGACGAAGAAGACCGCGATGCCGACGAGCCAGGGGGAGAGCCACAGGAGGGCGCGGACGCCCTCCCGGCGGGTGAAGGCCATCGATCAGCCTCCGGACAACTTCATCTTGTCGTCGATCCGCTTGTCGACCCCGGCCAGGCCGGCGTCCAGGTCCTTGACCGCGCCCTTCTCCCACTCGATCAGGAAGGTGGAGAAGGCGTCCTGGTTGAAGACGCTGTTGACGTTCGCGGGCAGGGTCGAGGTCTTCGGGTGGGCGAAGATGTCGAGGAAGGTGGCGAACCGCTCGTCCTTGGCCAGGTCGGGGTGGTCCATGGCGGCCTTGGTGGTGGGCACGTTGCGCAGCGCGTTCGACAGCGTCACCAGCGACTGGGTGTCGGTGGTCAGGTATTTGACCAGCTCCCAGGCCTGCTGCGGGTGCTTGGCGCCCTTCGGCACGCCGATGACGGTGCCGGCGGTGAAGCCGCTGCCGTACAGGTCGGGCTTGTCGTCGGCGACGGGCAGCGGCGCGGTGCCGTAGTCCATGTCCTTGGCCTCGGGATCGGCGGCGATCATGGCGTTGCGCCACTCGCCGTCGAGGACCATCGCGACCTTGCCCTCGAAGAAGGGGTGCTCGGCGCCCCACTCGTCGCCCAGGCCCTTGCGGAACTTCTCCAGCTTGTCGTAGCCGTACCAGTCGACGAGCTCCTTCTGCCACTGGAGCAGCTGCTTCCAGGCCGGGTCGGAGCCGATGGCCGAGGTGCCGTCGTCGTTGTACCACTTCGCGCCGACCATCGGCCCGAGGTGGCTGGGGGAGTTCTCGTAGTACTGGAAGCTCGGGATGAACCCGGCGACCTCGATGTTCCCCTCGGCGTCGCGGACGGTGAGCTTCTTGGTCAGCTCGGTCAGCTCCGAGAGCGTCTTCGGCGGCGGCTCGCCCTTCATCAGGGCCTTGTTGTAGTAGAGGCCGTAGGCGTCGGCGAGCAGCGGCATCGTGCACCGCCTGCCCTCGAACTCCGTGTACGACCGCGCCGCCGCCGGGAGCACGTTCAGGTCGATGCCGTCCTGGGCGATGACCGGCGTGAGGTCCTGGAAGGCCCCGCTCTTGCACCACTGGGCGACGTTGTCGGTGGTGAACGACGCCGCCACGTCGGGCGCCTGGCCACCCCGGATCGCCTGGGTGATCTGGGCGTCCTGGATGCCCTTCTTCGCGACCACCTTGATCTGCGGGAACTTCGTGGTGAAGCCCGCGATGGCGTCCTCGAACGCCTTGGTCTCGACGTCGGTCGAGAAGCCGTGCCACAACTCCAGCGTGGCGGCGGGCAGGGCGGCGGGCCCGGTCGAGGTGGTCGTGGGTCTGGCGCCGAGGGCGGGCGGGGCCGTGGTGCCCGCGGTGCACGCGGTCAGCGTCAGGGCCAGCAGGCCGGCTGCCGCGAGGGGGAGAGAGCGCACGTGGTGCCTCCTATGACCAGGCGTTATGGGGGTACGGTCACCGTGCACGGCAAGTTAGTAAGTCTTCCTAACTTTCTGAGGACCATAGGACGGCCTTTCGGAAGGGTCAAGGGGCGACATCAACTCGTAACAGGGACTGTCGGGCAACAGTCCTTACGATTACCGGAGGAGGCCGGTCCGGTGCAGGTGGTCGAAGACGGCCTGGTTGGCGGGGGAGACCCGGTCGCGGTCGGCGTAGGCCAGCCAGGCCAGCTCGGCGATCTCGCCGCCCGGCGCGGGCTCGCCCTCGTGGTCGGCGGTGTAGCAGGTGATCTGCACGGTGGCGCCGTCGGCGCGGTCGTGGGCCGGCGCCTCGAAGACGCCGACCAGGGCGGCCGTGGCCGGGAGGATCGTCACGGTGAGCTCCTCGCGGACCTCCCTGACCAGCGTGTCGAGGTCGCTCTCCCCGGGTTCGCGCTTGCCGCCGGGGACGTAGTAGGCGTCCTTGCCGTGGGACCGGGCGCCCAGGATCCTCCCGTCGCGGAGGCAGATCCAGGCGATCTTGTCGATGGTGCCGTTCATGGGAGCCAGTGTGTACCCCGTACCGGATTCGAACCGGCGTTCTCTCGGGTGAAAGCCGAGCGTCCTGACCGCTAGACCAACGGGGCGTGCCTGTCGTGACCCGTACCGGATTCGAACCGGTGATCTCCTGAGTGAGAGTCAGGCGTCCTAACCACTAGACCAACGGGCCCTGCGCGGAGGGGGCGAGGGTCGAACTCGCACGCGCCCTTGCGGGCGCCGACGGTTTTCGAAACCGCGGCCGTCGCCGTCTGTCGGCTGGCCCCTCCGTATTCCTGCCTTTCCTGCGTACCGCCCCGGGGATTCGAACCCCGACTGCCCGTGTCCTGAGCACGGTGCCTCCTGCCGTTGGGCTAGAGCGGCCTGGTACGTCCGGGGGGATTCGAACCCGCGACCTCCGGCATCTCGGGCCGGCGCCTCTCCCGTTGGGCTACGGACGTGCGATTGTCATTCATTTCCGATGACAATGAAAAAGCCGCCGGGTTCTCCCTGGCGGCTTCGTGGTCGTTTCCCGCTGTTTCAGCGGGGGACACGCCGGTGCCGCAGGAGAAGCGATTCCTCCGAGCGAAGGCTGATGGCTTCGTGACTCATGGAATCGTCCTTTCTCGCTTCAGTGGAGCGGCCTGCCGTTGTCGAAAACCGTAGCCGTTTGAAACGGCGGGGGCGAACTGTTTATCGCGCCCGTCTCATTTACCGGTCGAGGGGGCCGTGGCCTGACCGGTGACGGCCGCGATGCATCCGAAGTGGCGGTCGCAGTGGAGCAGGGTCCTCCTTGGATCTCGGCCGTCGCCGCGACGACCAGGTCGACCGGGCCCGCGCTGCGGTGCCGGCCGCGCCTGGTCAGTTCTTCCTGGATCTTGCAGGCGCGGTCGTCGACGGGGGCTGCCCGAAGACGTGTCGCAAAGTCGATCCCTCGCTGACGGTCGGCGATGGAGCGGGCGTTGTAGAAGAACTCGAGTGGCGATCAGGCCGGCGGCGGCCTGATCCCAGCCGTGGCGTTCGGCGTCACCGGCCATGAAGCGGGCCGGTGCGCGGGTGTCGATGAGAAACTACGCGGGTTTCACCGGCGAAAGTTCCGCTTGTCCTCGAAGAGTTCGAGGTCGAATGCGCCTTCCTCCGCCGACTCTCGGAGTCGTGCCAACGCCAGGGCCCTGCGACGGGTCTCCAGAACTTCGCGCAGCGCGCTGTCGACCATGTCTTTCTTGTCTGCGTGCCCGGCGCCTTGGTCGATCACCGTACGTGCCATAGGGCCCTCCTGACATCTAGCCGTGCATCAAGTAAATCCCGGGCAGGGCCTCTGGCGGCGTGGGTCAGCCGTAGGTCGGGTACTGGGGCCAGCCCGTCGGCGAGTCCTCCCAGTCCTCCTGGCGGCCCCATGGTGTCAGGTCGAGGAAGTTGTGGGCGAAGACCAGGCGGTCGACCCCTCGCGACGTCGTGTTGTAGGTCCGGTAGACGTGGTCTCCGTCGCGGAGGAAGACGCTCAGCATGAAGCCTCTCCCCGCCCCGCAGTCGTCGGAGAACGTCGTGCCGTTCGACGACAGGAACGGCAGGGTCCAGCCGCGTTCGGCCTTGTAGGCCTCGATCTGCGGCAGCGGCATGTTGGAGATCGTCGCCCAGCTCACGCCCTTCTCGGCCAGGGACGCGAGCGCGCCTGCCGGGACGTTGTCGGTGAACTTGGTGCAGCCGGGGCAGAAGTGGCGCGGGCCGTTGTCCATGAACTGGTAGACGATCAGCTGGTCGCGGCCCTCGAAGAGGTCGAGGAGCGTTCGGGGGCCGTCGGGGCCCTCGAAGACGTAGTCGCTCCGGAACTCGGTCATGGGAAGGCGGCGGCGCTGGGCGGCGAGGGCGTCTTCCGCCCTTGTGGCCTCCTTTTCCGCTTTCAGGAGGTTATCGCGGGCAAGTTGCCACTCTTCAGGTGATACGACTGGTGGTTTGCTCATAGGCGGATTCTGCCCGCTGGGTATGACAGAAACCGAGGGTGCGCAGGTCAAGGGGGATGCAGATGGAACTGGACGGGCAACGCGTCGTTCTCCTCGGGGGCACCTCCGGCATCGGACTCGGGGCCGCCCGGATCGCGGCGGCGAACGGGGCCGAGGTCGTCGTGGTGTCCTCGCGTGAGGAGAACGTGCGCCGCACCCTCGATGAGTTGCCCGACTCCGCCTGGGGAGACGTCGCCGACTTCAGCGACCCCGACGCCATCGAGGACGTCATCGGCCGGATCGGGCGGCTCGACCATCTCGTCTACACCGCCGGCGAACCCCTCTACATCTCCCCGGTCGAGCATCTCGACATCGCGGTGGCCCGTGAGTACTTCCAGATCCGCTTCTTCGGCGCGCTGGCCGCCGCGAAGGCCGCACGCGGCCGGATGCCCGACTCGGGCAGCATCACCGTGACGGCGGGGGTGGCCAAAGACCGGCCGGGGTTCGGGTGGGCGGGGCCGGCGTCGATCTCGGGGGCCCTGGAGGCGTTGACGAAGGCGCTGGCCGTGGAGTTCGCGCCCGTACGGGTGAACTGCGTCGCCCCCGGAGTGATCAGGTCGCCACTGTGGCAGGGCACGCTGCACGTCGAGGAGATGTACCAGGAGATCGCCGACACGAGCCTGGCCGGGCGGGTGGGCGAGGTCGAGGACGTGGCGAAGGCCTACCTCTACCTGATGACGCAGGACTACTCGACCGGGATGGTGCTGACCGTCGACGGGGGCATCACCCTCGTCTGACAGACTGGCCGGCATGTCGGTGGAGGAGGTCTGGCGAGGGCTGGGGCTGTCCGGCATCGTCGACGTGCACACCCACTTCATGCCGCAGCGGGTGCTCGACAAGGTGCAGGCCTATTTCGCCGGCGCCGAGGCCCATCTCGGGTTCCCCTGGCCGATCGCCCACGGGAACGACCCCGACGACCACGTGAAGAGGCTGCGGGAGTTCGGCGTGGTCGCCTTCACCTCGATGATCTACCCCCACAAGCCCGGCATGGCGGCCTGGCTCAACACGTGGGCGCGGGAGTTCGCCGCCGCCACCCCCGGCTGCGCCCGCACGGCGACGTTCTTCCCCGAGGAGTCCGCCGGAGGCTACGTACAGGAGGCTCTGGACGGCGGGGCCCGGGTGTTCAAGGCGCATCTGCAGGTGGGGGAGTACGACCCCCGCGACCCGCTGCTCGACGACGTCTGGGGGATGATCGCCGACGCGGGGGTGCCGGTGGTGACCCACTGCGGGTCGGGGCCGGTGCCGGGGCGGTTCACCGGGCCGGGGCCGATCACCGGGGTGCTCCAGAGACATCCCCGGCTGAGGATCGTGGTGGCCCACATGGGGCTGCCCGAGTACGGCGCGTTCCTCGACCTGGCCGGGCGGTTTCCCGGGGTCGGCCTCGACACGACCATGGCGTTCACCGAGTTCACCGAGAAGGCGTGGCCGTTTCCGGCCTCCGAACGGTCACGCCTGCTCGACTACCGGGACCGGGTCTTCTTCGGCAGCGACTTCCCGAACATCCCCTACTCCTACGCGGAGGCGGTCGGCGCGCTGGTCCGGCTGGACCTCGGTGACGACTGGCTCCGGGCCGTGCTCTACGGCAACGGCGTTCAGATCTTGCGGCCGATGGCGCCGTAGGCGCCGTGCTCGCGCTTGGGGGCCAGCTCGGGGTCTTCGTCGGGACGCCACATCGCGACCGGCACCATGCCCGGCTCGACCAGCTCGAAGCCCTTGAAGTACTCGCTGATCTGCGCCTTGGTGCGCGGGGTGAAGCCGAGGTCGGGCGTGCGGTAGGCGTCGGCGGCGTTGCCGACCGCCTTGGGGAAGAAGTCGGCCGTCACGTGGCTGACCGCGAAGTAGCTGCCGGGGACGAGCGCCTCGGTGTACTGGCGCACCAGGCCGGGCGGGTCCTCCTCGTCGGTGATGAACATCAGGGTGCCGACGATGACCAGGGCCACCGGCTCGCGGAAGTCGATGACGTCGTTGATCTCGGGGTGGTCGAGGATCGTCTTCGGGGCGCGCAGGTCGGCCTCGACGTAGCAGGTGCGGCCCTCCCTGGTGCTGCGGAGGAGGGCGCGGGCGTGCGTCATGACGATGGGGTCGTTGTCGACGTAGGCGATCCTGGCCGCCGGGTTGACCTGCTGGGCGACCTCGTGGGTGTTGCCCTGGGTGGGGATGCCGGTGCCGATGTCGAGGAACTGCGTGATGCCCTGTTCGGCCAGGAACCGCACCGCCCGGCCGAGGAAGGCGCGGTTGTCGCGGGCTCCCTGGACGATGCCCGGCGCGGCGGCGGCGGTGCCCTCGGCGACCTTGCGGTCGGCCTCGAAGTTGTCCTTGCCGCCGAGCCAGTAGTCGTACACGCGGGCCGAATGGGGGATCGACGTGTCGATCCGCGGCGCGTTCTCCTCACGCGGGGACGACCACGGCAACAGGTTCTTCGGCTCCGACATCAGGGCTCCAATGGAGGTCGCGGCTCCGGTCAGCATAGACCCCTTGATCGTCGGCGGAGCCGGAGAAACCGTTATTTTCCGGCGTATGCCGTTATAGACGGGCGTAGTCCGCTATTTCGGACAGCAGGGCGCGCTTTCCGGCCTCGTCCAGGAACGACGCCCGGACCGCGTTCCCGGCCAGTTCGGCGATTCCCGCGTGGTCGAGGCCCAACAGCCGGGCGGCGACGGCGTACTCCTGGTTGAGGGAGGTGCCGAACATGGGCGGGTCGTCGCTGTTGATCGTGACGAGGACCCCGGCCTTCACGAGCTCGGGCAGCGGGTGCTCCTCCAGCGAGGCGACGGCGCGGGTGCAGACGTTGGACGTCGGGCAGACCTCCAGCGCGATCCGGTTCTCGGCCAGGTGCTCCAGCAGGGCGGGGTCGCCGGCGCTGCCGATGCCGTGCCCGATGCGCTCGGCCTTCAGGTCGCGCAGCGCCTCCCACACGGTCTCGGCGCCGGTGGTCTCCCCGGCGTGCGGGAGCGAGTGGAGGCCCTCGGCGCGGGCGGCGTCGAAGTAGGGGGCGAACTGCTTCCTCGGCACGCCGACCTCCGGACCGCCGAGACCGAAGCCGATCAGGCCGTCGGGGCGCTGGTCGAGGGCGATCCGCAGGGTGCTCTCGGCCGCCGGGAGACCCAGCTCGCCGGGGATGTCGAAGATCCACTTGAAGGTCAGGCCGTGGTCGCGCAGCACCCGGGCGCGGGCGTCCTCGATGATCTCGCAGAACTGCTCCGCGGCGAACCCGTTGATCAGGTGGGTGTACGGCGTCACGGTCAGCTCGACGTAACGGGCGTTCTGCGCCGCCAGGTCGCGGCCGACCCCGTAGAAGAGCTGCCACAGGTCATCGGGGTCGCGGATCAGGTTGAGGACCGAGACGTACACCTCGATGAAGTGGCCGAAGTCGCGGAAGGTGAAGAACTCGGCCAGCCGCTCGGGGTCGGCGGGCACGGGGGTGCTGCCCTCGTGGCGGGCGGCGAGCTCGGCCACCACCCGGGGGGAGGCGGAGCCGACGTGGTGGACGTGCAGCTCCGCTTTGGGCAGACCGGCGATGAAGGAGTCCAGATCTGGTGTCACGTGCCCGACCGTAACAACCGGCCCGACCGAACACCCAACTTCTTACACGGAAATGTCAGCTTCCGCCGGGAAGTTCGCCCAGCGTCACCTGCAGGGTCACCTGGGTGCCGTCGGAGTGTTGCACCACGACCGGCACCTTCTGGCCGGGCTTCAACGTCGCCAGCACCTCGCTCAGCGTCGCGGTGTCCTCGGTGGCCTTGCCGTTCACGCTGATGATGACGTCGCCGGTCCGGATCCCGGCCCGCTCGCTCGGGCCGTTCCTGGTCACCGCGCCGACCTGCACGCCCATCGGCTCTCCGTCCCGGCCGATGGCCGTCCCCACCTGCACGCCCAGGGCCGCCCGCCGGCTGTTGACCACCCGGCCGTTCTGGACGATCTGTCGTGTGATGTCGGTGGCCGTCGCGCTCGGGATGGCGAAGCCGATGCCGTCGGCCGGGCCCTCCTGCGGGTTGTTGGCGCCCAGCGTCGGGATGCCGATGACCTGCCCGTGCAGGTCGACCAGGGCGCCGCCGCTGTTGCCCGGGTTGATCGGGGCCGAGGTCTGGACGGCGTTGGTGATGGTCGCGCCCGGCTGGCCGCCCTCGCGGGGGCCGGAGACCGTCCGGCCGAGCGCCGACACGATGCCCGAGGTGACCGTGCCGGAGAAGCCCAGCGGGTTGCCCATGGCCAGCACGATCTGGCCCACCCTGAGCTTGGTCGAGTCGCCGAAGACGGCGGGGGTCAGCCCGCGCGGGTCGGTGACCTTGATGACGGCCAGGTCGCCCGCCGGGAAGGAGCTCACGAGGGTGGCCTTGCGCGCCCCGCCACCGGTCGGGACGGTGACCTCGAAGTCACGGGCGCTGCCCACCACGTGGGCGTTGGTCACGACGTGCCCCTGGTTGTCGAACACGATGCCGGAGCCGAGGGCGTTCCCGGTGGTGATCTGCACGATCGACGGGAGCACTTTGTGGATGACGTCCTCGTAGAGCGACTCCAGGCCCAAGGCCTGCTGGGCCGGCGTCACCGGCGCGCCCGGCACGGTCGACGTGGGAGCCGCTGACGGGGTCGCCGTCGCCGTGCCGGGTGACGAGTTTGCGCAGCCTGCCGCCGCCGCGAGACAGGCGAGAACGGCGATCCGGGTGATGACCGGCGAGAATTCCATGCGCACCTGTCTACCCAGGTGGATCACCGGATTCCAGCACCGTTGGAGCGTGCCATCGTCCGGCTTCGATCATGAATATTGACGTAATCTGCCGTCATGGCGGACGAACTCGGCACCCCTGCCCGGCCGTCGGCACGTTCCTACGACGCGCCAACCACCCCGATGCCCGTCTACCGCCCGCCCGCCGAGGCCGAGGCGGCCCCCGCTCCCGCCCCGCCGCCGCCCTCCTCCGGCAACCGGGCACGGGTCTTATGGACGGTCTTCGCCGCCCTGGTCACGGTCGCCGCGGTGGTCTTCGCCTTCTCCGCGTTCTCGGCCGACGAGCCGGTCCGCGAGGTGGCCGTGTTCCCCGCCGCCGATTCGGCGCCCAGCGCCCCCGCGCCCGCCCGCACCCCGCTCACGCTGCCCGCGCCGCCGGTCCGCAAGGCCCTGGCGACCTATCCGGGTGCCGGCACGCCCACCGCCGGCCTCGTCGACGACCGGCGTTCCGGCATCGTGTACGCCGCCTTCGCCGCCCCCTGGCAGCGGGTCGAACCCGCCCCCTTCCAGTTCCGCCAGCGGGCCGGCCAGGCCGTCATCGCCTCCGCCCCGATCCCCGGGGCCGACCCCGGCACCCCGAAGACCGCGGCCCAGTGGCGGGCCCTGACCGCCAGGGCGGCCCGCTGGACGGTCGCCCGCTACCAGCCCGAAGGGGCCACGTTCCGGTGGACCGCCTCCCAGCGCACCCGCCACGGCACCGGCTGGCTGCTCGGCTACCGGGTGGCCTGGGAGAGCGGGGGCAAGCGCCGGACCGCCGAGGCGGTCGTGGCGCTCATGAAGACGGAAGGAAAGCCCGCGATGCTCTTCGCCTCGGTGCCCGATTCACGGAAAGAGCTGCGTAAAGACCTGAATGTCCTGCTTGAGACGCTTCGCCCCCGGTAGCCTCGAAGCTTCTTCTAGAATATGATTCTGTCCACATTGCCGAGTGTGGAGGGGTCAGATGGCGATCGGGCTGAGCGAAGAGCACGAAGCGCTGCGCGAGTCGGTGACGGGCTGGGCGGGGCGGCACATCACGCCGCAGGTCGTGCGGGCCGAGCCGGCGGGACGGCCTCCGTTCTGGTCCGGCCTCGCCGACCAGGGTCTGCTCGGCCTGCACCTGCCGGAAGAGGTCGGCGGCTCCGGCTACGGCCTGCTGGAGGCCGCCGTGGCGGTCGAGGCCCTGGCCGAGAAGATGGCGCCCGGCCCCTACGTGCCGACCGTGCTGGCCGGTGCGGCGATCCACGCCTCCGACAGCAAGGCCTTCGGCGAGGTGCTGTCGGGCCTGGCCGACGGGTCGCTGACCGGCGCGCTCGCCCTCGACGCGAACCTGACCGGCGCGGGCCGGGTCTCCGGGGTGGCCGAACAGGTGCTCGGCGCCGCCGAGGCCGACATCCTGGTGCTCCCGGCCGGGGACACGTGGGTGGTCGTCGAGGCCTCGGCCGCGACCGTGACCCCGATCCCGGCGCTCGACCTCACCCGGGGGGTCGCGCGCGTCGAACTGGCCGACGTCGAGGCGCGGGTCCTCGACGGCTTGACCACCGAGACCGTGCGTCACCTGGCCGCCGTGCTGCTGGGCGCCGACGCCATCGGCGTGGCCGCCTGGTGCGTCGCCGCCGCCGCCGACTACGCGAAGGTGCGCGTGCAGTTCGGCCGTCCGATCGGCCAGTTCCAGGGCATCAAGCACAAGCTCTCGCGCATGCTGGTCGTCCTGGAGCAGGCCCGCGCGACCGTCTGGGACGCCACCCGCGCCACCGGCGACGAGCGCGACTACGCGGCGGCGATCGCCGGGGTGGTCGCCCCCGACGCGGCCGTGCAGTGCGCCAAGGACGCCATCCAGACCTTCGGCGGCATCGGCTACACCTACGAGCACGACGCCCACCTCTACTTCCGCCGCGCCCTCACGATCCGGGCCCTGACCGGCTCGTCGGCCGACTGGAAGGAGCGGGTGGCCGCGCTGAGCCTGGCCGGCGTGAGCCGGGAGATGCGGCTCGACCTGCCCGAAGACGCCGAGCCGCTGCGCGAGCGCATCCGCGGCGAACTCGCCGAGATCGTCCCGCTGGAGGGGGTCGAGCAGAAGCGGGCGCTGGCCGCCGCCGGGTTCGTGATGCCCCACCTGCCGGCGCCGTGGGGGCGGAACGCCCCGCCGCTGGAGCAGGTGCTGATCCAGCAGGAGATCAAGGCGGCCGGGCTGAAGCTGCCGCAGATGATCATCGGCGCGTGGGTGGTGCCCTCGATCGCCGTGTACGGCACCGAGGAGCAGCAGCAGCGTTTCCTGCCCCGCACTCTCAGCGGGGAGCTCGTCTGGTGCCAGTTGTTCTCCGAGCCCGGGGCGGGCTCCGACCTGGCCAACGTCCAGATGAAGGCCGAGCGGGTCGAGGGCGGCTGGCGGCTCAACGGGCAGAAGATCTGGACCAGCGTGGCGCACGTCGCCGAGTGGGGCATCTGCATCGCCCGCACGTCCAGCGAGGGCTCCAAGCACGACGGCATCACCTACTTCATCGTCGACATGAAGGCCGAGGGCGTCACGGTCCGGCCGCTGACCGAGATGACCGGCGAGAACCTGTTCAACGAGGTCTTCTTCGACGACGCGTTCGTGCCCGACGAGCTCGTGGTCGGCGCGGTGAACGAGGGCTGGAAGGTGGCCCGCAACACGCTGTCGAACGAGCGGGTGTCGTTGTCGTCGGGGTCGGGCGGCACCGGGTCGTCGGTGCCCGACCTGCTCGGGCTGGCCGGGCGGCTCGGCCGGGAGCTGACGCCGGTCGAGCGGCAGGAGCTCGCCGAGGTCGTCTGCGAGGGCCACTCGATCAACGCCCTGTCGTTGCGGGTCACGCTGAAGCAGCTCGCCGGCACCGAGCCGGGCGCCGACGCGTCGGTGCGCAAGCTGCTGTCGACCTCGCACGCGCAGCACGTCTCCGAATGCGCGGTGAACCTGATCGGCCCGGCGGCCGTGACGGCGGCAGACTGGAAGCTGGGCGACGCCGGCTACTGGAACCGGGCGATCCTCGCCACCCGGGCCATGACGATCTACGGCGGCACCACGGAGGTGCAGCTCAACATCATCGGCGAGCGCATGCTCGGCCTGCCCCGCGACCCCGAGCCGGGTAAGTAAGAACCTGTTACCTAAACCTGTTCCAGGCCTGATTCAAGACCTGGAACAGGTTGCAGTTCGGTTGTAGCGTCGGGACATGCGGACCCGCGCGGCCGACATGTTCGGCCTTGAGTTCCCGATCTTCGCGTTCAGTCACTGCCGCGACGTGGTCGCCGCGGTCAGCCGGGCCGGGGGCATGGGCGTCCTCGGCGCCCTCTACTTCACGCCCGAAGAGCTGGAGACCGAGCTCGCCTGGATCGACGCCAACGTCGACGGCAGGCCCTACGGCGTCGACGTCGTGATGCCCGCCTCCTACGAGGGGGCGGAGTTCGCGCCCGAGGAACTCGTCGGGCGGCTCCAGGGGATGATCCCGGACGGTCACCGGAAGTTCGTCGACGACCTGCTGGCCCGCCACGGCGTGGCCGAGTCGGACGGCGCGGCCGGGCGGGTGCTGCTCGGCTGGACCGACGCCACCGCCCGTCCCCAGGTCGAGGTCGCCCTGAGGCACCCGATAGTGCTGCTCGCCAACGCCCTCGGGCCGCCTCCCGCCGACGTGGTCGAGATGGCCCACGCCAAAGGCGTGAAGGTCGCCGCCCTGGCGTCCACGCCCCGGCACGCCGTCAAGCAGGTCGAGGTCGGGGTCGACCTGGTGGTGGCGCAGGGCACCGAGGCCGGTGGGCACACCGGCGAGATCTCCACGATGGTGCTGATCCCGCAGGTCGTCGACGCGGTCGACGTGCCGGTGCTGGCCGCCGGGGGCATCGGCGACGGGCGGCAGGTCGCCGCCGGGCTCGCGCTCGGGGCCGAAGGGGTCTGGACGGGCTCGATCTGGTTGACCGTCGAGGAGGCCGACACCCCGGCGGCGGCCCGCGACAAGATCCTGGCGGCGACCTCCCGTGACACGGTCAGGTCGCGGTCGTGGACCGGCAAGCCCGCCCGGCTGCTCAAGAACGAGTGGACCGACGCCTGGGAGGCCGCCGACTCGCCCGGCACGTTGCCGATGCCGCTCCAGTTCATGCTGGTCAGCGACGCGCTGCGGCGTATCGGCCGGTCGGACGCCAAGGAACTGGCCACCTTCCCGGCCGGTCAGATCATCGGCACGATGAACGACGTCAAACCGGCCAGGCAGGTGGTCTTCGACCTCGTCGAGGGCTACATCGAGGCCATGGACCGGCTGCGGGCCATCAGTGACCGGTGAACCGGGCGGGCCGCTTGTCCCGGAAGGCACGGGCCCCCTCCTTTGCGTCCTCGCTGCCGATGACGGGCCAGCCGAGCGCGTCGGAGATCTTCAGCGCCTCCTCCTCCGGCAGCCCGATCGTGTCGCGGTAGGCCCGCAGGATCGCCCGCACCGCGAGCGGCCCGCTGGCGGCCACGTCGTCGGCCAGCTCCCGGGCCCTTTCGAGCGCCTGGCCGTCGGGCACGACCTGGTTGACCAGGCCCATGCGCTGCGCCTCGTGCGCGCCGACCGGACGGCCGGTGAGCAGCAGGTCCATCGCGAAGGCGTAGGGGATCTGGCGGGCCAGCCGGATCGCGCTGCCGCCCATCGGGAACAGCGCGCGCTTGGCCTCGAACAGGCCCAGCGTCGCGCTCTCGGCGACCACCCGCAGGTCGGTGCCGACCAGCAGTTCGGTGCCGCCCGCGACGGCGTAGCCCTCGACGGCGCAGATGATCGGTTTGGTGGGCATGGCCTCGCGGAGCAGGCCGCGCCAGTGGTAGTTGGGGATCTGGGCGGCCCTGGCGCGGACGTGCTCGTCCTCGCTCGGGCTCGCCATGGCCTTGAGGTCGGCGCCGGCGCAGAACGTGCCGCCCGCGCCGGTCAGGATGCCGACCCTGACGTCCTCCTGTTCGGATATGTACGTCCAGGCCTCCGCCAGCCCGACGAGCATGTCGGTGGAGAGGGCGTTGCGCGCCTCCTGGCGGTCCATGGTCACGATCACGACGTGGCCGTCGCGGTCGACGCGGCAGTGCGGGGTGCTGATCGGCAGGCGTTCCACGTACGTACTGTCCGACGCCGACCTCCAGAGATCAAGCGCTTGGTTGGAAGGAGCGCTCATGGGTTCACTCGGATTCTGGCGGCTCGCGCAGGCCGACCCCGCCTGGATCGCCGCGGTCGATCCCGACGGCACCGAGCACACGGCCGGTGACCTGCTGGCCCGCGCGAACGGGCTGGTGCACGGGCTGCGCGACCTCGGGCTGCGACCCGGCGACGGGGTCTGCGGGCTGGTGCCCAACGGGGCCGACGGGCTGGTGCTCTACCTGGCGGCGCTGCAGGCCGGGTGGTACTACACGCCGGTCAACTGGCACCTGACGGGGCCGGAGATCGCGTACATCGTCGAGGACAGCGAGGCCAAGGCCTACTTCGTGGACGAGAGGTTCGCCGTCGAAGGGGCACGCGGCCGGGCCGGGCTCGGGCCGGAGCGCTGTTTCGCCTTCGGGGAGATCGAGGGCTTCGCGCCGCCGCCCACCGGGCCCGCCGACCTGCCCGCCGACCGGACCGCCGGGGCGACGATGCACTACACGTCCGGGACGACCGGACGCCCCAAAGGGGTCCGGCGCGCGCTGAGCGGCCTCGACCCCGACGACATGGCCGAGCTCATGACGTCGCTGCTGAGGTTGTTCGGCATCACCCCCGGACAGCCCAACGCCCACCTGGTCACCGCGCCCGCCTACCACACCGCCGTCACCCAGTTCGGCGGCAGCGCCCTGCACATGGGCCACACGCTGGTGCTGATGGACAAGTGGGACGCCGAGGAGACGCTGCGGCTGTGTGAGCGCCACCGCGTCACCAACTCCCACCTGGTCCCGACCCACTTCAAGCGGTTGTTGTCGCTGCCGGAGGAGGTCCGGGCCCGCTACGACCTGTCGTCGCTGCGCTGGATGATCCACGCCGCCGCGCCCTGCCCGGTGCCGGTCAAGGCGGCGATGCTCGACTGGTGGGGCGACGTCGTCTACGAGTACTACGCCGCCACCGAGGGCGGCGGCACCCTCGCCACCCCGGAGGACTGGAAGAAGCACCCCGGCACGGTCGGCAAGGCGTGGCCGATCAGCGAGCTGCTCATCGTCGACGACGAGATGAACCCCGTCGAGCAGGGCACCCCCGGGACCGTCTACATGAAGATGGGCGCCGCCGCGTTCGAGTACAAGGGCGACCCCGAGAAGACCCGGGCCAACCGGCTGCGTGACTTCTTCACCGTCGGCGACATCGGCTACCTCGACGAGGACGGGTTCCTGTTCCTCTGCGACCGCAAGGCCGACCTGATCATCTCGGGCGGGGCGAACATCTACCCGGCCGAGATCGAGAACGAGCTTCTCGTCCACCCCAAGGTCGCCGACGTCGCGGTGTTCGGCATCCCCGACGACGACTGGGGCGAGCAGATCAAGGCCGTCGTCGAGCCCGCCGAAGGGGTGATCCCCGGCCCCGAGCTGGCCGCCGAGCTGCTCGACTCGCTGCGCGGGCGGCTGTCGACGATGAAGTGGCCCAAGACCATCGACTTCATCGCCGAGATGCCCCGCGAACCCAACGGCAAGCTGCTGAAACGCAAACTCCGGGCGCCTTACTGGGAGGGCCGGGCCAGTGCCATCTGAACCCAACCCCGAGATCAACCACGTATTGGAGTTCCCGGGCGGCTACACGCGCTCGACCGGGCCGGTGATCGGCCGTTTCCTCACCGAGCTGCGGGCCGGCCGCATCGTCGGCGTCCGCACGGCGGGCCGGCGGGTGCTGGTGCCGCCGTTGGAGTACGACCCGGCGACCGGCGACCCGGTCACGGACGAGTTCGTCGAGGTCGGCCCGGCCGGGACCGTCCGCGAGTGGACCTGGGTCGAGGAACCGCGCAAGAACCACCCGCTCGACCGGCCGTTCGCCTGGGCGCTCATCCGGCTCGACGGCGCGGACACCGCGCTGGTGCACGCGGTCGACGCTCCGGTGAAGGCGATGCGGACCGGGTTACGGGTCTGGCCACGCTGGCGGCACGACCGCGTCGGCTCGATCACCGACCTGGAGTGCTTCGTGCCCGAGGTGACCACCATCGTGGCGAACGTGCGGACCGAGTACACGGTGACGCCGGGCGCCGCTCTGAAGAGGTATCTCGACGCGCTGACCAGGAACGTCTTCCTCGCCGGCCGGTGTGCGACGTGTTCGAGCGTCTACGTGCCCTACCGGCTCTCGTGCCCGCAGTGCGGGTCGGTCATCGAGGAGGAGCTGGAGGTCGGGCCGTCGGGCACGGTCACCACGTTCGCGATCAACAACCTGCCCGACCCGCGCGCGCCGCAGGTGCCGTTCGTGTCGGCGTACATCCTGCTCGACGGGGCCGACACCCCGATCATCGCGCTGCTGGGCTCGGTGGCGGCCGGGGAGGTCACCGAGGGGATGCGGGTGCGGGCCGTGTTCGAGGGCGGGACCGTCAAATGGTTCGCGCCGGTACGGGAGGCGTGATGAGACCGGTCGCCGTCGCGGCGTTCGCGCAGACCACGCACACCGGCCACGACACGGGGCTGTCGGAGCCGGAATTGATCCTGCCGGTCATCCGGGCGGTACGCGAACAGTCGGGCCTCACCCGGTTCGGCTTCACCTGCTCGGGGAGCTGCGACTACCTGGCCGGGGCGCCGTTCTCGTTCGTCTCGGCCCTCGACGCGCTCGGCGCGTGGCCGCCCATCCAGGAGAGCCACGTCGAGATGGACGCCGCCTTCGCGCTCTACGAGGCGTGGGTGCGATTACAACACGGCGACGTCGACTCGGCCCTGGTCTACGGCTTCGGCAAGTCGTCGATGGGCGACCTGCGCGAGATCATGACCCTCCAGCTCGACCCCTACTACCTCGCGCCGCTCGGCCTCGACCAGCTCTCCTACGCGGGCCTCCAGGGCTGCGCCGTCTCCTCGACGACCGTGGACATCGCCCGGCGCAGCTGGGAGTCCGCGCAGACCAACCCCTACGCGCTCAAGCTCCCCGAACCCGTGGAAACCGCCCCGATCACGGACGGAGCCGCCGCGATCGTGCTGGTCGCGGGCGATCTCCTCCACGAACGCACGAATCTCGCCTACATCAACGGCATCGCGCATCGCATAGACCCCCACTATCCGGGCATGAGGGACCTCGCCCGGTCGGCCTCCGCCGCCGCTGCCGCAACGGCGGCGGGGGTCGGCAAGGGCCCTGTCGACGTCGCCGAACTGCACGTCCAGTTCGCCCACGAGGAGACCATCCTCGCCGAGGCGCTCGGCCTCTCCGCCGACACGGTCATCAACCCCTCGGGCGGGCCGCTGGCCGCCAACCCGGTCATGGCGACCGGGCTCATCCGCATCGGCGAGGCCGCCGCCAGGGTCATGGACGGCACCGCCACCCGGGCCGTCGCCCACGCCACCAGCGGGCCCTGCCTCCAGCACAACCTCGTCGCCGTCCTGTCCCAGGAGTCGTGATGGGCAATCGTTGCGCGGTCATCGGGGTCGGCCAGACCCACTACACGACCCGGCGCCGGGACGTCTCCATGGCGGGGCTGGTCCGGGAGGCGGCGCTGCGCGCCCTGGAGGACGCCGGGCTCACCTTCGCCGACATCGACGCCGTGGTCGTCGGCAAGGCGCCCGACCTGTTCGAGGGCGTCATGATGCCGGAGGCCTACCTCGCCGACGCGCTCGGCGCGGCCGGGAAGCCCATGACGCGGGTGCACACGGCCGGGAGCGTCGGCGGGTCCACGGCACTGGTCGGGGCCTCGCTCATCCAGGGCGGCGTGCACGACCGGGTGCTGGTGGTGGCGTACGAGAAACAGAGCGAGTCGAACGCCACGTGGGCGCTGACCACCCATCTGCCGTTCACGTCGTCGCTGGTCGTGGGGGCGGGCGGCTACTTCGCCCCGCACATCCGCGAGTACATGCGGCGGTCGGGCGCGCCCGGCCACATCGGCACGCTGGTCGCGGTCAAGGACCGGCTGAACGCGCTGAAGAACCCCTACGCGCACCTGCGCATCCCCGGCATCGACCGGGCCATGGTCGAGTCGACGCCCATGTTGTGGGAGCCGATCCGCTATCTGGAGACCTGCCCGTCGTCCGACGGCGCGTGCGCGATCGTGTTGTCGTCGGAGCGGGCGGTCACCGGGACCCCGGCGTGGGTGCACGGCGGCGCGATGCGGTCCGAGCCGATCTTCCGGGCGGGCCGCGACACGGTCAGCCCGCAGGCCGGGATCGACTGCGCCGCGGACGTGTACCGCCAGGCCGGCGTGACCGACCCGCGCCGCGACCTCGACGTGGCCGAGGTCTACGTGCCGTTCAGCTGGTACGAGCCCATGTGGCTGGAGAACCTCGGCTTCTGCGGCGTCAACGAGGGCTGGAAGCTCACCGAGGCGGGGGCCACCGCGCTCGACGGCGACATCCCGTGGAACGCCTCCGGCGGGGTCCTGTCGAGCAACCCGATCGGCGCCTCCGGGCTCATCCGGTTCGCCGAGGCCGCGCTCCAGGTCCGGGGCATGGCCGGTGACCACCAGGTCGAGGGGGCCGGGAAGGCCCTCGGGCACGCGTACGGCGGGGGCGCGCAGTTCTTCGCCATGTGGATCGTCGGAGCGGAGAAGCCATGAGCCCGATGCACTTCCACCACGCCGACCTCTTCGAGGGCCTGGCCGACACGATCGGCGACCGGACCGCCGTGGTCTGCGGCGACGACCGGGCGACCTACGCCGAACTCGACGCCGCCGCCAACCGGCTGGCCCACCACCTCGCCGGGCACGTCCAGCCGGGGGAGCACGTCGGGATCCACCTGTACAACGGGCTCGAATACGTGACCTCACTGCTGGCCATCCTGAAGATCCGCGCGGTGCCGGTGAACGTCAACTACCGCTACGTCGCGGCGGAGCTGCGTCACCTGTACGACGACTCGGACATCGTCGCCCTGGTCTACTCCTCGGAGTTCGACGACCGGGTCGGCGCGGCGCGGACCGACCGGATGCGGCACCTGGTCGCCGTGGGCGATTCGGCCATCGTGGACGCGGTGCCTTATCGGGAAGCGGTCCAGGGCTCTGCGGAACGCGACTTCGCCCCGCGCGACGGGCGCGACCTCTACATCATCTACACCGGCGGGACCACCGGCCTGCCCAAAGGCGTGTTGTGGACGCACGAGGACCTGTTCATGGCCTTCGGCGGCGGCAACCCCTACGGCCCCCCGCACACCACGCCCGAAGCGGTGATCGAGCAGGCCCGCACCGCCGGGCCGCTCACCATGATGGCGGCGGCCCCGCTCATGCACGGCGCGGCCCAGATGGGCACGTTCATCGCGTTCTGGATGGGCGCCACGATGGTCTACGTGCCGCGCTTCGAGGCCGACGCGGTGCTGCGCGCGATCGGGCGCGAGAGGGTGGTGTCGATCACCATCACCGGCGACGCGATGGCGGTCCCGCTGGCCGACGCGCTGGAGAGCGGCGACTATGACCTGTCGTCGTTGTTCGTGCTCAGCTCGACCGGCGCGATCCTGACCGGCGCGGTCCGCGACCGCCTCCAGGCGCTGCTGCCGAACGTCATGATCATGGACAGCTTCGGCTCGACGGAGTCGGGCTACACCGCCTCGGCGGTCGCCGGGTCGTCACCCGAGGCGGGCCTGAAATACCAGCCCAACCCGAACGCGGCGATGGCCGTCCTCGACGGCGCGCTGCGCCCCGTCGCCCCCGGCGAGATGGGCGTCGTGGCGAAGACCGGCCGGATCGCCCACGGCTACTACAAGGACCCGGCGAAGACCGCCGAGACCTTCGTGACCGACGCCGACGGCGTGAAGTGGCTGCTCACCGGCGACATCGCCCGTGTTGAGGAGGACGGCACCATCCGCGTCTACGGCCGCGGCTCCCAGTGCATCAACACCGGCGGCGAGAAGGTCTTCCCCGAAGAGGTCGAGGCCGTCTTGAAGGGCCACCCGGGCGTCTTCGACGCGGTCGTGACCGGCCTGCCCGACGACCGCTGGGGCCACCGCGTCGCCGCCGTCGTCGAGCCCCGCACGAAGGACCTCACGGAGACCGACCTCGACACCCACTGCCGCGAACGCCTGTCGGGCTACAAGGTGCCCCGGCAGTACGCGTTCGTGGACGAACTGGTGCGCTCGCCCTCGGGCAAGGCCGACTATCGATGGGCCCGCGAGCAGTTCACCTGAGCGGGAGACCGGACTGATCGTCAGAGGTCAGCGGCCGGTTCGCCAGAGTGGAAGGCACGGCCGGTCGTCAGAGTCCGCGACCGGTTCCCATGAGCAGACCCCGGCTGATCGCCAATGGTCCGCGAGCGGTTTGGCTCGGGGCCGGAATTCGCGCCGACGGTCGGCTGATGGTTCGGCTGGCCGCTGAGCCCGAGGTCAGCGTCTGATGTCGTAGGTCAGGTGGGTGGCCAGGGGTGAGGTTCGGCAGTCGACCAGGTCGAGGTCGGCCTGGAAGGTGCCGTCGAACAGGGCGGTGCCGCCGCCCAGGACCACCGGGGCGATGGTGATCGAGAGCCGGTCGACCACGCCCATCCGGAGATACTGCCTGATGACGTCGGCGCCGCCGCCGATGCCGATCGGGCGGTCGCCCGCCGTCTCCCTCGCCTGTCGCAGCGCCTCCTCGGCGCCGGTGACGTAGGTGAAGGCGGTCGGCAGGTCGTCGGTGACGCGGTTGGTGAGCACGAAGATCGGGCTGGCGAACGGGTTCTCGCCGCCCCACTGGCCGGCCGCGTCGAACATGCCGCGCCCGACGATGGCGGCGCCCGCCTGGTTCATCTCGGCGATGACCTGGGCGTCGACCGGATGGAGGTCGTGGCCGGACGACGGGTTCTCGTAGCTCCACGGCCCGCCGAACACCCAGTAGTGGAGGCGTTCGCCGCCGTCGCCGAGACCACGGCCGGGGCCCCAGTTCGGGCCGGCGACGAAACCGTCGAGGGAGATGGTGATGCCCGCGTGAATCATGCCGCCATCGTGCCGGACGGCACCGACAGAACCGGCTACTTGCCCGGTTCGCCGGTGAACGCGGCCACCCCGCCCAGAGCGATGTAGACGACGCCGCTGCCGACGTCGAGCCGCCGCCGGGCCGCCGCCGACCGCTTCAGACGTCCGGCCAGCGCTGAGGCGGCCAGGGCGTAGGTTCCGTCGCTGGCCATGCCGAGCACGACCCAGATCATGCCGAGCAGCACGATCTGCGGGGCCAGCGGGCCGGCGTGCGGGTCGGCGAACTGCGGCAGGAAGGCCAGGAAGAAGATGGCCGTCTTCGGGTTGAGGACGTTCACCACGAAGCCCTCGCCGAACAGGCGGGCCTTCGGCGTTTCGGTCACCACGGCCTCGGCGGCCGACGTCCGGTCCATGAGCTTGCGGACGCCCAGGTAGACGAGGTAGGCGGCGCCGGCGTACTTGACGATGGTGAAGGCCGTCGCCGAGGCGGCCAGGATCGCGCTGATGCCCAGCGCGGCGGCGGCGATGTGGACGAGCGACCCGGCGTGCACGCCGAGCACCGACACCATCCCGGCGGCGCGGCCCTGGGCGACGCTGCGGGTGACGATGTAGACCACGGCGGGGCCGGGCACGAGCAGCAGCGCCAGGGTGGCGACGGAGAAGACGGCGAGCGTCGGCAGATCGGGCATGCCGCGAGGATAGGGACGAACCCGCTGATCACGCCAAGGGTTTTGCCAGCGCCTCCAGCAGCGCCTGGGTGGCCGGGGGGTCGGGCGGGGCTCCGTAGGTGGCGGCGTAGACGTGCCTGACCGAGCCGGGCAGTTCGGTGGTCCTGACCCTCGGGTCGCGGTGGGCGCGCAGGGCCAGCGACGGCAGCAGCGCCGCGCCGAGCCCGGCCGCGACCATCGCCTGGACGGCCACGTAGTCGTCGGTGGTGAACGTGATGTTCGGGGTGAACCCCTCTTTGGCGCACACGTCGAGCAGGTGGCGGCGGCAACGTTCGCATCCGGCGATCCACTGGCCGTCGCGGTGGTCCGTGAGCGTGGGCCCGTCGAGGTAGACCAGGTGGCCGGGGTCGTCGAACAGGTGGCGGGTGCGGACGTCGGGGTCCTCGCCCGGTCCGTACCCGAAGACCACCGCGACGTCGGCCTCGCCGGCCCTGATCATCGCCAGCGCCTCGGGCGGCTCGGCCTCGGTGATGTGCAGCTCCACGCCCGGGTACGCCTCCGCGAGCCGGACCCCGGCCTCGGGCACGAAGGTCCCCAGCGCGGAGGGGAAGGCGGCGAGCCTGACCCGGCCGGCCCTGAGCTGGGTGAGCGCCTCCAGTTCGGCGGCGGCGGAGTCGAGCCGCCCAAGGATCTCGGCGGCGCGTTCGGCGAGCAACTGTCCGGCGTCGGTCAGCCGGACCCCTCGGCCGACGCGTTGCAGCAGCTTGGCGCCGGTCTCGGCCTCCAGCCGGGCCAGGTGGTGGCTGACGGAGGGCTGGGCGTAGTGGAGTTCCTTGGCGGCCGCGGTCAGCGAGCCGGTGCGGGCGACGGCGACGAGTACCCTCAGGCGGACGGGGTCGAGCACCTCATCGATGCTACCCATGCCGGTATATGGCGGGAATACATCGATACCGTCTATGGATTTCGCGATATTTCCCTATTGGACCTATCGATGCAGGTGGGTTCAGGCTGGTCGGCATGACCGACATGCGTGACATCCTCCAGGCCGCCTCCCTGCTCGCCCGGCACCTCCCCCCGACGCCGATGTGGAGCTACCCCGTCCTCAACGGGGTCGCCGGGGCCGAGTTGTGGGTGAAGCACGAGAACACCCAGCCGATCGGGGCCTTCAAGGTGCGCGGCGGGATCACCCTGCTGGCCGCCCTGCCCGACCGGTCGCGGGGCGTGGTGGCCTACTCGACCGGCAACCACGCGCAGTCGATCGCCTATGCCGCGCGGTTGTCCGGGGCGCCGTGCGCGATCGTGATGCCGGAGAACCCGAACCCGTCCAAGGTCGCCGCCGTCGAGGCGCTCGGCGCGACGGTCGTCATCGGGGGAGCGACCATGGTCGAGGCGGCGGACGTGGCCCGCGCAGAGGCCGACCGGCTGGGCCGCCGCCTGATCAGCCCGGCCGACGAGCCGGAGATCATCGCCGGGGTGGGCACCCTCTACCTGGAGATCCTCCTCCAGCGGCCGGACCTCGACGCGATCGTCGTCCCGGTCGGCAGCGGAACCGGCGCGGCGGCGGCCTGCCTGGTGGCGCGGGCGCTCGCTCCCGGCTGCCAGGTGATCGGTGTCCAGTCGGCCGCCGCCCCCGCGGCGCACGACGCGTGGCGGCTCGGCGAACTGGTCCTGCGCCCGATGAAGACGCGGGTGGACGGCCTGGCGACCGGCTCGGCCTACGCGCTCCCGCAGCAGGTCATGCGTGACCTGCTGACCGACTTCCTGCTGGTGACCGACGAGGAGATCCGCGCCGCGCAGCGCCTCATGCTCACCCACGCCCACACGTTGACCGAGGGCGCGGGCGCGGCGGCCCTGGCGGGGGTGTTGTCGCGGCGCGACGACTTCGCGGGCAAGAAGGTCGCGATCGTCGCGTCCGGCGGCAACGCGGGCCCGGCGGAGCTGACGGCCCTCCTGGAACACGGGACCGCATAAGCCGAAATTTCCGGCCGCAGGCCGGCGTGGGGCGTGAGCGGCGGCGCTTCGGTCGGCGGCCTTGCGGATGTCCCGAAATTTCGGCCGCGCCGGAGTGAATGTGGGCGGTCGCGTTCGATCGGCGCCGTTGTCGATGTCCCGAAATATCCGGCCGCAGGCCGGATCAGTCGAGGTCGTCGCGGGTTTCCCGGTCCAGTTCGTGGAGGCTCTGGCGGGTGAGTTCCAGGTCGGCCGTCAGGTGGTCGAGGGCCGTCGGGGTGTCGGCGCCGCTGGTCGCGTCCAGGGCCGACAGTTCGACGACCCGGGCCACCAGGCCCTCCAGGACGATGACCGTCGACTCCAGCCGGACCAGCAGGCGTTCCCTGGTCGCCGACAGGCGGGCGTGGACCTCCTCCTGGGCGGTCAGGGCCGAGATCGCGCGGTCGAGTTCGGCCGCGATCTCCGGGCGGGCCGACTCGCGGGCGTGGGTCAGGCGCAGGCGTTCCTGGCGCAGGAAGGCGGGGTCGAGGCGGCCGAGGGCGGCCGTCGTGACCGACGTGTGGGCGGCCAGCCGCCGCAGGGTCGCGACCGTGTCGTCGACCTGGGGGCGCATCGAGGCGACCGGGCCGACCAGCAGGCGGCCGCGCATCGACTCGGTCAGTTCGGCAAAAGTGGCCGCGGCGCGTTCGGCGCGGGCCACGGCGTGGTCCTCCGGGCTGCCGCCGGTGACCGGCGGAGGGCCGGGGGGTTCGGCGGGCTCGGGCGTGGACAGGAAGGCGGAGATCAGCCAGCCTGCCAGCGCCGCGGCGATGGCCGCCGCGACGGGCAGGCGCAGCGCCAGGCAGGCGAGGCCCGCGACCGCGCCCGGCAGCAGCGCCCACGGGTTGGCGAACCTAGAAATTGGCGATCACCTCCGTGAAGATCCGGTCGATGACGCCGGGGTCGCGGGAGTCGTAGGAGGCCGCCCTGGTCGTCTCGGAGATGGTCTTCAGGGTGCCGAGGTCGGCGTCGGCGCCGTAGGCGATGGTGAAGACCCGCACCGGCTGGGGCCCGCGCAGGCCCTTCAGGAGGTGGTCGAGGGTGATCGTCTGTTGGACCTCGTCGCGGCCGTCGGTGAGGAGCACCACGGCGTCGATGGTGTCACTTCGAGCCTGGTCCTGTACGTGCCGGTACGCCGCCAGCGCCGTCTCATGGAGACCGGTGGCCCCCTGGGGGCGCAGCCGGTCGATCTCGGCCCGCAGGTCGTCGCGGTTGCCGGTGGCCATCGGCACGAGTTCCGTCCACTTGGTCGAGAACGACCACAACCCGACCCGGTCGCGGGGCCCGAAGTCGCCGACGGCCCGTCTGGCCGCCGACTGCGCCAGGGCGAGCTTCGATCTGCCCGTACGGGAGGCGGCGGCCTCCATCGACCCCGACACGTCCATGACCATCAGCACGTTGGCCGGCTTGCGCAGTTCGGCCCAGCTCGCCAGCACGGCGTCGAGCACCTTCGGCGCCGGGACCTGGAGGATCTTCACCGGCAGGGGGTCGTCGAGGGCGCGGAAGCCGTGTTCGGCGAAACGCCGCTGCTGCGCGGGCGCGCGCAGGTAGGCCAGGAAGTCGGCCGCCACCTTCCGCTTGGCGGGGGAGGCCCATTTCAGCACGGCGTAGGGGTTGTCGGACAAGAGCGTGCCCTCTTTGGGATGGATGGCGACGAGCGGTACGTCGGGCCGGTCGTGCTGCCCCCGCGTCGCCGGGTCACCCGTCGGGTTGCCCTCGTTGTAGTCCCAGACCGACTTCTCCTCGACGGTGACCGCGGAGATGTAGGACATCGCCGCCCCCGCGTCGTCGGCCCGTTGGAGGTTGGACAGGAACGTGAGCGTGGTGTCGCCGTAGTGGACGATCGACCGCTCCACCCCCTGGACGAACCGCCGCACCTTCGGCGAGGCGACGTCGCGGGTGGTCAGGTCGCCCGACACCCTGGTCGCCGCGACGTACGCCCCGATGGTCGCGTTCAGCCCCGAGGTGGAGAAGCCCGGATGCGTCTTGCCGAGCCGGAAGGGCCCCCACTCGGGGTGCCCGTGCCGCGCCCACCCCTGCTCGGAGGAGGCCAGGTCCAGCACGTCGGCCCACCCGAGGGCCTTCTCGGGCCACCCGAGCGCGGTGGCCATCGGCTCGGGCATCGCGATGACCAGCGGCGTCTTCACGATCGAGGGGGCCTCGGCCGGGATCGGCGCCGAGCGGCTCCGTTGCCGCAGCAGCGTCAGCCACCCGGACGCCGCCGGGCTCCACACGTCGGGCGGCGGCCCGTCGGCGCGGGTCCACCCGTCGGCCAGCGCGTCGAGGGCCGCCCCGGACGCCATCGTCGTCACGGTCACCGTCCCGCAGCCCTTGCGGGAGTAGCCGGCCGCCATCTGGCGTAACAGCTCGGCCTTCTCGCTGGAGGCCGCGATCCGCAACCCGGCCTTGGACGGGGTGCACTCGGGATCGGCGTGCACCGTCCGCACCACCACGACGATCGCGCCCGCCACGATGGCGGCGACCAGAAGGGCCGAAGCGAGCCGCGGACGGCGGGAGGCCGACCGTGGCTCGCGCTGCGAATCTGCCCCAGAGAACCGGCGGGATCGTCGGCGCAAGGCGGGCCTCCCACGGATGTGTCGGTATATATGCCGACGAACGGCGGCCCGCCAAAGTTCTTTACGACGCGCCGTACTCCAGCAGGAACAGCGCCTCGGTGGTGGCCACGCGGCGGAGCTCCTCGATGTCGACGCGCTCGTTGGGGGCGTGGATGCGGGCCGCCTCGTCCTCGGCGCCGAACAGGAGCAGCTCGGCCTCGGGGAACTGCCGCTGGAGGGTGGCCACCAGCGGGATGCCGCCGCCCTGGCCGACGTCGCGCGGCTCCCGGCCGAACGCCCTGGTCATCGCGCGGTCGAGGGCCGCACGGGCCGGGCCGCCCGCCGGGGCCTGGAAGCCCGAGCCGACCGAGATGTCGGAGAACGTGACGTGCGCGCCCCACGGCGTCTGCGCCTCCAGGAACGCGGTCACGTCGGACAGGGCCGTCTTCGGGTCGTTCTGGGCGGGGACGCGGATGGTCACCCGGGCCCGCGCGACCGCCTGGATGGCGTTGACCGCACCCGAGACCGTCGGCACGTCGAGCCCGGTCACGGTGATCGCGTAGGAGCCCCAGATGCGGTCGGCGATCGAGCCGCTGCCGACCAGGGAGACCCCGTCGAGCACCCCGGCGCCCGCGCGGAACTCCTCGTCGGTGCCCGCGTCGCCGTCGAAGACGCCCTTCTCCAGCCCCGGCACGCGCACGTCGCCGTTGTCGTCGTGGAGGGCGACCAGCATGCGCATCAGCGCCGCCAGCGCGTCGGGGGCCGGGCCGCCGAAGGCGCCGCTGTGCAGGGCGTCGCGGAGGGTGCGCACCTCGACGGTCACGGCGGCCATGCCGCGCAGCGAGGTGGTCACGGCCGGGTCGCCGACGGCGGGGTTGCCGCAGTCGGCCACGATGATCGCGTCGGCGCGGACCAGCTCGGGGTTCTCCTCGACGAACCGCTCCAGGCGCTCGCCGGCGTACTCCTCCTGGCCCTCGATGATTACCCGCACGCCCACGGGGAAGCGGCCGTCGAAGGCACGCAGCGCGGCGAGGTGGGTGATGATGCCGGACTTGTCGTCGGCGGCGCCCCGGCCGTACACGGCGCCGTCGATCTCGGTGGGCTCGAAGGCCGGGGTGTCCCACAGGGCGGGGTCACCGGGCGGCTGGACGTCGTAATGGGCGTACAGGAGCACGGTGGGAGCGCCGGGAGGCGCCGGGGCCTCGGCGTAGACGGCGGGGAAGCTGCCCTCGACCGGGATCTGCCGCACGGTCGGCAGACCGGCGTCGCGCAGCAGCGACTCCACGGCCGCGGCGGCGCGGTGCACCTCCTCCTCGGGATGCCCGGGGAAGGCGACGGACGGGATAGAGACCAGCGCCTTGAGGTCCTCCACCGCGCGTGGCATGGCGGCGGCGACGGCGTCTTCGATGTCACCAGGAGTCATGCGCCCCATCGAACCATAAACCGGACAGGGTTCAGGCGACCGACGAATTTCGTCGCTGTTACACGTAGAAGTCGAGGAATCCGAAGCCGTTTCAATTTGCAACCACGTTTTCCCTTGGCAGATGTCTGCGGCTCAATGCACACTGACAGCGGAGCTCAGACACCAAGGGAAGTACAGATGACGCACCCCGAAGACCTGCAGAGAGCGGCTCACGACAACCTCTGGATGCACTTCACCCGCCACGGCGCCTACGAACACGCCGAGGTCCCCATGATCGTGCGGGGTGAGGGCGCCTACATCTACGACGTCAACGGAAAGCGCTACCTCGACGGCCTCGCCGGCCTCTTCGTGGTGCAGGCGGGCCACGGCCGCAGTGAACTCGCCGAGGCGGCCGCCAAGCAGGCGCAGGAACTGGCCTTCTTCCCGCTCTGGTCGTACGCCCACCCCAAGGCGGTGGAGCTCGCCGCCCGGCTGGTCGAGCACACGCCCGGCGACCTGAACCGGGTGTTCTTCACCACAGGCGGCGGCGAGGCCGTCGAGACCGCCTGGAAGCTGGCCAAGCAGTACTTCAAGCTGACCGGCCGCCCCCTGAAGCACAAGGTCATCAGCCGCCAGATCGCCTACCACGGCACCCCGCAGGGCGCCCTGTCGATCACCGGCATCCCCCTGTTCAAGCAGATGTTCGAGCCGCTGGTGCCGGGCTCGGTCCGGGTGCCGAACACCAACCACTACCGCGCCGACGAGATCACCGGCGTCCCCGGCATGACCCCCGAGCAGTACGGCATCTGGGCCGCCGAGCGGGTCGCCCGCGCGATCGAGATGGAGGGCCCCGACACGGTGGCCGCCGTCTTCGTCGAGCCGGTCCAGAACGCCGGCGGCTGCTTCCCGCCCCCGCCCGGCTACTTCAAGCGACTGCGCGAGATCTGCGACGAGTACGACGTTCTGCTCGTCTCGGACGAGGTCATCTGCGCCTACGGACGGCTCGGCACCATGTTCGCCGGGGAAAAATTTGACTACGTACCGGACATCATCACGTCCGCGAAGGGTCTGACCAGCGGGTATTCTCCACTTGGAGCGATGATCTGCTCCGACCGGCTCTTCGAGCCGTTCAAGTCGGGGACCGAGATGTTCGCCCACGGCTACACGTTCGGCGGACACCCCGTGTCGGCGGCCGTGGCGCTGGCGAACCTCGATTTGTTCGAGCGCGAAGACCTGCTGGGTCACGTGACCCGCAACGAGGGCGCGTTCCGCGCCACCCTGGAGAGGCTCTACGACCTGCCCATCGTCGGAGATGTGCGGGGCAGCGGGTTCTTCTGGGGCGTCGAGCTCGTGAAAGACAAGAACACCAAGGAGACCTTCACCGCCGACGAGTCGGAGCGCCTGATCCGGGGCTTCCTCTCCAAGGCGCTGTTCGAGGCAGGCCTGTACTGCCGGGCGGACGACCGCGGCGACCCCGTGGTCCAGCTCGCCCCGCCGCTCATCTGCGGCCAGAAGGAGTTCGACGAAATCGAATCCATCCTTCGCGGAGTCCTCACCGAAGCCTGGGCTCTGCTCTGAGAAAGGAACCCCGAAGATGAAGATCGGCGTGCCCGCCGAGGTCAAGAACCACGAATATCGTGTCGCGGCGACCCCCGCGGGCGTCCATGAGCTGGTGCGTCACGGCCATGACGTCCACGTCCAGCGCGGCGCGGGCCTCGGCTCGCACATCCCCGACGAGGAGTACCTGGCGGCCGGCGCGAAGATCGTCGACTCGGCCGACGAGGTGTGGGCCGAGTCGGAGATGGTCCTGAAGGTCAAGGAGCCGATCGCCGAGGAGTACCACCGGCTCCGCGAGGGCCAGGTGCTCTTCACCTACCTCCACCTGGCCGCCTCCCGGCCGTGCACCGACGCGCTTCTGGAGAGCCGCACCACGGCCATCGCCTACGAGACGGTCCAGGTCGGCGGCGCGCTGCCGCTGCTGGCGCCGATGTCGGAGGTGGCCGGGCGGCTGGCGCCGCAGGTGGGGGCGTACAACCTGATGCGCTTCAACGGCGGTCGCGGGGTTCTTCCCGGCGGCGTGCCCGGCGTGGCCCCGGCGAAGGTCGTCGTCATCGGCGGCGGCGTCTCCGGTCTGCACGCCGCGCAGATCGCGGTCGGCATGGGCGCCGAGGTGACCATCCTCGACGTCAACATCGACCGGCTGCGCTTCATCGACGCGATCTACCAGGGCCGCCTCAAGACCCTGGTGTCGACGTCGTACGCCATCGAGAAGGCGTGCCTGGAGGCCGACCTGGTGATCGGCGCCGTGCTGATCCCGGGCGCCAAGGCCCCCCAGCTGGTGTCGAACGCGCTGGTGGCCCGCATGAAGCCGGGTTCGGTGCTCGTCGACATCGCCATCGACCAGGGCGGCTGCTTCGAGGACTCCCGTCCGACCACGCACGCCGAGCCGACCTTCACGGTCCACAACTCGATCTTCTACTGCGTGGCGAACATGCCGGGCTCGGTGGCCAACACCTCCACCTACGCCCTCACCAACGCCACCCTGCCCTACGCGGTCAAGCTGGCCGACCAGGGCTGGAAGAAGGCGCTGGCGGGCGACGCCGGGCTCGCGCTCGGGCTCAACACCCACCAGGGTCTTGTCACCAACGAGCCGGTCGCGGTGGCGCACCAGCTCCCCTACACCCCCGTCGGCGAGGTCCTCGCGGCCTAACTCAGGCCCAGGCGTTTTCGCAGGTCACGGGCCGTCTCCAGGACCCGCTCCACTTCGGTGGGGGTGGGCCAGGGGGCGGTCCCGGGGCGCAGCAGGGTGGCCCGCACCGCCGCGAGGTGCTCGACCGCGCCGATGTGCAGGCCGCTCTTGTCGGCCAGCCACGTGATCGGGTCGATCGGGTCGCGCAGGCGCCGGGTGACCATGTCCCAGGTGCCGAGGATCTCGCTCAGCTCGGCCACGTCGAGGGTGGTCTCGCCGCGCCGTCCGGCCGCCGCGACGGCCAGTTCGGCCCGCGCGGCCAGTTCGGGCTCGGCCGGCCGGTCCCAGCCCGGCGTCTTCGGCAGGGCGCTCCACCGTTCGGCCTCCATGGCCCGGTCGGTGGCCGTCAGCAGGGTGGCCAGCTCCAGCGCCGCCCGGTAGTGGCCCTGCGCCGCCGCCTGCCGCAACCAGTGCTCGCCGCCGCTCATGTCGGCGTGCTCGGCGATCAGCAACAACCCGAAGTTGTACGCCGCCTCGGCGTCGCCGCTCGCCGCCGCGCGCCCGAACCAGTGGGAGGCGGCCCGCGCGTCGTCGAGCTCGACGCAGACGAACCCGGCCATCCGCTGGTCGTCGACCCGGCCCGTCCCGGCGGCGCGCTCGAACCAGGCCCGCGCGGTGCGCAGATCTCTTCTGGCCAGCGCGAGATTGCCCAGTTGGGAGGCGGCCCCCGGGTGGTCGTGCCGGGAAGCCAGCCGGTAGAGCACCTCGGCGCCCTCGGGGTCGCGCAGGGCGTGCAGCAGCAGCCCCAGGTGGTAGGCGGCCTCGGCGTGCCCGCCCCGGGCCGCGAACTCCCACCAGTGCCGCGCGTCGCCCTCCTCGCCGCCGGAGTAGCCGAGGAAGCCCAGGTCGTGGGCGCTGGTCAGGTCGCCGTCGAGGGCGGCCCTGCGGTGCCAGTCGCGGGCCCGGGTCAGTTCTCCGGCGTCCTCGCAGAGCAGCGCCAGCCGCCGGGACGCCCGCCGCGACCCGGCGGTGGCGGCGGTCTCGTACCAGTGGAAGGCGGCCGGGGCGTCGCCCTTCTGCTCCAGCAGCAACGTGGCCAGGTTGGCGGCGGCCTCGGCGTCGCCGGTGCCGGCGGCCAGTTCGTACCAGCGCAGGGCCTCGTCGAGCGAGCCGTGCTTCTCGTGCCACTTGCCGAGGTTGAAGGCGCTGTCGACGTTGCCGGCCCCGGCCGCCCGCTCCCACCAGTGGCGGGCCGCCGAGCGGTCGCCACGCTGGGCGTAGAGCCGCCCGAGCAGGTGGGCCGCGCGGGCGTCCCCCGCCTGAGCGGCGGCGTGCAGGTCGTCGCCCTCGCCGTCGGCGGCGGGGCGGGGCGGCGGGACCTGCGCGGTCCTGGCCGACACCTCAGGCCACATTGTCATGCCGGACAGAGTTGCATGTAACAGTCTGGTCACGGAGGGTGATTGCCAGTTTCTTACTTCAGCGGATGCTGATGAATCCCGAGAACATGCCCATGCCGCACGAGTATCGGACCGTCCCCGGCCCCCGCGCGCCCAGCCTTATGGTCACCTGCCCGGTCTCCGGCAGCGCGACGTCTCTGCCGTCGATCGCGACCGTGGTGGTGCAGCTCCGGTTGTGCTCGGTGCGGAAGACCACGACGATCTCCCGATGGGCCGGAGCCGAGATCGCCGCCGGCCGGAACCCGTCGGGCGTCGCCCAGACCACGTTCCCCGCCGAGGCGGCGACGGCGGGGCTGTCGGGCAGCCAGCCGCCGAGCCGTACGCCGGAGAAGACGGTGAAAAGCCCGGCGGCGATCACCAGCACCCCGGCCCACCGGGCCAGCCGCTTCAAGATGATCCCCACCAGGGCGAACGCCGGAGACGACCCCAGCACGAACCCGCCCATCAGCGCCGCCCCCGCGAACGCCGACCCGCTGGAGACCGCCACGAGCTCGGTGCTCAGCGTCACCCCGCAGGGCACCAGAACCGTCGCCGCCCCCCGGGCGAACGGGCTGCCCGTCAGCGGCCGGCACGCCATCGGGCGGCGCAGCAGCACGATTCCCGCCACCACCACACCCAGCCCCGCGACGACCAGCACAAGCGCTCTGACCTGCGGCGCGAGCACCAGCACCCCGCCGACGAGACCCAGCAGCGCGCCCAGCACGACATGGACGAGGGCCCGCCCGGCCAGGAAGGCCCAGATGCGGTCGACCCCCGCGATCAGCCCACCCTGGACGGCCGTGCACGACACGGAGCCCGCGAGCAGCCCGGCGCCCACCCCGCCGGCGAACAAGGCCATCACCAGCGCAACCTAACGTGACCGGCCGGACGCGAGAAGTAGCCCGGATGCCACTCCCTCCGCACCTGGCCGCCAGTACGGAAAGCGCTTACCCGGCTATTTCATCACGTCCAGCCCGGCCTGACCAGGCCGGATTCATAGGCGATCACCACGAGCTGGGCCCGGTCGCGCGCACCGAGCTTCATCATCGCCCGGCTGACATGGGTCTTCGCCGTCGCGGGCGACATGAACAACCTCCCGGCGATCTC
The DNA here is from genome assembly GCF_030269205.1 of Herbidospora sp. NBRC 101105. Lineage (NCBI taxonomy): Bacteria > Bacillati > Actinomycetota > Actinomycetes > Streptosporangiales > Streptosporangiaceae > Herbidospora > Herbidospora sp. NBRC 101105. The sequence goes on along the minus strand of NZ_BSSX01000008.1, from coordinate 421,587 downwards.
GTCGTTGGTCAGTCCGTTGCCGACCAGGGCGAGCACCTCGCGTTCCCGCTCGGTGAGCGAGCCCAGCTCCTTCGGCACGACCGGCGCCTTGGCCCGCGACGCGTATTCGGCGATCAGCCGCCGGGTCACCCCGGGCGACAGCAGCGCCGCGCCGCCCGCGACCACCCTGACGGCCTGGATCAACTCGGCCGGTTCGGTGTCCTTGACCAGGAAGCCGCTCGCGCCGCCGCGCAGTGCCTCGAAGACGTACTCGTCGAGCTCGAAGGTGGTCAGCATGACCACCTTCGGCCCCGGCGGCATCAGCCGGACGGCCGTCAAGCCGTCGGTGCCGGGCATCCGGATGTCCATCAGCACCACGTCGGGGGAGTGCTCCCCGGCCAGCCGCACCGCCTCGGCCCCGTCGCCGGCCTCGGCGACCACCTTCATGCCCTCCTGCGCGTCGAGCAGCGCCCGGAACCCGGCCCGGACGAGGGCCTGGTCGTCGGCCAGCAGGATCCTGATCACGGTCGCTTCTTGGGCGGGCCGGGTCATGACTTCTCCTTGGCGGGGATCGGGAGGGTCGCCGCGACGCGGAAACCGCCGTCGTGAGGGCCCGCCGTCAGCGAGCCGCCCAGGGCCGAGGCGCGTTCGCGCATGCCGGGGATGCCGTTGCCGCCGCCCAGGTCGGTGACCGCGTCGCGTTTCCCGGCGCCGTCGTCGGTGACCGTGACGCGCAGGGTGTCGTCTCCGTAGTCGAGGCAGACCACCACCGACGAGCCGGGGGCGTGCCGCGTCACGTTGGTGAGGGACTCCTGGACGATCCGGTAGGCGGCCCGGTCGGGCCCGTGGGGGACCTGCCTGACCTGCCCCGTCCGGACGACCTTCACGTCGAGGCAGCTGCGGTCGGCCAGGTCGTCGAGGCGGTCGAGCCCGGCGGTCGGGTTCCGGGGCGCGCCCTCGCGCAGCACGTCGAGCACGCCGCGCATCTCGCTCAGCACGTCCTTGGACGCCGTCTTGATCGTCGACAGGGCGCTGCGGGCCTGCTCGGGATGGGTCTCGATGAGGTGCAGCGCGGTCGAGGCCTGCACGTGGATGAGCGAGATGTTGTGCGCCAGCACGTCGTGGAGCTCCTGGGCCATGCTCAGCCGCTCCTCGCTGGCCTGCCGGCGCTCCTCCTCGGCGGCCTTCTGCGCCTTCTCGGCCCGGCGCTCGCGGAAGGCCCGCAGCCACTCGGCGAAGGTGAGCACCAGGAACAGGAACGCGGCCACGGCGAGGTTGTGATACCAGCCCCGGGGCGGGCCGGAGACCAGCCACGTCGTGTAGACGATCATGAACAGGAGGGTGGCCATGCCCCACGCCCAGGCCGGCCGCCGGTGCCCGGAGACCAGGGTGTGGACGATCATGATGATGGGCGTCAGGAACACCGGCCCGTAGACGAAGCCGAACAGCAGGAACACCCAGGTCGCCACCAGGGTGACGGCCATCGCCACGGTCGGCCGCCGCCGCATCGCCAGGATCATCGCCGGGCCGACGAGCAGCAGCAGGTAGCCGCGCCAGTCGAGCGGGGTGCGGTCGGGCTGGGCCCACTGGGCGCCCACGGACGCGACGGTCTGCACCACCGCCGCGGCGATGGCGTGCACCACATCTCTGCGCTCGACCACGGTGTCACGTTAGGCGACCTCAGCGGGCATGACATCCATCAGCGGGGGAAGCCCGCACTACACCTCGGGGCGTACCGGGCCTTGACATGTCCGGTCATCCTTGGATGATCGCAAAGTGGAGGTGACCATGAGACGCGTCACAGGCGCCGCGCTCGGGATAGTCGTCATGGGGGCGCTCGTCGCGCCGCCCGCCCAGGCCCGGCCTCAGGTGGAGAAGAAACCCGTGGCCGAGGGTTACGGCGGGGCGGTGGCCACCGTCGACCTGGAGGCCAGCAAGGTCGCCCTCGGCGTGCTGAAGGACGGCGGGAACGCCATGGACGCCGTCGTCGCCGGAGCCGCCGCGCTCGGGGTCACCGAGCCCTACTCGGCCGGGCTGGCCGGAGGCGGCTTCATCGTCTACTACGACGCGCGGTCGCGCCGCGTGGTCACCGTCGACGGCCGCGAGACCGCCCCGGCGAAGATGACCGCCTCGACCTTCGAGGGCATCCCCTTCGACCAGGCCGTCACCAGCGGTCTGTCGGTCGGCGTGCCCGGCTCGGTGGCCCAGTGGGACCTGGCGCTGCGCCGCCACGGCACGATCTCGCTGAAGAAGGCCCTGAAGCCCGCCGTCGACCTGGCCCGCAGGGGTTTCCCCGTCGACCAGACCTTCCACGACCAGACCGCCGCCAACGCGGCCCGCTTCGCCGACTTCACCTCGACGGCCGCCCTCTACCTGCCGGGCGGCGCCCCGCCGCCGGTCGGCTCGACCTTCCGCAACCCCGACCTGGCCCGCACCTACCAGGAGCTCGCCGACCGGGGCCCCTCCTGGCTCTACGGCGGGAAGCTCGGCCAGGAGATCGTCGCCACCGTCAAGAACCCGCCCGTCACCCCCGGCTCGGCCCGGAACGTGCGGCCGGGCCTGATGGAGGTCTCCGACCTGCGGGCCTACCGGGCGCTCACCCCCGAGCCGACCAGGGTCCGCTGGAACGGCCTGGACGTCTACGGCATGGCCCCGCCGTCCTCCGGCGGCTCCACCGTCGGAGAGGCGCTCAACATCCTGGAGAACGTGGGCCCGGCCGGGCTGAGCGAGTACCTCGACGCCAGCCGCCTGGCCTTCGCCGACCGCAACGCCTACGTCGGCGACCCGGCGTTCGTGGACGTCCCGCTGAAACAGCTCCTGTCGGAGGGCTTCGCCAAGGAGCGGGCCTGCCTGATCGGCGACACCGCGCTGCCCCACCCGGCCGCCCCCGGTCAGCCCGACGGCGTCTACGGCCCCTGCGCCGCGCCCGCTCCCGCGCCCGAGACCAAGGAGCAGCAGCCCGAAGGGCCCGAGACCACCCACCTGGTCGCCTCCGACCGGTGGGGCAACGTGGCGGCGTACAACATCACCATCGAGCAGACCGGCGGCTCGGGCATCGTGGTGCCCGGCCGGGGCCTCCTGCTCAACAACGAGCTGACCGACTTCAGCTTCGGCCCCGCGCCGAACGACCCCAACCTGCCCGCCCCGGGCAAGCGCCCGCGCTCCTCGATGGCCCCGACGATCGTGCTCAAGGACGGCAGGCCGCTGCTGGCGGTCGGCTCGCCCGGCGGCGCGACGATCATCACGACGGTCCTGCAGATCCTGCTCAACCGCTTCACGTTCGGCATGTCGCTGCCCGACGCCGTGGCCGCCCCGCGCGCCTCGCAGCGCAACATCGCGGCGACCCAGGCCGAGCAGGCCTTCATCGACCGCTACGGCGCCGAGCTGACCGCCAAGGGCCACACGTTCGCGGTCACCCCGGAGATCGGCGCCGCGACCGCGCTGGAGTTCCTGAAGCACGGCAAGGTCCAGGCCGTCGCCGAGCCCACCCGACGGGGCGGGGGCAGCGCGCTGGTCGTCCGGGACTAGCCGGGCATGTCAAAACCGCCGGCGGGCGCGGTCGCCGGCGGTTCTGCTCGCGGAGGTCTTCCTAGGCCACGAAGGCGAAGTAGCCGACGACCGCCACCACGATCACCAGGGCGACGCCCAGGGCGATGTAGAGGGGCAGGCGCGACGACTCCTGCTGCTGGGCCTCCTGCGCGGCCTCTTCCTGGTTGCGGGCGAAGGCGCGGAAGGCCTGCGTGTTCCCGGCCGGGTCAACCTGTGGGTCAGACATGTCACGAACTCTAGCGACACACCATGCCCACGAGACACCAATATGTCGTTATTGCTAGTTTTGCGGAATCCGGCCCCATGGCCGGGACCGGTGTGCAAGGCGGATACCTTGTGAGTCATGCTGCGCACCCTGTTCGCTCCCCGGCTGGTGGGCCTCCACCTGCTGGTGATCGGGGTTCTGGTGGCCTTCGTCCTGCTCGGCCGCTGGCAGCTCGGCGTCTTCACCGACTCCGGGCAACCCCGGGCCGCCGCCGACCCGGCCCCCGTCGCGCTGACCGAGCTCAGCAAACCCGGTGAGCGCGTCACCGCCGACGAGATCGGCCGCCGGGTCACCGCGACCGGCACCTACGACGCCGGCGCGCAGCTTCTGGTCGCCGACCGCGAGCCCGACGTCGCCGCCCCCGGGGGCCGCGCCTCGGCCGGCCAGGGGTTCTGGCTGCTCACCCCGCTGACCCTCACCGACGGCTCGACCATGCCGGTGGTACGCGGCTGGGTGGCCTCCCCCGACGACCCCGCCGCGGCCGTCCCGGCGGGTCAGGTGAGCGTGACCGGCCGGCTGCGGGCGCCCGACCAGTCCGACGCGGTCCAGCGCGGGGGCACGCTGCCCGCCGGGCAGGTCGCCACGGTCTCGACGGCCGAGCTGATCAACCTGTGGACGGGCGACGTGCGCGACGGCTTCGTCGTGGCCACCGAGCAGACGCCCGCCCTGTCGGCCACCCCGGTGGCCGTGCCCGCCCCCACCCAGGGGGCCGCGCTGACCTGGCGCAACCTGGCCTACGCGGCCCAATGGTGGATCTTCGCGGCGTTCGCGGTCTACATGTGGTTCCACTTCGTCCGCGACGCCGTGAGAGAGACCGCACGCCACACCGTACGATCTGTTGACCCCGAACCCGAGCCGGAGACGTGACCGTGGAATCAGCCCTCAAGCCGTTTCGAGTGATGGCCTACATCGTGGGCTGCATGCTGCTCGTGCTCGTGACCGGGATGGTCCTGCGCTACGGGTTCGACATCCCCGGGCCGTCGCAGATCATCTCGCCGATCCACGGCTTCCTCTACATGGTCTATCTGGTCGCCACCATCAACCTGGGCCTGAAGGCCCGCTGGTCGTGGGGCTACATCCTGGGCGTGATGCTCGCCGGGACGGTGCCGTTCCTGTCGTTCTACTTCGAACGGCGGGTCACCGACCGGGTTCACGCCCAGGTCGCGGCGGCCTAGCTAGCGGCCGATGCCCCGGCGGCGCAGGCGAAGAATGCGCCGCCGCTGTGATTCGTCGAGCATGAACCAGGCGACGACGGGCGCCCCGAGGAGCCCGACCACCACCAGGAACGAGATGAGTCCGGGCAGCAGCCAGATGGCGAGCAGCGAACCGATGCCCGCACCGACGTAGTACTTGGCGAGTGGCGACATTGGGGCCCCTTCGGATCATTCGCGATGCATCTCAATACTGGACGATGGATCCTCAACGTGCGCCCAGGGCCTGCAGTTCCCTGAGCGTCGCGGCCCCGCCGGGGTCGCCGTCGGTGCTCGCGGGTATCACGGCTATCTCGTCGACTCCCGCGTCCCGATATTCGGCCAGCCGCTTCTCGGCGGTGGGGCCGAGCAGCCCGACCGATTCGAGCAGCTCGTCGGGGATCTCGGCGAGCAGCTCCCGGGGGTGCGGGCGGGTGCGGGCGAACGCCACGACGTCGCCGAACCCGGCCTCGGTGAACATCTCGCCGTAGCCGGGGGCGGCCAGGTAGCCCACGACGCCGCGGCGGAGCTGCTCCATCGCGGCCGCATCCCTGCTCGCGGAGGCGGTCACCCACGCCGTCACCCGCGTGCCGCCCGCGGCGCGGAAGTCGCCGATCAGCCGGGCGGCCGACGCGGGGGTGATCAGGTTGAGGACCATGCGGCCGGCCGTGGCGGCGATCTGCACCGCCTGCGGGCCGAAGGCGGCGACCGTGACCGTCGAGCGCGGCGGGTCGAGCCTGAGCCGATACCCCGACGAGCGGGCGTGCGCCGACTTCTCGCCGTCGAGCAGGCCGCGCAGCACCTCCACCTGCTCGGCCAGCGCCCGCGCCGAGCCCGCGTAGGGGCGGCCGTGCCACTTCTCGACCACGAGCGGGCTGGAGGTGCCGATCGCGACGTCCACCCGCCGCTTGACCAGGTCGGCGACCGAGGCCACGCCCATGGCGATCATCATCGGGTCGCGGACCGCGACCGCGAAGGGGCCGAGGGTCAGGGCGATGCGTTCGGTGGCCAGGCCGACGGCGGTGGCCAGGGCGAAGGCGTCGTAGGTGGCCATCTCGCCGATCCACAGTCCGGGATAGCCGAGGTCGTCGGCCGCCTTGGCGGTGAGCAGGGCGTCGGAGGCCGGCCGGTCCTGCCACAGGCCGAGGGAAACGCTGAGCATCTGGAGCCGTTCTTCGTTCGTGGACGATCAGGGGAGCTGGTCGGACCGTACCCAGGTGGCGTGGAAGCCGAGGGGCACCCGCTGCGGGAGCAGCACCCGGGCGACCGGGCCCTTCGTGATGTCCGAGGCGTCCAGGACCTGGACCTCGGAGCGGCCCTCCCGTTCGTCGGTGACGAAGGTGACCAGGTAGCCGTCGTCCTCCCCGGCCGAGCCGTCGCGGGGGGCGAAGGGGGCCTCGCTGCCGTAGCGGTGCTCGCCGAAGTGGTAGGTCTGCTTCGTGCCGGTCAGGTTGTCGTACTTCACCAGGCCGTCGAAGAGGTTGGTGGGGGCCTGTTTGACGGAGACGTTGTAGGCGTAGCGGGACCTGCGGCCGGTCGTCCGGAGGTCGATCGAGGGGAACTCGGTGTTGTGGTCGCCGTCGACGTACTCCTCGGAGGTGGCGCCCGTGGTCAGGTCGAAGCGGTAGCGGTACATGCGGGCGTCGAGCTTGAGGTAGCTGATCATGCGGGCGAGCACGCTGCCGCCGCCGCTGGGGGCCGGGCGGGCGACGCGGCAGACGTCCATGACGATCTCGCCGCCCTCCTCCCACGCGTTGACCACGTGGTAGATGTAGCAGGGCTTGGCCTCGAACCACCGGATCTGGTCGGCCCGGCCCCGCTTCGGGATCACCCCGAACCGCGACGGCAGCGACCGGTCGAAGGTCAGCTTGTAGCGCCCCCGGCGGGCGGCGTCGAGGTCCTGGTACAGCGGCAGGTCCATGAGGATCGCGTGATTCTCGGTGATCGCCATGTCGTGGGGGAGCCGGGCGCCCGGCAGGTCGAGGTCGACCACGTGGTCGACGGTGCCCTGGGGGCCGACCACCCCGTACCGGAGGAACGGCGGTTTGGGCCCGTAGTCGAACCAGAACAGTTCCCCGGTCCGTTCGTCGACCTTCGGGTGGGCCATCACGTCGCCGGTCAGCGTGTCGAGGAAGGTCTGCGCGCCGAGCGTCTCCAGCGACAGGGGGTCCATCGTGTACGGGGACCCGCACAGGTACCACGTCGTGAGCAGCCGGCCCTGGTGGAACACGATGTCGGTGTTGGCGGAGTCCTTCAGGTTGAGCCCCCGCGTGTTGCCGAACGGGTTGTCCTTGGGGTTCTCCATGACGCCCGTCCACAACGCCCGGCCGGCCGCGCTCTCGGCCTCGAACGCCCTCGTGCGCACCCACCGGTTGCGGTAGCGGGCGGCGCCGTTCTCGAAGTGCACGGCGTGCACCATGCCGTCGCCGTCGAACCAGTGGTAGCGGCCCCGCATGGGGAAGCGGGCGTTGGGGCCGTTGCGCAGGTAGACGCCGTTGAGGTCTCTCGGGATCTCGCCGACGACTTCCAGCTGGTCAGCGGTGAGCTCCTCCTGGACAGGCGCGTACACCCCCAGGAGGTATGGGTTGTCTTCGCCTGATTCGTCCAGAACTTTCATACAGTGACGCTACGGATAAAGAAGTCAGCTCGTCAATGTGCCCTTAGAGTGGGATATTCGGGTTCATCCAGTAAGCGCGGGGAAACATGCACAGCACCACCTGTCAGGAATCTCATGCCTGAGGCCACCCTGACGGTCGCACCACCTTCGGCCCCGGCCGAAGAGCGGCTCACCCCGATCGGGCGGGCGCTGACGATCCTCGGCGACCGGTGGGTCCTGATGATCCTCCAGCGGGCCTTCCTCCTCCACGTCCGCACCTTCGCCGGCTGGCGCGACGAACTGGGCATCAGCGAATCGGTGCTGGCCTCCCGCCTCAAGGAGCTGGTGGCCTGCGGGATCTTCGAGACCGCCGCCTACCGCAACGGCCGGATCCGCTACGAATACCGGCTCACCCAGCGCGGTCTCGACCTGTGGTCGCTGCTGGTCGCGATCTACTCGTGGGAACGCGACTGGACCGACCGCGAGCTGCCCCCGCTCATCCACGACGTCTGCGGCCACGAGTCGCGCCCCGTGCTGGGCTGCGGCCACTGCCTCAACGTGATGACCGCCCGCGGCACCCACACCGTCCGCGGCCCCAACGCCACCTTCGCCAGCGCGCACGCCCCCCGCCAGCACCGCCGCACGGCGGGCCCCCGCCCCGACTACCTCGGCTACTGCCCCGACGCCATGGAGATCCTGGGCGACCGCTGGTCCACCCACGTGCTGGCCGCCGCCTTCCTGGGCGTGAAGCGGTTCGGCGACTTCCAGGCCGAGATGGGCATCGCGCCGTCGGTGCTGACCGACCGGCTGCGCCGCTTCGTCGACCTCGGCGTCTTCCGCGCCTGCGAGTCGGGCTACCGCCTCACCGAGCGGGGCCTGGCCTTCTTCGAGGTCTTCGCGTTCCTCGTCGCCTGGGCCCAGCGGGAGCTCCCGACGCCACCGGGTTCCACACTCGACATCACTCACAAGTCCTGCGGCGCCGGGCTCGCTCCCGTCCTGCTGTGCACCGCCTGCGGCGGCGTGCTCGCCCGCCGCGAGGTGCACTTCGACATCAGTGCCTGAAGGTCTCCTTCACCTCTTCGGCCATGACATGGCGTTCGGCCGCGCTGGTCACCGAGTCCAGGGCGGCGTACTCGTACCTCTCCTCCGCGGTGACGTGCGCGAACACCGTCGCGCGGAGGACTTCCAGGTCGCGGGTGAAATCGGGGGAATCCGGATCGACGGTTCTGATGAGCTCTCTGACGTGCCCTGCCTCCCTCCTCCTGTTGGCCACGATCTCTGCCCCGCCGTTCAGGCGGGCCAGCGCGACCGGGTGCACGACGACCTCCTCGGCCTCCTCGTGTACGGCCAGCAGCCGCACCAGCCTCCCGAAGGTCTCCCTGCGGTCGGCGGGCTGACTGCGCTCCACGGCATCGAACAGATCCCTGATCAGAGCGTGCTGACGGGTCAGCACGGTGATCACGTCCAGGTCCTGATCCGGCTCGACGGTGGTGCGGCGGTCCATCCGTGGCCTCCTTTCTGATCTCCTCCGCCTAACCCACACGAATCAACCGAAACTCGTTGACCCTGGGGACCGGGTTGCCTAATGTTCCGGGCACAATCAAAGAGTCCGGGAGTCCGGTATGAGGCTGCACGCGAAAGATGTCGTCGAGCGCTACACCTCCGCCGGGTGGTGGACTGACGACACCATTGACGGGATGTTGCGGGCTCGCGTTGCCGAACGGCCTGCCGCCCTCGCCGTGGCCGACCCCCCGAACAAGCCCGCCCTCATGGCCGGTTCCGAGGTCAAGCGGCTGACCTGGGCCGAGCTCGACGCCGAGGTCGACCGGGTGGCCGCCGTCCTCGTCGACCGCGGGGTCGCCGCCTCCGACGTCGTGGCCGTCCAGTTACCGAACTCGGTCGAGCTGGCCGTCACCGTGCTCGCCGTGGTGCGCGTCGGGGCGATCGTGACCCCGTTCCCGGTGCAGTTCCGGCGCTACGAGCTCGCCCAGCTGACCCCCCTCGCCTCCGCGTCGGTGTTCGTCACGTCGGCCGACCGGGCGGAGGTCGTCCACGAGATCGGCGTCGAGACGGTCCTCGAATGGGGCGGCGACCTGGAGACCGTCACCGGCGACGCCGGCAAGCTCGCCGCCCACCTCGCCGCGCTGAACGTCGACCCCAACGACTGCGTGACCATCTGCTGGACGTCGGGCACCGAGGCGACGCCCAAGGGTGTGCCGCGGTGCCACTACGACTGGGGCGCGGTCGGCTGGACCTGCGCCGACGCCGTCGGCCTCGGGCCCTCCGACGTGGTGCTCAACCCGTTCCCGATGGTCAACATGGCCGGGATCGGCGGCGTCTTCATGCCGTGGTTGCGGACCGGCTTCGCCCTCATCCAGCACCACCCCTTCGACCTGCCGGTCTACCTGACGCAGGTCGCCTCCGAACGGGTGACCTACACCCTCGCGCCGCCCGCGCTGCTGACGATGCTGCTGCACAAGCCCGAGGTGCTCGGGCAGTTCGACATCTCGTCCCTCACCCGGATCGGATCGGGGTCGGCGCCGCTGCCGCCGCCGATGGTGCGCGGCTGGCAGGAGAAGCACGGGATCGCCATCATCAACTTCTTCGGCTCGAACGAGGGGATCGCGCTCCTTTCCGACCCCGAGACGATGCCCGACCCTGACGACCGGGCACGTTACTTCCCGCGTCCCGACGCTCCCGGCACCTCGTGGCCGGGGACGCTCGGCGGGACGTCGGTGAAGCTGTTCTCGCACGACGGGACCGAGGTCACGGAGGAAGGGGTGCCCGGAGAGCTGCGGCTGTCCGGGCCGACCGTGTTCGCGGGCTATCTGGCGGGGACGGCCGAGGCCGACCCGTTCGACGACGACGGGTATCTCATCACGGGGGACGTGTTCGAACTCGCGCAGGGGCGCTATCTGCGGTACGTCGACCGGGCCAAGGACCTGATCATCCGGGGCGGGATGAACATCGCGCCGGCCGAGGTGGAGGCGCTGCTCGCGGGACATCCGGCCGTGGCCGAGGTGGCGATCGTGGGATATCCGGACGCGGTGCTGAATGAGAAGGCGTGCGCGATGGTCGTGGCCAAGCCCGACACGTCGGTGACGCTCGAATCACTGGTGGAGTTCCTGCGCGACCAGGGGATCGCCTCCTACAAGCTGCCCGAGCGGCTGGAGGTCGTCGAGGCGCTGCCGCGCAATTCGCTGGGGAAGATCCTTAAGCGGGAGCTGCGGGAGACCCTTCAGGGGTAGCGGATCAGCAGGCTCGCCTGCACGTCCTCCGGGCCCCTCGCCGCGTAGAGGTGCGGCGTGTCCGACGTCCACACCAGGTGGTCGCCCGGCCCGCCCGTCAGCGGTGCCGCCTCCGGCCCCACCTCGGCCACGCCGCTGAAGATCGTCAGGTGTTCGGTCACGCCCGGGCCGTGGGCCGGAGAGATCTGGGCGCCGCCCGCCTTGATGACCAGGCGGTAGAGCTCGTAGGTCACCGTCGCGTCGGTGAACGATTCGAGCAGCCGCCCCTCGACCGCCACGTCGGGCAGCACCGCCGGTGAAGACAACAACGCCGTCAGCGGGACCTCCAGGGCCGCCGTCACCTTCCACAACGTCTCCATGGTCGGGTTCCGCGTCCCCGTCTCCAGGCCGGACATCGTCGCCTTCCCCACCCCGGCCGCCCTGGCCAGGGCCGACAACGACATGCCCTTCGCCTCGCGCAGGTCGCGGAGGCGGCGGCCTATCTCTTGGGCGTCCACGTCGGCTATCCTCCCTCACGCGGGAAGCGTTCCGTTTACGGAACGATTGGAGGAACGCCCATGGTCCAGCCCATCGTCGCGGGCATCGTCACGGCCGTCGTCGGGTTCGCGAGTTCGTTCGCGATCCTCCTCGGCGGCTTCCAGGCCGTGGGGGCGAGCCCGGCCCAGGCCGCCTCCGGGCTGCTCGCGGTCTGTCTCGCCGTGGGGGTCTGCTCGATGTGGCTCTCGTTGCGCTATCGCATGCCGATCGTCGTCGCCTGGTCCACGCCCGGCGCGGCCCTGCTGGCCTCCACCGGGGCGGTCGACGGCGGGTTCGCCACCGCCGTCGGGGCGTTCCTCGTCTCGTCGGCGCTGATCGTGGTCGCCGGGCTGTTCACGCCGCTCGGGCGGTGGATCGCGACGATCCCGCAGCCGATCGCCGCCGCCATGCTCGCGGGGGTGCTGCTGCCCCTGTGCCTGGCGCCGGTGCAGGCGGTCGTCCAGGTGCCGGCGCTCGCCATCCCGGTCGTGCTGGTCTGGCTGGTGCTGATGCGGTTCGCCCGGACGTGGGCCGTCCCGGCGGCGCTGGTGGTCGCGGTCGTGCTCATCGCCGCGCCCGTCGACGCCGGGTGGCCGCACCTCGCGTTCACGGCCCCGCGGTTCACGGTCCAGGGGGTGGTCTCGATCGCGGTGCCGCTGTCCCTGGTGACCATGGCGTCCCAGAACGTGCCGGGGATGGCCGTCATGGCGGGGTTCGGCTATCGGGTTCCGCTGGCGGCGGCGCTGCGGGTCACCGGGATCGCGTCGGCCGCCGCGTCGCCGTTCGGCGGGCACGCCGTCAACCTCGCCGCCATCTCGGCGGCGTTGTCGGCCGGGCCGGACGCCGAGCCCGATCCGGCGCGGCGCTGGATCGCGTCCACCACCTCGGGGGTCGCCATGATCGCCCTCGGGCTGTCGGCGGCGGTGGCGACCTCGTTCGTGGTGCAGTCGCCGCCGATCCTCATCCAGGGGGTGGCGGGGCTGGCCCTGCTCGGGGCGCTGACCTCGGCCATCAGGAACATCGAGGGGGAGGCGGCCATCATCACCTTCCTGGTGACCGCCTCAGGCGTCGGTTTCCTCGGGGTCGGGGCCGCGTTCTGGGGGCTGCTCGCGGGCGGGGTCGTTCACGTCTTCTTCAGCGCCTCCAGGACGAAGGAGAAGATCTCCGCCTCGTAGTGCAGGCGGGCGTAGCGGCCGGTCGGGCCGGAGTGGCCGCCGTCCTCCACCTCCACCCGGAACAGCGGGTCGGCGCCGTTCGCGCGGAGCTTGGCCACCCATTTGGCCGGCTCGTGGACCAGCACGCGCGGGTCGTTGACGGCGCCGGTCACCAGCAGCGGCGGCAGGTCGCCGCTCGGGACGTTGTCGTAGGGGGAGTAGGCCAGCATCCAGGTGAAGTCCTCCAACCGGCGGGGGTCGCCCCACTCCTCCCACTCGTTGACCGTCAGGGGGATGGTGTCGTCGAGCATCGTGGTGACGACGTCCACGAAGGGGACCTCTGCCACCACCGCCGCCCAGAGGTCGGGACGCATGCCGTACACGGCGGCCTGGAGGAGGCCGCCGGCCGACAGGCCCCGGGTGGCGATCTTCGAGACGTGGCCGTCGAGCAGGAACTCGGCGGCGGCGATGTGGTCGGTGAACGTCGTCGGCTTGCGGGACAGGCGGCCGGCCTGCCACCAGGCGCGGCCCATCTCGCCGCCGCCCCTGACATGGGCGTGCGCGAAGACCGCGCCCTGGTCGAGGAAGGCCGACAGGGCCGCGTCCCAGGTCGGCTCGAAGACCGCCTCGTAGGCGCCGTAGCCGTAGAGCAGGCAGGGGGCGGTGCCGTCGAGCGGCACGTCGGCGCGGCGCACCACCGTGACGGGGATCAGCGCGCCGTCCGGGGCGGGGGCCCAGAGGCGTTCGCTCAGGTAGCCGTCGTGGCGGGGGTTCTCCTTCAGCAGCTTCCGTACGCCGGACGCCAGCGTCAGCCGCCACCACTGCGTCGGCTCGCTGTACGACCCCGTCTCGAAGATCACCGAATCGGTCAGGTACTCCTCGTTGTGCACCAGGGCGATCCGCCCACAGGGCACGGGAGGGTGCACCTCGTACGACGTCCCGTCGTCGCCGAGCACCCGCAGCAGCGGGTCGCCGCCCCGGCGCAGCGTCAGCACCCGGTGGCCGTCGAAGCAGTCGACCGACAGGATGCGCTCCCCGGGCAGCGGCGGCACGCCGACCACGCGGAACTCCGAGTGCCCGTCGTCGGTCCAGGTCACCAGGCCGTCGAGGGTGGCGTCGCAGCGGTATTCGACGCCCGGGCAGCGCCCGCCGACCGACTCGGGCACCCCGTCGACCACCGACCACACCTCGGTCGTGTCACGGCTGGCGGCGGTGATGAGCAGGTGGGTGCCCGACCGGGTCGCCCGCACGGTCAGCTCGAACCGGCGGTCGCCCTCGCGGAGCACCACCTCGTCGGCGCCCGTGGAGATGTCGTAGCGGCGCACCTCGCACGGGCGGTACACCTCGTCCACCACCGTGTAGTAGAACCACCCATCGGCCCAGCCGCCCGTGTAATAGGTGCCGGGGATGCTCACCGGCAGGTCCTCCAGCGTTTCCAAAGAGCGGAAGCGCAGGTCGTAGACCTCGTCGCCGGTCACGTCGATCGAGTAGGCCAGCCAGCGCCCGTCGGGCGACACCTCGCGCACACCCAGTTCGACGTAGTCGCCGAACGCGTCGAGGTCAAGCAGGACCTGGTCGCAAGCATCACGCTTTCGTCTGAATTCGCCGAACTCTCTTCCGGCGTCAATCTGCGTGTAGTAGACAAAGGCCCCATGACGCCAACTGACTGAAGACTCAGTCTCAGGCGTCCGTCCAGCCATTATGGCTGCGAGGTGCTGCCGAAAGGGGGCGGTGTGGGCGACCCGGGACTCGTAGCGCCGCCGCTCGGAGATGAGCACGTCTCGTACCGCCACGGGGTCTCTCATCCAGGCGTGGTCGTCGATCCGCTCGATGCCGTGCAGTTTGTGCACTACCGGGTGTGTCATGGCAGGACAGTACCGATTTGGAGCGACTCCCGCCCCCGGAGGACGATATGCACCATTTCGTCATCAAAGCACTGACCTTCGCACTCGCCGGAGGGCTCCTGTCCACCCCCCTCAGCCCGACGCCCGCCGCCCCGAAAGTCACTTTCACGATCGGGATCCAGTCGGACGTCGACTCCACGAACCCGTTCACGGGCATCGTCGTGGAGGCCTACGAGACCTACGCGCTCATGTACGACTACCTCACCACCTCCAGCGCCAAGGACGTCTCACCCCAGCCGTCCCTCGCCGAGTCCTACAGCGAGGCGCCGGACAAGAAGTCGTGGACGTACAAGATCAGATCCGGGGTGAAGTGGTCGGACGGGCAGCCGCTGACCGCGCGCGACGCCGCGTACACCTTCAACCGCATCATCGACGGCGACTTCGAGCAGACCAACTACGGCAACTACGTCGTCAACATCGACAAGGCCGAGGCGACCGACGACACCACCCTCGTGCTGCACGTCAAGCAGCCGACCCCCATCATGGAACGGCTGGCCGTGCCGATCCTGCCGGAGCACGTCTGGAAGGACGTCGACGGGGACGCGGTCAAGTCGTACGCGAACGAACCCCAGAACGGTCAGCCGGTCGTCGGTTCCGGGCCCTTCCAGCTCGTCGAGCGGCGCAAGGGGCAGTACCTCCGGTTCGCCGCGAACAAGAACTACTGGCGGGGCGCGCCGAAGTTCGACGAACTGGTCTTCCGGGTGTTCACCAACGCCGACGCCGAGGCGCAGGCGCTGGTCCGGGGCGAGATCGACTTCGCCTACGACCTGCAGAGCAACGTCTTCAACTCGCTCAAGGACAAGCCGGGGGTGACGACGCGCAGCTCGGAGTACTCCGGCTTCAACGAGATCGCCTTCAACACCGGCGCGGCCCTGGCCGACGGCACCCCGATCGGCGACGGCCACGAGGCGCTGAAGAACAAGCAGGTCCGGCTCGCCATCTCGCACGCCATCGACCGGCGGACCCTCGTCGACCGGGTGCTCAACGGGCACGGATCGCCGGGTGACACCTTCATCCCGCCGGTCTACCCGCTGCTGCACTACACGCCGCCCGCCCCGCAGAACTTCGACCTGGCCAAGGCGAACCAGCTCCTCGACGCGGCCGGATATCCGAAGAAGGCCGACGGCACCCGGTTCGCGCTGCGGCTGTTCGCGCGGCAGGAGTCGCAGGACTCGCAGAGCACCGCGGAGTTCGTGAAGAGCTGGCTGAAGGAGATCGGCATCGACGTCACCGTCAAGGTGATGTCGGAGGACACCCTCACCGAGGTGATCGGCCAGGGCGACTACGACATGTTCGAGTGGGGCTGGGTGGTCGAACCCGACCCCGACTACCAGATGTCGGTCTTCACCTGCGGAAAGCGCAGCTACAAGGACGGCGACGCGATCTACGCCGACCTGTCGGACTCCTTCTACTGCAACCCCGCCTACGACGAGCTCTACGAGCAGCAGGCCGGCGAGACCGACCAGGCGAAGCGCGCCGAGCTGGCCAAGCGCATGCAGCAGCTGGTCTACGACGACGCGGCGTACGCGATCACCTATTACTACAACGACCTGGTCGCCTACCGGAGCGACCGCTGGACCGGCTTCACCCCGCAGCCCGACCCCGACGGGTCGTTGTTGTTCCAGTACGGCGTGCACTCGTATCTGACGATGGCGCCCGTCACGGCCACCGAGAAGCCGCAGGCCGCTTCTTCGGGCGGCGTCAACGGCGGGCTGATCGGCGGGATCGTGGCCGGGGTGGTCGTGCTGGCCGGCGCGGCGTTCCTGGTCACGCGGCGGCGCTCGTCGGTCTCCGCCGACGACCGGGAGTAGCCGGTGCGCGGCTACGTCCTGAAGAAGGTCGGCTGGTCGATCGGCACGCTGCTGTTCGTCGTGGTCTTCAACTTCTTCCTGTTCCGGCTGCTGCCGGGCGACCCGATCGGCCTCTACACCCGAGGCCGGAACATGTCGCCCGAGCAGCTCATCCGGCTGCGGCAGCAGCTCAACCGGCCCATGGGCGAGCAGTTCGTCGAATACCTCTCCAACCCGTTCGCCTCGGCGATCAACTCGACCCGGTTCAACCGGCCGGTCTGGGAGATCATCGGCGAACGGGTCTGGCCGACCGTGCTGCTCGTCGGCACCGCCGTGCTGGTGGCGGCGCTGGCCGGGGTCTGGCTCGGCATCCGCAGCGGATGGCGGCGCGGGTCGCGGTTCGACCGGATCACGACCGGCACGACCAACACGCTCTACGCGATGCCGGAGTTCTGGGTCGGCATGATGCTGATCATGTGGCTGCCGTTCTTCCCGAGCGGCGGCATCAACTCGGTCGGCGTGTCGGGATTCCTCGCGACCTCGGTCGACACGCTCTGGCACATGGTGCTGCCGGTGACCGCGCTCGCCATCGTCTACCTGGCCGAGTACACCTCGATCATGCGGGCGTCGCTGGTCGACGAACTGCGGCAGGACTACCTGACGCTGGCCCGCGCCAAGGGCCTGCGCGAAGACCTGGTCAGGCGGCGGCACGCGGTGCCCAACGCGCTGCTGCCGACCATGACGCTCATCTTCCTCAACCTCGGCTTCGTGATCGGCGGGGCCATCACCGTCGAGTACGTCTTCTCCTGGCCCGGTCTGGGGCTGCTCACCGCCGAGGCGCTGCGCGGGCCCGACATCCCCCTGCTGCAGGCGGTGTTCCTGCTCTTCTCCCTCGGGGTGATCGTGTTCACACTGCTGGCGGACCTGCTGTACGCCGTACTGGACCCACGGGTGAGCACCCGGTGACGGCCATCGCCTGGCAGCGGCGGCGCGCCACGGCGGCCCGGTTCTGGGCCGACTTCCGCTCCCACCGGTCGGCCCTGGCCGGGCTGGGCATCCTGGTCCTCTTCGGGTTCGTCGCCGTGTTCGCCTCGGTGCTGGCCGACCCCGCCGGGCTCGACGTCACCAAGGCGACCGCCCCGGCGCACGCGGCGCCGTCCGCCGAGTACTGGCTCGGCACCGACCAGAACGGCCGGTCGGTGCTCACCCTGCTCATCCACGGCACCCGGGTGTCGCTGATCGTCGGGCTCGCCGCCACCGCCATCGCCATCGTCATCGGGACGATCGTCGGGATCATGGCCGGGTTCTACGGCGGCTGGGCCCGCTCGACGCTGATGGGCCTCACCGACTGGTTCCTGGTCATCCCGTTCCTGCCGCTGGCCATCGTGATGGCCACCGTGCTCGGGGCCTCGCTGCTGAACATCGTCATCGTCATCGGGGTGACGTCGTGGCCCGGCACCGCCCGGCTGGTCTGCGCGCAGACGCTGAGCGTGCGGGAGCGGCCCTACATGGAACGGGCGCGGGCGCTCGGCGGCGGCGACTGGCACCAGATGACCCGGCACATCCTGCCCAACGTGATGCCGCTCGTGCTCGCCCACGTGGTCTTGACCGTGTCGGTGGCGATCCTGTCGGAGACGACGCTCTCGTTCCTCGGGCTCGGCGATCCGACGCGGCCGTCGTGGGGCTACATCCTCGACAACGCCTACGGGACCGGGGCGATGTCGAACGGCGAATGGTGGTTCGTGCTGCCCCCGGGCCTGTGCGTGGTGCTGGTCGTGCTGGCGTTCACGCTGGTCGGACGGGCTTTGGAGGTCGTGCTGAACCCACGTCTGCGGGAGGGGTCATGAGCCTGCTGGAGTTGCGGGACCTGTCGGTCACCTACGCCGGAGACGTGCCGGCCGTGCGCGGGGTCTCGCTGAGCGTCGCGCCGGGCGAGGTGCTCGGGGTCGCGGGCGAGTCGGGGTGCGGCAAGTCGACCATCACCAACGCGGTGCTGCGGCTGCTGCCGAAGTCGGCGACGGTCGGCGGGTCGGTGCTGCTCGACGGAGAGGACGTCTACGGGATGTCGTTCGGCCGCCTGCGCGCCATCAGGTGGGCCACCGCGTCGATCGTCTTCCAGGGGGCGCTGCACTCGCTGAACGCGGTGCAGACCATCGGCCGCCAGATCGCCGAGCCCATCCTCCTGCACGAGCCCAAGACGTCCAGGAAGGCCGCCGACCTGCGGGTCGGCGAACTGCTGGAGCAGGTCGGGCTGCCGGCCCGGCGCGCCCGCGACTACCCCCACCAGCTCTCCGGCGGCCAGCGGCAGCGGGTCATGATCGCGCTCGCGCTGGCCTGCCGCCCCCGGCTCGTCATCGCCGACGAGCCGACGACCGCGCTCGACGTGATGGTCCAGGCGCAGGTGCTGGAACTGCTGTCGGGGCTGGTCAGGGACCTCGGGCTGGCCTTGGTGCTGATCTCCCACGACCTGTCGGTGCTCGGCACCACCTGTGACCGGGTCGCGGTCATGTACGCCGGGAAGGTCGTCGAGGAGGGCCCGGCCTCGGTGGTGTTCGACGACTCGCGCCACCCCTACAGCGGCGCGCTCGCCGGGGCGTTCCCGCGTGTCGGCGACCCCCGGTTCCGCTACGCCCCCGCCGGGCTCGCCGGCGATCCCCCCTATCCGGGCGACCTCCCGCCGGGCTGCCCGTTCCACCCCCGGTGCCCGGTCGCCCTCGACCGGTGCGCCGAGGCCGAGGTCGAGCTGGTCCAGGTCGAGGCCGGGCGGCGGGCCGCCTGCCTGCTCGCGGAGGAGGCGTCATGACCGCACTGGCCGCACGCGGCGTCCAGGTCCGCTTCGGCACGGCCCGCGCGGTCGACGGGGTCGACCTGGAGATCGGTTCCGGCGAGATCGTCGCGCTGGTCGGGGAGTCCGGGTGCGGCAAGTCGTCGCTGGCCCGCGCCCTTCTCGGGCTGGTACGCCCCTCCGCCGGCGCCGTCGAATGCGCCGGCCGCCCGCTCGACCACCGCCGGCTGAAGGAGTTCCGGCGGCACGTCCAGCTCGTCCTCCAGGACCCGAGCGGGTCGCTGAACCCCCGCCACACCGTCTACGAGGCCGTGGCCGAAGGGCTCAGGATCCACAAGGTGCCCGGCGACGAGCGCGAACGCGTCGCCGCCGCGCTCGCCAAGGCCGGGCTGCGCCCGCCGGAGCGGTTCTTCCTCCGCTACCCGCACGAGCTGTCCGGCGGCCAGCGGCAGCGCGTGGTGATCGCCGGGGCGCTCGTGCTGGAACCCGACGTGCTGGTCGCCGACGAGCCCGTGTCGTCGCTGGACGCCTCGGTGCGCGGCGAGATCCTGGCGCTGCTGCTCCGGCTGCGGACCGAACTCGGGTTGTCGTTGCTGGTGGTGACCCACGACCTCGGGCTGGCGTGGAACATCGCCGACCGCGTGGCGGTCATGTATCTGGGCCGCATCGTCGAGACCGGCGACACGGCCGAGGTGCTGACGGCGCCGCGGCATCCGTACACCAAGGCGCTGCTGTCGGTCGTGCCGGAGATCGCCCGGCAGGAGCCGATCGTGCTGACGGGCGAGGCGCCCGATCCGTCGCGCATCCCCGGCGGCTGCCGTTTCCGCCCCCGCTGCCCGGCCTACGCCGCCGGGCTCCCCGCCGACCTGGCGGAACGTTGCGAGAAGGAGAACCTGCCCGTGCTGCCCGCCGACCGCGGCCACCATGCCGCCTGTGTCCTGCCATGAGCGACGTCGGGACGATCTGCTCCGATCTGATCAGGATCGACACCACCAACGAGGGCGACAACCGGGGCCGGGGCGAGCGCGGCGCGGCCGAATACGTGGCGACGCTGCTGTCCGACGCCGGGGTGCCGGCCACGATCCTGGAGACCTCGAAGGGCCGGTCGAACGTGGTCGCCCGCGTGCGCGGCTCCTCCGACGCCGACCCGTTCCTGATCCACGGACACCTCGACGTGGTGCCCGCCATGGCCGGCGACTGGGCGATCCACCCGTTCTCGGGCGAGATCGTCGACGGGGTCGTGTGGGGACGCGGCGCGGTCGACATGAAGGGCACCTGCGCGATGACGCTCGCCCTCGTGCGGGAGTGGGCGGCGCGCGGGGTGCGGCCGTCGCGCGACGTCGTGCTGGCCTTCACGGCCGACGAGGAGGCGACCGGGGAGTACGGGTCCTACTACCTGGCGCGCCAGCACGCCGATCTGTTCGAGGGGGTGCACGAGGCGATCAGCGAGGACGGCGGCTACTGCGTCGTCCACGACGGTCGCCGCATCTACCCGGTGGCGGTCGGCGAACAGGGCATGGCGTGGATGCGGCTGACCGCGAAGGGGGTCGCCCAGCACGGGTCGCTCCGGGCGGTCGACAACGCGGTCGCCGAGATGTGCCACGCGTTGTCGCGGCTGGCGTCGTACGAGTGGCCGATCCAGCTCACCCCCGGCGTGGTGAGCATGCTCGACGGCATCTCCCGGGCGCTCGGCCGCGAGCTGGACATGTCGGACCTCGACGGCGAGGCCCGGCGGCTCGGCCAGGTCGGCGAGTTGTTCGCCCACGTGCTGCGGAACTCGGCGAACGTGACGGTGCTGGAGGCCGGATACAAGGTCAACGTCATCCCCGGCTCGGCGTCCGCCCAGGTCGACGGCCGGTTCCTGCCCGGCTCCCGGGACGGCTTCCTGGCCACCGTCGACTCCCTGCTGGGCCCGAAGATCAGCCGCGAGTTCATCTGCTTCGAGGACGCCCCCGAGGCCGACCCCGGCGGCCCCACCTTCGACGCCCTCTGCGCCTCCCTGGTGGCCGAGGACCCCGAGGCGCTTCCCGTCCCGTACGTCATGAGCGGCGGCACCGACGCGAAGGCGTTCCACGAGCTCGGCGTCGTGACCTACGGGTTCGCGCCGCTGGCGCTGCCCGGGGGGTTCGACTACAACGCGATGTTCCACGGGGTGGACGAGCGGGTGCCGGTCAGCGCGCTGGAGTTCGGCGTACGGGTGCTCGACCGCTTCTTCCGCCCGTGATCGGCGTCTGGTCGCCGGCGACCCTGCGGCACGACCCGTCGGCGGAGATCTGGATCGGCCTGCGCACCCCGGGCACGGAGGTGGCCGAACGGGTGCACCGGATCCGCGACGCGGTCGCCGCCGACTGGGTGCCCGCCGAGGAGGCGCCCTGGAGCGCCCTGACCTCGGTCCACTCCGAAGGCCTGCTCCGGCATCTGCGTGACGTGTACGGGGAGTGGGTCGCGGCGGGCTACCCGCAGGACCGGGTGGTGCCCTACGTCTTTCCCACCGAGGCGATGCTCGGCGGCATGCCGGGCCGGCTGCCCGCCGCCGTCCACGGCCGGGCCGGCCGGTACGCCTACGACACGATGACCCTGGTCGGCCCCGGGACCTGGGAAGCGGCGCTGACGGCGGCGGGCGCGGCGTGGACCGCGGCCCGGCGGGTGTCTTCCGAAGGCCTGGTGTACGCCCTCTGCCGTCCGCCCGGCCACCACGCGACCCGCGACGGCTACGGCGGCTCGTGCTACCTGAACAACGCCGCCGTCGCCGCGACGACGCTGCTGGCCGAGGGATGCGCGAAGGTCGCCGTCATCGACGTGGACGCCCACCACGGCAACGGGACCCAGGCCATCTTCTGGGAACGGGACGACGTCTTCTACGGCAGCGTGCACGTCGACCCGGGCGCGGGCTGGTTCCCCCACTACGTGGGCTTCGCCGACGAGACCGGCGGCGGGACGACCCTGAACGTCCCCGTCGCCCCGGAGTCGGGGGACGCGGTGTGGCTGGCCGGGGTGACCCGGTTGTGCGAGGCGGCGCAGGCCTTCGGCGCGGAGGCGCTGGTGGTCTCGCTCGGCGTGGACGCAGCGGCGGACGATCCGGAGAGCCCCCTGCGGGTGACCCGGGAGGGCTACTTCGAGACCGGACGGCTGCTCGGCGGGCTGGGAGTGCCGACGGTGGCGGTGCAGGAGGGCGGCTACCACCTGGAGACCCTCGGCCCTCTGGTAGCCGCCACCCTGCGCGGGCTCAGGCAGCTATGACATCGCGACGGGTGCTGCGAGATGACGGGGGCTCGTGGCCGTCGTGCTAAAGGTGGTTGGCGGAGGAGACGATCCTCGGGTCGTGCCAGAAGGCCGCGTCCTGACCCGCGTCTCCGTTCGCCAGCACCTCGATGCAGAGTGTTGACAACCCGGCGTAATCCGCCAGCGAAAGGTCGAACTCGACCATCTGCTCGTTGGCCCGGTCGTCGGTCTCGTCGGCGACGATCCGCACGTTTCCCTTGTTGTCGGCGACGGTGACGCGAAATCGCACGTTGCCGGCATCGGCGTACTCCCGTATGAATCCTGCGCGGCTCCGGAACCGATCGTTTGCGGCGAGGGGCTCGGACAGCTGGAAGCAGCCTCGGATGAAGCCATAGTTCTCCCAGCTCGGATGCATGATCAGTCCACCGGCCCGCACGGTGCCGTCTTCGAGATCCTCGACAGCGGGAGCGACATATCCGTCATCGTTGCTTGGGTCGTTGCCATTGAACTCGATCTGCCCAGCGCGCGACGTCCATGAGGCTGTCCCGGCGACCGTCGACAGGTGAACGGCAGGCGGCGGCTCCGCTTTCCATGACTCCCAGGCGACCACCGACCCTCCGACAAGCGACAGCACGACCGCCACGATCAACCAAAGCCGCGAGCGGTGGCGGGGGGCCATCGAGCGCGGCAGCCCCAGATGTTCTCGTGCGATTGGGAACATCTCGGCAGTTGAGAGCGCCTCCGCCAGCCCCGTCCCGTCGATGATCTCCAATCGCACTCTATGGGTGTCCACGGCCCACTTCTGAAGTGCGTGGCGCTCGCCGACCTGAACGTCGGCCTCGCAGAAGACGTAGATCGACGTGACAGGTGCGCCATGCATAACGGCATCGACGTCAGTCCGGATCTTTCTCGGCAGGTTCCTCTGCTGAAGCGTGCAGGCGAACACGATGCACTCGTCGTCGGTCACCACGCCGAACCCGTGGTCGACGGATTCTCGGATGAGAGTTCGGAACGTTTCGAAATCGCGCCCCTGGTCACCTCTGCCAGCGACCGGCCCCGTTGCGGGCAGGATATTTCCGGCTATGCACAAGCGGCTGTAATGGCGGCAAAGGTTCTCGAACGTGTGGTGGCCGTTCTCGGCCCGTAACTGGGAGAGCTTGTATCGGATCAGATTCGTCGTTTCCGAAGACGACCAAGGCACAGCCGTACCTTAATGGCACATGCTCTTGTCTGATCGGCAAAGACGTACTGGATCCTGATCGGCCGTGAAGTGCCGCATTCATTACCGTCACTCAGGGACGAATGATGGCAAAGCTGGCGCTATTCGCGTTTGTGGAGCTGCTCGAAGCCGCTGTCCCAGCGGAGTGGCCCATCGGACGAGACGGCTCATATGTCTTCTCTGGTGGCGAACCACCTCTCGTGGCTTTCCGCCAGCTTCGGCCACAGGATCGAGCGTTCCTCGGCCGTCGGATGGAGGTCGAAGACGTCGGCCAGGGCGGCGAAATAGTCGGTCTCCCGGTCGAGCGTGGTCGACGTCGAGTCGTGGCCGATCCGGGTCAGCACCAGCCCCCGTGCCACGTCGACCCCCGTCGCGTCGCGCCGCTGGATGGAGAACACGCGCACGAACCCCGACTCCGGCGACGTCGACAGTCGTACGTGCTCGGACTCGAACGCCGACATCTCCGTCGGCGCCTTGCGGAAGTCCATGCCGACGAAGCTGCCGCGCGAGTCGTGGTCGAGCCGCCACCCGCCGGGCTCCGCCTCGGACGGCCGCAGCCGGTAGGTGAACGGCCCCTGGTCGTAGACCCCCTCGATGAGAGGGATCGGCGAGTAGATCGCGTCACCGAGACCGGCGTCGACCAGCCACTCACCAGAGGGGTTCTCGTCGGTCGGCAGCCCGTCGACGGTCAGCACGAGGTGGTTCCCCCGCGCCCCGGCGGGGTCGGCCGCCGAGCCCTGCACGCCGCCGAAGTGCCGGGTCACCGAATAGCCCAGCGCCGACAGCAGCTCGGAGAGCGCCCCGTTCAGGTGGAAGCAGTAGCCGCCCCGCCCGGCGACGATCCGGGCGGCCGATTCGGCCGGGTCCACGCTCGTGGGCCGGCCCAGCCAGATGGGCAGCGTCTCGTAGGGGACACGCTCCACATGGGCCTGCTGGAGCGCGAAAAGCCCGTCCACACTCGGCTTTCCGGCCGAGAGCCGGAGCCGTCGAAGGTACCCGTCAACGTCGATCACGACCCCACGCTAGACCCCGCCACCGACAGAATCGCCTGCACGAAAGCTCCACAAAAAGCCACGAAAGCTCTGCACGTCCGGCCTCTACGCTGCCTGCATGGCTTATCCCCAGCAACGCCGGGTGCTGGTCGTCGAGGACGACGACACCATCGCGACGGCGGTCGCGACCCGGCTGACGGCGGAAGGGTTCGACGTTCGCGTCGCCGGTGACGGCGAAGGCGCGTTGGTCGCCTACGCCCGCTTCGAACCCGACCTGGTGGTGCTCGACCGGCTGCTGCCGGGACTGGACGGGTTGGAGGTGTGCCGGCGGATCCAGGCCGCCCGGCCGGTTCCGGTCCTCATGCTGACCGCGCTCGGCGAGGAGACCGACGTGCTGGTCGGGCTTGGTGTGGGGGCCGACGACTACATCACCAAACCGTTCAGCATGCGGGAGCTGGTCGCGCGCATCCACGCGCTGCTGCGGCGGGTCGACCGGGCGGCGCAGCTCGCGTCCGAGGAGACGGTGCTGCGGGTCGGGGAGATCGAGATCAACCTGGCCGAGCGGCGGGTGTTCGTGCGCGGGGCCGAGGCGCAGCTCACCCGGACCGAGTTCGACCTGCTCCGGCGGCTCGCCGAGCGGCCCGGGCAGGTCTACGAGCGGGAGCGGCTGCTCGCCGACATCTGGGGCTTCTCCGAGGCGGCGGCGACCCGGACCGTGGACAGTCACGTGCGGGCGCTGCGTCGCAAGCTCGGGTCCGAGGTGGTGCGGACCGTTCACGGGGTCGGGTACGCCCTGGTGCGCCCATGAGGCCGCTCGACTTTCTCGGCCGCATCAAGGTCAAACTCGGGATCGTCATGGTCGGGGCCGTGGTGACCGCGTTCGTGGTGAACGAGGTGGGGATCAACGGGGGCGTGCCCCGCGACCTCCGGATCGCCTTCGCGGTGTTCCTGGCGCTGCTCATGATGCAGGTGCTGGCCCGGGGCATGACCAAGCCCCTGCGGGAGATGGCCGCCGCCGCGCAGACCATCGCCAAGGGGTCGTACGGTCTCCGCGTCACCGCCACCAGCCGCGACGAGGTCGGCGAACTGGCCAGGGCCTTCAACGCGATGGCCGCCGACCTGGCCGAGGTCGACCGGCAGCGCCGGGAGCTGGTCGCCAACGTGAGCCACGAGCTGCGCACCCCGATCACGGGGGTGCAGGCCGTGCTGGAGAACGTGGTCGACGGCGTCTCCCCGCCCGAACCCGAGATCCTCGGCACCGCCCTCGCCCAGACCCAGCGCCTCGGCCGCCTCGTCGCGCAGCTCCTCGACCTGTCCCGGCTCGACTCGGGGGCCCGGCCGATCGAGGCCGAGGAGTTCGACCTGGCCGCCCTCGGCGGTCAGGCCGTCCGCGAGGCGTCACTGGGCCGCGACGACGTGACGGTCGTCGCCGCGATCGACCCCGGCCGCCACCTGACGACCGCCGACCCCTCGCTGCTGGCCCAGGTGCTGGCCAACCTGCTGGACAACGCCGTCCGGCACAGCCCGCCCGGCGGGACGGTCACCCTGACCTCCCGCGCCTCGGCCGACGGCACCCTCGAGATCGAGGTCGCCGACGAGGGCCCCGGCATCCCGCCCGCCGACCGCCAGCGGGTCTTCGAACGCTTCTCCCGCCTGGACGCCGGCCGCGCGGCCGACGCCGGAGGCGCGGGCCTCGGCCTGGCCATCGCCAAGGAGATCGCCGAACTCCACGGGGGGACCATCGCGGTCGCCGACGGCACGGGTTGCCACATGGTGGTCACCCTGCCGAAGGCGGTCAGAGAACGCCGGACCCCTGTGGACGCGGTCCACACCCGGGTGCCGGCGACCAGCCGATCACGAACCGATACGGAGGCCGGTTCCGTGAAGAATCCCGACCCGACCCAGACCGACCCGCTAGAACGAACGGCATCGACCTCGGACACCGGCGCGCACAGCGCAGAAGCACCGGTTCCGCTGACCCCCTCACCAGCCCCAACCGCCCAGGCGGCGACCTCGGCCGTCGCGCCGGATCCACGAACGGCTCCGGCGTCTCCCGGGGATCTGCTGCGGAGGACCTCCCCGTCGGAGGCGCCGGCACCGGCTGAACGAGTCGCCTCGACGGTAGGAGCCGCTGTAGGGGGGTCACCGCTGGTGGCAGCCTCTTCGCCGACGACTTCTTCGGCCAACGGTGCCACGGCGTCACTCGCGGCGGCCGAGCCGATCGAGGCGCGGGTCACCCAGGTGATCGATGCGGCCGCACTTTCACCGGGAGGCGCGGTGCCCCCAGGCGAGCCGCGAGCCACCCAGGTGACCGATGCCGCCGTACCTTCACCTGGACACGCGGTGCCCAACGGCGAGCCGGGTGAGTTGCGGGCCACCCGCACAGCCGATGCGGTCGCACTTTCACCTGGACAGGCGGTGCCCAACGGCGAGCCGGGCGAGCCTCGGGCCACCCGAACAACCGAGGCGGTCGCACTTTCACCTGGACAGGCGGTGCCCAACGGCGAGCCGGGCAAGTCGCGGGCCACCCGCACAGCCGAGGCGGTCGCGCTTTCACCGGGACACGCGGCGCCCCAAGACGAGCCCGCCACCTCGGCCGCTGCCGCTCATCCCGCGCCTGTTTCGACCGGTTCCCCACCGGCCTCGCCTGAGATCGCGCCGGCCGTCTCGCTGGTCGGCGCGGCTGCCCCCGCGCAGGTCTCGTCCGACGGTTCCATCCGTACCGCCGACACCTCGCCGCACCCCGTCGTGGTTCCTCCCGACGCCCGGCAGCCCGTGCCGCGCGGACAGACGGCTCCCGGCGGCCCCACCTCCCCGCCCGGAGCCCGCCAGGGGACGAACGACGGGCCGCCTCCCGGCCGGTCCTTCGGCGGGGCCGTCGTCGGCGCGATCATCGGGGCGCTCGCCGGGCTGCTCGCGGGCACGGTCGCGGCCGTGTTCTTCGGCACCGGTCCCAACACCGAGATCCAGGCCGCCGGGGCGTTCCTGCTGTTCGTCTGCGTCGGCATCGCCGCCGGCGCCTCGCTGGGAGGCCGGGTGGGGACGGCGCCGGAGGCGGCGGGCGGCCAGTTCGACGCGTACACGCCACCCCCGCTGTTCCCCCGTCCGAGCCTGCCGGACACCCCTCGCTGGGTGCTCCCGGCGGCCGCGGGGACCGGGCTCGTCGCGGCCGTCTGCTTCCCCTACGCGCCGACCGGCCTCGGGGTCGTGCTGACCGCGGTCGCGCTGACGCTCGCGGTGGCCCCGGCCGTCCGGCACCGCGTCAACGCCTGGAGCGTGGCCTACGCCGTCGCCGCCTACGGGCTGGTGTCGGTCGCGCTGTTCCGGGACGCCGACTGGCTGGTCGGGCTGACGCTGCTGGCCGCCTTCGCGGTCGCCTCGCTGGCGGTGTCGGGCGGCCGGGGCTGGGCCGGGGTGACCCGGGGGCTGCTCTCGGTCGGGCTGGCGGTGTTCCCGGTGCCGTGGTTCCTGGGCGGGCCGGTGCGCCGGATCCTCAAGCGCCGCAGCCTGCTGCCCGTCCTGGTGTCGCTGGGGATCACCGCGATCCTGCTCGCGGTCTTCGGGGTGCTGTTCGCCTCGGCCGACGCGGTCTTCTCCTCGTTCGCCCGCGAGTTGTTCTCGGCCCCCGCGTGGGCCGGGACGCTGCCGGTGCGGATCTTCCTGTTCGTCGTCTTCGGGGTGCTGGCCGCCGCCGCGATCCTGGTCGCGCTGCGGCCGGTCGCCGAACCGCGCGTCGACTACGCCCCACTCAACCTGGCCCGCACCCTGTGGGTCATCCCGCTGGTCGGCGTGAACCTGCTGTTCGCAGCCTTCGTCGGGGTGCAGATCTCGGTGTTGTTCGGCGGCAGCCGCAGGGTGCTGGAGACCGCCGGGCTGACGTTCGCCGAATACGCCCGGTCGGGCTTCTTCGAGCTGATCACGGTCAGCGTGTTCGTCCTGTGCATCGTGGCCTTCTGCAGCGTGATGATCAAGGGTGACCGGTGGATCATGGCGACCCTGCTGGGGCTGCTGTGCGCGCTGACCCTCGTCATCCTGGCCTCGGCGCTGCACCGGCTCGGCCTCTACACGGCCGCCTACGGCTTCACCCGGCTGCGCGCCTCGGTGGGCGCGACGATCTGGTGGATCGCGGCGGTGTTCGTGCTGGTGCTGGTCGGCGGGCTGGTGAAGAGGCGGGCGTGGTTGCCGAAGGCGCTGGTGCTGCTCACGGCCGTGTCGCTGATGGTCTTCGCGGTCTGGAACCCGGACGCGCAGGTGGCCGAGACCCAGGTGTCGGTACGGGGCGTCGACCGCCTCGACGCCCACTATCTGGGGCGGCTCAGCGCGGACGCCATTCCGGGACTCGACCGGCTGCCCGAGCCGATCAGGAGCTGCGTGCTCCAAGAGGTGATCGAGACACAGGACCTGCGCTTCCCCGACCCGTGGAACGGCTGGAACCTGTCCCGCCGCCAGGCGGCGGAGATCCTCGCCGCGCATCCGGTCGACAGGGCGGTGACGTGCGAGGAGAAGTACCGGTCCGCATACTGATCGGGTGACCTTCGACGTGGTGATCGCGAACGGCTGGGTCGTCGACGGGACCGGCGCCCCGCCGTTCCGCGCCGACGTCGGGATCTCGGCCGGGAAGGTCACGGCGGTCGGGCGGCTGCCGCACGACCATGCCGTCGACGCCACCGGTCGGCTCGTCCTCCCGGGCATGGTCGACTGCCACTCCCACGGCGACGCGGTGGTGCACGACCCCGCCTTCCAGCTCGCCAACCTGCGCCAGGGTGTCACCACGGTCGTGCTCGGCCAGGACGGGCTCTCCTTCGCCCCGACCACCACCAGGGCCGCCTTCGACTACGCCACCCGCTACTTCGCCGCCGTCAACGGCGGCTTCCCGGGCGACGGCCCGCTGTCGGTGGCCGAGATCAGGGCGAGCCATGACGGAGCAGTGCTGAACAGCGTCTTCCTGCTCCCGCACGGAACGATCCGCTACGACGTGCTCGGGCCCGCTCAGATCACCGCGTCCCCGGACGAACTCCGCACGATGCGCTCGATCGTGGAGAAAGGGCTCGACGAGGGCGCGGCGGGCCTGTCCACCGGGCTCGAATACGTGCCCGGCCGCTACGCCGACGCCACCGAGCTCGCCGCCCTGTGCGCGCCCCTCCAAGGTCTTCCGTACGTCACCCACATGCGCGGCTACGGCCAGTCGGCGCCGGTCGGGATGAAGGAGGCGCTCGACGTCACCCGGAGGGCCGGCGTCCCGCTGCACGTCTCCCACTTCCACGGCCCGGCCGACGTGCTGCTCCCGCTGCTGGAGGGCGACACCACCTTCGACACCTACCCCTACCTGCGGGGCAGCACGATCCTGGCGATGATCGTGTTGCCCCAGGACGTGCCGGCGGCCGACCCGGCGACCGCCCTGCCGATGATCGAGCACCTCGACCTCGACTACGCCTGGGAGCGGCTCACCATCGCCCACGCCCCGGGCCTCGAATGGTCCGAGGGCCTCACCATCCCCGAAGCCGCCGAGCGGCGGGACGAGAGCCCGGCGCGGTTCGCCCGCCGCCTCCTGGTCGAGACCGAGCTCGAAGCCGGGTGCGTCAGCGCCCGCCCCGACGAGGGACCCGAGGGCGAGGAGTCGGTCCGCCGCGTCCTGCAACACCCCGCCCACACCGGCGGCTCCGACGGCCTGCACGTCGGCGGCCACCCCCACCCCCGCGCCTACGGCGCGTTCGCCCGTTTCCTCGGCCACCACGTGCGCGAGAAGGCCGATCTGAGCTGGGCGGAGGCCGCCTCGCACCTGGCCGCCCATCCGGCCCGCCGGTTCCGGCTGTTCGACCGAGGGCTGGTCCGCCCCGGCCAGGCGGCCGACCTGATCCTCGTCGACCCGGAGAAGGTCGCCGACCGGGCCACTTACGCCGACCCCCGCCGGCTCGCCGAGGGCGTCGACGACGTGTGGATCAACGGGGAGCGGGTTCTCGAAGACGGACAGATGACCACAGCCCGCCCCGGCCGGGCCCTGCGACCGGCGTAGTCTCCTATACGATCCACGAGTGCTCATTTCCGGCATGACCATCGACTGGCGCACACGGGGATTCGTCCAGCCGGAGCCGGTCACGGCGGAGGAGTTCCTGGCGGCACGCCACCACCTGTTCGACGGCCCGTTCACGTGGCCGCTCATGGTCGCCCGGGAGAGCGCCCTCGACCACAACGTGCGGGTGCTGGCGGAACACGTACAGGACCACGGCCTTCTCCACGCCCCCCACGGCAAGACGACCATGTCGCCGCAGCTGTTCGCCAAGCAGCTCGCCGCGGGCGCCTGGGGGCTGACGGCCGCGACCGCGAGCCAGGTCATGGTCTACCGGCACCTCGGGGTCGAGCGGGTCCTGCTCGCCAACGAGATCTACGACGAGAGGGCCCTCGACTGGCTGGCCCGGCAGGACATGGAACTGCTCGTCTACGCCGACTCGCCCAGGGGCGTCGAGCTGCTGGCCGGGAAGGGCTTCCGGATCCTGGTCGAACTGGGGCATCCCGGCGGGCGCACCGGCTGCCGCACCCTCGACGAGGCGAAGGCGCTCAAAAACCTCATCGACGCCACCGACGGCGTCGAGTTCGCCGGGGTGTCCGGCTACGAGGGCACCCAGCCCGACCGCGCCGGCGTCACCGCCTACCTGAAGGACCTGCGCGGGCTCGCCGAAGATCTTGGCGCCCCGATCGTCTCGGCCGGGGGGAGCTCCTACTTCGACCTGGTCACCGAGGAGCTGGCGGGCATGGACGCCCAGGTCATCGTGCGTCCCGGCGCCTACATCGGACATGACGAGGGCTTCTACGCCCGCATGAGCCCCTTCGCCGACCGGCTGAGACCCGCGCTGGAGGTGTACGCCCAGGTCGTCTCCACCCCCGAACCCGGCCTGGCGATTGTCGGCCTCGGCAAGCGCGACATCCCCCACGACCTGGATCTCCCGCTCGCCCCCGACCGGCTCACGGTGACGGGCCTCCAGGACCAGCACACCTATCTCAGCGACCCCGGCGGCCTCGTGCGGCCGGGCGACGTGCTGAGGTTCGGCATCTCCCACCCGTGCACCGCCTTCGACAAGTGGCGCGTCATCCCCGTCGTCGACGACGACCACGTCGTGGTCGACCTGCTCACCACGTACTTCTAGGAGCGACATTGAAGGAAGAGATCCGCACCACCGACGGCGCCGCCCCGGTCGGCGCCTACTCGCAGGGGCTCGTGGTCGGCGACTTCGTCTACACCTCCGGCATGGGGCCGCTCGACCCGGAGACCGGCGAGATCGTCGGCGCCGACGTCGCCGAGCAGACCCACCAGACCATGCGCAATCTGGGCGCGGTGCTCGCCGTCCACGGCCTGACCTTCGACGACGTCATCAAGTCGACGGTGCACCTGCAGAACCTGAAGGAGGACTTCGCCGCCTACAACGAGGTGTACAAGTCCTACTTCACCCAGCCCTATCCGGTCAGGACCACCGTAGGATCGCAGCTCATGAACATCCTGGTGGAAATCGACTTCGTGGCCTACAAGGGGCGTTAGTGGATTCTTCGGTGTACGTCTTCGTCGAGGACCTGCGCGACGAAGGCGTCGACGCGGTGCTCGACCGGATCACGGACCTCGGCGTGGCCGGGGTGACCGTGGCCGCCGCCGTCCACCAGACCACGGACGTCACCCCCCACGGCACCAGCCGGATCATCCTCCGGCACGACGGGGTGCACTTCCCGCCGCCGCCCGACCTGTTCGGGCGGCTCTCGCCGCCGCTCCAGCCGGGCGCCGACGACAAGATCCTCGACGACCTGCGGGCCGCGTGCCGGGCGCGGGGCCTGGCCTTCCACGGCTGGGCGGTCTTCCTGCGCAACCCCACCCTCGGGGCGGCCCACCCCGAGGTGACCGTCCGCAACTGCTTCGGCGACCGCGGCGCGCCCGCCGACCTGTGCCCGGCCAACCCCGACGTGCGCGCCTACGCCGTCGGGCTGGCCCGCGCGGTGGCCCGCCAGGGCGTCGACAGCGTCGTGGCCGACTCCCTCCACTTCGCCGCGTTCGGGGCCGACCGCTCCTACATCCCCCTCGGCCCCATGGACGCCTTCCTCCTCGGCCTGTGCTTCTGCCACCACTGCCTGCTGCGGGCGACCCAGCTCGGCGTGAACGCCGAGGTGGCCCGCGAGGAGTGCGCCCGGATCGTCGGCGGCGTGCTCGACGGCGACCCGCCCGCCCAGGGCCAGGTCACCCGCGCGGCGCTGACCGCCTACGCGGGCCCCGAGGTGGTCGCCTACGCGCGGGCCCGCTCCGAGACGGTGACCTCGCTGGTCGCGGAGGTCTCGGCCGCGGTCACCGAGGAGGGCTCGCAGCTCACGTTCATGGACGCGACCGGCGCCCTCAAGGGAGCCGCCGACGGCCTGCCCACGGCGGGCCTGAGCGCCCACGACGCCTGGCAGATCGGCGTCGACCTGGTGGCGCTCGGCGACCTGGTCCCGTCGTTCGCCGTGCTCGCCTACGCCCGCGACGCGACCCGGATCGCCGACGACCTGGCCGCCTACTCCCGCTCGGTGGGCAAGGACCGCGAGCTGCGCGCGGTGCTGCGGCCGGGCATGCCCGACATCGAGGGCTGGGGCGAACGCCGCCGCGACGTCGACTCGACCGAACGCCTGGCCGCCAAGGTCAGGGCGGCCAAGGCGGCCGGCGCGGCGGGAGTCGACTTCTTCGCCTATGGCCTGGTTTCGCGGAAGGTCCTGAGCCGGATCGACGGAGCGCTCTCGGGCTGACGGCCGCGGTCCTGTGCCATGGACGGGGCAGGCCGGAAGCGGGCCGGAACCGGCGATGCGGGCTCAGGCCGACTCGCGGACCACCAGTTCCGTCTCCAGGATCACCGGGTCGGCGGCGGTCTCCCCGCGCTCCAGCAGGCTGAGCAGCAGTTTCACCATCGCCGCGGCCTGCTCGATGATCGGGTGGCGGACGGTCGTCAGCGGCGGGTCGGTGTAGCGGGCCGCCTCGATGTCGTCGAAGCCCACGATCGCCACGTCGTCGGGCACGCTGCGGCCCGCCTGGCGCAGCGCCTGCATCGCGCCGATGGCCATCAGGTCGTTGGCGATGAAGACCGCGTCGAGCTGGGGGTCGTCTTCGAGGAGCTGGCGCATCGCGATCGCACCCGACTCGCGGGTGAAGTCGCCGACCGCGACGATCGAGCGGCGGTCGCTGTCGCGCAGCGCGGTGCGGTAGCCGGTCAGCCGGTCCTGCCCGCCGATCATGTCCTGCGGCCCGGCGATCGTGGCGATCCGGCGGCGGCCGCGTTCGAGCAGGTGCTTCACGGCCTTCTCGGCGCCGCCGACGTTGTCGTTGTCGACGTAGGGCAGGGCCACGGGCACGGCCGGGCGGCCGTAGGAGACCGCCGGGACGCCCATGCGGGTGATCGCGGCCGGCAGCGGGTCGGCGCCGTGCATCGAGATCAGCATGACGCCGTCGACGTGACCGCTGGCGATGTAGCGCTCCACACGGGCGTGGGACTGGGCCGAGCCGCTCAGCATCAGCACGACCTGCTTGTCGGCCGCCTCCAGCTCGACGCTGGCCGAGCGGATGACGGTGGAGAACATGGGGTCGTCGGAGAAGACCCGCGTCGTCGGCTCCGACACCACCAGCGCGATCGAGTCGGTCCGCTGCGTGACGAGGCTGCGCGCCGCCGAGTTGGGCACGTAGCCCAGCTCACGGACGGCGCGCAGCACCACGTCGCGGATCTCGGGACCGACGGTGGACTGGCCGTTGACGACCCTGGAGACGGTCGCCCGGGACACCCCGGCACGAGCGGCGACGGCCTCCAAGGTGGGGCGCTTCATCAACGGATCCCTCCTACGGGGCTCGGGTTGCGGACGATAACGATATCGGCCCCTAGCCCTTCACACTTCCGGCCAGCAGGCCGCGGACGAAGTAACGCTGCATGGACAGGAACACGATCAACGGGATGATCATGGAGACGAACGCGCCCGAGGTCAGGCGCTGCCACTCGTTTCCTCTGGTCCCGGCCATCTGCGCCAGCCGTACCGTCATCGGGGCGGTCTCGGCCGTGCCGCCCGAGAAGATCAGCGCGACCAGCAGGTCGTTCCACACCCAGAGGAACTGGAAGATGCCGAAGGCCGCCAGCGCGGGGGCCACCAGCGGCAGCACGACCTTGCGCAGGATCGTGCCGTGGGTGGCGCCGTCGACGCGGGCCGCCTCCATCAGCTCGCCGGGCAGTTCCGACATGAAGTTGTGGATCAGGAAGACGCCCAGCGGCAGCGCGAAACAGGTGTGGGCGAACCAGACCTGGATGAACTGCCCCGGGCCTTCGAGGTTCCACGCCGGCATCAGCGTGACGCCGAAGACCTCCACGCCCTGGGAGAAGAACGACAGCAGCGGCACCAGGGCCATCTGCAGCGGCACGACCTGGAGGGCGAAGATCCCGATGTAGACCCAGTCACGGCCGCGGAAGCGCGTCCACGACAGCGCGTAGGCCGCGAAGGTGGCCAGCGCCAGCGGGAACAGCACCGACGGGATCGTGATCACGACCGAGTTGATCAGGAACGACGCCAGGCGGCCCGACGACGACGAGCTGCCGAACAGCACCTCCCGGTAGTTCTCCAGGGTGAGCTGCGGGTTGGCGAAGAACGTCCACCAGCCGGTCTGCTTGATGTCGTCCTCGGGACGGAACGACGACAGGAACAGGCCGAAGGTCGGGGTCGTCCAGAGCAGGGCGATGACGATCGCGATCAGGCTCGCGACGCGGCCGGAGAGCCGCTTGCGGACCCGGCCGACGGCCGTCTTCGGCTGGGCCGTCTTGGCGATGCCGGGGGCGATGGTGGTCATGCTCATGCCTCCCGGCGCTGCCGCATCGAGCGGATCTGGTAGACGACGATGGGCGTGACGAGCACGAACAGGAACACGGCCAGCGCCGCGCCCTTGCCCGCCTCGCCGTAGCGGAACGCCTGGTTGTACATCTCGTTGGCGATGACGCTGGTGTCGAACTGGCCGCCCGTCATCGTGCGGACGATGTCGAAGAGCTTCAGCGTGCCGATCGACTGGGTCACCAGCACCACCACGAGCGCGGGACGGATCGAGGGGAGCGTGACCCGGAAGAACATCTGGAGCGGGGTCGCGCCGTCGAGCCGGGCGGCCTCGACGATCTCGGACGGGATGCCCTTGATCGCGGCCGACAGCACCACGGTGGCGAAACCGGCCTGGATCCACACCATCACGACGATCAGGAACAGGGTGTTCGTCGGGGCGCTCTGCAACCACTGCTGCGGTTCGCCGCCGAGCCAGACCACGAACTGGTTGAGCAGGCCGATCTGGTCGGCCTCCTCGGGACGGTAGGCGTAGACGAAACGCCAGATGATGCCCGCGCCGACGAACGAGATCGCCATCGGCAGGAACACCAGCGACTTGGCGATCGCCTCGAAGCGGGACTTGTCCACCACGACCGCGTACACGAGACCGATGGCGGTCACCAGAGACGGCACCAGCAGCACCCAGATCAGGGTGTTGCGCAGGACCGTGATCGCCTCAGGCTGGGTGAACATCCAGATGTAGTTGTCCAGGCCGACGAACTGGCTGCTGTCGCCGCTCATGAACGAGAGCAGGGTGGTCCGGATGCCCGGCACCACCAGGCCGATCGCCAGCAGCACCAGCG
The DNA here is from genome assembly GCF_030269205.1 of Herbidospora sp. NBRC 101105. Lineage (NCBI taxonomy): Bacteria > Bacillati > Actinomycetota > Actinomycetes > Streptosporangiales > Streptosporangiaceae > Herbidospora > Herbidospora sp. NBRC 101105. The sequence continues at coordinate 385,530 of NZ_BSSX01000008.1, read as the reverse complement.
CCGGGCCGAGCAGCAGCAGCGAGTGACCCCACGACCGCTCCTTCATGGGGGCGCGGTCGAGCAGCAGGAGCATGAGGCCGACGAAGGCCAGGAACGCGACGACGCCGATCAGAAGCTGGACGAGTTTGGGCGCCTCGGCGGCGAAATCGAAGAAGAAGTCCATGGGGAAGGCTCCCGGGTGCGGATGTGCCCGGCCCCGGAGCTCGTGGCTCCGGGGCCGGGCAGCGGTCCCTAGATCAGTTCTTCGGCCAGGAGGCCTCGATGAAGTCGAGCGTCGACTTCGTGTCCTTGCCGTTGATCCAGTCGGTCATGCCCTTCCAGAAGGTGCCCGCGCCGACCGCGGCCGGCATCAGGTCGGATCCGTCGAAGCGGAAGACCGTGCTCGGGTCCTGGAGCATCTCCATGGACAGCTTGTCGATCGGGTTCTGGGCCTTGTTGACGTCGACCTTCTTGTTGGCCGAGACGTAGGTGCCCAGAGCCATGCGGCGGTTGGGGAAGTCGCCGCCGGCGAGGTAGGCCTGCACGGCCTGGACCTCGGGACGGTCGGCGAAGGCGGCCACGAACTCACCGGCGCCGAGCACCGGCTTGCTGGAGGCGTCGTTGCCGGGCAGGTAGAACGCGAAGACGTCGCCGTCCTCGGCCACCTTGGTGCCCTCAGGCCAGAAGTTGGCGTAGAAGGAGGCCTGGCGGTGCAGGGCGCACTGGCCCTCGGTGATCGGCACGCCGCCCTCCTGGAAGGCGGTCGAGGCGATCGACTTCACGGGGCCGTAGCCGCCGTTGACGTACTTGTCGTTCTTCAGGATCGCGCCGACCTTGTCGACGGCGGCGACCATCTTGGGGTCGTTGAAGGGCAGGTCGTGGGCGACCCACTGGTCGTAGCCGTCGGGGCCGAGGTCGCGGAGGACGACGTCCTCGATCCAGTCGGTGGCGGGCCAGCCGGTGGCGTCGCCCGACTCGATGCCGGCGCACCACGGCTTGATGCCGGAGGCCGCGATGGTCTCGGTCAGGGTCATCAGCTCGGCCCACGTGGTGGGGACCTTCCAGCCCTTCTCGGCGAACATCGAGGGGGAGTACCACACGAACGACTTCACGCTGGCGCCCAGCGGCGCGCCGTAGAAGACGTTGTCGACGGTGCCGTACTTGACCCAGTCGGGCGACCAGTTCTCGTTGGCGAGGGTCTTGACCTTGTCGGAGGCGGGCTTCAGCTTGCCGGCCTTCGCGAAGCGCTCAAGGAGGCCGGGCTGCGGGAAGAACGCGATGTCCGGCGGGTTGCCGGCATCGGCGCGCACCTGGATCTGGGCCTCGAACTCGCCGGTGCCCTCATACGTGATCTTGATGCCGGTGCAGTCGGCGAAGGGCTTCCAGGCCTGCTCGAACAGGTCGGCCTCCGCGTCGCGGATCGGTGAGTAGATGCTCACCGTCGTGCCGTCGAACTTGCCGTACTCCGTGAACGGCGCGCATTCGGCGGACGCCGCGTCGCCGCCGCCGGCGCTGGCCGCCGGTTCCGCGGAGTCGCCGCCGGAGCTGCCGCAGCCGGTGGCCACGAGTGCCAAGCCCAAACCAGCCGCGACGGCGGACAAGCGGGCGGGTCGTGAGAGGAGCGACATGGACCCTTCCTCCAAAGTTCTTCCAGTAACTCTCATCAGAGAGCGGTTCCGGAAGCTTCACCCCGGTTACGACGGCGTGTCAATCCATGTGAGATTACGGTTACCGCATTGTGAATTGGACAGTTCCGTAATGATGGAGAGCGCTCTCTGACGACGTCGCAGCCGGTGGAGGGCGGGTGGTCGACCGTCACATTCCCGGCATTGAGCGCGCTAAGCGCCAACTCAGGACACGTTATGAGGACGGCGGTGGGAGCGCGACCACGGTTGTGTTCCGATTCGGTCACCGGGACCTTGTCAGGGTTTTTCCGCATGTATCAACAAATAGGGACAGCGGGCCGCGCCGCCCCTCGGCGGAGGGCCGGGATCGGCTCCCGACCGCCGTCGCCATGGGCGGGTGGGCGGCCTCTCGGCAGCCATCATAGAGAGCGCTCTCAGGTGCGGATCGCTGACGGAGAGTGAAGCATGCGTCAACAACGCCTCACCCGTCACCGGAAAACCGTGTGATGACCGTCCCGCGTTGACATGTGGGCCGACTTGCCGGGATGCTGGCTGAGAGCGCTCTCACAGGGAGAGCCGATCGGGTGGGGGCGGCGAGCATGACCGTGTCGGCGGATCTGGCGAGGGGGGCGGAGGTCCTGGAATTCCCCCAGGGGTTCGTGTGGGGCACCGCGACCGCCTCCTACCAGATCGAGGGGGCCACCCGCGAAGGGGGACGCGGCCCCAGCATCTGGGACACGTTCAGCGCCACCCCGGGCAAGGTCTTCCAGGGCCACACCGGCGAGGTCGCGTGCGACCACTACCACCGCCACCGCGACGACGTGGCGCTGATGGCCTCGCTCGGCATGTCGGCCTACCGCTTCTCGGTCGCCTGGCCGCGCGTCCAGCCCAGCGGCAGCGGCCCGGCCAACCCGCACGGCCTCGACTTCTACGACCGCCTCGTCGACGACCTCCACGCCGCCGGCATCACCCCGATCGTCACCCTCTACCACTGGGACCTGCCGCAGGCCCTCGAAGACCGGGGCGGCTGGACCAACCGCGACACCGCCGAGCGGTTCGCCGAATACTCCGCCGCCGTCTACCGCCGCCTCGGCGACCGGGTGGAGACCTGGACGACCCTGAACGAGCCGTGGTGCTCGGCCTTCCTCGGCTACGCGGCCGGCATCCACGCCCCCGGCCGCACCGACGTCGCCGCCTCCTTCGCGGCGGCCCACCACCTGCTGCTCGGGCACGGCCTCGCGACCGCGGAGCTGCGCGCCCTCGGCGCGAAGCAGATCAGCATCACCCACGCGCTCTCGCCGGTCCGGGGGAGCGACCCCGACGCCGTGGCGGTGCCCGACGGCATCATGAACCGGATCTTCCTCGACCCGGTCCTGCGCGGCGTCTACCCGGCCGACGTGGTGGCCCGCGCCTCCCGGTTCACCGACTGGTCGTTCGTGCGCGACGGCGACCTCGAACTGATCAGCCGGCCGATCGACCTGCTCGGGGTCAACTACTACAACCCGACCTTCACCGAGCCCCGCCCCGGGGAGCCCGCCAACCCGGTCTTCCCGGGCAGCGAGGGCATCGGCTTCCCCGTCCCCGACGGTCCGAAGACCGCCATGGGCTGGCCCATCGAGGCCGCGGGCCTCACCGAACTCCTGGTGAGCCTGTCCCGCGACTACCCCGGCGTGCCGCTCATGATCACCGAGAACGGCGCCGCCTTCGACGACACGCTCATCGGGGGCCGAGTCGACGACAGGCGGCGCGTGGAATTCCTCGACGCCCACTTCCGCGCCGCCCACGCGGCCATCGAGGCGGGCGTCGACCTGCGCGGCTATCTGGTCTGGTCGTTCCTCGACAACTTCGAGTGGGCCTACGGATACGACAAGCGCTTCGGCCTCGTCTACGTCGACTACGCCACCCAGGAGCGCGTCCCGAAGGACAGCGCCAAGTGGTACGCCGAGGTGATCCGCCGGAACGGCCTGGCGTGAGCAGACCCACCCTGGAGAAGGTCGCCGCCCGTGCCGGGGTCTCCCGGGCGACGGTCTCCCGCGTCGTCAACGGCTCGACCACGGTCGCCGAGCACATCCGCGTGGCCGTGCAGCGGGCCGTCGAGGAGCTCGGGTACGTCCCCAACCAGGCCGCCCGGTCGCTGGTGACGCAGCGGGCCGACTCGATCGCGCTCGTCTTCTCCGAGCCCCCGGTGCGTGTCTTCTCCGACGACCCGACCTTCGCCGGCATCATCCGCGGGGTCTCGACCGAGGCCGACGCGGCCGACAAGCAGGTCGTCCTGATGCTCGCCGGTTCCTCGCGGGGCCACGAGCGGGTCGAGCGCTACACGACGTCGGGCCACGTCGACGGGGTGATCGTCGCCTCGATGCACGGCGCCGACCCGCTGCCCGCCGCGCTGGCCCGCCGGGGCATCCCGGTGGTGTGCAGCGGACGGCCCCTGACGGGGTCCTCTCTCCCGTACGTCGACATCGACAACGTCGGAGGCGCGGAGTCGGCGGTGCGGCACCTGCTGGAGTCGGGCCGCCGCCGGATCGCCACCATCGCCGGGCCGCCCGACATGGTCGCCGGGATCGACCGGCTGACCGGCTACCGGAACGCGCTGCGCGACTCCGGCCGCCGCTCGATCATCGCGATCGGCGACTTCACCCGCGACAGCGGCTTCGAGGGCATGACCCAGCTCCTGGAAGACGATCCGGGCCTGGACGCGGTCTTCGCGGCCTCCGACATGATGGCGCTCGGCGCGCTCCAGGCGCTGCGGAGGGCGGGCCGCCGGGTGCCCGACGACGTGGCCGTGATCGGCTACGACGACGTCCCGGCCGCGCCCTTCGCCGACCCTCCTCTGACGACCGTCCGGCAGCCGACGATGCGGATGGGCCGCGAGCTCGCCCGGCTGCTGCTCCACCCGGGGGAGTCGTCGGTGATCCTGCCGACGGAACTGGTGGTCAGGGAGTCGGCCTAGCGCTCTTCGCGATCACCGCCGCCATCTCGGCCAGGCCGCGCTCCATCCGGACGCGGACCTCTGCGGCGGCGGTGTCGGGCAGGAAGTCGGCCGTCCAGACCAGGGTGCCGTCGGGTGTCACCTCGAACGACGCGTGGTGGTGCTCCAGCGGCGGGCGGGCGCCCGCGACGACCGCGTAGGCGAAGCGGCGGGCCTCGTCGTCGACGGCGACGATCAGCTCCTCGACCACGTTGCCGTCGGGGAAGGTCAGAAAGCGGCGGCCGTTCTCGACTTCCGTGCCGGCGACCCGGCCGGGCAGCAGGCGCTCATGGACGGCGCCGACGTCACGGATGACATCCCAGATGTGATCGGGCGAAGCGGAGATCGGGCACTCGACGCGGACGGAAGCCACCCGCCGGACCATATCGCTTACACAATCTTCCCGTCGACGCCCCAGAGTGCGGCCACGTGGTCGAGGTGTTCCTGGAACACGCCGTCGACGCCGGTCGCGACCCATCCGTCCGGGGGTTCGCGATCGGCGGGGCAGAGGGAGTAGTTGCCCTCTCCATCCATGATGACCTTGAACGTACGGGGGGCCATATCTGCCCCTTTCCACCGACTGAGAGCGCTCTCTGTTCAGAAAACACCTGTTCCACCAGAACGTCAATAGGTGTACGTTCAATCCCTGAACAAGGGAGATCGTTCGATGGCCAACTCCTTGACGGCTCTGCGGGAGACCAACCGCCGCCTGATCACGGAAACGGTGCGTAAGTCCGGCGCCCTCACCCAGGCACAACTGGCCCGCCAGACGGGCCTGTCCCCGGCGACCGTCTCGACCATCGTCAGGGAGCTGCGCGACGCCGGGCTGGTGGAGATCTCCCAGGCCGGCGGCCGTCGCCACCTCATCTCCCCGGCCCGGGAGACCGGGGTCGTGGTCGGCGTCGACTTCGGGCACTCCCACCTGCGGGTGGCGCTGGCCGAGCGGTCCCACCGCGTGCTGGCCGAGGAGGCGATCCCGTTCGACGTGGGGGCCAGGGCGCCCGAGGGGTTGTCGGCGGCCGAGCGCCTGATCATCGGGCTGCTGGAGCGGGCGGGCGTGAGCCGTACCGAGATCAAGGCCGTCGGGCTCGGGCTGCCGGGCCCGATCGACCCGCAGACGGGGATCATGGGGTCGAGCACCATACTGCCGGGCTGGGCCGGCGTCGATCCGGCGGCTGAGCTGGGACGACGTCTCGGCGTTCCGGTCGTGGTCGACAACGACGCCAACCTCGGGGCCCTGGCCGAGGCCACGTGGGGGGCGGCCAAGGGGCGCCGCGAGGTGGCGTACATGAAGATCGGCACGGGGGTCGGGGCGAGCATCCTGATCAACGGGCTGCTCTACCGGGGCGCCACCGGGACGGCCGGGGAGCTCGGCCACATCACCATCGACGAGAACGGCCGGTTGTGCCGGTGCGGCAACCGCGGCTGCCTGGAGACGCTGGCCGGCGGCCAGCAGCTGATCGACCTGGTCCGGCCGACCCACGGGCAGGTCACGGTGTCGCGGCTGGTCGAGCTGGCGCACGGCGGGGACATCGGCTGCCGCCGGGTGATCGCCGACGCGGGGCGGCACCTCGGGGTCGCGGTGGCGAGCCTGTGCAACATCCTCAACCCGGGCCTAGTGGTGATCGGCGGGGCGCTCGCCGAGGCCGGTCCGCTGCTGATCGAGCCGATCATGGCCGTGGTCGGCCGCCTGGCCATCCCGAGCGCGGCCCGCGCGGTCAACGTGGTGAAGGGTGAACTGGGGGAGCGCGCCGGAGTGCTCGGAGCCCTCGCGCGTGTTCAGAGCCCGAACGTGGAGAGCGCTCTCTAGGATCTTCACCTTGGGCCTTGACGACGTGTGAAGCCGGGCGCACAGTAACGGCAATCTGCGACTTCCCACGTCCCGAAAGGTTCCCATGGTGACCTTACGAGTCGGTAAACGCTCTCTGATCGGGTGGATCGCCGCGCTGCTGGTCCCGGTCCTGTGCATCGGCGTCGCCAACGCCGCCGTCCCCTCGACCCCCTCGGGCTGGACCCTGGTCTGGTCCGACGACTTCAACGGCACGGCCGGCACCCTGCCCTCGTCGGCCAACTGGATCATCGACACCGGCCACGGCTACCCCGGCGGCCCCGCCAACTGGGGCACCGGAGAGATCCAGAACTACACCTCCAGCACCAGCAACCTCAGCCTCGACGGCAGCGGCAACCTGCGCATCACCCCGATCGGCAGCGGCCAGAACTGGACCTCCGCCCGCATCGAGAGCCGCCGGGCCGACTTCAAGCCCGCCGCCGGACGGATCCTGCGCATCGAGGGCCGCATCCAGATGCCCAACGTGACCGGCAACGCGGCGCTCGGCTACTGGCCCGCGTTCTGGGCCCTCGGCGCCCCCTACCGGGGCAACTACTGGAACTGGCCCGGCATCGGCGAGTTCGACATCATGGAGAACGTCAACGGGATCAACCAGGTCTGGGGCGTGCTCCACTGCGGCGTCACCCCCGGCGGCAACTGCAACGAGACCAACGGCCTCGGGGCCGCCAGGGCCTGTCCCGGGTCGTCGTGCCAGTCGGCCTTCCACACCTACCGCTTCGAGTGGGACCGCTCGATCACCCCGAACCAGTTCCGCTGGTACGTCGACGGCGTCAACTACCACACCCTCAGCCAGAACCAGTTCGACGCCACGACCTGGACCAACATGACCAGCCACGCGGGCTACTTCCTGCTGCTCAACGTGGCGATGGGCGGCGGCTTCCCCAACGGCGTGGCCGGCTTCGGCACCCCGACCTCCGCCACCGTCAGCGGCCGCCCGATGGTGGTCGACTACGTCGCCGTCTGGCAGAGCGGCGCCGGCACCTCCCCGTCACCGTCCCCGTCTCCGTCGCCCCCGACCGGCGGCGTGATCCAGGCCGAGTCGTACACCGCCCAGCAGGGCACCCAGCTGGAGACCACGACCGACGCGGGCGGCGGGCAGAACGTCGCCTACATCTCCAACGGCGACTGGCTGCGCTACTCGGTGAACTTCACCGGTGAGACCCAGTTCAACGCCCGCGTCGCCTCCGGCGCGGCCGGGGGAGTGAGCGGGCTCGTCCAGGTCCGGCTCGGCAGCCCCACCGGCACCGTGCTCGGCCAGATGTCGGTGGGGAACACCGGCGGCTGGCAGTCGTGGCGGACCGTCCCGGCCAACATCTCGCCCGTCACCGGCGCCCAGACCGTCTACATCACCTTCAGCAGCGGTCAACCGGCCGACTTCGTCAACCTGAACTACTTCAGCTTCTCCCGGTAGAGGTCGCGCAGCAGCGCGATCTCGGCCGCGTGGTGCACGAACTCCCGGTTCAGCCACCACACGATCGCGATGAACGGCACCGTGGGGTCCAGCCCGGCCGGGAACTGGCTGAACCCCACGGTGTCGAGCTGCCCCTCCGTCAGCCCGTCGACGTCCTCCATCCACCGCTCGACGCTCTCGAACAGCCGCTTCTGGGCGTCGTCGGCCGTGTGGGGGATCTCCAGGTCGTCGAAGAGCATGCGCCGGTTGCCGAACGTCCAGTCCCAGCGCATCTCGAAGCAGGCCAGCAGATGCGTCATCCGCCAGGCGACGCTGGTGACGGGCGGCGGAATGGGCTCGTGGGGGCTGAAGTCGGCGATCCAGTCGCCCTTGCCGTAGACGTCCACGTCGCCGTCGAGCCGCCGCCGGACCGTCCAGGAGTTGCCCGGCGAGGGCTCCCAGAAGTACTCGTCGTCGGTCAGGCCCTGGAGGCGGTCGCGGGTGAAGGTGAGAGAGGTCTCCAGCTGGTCGAGCAGCAGGCCGACCCGGTCGGTGCGCAGTTCCATGCCCGGGGCACTACCCCCGGACCGTCCACTCATGAGCGTCGAGGAACGACCGGTCGCCCACCAGGTAGAGCAGCACCATCCGCCGGACCTGCTCCCGGTCGGGCGTGGTCGTCGACCGGATGACGCCGCCCTCCTTGAAGTCGACCTCGTAGCCGGGGGAGACCTGGATGAAATGGCCGCCGTAGACGACCAGCGCCATGAACGGGTTCTCGGCCGACAAGGTCTCCAGCACGTCGTTGACCAGGTTGAGATCGGGATCGTGCGCGACGACGCCGTCACCGGTGTGCAACTGCACTTCCCGGTACGCCCCCAGCGGCTCCCGGTTGTGGATCAGGTGGCGCCGGGCGTCGTAACAGACCAGCCCGTGCTCGCGCGCGAACGCGAAGGCGGCGTTCCCCACCTCGTCGATCGCCTCGTCGGGCCCCGACACCAGAGCGCCGTCGACGGTGGCCGAGGGCAGGGCGGCGGCCAGCGCCCGGCTGATCTCCGGGGACAACTCGGCCTTGCGGTAGCGGTCCCGGGCCTCCTCCTTGGAGATCGGTTCGGGCTCGTGCCAGAGGGCCAGTTCGAAGGTCATGCCCCCGACGATAGGGCTAGATCTCCGGTGACCTGGAGCCGCTCTTCGCCGCCAGGGCCAGGTCTCTGACGACCTGGATCAGCTCGGCCGGGTCGAAGGGCTTGGTCAGGTAGGAGTCGACCCCGATGCCGAGCCCCCTGCGCTTGTCGTCCTCCTGCGCCCGCGCGGTGATCAGCACGACCTTGACGTGGGTGGTGCGCGGATCGGTGCGCAGTTTGGTGGCCGTCTCCCACCCGTCGAGCCGCGGCATCATGACGTCGAGGGTGATCACGTCGGGATCGACCTCCCTGACCCGGTCGAGGCAGTCCTGCCCGTCGAAGGCCGTATAGACGTCGAAGCCCTCCAAGGTCAGATTGACCGCGATCAGCTGCCGGATGACCTCGTCGTCGTCGACGACCAGTACGCGCCCCAAAACCTCACCCACGGCCGCGAGGCTACCCGGGAGGCGCGGTCGGCGCGGGGTTTTCGGGGGATGTGTGCCCGGGCGCGTCGCATAACGGTGTGCGAGAACGGTGTGGAGTGCTGGTAGCCTAGGGTTGTTCCTGAGCCCCCTTAGCTCAGGGGATAGAGCACCGGCCTCCGGAGCCGGGAGCGCAAGTTCGAATCTTGCAGGGGGCACCTGATCTTCACCAGCAAAAATTAGCTGTGACCAGCATGAATAGCGCTGAACGGGCGATTCTCCAGTCTCACGGAGACTCGCCCGTTCTCATTGGCGCTCGCTGGTTGTGGGCCAGTTGTGGGCCAACGGCGGGCCGGGTTTGATCAGGCTTTGAGTACCGCTTCGATGCGCTGGTTGATCTGCTCTGCCTGCCCGTCCAGGCACTTGGCGTAGCGCTTGAGCAATACTTCGACGCTCTTGCCGGGGCGGTTCGGCGACGGTGGCCGGATCCACCCCCGCGTCGAGTCACATGGATAGGGCGGCGTGCCGTAGGTCGTATGGTCTGCCGGCCGGGGGAGGCGACTTGATGACCGCCGCATACCTCGTGACCTCTAGCCCTTAGTCGGCTACTCTAGGTCACTCAACTTAAACGATGAGGAGAAGGCATGCCGGAGCCGGCAGTCAATGTTGACCTGATTCCCGTGGAGAGCCAAACAAGAACTATACAGACCTGTTTTCAACAATGTCTCTACGAAGTTCCGAATTTTCAGCGTCCGTATAGTTGGTCTATAGATCAGCTAGAAGATTTTTGGGATGATGTTGTTCTTGCGCGAGGTGATTTCTTCTTTGGTTCTACCGTAACTTGGGTTAGCCAAAAACGAGAATTGTTCAACGATACGTATTCAATTATCGATGGCCAGCAGCGCCTTACGACGAGTACAATCATCCTTTCGGTGATTCGCGATGCACTATTGGATGTCAGCAAAAAGAATGAGGGGATAAAAGAGTTATCGCAGTCCGCAAAGAGCCAGGCGAATGCCACGCAAAAGTACATCGTTGCGACTGACGATGATGGTGTCGAGCATCAGGTCTTGGTTCGCCCGGAGAATATGTTCTACGAACATATTCAGAACCCGAGCGCGATTCCCTCCGGCGTCAAATGGAATGGCAGTGCGCAGCGGATCGGAGAGGCAAGGAAATTCTTCGAAGGTAGAATAATAAGCGACCTTAGCGGCCGATCCGCCGAGGAGCAGGTTGACCGACTCAAGGCCATTAGGGCGAACGTCCTAAAGGCTCGGGTGATCCAGGTCGAGCTAGCTTCAGAGGAAGATGGGTTCCTAATCTTCGAAACCCTAAATACGCGAGGAGCCGATCTCCTACTCTCCGATCTGGTGAAAAATTTGCTAATTCGGGGTGGTGCCAGGGATGTTCCTGACAGGAAGGCGATCGCTACGCGCTGGGAGGGCATCGTCGATAGAGTGCAAGATGGTCGTACCAGCAATGATGTTGTCGACCGGTTTATCTGGCAGTCCTGGAACTCTCGCCGCGACGCAGCTACAGAGCCGGAGCTATTCAAGAAGATTAGCAGGCTGGTGGGATCGGATTCCACGAAACATCTGGCTTATCTGCAAGAACTCGAAGTAGATTCTTTGGCATATGAATGGCTTGAACAGGAGCATATCCAGGTTCAGCGCGCTAAAAGCGGACACCGTAACGCTCTTGCTGTTCCGGAGGTTGTTGATAGCATTCGCGCACTGGCAATTTTCAACGTCTCGGTAGCAAACTCGGCCGTGCTTGCGGTCGCACGAAAATACCAAGAAACGAATCTCCTGGGTCGATCTCAGCTGATCGACGTTATGCGCCTCCTGGAGAACTTCCACTTCCAATTCACGGCTCTGACAAATAGCGGGTCAACTGGCGGAACGCGCGGTCGGTATAACAGGTTCGCAGTTCTCCTTGAGAAGGCTGAAAACAAGAATGAAGTCGCAGTTGCGATCAAAGATTTGAGGAAGAAGCTGCAATCAAGTCTGCCAAATCGCGAGCTGGCTGCTAAAGCTTTTGAAGAAATCTTCTATGCACCCAAACTGCGACTGACCCAGGCGCAGAAGTTGCGTTCACGAAAGATATTTGTAGCGTACGTTCTTATGACTTTCGCCAAGTCGCACATGTTGTTGCCGGCCGGGCAGAATCTTGAAACTTGGTCGATTGAACACATAAAGCCACAGTCGTTGGGTGGGGAAGACACGAAGGATTCTGTCTACTCAATTGGGAATCTAACGCTACTTACGGAAGCGCTAAATAACGATCTCGGAAACGCTAAGCTGCCCATCAAGTTGGCCGCTCTTCGTAGCGGAAGCGCATATTTTGACCCGGACCTTGAGTCGTGGTCGGCTGATGTAGCCGAGTTCCCATCGGACGACCAGATAGCGTCTCGCGCTGCCCGGTTGGGCGAGGAAGCGCTGGACAAAGTGTGGAGCATTTAATGCTTCTGTAAATTGGTGTGTCGGATCGGGAGAGACCCTGACCACTTTTAATGAACGGGCGAGTCTCTGGTCTCACGGATTAACGCCCGTTCTCATTGGCGCTTGCAGGTTATGGGCCTCGCTTGAATCAGGCTTTGAGGGCTATTTCGATGCGCTGGTTGATCTGCTCTGCCTACCCGTGCAGACACTTGGCTTAGCGCTTGAGCAGGACGTCCACGCTGTTGCCGGTGCGCTCGGCCGCGGCCAGCCGGTCCATGGTCGCGTCCTGCACGAGCTGCAAGGACGGGGCGTAGCGTGCCATCACAGATCAACCTTCCCCTTGTACTCGTTGCGCTTGGTGGAGCGCTTTTCCATCACTTCGAGGGCTTCTAGGAACTCCTGCCGGAACTGCAGATTGAACTTGACCGCCTCCACCGAGATCCCCTGGGCGATCTCACGGGCTTCGCGCAGGTGGCGGGCCACGCGCCAGGCGCGGGCGCGGATGTCGATGCCCAACAGCAGCGGGTGTCCTCGAGCTGTTCCATCGCGCATTCGGCGGCGGCTTCGACGTGGTCGAGTTCGCCTGCCAGGTCGTGCGCGAATCAGTGGGAGCCGGCCTGGGACACTGAGGAACTCACCTACGAGGAAGAGCCCCCTGTGATTCGAGCGATGTGGCACGCCTGGCGCACCGGGCACCGGTTCTGGAGCGAGAAGATGATCTGGTCGGGAGAGAGTGGGACGGTCTACTTCTGCTCCTGCGGTGAACAGTTTTGGCCGCTCACAAAGGAGGGGCCGTACCCCGACTGGCGCGACAATCCGGTCCGTAGGGAACCACCTTGGTCAGATGAGACCTAAGGGCGGTAGGTGCGGGCCGGCGTGTCTGATCGCAGAGCTGTTGCTGACGGCGCTAAACTATGCGGGGGCGGCGTTAGGCGCGATCTGGAGCCTTAAGAAGGATGTCATCCGTCATTCGGCGCTTCTCCGGTCAGCAGTCGGTGATCTCGCAGCGGGTGACAATCCGGTTCCGCCTGGTGTTTCAAGAGCGAAGAAAAGAGCTGGCCCTCAGCTATTCAAAGCAGCCTACTCCGCCATGGTTAACAACTGGTTTTCGATCAATGAGCCCTTTTCATCGTGGTCGATAGCCGGTTTCGATGTGGTGCAGGACGAGGATGGCCTGGATGATCGTGGTGGCCCGATGAGGGCAGCAGCCGTGCTGGGCGAGGATCTTCCAGGCTTTCAGCGTCGCCACGGCGCGTTCGCCGATCGCTCGGATGCGGGCATGCGCGCGGTTGACGGCCTTCTGTCCGCTCGACAGCCGCGGTCGGTGCCGGTGGCGTTTGAACGGGGTGCGGATCGTCCCTCCCGCGCCTTGATAGCCCCTGTCCGCGAACACCTTCACCCCCGCCCTGGTCAGCGCGTCGACTAAACCGGCAGTGCGGGCGGCCGTCAGATCGTGTACGGCTCCGGGCAGGGCTGGGGAGGCCCAGACCAGGCGTCCGGCTGGGTCGGCGAGCACCTGGCGTTGACCCCGTGCCGGTGGTGTTTGCCCGAGTAGTACGGCTGTTCGTCGGCCAGTCGGTCGATCGGGATGAGCGTGCCGTCCAGAATCGCGTAGGCCAGACGTTGGGTATGTGCCACAGCAGCATGCACGTCATCGGCCAGCCCGGCGAGCAGGCCGAGGGTCTCGCGGACATATCGCCAGGCGGTACTCGTGCCGATCCCAAAACCGGAGGCGAGCCGGGTATAGGTGTCGCCGTTGCGCAGATGGGCCAGGACCAGCAGCGCCTGATGGCTGGAGTTGAGACGGCGCCATCGGCCGCCCAGGCCGGCGCGGTGGGCGCGGATCAGTTCGGCCAGGCGGGTCAGGGTGTGGTTCGACAAGGGGATCGAGGCAGGGTAGGACAGCAATCGAGGCTCCCGGTCGGGGCATCGGGTTTTGGTCGATTTGCTGTCCTACCGGGCGCCTCTTCTCATGTCACCCCGACGCGCCGGACCTGCTGCGACCAGCACAGTCACGATGAAAAAGCCTCAATGAACTATGAGGATGTAGTCGTGCTCCCGATTGAACCGCGCGGGTGATCGGGATCACGTTGCCGTCGGGGCCGCGGTGGTTCCTCTCGGGCTGAATCACACGACCGATCGCCCCTTCTGGTCCATTCGAACCACCGGTTTGATCGCCGGATGAGGGGGTTGTGGACCAGCCCTGGACCAAGACCGCTGAGAACTGAGGAATGCCTCGCGTCGCCGCAGTTCATACGTGTTAGAGCCTGCATCCGTACCCCTCTCCGGAGCCGGGAGCGCAAGTTCGAATCTTGCAGGGGGCACCTCTGATCCACCGTGAGAAACCCTGACCGGCCCGCGAGAACGCGGGCCTTTTTGCATGTCGACCGGTGTGCCGACGTCCCAGGAGAGTCAGTAGGCGCACTGGACGACGACGTCGTCGAGTTCGGCGCGTGGGGCGAACAAGTGGTTGAAGGCCTTCCCCACGGTCAGCCGCAGCACGACGTCGGAGCGCTGCGCGGTCCAGCTCACCGTGTGCAGGCGCCAGCCCGGGTCCACCGTCTGGTCCACCGGCACCGTCTTCAGGGCGATGTAGGTCCAGTCGGCCGGGTTGATCACCTCCAGGTTGAAGGTCGCCGCGGCGTTGCGCAGGTCCAGCCAGACGCCCGCGGCGCAGCGGGCGCCGGGGTGGGCGGGCACCGGGGTGAGGACGATGGTCCGGCTGATCGCGCACCAGCCGCCGGTGTTGCTGACGCGCAGGCCGGCCATGCCGGTGCCGGTACGGGGCGAGGCGACCCCGACGCTCTGGAAGTACGGGGTGTCACAGTCGCCCTGGTCGGTGAACGCCCACCGGGCGGCCGGGTTCGACGCCGGTTCGAAGCCGTCGGAGAGCTGCCAGACGCCCGCGGAGGCGGGCCCGGCCGGGACGAGGACCGCGGCGAGGGCGATGGCCACCGCCATCAGCGCGCGTGGGAGTGCTGAGCGCATGACCGAGCTCCTTGTCAGATCTGAGACGACGACACCGTCATTCTGCGGGCCGCCGCGAGATCCGTTCACCCTGGACTTTTCGCCCCGATATGCCAGGGTCGCCCCCTGGTTTCGGCCGGACCGACCGTTCGAGCCGTGCCCCTCGGGCTCAGGTCACCTCGCGGCACATCTGCTCCAGCGCCTCCGCCGAGTGCCGGTCGTGGCCCGCCTGGAAGGTGATCAGGTGCTGTCCCGGTGACCCCGCCAGCGAGAACACCTCGGTGATGACCGTCAGCTCGCCCACCAGCTCGTGCCGGAAGCGCCGCAGGCGGCCGGGTTCGATCTGGACGTCGTAGCGGGCCCAGGCGTCGCGGAACTCGGGGCTCAGGTCGGTCAGTTCGTCGACCAGCTCCGACACGCGGGGGTCGTGGAGGTTGCGGCCGGCGGTGGCGCGGAAGTGGGCGACCTTGGCCCTGGAGGTCGACTCCCAGTCGGCGTAGAACTCGCGGGCGACCGGGTCGAGGAACATCGCGCGCAGCGTGTTGTTGCCGATCTTCGGTTTCCGGCGCAGGCCCCGCTCGTAGAAGGCCGTGGCCGAGGGGTTCAGGGCGAGCGTCTCCATGCACTGGTTGATCACGAAGGCGGGGGTGCGGGGCCAGCTGTCCATCAGCCGGATCAGGTGGGGGCTGACCTCGTCGGTGGCGTCCGGCGGGCAGGGGTCCGGGTCGGCCGGGGAGGGGCCCCGGGCCAGGGCGTACAGGTGGGCGACGGCGTCGGCGCCCAGGGTGAAGACCTCCGTCAGGGCGGCGATCACCTGGTCGGAGGGGTTGCGCTCGCGTCCCTGTTCGAGGCGGACGTAGTAGTCGGTGCTGACTCCGATCAGCATCGCGACCTCCTCCCGCCGCAGGCCGGGGGTGCGGCGGGAGCCGGCGTCCGGCAGGTCGACTCGGGCGGGAGGGGTGAGCTCGCGCCGGGCCCGGAGGAACTCGCCGAGCTTTCTGTCGGTTTCCATACAGGCACCTTATGCGCCTTATGTCTGTTTTGACTGGGTGTGTCACGGCCACCCTGGTTGTCCGGATCCGGTCTACGTTCGGTGGCATGAACAGCAGTTTCCCGCCGGATCCGTGCCTGGCGCGGCTCATGGACGACTGGCAGGACGTGGCCGTCCTGCTCTGCGACCCGTTGATGAACGTGCGCGTCGCCAACGATCTCGGCGCCGCGCTGCTGGGCGGACTGAGCCACGCCGACAACCTGTTCCGGCTGGTCTTCCTCGACCCGGCGGCGACCGACTTCTTCACCGAGTGGACGCACATCGCCGCCGCCGCGATCGACGTCCTGCACACCATCGTGGCCGAGGGGCCGCAGCCCGGCCTCGACGACCTGCTCGGCGAGCTGACCGAGCGGAGTGGGGACTTCCGGCGCATCTGGGCCGGGCACGACCTGTCGTCGGACGCCCGCCGGGTCAAGCGCCTGCGCCACCCCGTGGTCGGTGAACTCACGCTGTTCTGCGACGTCCTCGACGTCGCCCGCCTGCCGGGACACCGTGTCCTCGCCCTGCAGGCCGAACCGGAAAGCCCCTCCGAGCACGCGCTCAGTCTTCTCGGAAGCCTGGCCCTGCGGGCCAGTTGAACGAACGACCGGAGGTCAACGTGACCATCGTCCATCCGTCCCGATCCATCCGCACGCGTTGCACCACGGCGACCCTGCTGCTGGTCCTGACCGTCCTGGCTGTCCTGATCACGCTGGACGCGATCGTCATGCCCCTCCGCCCCACCCTGGACGCCGACGCCACCGGGCTGCTCCGCGGGCACGACGTGGACCTGCTCCTCATCGGCTTCGGCCTGGTGCTGACCGCCGGCGCCGGGGTCGGGACCTGGTGGGCCGTGGGCCGGGTGCTGCGGCCCATCCAGGCCATCCGCGGCGACATCGACAAGATCACCGCCAACGACCTGGGGCGGGGGTTGCCCGTCCCGCCGGGAAGCGACGAGATCGCCGAACTGGTCACGGCCGCCAACCTCACCTTCGCCCGCCTGGAGCGGGCGGTCGCCCAGCAGCGCGGTTTCGCCACCCTGGCCTCCCACGAGCTGCGCAACCCGCTCGCCGGCCTGCGCGCCGAGCTGGAGGACGCCCTCGACCACCCCGAGGACAACGATCCGCGGCGCAGCATGCGCGCGGCCCTGGCCTCGGTCGACCGCCTGGAGACCATCGTCACCGACCTGCTCGCCCAGTCCAGCGTGGACGCCGCGGCGACCGCCGTCCCGCACGAGCTCGTCGACCTCACGGAGGTCCTCGTCCAGGAGACCGCCCGGGTGAACCGGACCGGCCACGGGGTGCCGGTCCGGCTCTACGTCGAGGGCCACATGTGGATCTGCGGGTCGCGCATCCAGCTCATCCGCGCGCTGACCAACCTGCTGGGCAACGCCCGGCGGCACGCGGTCTCCTCGGTGCGGCTCAGTCTCACCAGGGTCGGCGACCAGGCGGCCGTCGCCGTCACCGACGACGGGCCGGGCATCCCGCCCGCCGACCGCCAGCGGATCTTCGAACGCTTCATCCGCCTGGACGACGCCCGCCGCCTGGACGCGGGCGGCAGCGGCCTCGGCCTGGCCATCACCCGCGACATCGCCCACCGCCACGGCGGCAAGCTGACCTTGGAGGACTCCGTGGCGGGGGCCCGGTTCGTGCTGTGGCTACCGCTGTTCGGCGCGGTCGCCGAGACGTGCGCGGACGGTTCCGTAGTAGCTCACTAATTCGTACATATGGTGATGAAATGGACAACGGTAGCAACAATCTCCTCGGCGACTTCCTGCGCGCCCGGCGTGAGTCCACCAGTCCAGCCCAGGCGGGTTTCCTGCACGCCCCCTCGCGCCGCACACCGGGGCTGCGGCGGGAGGAGGTGGCGATGCTCGCCGGGGTGAGCGGCTCCTACTACATCCGGCTGGAACAGGGCCGCGAGCGCAACCCCTCGGCCCAGGTGCTCAGTGCCCTGGCCCGGGTGCTGCGGCTGGACCCCGACGCCACCGAGTACCTCTACTCGCTGGCCCACCCCTGGGCCCGGCCCCAGGTGGAGACCGGCGTCATGGACCAGGTCAGCCCGAGTCTGCTGCGCCTGGTCAACCTGTCGCGGCACGCGCCCGCGCTGGTGCTGGGCCGCCGCTTCGAGGTGCTGGCCCACAATCCCCTTCTCGAGGCCCTGTACGAGGGCATGACCCACATCGACCACTGCGTGCGGATGATCTACCTCAGCCCGGTCGCGGTCGACTTCTACCCCGACTGGGAGAAGGCCGCCCGCGCCAAGACGGCCCAGCTCCGCACCGCCGTGGCCGCCGATCCCGACGACCCCTACCTGCGCGGCCTGGTGGCGGAGCTGACCGCCCAGAGCGCGGAGTTCCGCCGCATCTGGGCCCTGCACGAGGTGCGGGCGCGCGGCAACGAGATCAAGGAACTGCGCCATCCCCGGCTGGGCGACCTCAGCCTCTCGTGGGAGGTGCTGTCGGTCAGCGGCACCGGCCAGAAGTTCGTGTCCCTGGCCGCCGAGCCGGGCAGCCACTCCGAATGGGCGCTACACGAACTCGCCGAGTCGGTGGGCGCTTCGGCGGCGCGGGGATAAAACCGCGATCTGTATAGAGAAGTCGTTCCGGTGTCAGCCGGTCGGTGTCGTGCGTGACGCTCTGAGCAGGGGTTTCGTCACCTGACCCGACCGGCTTTCGCTGATAACGGAACGGTAACGACGATGCTTTGTAGAGATATCAACTAAACGTGTCAAGGTACTTGACTACTCTCGGGCCTGCCTGAATTGGTAGTAGTTCGGAATCGGAGAAAGTCCCGATGGAACCCCTGCACCCGTACCTCCGCCCAGAGTCAGCCCAATGAGCGCGTCCCCCCAGCCGGAGCCGGCCATTCTCCGCGCACGCGCGTACGCCAGAACCCATCACCTGCCCAGTCCTTCTCTGCTCATCGACCTGCCGACGGTCGCCGCGAACTACCGCGCCCTGTCCACCGCGTTCCCCGGCGCCGGCATCCTCTACGCGGTCAAGGCCAACGCCGCGCCAGAAGTGATCTCCACCCTGTTCGACCTCGGCTCGGGGTTCGACGTCGCCAGCATCGGCGAGGTCGAGCGCTGCCTGTCCCGCGGCGTGCCCGGCCGCTTCCTCAGTTACAGCAACCCGGTGAAGAAGGCCGCCGACATCGCCGCCGCCTACCGGCTCGGAGTCCGCACCTTCGCCTTCGACAACCCCCGCGACCTGGCCCACATCGCGCGATGGGCGCCCCGGTCGAACGTCTTCTGCCGGATCGCGGTCGAGCCGCCCGACGCGGTGATGCCGTTCGGCGGCAAGTTCGGCTGCGACCCCGACGCCGCCGCGCAGCTGCTCGCCGACGCCGCGGCGAACGGGCTGCGGCCGCTCGGCCTCACCTGGCACGTCGGCTCCCAGCAGTGCAACCCCGACGCCTGGGACGTCGGCATCGCGGCGGCGGCCAAGATCGCGCTCCAGCTGGAGCCGGCCGGCGTCAAGCTGCCGATGATCAATCTCGGCGGGGGGTTGCCCATCTCGTACAGCCCGAACCCCGCGTTCGGGAACCGGCCGCTCATCGAGGTGTTCGGCGAGGCGGTCAACTCCTCGGTCAACCGTCACTTCGGCAGCCGCAACCGGCCGCGTCTCCTCCTGGAGCCGGGCCGGGCGATGGTCGGGGCGGCCGGGATCATCCGCTCGGAGGTGGTGACCGTCAGGGAAGGGCGGGCCGCCGACCACCGGCGCTGGGTGTTCCTGGACGTCGGCCGCTACAACGGCCTGGTCGAGACCGAACGCGAGGCCATCGCCTACCGGCTGCGCACCCCCGGCGTGACCGGTCCCACCGCCCCCGTCGTGCTGGCCGGGCCGACCAGCGACGGCGACGACGTGATCTACCAGCGGGTCCAGTACGAACTCCCCCTCGCGCTGGCGCCCGGCGACGTGGTGGAGATCCTGGACGCCGGGGCGTACACCTCCAGCTACTCCTGCGCCGCCGTCAACGGCCTGCCCGCGCTCCCCACGTTCTGCGTGGAGGAGCGATGACCGTCGCGATCGGCGAGTTCGCCGGCTGCCACGTGCTCGCCGAGCTCCGGGGGGTCGACGCCGGCCTCCTCGACGACCTCGCCCACCTGGAGGTCGCGCTCAAGCGGGCGCTGGCCGCGGCGGGGGCGACCATCCTGGAGATGAGCTCGCACCGGTTCGTCCCCCAGGGGGTCACCATCCTGGCGCTGCTGGCCGAGTCCCACGCCTCGCTGCACACCTACCCGGAGCACGCCGCCGTGTTCGTCGACGTGTTCACCTGCGGCACGGCCGACCCGCGCACCGCGGTCGACCTGCTCACCCACGAGCTCCAGCCCGGCCGGGTCACCGTGCAGGTGATCCGCCGGGGCGACACCCCCTCGCCGGAGGCATCCGCATGATCACCATCAACGGCACCACCTGGGTGGCCGAGCCCATCGCCGACGGAATGGAACGGCTCTGGCGCGTCGACGAGGTCATCCACAGCGAGATCACCCCGTTCCAGACGCTCGACTTCGCCAGGACCGCCCACGGCATCACCCTGTTCGCCAACGGCGAGCGGCAGAGCAGCGAGCAGACCCAGGAGGTCTACCACGAGGCGCTGACCATCCCGCCGGTGCTTCTGGCCGACCGGGTGGACCGCTGCCTCGTCATCGGGTCGAGCGAGGGCGTCGCCTGCCAGATGCTCGTGGCCTGCGGCGCGAGCCGCGTCGACCACGTCGACATCGACGAGCAGGCCGTGAGGTTGTGCGCGAGCCGCCTGCCCTACGGCTACACGGAGAAGGAACTGGCCGCCGCCGAGGGCGACGACGGCCCGATCCACGTCCACTACGAGGACGGCTACGCCTTCGTCGAGGCCGCCGTCGCGGCCGGGCGCACCTGGGACGTCATCATCGTCGACCTCCCCGACGAGACCGACGACGGCCAGGCCCAGCACGACCGCCTCTACAGCTCCACGTTCCTCGGCCTCTGCGCGCGGGCGCTGGCCCCGGGCGGCGTCATCTCCACCCAGGCCGGCTGCCCGACGATGTGGCGGCAGACCACCCTGCGCCGCTCGTGGCACAACTTCATCGCGGCGTTCCCGACGGTCGTCTACTTCGGCTCGGCGGCCCACGAGTGGGCCTTCATCAGCGGCCGCCGCGACACCGTCGACCGCCCCCACGCCGTCATGGGCAGACGGCTCCGCACCCTGTCGTACCGGCCGGTCAGCATCGACGTCCGCACCCTGGACGCCGCCCTGGTGCCCCCGCTGGAGATCCGGGGAAAATACCCGAAAGCCTGGCGCCGCCGTCCTTTCGGGGGGCCGTCGCCCCGGTCATGACCTGCACGTTGAACGGCGTCCGTGAGGTTCTCTGGATGCCGGAGCGCTGATCGGAGCAGGGCCCCGGGAAATTCTTCCGGGGCCCTTTTCCGCGCCCGGTATCCTGCGGTCTCCGGCGTCGTGATGGGGGTTCGCCATGTCCGATCATCTGCTCTTCTCCTACGGGACGCTGCGGCTTCCGCAGGTCCAGCTCGCCCGGTTCGGCCGTGAGCTGGACGGCCGTCCCGACGCCCTGGTCGGGTTCCGCCTGGAGACGGCGAAGATCACCGACGCCTCGGTCGTGGCCGACAGCGGCAGCGACGAGCACCCCGTCGCCCTCCCGTCCGGCGACCCGGCCGACACCGTCGAGGGCATGGTCTTCACCCTCACGCCCGCCGACCTGGCCGCCGCCGACGCCTACGAGGTCGACGACTACCTGCGGGTCAAGGCCGACCTGCGGTCGGGGGAGAAGGCGTGGGTGTACGTCGACGCCGCCACCGCCGAGGAGTTCCGGGCCACCCGGCTGCTGACCGCCCAGGCCAACGCGATCACCCTGTTCGACGAGATCGTCGGGCGCGGCCTCATCGCCCCGGGCCGGACCGAGAAGGACGTCAGCGACGCCGTCCGCGACCTCGCCAACGAGATGTTCGGCACCACCCGCCACTGGCACAAGCGGATCGTCAGGTCGGGGCCGAACACCCTGCTCCCCTACCGCGAGAACCCGCCCAACCGGGTCATCGAGGCCGACGACATCGTCTTCTGCGACTTCGGGCCGATCTTCGAGGAGTTCGAGGCCGACCTCGGGCGCACCTACGTCCTGGGCGACGACCCCGTGAAGCACCGGCTCGCCGCCGACCTGCCCGTCGTCTTCGAGGCCGGGCGGCGGTTCTTCGCCGCCGACCCCGAGATGACCGGCGCGCGGTTGTTCGCCGAGGTCGACCGGCTCGCCCGCGAGCGCGGCTGGATCCTGGGGCACGTCCACGCCGGTCACCTCGTCGGCGAGTTCCCGCACGAGAAGATCGACGCCGCCGACATCGAGTCCTACATCGCCGAGGGCAACACGACCCCGATGCGCCGCGTTGACAAGGCCGGGCGGGTGGCCCACTGGATCCTGGAGGTCCACCTGGTCGACGCCGAGCGCGGCTTCGGCGGCTTCCACGAGCAGCTGCTCGACCTCTAGCGGCCGGCCGCGATGGTGTCGTAGTCGGGGATGCGTGAGGCGATGTCGTCGCCGGTGAAGTCGCCGATCCAGCCGTCGTCGTCGTGGAAGAAGCGGATGGCGGTGAAGTGGGGCCTGGTGCCCATGTCGAACCAGTGGGTGGTCTGCTTGGGCACGCTCAGCAGGTCGCCGGGCTCGCAGAACACGGCGTGCACTTTGCCGTCGACGTGCAGGTAGAAGATGCCGGAGCCGGCCACGAAGAAACGCACCTCGTCGTCGTCGTGGGTGTGCTCGTTGAGGAACTTGGCGCGGGCCGCGGCGGCGACGTCGGCGGGGGCGTCGGGGCCGAGCCGGGCCACGTCGACGAAGGTGTAGCCCTCTTCGGCGACGACGGCGGCGACCTGGTCGCGGTAGGCGGCCAGGACGTCGTCGGAGCTCGCGCCGTCGAGGCCGTCGACGATCTCCCAGTGGCGCAGGCGGACGCCGATCTCCTTCAGGCTCGTCGCGATCTCGGCCTGGTCGTCGGTCCGCAGGAGGGTCTCGGGGGCCGGGCCGTCGGTGTACACGGTGAGGTAGGTCATGGGCTTCGTCCCTAATCAGCGGCTATCTGCGTAAATCCTACTTGAAAAGTGGACAATACTCCCAGGCCTGCCTAGCATCCGAGTGTGATTCACGCACGACTTCTCGGCGCATCCCTCCTCCTGGGCGTTCTGGCGCTCGCGGGATGCTCCCAGGGCACCTCCACCACGACCACCTCCGCGCCCTCGTCCGCTCCGGCGGCGCCGGTCGCTTCGCCCACCGTCTCCGTCCCGGCGAAGTTCGCCGCCGGGGGAGTCCGGGTCGCTCTCGTCCGCCAGCTCTCGTCCGGTGACTACTTCGAGCAGTGGCTCGCGGGGGCGCAGGCCGAGGCGCAGGCCCTCAAGATCACGCTGGAGGTCTCCAGCGGCGACGGCAACAACGACAAGCAGGCGCTCAACCTGGAGCAGGCCGTCCAGCAGAAGGCCGACGCGATCATCGTCGACCACGGGTTCGCCGACACCGTCCAGCCCGCCATCAAGAAGGCCGCCGACGCCGGCGTCCCGCTGGTCGCCTTCGACGTCGACCCGGGCACGCCCGAGGCCGTCGCGCTGACCCAGGACGACCACCAGATCGCCGAGCTGGCGCTGGGCGCGCTGAAGGCCGACACCGGGGGGACCGGCGACGTCCTCTACGTGTACGTCTCCGGCTTCGCCCCCCTCGACCGGCGCAACGAGGTGTGGACGCAGTTCAAGAAGGACAACCCGGGCATCAAGGAGGTCGCCCAGATCGGCGTGGTCAACAACTCGACCGCCTCGGCCGTCGCCGACCAGGCCAAGGCCGCCCTCCAGGCCAACCCCGGCGTTAAGGCGATCTTCGCGCCGTACGACGAGTTCGCCAAGGGCGCCGCCATCGCGGTCAAGGAGCTCGGCCTCCAGGACCAGATCAAGATCTACGGCGCGGACATCTCCACCGCCGACATCGGCGTCATCACCGAGCCGAACAGCCCGTGGGTGGCGACCGCCACGACCGACCCGTCGAACGTCGGCCGCATCGCGGTGCGGGCCGCCGCGCTGCTGGTCGCCGGGGAGCCGGTCGGCCCCGAGCTGAAGATCCCGCCCGCCCTGGTCACCCAGAAGCAGCTCCGCGACGGCGGCATCGCCAACATCGAGCAGCTCACCGGCGCCGTGCCCGAACTGACCACACCCGACGTCGCCCGGGTGCCCTGGGCCGCTCGGTGACCCGTCTGCTCTACCGGTACGGGCTGCTCGTCATCCTGGCCGCCCTGCTGGTCGTCTTCGCGGTGCTCCGGCCCGCCTTCGCCTCGTACGCCAACATGCTGATCATCCTGCAGTCGGTGGCGATCGTCGGGGTGGTGGCGCTCGGGGTGACCGTGTCGATGACCACGGGCGGCTTCGACCTGTCGGCCGGCGCGGCGGTCGGCGCGGTCGTCATGGTGACCGCGCTGACCATGGTCCGGTTCAACCTCACCGGCGGCACCGCGATCGTCGCCGGCCTGCTCACCGGGCTCCTGGTCGCGGGGGTGAACGCGCTGCTCACCGTGGTCGCGAAGATCCCCGACCTGGTGGCCACGCTGGGCACGATGTTCCTGTTCCAGGGCCTCGCCCTGATCATCACCTCCGGCACGTCTGTGGCCCCCGGCATGACCGTCGACGGCGCGCCCGCGCCCGGCCGCTACACCGAGGGCTTCGCCTGGATCGGGGCCGGCAAGATCGGCTCGGTGCCGGTCCCGGTCATCGTGTTCGCGCTGGTCGCGGTGGTCGTCTACCTGTTCCTCGAACGCACCCGCTGGGGCGTCGCCCTCTACGCCATCGGCGGCAACGCCGAGGCCGCGCGCCTGGCCGGCATCCGGGTGGCCCGCTACCGGGCCCTCGCCTACGCCGTGTCGGGCCTCTGCGCGGCCATCGCCGGGATCATGTTGTCGGCCCGGCTCGGCCGGGGCGACGTGGGCGCGGGCGACCCCTACCTGCTCCAGTCGGTGGCCGCGGCGCTCATCGGATACGCCGTCCTTGGCGCCAACCGCCCCAACACCGTCGGCACCGTCGTCGGCGCCGTGTTCATCGGCGTGGTGATCAACGGCATGACCATGCTGAACGCCCCCTACTACACCCAGACCTTCGTCCAGGGCGCCCTGCTGGCGGGGGCCCTCGTCGTGAGCTACACCCTCAGGAGTTCCGTTGAGCGCCTATGAGCTGCTGACCGTCGGCAACGTGCCCGGCTACCTCGCGAGCCGCCCCGCGCTGGCGGCGTTCGCGAACCCGGTCTCGGTCCGGGAGATCGGCGACGGCAACATGAACACCGTCTTCGCCGTGGAGGTCGAGGGCGGCCCCGGCGTGGTGCTCAAGCAGTCGATGCCCTACGTCCGGGTCGACCCGGCCTGGCCGATCACCCCCGATCGCAACCGCATCGAGGCCGCCGTCCTGGCCGAACACGGCCGGGTGGCCCCCGGTCTCGTGCCCGCCCTGCTCGACGTCGACCACGACCGGCACGTCGTCGCCCTGGAGGACCTCTCGGACCACCGGGTCTGGCGCGGGCTGCTCAACGAGGGCGTGCGCACCGACGGGGTCGCCGCCGATCTCGGCCGGTACGTCGCCAAGGTCGCCTTCGGCACCTCGGTCTTCGGCCTGGGCAACCATCGGCACAAGGCCGCCCTGGCCGCCGCGGTCAACCCCGAGTTGTGCGAGATCACCGAGGACCTGGTCTTCACCGAGCCGTACATCGAGCACGAGCACAACAAGATCCTGCCCGCCACCAAGGCCGACGTGGCCGCCTACGTGGGCGACCCCGAAGTGCGGACCGCGATCGGGCTGGCCAAGCTCGCGTTCATGACCCGCGCCGAGGCGCTGATCCACGGCGACCTGCACACCGGCTCGGTGCTGGTGAAGCCCGGGTCGACCCGGGCGTTCGACGTCGAGTTCGCCTTCTACGGGCCGGTCGGCTTCGACCTCGGCGCCCTGTGGGGCAACTACGTGCTCGCGGCGGCGCGTGGCTTCGTACAGGGAGACGACGCTCATGCCCGATGGGTGCTCGGGCTGGCCGAGGAGACGTGGGCGGCCTTCGAGACCGAGTTCCGGGCCCTGTGGCCCGACCGGGTCGACCCGCGGATCTACGGCGACGGCGTGCTGGAGGGTTACCTGGCCGCCGTGCGCAGGGACGCCGCGGTGTTCGGGGCGGCCAAGGCGGCCCGGCGCGTCATCGGGTTCGCCCGGGTCAGCGACATCGAGACGCTGCCCGAGGCGGAGCGGGCCGTGGCGATCAGGCGGTCGTTGCGGGCGGCGCGGCACCTGCTGACCGCCGAGCCCGGCCGGGAGTTGTTCGACCGGGTCGGCGACCTGCTCAGCTAGCGGATGGCGATCCGGTAGGCCAGCAGCCACTCCACACACTCGGTGACGTGCCGGGCCCGGTGGAGGGTGGGCGCCCACGTGTAGAGGCCGTGGTCGGCGACGATGACGGCGGGGGTCGCCGCGTCGTACCCGGCCTCGAACCGGTCGCCGAGCTCGGCCATGTCCTGGCTGTTCTCGATGACGGGGATGACGACCTCGTCGTCGTGGGCCAGGCGGCCGATGCCCTTGAGGGTCTCGACGTCCTTCAGGACCACGCCCTGCGGCCAGTGATGGGCGGCCACCACGGCGTTCAGCGCGTGGACGTGCACGATCGCGTCGGCGCCGGTCACCGCCGCGACCCGCGCGTGCAGCCCCGCCTCGGCAGACGGGGTCAGCGGCTCGACGCCCGGCACCGCGACCGGCTCGCCGCGCTCGCCGACCACGGCGACGTCGGAGGCGGTGAGCTCGCCCTTGTCGAGGCCGCTCGCGGTCACCGCGAGCCGCAGCGGATCGCGGGAGACCACCTCCGACAGGTTGCCGGAGGTGCCGCGCATCCAGCCGATCCCGGTGTACCGGGCGGCCTCCACGGCCAGCCGCCCCCCGGCGGCCAGCACGTCTTCCCTGTTCATGCGATCTCCTCGAAGCTCGTGACCACCCGATGGGCGCCGAAGTCGGCCTGCTCGCTCGGCTCGCCGGGCCGCCGCAACCCGATCGCCTGCCATCCGGCCGCCGCCGCGGCGTCGAGTTCCGCCGGTACGTCCGACAGGAACAGCAGGTCGTCGGTCTCCAGCGTGGCGGCGATGCGCTCGTAGGAGGCGCTCTCACGTTTGGGGCCCGCGTTGACCGTGTCGAAGTGGTGCTCGATCAGCACCGACAGGTCGCCGTCGGGGCTGTGCCGGAACCACGGCCGCTGGCTGGAGACCGCGCCGGAGGAGAAGACGGCCAGGCGCCTGCCCCGGGCGTGCCACCGGCGCAGCGCGGGCGCGACGTCGGGGAAGAAGTGGGAGGTCAGGTCGCCACTCGCGAACCCGGCCGCCCAGATCTGGCCCTGGAGGGTCTTCAGCGGGGTCGCCTTGACGTCGCCGTCCATCCAGCCGTGCAGGACGGCGACGGTCTCCTCGGTGGTCGCGCCGCCGGTCTCCCGCACGGCCCGGGCGACCTCGGGGTCGTCGCGGTGGGCGTCGATCCACGGGCCGAGGCGCGAGCGGGCGTAGGAGTAGAGGCCCACGTGCACCGACTCGGTCGAGCTCGTGGTGCCTTCGATGTCCAGCACGATCCAGCTCATCGGGTCAGAACCTCCACGAAGTCGGCGACGAAGCGGGCCGCGTCCACCTCGGTGACCACCTTGGTGGGCGGGGCGGGCTGGTAGGGGAAGGCCGGCGGCAGGCCGTCGTGGGTCCGCATCAGCCTGGCCCTGGCCAGGAAACCGTCGGTCCGTACGTTAACCGGCCCGTCGGCCCACGCGGTCGCGAACGTGGGGTCGAGCAGGATCCCGGCGGCCAGGGGGTCGTGCAGCGGGATGATCCGCCGGCCCCACTCGTTCTGGTAGAAGTCCAGGTAGGCGTCGAGGATCTCGGTCGCGAACCGGGCGACCGGGGTGCCGGCGGCCCGCAGGGCGTTGATGGCGACCTCGTCGAGGATCGTGGTGGCGGTGACGTTCACGCCGACCATGACCAGCTCGTTGCGCGGGGCGGAGAAGACCGCGCGGGCCGCCTCCGGGTCGTTGTTGATGTTCGCGTCCACCATCAGCAGGGTGCCGGGCGGCGCGTACGGCCCCGACCCGCCCATCAGCACGACCGAGCGGTAGCGGGTGAACAGCTCCGGGTCGAGGCGCAGCGCCTGGCCGAGGTTGGTCAGCGGCCCGAGGGCCAGCAGGTCGAGCTCGCCCGGCTGCTCGCGGCCCAGACGGACCAGCAGTTCGGCGGCGCTCTCCCCGCCGGTCTCGGGCAGCGGGCGGTCGTAGCCGACGTCGCCGAGGCCGTCCTTGCCGTGCACGTATCCGGCGATGTGGGCGGTGCCGGTGAGCGGCTCGGCCGCGCCCCGGGCGATCGGCACGTCGAGGCCGAGCAGGCGGTTGACGTAGGCGATGTTGCGGGCGGCGTCGGGCTCGACGCAGTTGCCGAACACCGAGGTGACCGCCACGATCTCGGCGTCGGGGCGGCCCGCCAGGTAGAGCAGGGTGTGGGCGTCGTCGATGCCCGTGTCGGTGTCGACGACGATGCGCCTGGTCATAGTGCTTGTCTCACATTCTCCGGGCGGAAGGCGCCCTTCTCGGTGACGATCCGGGTGACCAGGTCAGGTGGTGTCGTGTCGAAGGCGGGGTAGTGGCCGGTGACGCCGTGGGCGGCGGTCCGCACGCCGAGGACGTGCAGCACCTCGTCCGGGTCGCGGTGCTCGATCACCACGTCGGCCGGGGTGGGGGCCTGCGGGTCGGGGCGCTGGACCAGCGCGTGGAAGGGCAGGCCGAACCGGTTCGCGGCCAGGGCGACGCCCAGCGTGCCGACCTTGTTGATCACGTGGCCGTCGAGGGTGACGCGGTCGGCCGCGACCAGGGCGACGTCGGCGACGCCGTTGGCCAGGGCGGCGGCCACCATGCCGTCGGTGATCAGCGTGGGCTCGTAGCCCATCTCGACCAGGGTCGCCGCGGTCAGCCGCGCGCCCTGGAGGTAGGGGCGCGTCTCGGTGCAGACGAACTCCAGGTACTTGCCCTGTTCCTGGGCGGCCTGGACGGTCGCGATCAGGTAGTAGTCGGCCCAGCAGTGGGTGAGCACCGTCGAGCCGTCGGGCAGCAGGCCGGCGGCGTGCCGGCCCAGGGCGGCCGACCGGTCGCGGTAGGCCTGGTCGTGGGCGGCGGCCGCCGCCTCGACCTGCCCGGCCAGGTCTCCCTCGTGGACGTCGGCGAGGATCGCGGCGACGGCGTCGCGGATGTGGTTGTTGGTGGGGCGGGTGGCGACGAGCCGGTCACCGGCCGCCCGGAGTTCCTTCAGGGCCAGGTCGCGGGGCCGGTGCCGGACGGCACGGGCGGCCAGCACCATCGCGGCCGTGGTCGCGAACAGCGGCCCGGAGCTCTGCGTGACCATGTCCTTGATCGCCTGGGCGACCTCGTCGCTGGTCGTGCAGCGCACCCACCGCCGCTCGAACGGGTAGACGCGCCGGTCGAGGATCTCCACCGCGTCGCCGCTCAGCCGGACCGAGTTCGCCAGTTCAGGCGTGTTCATACGACCTCCTCCGCCGCCGCGCCACGGCGGCGAGCACCAGCGCGGCCAGCGTGATCACATAGGGGGCGGCGTCGGCCGCCTGCTGCGGCAGGCCCGCGCCCTGGAGCCGGAACCCGAACGCCTCGGCGACGCCGAACAGCAGGCAGGCCAGCAGCAGCCGCCCGGGGTAGACGCCGCTGAGCATGACCGCCACCACGGCGATCCAGCCGCGACCGGCGCTCATGCCCTCGCTGAACAGCGTCACGTTGCCGAGCGAGAGCTGCGCCCCCGCGAGCCCGCACAACGCGCCCGCGACCAGCGTCACGCCGTGCTGGTAACCCGAGACGCGCAGGCCGACGGCCTGGGCGGCGTCGAGGTGCTGGCCGACGGCCCGCAGCCGCAGGCCCGACCTGGTCCGGGTCAGCCAGAAGGTCAGCACGGCGACCAGCAGCAGCGCGACCGGCACGAGCGGCGACTGCTCCCTCAGCACCGGGACGTCGAGGCCCAGTTCGCCCAGGTCGGGCAGGCCGGCCAGGTCGGGGGAGCTGTAGGTGCCGCCGCTGCCGAAGATCTGCCGCATCAGGAACGCGGTCAGCCCGAGCGCGAGCAGGTTGAGCCCGACGGCGACCACGATCGGGTCGGCCCGCAACGCCACCGCGGGCCCCGACAGCAGCGCCGAGAACACCACGGTCGCGGCGACCGCGCCCGCGACGCCCGTCCACGCGCTGCCGGTCAGGTCGCTGACCACGACGGCGACGAACGCGCCCCACAACAACTGGCCTTCGAGCGCGATGTTGAACACGCCCGCGACCTGGCAGAGCAGCCCGCCGAGCGCGGCCAGCAGCACCGGCGCGGTGGCGGTGAGCACACCGGCCAGGAACGACCACTCGAAGACGTTCACCGCGGCCTCCTCGCCCGCAGGGTCGCGAGCACCGCCACGATCACGATGATCAGCCCCTGCACGATCTGGGTGAGCTGGCTCGGCACCCCGGCCTCCCGTTCCATGCCCTGGCCGCCGACCTGGAGGAACGTCAGGAGCGCCACGGTGAGCGGCACCACGACCGGGCGCGCGCTCGCCAGCAGCACCGCCGCGACGGCGGTGAAGGTGTAGCCGGGCGCGGTCAGCGCGCCGTCGACGAACCGGTGCGGCGGCCCCAGCACGATCAGCGCGCCCGAGAGCCCGGCGAACGCGCCGCCGCCCGCCAGCGCGAGCGCGGCCACCCGGTCGACCCTGACGCCGCCGTAGCGGGCGAACTCCCGGTTCTGGCCGGTGGCCCGGATCTCGTAGCCGAGGACGGTCCGGCCGTCGGCGTACAACCACAGGGCGGTGAGCGCGGCGATCAGCGGCAGGCCGATCGTCAGGTAGCCGCTGCCGCCGAGGGCGGGCAGGTGGGCCGCGTCCGGCAGGGGCGGGGTCTGCGCGATGCCGGTGTTCGGTTCGGCCAGCGGGAACCGCACCAGGTAGGAAGCGAGCGAGACGGCCGGGGCGCTGATGAGCAGGGTGCTGACGATGGCGGGGATGCCGAGGCGCGTGCTGAGCGGCGCGGCGACCACCGCCACCAGCCCGCCCGCGACCGCGCCTGCGACCAGCGGCAACACGACGCCCGCTCCCGGTGGTAGCGGCACCAGCAGGGCGACCGCCGCGGCGGTGACCCCGCCTGCGGCGAGCTGACCGTCGCCGCCGAGGTTGAACTCACCCGCCCGGAGCGGGAGGGCGAACGCGAGCGCCATGCCGAGCGTGGGCACGAACGCGGCGACGGTGTACTCGAGGTTCCCGTCGAGAACGGCCCCTCTGACGAGGGCCGGATAGGCCAGTGTGGGATCGACGCCGACCACCAGCATGACCAGGGTGGTCAGCAGAAGCGCCCCGGCCACCGCCACGACGGGCGCGGAGGCCACCAGGCGGCGGCCGACGGCGGTCGCGCTCACGCGAACCCTCCGCTCCGGGGTGCGGACCTCGCGTGGGGCGTCATCCGGTCGCTCCCGTCATGGCGCGGCCGAGTTCCTTCTCGGTGGCGTCGCCGGGGAACTCGGCGACGACGCGGCCCTCGTACAGGACCAGGATGCGGTCGGCGAGGTCGCGGAGCTCTGAGAGCTCGCTCGACTGGAGGAGGATGGCGGCGCCCTCGTCGCGGACGGCGCGCAGCAGGTCGTGGACGCGTTCGCGCACGCCCACGTCGACGCCCTGGGTCGGCTCCTCGGCCACCACCACCTGGGATGACCGGGTCAGTTCGCGGGACAGCACGGCCTTCTGGGCGTTGCCGCCCGACAAGGCGCCGATCGGGACGTCGACCGACGCGGCGCTGATGGAGAAGCGGTCGACCAGGTCGCGGGCGCGGGCGCGGACCTTCGCGCGGGGCAGGGCCCACCGGGAGGCCAGGTCGCGCTGCGCGCCCATCAGGACGTTCTCGGCCACCGACATGGCAGGTGCGGTGGCCCGGCCGTGGCGGTCCTCCGGGACGTAGGCCACACGAGGGTCCCGGCCCGCGAGGACGGGGGTGCCGTCGAGGAACACGCCGTGGACCCGGCCGCGCAGGCCGGTCACCGAGTCGATGAGTTCGCGCTGGCCGCTGCCCGCCACGCCCGCGAGGCCGACGATCTCGCCGGGGCGCACCGTGAAGGAGACCTCCGCCAGGCGGGCCACGCCGTCGGCGTCGCGGACCGTCAGGTCGCGCACCTCCAGGAGCGGGTCGCCCGCCGGAGGGCGGGCGCGGCGGCGGACCGGCGGGGTGAGCGAGCGGCCGATCATCGCGTTGACCAGCTCGTCGGCGTCGGTCTCCGACGTGGTGAATCGGCCGGTCACGCGGCCCTGGCGGAGCACGGTCACCCGGTCGCCGACGGCCAGGACCTCCGACAGCTTGTGGGTGACCAGCAGGATCGAGACGCCGGTCGCGGCGACCGTGCGGAGCACCTCGAAGAGGCGCTCGGTCTCGCCGGGGGTCAGCACGGCCGTCGGCTCGTCGAGGATGAGCACCTCGGCGTGGCGGTAGAGGGCACGCAGGATCTCCACCCGCTGGCGCACCCCCACCGGCAGGCCGCCGACCAGGGCCGACGGGTCGGCGCGCAGGCCGTAGCGCTCGGAGAGGGCGGCCACCGCCTCGTTCGCGGCGGCGCGGTCGAGGCGGCCCTTCCTGACCGGTTCTGCGCCGATCACGATGTTCTCGGCCACGGTCAGGCCGGGGAACAGGCGGAACCGCTGGTGGACCATGCCGAGGCCGTGGCGGATGGCGTCGGTGGGGGAGCGCAGGACGACCCGGCGCCCGTCGCGGCGGACCTCCCCGGCGTCGGGGCGGTGCAGGCCGTACAGGATCGACATCAGAGTCGACTTGCCGGCCCCGTTCTCCCCGACCACGGCGTGCACCTCGCCCCTGGCGACCGCCAGGTCGATGCCGTCGTTGGCGAGAACGGGGCCGAACCGCTTCGTCACTCCGACGAGTTCGGCGGCGTACATCAGCTCTGGAGCGGGTCCGCGACGGTGATCTTCCCGGCGACGATGTCGTCGCGGGTCTGCTTGACCTTCGCCACCACGTCGGGGCTGGCCGCGACCGTGCAGCCGGAGGAGGCCAGGTCGTCGCCGAGGGCGTTGACGCCCACGCCGCCCTCGGCCAGGCCGTAGACCTTCACGCCACCGGTCTTGCCCTCGAAGATCTCCTTGATGGCGGCGTGCTCGGCGACGTCCACGTGCTTGAGGACGTTGTCGACGACGTTGCCGGGGCTCAGCGCGCACTGGTTGACGTCGACGCCGAACGCCTTGCCGCCGGAGGCCGCGACCGCCTCGAACACGCCCGGGTTGCCGCCGGAGGCCGCCGCCGCGATGAGGTCGACGCCGCGCCCGGTGAGGGTCTGGGCCTGCGACTTGGCCCTGGCCGGGTCGCTGAAGGGGTTGCTGCCGCCGACGTAGAGCGGGGTGCCCTGGGCGGCGGGCTTGACCGAGGTCGCGCCGGCGAAGAACGGCTCGATCCAGCGGTGGATGAACGGGGTGTCGAGCGCGGCGACCACGCCGATCTGGCCGCTCTTGGAGAGCAGGCCGGCCTCGACTCCGGCCAGGTAGGCCGCCTCGTGCTCCTTGAACGACACGCACGCCAGGTTGGGCGCCTGCTCCTTGGCGCACGAGTCGACCTGGAGGAACTGCTGGCCGGGGTTGGCCTTGGGGACGGTGGTGAACACGTCGTCGAAGGAGAAGCTGATGCCCACGATCACGGTCGGCTTGGCCCGGACGGCCGCGTCGACGTTCTGCGCGATGGAGGTGGGGTCCTTGCTCTCGTACAGCTTGAAGGAGGCGCCGAGCTCCTTGGCGGCGGCCTCGGCGCCCTTGACGCCCAGCTGGAGGAAGCTGTTGGTGCCGACCGGGTTGGGGGTGATCAGGATGATCGACTTGGCCGGCGGGGCCTCGGCGGTCTCGGCGGCGTCGGTTCCGCCGCACGCCGCGAGGCCGAGAAGGAGAAGGGCTGCGGTCGCGATGGCGGGGGTTGATTTCATGGTGTCCCGGTTCCGAACTGCGTAGATGGTGCACGGAGAGCATATCTACACAATTCCTACCGGAACAACAGGATATACCTCACCCCGCCTTGTGCAGCGAGGCCATGAGGATCTTCGCGAACGCGTCGATGGTCCCGTATCCCGTCTTCGGGCCCGAGTAGTAGAGCCACATCTGCACGTTGGCGGTGCGGACGACCAGCCTGGTCTGGTTGTACGGCCCGGCGTCGCGGGTCCAGCCGATGGTCGCGTCGCCGATCCGCCCGCCGGCCCGGAGTCTGGTCGCGGGGTCGCGCTTGGGCTCGTCCTCCTCGGTGGCCCGGCTGGTGTCGAAGGTGAGCCGCGCCGTGGTCTCGGAGTCGAGCTGGACCTTCTGGATCTGGAGGTACTCCCCGCCGGGGGTGATCCACTGGCAGGCGTCGTTCGTCATGAACTCCTGCTTGGCCGCCGTCCCGAGCAGTTTGCGGATCTGCGCCGGCGTGATCAGGGCACACGCCTCGGGGTTGCTCGTCAGCACGGCCTTCTGCTGCTTGGCGGCCGACTGGGTCGTCGCGGCCTGCGTGGGGGTCGTCAGCGTGGTGAGCGTGGTCGGCGTTCCGGCGGCGTCGCCGGGGGAGTTCAGGTAGAGCACACCGCCGCCGACCCCCACCACCAGCACGGCCAGCCCGGCGGCCGCGAACGCCGGAGCCAGGCCCTTCTTCGGCGTGTGCCGCATCGACGGCACCGTCTTCGGCGCGGTGCCCCCGGCTCCCGCGGCGATGTCCCGCAGCAGCGCGGCGGCGTGCCCCGCCGGCATCCGGCGGGCCGGGTCCTTGTCCAGCATCGCCATGAGCACCTGGCCCAGCGGCCCCGACCGCCGCATCGGGTGTGGTTCGTGCATGAGCACGGCCGCCATCACCGCGGCCGGGTTGTCGCGATGGAACGGCGCGTTCCCCTCGACCGCCGTGTAGAGGGTCGCCGCGAGCGACCACAGATCCGACGGCGGACCGTCGGGCTCGCCGCGCAGCCGTTCTGGCGCGATGTATCCCGGTGACCCCGACACCAGCCCCGTCTGGGTCAGGTTGACGTCACCGGCGACGCTGGCGATGCCGAAGTCCGTCAGCAGCACCCGCCCGTCGTCGGTGACCATGACGTTCCCGGGTTTCACGTCGCGGTGCAGGATGCCCATCGAGTGGGCGGCGGCGAGCGCGTCGAGCACGGTCACCCCGATGGCCGCGACCCGCTCCGGGGTCTGCCGCCCCTCCTTCCGGAGGAGCGCCTGCAACGACCGTCCACGGACCAGCTCCATGATGATCCACGGCCGCCCGTCCTCCAGCACGACGTCGTGGACGGTCACGATCGACGGATGTGACCGCAGCCGGGCCGCGGCCCGCGCCTCGCGGAGGGTGCGTTCGCGCATCTCGGCCAGTTGCGGTTCGCCGAGGTCGCGGGGGAGCAGGACCTCCTTGACGGCGACCTCCTGGCGCAGGAGCTCGTCGACGGCGTGCCAGACGGCGCCCATGCCGCCCTGGCCGATGCGGGAGAGCAGCCGGTAACGGCCGGCCAGCAACGTCACGGCACAAACCGTACTTCATCCGGCCTGTCGCAGGCGTTCGAACCCGTCGAGCAGGAGGTCGAGCGCGAACTCGAACTCGAACTGGTCGTCGCAGCCCGACCCGACGACCGTCTTCTCGTCGTGGGCCACCCGCAACGCCATCTCCGCCAGCCACGGATACGTCGCGGCCATGGCGTGCGCCGCCTTCTCCTGGGCGTCGGGGTCGGCCGGGCTGTCGTCGAACAACTCCTGGCTGAAGCCCAGGACCCGGCTGCCCAGGGCGTGGATCACGTGGTGGACGAGGTCGACGCCGAACCCGCCCGCCCGGAACAGGCCGATGATCGAGTCCATGTACGCCAGCACCGCCGGCGTCGGAGCACGCCGCGCCTCGATGGCGCCCGCCGCCCAGGGGTGCCGCAGCAACGTCTGACGCGCAGCCAGGATGCGGCCCCTGATCGCCGGTTTCCAGTCGCCCTCGACCGGGGCGAGGTCGATCTCCGAGACGACCGCGTCGATGATGCCGTCGAGCAGCTCGTCCTTGTTGGCGACGTGCTTGTAGAGCGCCATCGGCACCACGCCGAGCTCGGTGGCGAGCCGGCGCATGCTCAGCCCGTCGAGCCCGGCCTCGTCGGCCAGGGCCACGGCGGCCTCCAGAACACGTTCCCGGCTGAGTCGAGCCAATGTGTCGTCGCCTCCTTGACGGGTGTACAGCGTACACCTATGGTCGAGGTGTACGCCGTACACCCACTGAGAGGGGAACCTCCGTGAAGGCGATTGTGCAGGACCGTTACGGCCCGCCCGACATCCTGGAGTGCAGAGACGTCCCGGTGCCCACCCCCGCACCGGGGGAGGTGCTGGTCAAGGTCATGGCCGCCTCCCTCAACGCCCGCGACTGGCACGTGCTGCGCGGCGACCCCTACCTGGCCCGGCTCAGCTTCGGGCTGCGTGCCCCCAAGCAGCCGGTCCTGGGCACCGACTTCGCCGGGGTCGTCGTGTCGGGCGACGGCTTCGAGCCGGGCGAGGAGGTCTACGGCGAGTTCGGCGGCGCGTTCGCCGAGTACGTCGCGGTCCCGGCGCGCCTCGTCGACCGCAAGCCGGCGAGCCTCAACTTCGAGCAGGCCGCCGCGATGCCGCTCGCCGCCACCACCGCGCTGCAGGGCCTCGCGGGCGTGGAGAAGGGGCGGTCGGTGCTGGTCAACGGGGCCTCGGGCGGGGTCGGCACGTTCGCCGTGCAGATCGCCAAGGCCCGTGGCGCGCGGGTCACCGCGGTGTGCAGCACTCGGAACGTGGGCCTGGTCGCGAGCCTGGGCGCCGACCGCGTCGTCGACTACCGGAAGGAGGACTTCGCCGCGACCGGCGACCGGCACGACGTGGTCTTCGACCTGGTCGGCAACCGGTCGCTGCGCGACCTGCGCAGGGCCCTCGTACCGGGCGGGACGCTGGTCGTCTCGGGCGGCGGGGTCTTCAGCGGCGGCAGCCTCTTCGGGCCGCTCGGACTGATCATCCGGGCCCGGCTGGCCGCCCGGTTCGTCAAGGACCGGATCGTGGTTCTGGAAGCGGCGCCGAGCCGGGCCGCCCTGGCCGCCCTGCGCGAACTCGCCGACGCCGGCCTCGTGGTCCCGGCCGTCGACCGCACCTATGAACTGGCCGACACCGCCGAGGCCATCCGCTACATGGAGACCGAGCACGCGCGGGCCAACGTGGTGCTCACCGTGCCGTGACTGTACCATTTGGTACATGCGCTACGAATCCACTGTCGTCATCGACGCGCCGCCCTCCCGCGTGTGGGAGGTCTTCAGCGACGTCGCCCGCTGGCCCGAATGGACCCCCACCGTCGACACGCTCGACCTGCTCGACCCGGGCCCGCTCCGCGTGGGCAGCAGGGCCCGGATCCGGCAGCCCCGCCTGCCGGTGGCGGTCTGGCGGGTGACCGAGGTCGTCGACGGCCGCCGGTTCACCTGGGTCAGCGGAGGGCCGGGGCTGCGCACCGCCGGAGTCCACGAGGTCGAGGCGGCACCCGGCGGCACCCGAGCCCGCCTGGTGATCGAGCAGACCGGCCCGCTCGCCCCGCTGGTGAACCTGCTGGCCGGTAAGCTGACCCGCCGTTACCTGGACCAGGAAGGGCAGGGGCTGAAGGCCAGAAGTGAACGCCCGTGACAGACTGCTGGCCGCGGCGGTCGACTACTTCGCCGCCCACGGCGTCGGCGACGCCAGCCTGCGCACCATCGCGACCGGCCTCGGCACCAGCCACCGCATGCTCATCTACCACTTCGGCTCCCGCGAGGGCCTGCTGTCCGAGGTGGTGCGCGAGGTCGAGACCCGCCAGCGCGACGCCCTGGCCGGGGTCGGCTGGGACGTCTACTGGGACCGCCTGGTCGACCAGGCGCTCATCTACGGCCCGCTGTTCTTCGAACTGTCCGCCCACGCCATGCAGGGCCGCCCCCACACCGAGGGCCTGCGCGCCGACCTGATCGACGGCTGGCTGCCCCCGCTGGTGGACCTGTGTGTGGCGGCCGGGGTGCCGGAGGACCGGGCTCCCGCCTACGCCCGCCTCAGTCTCGCGGCCACGCGCGGCCTGCTGTTCGACCTGATCCTGTCGGGCGACCGGGCCGGGGTCGACGCCGCCCTGGCCGTGCTGGCCTCGATGTTCGAGGAAGGATTCCCTCATGGTCACCGCCCCTGACGGAGTGACCATGCGTACGACCGCCGCGGTCGCGGCGTATCTTCTCCAGGACCCCGACTGATGGAGATCGCATGAAGCCCGAGCGGGTCAGAGCTTGTCTCATCGGCGGCGCCATCGGCGACGCGCTGGGCGCCCCCGTCGAGTTCGACTCCCTCGGCCGCATCCGGGCCCACTACGGCCCCGGTGGCATCACCGACCTGACCGACGGCCTGGTCACCGACGACACCCAGATGACCCTCTTCACCGTCGAGGGTCTCATCCGCGGCTCCGTCCGCGACCGGGAACGCGGTCACGCTCACGTCCCCTCGGTCGTCCGGCACGCCTACCTGCGCTGGCTCGACACCCAGGACCACCCCGCCCCGCCCGACCCGGGTGACCTGCTCCACCGCACCGGCTGGTTACGCGAGCAGACCTGGCTCTACGCCCGCCGCGCCCCCGGCAACGCGTGCCTGTCGGGCCTGCGCGGCCAGGTCAACGCCGATTCCAAGGGCTGCGGCACGGTCATGCGCTCGGCCCCCTTCGGGCTCGGCCCGTGGCCGGTCGGCCAAGCCTACGCGTGGGCGGCCGAATGCTCGCGGCTCACCCACGGCCACCCCACGGCCGCCGCCTCCGCGGGCGCGCTGGCGGCCATCGTCCACCACCTCGTGAACGACACCACGCTGGAGAACGCCGTCGCGGCCACGCTCCCGCTCGTCGACGACACCGCCACGGCCGACGCCCTGCGGGCCGCCGTCGACCTCGCCCACACCGGACCGCCGTCGCCGGAGAAGGTCGAG
This sequence comes from Herbidospora sp. NBRC 101105, assembly GCF_030269205.1. NCBI lineage: Bacteria > Bacillati > Actinomycetota > Actinomycetes > Streptosporangiales > Streptosporangiaceae > Herbidospora > Herbidospora sp. NBRC 101105. The sequence goes on along the minus strand of NZ_BSSX01000008.1, from coordinate 346,753 downwards.
TCGCTGGGCGAGGCGTGGGTGGCCGAGGAGGCGCTGGCCATCGGCGTCTACTGCGCCCTCGTCAGCGGGTCGTTCACCGAAGGCGTCGTCCTGGCCGTCAACCACTCGGGCGACAGCGACTCCACCGGCTCCGTCTGCGGCAACCTGCTCGGCGCCGAGGGCGTGCGCATCCCGGCCGCGTGGATCGACCGGGTGGAGGGCCGCGACACGATCGAGCGGCTCGCCGACGACTTCGTGAGCGAGATGACCGCGGGCGGCGCGCCCCGCGACCGCTACCCCGGCCACTGACCTAGTTGAGGTACGGCGCCACGGGCCGGGGGAGCGTCTGCAACGAGGTGATCCGGTTGACCACCACGATGGCGAGGACCCCGGACACCAGGATCAGCGGGAAGACCAGCATCTCCACCAGCGCGGCGTTCCGCAGGTCGGGCAGCTCCGAGCCGCCGATCAGGAACCGGGCGACCAGGTTGGAGCCGAACACCGCCAGCACCCACGTCACCCACCAGGTCGTCACCAGCCCTCCGGGCTTGTGCTGCTGCGGGTGGGAGGCGGTCCAGATGTCGTCCACGATCTGCTTGGGGAACCAGAACGAGACGATCGGGACGATCCACCCGAAGACCAGCCAGAACCCGCCGAGCCGCTGTTTGACGTGCGGCGCCAGCGCCTGGGCGTTCGCGCGGACCCGGAACAGCCAGATCCAGTAGAAGATCCCGGCCAGCAGCAGGGTGCCGCCCTGGAGGATGCCGGTGAAGTCGTAGAGTTCGGCGCTCTCGGTCACCGCGGCCACGTCGAAGTCGAGCGGGCTCGCGATCACCTCGCCGATCTTCTGGTAGAGGTCGAGGCTGACGAAGACGGCGGCGGCCTCGACGAGCAGATTGAGGGCGATCGCGACCGTGGTCACGACGGCGAGCCCGCGGGCGGGGCGGACGGGAACGGGATGCATGCGGAATCCTTGGATGGGGAGAGAAAGAGCGCACAACGCTAACTTCTCCGCGGCCGAATCGAGGATTCCGTAAATGGTGTTCGCGGCTTAGTGGTTCATTTCCCGGTGTGAACGGAAACGAGAACGGGCCACTTCATCCGGCGGTGACCTTCGCGAAGTGGAAGACGTCCGGTGGCAGCGGATGCCGCAACTCCCACCGGAACCTGACGGGACGTTCGCCCTCGTCGGACAGGTAGGTCATCGGCCCGGCATAGAGATAGGGCGGCGCGCCCTGTTTCGTCTCCCGGATGAACAGATGCACCGTCGTCTCACCGGAACGATAACGGTCGGCCGTCGGGGTGTTCCGCCGGAGTCCCGACTGCGACTCCCATTGGAACAGGGTGTCGGTGATGGCACGGTCGGCGTACATCGTGGTCGGCGAATAATGCGTGGCGGATTTGTCGATGGTCACGAAGAAGACGTCGGCCCGCGCGTCGCGCACGAAGGCCACCCCCTCCCGCATGTGTTCCGGCCTGGCGACCCCGAAGGCGGCGAGAGCCTCGTTCTTCGTGTACGTCGCATGCACATGCAGCGGAACCGCGCCCTCGGCGGCGTGGGTGACCCGATGCCTGCGCTCGGCCAGCAGTGAGGTCAGCTCAAGGAGTTCCCCGGCCCGGTCGGGATGCTCGCGGAGGTCGGCGAGGCCGGTCGTCCGCAACATCGCCAGCAACCGCTGTTCCCGGACGCTCCGGGGCGGGCCGCCCCGTACGGCGTGGGCGATGAAGTCGAGCCGTTCGGCGTCGTCGACGTGCAGGACCCGCCCCAGGGCGTTCCCGATCCGCTTGTCCTCAGGCCCCGGCGGGAGCCCGCGCCCGGCGGCCCGGAGGAGGTCCGACCAGCCGAGACGGTTGCCCCGATAGAGGTCGTCCAGGTCGATCCCGGTCGCCTCCAGGAAACCGGCCAGGCGGGTGTCCTCAGGCAGTTGGCGCAGCTCGGAGACGATGGCCGGCCAGCGCATGCTGAGGGTGGTGCGCAGATTGGCCAGCACCAGCCGGGAGACCTCGCGGTCGAGGTCGATGTGGCACCCGGCGGGCAGGCTGGGGAACCGCGCCTCGACCTCGGCGACCACGTCGGTCCGCCGCACCCCGGTCAGCGCCCGGAACCGCCGGTCGAACCGGAACTCCCGGTGCTGGTTGCCGATGAAGTCGAGCACCGTCAGGCACGCCTTGCCCTCGGCCAGCCGCAGCCCTCGCCCGAGCTGCTGCAGGAACACCGTCGCGCTGTCGGTCGGCCGCAGGAACAGCACCGTGTCGATCGCCGGGATGTCGACGCCCTCGTTGAACAGGTCGACGGTGAACACGACGTTGACGGTCCGCTCGGCCAGCGCCCTGATCGCCGCGGCCCGGTCGGGCGTGCGCGAGGTGACGGCCACGGCCGGGATGCCCGCCTCGGTGAACCGGGCGGCCATGAACTCGGCGTGCGCGATGCTCACGCAGAACCCGAGCGCCCGCATCCCGCGCGGGTCGCCCACCTTGTCGCGCAGCGCCCGCAGCACCAGCCGCACCCGGGCGTCGTTGCCGGTGTAGACCTCGCTCAACGACGCCAGGTCATAACCCTGCCCCCGCCGCCACGGCAAGTCGGCCAGGTCGACGCCGTCGTGCACCCCGAAGTACTGGAACGGCGCGAGCAACTGCCGTTCGATCGCCTCCCACAACCGCAGCTCGGAGGCGATCCGCCCGCCGAACCAGTGCAGCACGTCCTGCCCGTCGGAGCGTTCCGGCGTCGCCGTCAGCCCGAGCAGCACCCGCGGCGTGATCCGGTCGAGCAGCCGCGTGTACGTCGTGGCGGCCGAGTGGTGGAACTCGTCGACGATCACCATGTCGGCGTCGAAGGGGTCGAGCCGGGCCAACGACTGGATGGAGGCGAACACGTGCCGCCACTCGGTGGGCCGCTGCCCGTCGACCAGCAGTTCACCGAACGACCCGTCCCGCATGACCTGCCGGAACACCTCCCGGCTCTGCCCGAGGATCTCCTTCGTGTGGGCCACGAACAACAACGAGTCGACCGTGCCCTCGGCCCGCAGCCGCCGGTAGTCGAGCGCCGACACGATCGTCTTGCCGGTCCCGGTCGCCATCACGACGAGGTTGCGCCACCGGTCGTGCAGCGCACGTTCGGCCGAAAGGTCGGCCAGCACCTCGGCCTGGTAGCCGTAGGGCCGGACGTCGATCGTGGTGAGGATCTCCCGGTCGGCGAACCGCTCCTGGCCGAGCGCCCGGTCGAGCAGGTCGTGGTCGCGGGCCGGGTCGTAGGTCTCGAACGACGGATCGGCCCAGTACTCCTCGAAGGTGGCCGCGAACGTGTCGAGCAGGTGCGCCTGCTCCATGGCCGACAACCGGACGTTCCACTCCAGCCCGTCGACCAGCGCCGACTTCGACAGGTTCGACGAGCCGACATAGGCCGTCGAGTAGCCCGACATCCGGCGGAACAACCACGCCTTGGCGTGCAGGCGGGTGGTCCTGGTCTCGTATGAGATCTTGACGGTCGCCCCCAGCTCCACCAGCCGATCGAGGGCCCGTCGTTCGGTCGCCCCCCGGTAGGTCGTGGTGATGACCCGTAACTCGCCACCCCGGCGTACGAACTCGGCCAGCTCGCGTTCCAGGATCCGCACCCCCGGCCACCGGATGAACGCGCACAGCAGGTCGATCCGGTCGGCGGAGCCGATCTCCTTGCGCAACTCGCTGCCCACGTTGGGCTGCCCGTGCCCGTTGACCAGCAGCGCGCTCGCGCCGAGCGGAGTGCTCGGCCGGATGGGGAACACCGCCTTCCCGTCAGGGGTCCGGGTCCGCGTCACCGCCAGCAGCAGATCGTCGACCGCCTGGTCGCCGGGGTCGCCGACGAGCGCGGCCAGCTCGTTCGCGATGGCGAGTTGCTCCGCGAGCCGTTCCTCGTCGGTGCCCCGCACGGCGCGCAGCCGCCGCCGGACCAGCGAGGCGAGATGGGCGGTCAGCACGTCGGCCGACTCGGCCGGATCGAGACGGCGCGACTGGGCCAAATCGCCGTGTTTCGTCAGCTGCCGCTGCCATCCTTCAGTGACGAGTTTCTCGTAGACGCCGGGCGCGAGTTCCGTCATGGCCGGCACCGTATCCAACCGAGCCGGCCTGTTCGGTAGCTTTCCGGGCAGAGGAGGGATCATGGGTGTACGCGAAGCCGACGACCTCTGCCGCGTCGCGGAGGCCCTGGTGCGCAATGCCCGCACCCTCCTCGCCGACCACGCCGCCGTCCAGGCCGGGGCCCTCGGCGCCCTCGACACCCTCCGCCGGCACACCGTCCGCGACGACCTGGAGCAGATGCCCGTCGCCCGCCTGAAAGACGTCACCGGCGGGCGCCTGCGCACCGGCATGCTCGAACGTTCCGGCATCACCACGGTCCTCCAGGTCCACGACCTGTCGGTCTACCGTCTCCAGCAGCTCCCGGGCGTCGGCGCGCAGACCGCCCGGCAGATCAAGGCCGCCGCCGACCAGATCGAGGAGGCCGCCCGGCAGCTGGCGAGCGTGCGGATCGAGCGTGGCGACTGGATGTCCGAGGCCCTCGTCGTCGCCCTGAAGCGGCTCCTCGACGCCGGGACCGAGTTGCCCTTTCACGTCAGGGCCGCCCGTGACGTCGACGCCGCCCTCACGCCCCTCCTGAGGGCCGCCCACCCCGCCCGTTCCCGGTGGCGGCTGGTCACCACCGGCAGGCGGCGCCGGGCCGAGGCCCACGAGGCCGTCGCGGCGATCGACGCGCTGCTCGACGACGCGACCCGGGCCGGCAGGGGGTTTCCGCAGGTCATCACCGATCTGCTCCGGCCGCCGTCGAGTGGTCACGAGGCGTGGGCCGACTTCGAGCACCGGTCGGCCGACTACTACGCCCTGCTCGCCGACCTCGCGGGGGAGCGGGTCACCGAGGGCGTGCTGCCCGACGACGTCCTGGCCCGGGTGAACGCGCAGCCGCTCGACGACACGTTCCGCCGGGTGTCGTTGCGTGGTTATCAGTCGTTCGGGGCGCGGTTCGCGCTCGCGCAGAAGCGGGTGATCATCGGGGACGAGATGGGGCTCGGCAAGTCCATCGAGGCGATCGCCGCGCTCGCCCATCTGGCGGCCGAAGGGGCGAGCCGGTTCCTGGTCGTCTGCCCGGCCAGTGTCGTCGTCAACTGGGTGCGCGAGATCGAGACGCGCAGCACGCTGAAGGCGCAGAAGATCCACGGGACGCGCCGGGAGGCCGCCCTCGACGAGTGGGAGAAGGAGGGCGGCGTCGCCGTCGTCACGCTCGACGGGCTGCACCGGCTGACGCCCACGCGCGACGTCGCGATGCTGGTCGTCGACGAGGCCCACTACGTCAAGAACCCGGCCACCAGACGGGCCGGGGCGGTGGCCGCCTGGTGCCGTGTCGTCGAGCGGGTGCTGTTCCTGACCGGCACCCCGATGGAGAACCGCGTCGAGGAGTTCCGCGCGCTGGTCGCCCACGTCGACCCGGGGCTGGAGATCAGCCGGGGCGGGCCGCAGGCGTTCCGCAAGTCGGTGGCCGCGACCTACCTGCGCCGGAACCAGGAGGACGTCCTGCACGAGCTGCCCGACCGGGTCGAGGCCGACGAGTGGGTCGAGTTCTCTGGTGACGACCTCGACGCCTACCGTCAGGCGGTCGCCGACCGGCACTTCCCGAGGATGCGCCGCGCCGCGTTCGCCCATCCGGCGACGTCGGCCAAGCTCAAGCGGCTCACCGAGCTCGTCGAGGACGCCGAGGCCAACGGGCTGAAGGTGATCGTGTTCTCCTATTTCCGCGATGTGCTCGACGCCGTCGAGCAGACCCTGGGCACCCCGCACAAGCTCACCGGCGACCTCGATCCCGACCGCCGCCAGGAACTCGTCGACGCGTTCTCGGCCGCCGACGGCCACGCCGTGCTGCTGAGCCAGATCGTGGCCGGCGGGGTGGGGCTGAACCTCCAGGCCGCCTCCGTGGTGATCATCTGTGAGCCGCAGCTCAAGCCGTCGACCGAGACCCAGGCCATCGCGCGCGCCCACCGCATGGGGCAGACCCGGAAGGTCCAGGTGCACCGGCTGCTCGCCGTCGACTCGGTCGACCAGCGGCTGCTGGAGATCCTCGCGGCGAAGACGCGGAGCTTCGATGAGTACGCCCGCCGCAGTGATCTGGCCGAGTCGAGCCCGGCCGCCGTCGACATCTCGGAACAGGCGCTCGCGCACCAGATCATCGAGGAGGAACAACGGCGGCTTTTGGGTTAATGTTCTTGAGCGCTCCCAACGCCACTCCTCTCAGATGGGGTCCCCTGGGATGCGTTCCTCGATTTATCTCTCCTACGCGGCGTTCGTCCTCGTCGGGATCGGCGCCGCGGTCGGCGGGGTGCTGTTACCCGCGCAGATCGACGACTACGGCGTCGACAAGGCCCTGATCGGGCTCGGTTTCTTCACCAACTCGGCCGGGTTCCTGCTGGCCGGGCTCACCAACGGCGCGCTGATCGAGCGGCTGGGGCTGCGGCTGGCGCTCGTCGCGGGCAGCGGCGTGTTCGTGCTCGCCGCCGTCGTCACGGCGGCGCGGCCGTCGTTCTGGGTGCTGATCGCCGCCCAGGGCTTCTGCGGGTACGGGGTGGGGGTGCTCGAATCGGTGCTGAACGTGCACCTGGCGGCGCTCCCCGACGCGGCCACCCTGCTCAACCGGCTGCACGCGTTCTTCGGCGTCGGCGCCCTGGCCGGCCCGGCCGTCGCGGCGCTGACCCTCGGCTACGCCCCCTGGACGGCCGTCTGGTGGGGGCTGGCCGTGGCGACCGCCCTCCTGGGGGTGGCCTTCTACCTGACGTTCCCGAAGAGGGCCGTACAGGAGAAGGAGGAGGAGAAGGAGCGCGGTCTGCTGCCGACCGCGCTGCGCAACAAGTACGTCCTGCTCGCGTCGGTGTTCCTCACGGTCTACTTGGGCGTGGAGATCGGGGTGGGCAACTGGGCCTACTCCTACCTGCGTGAGGTCAACCTGGAGACCCACCTGATCGCCGGTTACGCGGTCAGCGGCTACTGGGCCGGGCTCACCGCCGGCCGGTTCGTCATCAGCCCCGTCGCGAGCAGGCTCGGCCTGACCCCGGCGCGGGCGACGCTCTGGTGCTGCGTCGGCGTCGCCGCCTCGACCGTGCTGATCTGGCTCGGCGTCGTGCCGGTGGCCGGGTTCGTGCTGCTCGGGTTCTTCCTCGGCCCGCTGTTCCCGACCACGATGGCGATCCTGCCCGAGTTGCTGCCGGCCCGGCTGGTGCCGACCGCCATCGGGGTGCTGAACGGCGGGTCGGTCATCGGCGGCTCGCTGCTGCCGTGGACGGCCGGGGCGCTGGGTCAGGGCGTCGGCATGCAGGCGCTGATGCCCTTCGCCCTCACGCTCGCCCTGGTCCAGCTCGCCGTCTGGTACTACTTGTCGGCCCCCTCGTTGGCGCCGCGCACGAAGTAACGCTGGAACACCACGAAGATGATCGCGACCGGGATCGTCGCCAGCACCGCCGCGCCCAGCTTGAGCGGATACTGGTTGCCCGATCCCAGCGATCCGCTGACCAGCACCGCCAGGCCTCGCGGCAGCGTGTAGAGATCGGGGCTCTGCACCGCCACGAGGCTGTGGGGGAGCTCGTTCCAGGAGCTCTGGAACGAGATGATCGTCAGCGTGATGAGGGCCGGGCGGCCCATCGGCAGCACCACCGACCAGAACGTGCGCCACGTGCCGGCGCCGTCGATCCGGGCCGCCTCCTCCACGCTGCGGGGGATCGACTCGAAGAACTGCTTCATGATGAACACGCCGCCCGCGTCGGCGATGATCGGCAGGATCAGGGCCGTGTACGTGTCGTACATGCCGAACTGCTTGAGCACCAGGAACTTCGGGATGAACAACACGACGCCCGGCACCGCCAGGATGGCGATCACGGCCGAGAACAGCGCCTTGCGGCCCCTGAAGCGCAGCCGCGCGAGCGCGTAGCCGGCCATCGAGTCGAGCAGCACCCGGCCCAGCGTGATCGCGATCGTCACGATGAGCGAGTTGCCCAGCCACAGCGGCATGTCGGTGCTGAGGAACACCTTGTGGTAGGCGTCGGTGACGAACGGGTCGGGCACCGGGTTCAGCGGGTTGAGCGCCGCGTTCGGCTCGGTCTTGAACGACGCCGAGAGCTGGATGACGAACGGGTAGATGAAGACCAGCGCGAAGAAGATCAGGATGAAGTAGCCGACGAACGTCGACGCCACGGTCCGCGCCCCGTGGTCGGCCCTGACGGTGGCCATCAGGTGTTCCTTTCCCTCAGCAACCACCGCTGCACGATCGTGAACAGCACGATGATCGCGAACAGCACGAACGAGATGGCCGTCCCGGTGCCGTACTCGAAGTTGTCGAACGCCTGCGTGTACGACAGGTACGCCGGCGTCAGCGTCGTCTTGCCGGGGGCGCCCTGGCTCATGACGTACACCTGGTCGAAGACCTGCCAGGTGGCGATGATGCCCATGGTCAGGACCAGGAACAGGGTCGGCTTCAGCATCGGGAGCGTGACGTACCGCAGGCGCTTCCAGCGGCCCGCGCCGTCGAGCATCGAGGCCTCTTCGAGGGTGACCGGGATGTCCTGGAGTGCGGCCAGGAACATCAGCATGAACGTTCCCGAGGTCGTCCAGATGACCAGGAGCATGATCGTCGACATCGCCACCGACGGACCGGCCAGCCACTCCCACCAGCTCAGCCCGAACGGGCCGCCGCCGGTCAGCCACGCCGGCGGGTTGTCCACGTCGACCAGGCCGAGGCCGCCGAGGGCCAGGTGCAGGATGCCGCGCGCGTCCGCGAACCACTGCGGGCCCTGGATCCCGAAGAACGCCAGCAGGTTGTTCACCGCGCCCGAGCTGGCGAAGATGAACAGGAAGACCACGCTGATCGCGACCGAGCTGGTCACCGACGGGAAGAAGAACGCGGCCCGGAAGAAGCCCTTGCCCTTCAGCATCCGCGAGTTGACCACCAGCGCCAGGCCCAGCGCGAGCACCGTCTGCACCGGCACGACGATGCCGACGTAGTAGATGTTGTTGCGCACGCTGGTCATGAAGTCCTGCCGCGTCAGCCCCTCTTCGGTGAACAACCTCGCGTAGTTGTCGAAGCCGACGAACGGGACGCCCGACTTGAACGGGCTGCCCTGCCCGTTCCAGCCGGTGAGGCTGACCCACATCGCCATCAGGATCGGCAGCAGCATGAACAGGCCCAGGATCACGATCACCGGGGCGACGAACAACCAGCCCGCGATGTTCTCCCTGGCCTTCGCCGAGAGCCGCATGGGCGGTACCTCCTCTTGCGCGGGACGACCGCGCCCGGCACCCTCCCCGATGAGTGCCGGACGCGGAGACTTGCCTAGTTGCCGAGCGCGGCCTGGGTGTTCTTCTGCACCCGCTCGAGCAGCGTCTTGGGCGCGATGGAGGTGAGCTGCTGGATGCCCGTGTCGAAGTCGGCCAGCACGCTGTCCATCTTGGGGGCGTTCACCGGGCCGTGGGCGTACTCGGCGCCGTTCACGAACGGGGCGTCGTTCGGGAACTCGGCGGTGTAGGCGTCCTTGGCCGACTGGCGCGAGGGCATGACGCCGAACGCCTTGGCGTAGGTCATCTGCTGCTCGGCGGTGGTCATCGCCTCGACGAAGCTGATGGCCGCCTCCTTGTTCTTGGACTTGGCGGCGATGCCCCAGCAGGTGGTGAACGACAGGGTGCCCTTGCCCGCCGGCCCGGCCGGGAGCTCGTGGACGCTGTACTTCACGTCGGGGTAGTCGTTGGTCAGCGCGCCCTTGATCCAGTTGCCCTCGATCGTCATGGCCGCGCTGCCCTTGCCGAACGCCTCGCCGCCCCAGCCCGCGCTGAGCTGCTTGGGGTATTGGGCGGTCTTGTCCTTGACCAGCTTCTGGACGTACGTCAGGGCCTCCAGGTTCTCGGGGGAGTCGGCCGTGGCGGTCTTGCCGTCGGCGCTGGTGATCCAGCCGCCCGCCTGCACCATGAACGCGCCCACCCGGTCACGCGTGTCGCCCAGCGCCAGCGGGGTGATGTCCTTGGCCTTCAGCTTCTCGCCGACCGCGGTGAGCTGGTCCCACGTGGTGGGGATGTCGGCGTCGGTCAGCCCGGCCTTGCTCCACAGGTCGGTGTTCACGATGAGCGCCAGGGTGGAGAAGTCCTTGGGCGCGCAGTAGAACTTGCCGTCGAAGGTGAAGGTGGTGCGCAGGCTCTCGTAGAAGTCGGTCGGGTTGGAGATCCGGTCGCCGTACGGCTCCAGCGCGCCGACGCTGGCGTAGTCGGCGAAGCGGCCGGCGTCCACGTAGAACACGTCGGGCGGGGTGTCGCCCGCGAAGGCCTGGCCGAGCTGCTGGCCGAGGTCCTGCGCCGGGGTGACGGTCGCGGTGTTGCCGGTGGCCGCGCCCCACGCGGCGGCGGCGTCGGTCACCGCCTTGGTCTCGGCGTCGCCCGAGGAGCCGATGAGAACCTGCAGCTGGGCGGGGCCGGCCGAGGCCTGGCTCGGCTGCGCGGCCGGGTCGTCGGTCTCCTCGAAACCACTGCCGCCGCCGCATGCGGCGGAGGACAACAGGACGGCGCCGACGGCCGCCGACAGGGCCGCCTTCCGGACGTTGCTGCGCTTCATCGCGTTTCCTTTGTTTCTCTTCTTCGGGGTGGTGACCGGTCAGCCCGACGCGCGGACGACCAGGGAGGGCGGAAGCAGGAGGTACTCCGGAGGCGCCCCCGCGCCTCCGTCGAGCCGGGTGGCCAGCAGCCGCAGGCAGCTCGACGCCACCTCCGCGATCGGCTGGCGGACGCTCGTGAGACCGATCGCCTTGGCGACCGGGGTGTCGTCGAAGCCGACGACGGCGACGGGACGGTGGGAATGGCCGCCCGCGAGCCAGGCGGGGCCGGGGGCGCGCGCGACGTGCAGGGCGCCGAGCGCGAGCGAGTCGCTGGCGCAGACCAGGGCGGTGATCCCGGGGTCGCGGTCGAGCAGGTCGCGGGCGGCGTGTTCGCCGGGGGCGACGTCGTCCTCGGTCTCGCGGTGCAGGCCGGTGACGCCGAGGCCGACCTCGGCCAGCGCCCGCCGCCAGCCCTCCCGCCGGTCGTCGCCGACGCCGGAGCCCTCGGGCCAGCCGAGGAAGCCGATCCGGCGGTGGCCCTGGGCGAGCAGGTGGCGGGTGGCGGCCTCGGTGCCGGCGGCGCCGTCGACGTCGACCCAGCAGTGCGGGGCGGCCGGGTCGCTCCAGGCCCGGCCGAAGGTGACGAACGGCACCCCGCGCTCGGCCAGCCAGCTCGTGCGCCGGTCGCCGTGGTGGGTGGCCATCAGCACGAACGCGTCGGGCTCGTACGCGCCGAGCAGGTCGTCGAAGGCGGCGGTCTCGGCGTCGTCGCCGTCGGCGGTGTAGAGCAGCACCCGGTAGCCCTCACGGGCGGCCGTCTCGGTGAGGCCGTGCAGGAAGCGGTCGCCGACCGAGCCGTTGATGCCGTCCTGCTCGGGGTCGATGCGGGCGGCGATCAGCCGCGACCGGCCGGTCCGCATCTGGCGGGCCGCCTGGTTGACCCGGTAGCCGAGCTCCTCGACGACGTCGAGGACCCGGCGGCGGGTCTCCGCACGGACCACCTCTGGGGTGTTCAGCGTGTTGGAGACCGTCTGGCGAGATACGCCCGCGGCGCGCGCCACGTCGGCGATCGTCACCTTTTCGGCCATCTGTGTACCTTTCGGGGGGTTGAACGATCAAACCGAAGTAATGCATGATTTGATCGTTCAAGTTAGGGAATTGTTTCGCAATCTGCACCCCTGCTCTTGATCTGTCAAGACACAACTTCGTGAAGGACCACCGCGTGCCTGCCGACTCCCCCTCCGCCACCGACGTCCGGTTGCAGCCGCTCCTGCACGACCTGGTCAGCACTGTCATGGCACCCACGAGCGCGCTCAGCGGGGCCGACGGGCAGATACGGGCGGCCGGGGTGCAGGGGACCTTCCACGCCGACCGGCGGGTGGTCTCGGAGGCGGTCCTGCTGATCGACGGCCGGGAGGCCGAACCCATCGCGCACGCCGCCGCCGGTCCCGGCCGCAGCCGGTTCACCTCGCTGGCGCGCTGGCTCGGCGACGTGCAGCCCGACCCCGTGGTGCGCGTCGACCGGCTGCGTGAGATCCGCGCGTACGGCATGGCCGAGGAGATCACCATCACCTCGACCGCGACCATGCCCGTGGCCATGACCGTGGCGATGCGGGTCGACTGCGACCTGGCGGCCATCGAGACCGTCAAGTCGGGCTACGACGCCGAACCGGTGACCCCGGTCGGCGGCGAGCTGACCTGGACCTCCGGCGGCACCACCGTGGCGATGACGGGGGAGGGGGCCGAGGTGCGCGGGCGGGAGCTGCGCTGGGAGGTGGCCCTCGAACCCGGCGGGACCACGACGTTGTGCTGGCGCGTGATGGTGACCGACCCGGCCGCCGTCGTGGCGGCCCCTGCCGGTCCGGTCGAGTGGTCCCCGCTGAAGGTCGCGGCGGCCGACCGCCGGATCCCGGCACTTCTCGCGCAGAGCCTCGACGACCTCGCCGGCCTGCGCCTCACCGAGACCGGCCACCCCGCCGACACCTTCCTGGGCGCGGGCGTGCCGTGGTTCCTGACCGTGTTCGGCCGCGACAGCCTGTGGGCCGCCCGCATGCTGCTGCCGCTCGGCACCGACCTGGCGCGGGGCACCCTGCGGGTGCTCGCCCGCCGCCAGGGCGTCCGGCACGACCCGCTGACCGGCGAGGCCCCCGGCAAGATCATGCACGAGCTCCGCAGGGGCGAGTTCGTGGTGCCCGTGCACGGCCTCCGGCTCCCGGCCGCCTACTACGGCACGATCGACGCCACCCCGTTGTGGATCACGCTGCTGCACGACGCCTGGCGCTGGGGCCTGCCCGACGGGGAGGTCGAGGCGCTGCTCCCGGCCATGGAGGCGGCCCTGAGCTGGCTCGCCACCGACGCCGACCCCGACGGCGACGGCTTCCTGGAGTACATCGACACCAGCGGGCGCGGCCTGGCCAACCAGGGATGGAAGGACTCCGGCGACTCGGTCAGGTTCCACGACGGACGCCTGGCCGAACCGCCCATCGCCCTGGCCGAGGTCCAGGGCTACGCCTACGAGGCCGCCGTCAAGGGCGCCGCGCTCCTGGACGCCTTCGGCCGCCCCGGCGCCGACGTCTGGCGCGCGTACGCCGCCGCGATGGCCACCAGGTTCCGCGAGCGGTTCTGGGTCGAGGGCGGTTACCCCGCTCTCGCGCTCGACCGCGACAAGCGGCCGGTCGATGCGCTGACCAGCAACATCGGCCACCTGCTCGGGACCGGCATCCTCAACCACGAGGAGTCGGCCCGGGTAGCCTCCTTCCTCGCCTCACCCGAGATGTCGGCCGGGTTCGGCCTGCGCACCATGTCGTCGGCCGACAAGGGCTTCAGCCCGCTGTCCTACCACTGCGGCTCGGTCTGGCCCCACGACACCGCGATCGTCATCGCCGGCCTGGCCCGCGACGGCTTCGGCGCCGAGGCCGCCGTGCTCGCCGAGGGGCTGCTGGGCGCGGCCGAGCCGTTCGAGAACCGGCTGCCCGAACTGCTCTCCGGCGACGCCCGCGACGCGGTCGGCCGCCCGGTGCCCTACCCGGCCTCCTGCCGCCCGCAGGCCTGGTCGGCGGCGGCCGCCGTGGTGATCACCCACGCCGCGCTCGGCCTCTACCCCGACGTGCCCGGCGGCACGGTCGAGCTGCGCCCGATGACCGGCGCGCCCCTCGGCGCGCTCTCCGCTGACGGGTTCGTGGTCGCCGGTACTCCGGTGTCCGTATCGGTCGACGCCGCCGGGGCCGGCGAGATAGATCGGTTGCCCGGCCGATTCAAAGCGGTAACCGCGGGTTAACCGGCCGACCCGACACTGGGCTGTCCTGACCATCGACGCCCAGGAGCGTTCCACATGGCCGAGCCGGTGCAGCCGCCGCGCCCCGCGATGTTCTCCCTGACCGACACGCGGGACGCGGAGGAGGTCTCGGTACGCGGCCTGGTGTTCACCGGCCTCCTGCTCACGGCGCTGGTCACCACGTCGTGGATCCTGCTGACGGTGCCGACCACCCTCACCGAGCAGTGGATCGTCGGCGCGACGGTCACGCTGACCGGCATCGTGGCGTTCTTCGGCCTCTACACGTCGGTCCGGAAGATGCGGGTCGCCCTGGCGGGCGCGCTGTTCGTGGCGTGGCTGCTGCTGAACACCTACGCGTTCGTCATCGGCCCGCTCGACGACCGCAAGGAGTTCTGGGACACCCTGCGCCAGTTCATGACGGTCGCCGTCGCCTTCTACTTCGGCTCGGAGACGATCGTGCAGGCCACGAAGGTCTTCCAGGCCGGGAAGATCACCTCGGAGACCATCCGCCGGACCGGCGTGGCGCCCGATCCGGCGGGGGTGCGGGCGGCGCTCAACGTCGACGCCGAACGCGCCCGCCGCAAGGTCTAACGGAGCCCGCGGAACAGGTCGTCCTCGACGCCGTCGGCGGCCGGGACCGTCGACCTGACCAGGGTGTAGGCCTCACCGGAGAACATGCTCCGCTGGACGTCGGGCGGCAGGCCCAGGAAGAACGCGCTGTCGCCCTGGCTGCCGTGGGCGGTGATCGCCTTGATCTTGTGCTCGACGTAGGCCGAGGTGTCGAGGATCGCGCTGATCTTCTCGTCGGGGGTGGTCCAGCTCTCGTACTCGTCCCAGCCCTCGGTCTCCATGCCGGCGGCGACCATGCCGTCGTACATCTCCTTCATCCAGCTGCGCGGGGTCGCGGTGTAGTAGAACTTCGCCGGCACGCCGCTCAGCTCGACCGCCCGCGCCGCCACCCGGTGGGCCTGGATGTGGTCGGGATGGCCGTAGCCGCCGTTCTCGTCGTAGGTGACCACGACCTGCGGCCGGTAGGTCCGCATCAGTTCGGCCAGCCGCTCGGCCGCCTCGTCGACCGGGACGTTGGCGAACGCGCGCTCGTGGCGGTTGCCGTCCCAGCCGTCCATGCCCGAGTCGCGGTAGCCCAGCAGTTCCACGTCGGAGATGCCCAGATGGGCGGCCGACTCGCGCAACTCCGCCAGCCGGATCTTCGCCACCGCCTCGTCGTCGTGGCCCGGCTCACCCGGTTTGACCCCGTCGGGCCCGTCTCCCTGCTCCCCATTGGTGCACGTCACCAGCACCGTGCGCACGCCCTGGGCGGCGTAGTGGGCGAACGTGCCGCCGGTCCCCATGACCTCGTCGTCGGGATGGGCGTGCACGGCCATCAGTGTGAACATCTCATTACCTCCACGAATTGCTAGAACATCCCGCCCCCATGGGCGATTCCAGTTGCGTCACGGCCGTCGAGGGCCATGAACTTTCACCGTCATCGGCGAGTCCCACTCCCCGAGAGACGTTTTCAGCACGAACCGACCACCCCCGGGGGAAACCGAATGACCCGCCCGCTGATCGCCGCCGCCGTGACCGCCCTGGCCGCGAGCACACTCATGGCCACACCCGCCGCCGCCACCGCGAAGACATCCGCGAAGACATCCGCGAAGACACAGACCATCTACGGCTACGCCTGGGCGGACGGTTCCAACCACCTGCGCATCACTCCGGCCAAGGCCAGGCTCGTGACGCAGCACGGCGTGCGCCGCTACCAGCTGACCACCGTCGCGGGCGCGAAGGAGCGCCGGATCTTCACCGACGGCGTGCGCTTCCGCCGCATCACCACCGCGTGTGACCTCAAGGAGACCGAGGGCCGGATCAGGCAGGACAAGAAGGGCCTGGGCACCACCGACTGCGACGCCCTGGACCTCAAGTTCGTGCTCAGCCTCGGCCCCGCCCCGGTCAAGATCACCATCACGCCGTCGCTCACCACGGTCGCCGAGTTCCTCGCCGTCCCGACCAACCCGGTCACCGCCTACGGCACGATGAAGCGCGTCGACGACCGGACGGTGCTGTTCAAGCGCCCCGGCAAGGCCGCCGTGAAGCTGCGCTACACCCACCTCGGTTTCAACCGCGTGACGAAGAGCTGCTCCGACGGCTGGACCGCGAACGTGCCGAACGAGGACGCCGGCATCGGCACCAAGCCGTGCAGCGCGACGGCCTTCCGCAACGCCATCAGGCACGCGGGACCGGTCACGGTGAAGGCCTATTACCAGCCGGTCAGCGGTCACCTGTGGGAGGTCTGGGAGGCCCTGGGCGACTGACCCGCCACCGCGAACACCTCCGGCCCGAGCACGCGCACCTCGGGCCGGAGGCCGTGGCGGACGAACACCTCGTCCCGAAAGCGGCATGCGGTCACGCTAACGAGCGCCACCGACATTCTTCGTCGGCTGCCCGTGGGCGCCGGCGCCGGTGAGGGCGCGTACCGACAACTCCGAGTAGCGGCCCGGGTCGGACTTCTCCCTGCTCAGCAGGGTACCGGCGACCGCGCACAGGAACGCGAACGGGATCGACACCAGGCCGGGGTTCTCCAGCGGGAACACGTGGAAGTCGACCGGCGGGGGCAGCAGCGAACGCGGGCCGCCCGACACCACCGGTGACAGCGCCACCAGGGCGATCGAGCCCACCAGGCCGCCGTAGACGCCGCAGACCACCCCGGTCGAGTTGAAGCGCCGCCAGAACAACGACAACACGATGGCGGGCAGGTTCGCCGAGGCGGCCATCGCGAAGGCCAGCGCCACCAGGAACGCCACGTTCATGTCGCGCACCAGCACGGCCAGGAACACCGCGAACACGCCGATGACGAACGCCGAGAAGCGGGCCACCGCGACCTCCTGCGACTCCTTCGGCTTGCCGAACATCAGCACGTGCCCGAAGAAGTCGTGGGCCAGCGACGTCGACGACGCCAGCACCAGCCCCGACACCACGGCCAGGATGGTCGCGAACGCCACCGCGCCGATGAACGCGAGCAGGATCTCGCCGCCGACCGGGCCGGCGACCGACGCGCCGACCGCCTGCGCGAGTTGCAGCGCGGCGGTGTTGCCCGACGGGTCCTGCGCGGTGATGGCCTCCTGGCCGACCAGCGCGGTCGCCCCGAATCCGAGCGCGAGGGTCATCAGGTAGAAGGCGCCGACCAGGCCGATCGCCCAGTTCACCGACGTGCGGGCGGCGCGGGCGTCGGGCACGGTGAAGAACCGGCCGACGATGTGCGGGAGCCCGGCGGTGCCGAGCACCAGCGCGATCGCCAGGCTGGCGAAGTCGAGTTTGCCGACGATGCCGTCGGCGTCCTTGGCGTAGCGCTGGCCGGGGTTGAGGAACTGGCCGGGCCGGCCGCTGCGGGCGTCGGCCGCGCCCAGCATCTCGCTCAGGTTGAAGCCGAACCGGCTGAGCACCAGGACGGTCAGCGCGGTGGTGCCGGCCATCAGCAGCACGGCCTTGATGATCTGCACCCAGGTGGTGCCCTTCATGCCGCCGTAGCTGACGTAGAAGATCATCATCATGCCGACGACCAGGATCGTGATGACCTGCGCGGCCTCCGGCGAGATGCCCATGAACGTCTCGCCGGGATGGATGCCGAGCAGCAGCGACACCAGCGCGCCCGCGCCGACCATCTGCGCGACCAGGTAGAACACCGAGACGGTCACCGTCGAGACGGCGGCGGCGGTGCGCACCGCCGGCCGTCTGCCCACCCGGTAGGAGAGCACGTCGGCCATGGTGAACCGGCCCGCGTTGCGCATCAGCTCGACCAGCAGCAGCGTCAGCAGCCACGCCACCAGGAAGCCGATCGAGTAGAGGAACCCGTCGTAGCCCGACAACGCGATGAGGCCGGCGATGCCGAGGAACGACGCCGCCGACATGTAGTCGCCCGCGAGGGCCAAGCCGTTCTGCGCGCCCGAGAACGCCCGGCCGCCGGCGTAGAAGTCGTCGGTGCCCCTGGTGTTGACGCGGGCCCAGATCGTCACCCCGAGGGTGATCACGATGAAGACGGCGAACAGCCCGATGGTCATCGGCGGGTCCAGTTCTCGATGCGGTGACGCTCGGCCAGGATGCGGCGTTCCCGTTCGCGTTCGGCCTGGCGCTGGCCGGCCTCGTCGCGCAGCTCGGCCGACAGCGGGTCGAGCTTGCGCCGGGCGTACCGGGTGTAGCGCCAGGCCAGCACGAACGTCGAGACGAACTGCAGCACCCCGAGCAGCAGCGCGACGTTGACGTTGCCGATCGCGGGCAGGGCCATGAAGTCGCGGGCGAACGCCGACAGGGCGATGTAGAGGAAATACCAGCCCAGGAACGCTCCAACGATCGTCAGCGCCAGTCGCCGGAACCGTGCTTTGAGCAGGCGGAACCGCTCGTCGGTCGCCAGCCCGGCCAGGTCGTCCGCCTGCACGGGGCCTCCATCAGGGGAAAGGTCTCTTGCGGTGACCGTCCGTACACGCGTCACTCCGCACCGAGACCTCACCATAAAGGGGGTTACGCCGATTTTCCGGGGAACGCGGGAAAGTGGGTCGCGGACTTCGTCGAGGCGACCACCCGGCCGCCCACGACGACGTGCCGGGGCGGGTTGTGGCGGGTCAGCGCCTCCCTGATCGTCGTGCCGTCGAGGACGACGAAGTCGGCCGCCGCGCCCTCCTTCAGGCCCTCCGATTCGCGGCCGATCACCTGGGCGGCGGTGGTGGTGATCATGTCGTACAGGTCGTCGAGGCGGCTCGGGCCCAGGACGTGCGCGGCCAGGAAGGCGACCTCCAGCAGGTTGTGGCGGCCGAAGGGGTAGTAGGCGTCCTCGATGTCGTCCTGGCCCAGCGCGACCGGCACCCCGGCGTCGGTCAGCGGGAGGACGGGCAGGTGCAGCGGGCCGGTGTGCGGGTCGCTGACCAGGCCGAGGCCCGCCTTGGTGATCAGTGCGGTCAGCCGGCGCAGGTAGGGCTCGGGGTAGAGGGCCATCGCGCGGGCGTGCTGGGCGCTCGCCCGGCCGGTCATGTCCTGGGCGAGGAGTTCGGCGGCGAGGGTCTCGGTGGTGCGCAGGCCGGGGTCGCCCGCGTCGTCCACGAGCATCGCGACCCTCTTCCCGGTGCGTCGCGCCAGCGCCACCATGCGCCGCACGTGCTCGGCGGCGTCGGCGTCGGTGAGCTCGATCCACGGGATGCCGCCGACCACGTCGGCGCCCAGGTCGACCGCCCGCTCGACGAGCTCCTCGGTGCCGGGGGCCTTCAGCAGGCCGTCCTGGGGGAAGGCGACGACCCGGACGTCCACGAACTCCCGGAACTCCTCCTTCAGCGCGAGCAGCGCCCGCACCCCGGTCAGCCCGGCCACCGGGTCGACGTCGGCGAACGCCTGCACCGCCCGCACCCCGTGGCGGACCGACTCGATCAGGACCGAGCGGGCGCGCTCGGTGACGGCCTCCTCGGTCTGGTGGGTCTTCACGGCCGAGGCGCCGTCGATGGCGTCCATGGCCGCGCCCATGGTGCCCTTCGTGTACGCCGCCAGCGGCCCCTCGCCCGCCAGGTCGAGCGTGTGGACCTTGCAGAGGTGGAGGTGGGCGTCGACGAAGGGCTCGGTGACCAAGTTGCCCTCGGCGTCGAGCGAGGGGGTGGCGGGGGTCGTGCCGGAGTCGGGGCGGATCGAGGTGACGCGGCCCCGCTCGGCGGTCAGCGACCACCGGCCGGAGCGGCCGCGAAGGGCGGCGTTGTGCACGGTGAGCATGCGGAATATTTTCTTGGCTCCGGTGTCCATCTGAAGGGGGCCCGTTCGTCGTCATCCCGTCAGACCACAAGAACCGAGGAGCGTTGGCTCGATGAAATACATGCTCTTGATCTACAGCGGCGGCGCGGCGGGCGACTTCGAGGCCTGGATGGACTACGACAAGTCGGTCAAGGAGGCCGGCGTCTACGTCTCCGGCGAGTCCCTCACCGACGTCGCCCAGGCCACCACCGTCCGCGTCGACGGCGCCGAGCGGGTCGTGACCGACGGCCCGTTCGCCGAGACCCGGGAGGTGCTCGGCGGCTACTACGTGCTCGACGTCCCCGACAAGGAGGCCGCCCTGGACTGGGCGGCCCGCTGCCCCGGCTCGTGGGAGGGCGGCGCGATCGTGCTGCGGGAATGCGAGGTGTACTGATGAAGTACCTGCTGCTGATCCACGGCGCGAGCGACGCCTGCACGCTCCAGGAGTGGGCCGACTACGACAAGTCGCTGCGCGACGCCGGCATCCACGTCGACGGCAACCCCCTGGGGGAGCCGTCGTTGTCGACCACCGTCCACATCACCGACGGCGGCGAGAAGGTCGTCACCGACGGCCCCTACGCCGAGGCCCGTGAGGTGCTCGGCGGCTACTACATCATCGACGTGCCCGACCTCGACGCCGCCACCGACTGGGCGGCCCGCTGCCCCGGCGCCCGCTACGGCGGCTCGATGGTGGTGCGGCCGATCATCGAGTACACCTGACGTCCATGACCGGCGACGTCAACGCGTCGGTCGAGGCGATCTTCCGTGAGGAGCGCGGCCGGCTGCTGGCCGCGCTCGTCCGGCGGTTCGGCGACCTCGACCTGGCCGAAGAGGTGACCTCCGAGGCGATCGAGGCGGCCCTGCTCCACTGGCCCGCCGACGGTGTCCCGGCCAGCCCGGGGGCCTGGCTGATGACCACCGCCCGCCGCCGCGCCGTCGACCGGCTCCGCCGCGACAAGACCTACGCCGCCCGGCTGGCCCTGCTCCAGGTCGAGGCCGACCGGAGCGGGCCGCCGGTCTTCGAGGGGGCGCTGCCCGACGAGCGGCTGCGCCTGTTCTTCACCTGCGCCCACCCCGCCCTCCCTGAGGCCGACCGGGGCGCGCTCACGCTGCGCTACCTGGCCGGGCTGACGACGGCCGAGGTGGCGCGGGCCTATCTGGTGCCGGTGGAGACCATGGCCAAACGCCTGGTCAGGGCCAAGAAGAAGATCAGCCTGGCGCGCATCCCGTTCCGCGTGCCGGAACCCCACGAGCTGCCCTCGCGGCTGCCCGGCGTGCTCCAGGCGATCTACTCGATCTTCACCGAGGGCTACGCCGCCAGCGCCGGCCCCGACCTCGTCCGCCACGACCTGGCCGAGGAGGCGCTGCGCCTGGCCCGCATCCTGCACCGCCTGCTGCCGGGCGAACGCGAGGTCACCGGCCTGCTGGCGCTGCTGCTGCTCACCCACGCCCGCCGCGCCGCCCGCACCGGCCCCGACGGCGGGCTGGTCCTCCTCGAAGACCAGGACCGCTCCCTGTACGACCGCGCCATGATCGAGGAAGGCGAGCCCCTGGTCGTCACCGCCCTGACCGGCGGCCCGCCCGGCCCCTACGGCGTGCAGGCCGCCATCGCCGCGCTGCACGACGAGGAGCCTGCCGACTGGCCCCAGATCGTCGGCCTGTACGACGTCCTCCGGTCGCTGACCCCCTCGCCGGTGGTCGACCTGAACCGCGCGGTCGCCGTGGCCATGCGCGACGGCCCGGAAGCGGGCCTGGCCCTGCTCGACGCCCTGGCCGGGGAGCCCCGGCTGCGCGGCCTGCACGTCTATCCGGCCGCCCGGGGCGAGCTGCTGCGCCGGCTGGGCCGTCCGGCCGAGGCGGCGGAGGCGTTCCGCGCGGCCCTGGAGCTGGTCGGCAGCGAGCCGGAACGCCGCCACCTGCTGGCCCGCCTCGACGACGTGACCGGCTAGTCGACCTCGGCGCTCCCGTTGACGCGCAGCTTGCGCCGGGCCCGCTCGTAGAAGGACGTCGACCCCAGCCGCACCACCCGCGCCGCCGCCCGGACCGCCGTGACGGTGATCCGGTGCCCCGGGGACAGGTGCCCGGCGATCGTCCCGTCGACCTCGACCGCGATGTGCCCGCTGGTCGGCAGCACCTCCAGCGTCACCTCCTCGTCGGCCGACAACACCAGCGCCCGGTTGAACGTCGAGTGGGCCGCCGCCGGCACCACGAGGAAGCCCTCGACGTTGGGCGAGACGATCGGCCCCCCGGCCGAGAAGCTGTAGGCCGTCGACCCCGTCGAGGTCGCCACGATCACCGCGTCGGCCGCCAGCCGGACGAACGGATGCCCCGCCACCGACACCGCCACGGCCGCCATCCCGTCGCCGGGGTGGCGGACCAGCGCGATGTCGTTGAACGCCAGCACCTCGCCGTCGTCGGGCAGCAGCGTCCGGACGGCCATCCGCGCCTCGACGAAGTGCTCATGGGCGTCGATGGCCGTCAGCGCCGGCGGCAGCTCCTCGACGTCGATCTCGGCGAGGAAGCCCAGCTTGCCCAGGTTGACCCCGAGGACCGGCGTCGGCAGCCCCGCGATCAGCCGCATCGCCCGCAACATGGTCCCGTCGCCGCCGAGGCTGACCATCAGGTCGGACCGCGCGGCCAGCTCGGCGGGCCCGACGGGCAGGGCGGTGCAGTCGATCCGCCCGACCTCCTCGGGCAGCCCGACCACCGTCACACCCCGTCCGCGAGCCCACTCGATGATCGTGTCGATGGCCTCTTTGGAGTCGCGGCGCGGATGCAGGACCAGCCCGACCGTGTTCACCATGCCCATCCGCCCACTGTAGATCGCCCATTTCCGTACCTGTTCGCCCCCCTTATCGGGAACTCCAGGTCGACATAATCGCGGGCGTGACCCACCCCTTCGCCACCGTCGTCGAACCCGTCGCCCGCCGTGCCGCCGAGCGCCTGGTGGCCGCCCACCCCGGGACGGCCGCGTTCGCCGAGGCCTTCGCGGCGGATCTGGTGGGCCGGTTGTCGGAGCGGGCCGCGCCGGGGCTGGCCGTACGGCTGGCCGAGGCCAGGTCCAGGGGCGAGTTGTCCGGGGCGACTCCGGAGGAGAGGTACGCCGACTTCGCCAGGCGGGCGGCGCGGACGCCGGATCCGGCCGTCGCGGGCCTGGCCGACCTGGCGTCACGCCACGCGACGGAGCTGCTGGACCGGCTCGGGCAGGACGAGACGGCGGTGCGCGGCCTGCTGCCCGCGGACGCCGGGGCACCGGTCGGGTTCTCGGCCGCGGGTGATCCGCATGCCGGAGGACGGCCGGTGTCGGTGGTGCGGTTCGCCTCGGGGGCCCGGGTCGTCTACCGGCCGCGACCGGTCGAGGCGCATCTGTGCCTGAACGCCGCGATCGGCTGGCTGAACGGCCGGGTGCCCGGCCTGGGGCTGCGGACGTTGCGGGTCGTCGCCCGGGAGGGCCATGGCTGGGTCGAGTTCGCCGAGGCGCGGCCCTGTGCGTCCGAGGCGGAGGTGGCGGGGTTCTACCGCCGGATGGGGGCGCTGCTCGCGCTGGCGTACACGCTGGACACGATCGACCTGCACTTCGAGAACGTCGTCGCGGCCGGGGACCAGCCCGTGGTGGTCGACGCCGAGACGCTGTTCCATCCGGTGCTGGCGGGAGACCTGGCCGATCCGGCCCACGACGCGCTGGTGCGTTCGGTCGACGCGACCGCGATCCTGCCCCGGCCGCTGATCGGCGACCAGGGGGTCCAGGACGTCTCGGCGCTGGGCGGCGAGCCCGGGGTGCACGCCTTCTCGGGCATCCTGTGGGAGGACCGCGACACCGATCTCATGCGGCCGGTGCGGGGGCCGCTTCCGTTCGCGGGGGCCGCCAACCGTCCCCGGCTGGACGGGCGGCTCGCCGACCCGGCCGCGTACGCGGACGACCTGCTCGACGGCTTCCGCACGGCCTATGACGCCGTCGCCGAGGGGCGGCGGGACCTGGACCGGTTGTTGTTCCCCCGGTTCGGCAACATGCGGGTGCGACTGCTCCTGCGGCCGACCCGAATCTATTCCGAGCTGTTATGGCGATCGGCCCTCGACGACTCGGGCGAGCGCACCCATGCCCTGCTCATGGAGCTGTCGGGGCACGATCCCCTGCAAAAGGCCGCGGTGCCGTTCGAGGTCCAGGACATAAATTCCTGCGATGTCCCTTATTTCTGGACATCACCTGACTCCTCTACGATCTACGCTGGGGACGGCACGGGGGTGCCGTGGCAGTCGGCCCGCACGGGCCGTGAATCGGTGGCCGAGAAGCTGACGGGGCTGGGGCCTGCCGACCGGGGCAAGCAGGAGTGGATCATTCGCGCGTCACTGGCAACGCGGGCGGGGGCCCCGAGCCATGACCCGGAAGGGGTCGATGGCGATCCGCCACGCCCTGACCAGCCGGATGAACCGCGCGCCGGTTACCTGGCGGCGGCCGTCGGGATCGCCGAGGAACTGCTCACGACCGCGCACCGCCGGGGTGCGGCCGTCAACTGGCTGGGGCTGGAGGCCGTCGACGGCGACCGGCTCGCCGTCATGCCCCTGGGCGGAGGGCTGGCCTCCGGGTATCTCGGGGTGGCGTTGTTCCTGGCCCAGGCCGGCACGGTCACCGGGCGCGGCGACCTCCTGGAGACCGCGCGGCAGGCCGTCTCCCCCCTGCCCGCGCTGCTGGACCACCTGGCCGCCGAGCCGTCGCTGGCCGAGATCGTGGGATGCGGCGGATTCGGCGGGCTGGGGGGAATGGCCTACGGCCTGGCCCAGATCGGGCGCCTGCTCGGGGACGCGGAGGTGCTCGCGTGGTCCGGCCGGGCGGTCGAGCTGGCCGGGGCGACGATCTCCGAGCGGAGCGCGCTCGACGTGCACGACGGGCTGGCCGGGTGCCTGGCGGCGATGCTCGCCATCGGGGCGGAGCCGGTCGCGGCGGCCTGTGCCGACCTGCTGACCGGCCGTGACCTGCCGCCGGACCTGCCCGAGGGGTTCGCGTTCGGGCAGGCCGGCATCGCCTGGGCGCTCGGCCGGTACGGGCTCGACGTCCCGATCGGCCCCGTGGACGCCCACACCTGGTGCGGCGGGTTGCCGGCCCGCCGGACGGCCCCTCCGCCTGTGCTCCTGCCCGACGACAGCCTGTGCCACGGACGCGTGGGCAGGCTCGAAATCCCCGAACTCCAGGAACGCGAGGGCCCGTCGGTGCTCGCGTCCCTGCGCCGCCATGGAGCACGGTGTGCCACCCCCGGCCACGTCTCCACGCCCGGCCTGCTCCTCGGGCTGGCCGGGATCGGGCACGGTCTGCTCCGGCTGGCCGCGCCCGAGCAGGTTCCGTCGGTGCTGTTGCTGCACCCTTTTCGAGAGGTGACGAAGAACAGATGAACACTGAGCAGAATCCGGTGCTCGCGGCCGGCGCGCGGCTGGCGAACGTCAGGCCGGTGACCCGGGCCCTCGTGCTGGCGGGGCTGACCGCCGGGGCGACCCTGATCCTGAAGTCGCCGGACACCGCCGCGGGCGCGACCGTCGCGCTCGGACTGGAGGGCGACCCCGTCAACCCCGTCTCGGTGTCGCACAAGTAACGTGCCCAGGTCGCCGGTCCTGATCGGGCGGGAGCCCGAGAAAGCGCTGTTCGACAGGTGCCTGGAGCAGGTCGGGGACGGTCACGGGAGAACCGTCTTCCTGGTCGGCGATCCCGGCATGGGGAAGTCCCGGCTGACGTCGGAGGTGCTCCGGAAGGCCGGTGACCTGGGGCTGGTCAGCCTGCGCGGGCGGGGAAGCGCGGTCAGCGCGGACATTCCGTTCAAGCCGCTGAGCGAGGCCCTGTTCTCGCTCGCCCGCTCGCGCAGGCCGCCCGACGACCCGCTGCTGCGGCCCTACCTGCCGGCGTTGACGACGCTGGTGCCCGAGTGGCGGGAGGAGGGCGGCGCGCAGCGGCTGGAGTCGGCGGTCATCCTCGCCGAGGCCGTGTTGCGGCTGCTCATCGTTCTCGGACGGGAGTCGCGCGGCGGCGTGCTGGTGCTGGAGGACCTGCACGACGCCGACCCGGGCACGCTGGGCGTGGTCGAGTACCTGGCCGACAACCTGGCCGGCGTGCCGGCGCTGCTCCTGGTGAACCTGCGCGGGCACGCCGGTCCGGCCCGGAAGCTGGCCGACGACTGCGCCCGCCGCCAGGTGGCGGACGTCGCCGAGTTGCCGCCGCTGTCGCCCGGCGAGACCCGCCGGCTCGTCGCGGCCTGCCGGGGACGGCCGGACGAGTTGCCGGCCGAGGTGCTGGACCGGCTCGTGGCCGACACCGAGGGCGTGCCCTACCTGGTCGAGGAGTTCGTCGACGCCCTCGACGACGACCCGGGCGCACGCGGGATCGCGGCGCGTCTGGCGACGCTCGTACCGGCCGCCCACGAGCTGCTGCTGACCGGGGCGGTGTTCGGGAACCGGTTCCCGGTGCCGGTCATCCAGGACGTCTCCGGCCTGGACGACCGGGAGACCGAGGCGATCCTGCGGGCGGCCACCACGGCGCGGCTCGTCGTGCCCGACGAACCGGCCGGCGAGTGGTACGCCTTCCGCCACGCCCTGACCGCCGAGGCCCTGTCGGCGGAGCTGATCCCGGCGGAGCGGGCCCGGCTGGCCCGCCAGGCCGCCCGGTCGGTCGAACGCCTGCATCCGGGGCTGCCGGGCGAGTGGCTCCAGATCGCCGCGAGCCTGCGCCTGACGGCCGGGGAGGTCCACACGGCCGGGGCGCTGCTGGCCGAAGCGGGCGAACGTTACCTCAACGGCGGCGCCGCCGACGTCGCGGCGACCCTGCTCGAACGGGCCGACCGGCTCCAGGAGGGCGGGCCCGCCGAGCGCCGGGCCCACACGCTGCGGCGGCTGCTGCACGCGCTGACCGAGGGCGGCCGGGCCGACCGGGCGCTTGAGCTGGTCCGCGAGGGCCCGTCGGACGACCTGTCGATGGGCCTGTGGCAGGAGATCGACCTGCGCACCAAACTGGCCTGGGTCGCCGCCGAGATCGGCGAGCTGCCCGCCGGGCGCGTCCACGTGGCGGCCGTGCGGCGGTTGCTGGAGAGCCTGCCCGACGAGGCGCGCGGCGCCGCGATCGACGTGATCGAGGCGCAGTTGTTGTTCCCCGACCACGGCGTCAACGAGGCCGGACCGGCCGAGATGGCCGCCGCCGAGGCGCTGTCGCGACGGGCCGCCGAGGTGGCCGAGCGCATCCCGCTGCCCGAGGTGGCCTGCCAGGCGTGGGAGCGGCTGGCCATGCTGACGAGGGTGCACGGGTTCGGCGAGCCCGACCGGTGCCTGACCCGCATGATGGCCATCGCCGAGGTGCACGGGCTGAGCCTGTGGCGGTTGCGGGCGATGTACCGGCTGGCGGCCAACCACAACATGCGTACCGGGGAGAGCGAGCCGCTTGAGGAGGTGCTGCGGGCCGCCACCCAGGCGGGCGCGATCAGCCTGGTCCACAGCGCGGAGGCGTCCCTGGTCATGACGCGGGTGTTGCGGGCGGAGTACAAGAGCGCCGCCGAGACCGCCGCCGCCTGCGTCGAGACGACGATCCGGCTGGGGCACACGGCGTACACGCAGTACCTGCTGATGGCGCAGGCGACGCTGGCCGCCCACCAGGGGCGGCGCGACGCCATGGAGCACGCCCTGGCCGAGTTCCGCAGGTGGGGCGGTGAGCAGAGCCTGCACACCCCCGTCGTGTACGGCCTCTGCCAGGCGTTCTGCGCCCTGCTGGAGGAGGACCGCGAACAGGCGGCGGAGTTGCTCGAAAGGGCCCGCGCGTGGGAGGACGACCATCCCACGCTCTACTACATGACGGGCCGCTACGGCCTGGCCGTGCTGCTGGGCGCGCTGGCCGGCGAGCTCACCCTGGACGACTGGGCGGCCGTGCACGCGCGCCCGGCCGCCGAACTGCGGTGGAACCGGCACTTCCTGCTGCTCGCCCGCGCGGTGCTGCTGGGCAGGCGGGGGGAGCACGCGGCGGCCGGCCGGACGATGGCGGAGGCGCGGGCGGCCGGGGAGCCGTTTCCGCAGGCGGCGCACCTGGGGGCCCGGCTGGTCGCGGAGGCCGCGCTGGCCGACGGGTGGGGCGAGCCGGTGGTGTGGTTGCGGGCCGCCGAGGACCACTTCCACGAGGCGGGCGTCACGGCGGTGACGGCGGCCTGCCGGACGTTGCTGCGGCAGGCGGGGGCCGCGGTGTCGTACCGGCGGGCCGGGCGGGAGGGGGTGCCCGGCGAACTGCGCAACCTCGGCGTGACCGTTCGCGAGCACCAGGTTCTGCTGTTGCTCGCGGAGCGGCTCGGCAACGTCGAGATCGGCCGACGGTTGTTCATCTCACCGCGGACGGTGGAGAAGCACGTGGCCAGCCTGCTGGCCAAGACCGGGCTCCCCAACCGGGCGGCGCTGGGGGAACACGCCGCGGTGCTGCGCGATTCCTAGTAGGACCAGGAGTAGGACCAGGAGACGGTGAGGGTCCAGGTGACCGTCACGGTCGCGCTGATCGATTCGGCGTCGCGGCTCGCGATCTGCCGTTCGTGCAGGATCGCCTCGGTGGAGGCGTAGTTGGCGTATCCGGCGATGAGGTCGTTCATTTCCTTTTCCTTTCGGTCAGAAGGTGACGGTCAGGGTGATGGAGTTGGTGGGGCCCCAGCTGTAGACGACCGAGTGGTATCCCGCCTCGATCCCGGCGGCCTGCTCCCACAGGAGGGCCTCGGTCGAGGCGTAGTTGGCGTAACCGGCGACGAGCTCGTGCATCGGGACCTCCGGGTCAGAGACTGATCGTGACCGTGATGGTCAGCGAGATGGTGATGGTGAGCGTGAACAGGCCCGTCTCGGGCTCACGGGCGGCGAGCTGCCGCTCCTGGAGGATGGCCTCGGTGGAGGCGTAGTTGGCGTAACCGGCGATGAGGTCGTTCATTTCCCGTTTCCTTTTGTCAGATGGAGAAGGAGATGGAATTGCTGTGGGTGAAGCTGAAGGTGACCGAGAAGAACAGACCCGCTTCGAGGACGCGCCCGGCGGCCTGTTCCTGGAGGATCGCCTCGGTGGAGGCGTAATTGGCGTAGCCGGCGATCAGCTCGGACATGGTCTTCCTTTTTCCGCGCGGTTCAGTAGGACGTGGTGGGGGTGACGCTCATGGTGACCGTGAACCAGAGGGTCCACTCGGTCCAGTGACCGGCCTCGGAGTGTTCCTGGAGGAGCGACTCGGTGCTGGCGTAGTTGGCGTATCCCGCGATCAGCTCGGACATGGCGCGCCCCTCAGATCCAGATCGAGGTGGTCGTCGTGGAGAGCGAGACGGTGTACGACGTGATCGGCCACCACTCGGCGGTCGTGTTCTCGCTGAGGACCGATTCGGTGCTGGCGTAGTTCGCGTATCCCGCGATCAGTTCGCCGGGCATGAGATCTCCTTTCGTCGGAAGAAAGGAAACAGGGCCGCCGATCCCGGCGGAATGACGAGAATCTGCGCGCCCTCGTCACCGGGTTCCTGCCATTCGGGAACGCCGACCGGCAAGGATCTGCCAGGCAACTGCCATATGCCTGCTGCCGGTGCATTCCTGGGATGTCGCGGAGCCTTTCCGCGTCCGTAGGTTTCGGCGCATGGACCTGAAAGAGGAAACACGGACGACCCGGCTGGTCGCGGCCCGGCCGGTGGCGCGCCCGGAGGAGTTCGTCCAGGCCGTCGCCTCGCTGAGCGGGGCCACGCCCGTCGTGGAGGGCATGCGCGGCTTCCTCGGCCGCAACGACAACTGGCTGGTGCCGACCGCCGAGGGGCCCGAGCTGTTCGTCAAGCGCCTGCGGGGGGACCGCGCGCACGCCGCCGCCCGGATGAACCGGGTGCTGGCCTTCCAGCGGCTGATCGCCGGCCACCCGACGGCCGAACTGCGGGTGCCCGAGTTCCACGGGGCCGACGCCGAGGAGTGCCTGCTGGTCTTCGGGTACGTGCCGGACTCCCGCGCCGCCTCCGACCTGCTGGCGGCAGGGGAGCTCGACGTCGAACTGGCGTACCGGATGGGCCGGGTGCTGGGCGAGGTGCACTCCCTGCCGCGCGCCGAGGACGTGCCCGAGTCGGCCGACGACCGCCGGGCCAACGCCTTCTACGCGCTGAGCCCCGAGGACTACGCCAACTGCAGCGGCGGCGAGGTCGAGGCGTGGGCGCTGCTCCAGCACGACAGCGTGCTGGTCGAGGCGCTGGCCGCGCTGCACCGCGTCTCGGCCGCCGCCCCCGCCACCGTCACCCACGGCGACCTGCGCCTGGACCAGTTCCTGTGCTCGGGTGAGGACCTCTACGTGATCGACTGGGAGGAGTTCCGGCACCACGACCCGGCCCGGGACGTCGGCGGCTTCGCAGGCGAGTTCGTGCACCACGCGGTGGCGCGCATGTTCCGCGAGCTCGACCTGGACACAGGCCTGTCGCCGGGCGCCGCCCACGCGGCGATCGTCGCCGCGGGTGACCGGCACCTGTCGGCCGTGCGCGAGCACATCCGCCGCTTCTGGCAGGGCTACCGCGAGGTCGCCCGTCCGGACGACGGCCTGGCCGTGCGGGCCACCGGCTACATCGGGTGGCACTTCTTCGACCGGCTGCTCGCGGGCGCCGTGCACGGCGCGCGGCTCAGCGCGGTGGAGCGCGGCATGGCCGGGATCGGCCGCAACGCGCTCACGACGCCGGAGAAGTTCGCCCCCACCATCGGCCTTGGAGAGAACTGATCATGACCATCGCCCACCAGGGTCTCCTCGACCGGCTCGACCACCTGCTCGGCGACCTGCGCCTCGACCCGGACACCCGTTCGGTGACCGTCGGGGACGAGACGGTCACCGGCGACAACCGCACCCGGCTGCGCCAGGACCTCGGGCCGGTGCTCTACCGCCACTGGCACAGCGGCTCGGCCGCCAGGCCCGGCGAGTGGGACCCGCGCCGCGACTACGACTTCGAGGACCTCTTGCGGGAGGCCACCCCCCACCGCACCAGCCGCACCCCGGCGGTCGTGCGGTCGGCCCTGATCGACAGCCCGCTCGGCCGGCACGTGCTCTTCGACGTCGGACGGGTGCGCCTGCGGGTGCCCGGCGACGAGAGCCCGACGCCGCTGCCCGAGATCGGCACCCGCACCACGCTGGAGCTGCCCGCGATCAGGCCGACGCTCTCTCCGGGCTTCTTCCTGGTCAACGGCTCGGCGGGCGGTCACGAGACCGGCGGCCACCTGCTGAGGCTCTACCTGCACGTCGACGAGCCGTCGATGGCGCCCGCCGTGTGGCACGCGGTGCTGAGCCGGCTGGAGGACGCCGGGGCGACGTACCGGGCGAAGGTGCTGGCCAAGGCCGACCAGTATCCGCGCCGGGACGCCATCGTCGTCTACCTGACTGAGGAGTCGTGGCACGCCGTGGGCGGCGTCGTCGCGGCGGTGCGGAACCTGCCCGGCCTCAACCCGGCCCACTCGGTGATGACCAGCCCGATCGCCGACGGCGTCGCGTACGGCTGGGAGCCGCGCGACACCCGGCCCGGATGGGACCGCATGAGCCTGGGCCAGCACCGCACGATGGCGGTCGCCGACGGTGTGGCGCGGCACCTGTTCGACGGCCGCGACCTGGCCGAGGCCGTCGCCGAGGCGCTCGCCGACGCGAACGCCGACCCGCTCGCGCCGCACCGCAACGCCGACAGCCCGCTGGTGGAGGTGGCGTCGTGAGCTCGCGCAAGGTGTCGTTCATGTTCCCGCACCAGCCGACGGACCCCGAGACGATCGTCCCGTACGGGCGGCTGACCGAGGAGATCGGTGCGGCGCGGTTGTGGCTCGGGCAGTCGCTGCGGATCGAGTCCCACCCGGCGGTCGCCTACCTGGCCGGGACGGGCTGCCGGATCTCGATCGGCATGGCCGTCGGGCTGATCGTGCTGCGCCACCCGTACGACGCGGCGTTGCAGGCCCGGTCGCTGGCCCGGCTCATGCGGCGGCCGGTGGCGATCGGCTACGGCGCCGCCTACCCGCAGTACGTGACGCAGCTGCGCGGCGAGCCGTACGCCAAACCGGCCGCGATCGTCGGCGAGTTCATCGACGTCGCCCGCAGGCTGGCCCGCAACGAGCACGTGCGGCACCGGGGCGAGCACTTCACCGTCGACGCCGCGCTGCCGCCGATGGACTGCCCGCCGGTGGAGATCGGCGCGGGGGTGCTGCGGCCCGCCATGGCCCGCGTCACCGGCCGCTGCGGCGACCTGGCGATGACGTGGCTGACGCCGCTCAAGTACATCGAGGACGTCGTCATGCCGGCCGTCGCGCAGGGCGCGGCCGGGGTGCAGCCGCCGCCGCGTATCGTCTCGGTCGTGCACGCGGCCGTCGCCCGGCCCGGCCGTTCGGCCAACCTGCTGGCCCAGTACGGCAGCATCAGCCACCTGTCGGCCCCCCACTACACCGACATGCTGCGCAAGGCCGGCCTCGACGTGGACGCCTCCGACCCGGTGTCGGGCGCCAGGGAACTCGTGCAGGCCGGGGTGTACGTCTACGGCGACCCCGACCACATCGCCGCCGAGATCGCCAAATATCACGACCTGGGGGTGGACGAGGTCGTCGTCAACCCCAGCTCGGTCAACAACATGTACGGCCAGGAGGAGTGCATGCGCGACCTGCGCGAGATCTTCGCCGCCGTGCGCGCGAGGGGAGGGTCCGATGGCGGAGTCGCCGACACTCGGGTTGTTGTCCCGGTCGGTTAGGGCGCGGCGCGGCCGGCTGGCCGCCTCCCTCGTGCTCGCCCTGGTCTCGGCCGCGGCCGGGATCGTCACGCCGCTGCTGATCGCCCGCATCCTGGGCGTGATCGGCGGGGCGGGCGGCGACGTCGTCTGGCCGGTGGCGCAGCTCGTCGTGATCGTGCTGGCCGGGGCGTTCGCCGGAGGCTGGTCGTCCTACCTGCTGAGCGCGGCCGGGGAACGGGCCATCGAGGACGTGCGCCTGGCCGTGGTGCGCCGGGCGGTGCGGTTGCGGGTGCCGGTGATCCGGCGGATCGGCGTCGGCGAGGTCGTCTCCCGGATGGGGCCGGACGCCGCCCAGATGCGCGCGATCACCGACACGGGCGTCACGGTCATGCCGGTGTCGGCGGTGATGGTGACGGCGTACCTGATCGTGATGGGCGTCCTCGACTGGGTGATGCTGGCCGTGACGGTCGGCACGTTCGTCGTGGCCGCGATCGCCATCAGGGCGTTCCTGGCGGGCATGCGCCGGGCCGCCGAGGCGCAGCAGGCCGCGCTCGGCCGGCTGGCCCAGGCCGCGCAGTCGGTGTTCACGAGGGTGACGACGGTCAAGGCGTACCGGGCGGAGGACCGCGCCATCGCCCCGCTGGAGGACGAGATCGGCGAGGCGGCGGCGTCGGCGGTGCGCTCGGCGCGGGCCCAGGCGGCGATCAGCCCGCTGATGGGCCTGGGCCAGCAGGTCGCCATCATCGGCGTGCTGGCCGTGGGCGGGGTGCGGCTGGCCTCGGGCGCGCTGGAGACCACGGCGTTCATCGCCTTCCTGATGTACCTGTTCCAGCTCGTCAACCCGCTGATGGCGCTGGCGCAGGGCGCGGGCCGCATCGCCGTCGGCAAGGCGGCCGCGCGGCGGGTCGACGAGGTGCTCGGCGCGGAGACCGAACCGGCCGGGGCGGCACGCACGCCCGAGGTGGCGCCGGGCGCGCCCGCGCTGCGGCTCTCGGACGTCGAGGTGTCGCTCGGCGGCAAGCCGGTGCTCGACCGGGTGTCGCTGGAGGTGCCGCGCACCGGGGTGCTCGCGATCGTCGGGCCGTCGGGGGCGGGCAAGTCGACCCTGCTCAACGTGGTCGAGGGCTTCGTCGAGACCGAGGCCGGACGGGTGGAGCTCCTCGGCGTGCCCCTCCAGGAGTGGCCGACCGCCGAGGTCCGCCGCCGGGTCGCCCTGGTCGAGCAGGGGTCGGCGATCCTGTCCATGAGCGTGCGCGAGAACCTGGCGCTGGGCCGGTCGGACAGCCCGTCCGACGACGAGTTGTGGTCCGCGCTGCGCGACGTCGGCCTGGAACAGGCCGTGCGCGCCCTGCCCGCCGGGCTCGACGCCGTGCTCGGCGCGGGCGACCAGATGTCCGGCGGCGAGGAGCAGCGCCTCTCCATCGCCCGCGCCCTGCTGACCGACGCCGAGGTCCTGCTGCTCGACGAACCGACCGCCCACATGGACGGCGTCAACGAACGGCGGCTCACCGACCTGCTCGCCGACCTGGGCCGCGACCGGGCCGTGGTGATGGTCACCCACCGCCTGTCGACGGTCGCCGCGGCCGACACGATCGTGGTCGTCGACGCCGGGCGCGTCACCGCCGTGGGCGACCACGGGACGTTGTCGTCGGCCAGCCCCGCCTACCAGGCGTTCGTGCACGCCCAGGCGGCCCCCGACCCCGTGGGCGCGTGATGGACGGGCTGCTCACCCGCCGGCTGCCGGGCGGCGCGACGCTGATCGTGCGGCCCGACCCGGGGCTCGGCTTCGTCGCGGTCAACGCCTGGCACGGCGCGGGTTCCCTGCACGACCCCGCCGGCAGGTCGGGCCTGGCCCACGTGGTCGAGCACGTCATGTCCGAGGGCGGCTCGGCGCACGCCACCACCGGCTACGAGTGCACCAACTACGTGGCGACCGGCCCGCCGACGGCCCTCCCGGCGCTGCTGGCCGAAGCCGGCGACCGGGTGCGGCGCGGGCGGCGCGGCGTGCGCGCGGACGTGCTGGACGGGCACCGCCGGATCGTGCTGGAGGAGATCCGCGAACGCGACGAACCCGGCCGGTTCGGGTCGGGGCTGCGGCGCGGGTTGCGGTTGCTCTTCGGGCGCGACCACCCGGCGGGCCGCCCGCCGGTCGGCGACCCCGCCGAGGTCGCCGCCGTGACGCCCGACGACGTGGCCGCGTTCGTCGAGGCCCACTACGGCGCCGAGCGGCTGGTCGTGTCGGTCGTCGGCGCGGCCGACCCCGACGCGGCCGTGGAGCTCGCCGGGAACCACCTGGCCGGGTTGCCTTCGGGGCGGCCGGCCCCGCCGCCGGTCACCGGGGAGCCGCTGGGGGCGCGGGAGGACGTCGAGGAGGGCCAGCCGACGTCCATGGTGCGGCTGACCTTCGCCCTGCCGCCGGGTTCGGCCGCGGCCGAGGTGGTGATGGCGGCCCTGGCCAGTGCCCCGTGGTCGGTGCTCGGGTCGCGGCCCGGCCTGCTCGGCGCGCTCGGCCAGCACGCCCGGTGCGCGCTCGGGCCCGCGATCGGCCTGGTCAAGCTGTCGGCCCCGGCCGCGGCCGACCTGGCCGGGCTCGAACGGGACGTCGCCGCCCGCCTGGCCGCCGTGGCCCGCGACGGGCTGCCGCCCGACGTGCTGGCCGCCGCCAAGGCCCTGCGGATCAGGGAACAGCTGGGCGTCCTCGGGGCCGCCCGCACGCTCGCCGAGGAGTTGTGCCGGGAACACGCCTGGTCGGGCGACGCCGCCGGGGTCACCGCGCGGCTCGACGCCGTCCGCCGGGTCACCAACGCCGAGGTGGCCGCGCTGGCCGCCGGGCCGATGGCGCGGCCGTCGGTCGTCGCCTTCCACGCCGCCGGAGAACCCTCATGGATCCTGTGACCTGGCGTTTCCCCCAGCCGGAGACGTTCACGCTGGACAACGGCCTGCGGGTGCTGCTCGCCGACATGCCCGGACGGCACGTCGCCACCGCCGCCCTGTCGATCGGGCTGCCGACCACGGCGGTCGAACGCCCGGAGACCGAGGGGGTGGTGGCGGCGTACGCCGCGCTGCTCAACGCCGACGCGCCGCACCACCGCGACGGGACCGTCGGAGCGCTGGCCCTGGCGGGCGGGATGGTCACCACGCGGTGCGGGCACCGGGGCCCGATCGTCATGGGCGACTGCCCGGCCGCCGAACTGCCCCGGCTGTTCGAGGCGATGGCCGCGACGGTCCACCCCTTCACGCCGACGGCCCGCTCGTTCGAGGCGCTGCGCCGCCAGGTCGTCGCCGAACGGGCCATGGAGTCCGACGACCCGATCGCGCTCGGCAACAAGCTCATCCACGAGTCGGTGCTCGCCCCCGGCTCCCGGTACGGCCGCCCGCTCGGCGGCACGGAGACGGCCTGGCGGGCGCTGACCCTGGACGACGTCACGGCCGTCGTGCCCGGTGCCGCCCGGATGACCCTGATCGTGGCCGGGGACCTGGCCGGGACCGGCGCGGCCGACGCCGCCGCGAAGGCGTTCGCCCACGTGCCCACCGGAGACGACCTGCCCCTCGCCGACGTCCCGCCGCTCCCGGCGGACCGGCCCGGACGGGCGCACCGGCCGGGCCGGGGCGGCCCCCAGACCCGGCTGGTGCTCGGCTGCTTCGCGGTCGACCGGCTCGACCCGCGCTGGCCGTCGGCCCGGGTCGCGGGCGAGCTGCTCGGCGGCGGCCCCGACTCGCTGCTCAACCGCGAACTGCGCGGCCGGATGGGGGCCAGCTACGGCATCGAGGCCCGGTTCATGCCGTTCTTCTCCGGCGGGGTGTTCGTCGTCAGCGGCTTCGTGGACGCCGCCCGCGCCCCGGCCGCGGCCGAGGCGATCACCCGGGTGTTAACGCGGTTCCGCGAAGGTGACGTCGACCACGGGCTGGTCACGCGGGTCAGGGACCGCATGCTCGCCGCCGCGCCCGAACTGTACGAGTCGACCCTGGCCGTGACGCAGCAGTACGCGGAACTCCTCTCCTGCGGAATCGACCCCCCGGCGTACGTCGACCGGCACCTCGGGCTGATGGGCGCGCTGGACGCCGGCCGCGTCACCGCCGACTTCGCCTCGCTGGTCGACCCGGCCCTGCTGCACACCGTCGCCGTCGGCCGGTTCGAGACGGGCTGACCCGGCCTCCAGGTCGTGCACCCAGCGCGCGACCTGGACCCGGGAGGCGCAGTCGAGCTTGCGCATCACCTGGCGCAGGTGGTTGACCACCGTCCACTCGGAGATGCGCAACCGGCGGGCGATCTGCTTGTTCGTCAGGCCGGTCGCGACCAGCCCGGCGACCTCCGACTCGCGGGCGGTCAGCCGCGACCGTTCCCGCAGCACCCGCGGGTCGACGCCGCCCTGGGGCACGGGCCGGGGGGCGGCCGGGTCGTCGCCGAACCGGCGCTGGAGGAGCTCGCACAGCAGGTCGGCGAGGTCGACCCCCTCTCCCGCCGTCACCCAGCGGCGCACCGGCCGGACGCCGATCCGCCCGGCGAGCAGCCAGCCGGCCTCCACCGGACGCTCCGACTCGGCCGCGCAGGCCCGGCCGAGCGACCCGGCGACCATCGCCAGATCGACGGCGCTCTGCTGGAGGTCGCGCTGGTGGCGTCCGTCGAGCACGGCGGCGATCGCCGACATGGCCGCCGCCGGGCCGAGGGGCAGCAGCTTGGCGAGGGCACGCTCGACGTACAGGCGGCCGTCGCCGGTGGCCAGGGCGGTGGCGGCGGCCGCGCGCCAGAGCAGCAACGACCCCGCGGCGTGGTCGTCCCCGCCGCACATCGCCTCGAACAGGGCGGTACGGCACTCGGCGTCGGCGTGGTCGAACCGGCGCAGCCGGACCAGGCAGGCGACGTACTCGCCGACCGACTCGCCGAGCCGGACCGCGTCACCCTGGTCCCGGGCGGTCCGCACGCAGGCGGCCAGCGCCTCCGGGTCGGGCCCGGCCTGCACGAGGGCCGCCAGCAGCGGCACGTCCGGGTCGGTCTCCGGCAGCGCCTCGAAGCAGACGGCGGCGGCCTCCTGCTCCCCAGCGGCCGCGAACACCCGGACGGCCAGCCGCGACAGCGTGTGCCGTTCGGCCGGGGTCGCGGGCGTGTACCTGCGGATGACCGGCAGCAGGTGCGGCAGCAGCCCGGCGACGCCGGAGGTGCGGGCCAGCAACGGCAGGGCGTCCCGCATGAGGGCGACGGCCTGGGCGTACCGGCCGCCGCCGACGAGTTCGGCGAGGGTGGCGTTGAGATTGCGCCGTTCGTGGTCGAACTCGGCGAACACGGCCCGCTGGTTGTCGGTGAGGACGCCGGCGGCCAGCCGTGCGACCTGGCCGGACAGGTAGTCGGCCTGCGCCTGGCGGATCGCGTCGAGCGACACCTCCGGTCGCGCGGCACACCAGCTCGCCGCCGGGAAGCCGCTCACCCGCAGGTGCCAGCGCCGGGGTTCGGCGCGCACCACCAGGCCACGCTCGACGAGGGAGGCGGTCAGCCCGCCGATGTCGCACCGCGGCAAGGAGTGGCGCAGCACGTTCTCGCTCGCCCCGCCCGGCAGGGCCAGGATCGAGGCCAGCACCACCATCTCGTCGCCGCTCAGGTCGTGGTGGCCGTGGGCGTCGCCGAGCAGCCCGGCCAGCCGGGTGCGCTGGTGGTCCTCGGCGACCGCGTCGCGCACGGCCGCCAGGCCGTACCGGGCGACCAGCCCGGCCAGCAGGTCGACGTCGGCGGAGAGCCCGAACGAGGCCGCGCAGACCTGGCTCACCTGGGACAGGTCCTCGGCCGCGACGACGGCGGTCGGGTCGCGGCGGCGCAGGCACCGCAGGAAGTGCCGGACGACCTCGCTGTCGGGGCCGTGGCCGCGCAGGGGCCGCACCGGAAGCGAGAGCGGCCCGTCGTGCCGGCGGCGGGCGCGGGTGATCACCCGGAGGCCCGGCCGCGCGGGCAACCGGGCGGGATCGTCACAGAGGTCGTCGCAGACGACGACGGACGGCTCTCCGGCGAGGTGCTCGCGGAGCCGGGCCAGCAACGCCGCGGTGCCGCTGCCGGGCGGCCCCGTCAGCACCAGAGGCCGGGGATCGGCGGAGGAGAGCCAGGCGCGCACGGTGTCCAGGACACCGGGGAACTGCGGAAGGTCGGCCGAATCGCTCACGTTCAGCAGTATTGGGGGGCGCTGCCCCCCGTACATGGGGGCACTGCCCCCATCTTGTCAGCAGGGCATGATGGTCTGGTGGGTGTACGTCCGGTCTCCGTCGAGGGGCTCGTCACGGAACTGGCCGAGACGATCTCGGAACGGCCCGGCTGGGTGCGGGTGGCCGTCGACGGCGCCGACGCGGCCCGGCCGTGGGAGCTGGCCGACAAGATCGCCGACAGGCTGCGGGTCCGTCGCCCCGTCCTCAGGGTGTCGGCCCGCGACTTCCTCAGAGCCGCCTCGCTCCGCTACGAGTTCGGCCGGCAGGACCCCGACTCCTACTACGACGGCTGGCTCGACGTGAAGGGCCTGACGCGGGAGGTCCTCCAGCCGCTCGAACCGGGCGGCACCGGCCGGGTCATCCCCTCGTTGTGGGACCCGGTCAGGGACCGGGCCACCCGCGCGCCCTACCAGGTGCTCCCGGAGAACGCCGTCGTCGTCCTCGACGGGCCGCTGCTCCTCGGGCAGGGGTTGCCGATCGACTTCTCGGTCCACCTGAGCCTGTCGAGGAAGGCGCTGGAACGGCGTACCGAGGAGAAATGGACGCTGCCCGCCTTCGAGCGGTACGCCGAGGAGGTCCGGCCACAGGATTGGGCGGATGTGGTGATCCGGGCAGATGATTCCCGACATCCCGCACTGGTAGAAAGTGACACATGAAAATCGGTGAACTCGTCGCGGACTTCGCGCTTCCGGACGAGAACGGGGAGACCCGTCGCCTGAGCGAGTTCCTCAAGGAAGGGCCCGTGGTGCTCTTCTTCTATCCGGCGGCGATGACGTCCGGGTGCACCGCCGAGACCTGTCACTTCCGTGACCTGGCCGCCGAATTCACATCCGTTGGAGCGGTCCGCGTCGGGATCAGCAAGGACAAGGTGAAACGGCAGAAGATGTTCGCCGAGGGCAACCGGCTCGACTTCCCGCTGCTGTCCGACGAGGAGGGTCTGGTCGCCAAGCAGATGGGGGTACGCCGTTCGGTCGCCGTCGGGCCGTTCGTCACCCGGCGGGTCACCTTCGTCATCGACACCGACTTCCGGGTCGTCGACGTGATCCACAACGAGGTCGTGATGACCGACCACGCCGACCGCGCCCTGAAGACCCTCAGGGATAGAGCCTGACCCGGTCGTCGACCTCGTGGTCGAACCCGCCCTCCAGGCCGACGTCGTGGGCGAGCGTGACCGTCCACTGTTCGTAGTACCACTCCAGGCTGTATCCGCTGAAGCGGAAGTTGGCCCGGTAGCGCGCCCGCTGGCCCGGGGCCAGCGTGAACAGGTCGACCGGCCGCCGGTCGCGTGGATGAGAGGCGAGCACCGGGGCCCGGGACACCCGGCCGCCGGGATGGATGCGCAGGCCGGCCACCGTCGCGGGCAGGGTCAGCTCCCGGAGCGTCTCGGCGCGTGGTGAGAGCGTCACGTCGTGGAAGACGGCGTCTCCCGTGCAGGCCGGCAGCGGCACCCGATCCGGCAGCGACCCCCGCAGCGTGGCCGCGGCCGCACCGCGACCGGCCTTGTCCCAGCGAGTCAGCACCCGCTGCACCACGAGCATGGTGGCATTTTAGAGAGCATGCGCGTTCCCGCCCAGGCCGGTCTCGGTGCCATCACCGTGGCCGCGGCCGCCATCCTGACCCTTGAGTTCTCCTCGGGCATCGACCTGGCCCGCCGGACGATCAGTGAGCACCAGCTCGGCGAGCACGCCTGGTTGTTCGGCGTCTCGGTCGCTTTGATCGCGCTGGGGTCGCTGGGCATCGGGGCGACCCTGGTCGCGCAGCGCCGGGCCCGGCCGCTGGGGCTCGTGGCCCTGGCCGGGTGGAGCCTCGGGCTGCTGATCGTGGCCACCTTCCCCAAGCACGACTGGTCCGTCGGGCCGTCGTTCTCCGGGTCGGTCCACCGCGTCGGCAGTGTGGTGGCGTTCGTCTGCCTGCCGGTCGCCGTGCTGCTGCTGGCCCGGCCGTGGCGCGACCCGATGGCGAGGGTGGCGGCGGCGCTCGGGTTCGGGGCCGTGGTGTGGATCGCCGGGATCGCCATGATCGGCTACACCGCCGCGCGCGACGGTATCCCCTGGTGGCGGGCCATGCCGGTCGGGCTCGGAGCGGTCGAGCGCGGGCTGGTGTTCACGGAGATCGCCGCGCTGGCGGCGTTGGGAATCTGGGCCGTCGCGCGGCAGGGGCGTACGGCATAAATGGCCCTATTCCCTGCGGAACCCCGCTGATAGATTCCACGTTTGCAAGAGGGGGCGGCACAAATGCCGTAAAGGGGATAGAAGTTGCGCGATTTCCTGGACGCCGCATTAGGTTTCCCGGCTGTCCTGTTCAGCTTCGCGCTGATCGTCGTCATCGGATTCTGGCTGCTCGTGGCCTTCGGCGTGGTCGACCTCGACGGTCTGCCCGCGGGCGAGGTCTCGGGGTTCGTGGCCGCCGGCTGGTTCGCCGCGCTGGCCGGATCCGTGGTGTTGCCCGCGCTCGGCTGGGTGGTCCTGGCCGCCGCGCTCATTTTGGGCCTCGGGGCCGCGTTCCTGGTACGCCGCCTCACGCCCGCGCCCGAGAAGGTGCCCTCACGGCACGACTTCGTCGGGCAGATCTGCGTCATCAGGACCCAGTCGGTCTCCACCGACTTCGGTCAGGCCGAGATCCGCGCCGTCGACGGCTCGACCTCGGTCATCCAGGTGCGCCAGACCGGCGCCGACGTCTTCCGCGCGGGCGGGGCCGCGCTGATCTTCCAATATGACGCGGAAGGCGAGTTCTTCTGGGTCATGCCATACGAAGGGGGCCTGTAGTTCATGGACGTCATCTCGGCGGGAGCCGGCATACTCATCGCGGTCGTGCTGATCGTCGTCATCGCGCTGGTGATCGTGGTCAGCCGGTTGTTCCGCAAGGTCGAGCAGGGCAAGGCCCTGATCGTGTCGAAGGTGCGCCGGGTCGACGTCACCTTCACCGGCGCCGTGGTCTTACCGGTGCTGCACAAGGCCGAGTTCATGGACATCTCGGTGAAGACCATCGAGATCGAGCGATCGGGCCACGAGGGCCTGATCTGCCGTGACAACATCCGCGCCGACATCAAGATCACCTTCTTCGTGCGGGTCAACAAGACCGCCGAGGACGTCGTGAAGGTCGCCCAGGCCATCGGCACCGCCCGCGCCAGCGACGAGTCGACCCTCCAGGCCCTGTTCAACGCCAAGTTCTCCGAGGCGCTCAAGACCGTCGGCAAGCAGCTCGACTTCGTCGACCTCTACACCCAGCGCGACGAGTTCCGCGACCAGATCATCCGCGTCATCGGCACCGACCTCAACGGCTACTCGCTGGAGGACGCGGCCATCGACTACCTGGAGCAGACCCCGCTGTCCAAGCTCGACCCCGCCAACATCCTCGACGCCCAGGGCATCCGCAAGATCACCGAGCTGACCGCGATCGAGCACGTCCGGACCAACGAGTTCCAGCGCAACGAGGAGAAGGAGATCACCCGGCAGAACGTCGACGCCCGGGAGGCCATCCTCGAACTGGAGCGCCGCCAGGCCGACGCCGAGATCAAGCAGAAGCGCGAGGTCGAGACCATGCGGGCCCGCGAGGAGGCGGAGATCTCCCGGGTGCGCGCCGAGGAGCGCCTCAAGGCCCAGGCCGCGGCGATCAAGACCGACGAGCAGATCGGCGTCCAGAGCGAGAACAAGGCCCGCGAGGTCGCCGTCGCCGAGAAGAACCGCGAGCGCGTGATCGCCATCGAGAGCGAGCGCATCGAGAAGGACCGCCTGCTGGAGGTCATCGCCCGCGAGCGGGAGACCGAACTGTCGCGCATCGCCAAGGAGAAGGAGCTCGAGGTCGAGAAGCGCTCGATCGCCGAGGTCATGCGCGAGCGCATCGCGGTCGAGAAGACGGTGGCCGAGCAGGAGGAGCAGATCAAGCGCCTGCGCGTGATCGAGGAGGCCGAGCGCACCCGCCAGTCGGTGATCATCGCCGCCGAGGCCGAGGCGCAGGAGAACCTGGTCAAGGACATCAAGGCCGCCGAGGCCGCCGAGGCCGCGTCCAAGTTCAAGGCGCGGGAGGCGCTGGTGCTGGCCGAGTCGCGCCAGCAGGCCGCCGAGCTCGACGCCCGCGCCAAGATCCGCCTCGCGGAGGGCGTGCAGGCCGAGGCCGCCGCGACCGGCCTGGCCGAGGTGCAGGTCAAGGAGCGCGAAGCCGCCGCGATCGAGAAGGTCGGCAAGGCCGAGGCGATCGTCGAGCGCGAGAAGGCCCTGGCGTCGGCCGAGGGCACCCGTGAGCGGCTGAAGGCCGAGGCCGACGGCGAGCAGGCCAAGGCCGTGGCCGCCGCGATGATGGTCGGGGAGAAGCTGAAGGCCGAGGCCGAGGGTCTCACCGAGAAGGCCGCCGCGCTGGCCGCGATGTCGGACGCGAGCCGCGTCCACGAGGAGTACCGCCTGCGGCTGGAGGCCGAGAAGGAGATCCGCCTGGCCGGGGTCGAGGTGCACCGCAGGGTCGCCGAGGCGCAGGCCGAGGTGCTGTCGGCCGGCCTGTCGAAGGCCAACATCGACATCGTCGGCGGCGACAGCGTCTTCTTCGACAAGCTCGTCGGCGCGGTCACCATGGGCAAGAGCGTCGACGGCTTCGTCGACAACTCCGAGGTGGCCCGCACCCTCGCCGAGCCCTACCTGAACGGCGACGCCAGCCTCAGCGCCGACCTCGCCAAGATCGTGTCCGGGGTCGACTCGGGCGCCGTCCGTGACATGACCGTGTCGGCGTTCCTCGCCACCCTGATGAAGAACGGGGCCGCCCCGGCGATCACCCCGGCCGAGAAGTGACGGGACTCGACGCCGGCACCTACGAGATCCTCCGCGCCCGGCTGGCCGAGCAGGCCAAGGAGCTGGCCGGCCGGGCCGAGGAGCTC
The DNA here is from genome assembly GCF_030269205.1 of Herbidospora sp. NBRC 101105. NCBI lineage: Bacteria > Bacillati > Actinomycetota > Actinomycetes > Streptosporangiales > Streptosporangiaceae > Herbidospora > Herbidospora sp. NBRC 101105. The sequence continues at coordinate 303,432 of NZ_BSSX01000008.1, read as the reverse complement.
AACACCCGGCGCCTGGCGGTGTTCGGCGGCTCGGAGATGCGGCTGGTGGGGACCGAGCGCATCCGGACCGAGAACAACTGCGTGCCCCGGGACGTGGTCTCCGCCGGCGACACCATGATCTTCGGCTACAACGTGTTCATCGGCCTGCGCCCGCAGACCAGCGTCTCCGACGTGTTCTCCTTCCACCACTTCTCGCGCGACGGCGACGCGTTCACCTTCTCCAACTCGGAGAGCGTGTTCGGCGACCCGGCCTTCGAGAAGGACTTCGGCGAGCTCTACCGCTACTACAAGGACACCCGGCTGCTGCAGCTGCGGAAGATCGAGGGCAAGCTCCTGGCGATCTTCCAGACCGGGCCGCAGGACATCCGGGTGCTGCGCTGGACGATGACCGCCGACGGCGTGTTGTCCTATCTCGACTCGCGGGGCGAGCGCGACCACGTCCTGCCGCCCTCGCACGACTTCGAGTGGGTCGAGACGACCCGCGACGACCACGTGCTCGGGCGGCACCCGCACATCTCCATCGGTGGTGAGTTGTTCGTCGAGACCGTCGGCGGCGACCTGACCATCAAGGTCGAGAACAACACCGAGTCGGGGGAGGGCGTCTACTCCGAACCGGTCGCCGAGCGGCTGCAGAGCCTGGCCGACGCCGACGTGTTCCACGCGCGGGTGGGGCCGCTGATCCTGCTCAAGATCCGGCCCTACAAGGAGACCGACTGGCGCTACCTGGTCTTCAACACCCGTACCAAGAGCGTGACCAGGCTGGACGGGATCGGGCAGGCCTGCCAGCGGCTGCCCGAGGACCAGGGGGTCATCTTTCCCGGCGGCTACTACCTGACGACCGGCGTGGCCAAGACGTTCGAGACCGACGTGGCCGCGCTGGAGTTCGAGCGGGTCATCCGGGGCGAGGAGGACGTGCTCTACGTCTTCCACGCGCGGGAGGAGGGGCGTTACCTCCTGCTTCCGTACAACGTGATCCGCAAGGAGGTCGCCAACCCGCTGCCCTGCCACGGCTACTCGTTGTTCGACGACGGCACGCTGGTGGTGTTCCGGGGAACCTCCGACGAGCCGTCGCGGGTGCACCCGATGCAGGTGTGGGACACCCCGTTCGCGGTCGAGTCGGCCACCCCGGTCGGCACCGGCCCACTGGAGCGCATCGGCAACGGCGAGCTGGTCAGGGGCGTCTCCGACTGCCTGTCCGTGGCGCGGATGGTCGGCGAGATGGCGCCCGCGCAGGCCGTCTTCGAGGCGCTGATCGCCGCCTGCGACCGCATCTCCGACGCCTACCACTGGCTCGGCGACCACGACCTCGCCGAGCCGCTGGCGGCGCTGCGGGCGACGGCCGAGCAGGTGCTCGACGAGTTCGAGAACGTGCAGCGCCTCACCGAGGACGCCGCCCAGGCGGTGGCCGAGGCGCACGAGCGTTTCACAACGATCCGCTCGACCGGCGTCGCCCGGCTGGCCGAACTGCGGCAGACCCAGGGCCACCTGGTGACACTGCGCGAGCGCCGGTACGCCGACCTCCCGGCCCTCGACGCGCTCGCCTCGGCCGTCGGGCAGCAGGTCACGGAGACCGCCGCCCAGGTGGTCGCCGACCTGCAGCGCGACGACGCGTTCGCCGGCTTCCACGCCACGGTGTCGGAGCTGGCGGAGGAGGCCGAGGCGATCACGACCGTGGCTCTTTCCGCACCCCTGGCGGAGCGGCTGGCCGCCCAGTCCGACGGCCTGGAGACGCTGATCGAGGTGGTCGGCACGCTGGAGGTCGAGGCGACCGCCCGTACCGTCATCCTGGAGAAGGTCGGCGCGGTCCTCGCCGAGATCAACCGGGTGCGCGCCACCCTCGACGCGCGACGGAGGGAACTCCTCGCCGCCGAGGGCCGGGCCGAGTTCGCCGCCGAGTTCGGCCTGCTCGGCCAGGCCGTGACGGCCGGGCTGACCGGCGCCGACAGCCCCGGGAAGTGCGACGAGCGCCTGGGCCGCCTGCTGCTCCAGATCGAAGGCCTGGAGTCGCGCTTCGGCGAGTTCGACGACTTCCTCGCGCAGCTCGAACGCAAACGCGAAGAGGTCTACGAGGCGTTCTCGGCCCGCAAGCAGACCCTCCTCGACGACCGCGCGCGGCGCGCCGACCGGCTCGCCGAGTCGGCCGACCGCATCCTCGGCACCGTCCGCCGCCGCTCCTCGACCCTGGCCTCCCTGGACGAGGTCAACGCCTACTTCGCCGCCGACCCGATGGTGGCCAAGCTCCGCGCGGTCGCCGCCGACCTGCGGGAACTCGGCGACTCCGTCCGCGCCGACGAACTCGACGGCCGGGTGCGCGCCGCCCGCCAGGAGGCCGGCCGCGCCCTGCGGGACCGCACCGACCTGTTCGACGGCGACACCGTGAAACTGGGCCGCCACCGCTTCGCCGTCAACACCCAGCCGCTCGACCTGACCCTGGTGCCCCACGAGGGCACGTTGTCGTTCGCCGTCACCGGCACCGACTACCGCGCCCCCGTCACCGGCTTCGACGACACCCGCCCCTTCTGGGACCAGCTGCTCGTGTCGGAGACGACGGAGGTCTACCGGGCCGAATACCTCGCGGCGTCGTTGTTCCCCGTCGAGGGCGACGTGGCCGAGGCGGTCCGCCGGGCGGCGGAGTCACGGTACGACGAGGGCTACGAGCGCGGCGTGCACGACCACGACACCGTGCGCATCCTCGACGTCGTCACCCGGCTGCACGCCGCCGCCGGCCTGCTGCGCCACCTGCCGTCGGCGCGCGCGACGGCGCAGTTCTTCTGGGCCCACGGCAACCCCTCGGCGACCTGGGAGATCAGGGCCCAGTCCCTCACCCGGGCCAGGGAACTGTTCGGCGGCGGCACCGAGGCGCTCAACGCACTGGCCGAGGAGCTCGCTTCGGCGATCGAGGCCCATGGTTGTCTCGACGGGCCCGCCTCCCTCGCCGCCGACTACCTGATCGAGGAACTCGCCGCCGCCCCCGCCGGATTCGTCACCTCCACGGCGGCCCGGTCCTTCCTCGACGCCTTCCGCGAGGCCCTCGGCCCCGAACGCTTCGCCGCGTTCACCGCCGAGTTGTCGACACTGGACCTGCCCGCCCGCATCCAGCTCGCGCGGGCCTGGCTGGCCGCCTTCGGCAAGGGTGAGGTCTCGCCGGAAGTCGTCTCGCTCCTGCTGTGCGACCTGCCGCGCTACGAGTCGGCCGCCACGTTGGACGGCGTCGTCGAAGGACTGCTCGGCGCGCACCCGCGCATCCGGGGCCGGTCGATGGAGATCCGGCTCGACGAGTTCCTGGCCCGGACCCGGATCTTCCGGGCGGAGCGGGTCCCGGCGTACCGGGACTACCAGCGCCGCCGCGCCGAACTGGTCGCCGCCGAGAAGAAACGCCTGCGCCTGGACGAATACCGCCCCAAGGTCATGGACTCCTTCGTCCGGAACGCCCTGATCGACCAGGTGTACCTGCCGCTGATCGGCGACAACCTGGCCAAGCAGCTCGACCACGGGATGGGCCTGCTGCTGCTCATCTCCCCGCCCGGGTATGGCAAGACGACCCTGATGGAGTACGTCGCCAGCCGCCTGGGCCTGGTGTTCGTCAAGGTCAACGGCCCCGCCCTCGGGCACGAGGTGACCTCGGTCGACCCCGCCGACGCGCCCGACGCGACGTCGCGGTCGGAGGTGGAGAAGATCTCGTTCGCCCTGGAGATGGGCAGCAACGTGCTGCTCTACCTGGACGACATCCAGCACACCTCGCCTGAGCTGCTGCAGAAGTTCATCTCGTTGTGCGACGCGCAGCGGCGGATGGAGGGCGTGTGGAACGGGACGGCCCGGACGTATGACCTGCGGGGGAAACGCTTCGCGGTCTGCATGGCCGGCAACCCGTACACCGAGTCGGGGCAGGTGTTCCGGGTGCCCGACATGCTGGCCAACCGCGCTGACGTGTGGAACCTGGGCGAGGTGCTGAGCGGCAAGGACGACCTGTTCGCGCTGAGCTACATCGAGAACGCCCTGACGGCCAACTCCGTGCTGGCCCCCGTGTCCGACCACGGGGAGGTCGAGAAGCTGGTGCGGCTGGCGCGCGGCGAGGGCAGCGCCGACCAGCTGTCCCATCCGTACAGCACGGTGGAGCTCGACCAGATCCTCAGCGTGTTGCGCAAGATGCTGCGGCTGCAGGAGGTGGTGCTGGCCAACAACCGCGCCTACATCGCCTCCGCCGCCCAATCCGATGCCGGCCGGACCGAACCTCCCTTCCTGTTGCAGGGGTCGTACCGGAACATGAACAAGCTCGCCCAGCGGGTGGTGCCGGTGCTGTCGGACGCCGAACTGGAGGGCATCATCGACGACCACTACCTGGGCGAGGCGCAGACCCTCACCTCCGGGGCCGAGGCGAACCTGCTCAAGCTGGCGGAGCTGCGTGGGGTGCTGACCGACACGCAGAAGGTCCGGTGGGAGGAGGTCAAGGCGGCCTACCGCAGGGCGAAGGCGATGGGCGGCGAGGACGACGACCCGACGACCAGAACCGTCTCCGCCATCACCCACCTGGCCGACCGCCTCGGCGGCGCGATCACCTCCCTGAAGGACCGATGACCTGGCGCTCCGCAGAGGAGATCCGCGACTACCTGATCGCCCAGCTCAACCTGGCGCTGCGCCGGTCGGGCATGTGGGGCGGTGAGATCTCTCTGCGGCTCCTTCTGGAACATGTCGCCTGCACCGAGGGCAAGGAGCACGTCTACCGCGAGGAAGAGGCGGCGATGCGCTCGCGCGACGCCTCGTATCCCACCGGTGTGCGGGGAGCGGTCCGACACGTTCTCGGTGACGACGACGATTTCGCCGTGGCGTCGGTGTACGCGGAGGTGGCCAGGGCCCATGGATGGCTGCACACCGATCGGCTGCTGACCGCTGAGGAGTACGCGTCGATGCGTGCGGAGCTGGCCGCCCTGTGCGACGGTGACAGGTTGTTCACCGAGGTGCGGCACCGATTCGGCCCGCCGTCCGTGCGTTTCGGCACGAACCCGGATTGCGAGCAGACCCTCGCGTACGCCACCGGGAACGTCGCCGATCCCATGGTCTTCCTCCACTTCTGGAACAGAAGAGAACCCGGAACCGAGTGGCCCGTGTACCAGGAACCGGCCCTCCTGGCCGCTCGTTGTGGCACCGGCAGGTTCAGCGACACCTTCACGTTCACGCCGCTGGGAGGAAGCCGGACGAACCTGCAGCTCTCCCGACGACTGGGCATGGTCGAGGAACGCTCCACCGCCCCGGAGTGAGCACGCCGGCGGGCCCTGGGAGGATGGTCTCCTACCGTGCTACTTGGGGGTGTCCGTTGACCTCGCGGCCTCTGCGCAAGTTGGGCTTTCTCACCATCGGCCTGTTCGACGAGGCCGACCCTCGCCGGGGCCACGAGTCGACGCTGGAGATCATCGAACTGGGCGAGCGCCTGGGCTTCGACAGCGTCTGGGTCCGGCACCGCCATTTCCAGTACGGCATCTCCTCGCCGGTCGCCGTGCTGGCGGCGGCCTCCCAGCGGACCAGCCGCATCGAGCTCGGCACGGCCGTCATCCCGCTGGGCTGGGAGAACCCGCTGCGGCTGGCCGAAGACCTGGCGACCCTCGACGTGCTGTCGGGCGGGCGCCTCAACCCGGGCGTCAGCGTCGGGCCGCCGATGCACTACGACGAGGTCAAGGACGCGCTCTACCCGGCCAGCGCCGACACCGAGGATTTCAGTTACGAGCGGGTCAGGCGGCTGCTCGGCTTCGTGCGCGGGGAGAAGGTCACCGGCTTCAGCGGCGTCGACGGGTTCGAGGTGTTCTCCGACCGGGTGCAGCCCCACTCGCCCGGCCTGGGGAAGCGGCTCTGGTACGGCGGCGCCGGCCTCGGGTCGGCCCGGTGGGCCGGGGAGAACGGGATGAACTTCCTGACCAGCAGCGTGGTCAGGGCCGAGGAGTCGGAGGACTTCGCCGAGGTGCAACTGTCGCACATCCGCGCCTTCCGGGCCGCCCACCCCGACGGCGACCGCGCCCGTGTCTCCCAGGGGCTCGTCGTCGTCCCGACCGACTCCGCGACCCCGGAGCAGCGGGCCAAATACCTGGAGTTCGCCGAGAAGCGCCTGCCCCGGACCGCGTCGCCCCAGGGGCCGGCCCGCATGATGTTCGCGCCCGACCTCGTCGGGACCTCCGACGAGATCGCCGAACGCCTGCACGCCCACGCCGCCTATCGTGAGATCGACGAGGTCGCGTTCGCGCTGCCGTTCACCTTCGACCACGACGACTACGTCCAGATCCTCACCGACATCGCGACGAGACTCGGTCCGGCCTTGGGGTGGCGGCCCGGCGGCTCGTAGGCCGGCCGGGTCATGATGATCACATGGCATTGACGACGAGTTTCACCAGGTTGGTCGGGGTGCGGCAGCCGATCGTGTCCGCGCCGATGGCCTTCTCGGCCGGTGGGGAGCTGGCGGCGGCCGTGTCGCGCGGCGGCGGGTTCGGGTTCGTGGGCGGCGGGTTCGGCGTCCGTGACTGGCTCGAACGGGAGTTGCCGATCGTCGCCCACAGCACCCGGGAACCGTGGGGCGTCGGGTTCGTCTGCTGGGCGGCCGACGTGGCCGGGGTCGAGTACGCCCTGGAGTTCGGCCCGGCGGCGGTGCTGCTGTCGTTCGGCGACCCGACCCCGTTCCTGCAGCCGATCAGGCGGGCCGGGGCGCTGCTGATGATCCAGGTCACCGACCTGACCGAGGCCAGGCAGGCCTTGGACGCCGGGGCCGACGTCATCGTGGTCCAGGGCACCGAGAGCGGCGGCCACGGCGCGCGGAAGGGCCGCTCGACGTTGCCGTTCGTGCCCACCGTGGTCGACATGGCGGGCGACACGCCGGTGCTGGCCGCCGGGGGGATCGCCGACGGGCGCGGGGTGGCGGCCGCGCTGGTGCTCGGGGCGGCCGGGGCGCTGCTGGGCACCCGCTTCCAGGCCACCGCCGAGGCGATCGTCGACCCCGCGATCACCAAGGCCATCGTCGAGAGCCAGGGCGGGCAGACCGCCCGCAGCAGCGTGCTCGACATCGTCAAGGGCGTCGACTGGCCGGAGAAGTACGACGGGCGCAGCCTCGCGCACCCGTACATCGACCGATGGCACGGCCGGGAGGCCGAGCTCACGGGGGAGACCAGGCAGGCGGCCAGGGCCGAGATGGCGAGCGGCGCCGTCCCGCCCGCCGTCTGGGCCGGGGAGGCCGTCGACCTCATCGGCGACCTGCCCTCGGCCGAGGACCTCGTCGCCGCGCTGGCCGCCGAGGCCGAGCAGGCGCTCGACCGGGTCAGGTCCGGAGCGGACTGAGGTCCGGCGGCTTGCTCGGGGGACGAGGCGAACCGTCAGCGCCGACCGCGAGGCCCGGCGCCCCGGCCGATCGTCGTGCCGACTCCGGAACGGAACGTTCACCGAGCCGGGTTCAGCCGGCCCGCCACGACTCCAGGACCGCGTCGATCCGGTCGCGGATCTGGGCCCGCGCCGTCATTCGGGGCACGCCCTTCATCAGCAGTTCGTCGTAGGCCGTGTCCTTGTGGCGGACCGAGGCCACCACCGCCAGCGTGATGGCCGACTCGTCGAGGACCTTGGCCGCCGACGTGCGCCCCACCCGGCCGCTGCCGCGCACCGCCGCGTGGGCGGCGATCTCGTCGGCTCTCGGGCAGCCGGGGAACAGGCGGAGGATCTCGGCCGCCATCCGGGCCTGGAACTCGACGTCCTGGTGGGCGCGGCGTTCGGCGTCGCGGTCGCGGCGGCGGGCGCGGAGTTCCTCGTCCTCCAGGCAGAGTTCCTCGGCGCGGGCGAGCGCGGCCTCCTCGACCAGGACGCCGCGTCGTTCGAAGCGCTTGCGGCGGGGGTTGTACTCGACCACCACGGCCGACAGGCCGCTCTCCTTCTTGGCACGGCGGCTGAGGGCCGCGTTGCCGGCCGGGAGCATGACCAGATGGTCCATGTCGGCGCAGGTCAGGCAGTGGGGAGAGGCATCTTCCATGATCAGGTAGGGGCCGGTGTCGCGGCAGCCGGCGCAGCGCCACGGCTCCTGGGGGACCAGCACCCGCAGGTCGGGCGGGCGGTTCTGGGTCTCGGTCAGGCGGCGGCGGCGCGCCTCGGACATCGCGGGGCTGATCCACTGCCGGTGGAAGTTCCGCTCCTGCTCCTCGGAGCCGTCGCGGGTGAAGCGCAGCGCCGAGCGGTCGCGGCTGCCGGAGACGTAGACGGTCTCCCCGGCGATCAGGCCCTTGTCGCCCGCCCATTCGGCCAGCAGCGCCGCCGCGTCGGTCATGCGGGCGGCGTCGACGGCGGCCAGTTCCTCCAGGGAGCCCGCCCGGCCCTGCCGCCAGCTCTCGACGTGGCGGTGGTGGACCCAGCGCAGGCCCGTCAGCACGTCGACGACCGTCACGTATTTGCGGGTCGCCAGCGCGATCTCGGCCGCCTCGGCGACCCGTCGTCCCAGTCTCATCGGGTGAGGGCCGCCCGGTGGACGTCCCGGGCCAGCCGGGTGATCTTCGTGACGGAGTCGGACCAGCGGGAGGTCTGCGTGGTCAGGATGACCTCGATGTAGCGGTCACCGGAGCCGACGACGCCGGTCGTGTGGAGCACCGCGTTGCGGAAGTCGACGGGGGCCGGGGCCGTGTAGGAGGCGGCCGCGCCGTTGCCCTTGCAGCGGACCGGCGGGACCGTGCCGTAGCCGGACCAGCCCTGCTTCACCGCCCACGGCCGGGCGACGCCGCGCGGGATGCCGAAGTACTGGTCGAAGCCGTCGCTGCCGCACGGCCCGGCCTGCCGGAGCTGGCCCATGATCGTGTTCCGGACCGTGGGGGAGGCCTGTTCGAGGATGTAGCGGTAGACCTTGGCGATGTCGAGCGCGCTGATCGCGGTGTAGCCCCAGAAGCCCGGCTTGCCGGTCGGAGGTGGGCCCGAGTCGGTCAGCTTGAGCTTCTTCGCCACCCGCTGGATGATCTTCCCCTGGCCGCCGAGCGACCACAACCGCGTCGCCGCGTCGTCGTCGCTGACCCGCAACATCGGCTTGAGCAGCGCCAGGTCGGGCTTCTTCACCCGCTCCAGGTGGTCGATCGCGATCATCAGCTTCACGACGGAGGCGGACCGGAAGCGCTTGTGGGGGTTCCTGCTGACCGTGATCTTCTTCTGGACCCGGTCGTACACGACATAACCGGTCGTGACGCCGGAGGGCACGCCGACCGGCTTCGGCGCGAGCTCCGTGGTCTTCGCCGGGGCCGCCTTCTCGACGGCCGTCTTCACCACGGTCGTCCTCCCGACGGCCGCGTCGCCACCGGGCGCGGCAGAACAGGCGGTCACCAAGAGCAGGGATACGAGTAGCAGGCGCGGCACCCGGCCTACGCTAGCCGACCCCGACCACGGCGATCGTCGCTTTCCCGCCAGGCGGCCACCCGGGGCGGCAGCGTGGGCACCACCCGGCGGGGGCGGTCGGCCGGGTTGGCGGTGTGGGCGGGGGTCCGGCCGAGGCGGTCGAGGGCGATCTCGACGGCCCGTTCGAGCTGGGCGTCGACCCCCATCGCGTACTCCTGCGGGGTGATGTCGACCTCCACGTCGGGGTCGGCGCCGTAGTTCTCCACCCGCCAGCCGACGTCGTCGAAGGCGAAGGAGAACTCGGGCTGCGTGGTCAAGGTCCCGTCGGCCAGGCGGTGGCGGGGCCAGACCCCGACGACCCCGCCCCAGGTCCGCCTTCCGACCAGGGTGCCCAGTCCGAGCAGCTTGAAGGTGTGGCAGAAGATGTCCCCGTCGGACCCGGCCCACTCGTTGGTGAGGCCCACGATGGGCCCGCGCGGCGACTCGTCGGGGTAGGGCGCGGGCACGCCCCAGCGCGGGAAGTCGTAGCCGAGCCGCCGCCGCGACAACTTCTCCAGCAGCAGCGCCGACACGTTCCCCCCGCCGTTGAACCGCACGTCGACGATGAGGGCCTCGCGGTCGTACTCGGTCAGGAAGCCCCGGTGGAACTCGGCGAAGCCCTCGGGGCCCATGTCCGGGACGTGCACGTAGCCGACGCGGCCGTTCGTGTGCTCGTGGACGAGACGGCGGTTGCCGTTGACCCAGTCGCGGTAGCGGGCCGGCTGCTCGTCGCAGAGGGCCCGGACGACCACGAGGTGGTACTCGTCGTCGCGCTCGATGGTCAGCTCGACCTCCTCGTCGGCGAGGTTCACCAGCAGCCGGCCGGGTGAGGCGTCGGGGCCGACGGGCATCCCGTTGATGGCGGTGACGACGTCGCCGGGGGCCGCGTCCACCCCGAGGCGGTTCAGCGGCGAGGTCGCGAGCGGGTCCCACGGGTCGCCGGTGACGATGCGGCCGATGATGTAGCGGCCGTCCTCGTAGAGCCAGTCGACGCCGAGTTTGCCCTGCCAGTAGTGGGGGCGGTCGCGGTACTCGCCGCCCGACTCGAAGGCGTGGGAGGTGCCGAGTTCGCCGAGCAGCTCCCACAGCAGGTCGGAGAACTCGCCCCGGGTGCCGACCCGGTCGACCAGCGGCAGGTAGCGGGCGTAGACGCCGTCCCAGTCGATGCCGGCCATGTCCTCGTCCCAGAAGTTCTCGCGCTGGAGCCGCCACGCCTCGCGGAACATCTGCCGCCACTCCGCCTCGGGCGCGACCGACACCTTCACGCGGTCGAGGTCGATCCAGCCGTCGTTGCGGTCGGCCTCGTCGTCCTCCGACGGCGACTCCCCGGCCTTGACCACACGCAGCCGGTCGCCCGACCGGTAGAGCAGGGTCGAGTGGTCGCGGCCGAGGCTGAAGTCGGCCACGTCGGAGACGAGCTCCTCGGCCTTCTGCTTGGCGAACTCGTAGCAGTGGAGGGTGGAGGCGTGGTCGCCGACCACCGGGGTTGTGGTGTAGATGACCTTGCCCTTGAGGCCCGCGACGCGTTCGTAGCGGTTCTCCTCGACCGGGAAGGCCACGATCCGATGGGGCAGGCCGTCGGTGTGGATCTCGAAGTCGGGCTCCTCGTGGTCCTCGTGGTCGAGCGGCCGCGGTTCGGGCACGAACGGCGACCCGACCCCCTCGCGCAGCGCCACGGCGTAGGGGCGGGTGCCCATCGGGAAACCCAGGTCGAACTGGAGCTCGTCGTAGACCGGATTGAACACCCGCTGCCCGATGAAGTAGAGGTAGCGGCCCTCGGGGTCGAAGGCGGGCCGCCGGTCGACCAGCACGGGGTCGGTCGCGGGGGCGATCTCGCCGGTCTCGGCGTTGAACAGCTTGATGATCGTGGTCTGCCGGGCGACCGGGCACGCGTACGCCAGCCACGTCCCGTCGGGCGACCACGCCGGGTCCTCGATGGCGCCGAACGGGCTGGCCTCCACCTCGGTCACCGTCGCGCCGTCGTCGTGCAGCTCGACGACCAGCAGTTCGTTGCGGTGGTTGGTGACGGCGAACCGGTCGCCCCTGGGGGAGACCTCCAGCTCGGTGATCCGGCCGGTGTCGGCGTCGTCGAGCCTGACCGGGCCGTCGTGGGACAACACGACCAGCACCTCGCGGTCGCCGTCGTCGCTGGCCGCCGCGACCAGCCGTTCGCCCTCGTCGTCGAGCCAGGTCAGGAACCGGTAGCGGACGCCGTCGGGCTCCCCGTGCTGGAGCACGGGCCCCTCCCAGCAGGCGAACGAGAAGGCCTTGCCCCGCGTCGTGACGGCCAGCCGCGAGCCGTCGGGGCTGAGGGTCGCGCTGTCGAGGTAGGCCGCCGCCGGCACGAACCGGCGGTTGCGCTGGGTCAGCGAGCTGCCGAGCCGCACGTCGACGCGGCGCGGCTCGTCGGCGCCGGGGTCGAGCAGGAACAGTTCGGCGCCGCAGTGGTAGACCAGCCGCCGCCCGTCGGAGGACAGGTTGCGGGCGTAGTAGTCGCCGTGGTCGGTGTGCCGGCGCAGGTCGTCGCCGTCGGGGGAGCACGAGTAGACGTTGCCGACGCCCTCGTGGTCGGACAGGAAGAAGACGCGGTCGCCCACCCAGCAGGGCGAGGCGAGGTTGCCCGGGAGGGCGATCAGGCGGCGGAACCGGCGGGCGCCGATCCACAGGTCGCCGACCGTGCCGCCCCGGTAGCGCTTCCAGCGGGCCGGGTCGGAGGTGTTGCGGCCGAGCACGATGCCGCCGGGCCCGTAGGTGATGGCGGAGGCGGGGCCGTACGGCAGCGGCTCCGGCACGCCTCCCGGGACGACGCGGTGCAGCCAGCGGTAGCCGTGGAAGGGCTGGCCCTCGTCGCTGGTGTAGACGATCGCGCCGTGCGGGTCCCAGCCGGTGACCTGGCAGTCGGCGCCGTGGAAGGTGAGGCGTTCGGCCGCGCCGCCGTCGGCGGGCATGACGTACACCTCCTCGGGCCCCTCCTCGCGGCCGACGAAGGCGATCTGGGTGCCGTCGGGGGACAGGCGCGGGTAGGCGGCCTCGGCGACCCCGGCGGTCAGCCGGAAGGCCCGGCCGCCGTCGGCGTGCACCATCCAGAGGTCGTCTTCGGCGGCGAACACCACCACGTCGCGGAAGATCGTGGGAAAGCGCAGATAGCCCGCCATCCGTCCCTCCGTGAGAAAGCAGAACAGGCCCGGGGAACGGGTCGCCCCCTTCCCCGAGCCTTCACCTCAGACCCCCACTAGGCGGGTCAGTGGTGCTGACCACCCTGGCGCTGCTGATGCTGCTGCTGCGAGGAGTGCCCCGGCTGCTGGCGCTCCCCACCGCCCATGCGGTTGCCCATCGAACCGCCCCCCATGCCCTCACGCTCGGGACGGCCGTCGCCGCCCTCGCGCTTCTCCTGCTTGGCCGCACGCTGGTCCTTGATGGTGGCGCGCTTGGCCTTGCCCGAGACCTTGGGCTGGCGCTTCTGAGGCATTTCAGCCATATTTTCCCCCGAAAGTGGCTTTGATGGCCCTATGTGGGTCATCGATGGCATTCATACCCATTCGACCGAAAGTAATCACACATGCGGTTTGTGTGAGAATGGTCGCCGACGATTGTTCTGGACTATTGTTCTGGAGGGCGTGCGGTGACCCAGTTCGACCTGGCCACGCTGCATGAGGCGATCGCGGCGGCGGTTCCCGACCGGGAGTGCCTGGTGTGGCGCGACCGGCGCTGTTCGTGGCGGGAGACGACCGAGCGCACCCGGCGGCTGGGCAACCTGCTGCACGCGCGCGGGCTCGGCCCCGGCGCGCGGATGGCCGTCTACCTGCACAACGGCCCCGAATACCTGGAGGCCCTGCTCGGCGCCCACAAGGCCCGGGTGACCCCGTTCAACGTCAACTACCGCTACACGGCCGACGAGCTGGCCTACCTGTTCGCCGACGCCGGACCGGCCGTCGTCGTCTTCCACGCCGCCTTCGCGCCGCTCGTCGCGAAGGTGGCGCCGCCGTCGGCCCTCCTGCTCCAGGTCGCGGACGACTCGGGCCACCCCCTGGTGCCCGGAGCCCTCCCCTATGAGGAGGCGCTGGCCGCCGCGTCGCCGGAACCGGTGCCGGTCGCCCCCTCGCCCGACGACCACCACATCATCTACACCGGCGGCACGACCGGCATGCCCAAGGGGGTCGTCTGGCGGATCGGCGACCTGCTCGACGGCCCGGTGGGCGTGCGCCGCAGGGACGGCTCGCCGTTCCCGTCCCTGGCCGCACTGGTGGAGCACGCCGCCGCCAGCCGCCGCCGCATCCTCCCCGCCGCGCCCCTCATGCACGGCACCGGAGTCTGGTTCACCCTCAACGGCTGGTGCCTGGGCTCGACGGTCGTCATCGCCGACCGCGTCGACCGCTTCGACGCCCCGAGCCTGCTGGCCACCCTGGAACGCGAGCGGGTCACCGGCACCGTCATCGTCGGCGACGCCTTCGCCCGCCCCCTGGTGGAAGAGCTCCAGAACCGGGTGTACGACCTGAGGCTCGGCATGATCGGCACCAGCGGGGCCTTCCTGGGCGAGGCCCTGCGCGCCCGCCTGGCCGAGCTGATCCCGGGCGTGCGGACCGTCGACACCCTCGGCTCCTCCGAGACCGGCAACTCGGCCGTGCGCATGGACGGCGGGAGGTTCGAGGCGGGCCCGTGGACGGTCGTGCTGAGCGCCGACCAGACCCGCGTCCTGTCGCCCGGCGACCCGGAGGAGGGCTGGCTGGCCCGCTCGGGCCCGATCCCGCTCGGCTACCTCGGCGACCCGGAGAAGACCGCCCGCACCTTCCGCACGGTGGACGGGGTCAGGTACGCCGTCCCCGGCGACCGGGCGGTCTGGCGCGAGGACGGCACCGTCGACCTGCACGGCCGCGAGGCCACGGTGATCAACACGGCGGGCGAGAAGGTGTTCGCGGAGGAGGTGGAGGGCGTCCTGCGCGAGGTCGAGGGGGTCGTGGACGCCCTGGTGGTCGGGCGGCCCAGCGAGCGGTGGGGGCAGGAGGTCGTGGCCGTCGTACAGACGCGGGAACCCGGGGAACCGGACGACGCCACGCTCAAGAGCGCGTGCGCCGCCCGGCTCGCCGGGTTCAAGGTGCCGAAGGCGTTCGTCCGGGCCGACCGGGTCCGGCGGCACGCCAACGGCAAGGCCGACTACGCCTGGGCGCGGTCGATGGTCTGAGCGCTGAGCGGCTCGGCGATGTCCTCCAGGGACCGCCGGGCCGCCTCGACGCCCAGGAACCACTGCACCAGACCGGCCGCGACCATCAGCCCCGCGCCGATCAGGTAGCCCACCGTCACCTGCCCGGCCTGCTCGCTCTCCACCAGCCGGCCGAACAGCACCGGCCCGATGATGCCGCCGAGGCCGGTGCCGACCGCGTAGAACAGCGCGATCGCCAGCGCCCGCGTCTCCATCGGGAAGATCTCCGACACCGTCAGGTAGGCCGAGGAGGCCCCGGCCGAGGCGAAGAAGAAGACCACCATCCAGCAGACGGTCAGCGTCACCGCGTTCAGGACCCCGGCGTCGAACAGCAGGGCCGTGCCGACGAGCAACAGGCCCGACAGCACGTAGGTGCCCGCGATCAACGGACGGCGTCCGACGGAGTCGAAGAAGTGGCCCAGCAGCAGCGGCCCCAGGAAGTTCCCGATCGCGATGGGGATCAGGTACCAGGGGGTCGAGCCGTCGGGCACCCCGAAGAAGGTGGCCAGCACCAGCGCGTAGGTGAAGAAGATCGAGTTGTACAGGAACGCCTGGCCGACGAACAGCGACAACCCGACGACGGTACGCCGCGGATAACGCCGCACCAGCGTCATCGCGACCTCCGACAGCGGGGTGTGGTCCCGCTGGTTGACGGTGATCCGCCGGTCGGCCTTCGGCAGCTCCTGATGCACCGACCGCTCGATGTCGGTGACGATCCTCTCGGCCTCCTCGTCCTTGCCGTGGATGAACAACCACCGCGGGCTCTCCGGCACCAGCCTGCGGATCAGCAGGATGCCGATGCCCAGGATCGCGCCCAGCCCGAACAGCACACGCCAGCCGACGTCCTCGGGCAGCACCTCCGGGTTGAGCAGCGGGATGGCCACCAGCGCGCCGAAGACCGTGCCCAGCCAGTAGGAACCGTTGATGATCAGGTCGATCCGGCCCCGGAGCCGGGCCGGGATCAGCTCGTCGATGGCCGAGTTGATGGCGGCGTACTCACCCCCGATTCCAGCGCCGGTGAAGAACCGGCACAGGAAGAAGTACCAGGGCTCGAACGAGAACGCCGTCGCCACCGTGGCGGCCAGGTAGAGGGCCAGCGTCGCCAGGAACAACTTCTTCCGCCCGAACCGGTCGGTCAGGTGGCCGAAGAAGAGCGCGCCCAGGCACGCGCCGAGCACGTAGATGCCCGCCGCGAGGCCCACCTCGGAATCGGTCAGGTTCAGCCCGCCGGCGTCACTCGTCAGCCGGGGCCCGATCACTCCGACGATGGTGACCTCGAGACCGTCGAGCACCCAGACGGTGCCCAGCCCGAGCAGCACGAGCCAGTGGAAACGCGACCATGGCAGTCGGTCTAACCGCGCGGGAATGTCAGTCGTGATCTGCTTCATGCAAGGCCAGCTACCCCAAGAAGGACCTGGGATTCTCCGGCGGTGCAGAAATGTCCACCGTCACTAATCCGCATTACCTGGAGCCCCTAACGCGGCGTGGCAGACTTCGTGACACCGGCATTACCAGTAAATCGGCTGGGGGGTAATTCGTAAAATGGGAACTGGGCGACTGCCGACGATCCGGTTACGCCGCCTCGCCGCTGAACTGACCCGCCTGCGCACCGAATCCGGCTACAGCCGCGAAGAGGTCGCGAGCCACCTCGGTGTCGCGTTCTCCACCGTCTACCGCATCGAGACCGGGCTCACCCGCCCCCGCGCCAGAACCCTTCGTGACCTGCTCGAACTGTACGACGCCGACCCCGCCCACCGGGCCGCCCTGACCGACCTCGCCCGTGACGCGGGGGACCGCGGCTGGTGGCACGCCTACGGTGACGTCCTCCCCGGGCCCTACGTGGGGCTCGAATGGGAGGCCGTGTCGGTGCGCAACTACGAATCGGTGGTCATCCCCGGACTCCTCCAGACCGCCGACTACGCGCGGGCCGTCATCAGCGCCGCTCTAGAGGAGACCCCGAAGGCCACCGGCCGCCGGGTCGCCCTGCGGCTCCAGCGGCAGCGCAAACTCGACCAACGAGACTTCGCGATGTGGGTGGTGCTCGACGAGGGAGTCGTCTGGCGCCGCGTCGGCGGCCCGCGGGTGATGGCGGAGCAACTCCGTCACCTGCACGAACTGGCCAACCGCCCGAACATCACGATCCAGGTGCTCTCTCTGCGTGGTGGCGCCTATCTCGGCATGGGCAGTCCGTTCAGCATCCTCAGCTTCGCCGGGCCCGCCGACGGGGAGGTCGTGCTGCTCGAGAACCCGGGCGGCGAACTCTACCTGGAGGCGCCCGACCAGCTCAGGCGCTGCGCCCACATCTTCGACCATTTGCGGGCGGCGGCTCTCAGCCCGGAACGGTCGTTGGAAGTACTCGAATCCGCAGAGAAGGAGATGACCTCGTGAAGTTCACCGACCTCGACGTTTCCGCCGCCACCTGGCGCAAGGCCGAGAAGTCCAACAGCCAGGGAGACCAGTGCGTGGAGGTGGCACTGATGGGCCACGCCATCGCGCTGCGCGACTCCAAGAACCCGACCGGGCCCATCCTCGCCTTCACCCCGGCTGAATGGGACGCGTTCGTCCACGGGGTGAAGGGCGGCGAATTCGACGTGTAGAAACCGCGAAAGCGGCGGAAGGACGCGCGCTCCTTTCGCCGCTTTCGTCGTGCCGGAAATGGAAAAGGCGGGGGGCCACGGGGGCCTCCCCACCTTCTTCCTGAGGGTTACGGACTAGATCTCGGAGAGGAGCTGGTTGGCGTCCCTTTCGAGGGCCGCGCGCAGTTCCGCGTCCTTGACGTAGTCACGCTGGGACAGCGTGCGGATGAAGCCGTTCAGCTCCGACCTGGCCGCGGACGGCTTGTTCAGGCTGAGGCTGTGCTGGGCGTCGCGCAGGTGGTTCAGCAGCGCCGTGGCGCCGTTGGCGGTGATCTTGCCGGCGTCGCGGAGCCTGGGGATCAGCGTCTCCAGGTCCTCGTACGAGGTCGTCACCGTGAACTTGACCTGGGCGGTCGCGGTGCGGCCGGCCTTGTCCTTCACCGTGCCGACGAGCGTGTGCTCGCCGAGCGACAACTTCCACAACTCGAACGGCTGGCCGGGGGTGACCGGGTCGCCGTCGATGGTGGCGGTCATGGTGTCGATCCCCGAGTGGGCGTCGGCGCCGGTCACCACGGGGGTGACGACGTCGGCCGTGCCGTACTCGGTGGCGGTGACGCCGGTGACGCCGGCGGTCGGGTTGGTCTTGTCGATCCGCACCGTGAGCGTGCCGACCGGGGAGACGTTGCCGCCCGAGTCGGTGGCCCGGTAGAGGAACGTGGTCACGCCCTCGGCGGTGATGTTGACCGGGTTGTTGGCGTTCTGCCAGGTCTGGCCGCCGTTGATGGAGTACTGGCGGCTGGAGACGGTGCCGTTGTCGGTCGCCGCGACGGTGACGCTGACGTTGCCGTCGTTCCACCCGTTGGCGTTCGGCGCCGGGTTCGGCGTCGCGGTCACGGTCGGGGCGGTGGTGTCGGCCACGCCGCCGCCGACGTAGGTGAACGAGTCCACCTCGACGCCGCCGGTGGAGGTGACGTAGAGCTGACCGGTGCCGGTCGGGGCGTTGGCGAGGGAGGTGGTGACCTCCTGCCAGCCGGCGCCGGCCGGGATGGTGGCGGTGGCGAACGGCGCGGCCGTGGCCGAGTTCCAGCGCAGCGACAGGGTGCCGGCGCCGGAGGCGCGGACCTTGACGCTGTTGATGCCGGCGAAGTTCACCGGGTCCCAGGCGATCGAGTCACCGGGGTCGAGCGAGGTGATCTTGCCGAGGCCCGAGGCGTTCGGGTCGTCGGTGTCGACCGCGCCGTTGATGATGTCGGCGTGCTCGGCCTGCTGGAGCTTGGGGTTGAGGATGATGCTGGCCTCGCCCAGCGCCGGCGGGAGGCCGTTGGCCCCGTTGTCCCGGTAGGAGATCACGATGACGCCGAAGATGTTCTCGGTCTCACCGTGCTCGGGGGCGTTGGCCGGGGTCGGCCAGGCACCGGTGCAGCCCGTGCCCAGGGTCTCCGGGTGGGCGTGGTTGTCGTGGCCGAGGCCGAAGTTCCACTGCATGCGGGAGCAGACCGCGTTCGGGCCGTCCTCGGCGTCGGTGGCCGAGAGGTTGAACGGGATGGCCTGGCCCCAGTCGAAGAAGCCGCCGTTGCCGGGGGTGTTGACGCTGACCACGGGAGCGGTGTTGCCGACGGAGATCTCGACCGAGGCCAGCGCCGACTTGCCACCCGAGTCGGTGACCCTGAGGCGGGCGAAGTAGAGGCCGTTGGTCGCGTAGGTGTGGCTGACCTGGACGCCGGTCTTGTCGAAGGTGCCGTCGCCGTCGACGTCCCACTCGTAGGTGAGGGCGCCCGGCTCGGTGTCCGTCGAGCCCGAGGCGTCGAAGTTCACGGTCAGCGGCGGCGCGCTGGCCGAGGCCTTGTCGACCTTGATCTTCGGCTGCGGGGTCTTGTTGTCGGCCGCGTAGTCGATCCGGTACAGACCGGAGTCGGGGTTGGCGCGGAAGAAGCCGTCGCCGTAGTCGAGGACGTAGAGCGCGCCGTCGGGGCCGAACTCGATGTCGATCGGGCTGTCGGTGATCGGCATGGCGGCCTGGGTCAGCGCCTTGTTCGGGAAGAACTGCTCGATCTTCGTGACCGGTCCGTCCGGGCCGGCCAGCGTGAAGGCCGCCAGGTAGTCCTGCGAGAACTCGGCGAAGAACGCCTTGCCGTCCCAGTACTGCGGGAACTTGTAGGGCGAGGGGTTCGCGGCGTCGTAGTGGTAGATCGGGCCGCCCATCGGGCCCTGGCCACCCTGCGGGTCGAAGTCCGTCAGACCCGCCCACTCGGCCGGCTGGTGGGTGTTGTTGTCGCCGTAGTACAGGTCGGCCGGGGTGGCCGGCGGAAGCTGCGCGATACCGGTGTTGTGCCGCGAGCCGCTGATCGGGCCGGCGGCGCAGTCGAAGAACTCACGCGGCGTGTTGGTCGCGAAGTTCCAGTTGTTGTAGTTGAAGTTGTTGCCCGTGCAGTACGGCCAGCCCGCGTTGATCGGCTTGTTCGTCGGGGTGGTGTTCCACTCGACGTAGCCCATCGGACCGCGGTCGGGGTTCGGCGCGCCGGCGTCGGGGCCGTAGTCGGCCCACGACAGGGTGCCGGTCGCCGGGTCGACGTCCAGGCGGAACGGGTTGCGCACGCCGGTCACGAAGACTTCCGGACGGGTCTTCTCCGTGCCGACCGGCCACAGGTTCCCGGCCGGGATCGTGTACGAGCCGTCGGCCTGGACCTTGATGCGCAGGATCTTGCCCCGCAGGTCGTTGCTGTTGCCGGCGCCGCGACGGGTGTCGTTGCCCGGGTTGACGCCGGGGGCGTCGTTGTTCGGGGCGTAGCCGTTGGCGCCCGGCGCGGAGGCCGGGGTGTTGTCGCCGGTACCGAGGTAGAGGTTGCCGTCGGCGTCCCAGTCGATGTCACCGGCGACGTGGCAGCACTGGCCGCGCTGGGTCTCGACCTTGATGATGACCTGCTCGGTCGACAGGTCGAGCTTCTCGCCGTCCCACTTGAACCGGGAGAGCTGGTTGTAGCCCTTCCACTGGTCCCAGTAGGCGTCGGTCTGGCCCGCCGGCAGCGTGTTGGGCGCCGAACCGGTCGGGGTGGTCGCGACGTAGGGCGGGTCCATCGTCCGCGGGGCGTAGTAGAGGTACACCCACTTGTTGGTCGCGAAGTCGGGGTCGAGCGCGACGGTCTGCAGACCGTCCTCGGAGTTGTTGTAGACCGGGATCGTGTTGACGATCTTGGTGATGCCGGTCGACGGGTCGGTCAGGCGGAGGTCGCCGGTCCGGGCCGTGTGCAGGACACGCAGGTCCGGGAGCACGGCCATGTCGACGGGCTCGCCGACGTTCTTGGTGAGGGTGATCTTCTCGTAGTTCGACCAGGTGACGGCGGGGTCGTCGGCGGCCTGCGCCGGGGCGCCGAGCATGCCTAACGGAAGCGCCAGGGCGGTCACGAGGACCCCCAGCGCCCTTCGGGTACGCTGCATGGAAGGTACTTCTCCTTGGACGAGGAGTATTGATGACCGGACCGCCGTGCCCGCCGGGGCAACGGCGGATCCGCGCGGCGGTCCGGTGGAGAACAGGGCTGCGAAGTCTGTTTGCGGCAGGCGGTTACTCGTAGTACCGGTCTTCGCGCATGTCGGCCCAGTTGTTCCAGCTCAGCTGGGCGAGCCCGAGAGACTGCGCCGGGTCGGCGCCGTTGGGGGCGTTGTCCTGCTCGTACATCGGGTGGTGCTTGTCGCGGATCTTGACCCGCTCGAAGAACTCCCGGTAGTTGATGTTGCCGGTGCCCAGCGGGACCATGTCGTAGCCGTTGGGGATCGCCGGGTTGATCTTGCCGTCCTTGATGTGGAACAGCGGGTAGCGCTTCTGGTTCTCCCGGATCAGGGTGAACGGGTCGAAGATGTCCTGCACCACGGTGCCGTCGGCGGCGGTGTAGTTGCTGAACTTGTACTGGGCGACGTGGGCCCAGAACAGGTCCATCTCCAGGAAGACCAGGTGCTTGTCGGTCTGGCTGAGGAAGTACTCGAGCTTGCGGATGCCGGACGAACGGGTCGGCCGGCCCAGGGCGTCGAGCGGCCCGCTGTCGAGCAGGAAGTTGTAGGCGGCGTCGTGGTTGTGGGTGTAGAGCTTCAGACCGGCGGCGGTCGCCAGCTCGCCCAGGGCGTGCCACTTGGCGATGGCGACGTCCCAGTCGGCCTTGTAGTTGCTGCCGGTCGGGTCGCTGCCCGTGCCGACGTGCTGCATGCCGAGGATGTTGGCGATCTCCAGCGTGCGCTTCCACCGGTCGAGGTCGGCGGTGCTGAGCGGCCAGGAGCCGGGGATGAAGCCGTGGTTGCCCTGCGCCCGCAGGCCGTTGGCGTCGAGCCACGACCGCAGTAACGTCGCGCCGGCGACCGACTCGAGGTTGTTGCCGCCCTCGGAGTTGGCGTGCTGGGTGTAGCCGGCGAACTCGATCTGCTTGTAGCCGATCGCCGCGAGGGCCGCGAAGACCTCCTTGAAGCCCGAGGGGTGCGGGCTCGCGTTCGGGTCACGGCTGATGGCGTCGCGGACGGTGTAGAGGATGATGCCCCGCTGCGAGGCGGGCACCAGGGCGCTCCGGTCGTCGGGCAGCGCCGTGGCGGCGGGGTCGGCCACGGGCACCTCCTCGGCCTGGGCGGTTCCGGGCAGGGCGAGCGGCAGCGCCGTGGCCGCGGCCACGCCGGTGGTCGCCGCCATGAACTGACGCCGGTTCAGCCCCAGGGTGCGGCGGAGGGAGTCTTGTTGGGCATGCGTGTCGCTCACGCTTACTCCTCTTCGGTGAGGGACGCGTGCGCCGATCACGTCTCTGTGACTCTGTGTCGACCCGCAGGCTGCCACCGCCCTTGAGCTGATCGATGACATTGTTACTACGGGATATGAGGGTGGTCAACGGGCCTGGGCCCGGGTTGTGATCCCCGGTCGGACCGTTCCCGAACCGTGTGGGAGCGTGTTCCCGCTGGCAGTCGCGGACAGTGCAACGTCACATGGGGCCCGGTGAGGCTAATTAATCTCGTCCATCGGCAGACTTCTGTTGACAAAAATCATAAGTCGCATCTATCGTCCCGAAACATGTAGGACATCTGTGGTTTCTCCTACAAAACGTCCGATGTATCCCGGGTGACGGTTCCTCCAGAACCGGGCTCCCGCAGTCCCCCCGCCATTCCGTCTCCTGGTGGATTCGGTTCGGTCCCTCCCGTCGTCGCGCCGAGTCGACGGGTCACCAGGGAATGCCACCCCGGCCTGGATCCCCAGCCTGACTGTCCGGAAAACACCGAGATCGCCGTACCGGTTTCATGGGTACGGCGATCTCGGGTTGACCTATGTGAAGCGTCCGACGACCCGCCGGCTGGTTGAATCGCCGGCCGGTCGTGCGGCCGGGATCTGCGCCTGCCGGAGTTTTGGCTGGTGGGGCCGCTTTTATTCGTTGCTGGACGAGCTCCTGCCGGTGCGCCTGGCTGGGGCCTTTTTGTTGGCGTTATCGACTGGGGCGGCCGATTCCCGGTTCGGGCGGCCTTGGGGCGTTCGAGGCGCCGCTGAATCTTTCGCGGCCTGTTCCCTCGCGGAGACATGCGCCCTTGCGGGGCCTTGGCGGTCCCGCCCTGTTTTATCGCGGTCCTTTGTGGGCCGGCGGTCGACGGCTCGACCCCTCATGCATCACCGTGTGGGCCTGGCGGTCCGGGCCCTTCGGCGGTTCGCCCTGTTCTTTCGCGGTCTTGTGTGCCTGTGGGGTCGGTCGAGGCCCGACTCCTTCGTGCACCCTTGGCATCGGTGCGCGCTTTGTGGCCTTGATGGTCCGGCCCGGCCCCTCGTGCATCCTCGGGGTGGTTCTCGCCGGCCCTTGGTGGTCCGGCGGTTCGACACCTCTTCTTGCGGGCCGCCCCATCGGTCCTGGGCCGCGCGTTCGTCCCTTGGCGTTGCGGGGTGGGGCTGCGCGGCCGGTTGGCGCCGGGGGCGGTGAGGGATTCGGACGACGGGCGGGGTTGTGGTGGGCGGAGCCGTAACGGAAAGAAGAATGTGCCCCGCCGGGCCGTCGTGGCGGCCCGGCGGTGTGGCCGGCGTCAGCCGCCGCAGGCGACGGCGAGTTCCTGGGTCGCCTCGGAGGTCTTCGTGGCGAACTCCGTGACCGCCGACGGGTTCGCCGGGTCGATCTTGAGGGTCGCCCACGTGTCGGCCATCTTGGTGAGCGACGACTTGAGGTCGCCGTCGGCCTTGTCGGCCAGGCCCTTCAGCTGGGTGGCGAGGGCCTGGGTCTCGCTGTTGATCCCGTCGAGGTTCCCGGCGGCCTGGCCGACCTTGGTGCTGTAGTCGGTGAACGCCTTCATGGCCTCGTTGCAGACCTCGGTCGTGCCGCCGCTGCACGCGGCGACGCCCATGAGAAGGGAGGTCGCACCGGCGACGAGGATGAGGCGAGCGGTCTTCATTGGGAGAGTGCCTTCCTAGTTGTCTTTGACGAGACGGGACACTAGGAGAGCCCACTTGCGGCGGCCTTTCACGCCGCTTACAACTTTTACGCCGCCCTTATGTATGAACTCTTACGCCGGCGGCCGCTCCGCCGCCGCCGGGGTCAGGTCGCTCGTGCAGAAGGCACACCTGCGGGCCTCGACCGGTACGTCGCTTAAACACTCCGGGCACTTCTTCTCCGTGGCGACCTTGTCCTTCTCGAACATGGCGATCAGGCGGGTCATGGGGGTGACCACCAGCCAGTAGACGACCGCCGCGATGATCAGGAAGCTCAACAGGGTGTTGAGGAAGTGACCGTAGGCGAAGTCGCTGCCGTTGACGGTGAACTTGAGCTGGCCGAAGCTCTGCCCCGCGCCGCCGGTGATGGCCTTGACCAGGGGAGTGATGAAGTCGGCGACCACGGCCTGGACGAGCCCGCCGAACGCGGCGCCGATGACCACGGCGACCGCCAGCTCCACGATGTTGCCGCGGAGGAGGAACTTTTTGAATCCGCTCATGGGCCCGCAGGCTACCCAATGAAAGGCGCAGAATCCGTACGAAAGATTCGGCAGGCTTGCGGGAAGGTGAAGGGTGGGTCCGGCAACCGAGGCGATACGGGCAGGAAACACATGCTTATTCTGGGAGCGCTCCCATTGACGGGAGCGCTCCCACGGGATATCGCGGGTTTTGCGCGGAGGAATCGCGGATCGTGCGGACACGTGCGGGGGCCCGCACGATCTGGCTTTACTCTGCCGGGTCAGGACGCAGGTCCGCCAGCGGGCGTTCCACAGAGTGGACTCCGCGGGGTTTTGGCGCATGGCCCGGCGGATGGGCGGCCGGTGATTGGTCGCGGCTTTTCGCGGGGCGGGGGAATGGCCCGCCCGCCCTGGGGGTCGAGCATCTCGTGTGGGGCTGACACTTTCTGAGAGCACGGCAACGGGATGGGGAAGACGGGGCTCTGCCGCCTCTTCTCCGTGCTTCCACGTCGGCGCGGAAGGTGAGGCGTTTGTTCTGCGCCGCGGGCCGTGAGACGGACGTCCAAGTTGTGCGAGGCCTCGGAGGTAGCGGTCGGCGCTGATCGGTTCGGTGACGAACTTGGCATCGCGCAGCCGGAGGCCCGTCTCCTGGCGGACGAGTTCAGACCGCGTCCACGACGCGGCCCTCGGCGGTTCCGCCTGCTTGGTTGCACGGTGGAGGGGCGAAGGTTTGTCTGCCTCGGCGTCCTGTGAGCGGATGCCCAAGCTGCGGGAGGCGAGGCCTGGTCCGCGTGCGTGGTCGCACGGTGGAGGGGTGAAGGTATGTCTGTCTCGGCATGTGTGAGCGGATGCCCAAGCCGTGGGTATTGGGCCGGTCTTGTCACATAGGGCATTGTGCTTGGGGGTGCCGTTACTTGGCCTTCTCCGCCATGACGTACAGCGTCGGCACCAGGACGAGCGTCAGACCGGCACCGTGCCCACCCGGCCGCGCGGGAAATGCTCGGCCGCCGTATCCGGCCGGTTCTTGGGCGCGGGGCCTTCGTTCAGCATTGGGACACCGTTCTCAGCAGGCCTTTCGGCGCATGGAGTCTGCCCGAACGCCTGGAGGGCGCAAGCCCTCGCTATCGGGTGTCCGGTGTCGCAATACCGGCTCTGAAGCAGCGAGTCACTCCGCTTGGAGACGACTGCCGCCTGTCCCAGGCGCTCACTCAGGCGGTCGGGACATGCGTGAGGTCCCGCTCTGGGCCAGACGCAAGCCAGTCCGAGGAGGGTCGCTCTCAGGTGCCCTTCGCGGCGAAGGCCGCGGACAGGCGGTCGAGGGCTCTTTCCAGGCGGGACTTGAAGGCCGGGGTGAGGACCTCTTCCCTCAGGCGGTCGTCGAGTTTCCTGCGCAGGTTGCCGATCGCGTTCGCGTCGTCGTTGGCGATCATGTTGCGCAGTTCCAGCCGCAGGTCGTCGGCCGCGTAGCCGATGATGTGGCCCGACTTGTCGCCCTCGGCCACCAGGCGGTCGAACTCCGCCGCCGCCGCCTTCACGGTCGGGACGCCGGGGGCGGGGCTGGCCAGCGGGATGGGGCCCAGCGTCGAACCGGGACGCGGGGTCGGCCGGGGCGGCGGGCTCGTCGGCGGGTGCTCGGGCTCGTCTTCCGCGATCGGCGGTGAGCCCGCGTCGGTCGCCCTGGGCTCGGCCGTCTCGGGGGCCGGGTCCATGACGGGGACGCTGTGGTCGGCGGGGGTGCGGGCGGTGGCCTGGCTGGTGGGGGTCACGCTCAGGCTGATGTCGGCGGCCAGGCCGGCCGGGGTGCCCGGCTGCTGGACGAGCAGGATGCCGAGCGCCAGCACCCCGGCCACGGCCGCGCCCCACTTCACCCAGCCGGGCTCGCGTTCGGCCTCGCCGGGCATCAGGGCGGCGGCGACCTCCCGGGCGCTGGGGCGTTCTGTCGGGTCAGGCGACAGACACCGGCGGCAGAGGGCGGCGATCTCGGAGGGGAGGCCGGGCACGCCGTCGGGGACCGGGGGAGGGCCGTCGCGGCGGGCCTGTTCGATGCCCTCCCAGGTCGTCTCGGGATAGGGCGGCCGGCCCTTGAGCATCTCGTACAGGAGCACGCCCAGGGAGTAGACGTCGACCGCGGGTGCGGCGGGTAACTCCCTGAGGCGCTCGGGGGCCACGTAGGGCGGCGTGCCGAAGTCCTTGACCAGCTCGTCGTCGGCCTCGCCGGCGAACGCGGCGATGCCGAAGTCGAGGAGCTTGGCGCCCTCGGGGGTGAGCAGGACGTTCTCCGGCGTCACGTCCCGGTGCACGATGCCGCGTTCGTGGGCGGCGGCGAGCACCAGGGCCAGGCGGGCCGCTGTGGCGGCGGCCTCCTCCCAGGGGAGCGGACCCTCGGCCAGGCGGTCGGCCAGGGACCGGCCCTCCAGGAGGCGCATGACGACGTAGGCGGCCAGGCGTCCCCGGGGGGTCACCGTCTCGCCGTAGTCGTAGACCTCGATGGCGTCGGGGTGGATCAGCCGGGCCGTCGCCCTGGCCTCCCGGCGGATGAGTTCCCGGCCGGGGTTGTCGCCGTCGAGGGACGAGTCGAGCAGCTTGATGGCGACGGTCCGCTGGAGAGACTGGTCGAACGCCTTCCAGATGACCGACATGCCGCCCGTCGCTATCCGCTCCTGGAGCAGATAGCGACGGGTCAGGACATCGCCTTCGGCCAGCTCAGGTCGATTCACGGACGATCAGTTCCGTGGGCAGGACGGGGTTCCCCTTGGGCGCGTCGCCTTCGGCGAGCGCCATGAGGAGCATCCGGGCGGCCAGGGCCGCCTGTTCCTCTACGGGCTGGCGGACCGTGGTGAGCGTCGGCGAGGTGTGCCGGGCGATGGGGGCGTCGTCGAACCCGACCACCGCGACGTCGTCGGGCACCTTGCGCCCGGCCCGCCGCAGCGCCTGGATCGCGCCGGCCGCCATCACGTCGGACGCGGCGAACACCGCGTCCAGCCTGGGCGCGCGTTGCAGCAGCCATTGCATGGCGTGCGCGCCCGAGGCGTGGGTGAAGTCGCCGTACGCGACGGGCATGTCGGTGACCCCCGCGTCGCGGAGGGTCTCCCGGAACCCGTCGAGCCGGTCCCTGGCCGCCGGGAGAGTCGGCGGCCCCGCGATCGTGGCGATCACCCGCCGGTTGCCCAGCAGCAGGTGCTCGGCGGCCTGGCGGCCACCGTCGCGGTTGTCCATGTCGACGTAGGGGAGGTCCACGCCGTCCGGTGGACGCCCGGCGCTGCGCACCGGGATCCCCGAGGCGGCGAGCGTCACGGCGAGCGGGTGGCGGGCCCGCGCCCCGATCAGCAGCACCCCGTCGACTGCCCCCGCCACCAGTGGCGGAGCGGCGATCGCGGCGGTCGCCGGAGTGGCCGTCATGACCACGAGGGGTACCCCGTGGCCGGCGAAGACCTCTTCGGCGGCCGACAGCAGTCGTGCGTAGTACGGCTCGGTGAACAACCGAGGCGTCTGCTCACAGACCACTGCGGCGACGATCTGGTCCGTACGGCGCGCGGTGGAACCCCGGGGGGCTCTCCGGCGGACGTACCCCAGGCGCGACATGGCGTCGTGGACCTGTCGCCTGGTGCTTGTTGTCACTCTGACCGAGCCCGTCAGGACTCGGGAAGCGGTTGCCGGGGAGACGCCAGCAGCGGCGGCTACCTCTGCGAGGGTGGGAAGATCGGCCATCCGGTCTCCTCAGGCCCGAAGTGTGTTACGCGGCGGCTTGGGAGCGCTCCCAAGAACGTATCACTGTTTCGTGCGTGTCAACAGAGGTTTCAAGTGGATGAAACCTTTCATCGATTTTCTGCCCACTTGCGCATGATCGCAGGTTAGAACACGTGCTCCGGAAGCGCACCATGGTTTGACCGAAAGAGTTAGGAGAGTTCGGCGAGAGGCATGATTTGGCCGGTCTGTGGCCCTTCGCCCTTTGGCTGAACACTCCCTTATGTGGGTTTCGGTAGGGTCTCGCCCCATGACGACCTTCCGCCGGATCGCCCTGCCCGCCGTCGCGGCCATGGCCCTGATCTCCGGGTGCTCCGCCGAGAGCGGCACCGACGCCACGCCTTCCCCGGCCGCCGCTTCCTCCTCCCCGGCCGCCATCCCCACCGTGACGGCGTCGCAGGAGACCCAGGAGCCACCGGCGACCGAGGCGGCCGCGGAACCGACGGCCACCGAGGAGCCCGCGGTCGTCGCCGACGCCGCGCCCAACGAGACGGACAAGACCTTCGCCGCGACGTTGATCACCCACAACCTCCAGGCCTACGACCTGACCGGGCTGGCCGCGACCGCCGCAGGGGACCAGTGGGTGCGCGACTTCGCCGCCGAGATCCGGGCGGCGCGGGAGCCCGAGGTGGCGACGTTGAAGAGCTGGTTGTCGGAGTGGGCGGTGGAACCGCTGGAGCGCGGGAAGCCGATGCCGGGGCTGATCTCGGACAAGGAGATGGCCGATCTGGCCGGGTCGGCGGGGGCGGCCTTCGACGAGCGGTTCGTAGCGTTGATGATCAAGCACCAGAAGGGCGCGCTGGCCCTGGCCGAGGAGGAGACGGCCGGCGGCGAGTACGGGCCGGGGATCCAGATGGCCAACGCGATCATCGAATCAGGTCAGAAGCACCTGAAGGAGCTGCAGAGGTATCAGAAGTTGCTCAAGTAGCACTTCCGGCTGAAGAGGGCGGCCCGGCCGCCCTTTTTTCGTGCGGTGGAGAAGCTCTGTCAGGTACGCGGCGTCGGCCCGCCTCCGGGGGTGCTCGACAGGCGCTTCATCCCGAATCGAACGCGAGATGACGCCTCGGGGCGCCGACGACCGTGCACTCGATCGCGACGCGGGGGACCGTCGGCTTACGAAGCCCGGGATTCATCCGTGAGTAGCCGGTTCGCCGCTACCTCTCGTAGGTGTCGAGCCTCGGTGGCAGTGCGTTCCATGTGCAGAAGGCCGACGACTCCTGGTTGTCCTTCAGGAAGGTGATCCGCAACCAGTACGGCTCCGTCCACGTCTTGAGCTCCCAGCCCTCCGCCGGTGTGGCCGACACGATCCGGCAGTCGGTCTCGCCGACGGCCACCGTGGCCCGGCCGCCCTTGAGGGTGAAGGTGTGCAGCCTCTCCTCCGTGACCGGTGAAGGCGCGGGGGCCGGGACGGGGTCCCGCGCCGGGGTGCTGGTCGTCCGGGTGGGCGTCGGGCGGCTGCTGGCGGCGGGCTTCCTCTTGGGCCGGGGAGCCGGGGTCGCCGCGGGGGCGGCGGAAGAGGGCACGGCGACCGGGGTGGGCGTCGGCTCGTCCTCCGGCGCGGGGGGAAGGTCGCGCTGGGCTCCCGAGACCAGGTTCGGGGCCGCGACCACCAGCGGGGTCAGCGGCTCTCCTTCGCCGAGGGCGGTCCGCAGGACGCCGCTCACGCCGAACCAGGCCACTCCGACGGCGAGGGCGGTGGCCCCGCACCACGCCACGATGTACCCGATCGCCCGCATATGGCGGCATTATCCCCTAAAGACCATTGGTACGTGTCGTAACGTGTGGGGCCATGGCGACGGTTCTGGTGGTGGAGGACGACGAGTTCGTCCGGTCGGCGATCATCCGCGATCTGGCGGGCCGCAGCCACGCCGTGCGCAGTGCGGGTGGCGCGCTCGACGCGCTGCGCGACATCGCGCACTTCCCGCCCGACGTGGTCGTGCTCGACCTGGGCTTACCCGACCTCGACGGCGCCGAGGCGCTGAAGATGTTGCGGGCCATCTCGAACGTGCCGGTCATCATCGCCACGGCCCGCGACGACGAGGCCGAGATCGTGCGGCTGCTGCGGGACGGGGCGGACGACTATCTCGTCAAGCCGTTCTCCGGCGACCATCTCAACGCGCGCATCGAGGCGGTGCTGCGGCGGGCGCGGACCGTCCCGGCGACGGCGGCGATCCGGATCGGCGGGCTGACCGTCGACCCGGCGCGGCGTGAGGCGGCGCTCGACGGCAGGCCGCTGGAGCTGACCCGCCGGGAGTTCGACCTGCTGGCCTATCTGGGGGCGCGGCCCGACCGGGTCGTCTCCCGGAAGGAACTGCTGACCGAGGTGTGGCGGCAGTCCTACGGCGACGACCAGACGATCGACGTGCACCTGTCGTGGTTGCGGCGCAAGCTCGGGGAGAGCGCGTCGAGTCCCCGCTACCTCCACACGGTGCGGGGCGTCGGAGTGCGTCTCAGCGCCCCGGGCGTCTAGTGCGCAGGAGCCTGGCGCTCGTCGCCGTCGCCGTGACGGCCATGGTCGCGCTCGCGTTCCTGGTCCCGCTGGCCGCAGCCGTCAAGCAGGCCGCCGAGAGCCGGGCGCTCAACGACGCCGAACGCCAGGCCAGCATGATCGTCCCGGCGCTCGTCGTCACCACCGACCCGGGCCGCCTCGAACCGGCGCTGGCCAGCACCGCCGCCGGGGGCGCGAGCCGGCTGGCCGTCCACCTCGACGGCGTCTCGGTCGGCGTCTCGCGGGTCGGCGGCGTCGACCTCGCCACCGCGCGGGCGCAGACCATCAGGGTCGCGGGCGGGTTCGCGGTGCTCCGCCCGGTCGCGCTCGACCGGGGGAGAAGCGCGGTCATCGAGGTGTACGTCCCCGACGCCGCCCTCAGCGAGGGGGTCGCGGCCTCCTGGGCGGTCCTCACCGGGGTGGCCGTCGCGCTGGTCGCGGGCTCGGTGGTCGTGGCCGACCGGCTCGGGTCGCGGATGGTGAAGGCGACCCGGTCGCTGGGCGAGGCCGCGGGCGCGCTCGGCGCCGGAGACCTGTCGGTCCGCATCACCCCGGCCGGGCCGCCCGAGCTGGTCGCCGCCGGGCAGGCCTTCAACACCATGGCCGACCAGGTCGCCGGGCTGCTCGCGGCCGAGCGGGAACTCGCCGCCGACCTGTCCCACCGGCTGCGCACCCCGCTCACCGCCCTGCGCCTGCACGTCGGCACCCACGGCCCGGCCGCCGAGCAGGTCGACCGGCTCGAGCGCGAGGTCGACGCCATCATCGAGACCGCGCGCCGGCCCTCCCGCCCGGTGCAGGGCTGCGACGCCGCCGCGGTGCTGAAGGAGCGGCTGGCCTTCTGGTCGGCGCTTGCGGAGGACCAGGCCAGGCCCTGGGATCTGTACGGCACCGAGGAGCCCGCCAAGGTCCCCGTCGCGGCGGCCGACCTGAGCGCGGTCATCGACGCCACCCTCGGCAACGTGTTCCGGCACACCCCCGAACGGACCGCCTTCACCGTCACCCTCCACCAGGGGTCGGGCATGGTGGGCATCCTCGTCGCCGACGCCGGGCCGGGCATCGACGATCCGGCGGGCGCGCTGAAGCGCGGCCACAGCGGCGCGGGGTCGACCGGTCTCGGGCTCGACATCGCCCGCCGGCTGGCCGAGTCGACGGGCGGCCACCTCAAGGTCGACCGGTCGCCGCTGGGCGGCGCGGCCATCCAGATCTGGTTGCGTACGACCGGTCCGCGACCGGCACGCCGGTTGTTGCGCAGAGCCGGACATTAGCCCTTTTTTCGGTAGCATCCCCCAATGGAATTCCGGGTGCTCGGGCCCATCACGGTGATCGGCGCGGACGGCGCCGCCCTTGACATCGGACCGCTCCAACAGCGTTCGGTGCTGGCGCTCTGCCTGCTGGCCTCACCCCGTCCGGTGACCGTGACGCGCATCATCGACGCCCTGTGGGACGAGGAGCCGCCGGCCAGCGCGGTCAACACCGTCCAGGCGTACATCTCCAAGCTGCGGCGGGTGCTCGAACCGGGCCGGTCGCGCCGGGGGGCCGCGGCCGTGCTGGTGGGGCGGGCCGGCGGCTACGCCCTCGACATCGCCGACGGCGACGTCGACCTGCGCCGGGTGGCCGGGCGGGTCGACGAGGGGCGGCGGCTGCTCGCGGCCGGAGACGCCGGGAAGGCGGCCCGGGAGTTCCGGCTGGCCCTCAGCGAGTGGCGCGGCGACGCGCTGACCGGGTTCGAGAACCTCCCCTGGGCGCGTGAGGAGCGCGTCGCGCTCGACGAGCTGCGGCTGACCGTCGTCGAGGAGGCCAACGAGGCCGACCTCGCGCTCGGCCGGGGTTCGGAGCTGGTGCCGGAGCTGGTGCGGCTGGTGGCGGCGTACCCGACGAGGGAACGGGTCAGAAGACACGCCGCGCACGCCCTCTACCAGGCCGGACGCCAGGCCGACGCGCTCGCCCTGCTCGCCGAGGGGCGGCGGCTGCTCGTCGACGAGCTCGGCCTCGACCCCGAGCCGCGCACCCGCGAGCTGGAGGCGCGCATCCTCGCGCAGGACGCCGCGCTCGCCCCGTCGGTCCCAGTACGCCTGGTCGCGCCGCCCCCGGAGGCGGAGATCCTGGGCCGCTCGGCCGAGCTGGCCCGGCTGGCCGCCGCCGTCGAGGCGCCGGGGCACCGGATCGTGCTGGTCGCCGGGGAGCCCGGCATCGGCAAGACGAGCCTGGTGGAGGCCGCCGCCCACCGGGCGACCGGCGCGCGGGCGGTCGTCGGGCGGTGCTGGGACGGCGGCGCCGCGCCGCCGTTCTGGCCGTGGGTGACGGCGCTGCGCGAACTGACCGGCCGCGACGGCGAACTCGCCGAGATCACCGCCGCCACCGGCGAGTTCCCCATGTACGAGGCCGTCGCCCGCCTGGTCAACGCGGCCGGCCCGGCGGTGGTCGTGCTCGACGACCTCCAGTGGGCCGACGCCGCCTCGTTGCGCCTGCTCGACTTCCTGGCCACCACCCGGTCGTGCCCGGGGCTGACCGTGCTGGCGACCTACCGGGACACCGAGGTCGGCGAGCCGCTGGCCCGCGCGCTGGCGGCGCTGCGCCGCCTGCCCCACGTCGAGGGCGTGACCCTGGGCGGGCTGCCCGAGGACGCGGTGGCCGAGTACCTGGCCCGCTCCGGCGGCGACCCGCTGCGCGCCGGGGTGGAGCTGCGCCGGACCGGCGGCAACCCCTTCTTCCTCGGCCTGGGCGACTCCCCGGGCGCGATGGCCGAGGTGCTGCGCGGACGCCTGGCCGCCCTGCCGCCGGGGGCCCACGACGTGCTGAGCGCCGCCGCGCTGATCGGCCGGGAGACCGAGCTGGGCGTGCTGCTCGACGTGCTCGACCTGCCCCAGGATCAGGTGCTCGACGTGCTCGACGCGGCGGTCCAGGCCCGGCTGCTGACCGAGCGGTCGCTGACCTACTCGTTCAGCCACGACATCGTGCGCGACGTGCTGCGCGACGGCCTGGCCCCGCTGCGCCGCCGCCGGATGCACGCCCGGGTCGCGGCCGTGCTGGAGGGCCGGGGCACCCAGCCGGGGGAGCTGGCCTACCACTACCGCGAGGGCCTGGTCATCTCGGGGATGGCGGCCAAGGCCATCACCTACGCCCGCGCCGCCGCCCGGCACGCCGCCGGCCAGTTCGCCCACGAGGACGCCGCCGTCCACCTGGAGCACGCCGTGGCCCTCACGGGCCAGCTGCCCGTCACCGACCTGGCGCTCCGGTGCGACCTGCTGATCGAGCTGGCCGAGGCGCTGACCGTGGCGGGGCTCAACTCCCGCGTCCACCCGGTTCTGGACGAGGCCGTCGCGGTCGCCGACGAGCTGGGCGACGGCGAACGCCTCGCCCGCGCGGCGCTGGGCTTCTCCGACCCGCTGGTCTGGGCCATGTACGAGGAGCTGAACGCCACCGCCGTCCTGGTCGAGCGGATCGACCGGGCCCTGAGCGGGGCGGGCGCGCGCTGGCGCTCCATGCTGCTGTCGGCCTCGGCGATCATCGGCGCCTTCACCCGCCCGATGGACGCCAGCCGAGCGCTGGCAGCCCAGGCCATCGAGGAGGCCGCCGACGACCGCTCGCTGCTGCGGGCGCTGAGCGCGGCCGAACTCCTCTCGCGGGGCGTCGCCCCCGTCGAGGAGCGCGCGGCGCTGCTGGCCCGCATGCGCGGCGTCGGCGTCGACCTGGTCGACGAGTGGCTGGTCCAGGAGGCCTGGTACGTCGAGCTGTTCACCCAGGGACGCTTCGACGAGGGCCGGCCGATCCTCGACTGGTTGCGCCGGACCGCCGCGGAGCTGCGCCGTCCCGCCCTCGTGGGCCTGGCGGCCTGGCAGGCGGCGATCAGGGCCTACATGCTCGGAGACCTGGCCGGGGCCGAGGCCGAGGCGGCGGAGGCCGCCCGCGCCCACCCGGAGGGCGGCCGGGGCCCGAAGTCACGCGCCGACCTGATGCGCGCCCTGCGGCTGCGCGCCGAGGGCGACTCGGCGGCGGCCCTGGAGATCGAGCACCGGGAGCAGATGTGGACGGTCCTGCGCTGCGCCCTCCTGCTCGACGTCGGCCGGGAGGAGGAGTCGAGGGAGATCTTCGCCGCCCTGTCGCGCGACGGCTTCGCCGTGATGGTCGGCGACCTCGCCTACCGGATCGTGCCCGACCTGCTCACCGAGCTCATCGTGGCCTTCGACGACCGGGAGGCGGCGCGGGCCCTCTACCCCCATCTGGAGGTCTGCGCCGGGCGTGTGCTCGGCTGGGCGGTGGCCGACCGCTGCCTGGCCCGCCTGGCCGACGTGCTGGGCCGTGACTCCTCCGCGCTGCGTAAATCGGCCGAGGAGTTCGCCCGGAGGGCCGGCATGCCGCACTGAGCGGCCCGGCGGCCAAGTGCCCGGCAAGAAACGGCCAAGCCGGAGCCGCGACGCTGGACCGCATGCTCGAACCGCATCGCATCGCCCCCGACACCGTGCTGGTCCCACGCCTCGTCCCGGCCGCCGACGGGTTCGGCTTCGTCAACACCATGGTGATCACGGGCCGGGAGCCGGTGCTGGTGGACACCGGCTCGGCCGTCCACCGCGACCAGTGGCGCGAGGACGTGTTCTCCGTGGTCGACCCGGCGGACGTCCGCTGGATCTTCGTCAGCCACGACGACGCCGACCACGTGGGCAACCTGACCGCCGCACTGGAGACCTGCCCCCGCGCCACCTTGGTGACCGGCCGCCTGCGCCACCCGCCGCTCGACCCGCGCCGCCGGATCCGCCACATCCGCGACGGCGAGGCCTGGACGGTCGCCGGCCGCACGTTGACGGCCGTCCGCCCGCCCCTCTTCGACGCCTCCGCCACCCTGGGCCTCTACGACGGCCGCACCGGCGTCTACTGGTCGGCCGACTGCTTCGGCGCGGTGGTGCCCCACCCCACGGCCGACGCCGCCGACCTGCCCGCCGACGAGCACCTGGAGGCGGTCGACCGCTTCGCGACCGGCCTGAGCCCCTGGCGGGCCTGGCTCGACCCGGTGGTCTTCGGCGGGTACCTCGACCAGCTCGCCGCCATGGAGGTGACCGCCCTCGCGACGGCCCACGGCCCGACGATCACCGGGCGGCGGGTCAGGCTCGCCTTCGACGTGCTGCGCTAGCTGCCGCTGGAGGTCTCCGGGGGGAAGGTGTGGCCGGTCCGGAGGAACTCGCGCCACTTCTCCTGGTCGTATCTCTGGGGGTGGGTCGCCTTGACGAAGTCGACGACGGTCTCGACGAAGCGCTCGGGCTGGTCGTGGTGGGGGAAGTGGCCGGTCTGGGGGAAGACGGCCAGCCGGCTGCCGGGCATGGCCTGGTGGGCGACGGTCGCGTGGGTGGCCGGGATCACCGTGTCGTTGGCGCCCCAGATGATCAGGGTGGGCATGCCGGCCGTCAGGTAGCAGCGGTCGAGCATGGTGATCACCTGGCCGCGCATGTCGACGCCCGCCCGCAGCGTGCGCATGAACGCCTGACGGGCCGTCATGCTGGTCAGCCCCTGGTAGCGGGCCAGCACGTGGTCGAAGTCGGGGCCCATCCGCAGGCCCCGCTTCAGCAGCG
The DNA here is from genome assembly GCF_030269205.1 of Herbidospora sp. NBRC 101105. NCBI lineage: Bacteria > Bacillati > Actinomycetota > Actinomycetes > Streptosporangiales > Streptosporangiaceae > Herbidospora > Herbidospora sp. NBRC 101105. The sequence goes on along the minus strand of NZ_BSSX01000008.1, from coordinate 267,615 downwards.
GCGCGGCGAGGCGGACCAGCCGCTGGACCGGGGCCGAGGTGGCGACGGCCAGGCCGGTCTCGGCGGCGAGCGGGCCGGTGGCCAGGCGGAGCAGGGGATGGACCTCGCGGCCGACGCCGCCGCTGCTCACCAGGACCATGCGCTCGCAGCGTTCGGGGAACTGGTAGGCGAACTGCATCGCGATGCCGCCGCCGAGGGAGTGGCCGACCACGGTCACCTCGTCCACGCCCAGCACGCCGAGCAGGTCGCGCATGCCGCAGGCGTAGGCGGCCACCGAGTAGTCGGCGCGGGGGCGGTCGGACTCGCCGTGGCCGAGGAGGTCGGGGGCGATCACGGTGTGGTGCTCGGCCAGCATGTCGATGACGGGCTTCCACGTCTCGGAGCTGTCGGCGATGCCGTGGATCAGCAGCAGAGGCGGTCCCGCCCCGGCTATCCGGTAGGCCCGCCTGTACCCGTGGACTTCAAGGAAGCGCACCTCGCTACTGTCCATACAAGATTGTTCTGCCAGGTTGTTGCTGGTTTGTAACGCGTCCGTTTCTCCACGAAACCGAGGTTTTCCCGGCCCGTGGGAGTAACTCGCGATATGCGGGCAAAGAGAGTTCCCGCGATGGAGCATATGAAGATGCGAGAGATCTGGCCGGGGGATCCCTATCCCCTCGGCGCGACATATGACGGCGCGGGCACCAACTTCGCGCTCTTCTCCGAGGTCGCCGACCGGGTGGACCTCTGCCTGTTCGACGACGAGGGCAACGAGGAGTGCGTGACCCTCTCCGAGGTGGAGGGCCACGTCTGGCACTGCTACCTGCCGGGCATCCAGCCGGGGCAGCGCTACGGCTACCGCGTCCACGGCCCCTACGACCCCAAGCAGGGGCTGCGCTGCAACCCGCGCAAACTCCTGATCGACCCCTACGCCAAGGCCATCGAAGGCGCCGTGACCTGGGACCAGGCGGTCTACGGCTACACCTTCGGCGACCCGGGCAGCCGCGACGACAGCGACTCGGCCCCCTACGTGCCGCGCAGCATCGTCATCAACCCGTTCTTCGGCTGGGGGCACGACCGGCCGCCGCAGACGCCCTACCACGACACGGTCATCTACGAGGCCCACGTCAAGGGCCTGACGATCCGGCACCCGGGGGTGCCCGACCGGATCAAGGGCAGCTACGCCGCCATCGGCCACCCGGCGATCATCGACCACCTGACCTCACTGGGGGTCACGGCGATCGAGCTCATGCCGATCCACCAGTTCGTCACCGACCACATCCTCGAGAAGCGCGGCCTGTCCAACTACTGGGGCTACAACACCATCGGGTTCTTCGCCCCCCACAACGCCTACTCCTCCTCGGGGCAGCGCGGCGGGCAGGTGCTCGAGTTCAAGGCCATGGTCAAGGCCCTCCACGAGGCCGGCATCGAGGTCATCCTCGACGTCGTCTACAACCACACGGCCGAGGGCAACCACCTCGGGCCGACGCTCAGCATGCGGGGCATCGACAACGCCAACTACTACCGGCTGGTCGAGAGCGACAACCGCTACTACATGGACACCACGGGCACCGGCAACAGCCTGCTCATGCGGTCGCCCCACGCGCTGCAGCTGATCATGGACTCGCTGCGCTACTGGGTGACCGAGATGCACGTCGACGGGTTCCGGTTCGACCTGGCCTCGTCGCTGGCCCGGGAGCTGCACGACGTCGACCGGCTGTCGGCCTTCTTCGACCTCGTCCAGCAGGACCCGGTGTTGTCGCAGGTCAAGCTGATCGCCGAGCCCTGGGACGTCGGTCCCGGCGGCTACCAGGTCGGCAACTTCCCGGCCCGCTGGACCGAGTGGAACGGGCAGTACCGCGACACCATCCGCGACGTCTGGCGGGGCGAGCCCGCCCGGCTGCCCGAGTTCGCCTCCCGGCTCACCGGGTCGAGCGACCTCTACCAGCTCGACTCCCGCCGCCCGGCGGCCTCGATCAACTTCGTCACGTGCCACGACGGGTTCACGCTGGAGGACCTGGTCTCGTACAACGACAAGCACAACGAGGCCAACGGCGAGGAGAACCGCGACGGCGCGAACGACAACCGGTCGTGGAACTGCGGGGTCGAGGGCCCCGCGACCGGGCCGGTCGCGCAGCTCCGCGAGCAGCAGAAGCGCAACTTCCTGGCCACGCTGTTCCTGTCGCAGGGTGTGCCGATGCTCTCGCACGGCGACGAGCTCGGCCGCACGCAGGGCGGCAACAACAACGCCTACTGCCAGGACAACGAGATCGCCTGGGTCGACTGGACCGAGAACTGGTTGTTCCTCGACTTCACCCGGCGGGTCTCCAAGTTGCGCCGCGAACACCCCGTGTTCCGGCGGCGGCGGTTCTTCTACGGCCGTCCGGTCCGGGGCTCCGGCGACTCGCTCTCGGACATCGCGTGGCTGACCCCCTCGGGCACCGAGATGACCGACCAGGACTGGAACAACGGCTACGCCAAGGCGCTGGCGGTGTTCCTGAACGGCGAGGCGATCACCGAGCCCGACAGCCGTGGCCGGCGGATCGTCGACGACTCGTTCCTGCTGCTCTTCAACGCCCACTACGAGGCGATCGAGTTCACCATCCCCGACGACTACGGCGAGATGTGGGAGACCGAGCTCGACACGGCCATGCCGATCGCGACCGGCACCCGGATGTGCCGGGCCGGTGAGGCGGTGCCCGTCGCGGGACGATCCGTGCGGGTTCTGCGACGCTTGTGACGTTTCTGCCCGCTGAGGAGCGGGGTAAGGGGCCAATCGTGACGTCGACCTACCGTGTCCAGCTCACGCCTGAATTCGGCTTCGGCGAGCTGTCCGAGCTGACCGGTTACCTGCGCCGTCTCGGCGTCGGCGGCCTCTACCTGTCGCCGACGCTCCAGGCGGTCGCCGGTTCGCAACACGGCTACGACGTCACCGACCACTCGCGCGTGCGCGCGGAGTTCGGCGGCGTCGACGGCCTGCGGAAGCTGGCCGGGCAGGGGTTCCGGATCGTCGCCGACATCGTGCCCAACCACATGACGGTGCCGGTGCCCGAGTCGGGCAACGCCCAGCTCTGGTCGGTGCTGCGGCTCGGGCCCGAGTCGCCGTACGCCGCCTGGTTCGACCTGACCTTCCCGGTGGCGCTGCCGGTGCTGGGCGAGAACCCCGAGTTCACGGTCGACGGCGACGTGCTGCGTTACTGGGACCACGAGTTCCCCCTGCGGCCCGGCACCGAGGGGTTGCCGCTCGACGAACTGCTCGCGGCCCAGCACTACCGGCTCGTGCCGTGGACCGAACCGCCGGGCTACCGGCGGTTCTTCGACGTCTCGTCGCTGATCGGCCTCAGGGTCGAGGACAACGAGGTGTTCGAGGCCACCCACCGGGTCACCCTCGACCTGATCGACGAAGGGGTGATCGACGGGCTGCGGGTCGACCACCCCGACGGCCTGGCCGATCCACGCGGCTACCTGCGGCGGCTCCGGGACTTCACCGACGTGCCGGTCTGGGTGGAGAAGATCGTCATCGGCCGCGAGCGGCTGCCCGCCGACTGGCCCTGCGAGGGCACCACCGGCTACGAGGCGCTCAACGCGATCACCCGGTTGTTCGTCGACCCGGCCGGCGCCGACAAGCTGATCACAACCTTCACCCAGCGCACCGGCGTCTCCGCCGACTACGACGCGGTCCGCTACGAGGCGAAGAAGCACGTGTTGTCGCTGTTCTTCAAGGGCGAGGTCGACCGGCTCGAAAGCGCCCTGGGGGAGCCGGGCCTGCGCGACGCGCTCGTCGAGATGCTGGCCGCGATGCCCGTCTACCGCGCCTACGTGAACCCCGGCGAGCCCCCGTCGGCCGAGGCGGTCCGGATCATCGAGACGGCCGCCGCCGAGGCGGGCCGCCGCACCGACCCCGGCGCCGTCGCCCGGGTCGCCCACCAGGTCCTGTACGGCCCCGCCGAGGCCGTGACCCGCTTCCAGCAGACCTGCGGCCCGGTCATGGCGAAGGGCGTCGAGGACACCGCCCTCTACCGCTGGTTCCCGCTGGCCTGCCTCAACGAGGTCGGCGGCGAGCCCGACCACTTCGCGGTCACCCCGGAGGAGTTCCACGCCTTCTGCGCCGTGATGACCCCCACGACCATGACGACCCTGTCGACCCACGACACCAAGCGGTCGGAGGACGTGCGGGCCCGGCTGGCCGTGTTGTCGGAGCTGCCCGACGTGTGGGCCGACGCGGTCGAGTCGTGGAGCGGCCAGGTCAGGTTCGACCCGGCCCTCGACTACCTGGCCTGGCAGTCGCTGATGGCGGCCTGGCCGATCGACGTCGACAGGTTCACGAACTACCTGCTCAAGGCGGCCCGCGAGGCGAAGACCTCGATCTCGTGGATCAAACCCGACCCGGTCTACGAGGCCGGGCTGCGCGACTTCTGCCGCAAGGCCGTCGAGGTCTGCGGCTTCTCTGTGGCCTCCTTCACCGCCGTGGTCGACCGCTACGCCCGCGCCAACTCGCTGGGCCAGAAGGTCGTGCAGCTGCTGATGCCGGGCGTGCCCGACCTCTACCAGGGCAACGAGACCACCGACTTCTCCCTCGTCGACCCCGACAACCGCAGGCCGGTCGACTACGGTTTCCGCCGCGCCCTGCTGGACGACCCCGACGACACCTGGGACGGGCAGAAACTCCAGACGGTGACCGCCTGCCTACGTGTGAGAAAACGGTTCACGGCGGATGAACCCTATGTTCCGATCGAGGCGGGGCGTAACGCCGTCGCCTTCGCGCGCGGTGACAAGGCGGTGGCCGTGGCGACGCGGCTGCCCGCCGCACTGGAGCGGCGTGGCGGGTTCGGCGGCGACACGATCATGTTGCCGCCCGGCCGATGGAGGTGCCTGCTGACCGGGGCCGAACACACCGGCCGGGTGCCCCTGGCCCACCTGCTCTCCCGTTTCCCCGTCGCCGTCCTGGAAGGCAGCTGAAACATGTTCGAGGTGTGGGCCCCCACGGCAGAACGGGTCGAGATCGAGAGCGACGGCGACCGCCGCGACCTGACGGCCGACGGCGAGTGGTGGCGCGGCCCCGACCTGCCCCACGGCACCGACTACACCCTGTACGTCGACGGCGAGGGGCCCTTCCCCGACCCGCGCACCCTCCGCCAGCCCTACGGCGTCGAAGGGCCGAGCCGGGCCTACGACCACGACCACTTCCTGTGGGGCGACCAGAACTGGCGCGGCCGCGACCTGCGCGGCTCGGTGATCTACGAGCTGCACATCGGCACGTTCACCCCGGCGGGCACCTTCGAGGCCGCCGTGGCCAAGCTCGACCACCTGATCGACCTGGGCGTCGACTTCATCGAGATCATGCCGGTGGCGCCCGTACCGGGGAAGCGGAACTGGGGCTACGACGGCGTCGACCTGTGGGCGGTGCGGGAGGACTACGGCGGCCCCGACGGGCTGAAGACCCTCGTCGACGCCTGCCACCGGAACGGCATCGGCGTCATCCTCGACGTCGTCTACAACCACCTGGGCCCGTCGGGCAACTACCTCGGCAAATTCGGGCCCTATTTACACGACTACAAGGGCTCCTACTGGGGCGACGCGGTCAACCTCGACGGGCCGCGCTCCGACGAGGTGCGGCGCTACTTCATCGGCAACGCCCTCCAGTGGCTGCGCGACTACCACATCGACGGTTTGCGGCTCGACGCCGTGCACGCCCTGCACGACAAGCGCGCCGTCCACTTCCTGGAGGAGCTGGCCGTCGAGGTCGAGCTGCTGTCGGCCATCCAGGGCCGCCCGCTGACGCTGATCGCCGAGTCCGACCTCAACGACCCCGGGCTGATCACCCGCTACGGCCTGCACGCCACCTGGAACGACGACGTCCACCACGCCGTCCACGCCAACGTGACCGGGGAGACCCACGCCTACTACGCCGACTTCGGCGGCCCCGCCTCGTTGGCCAAGGTGCTGACCTCGGCCTACTTCCACGACGGGTCGTTCTCGTCGTTCCGTGGCCGGTCCCACGGCCGCCCGGCGACCGGGCTGCCCGGATGGCGGTTCGTGGTGTGCGCGCAGAACCACGACCAGATCGGCAACCGCCCGGCCGGCGACCGGATGACCGTCGACCAGCTGTGGGTGGCGTCGGGGCTCGTGCTGACCTCGCCCTTTACTCCGATGCTCTTCATGGGCGAGGAATGGGGCGCCTCGACGCCGTTCTATTTCTTCACCGACCATTTCGACCCGGCCCTTTCCTCGACCGAGGGAGAACGCCGGGAAAAGGAGTTCGTCGATTTCGGATACGACTGGAAGGCCCCCGATCCGCAGGACGAACTGACGTTCCGGCGCTCGAAACTCGACTGGGCCGAGAACACCGAAGAGGAACACGCCGCCCTGCTCGGCTGGTATCGCGACCTGATCGCATTGCGCAAGTCCCACCCCGATCTGGCCGACCCCCGGTTCGAGCTGGTCAAGGTCGACTACGACGCCGACCGCCACTGGGTGGTGATCGAGCGCGGCTCGATCCGCGTCGCGGCCAACCTGGGGGAGACCTCGGTGCCGATCCGGGTGCCCGCGGGCCGGATCCTGCTGGCCTCCGACGAGGCGATCATCCTGACCGGCCAGGACCTCTACCTGCCGCCGCTGTCACTGGCGATCATCCAGGTCTCCTGAGAAAGTTGGCGTCACAGAGTCGAACGTCAGTACGATTCCTGAGCGGTCTGGGCCTGGGTTATGCGCTGTGGCGCAGATCGTGAAGAGGGCCTACAAGTACCGCTTCTATCCGACTCCCGGGCAGGCTGAGGAACTGTCGCGGACGTTCGGCTGTGTGCGTCTGGTTTACAACAAGGCGTTGGAGGAGCGGACCCGTGCCTACAAGGAGGGCCGGAGAGTCTCCTATGGGCAGACCTCGGCCGCGCTCACGGCATGGAAGCGGACGACGGAGCTAAATTCCTCAACGAGGTGTCATGCGTGCCGCTACAGCAGGCGTTGCGGCATCTGCAGGCGGCGTTCGTCAACTTCTTCGCCGGACGGGCCCGGCACCCGGTTTTCAAGTCGCGGAAGAAGTCACGGGCGTCGGCTGAGTACACCCGCTCGGCGTTCCGCTGGCGTGAGGGCCGGCTCACTCTGGCCAAGATGGATGCGCCCCTGGACATCGTCTGGTCGCGGGCTCTGCCCGACGGGGCGCAACCGTCGACGGTCACCGTGTCCAGAGATGCGGCAGGACGCTGGTACGCGTCCATCCTGGTGGAGGAGAAGATCGTTCCACTGCCCCCGGTGGAGGCCATGATCGGCGTGGACGTGGGGATCACCGCCCTGATGACGCTGTCCACGGGGGAGAAGATGCTCAACCCCAAGCAGGAGCGGGCCAACCGGGGGAAACTCGCCAGAGCTCAGCGAAAGCTTGCTCGCAAGACCAAGGGCAGCGCCAACCGGGCCAAAGCCAAGCTCGTCGTCGCCCGCATCCATGCTCGAATCACCGACCGCAGGCGAGACCATCTGCATAAGATCACGACCCGGCTTGTTCGCGAGAATCAAGTGATCGCCGTGGAAGATCTGGCTGTTCGCGATATGGTCAAGAACCGGTGCCTTGCCCGCGCCATCAGCGACGCGAGCTGGCGGGAACTGCGTTCGATGCTGGCCTACAAGGCGGCCTGGTATGGGCGCGAGCTGTTGGTCGTCGACCGATGGTTTCCTTCCAGCAAGTTGTGCTCGGCGTGTGGCGCTCGCGCTGCTTCCCTGCCGCTGAGCGTCCGGGAATGGGCGTGCGCGTGCGGCGCATCCCTTGACCGGGACGTCAACGCCGCCCGAAACATCCTCGCCGCAGGGCTTGCGGAGAGGTGAAACGCCTGCGGAGCCGGTGTAAGACCTTGATGAGATCTCTCTGACGGGCGACTGGCGGTGAACCAGGAATCCTCACGGGTGACCGTGAGGTCCCCTCCCTGCGGGGGCGGGGCATGTCAATCAGGTGTGACGATGGCGAACCCGGGGTCGGGGTCGTCGAGCAGGTTCAGCAGCCGGGTGAGCACGCCCAGGTCGCCTTCGTGGTCGCCCGGCTCCTGCCCGTTCAGCACCGCGAGGAACTCCGGTTTGGTCAGGCGCAGGCTGAGGTCGGCCGGGCCGCCGGGGCCGATGATCAGGGCTCCGTTCGACAACGTGGTGCGGCGCAGCTCCCCGGTGTCGGTGAGGTTCCAGTCGATCGACAGGCTCTCGTTCCACGCCTTCGGGCCGTTGACCCGGACCGCCACCGCGTCGAGGAGCTGGTCGAGGGTGAGCGCGGTCAGCACGTCGGGGGCGGCGGTGTCGGCGCCGGAGGGGAAGGTGCGGCGGGCGGTGAGCTCCAGGGCGGCGGTCAGGTAGAAGTTGCGCCAGACCCCGTTCTCGGCGCTCTGGCCCAGGCGGGTGTAGACCTCGGTCAGCCTCCGGCGGGCCTCGGCGTGGCCGGGGGAGGCGAAGACGGCGTGGTTGAGCAGGGTGGCGGCGAACCGCAGGTCGCCGTCCTGGATGTAGCGGGTGGCCATCGCGACGGTGGCCGAGGGGCCGCCGAGGCACTCGACGTAGCGTCGTGACTGCTCGACCGGCGGGTGTTCCCACAGGTGGGCGGGGTTGCCGTCGAACCAGCCGAGGTAGCGCTGGTAGATCGCCTTCACGTTGTGGCTGGCCGAGCCGTAGTAGCCGCGGGTGTTCCAGGCCGTCTCCAGGCCGGGCGGCAGCTCGATGCGCTCGGCGATCTCGGCCGCCGTGAGGCCCTGGTTGATCAGGCGCAGGGTCTGGTCGTGGAGGTAGGTGTACAGGTCTCTCTGGTCCTGGACGAACTTCGTGATCCGTTCCCGGCCCCAGGTCGGCCAGTGGTGGGAGGCGAAGGCGACCTCGGCGTGCGGGACGAACAGGTCGAGCACCTGGTTGAGGTAGCGCGACCACGACCGGGCGTCCCTGACCTGGGCGCCGCGCAGCGTGCCGAGGTTGTGCTGGGTGTGGGTGGCGTTCTCGGCCAGGCACAGGGCGTGCCTCTCGGGCAGCAGGAAGTTCATCTCCGCCGGGGCCTCGGTGCCGGGGGTGAGCTGGAAGACGATCCGGACCCCGTCGACCGTTTCGAGCTGGCCGGTCGTGGTGACGTCGACCGTCGGGGGGAGCAGGCTGACGGTGCCCTGCGAGGCGGTCAGTCCCAGGCCGCAGCCGATCTGGCCCTCGGGGGAGATGGGGAGGGCCAGGCCGTACATGTAGACGCCGCGGCGGACCATGGCGGTGCCGGCGTAGACGTTCTCGGCGACGGCGTGCTCCAGGAAACCGGCCGGGGCGATGATCGGGATGCCGGCGCCGTCGGTGACGCCGCGTACACCGCCGTAGTGGTCGGCGTGGGAGTGGGTGTAGATCACACCGGTGACCGGCCGGGGGCCCCGGTACCCCCGGTAGAGCGCGAGGGCCGCCACGGCGCACTCGGTGGACAGCAGCGGGTCGACGACGATCACGCCGCGTTCGCCCTCGATCAGGGTCATGTTGGACAGGTCGAGGCCGCGCACCTGCCAGACGCCGTCGGTCACCTCGTACAGGCCCTGCCGGGCGCACAGGCGGCTCTGCCGCCACAGGCTCGGGTCGGCGGAGCCGGGGGTGTCGTGGTCGAGGAACCGGTAGGCGTCGGCGTTCCAGACGATCCGGCCGTCGGCCGACCTGATCAGGGCCGGATCGAGGCGGGCGGCGAAGCCCCGGTCGGCGTCGGCGAAGTCGGTCTGGTCGTGGAAGGGAAGGTCGGCCATGAAATCCGGCATTCCCTGACAAAAGTAACGCTAGTGGTTCAATTTGGTATGTGGTTGCGGAGCCGCAGATCCGCCGGGAACGGGGCGAAGAAGGTCTGGTCGCGCACGTAGTCGGCGGCCTCGCCCTTGGCGTGGTGCAGCAGCAGGGTCATCGGCACGGTGATCGCCACCTGGTGCTCCTGGTAGGCCGCGATGACCTCCCGCAGGTCGGCCCGCCGGGCGTCGTCGAGCGCGTGGCCGACCATGCCCAGGCAGTGGTGCAGGGCGTTGACGTTGCGGCCGATCGAGGCCTTGCGGGCCAGGGCGCCCTGGAAGGCGACCGTGTAGTCGCGCTCCAGCTCCTCCCTCGGGGCGCTGCCCGCCCGGGAGACCACCCGCCCGGCCGCCCGGTAGCCCTCGGGGTCGTGGGCGAGCAGCTGCATCTTGTGGCACGAGTGGAAGGCGACCAGGTCGCGCGGCCTCCAGTCCGACTCGAACAGGACACGCAGGCGGGCGTGCGCGAAGATCCGCTCGACGAACTGCTCGCGGAGCACGGCGTCGTTGAGGCGGCCCTCGTCCTCCACGGGCAGCAGCGGGTAGGCGTCGATGACACGCTGGGCGAAGACGCCCCTGGTCCGGCGGACGGGGTGGTCGTCCTCGTACACGGGGATGCCGTGGATGCCGCACGACGGGCTCTTCGACTTGAAGACGTAACCGTCGACCTCGAGGGTGGCGATCCGGCGGCCGGCCACCTCGCGCATGGTCGCGGTCAGGTCGACGCGGCTCTTGCGCAGCATCAGCCGCTCGCCCTCCTCCGGGCGCGACTCCAGGCGGAGCGTCTCGCGCGGGGTGCCCAGGCCCGCCTCGATCTCGGGGCAGAACGGCACCCAGTCGACGTGGTCGGCGAGCTCACCGGCCAGGAAGCGGTCGCGGCTGTGCCCGCCGTTGAACCGGACCGGCTCCCCGATGAGACAACTCGACACGCCGACCCGGGGTCTCATGCGGCCTCGGACAGCACATCGGTCAGCACGATGGAGAGCTTGTGCAGCGCCCGCGCGGTGCGGGCCTTGACGGTGCCCAGCGGCACGTCGAGGCGTTCGGCGATCTCGCGCTGGGTCAGGTCGCCGTAGTAGGCCAGCGTGATCGCCTCGCGCTGCACCTCGGGCAGGTGCCGCAGGGCGCGGCGCACCTGGTCGCGGTCGTCGAGCCGGCGGGCCGGGTCGGCGTGGTCACGCGGCTCGGGCACCCCGTCGAGCGGCACCGTCGCCGGGTGGCGGGCCCGCAGGTAGTCGATGGCCCGGTTGCGGGCGATGCCCAGCACCCAGCCTTCGAGGCTCCGGCTCGGGTCGTAGCGCCGGCGCGACCGCCAGACCTCGCCGAACACGATCTGGAGCACGTCCTCGACGTCCTGCTGCGGGACGAAATGCCGCAGGTATCCGCGGACCAGCGGCGCGTGGCTCCGATAGCACTCCGTCACCGCGATCTCCTCGCCGTCCATGCGACCTCCCCGCTTTGAGAACCTACTCAAAACCTACTCACGGTCGGGCGCGAGGTGCAAGTGGTTCGACGGGAATATGCCCTGCTCAGCGCAGGACAGCGCAGATCGACGTGATGGCGTCGTCAAGAGATCGCAGGTGGACGACACCCGCGGGGAGATCACCCCACCCGGGCCCGCCCACGAAGACGGCGGCGGCGGGGCGCAGCCGGGGCAGCCCGGCCAGCGGCGCCGGATCGCCGGTTCCGGCCTGGTGGGACCACAGGAACACCGCGGCAGGGGCGAGCCGCCGGATGGCGTCGGCGAGGGCGTCGTAGGGCATCCGGGCCCCCATGACCCGGCACTCCACGCGGTGCTCCACGGTCAGCGCGGCGGCCAGCGCGAACAGGGGCAGGCTGTGCTGCTCCTCCTCGGCGCAGGCCAGCAGGACCGGGCGCGGATGGACCGGCGCGGCGGGCCGCTCGACCAGCGGCGCGAGGGCGGCCAGCACCCGTTCGGAGAACAGGTGCTCCAGGTCGATCCCGGCGCCGGTGTCGTCCTGGCGGCGCGAGATCGCGGCGAAGACCGGGATGACGAGGTGGTCCCAGGTGTGCGCGACCCCCCGCTCACGCAGCCAGTTGTCGAGGGCGGCGGTGACGAACCAGGAGTCGAGGGAGAGCGCGGCCCGCACGACCTGGGTGACGGAGTAGAGGGGCTCGTCCCACCCGGCGGGCGACCGGCTCTCGTCCGCGCGCGGAGCCTCGGCCGCCGGGCGTCTGGGCGCGGAGCCGGGCCGCAGGATCCTGAGGGCCACCTCCGCCGCCTCGGCCGCCGGTGCGCCGGCCCGCACCAGGCGGTGCATCTCCTCGATCCGGCGCACGTCGAGCTCGGTGTAGCGCCGGTGGCCGCCCGCCGTGCGCAGGCTGGGACCCAGGCCGTAGCGCTGGTCCCACGTGCGGAGCGTGGGGGCGGGCAGGCCGAAACGCCGGGCCACCGCGCCTATGCCGTAGCTCGGGGCTGTCGGTTCCCGTTCCGGCACAGTCCCCTACCTCCTCACCCGTGCTTTCGCAGGGGGTCGACGATCGGATGCAACCGGTCACATGGCGTTCACGAAAGTATGGTCGTGCCGGAAGTCATCATTGTCCTCTTCAACCGGGATCTGCGGATCACCGATCACCCTGCGCTGCACCAGGCCTGCCAGGACGCGCGCCAGGTGGTCCCGCTGTTCGTGATCGACCCGGCCATCCCCCCGCGCGGCCGGGCCGGCTTCCTCGCCGAGTGCCTCGAAGACCTGCGCCGGTCCCTGCGCGAGCGGGGCGCCGACCTCGTGGTCCGGCGCGGTGACGTGGTCGAGGAGACGATGAAGGTGGCGGCGGAGACCGGCGCCACCGCGATCTACGCCAGCGGCGACGTCACCGCCCGCGCCAGGAAGCGGGAGGGCCGGTTCGCGCGGGAGAACATCGGCTTCCAGACCTTCCCCGGCATCACGATCGTCCCGCCCGCCCAGCTCAAGCCCGCCACGGGCGACCACTACCGGGTCTTCACGCCCTTCTACCGCGCCTGGTCGGAGATCCGCTGGCGGCCGCTCGTGGAGACCCCCGAAACGATCTCCATGCCCGAGGTGCGGCCCGGCGACATCCCCCCGCCCCATCGCAGGCCCCACCTGCCCGGCGGCGAACACGAGGTGCGCCGCCGCCTCGACCTCTGGCTCCGCCACTGCCTGCGCGACTACGCCGACGGCCACGACGACCTGGCCGGCGACCACACCTCCCGGCTCAGCCCCTACCTGCGGTTCGGCTGCGTCTCCCCGCTGGAGCTGGCCACCCGGTCGGGGGCCTCGGAGGAGTTCGTCCGGCAGCTCTGCTGGCGCGACTTCTACGCCCAGGTGACCTTCGCCTTCCCGCGCATCAACCGCGACGACTACCGGCCCGCCCGGGGCGAGTGGCACCACGACAAGGAGGCCGAGGACGCCTGGCGCGAGGGCATGACCGGCGTGCCCGTCGTCGACGCCGGGATGCGCCAGCTCATCGCCGAAGGGTGGATGCACAACCGGGCCCGACTGATCGTCGCCTCGTTCCTGACCAAGACGTTGCGGATCGACTGGCGCGTGGGGGCCGACCACTTCGAGGAACTGCTGCTCGACGGGGACGTCGCCAACAACTACGGCAACTGGCAGTGGGTGGCCGGCACCGGCAACGACACCCGGCCCTACCGGATGCTCAGCCCGGTCCGCCAGGCCAAGAAGTTCGACAAGGACGGCGAGTACATCCGCCGCTACGTGCCCGAGCTGGAGAACGTCCCGACGGCCACCCTGCACGAGCCCTGGCGGGCGCCGTCACCGATCCTCGGTTACACCTCACCGATCTGGCGAGGTTGACCCCAAATCCATATCGGGCATTGACCCATTTCAAGGCACACAACGGGCACCGCGCCCTAGTGTCGGGATATATGAACGGTGACCTGGTTCTCCTCATCGTGGTCGTGCTCACGGCACTCTCGTTCGACTTCACCAACGGCTTCCACGACACGGCGAACGCGATGGCCACCTCGATCGCCACCGGAGCGCTCAAACCCAAGGTCGCGGTCGCGTTGTCCGCGGTGCTGAACTTCGTCGGCGCCTTCCTCTCGCTGAAGGTGGCGGCCACCATCGCCAACGGCATCGTCGACAGCGGGGCGATCACCCTCACGGTCGTCTTCGCCGGGCTGGTCGGCGGCCTCGCCTGGAACCTGGTCACCTGGTACTACGGCATCCCGTCGAGCTCCTCGCACGCCCTGATCGGCGGCGTCGTCGGCGCCACCCTGCTCGCCTCGGGCATCAAGGCGATCAAGGGTGAGGGCCTGGTCTCCCACGTCATCGTCCCGGCCGTGCTCGCCCCGCTCGCCGCCATCGTCGTCGCCACCGTCGGCACCTACCTCGTGTACGTCATGACCAGGCAGGTCGGCGAGAGAACCCGCACCAGGGGCTTCAAGATCGGCCAGATCGGCTCGGCCTCCCTGGTGTCGCTCGCCCACGGCACCAACGACGCCCAGAAGACGATGGGCATCATCACCCTCGCCTTGATCGCCAACGGCACCATCACCCAGCACGCCGGCACCCCCTTCTGGGTGGTCGTGTCCAGCGCCACCGCCATCGCCGCCGGCACCTACATCGGCGGCTGGCGGGTCATCCGCACCCTCGGCAAGGGCCTGACCGAGATCGAGACCCCCCAGGGCTTCGCGGCCGAGACCTCGTCGGCGACGGTCATCCTGACCTCCACCCACTTCGGCTTCCCCCTCTCCACCACCCAGGTGTGCACCGGCTCGGTGATCGGCGCCGGCCTCGGCAAACGGCTCGCCCAGGTCCGCTGGAGCGTCGCGGCCCGCATGGGCGTCGCCTGGCTGATCACCCTCCCGGCGGCGGCCCTGGTCGGCGCGACCGCCTTCGGCACGGCCCAGCTCATCGGCGGCGCCCTCGGCGTGATCGTGGTCTTCACGGCGGCCGTGGTCTTCGCCGCCCTGCTCTACCTGGCCTCCAGGAAGACGGCCGTCAACGCCGGGAACGTCAACGACGAATGGGTCGGCAGGGGCACGCCCACCCGGGTGGGGACACCGGTATGAGCTGGATCGACGCCGACGCCCTGTGGCGGGTCATGGTGGCCTCCCTCGTCGGCGGCGTCGGCATCGCCGCCCTGTTCTCGGTCGGCCTGATCGGCCTGTCCTCGGGCCGGACGGTGGGCCGCGTCGCGGGCGGCGTCTGCTTCGTGATCGTGATCGCCGGCGTCCTGCTGGGCGTGTACGTCATGCTCGACAAGTAGCGGAATGGGACAATCGTCCCGTAACGGTCGTCCAGGGGGGGATGTCGGGTGGGCTTCATCGAAGCGGTCAGCAGATCGGCGCAGTACACCTTCAGCAAGCCCAACGAGGGCGTCATCCGGCTGATCGCCGGGCTCGGCGTCGAGGGCGACGCCCACTACGGCGAGACGGTGCGCCACCGCAGCCGGATGGCCCGCACCCCCGGCGCCCCCAACCTGCGCCAGGTCCACCTCATCCACGCCGAACTCTTCGAGGAACTCGCGGAGCGGGGCTTCACCGTGGCGCCCGGCCAGATCGGCGAGAACGTCACCACACGGGGCGTCGACCTGCTCGGCCTGCCCGCGGGCACACTGCTGCACCTCGGCCCGGAGGCGGTCGTCGAGGTGACGGGCCTGCGCAACCCGTGCGCCCAGATCGACGGGTTCCAGCAGGGCCTCATGAAGGAGGTGCTCGGCCGCGACGCCGACGGCGAGGTCGTGCGCAAGGCCGGGATCATGGGCGTCGTCGTGACGGGCGGCGAGATCCGCCCGGGAGACGAGATCAGGGTGACCCTGCCCGACGGGCCCCACCGGAAGCTGGAGCCCGTCTGACAGGTGGCGGCTCACACGTGGTCGTGGTCGTGCTCTTCGTCTTCTTCGTCGTCGAGGGCGCCGTCTGACGGCTCGACACCCAGCATCGCCTCACGCGGCTCGACCTCGTCGATGTGCTCGACGAGACTGAGCACGTGGTCGGGCTCGATCAGCCACTGCAGGGCGGCGGCGCCCGTCTCGTCCGCGTTCACCAGGTCGATCTGCTCCTGGCGCTCGGACTCCTCGAGGTCGGACTCCGGGCTGCGGATCTCCTTCAGCGCGGCGGCCTGAAGGGCGCCGACATCGGTGACTTCAACCACGAGATCCACCGTGAGACGGAGATAGCGTGCGGTATCCGTAACATCGCTCATGGTCGCAGATCTTAGGGGAGTTTCCAGTCGACAGGCGTCGCGCCCTGCCGCTCCAGCATCTCGTTGGCCTTGCTGAACGGCTTGGAGCCGAAGAAGCCGCTCCGGGCCGACAGCGGGCTCGGGTGGGCCGACTCGATGCACGGCACCTGGCCCAGCATGGGGCGCAGGTTCCGGGCGTCGCGGCCCCACAGGATCGCCACCAGCGGGCCGCCGCGCTCGACGAGCGCCTTGATGGCCTGTTCGGTGACCTCCTCCCAGCCCTTGCCCCGGTGGGAGGCCGGCTTGCCCGGCATCACCGTCAGGACGCGGTTGAGGAGCAGGACCCCGTTCTCGGTCCACGGGGTCAGGTCGCCGTTGGAGGGCTTGGGCAGGCCCAGGTCCTCCATCAGCTCGGTGTAGATGTTGCGGAGGCTTCCGGGGATCGGCCGGACGTCGGCGGCCACCGAGAAGCTCAGCCCGATGGGGTGCCCGGGGGTCGGATAGGGGTCCTGGCCCATGATGAGCACCCGCACGTCGGCGAAGGGCTGTTTGAAGGCCCGCAGGACGTTCTCGCCCGCGGGGAGGTACTGCCTGCCTTCCGCGATCTCATTGCGGAGGAAGTCGCCCATCTCGGCGATCTTGTCCGCGACCGGTTCGAGGGCCTTCGCCCAACCGGGTTCCACCAACTCGTTTAAGGGACGGCCTGCCATGCCGCGAAAGCCTAGTCCTCCCGCTCGGTGAGCGAGAACCAGAAGAAGCCGTGGGAGGGCAGCGTCAGCAGGTAGGGCAGATCGCCGATCACGGGGAACGGCACGCCGCCCCGGCACTCGACGGGGGTCATGCCCATGAAGCGGCGCAGGTCGAGCTCGACCGGCTGCGGGTGGCGGGACATGTTGTTGACGCACAGCACCCGGTCGTCGCCGTCCTCGCGGAGGAAGGCGAGGATGGCGGGGTTGTGCGACCACAACTCGATGTAGTCGCCGGTGCCGAAGACCGGGTGCTCGCGGCGGATCTGGAGCATCCGGCGGGTGAAGTGGAGCAGCGAGCTGGGGTTCTTGAGCTGGGCCTCGACGTTGACGGCCTGGTAGCCGTAGATCGGGTCCATGACCGTCGGCAGGTAGAGGCGGCCGGGGTCGGCCTTGGAGAAGCCGGCGTTGCGGTCGGGGCTCCACTGCATGGGGGTGCGGACGGCGTCGCGGTCCTCCAGCCAGATGTTGTCGCCCATGCCGATCTCGTCGCCGTAGTACATGACCGGGGAGCCCGGCATCGACAGCAGCAGCGCGGTGAACAGCTCGATCTGGTCGCGGTCGTTCTCCAGCAGGGGGGCGAGGCGGCGCCGGATGCCGAGGTAGGCGCGCATGCGCGGGTCCTTGGCGTATTCGGCGTGCATGTAGTCGCGCTCCTCCTCGGTGACGGTCTCGAGGGTGAGCTCGTCGTGGTTGCGGAGGAAGATGCCCCACTGGCCGGTCTCGGGCAGCTTGGGGGTGCGCGACATGATCTCGGAGATCGGCTCGCGGGACTCGCGCCGCACGGCCATGAAGATGCGCGGCATGAGGGGGAAGTGGAAGGCCATGTGGCACTCGTCGCCGCCGACCGACGGGTCGCCGAAGTACTCGACGACGTCCTCGGGCCAGCCGTTGGCCTCGGCCAGGAGCACGCGGTCGGGGTAGAGGCGGTCGACCTCGGCGCGGACCCGCTTGAGGTAGGCGTGGGTCTCGGGCAGGCCGGAGCACTGGGTGCCCTCGCGCTCGAACAGGTAGGGCACCGCGTCGAGCCGGAAGCCGTCGACGCCGAGGTCCAGCCAGAAGCGCAGGACCTCCAGCATGGCCTCCTGGACGGCCGGGTTGTCGTAGTTGAGGTCGGGCTGGTGGTGGAAGAAGCGGTGCCAGTAGTACTGGCCGCGGACCGGGTCGTAGGTCCAGTTCGACTCTTCGGCGCCGACGAAGATGATCGGCACGCCCTCGTACGTCGTGGGGTCGTCGGTCCAGACGTAGAAGTCGCCGTAGGGGCCCGTGGGGTCGTGGCGGGAGGCCTGGAACCAGGGGTGGCGGTCGCTGGTGTGGTTCATCACCAGGTCGGTGATGACGCGCAGGCCGCGCTCGTGGGCCGCCTCGATCAGGTTCACGAAGTCGGACAGGTCGCCGAACTCCGGGAGGATCTTGAGGTAGTCGCTGATGTCGTAGCCGCCGTCGCGGAGCGGGGACTCGTACAGGGGAAGGAGCCACAGGCAGTCGACGCCGAGCCACTGGAGGTAGTCGAGCTTGCCGGCCAGGCCGCGCAGGTCGCCGGTGCCGTCGCCGTTGGAATCGTGGAAGCCGCGGACGAGGATCTCGTAGAAGACGGCCTTCTTGTACCAGGCGGGGTCCTGGACCTCGTATTCCTCAATGGGCTCTGACACGGGTTCAGGGCAGGGCGCAGCCGCAGTCATCAGACCTCGCTCCACGGGGAAAGAAATTTGGGTATGTCCGCAGCTCAGCGCGGCCTTCCGGAGAAGGTACCACCCGGTAGCCCCTGACAAAGAACGGTTACGTAGCCCTTACTGCGGGCTTTCCGTCGGTTGTCAGACGACTACTCCCCGTGGTCTAACGGGCGCTCCACGGAGGCGTGAGATCGCCCAGGACCTCGTCGTAGTCGGTGAGCCAGGCGCCGAAGAGCACCAGCCCGCGAAGCCAGAACCGCGAGTTCCACGACCCGAACGCGGCCAGCGCGTCGGGCCCGGCCTCGACCACGTCGGCCATCTGGGGCGACAGCAGCCCCGGGACGCGGGCCACCCGGCGCAGCATCGTGTGGTTCCACTCGCGCGCCCAGACCGAGGCCGAGCGCAGCGGTACGCGGCGGTGCGGCAGGCCGCCGTTGGTCGACGGCAGCGAGGCCACGCGGGGGTTGGCGGCCCAAAGGATCTCCCGGTAGAACTTCCCGCCCTCCTTGCGGCCGACCGGCACCGACAGGGCGGCGTCGAAGAAGCCGGGGTGCAGGAACGGGAAGACCGGGGTGGCCTCGGGGCCGACGAGGTTGACGGGGGAGCGGGCGATGCCCCGGGCGGTGCGGGTGTGCAGCACGCTCAGGGCCAGTTCGCTGCGGTGGCCGTTCAGCATCGAGACGGCCTGCGCGAAGGTGGTCTCGACGACGTCGTCCATCCAGGCCAGCGCGCCCTCGCCGAGCACCGGGATGTGGGCGTCGCCGGTGGTCATCGACCTCAGCAGCGCCTGGCGGCGTTCCAGCGGGGTGGTGGCCGCCGCGGCGGCCGACATCAGGAAGTTCTTCATCAGCGGGCCGCCGGCCAGGCCGTCGACCACGGGTCGGCCGCCCTCGTGGACCTCGCGGGCGAACGGCGAGTACCAGGCGTGGTGGCTGGTCAGGAACTCCAGCCTGCGGGCGGCCCACAGGGCCTCGGCCGGGAAGTCGGCCGCGTTCTGGTCGATGACCCGGTGGGGGATGCCGAGCTCGCGGGTGACCGCGACCGCGAAGTCGATGTCGTTGTCGAGGCCGTCGTCGGGGCTGGTCGTCCACGAGACGACGTCCTTGCCCTGCGCCACGGCCACGCTCGCCAGCAGCCGGGAGTCGTAGCCGCCGCTGACGGGCACCAGCACCTTCTCGTACGGCTTCAGTGACTCGTGCAGCAGGCTGACGATGTCGTGGGCCGTCACCCCGTGGTCGAACGGCTCCTCGCGCACCCAGCGGGGGGCCCGCTTGTCGACCGACAACCGCCGCCGGTCGCGCGACCACGACAACGCGGTCGCCCCGGGGAGGCGTCTGACCTCGGCGTAGGGGGTGTCTTCGAGCAGCGGGTACGTCAGCTTGAGGATCGCCGCCCAGGCGTTCCAGTTCACCACGTAGGGCTTGCGGGCGAGGGCGAGCAGCGGCTCGATCAGGCCCGAGAAGTAGACCGCGTCGCCGTCGGTCAGGTAGTAGACGTCGATCAGGCCGAACGCGCCGGTGTGCAGGGTGACCGACGACGGCTCGTCGATGAAGCCGGGCGCCTCGTAGTGCTCGGCCACGTGGAGCCAGTCGCCGCCCGCGATCGGGGTGCGGTCGCCCCACGAGAAGGCGGCCATGGTGGGCGAGGAGTCGTACATGGTGAGCGGGCCCGACGACAACACGGCGGCGTCACGGGTGACGTAGGCGGTCTCCACGGTGGGCCCCGACCGGGCCAGCAGGTCGAGCCGCTCCTGGGAGAACGGCCCGAAGGCGCCACAGACGTACGGCCTGGCCCGGAACGACGGCCACTCTCCCTTGCGCACCTCAGGTCCCTCCCCGATCGGTGGTTTCCGACGAGTTTACGGACGTCAGATGGACTCTTGGTGCCTTAATGACGGTTTCCATGCAGGTAGACCATGATCTGAGATTATGGTGACTGTCGCCGTTACCTGGAGGAGTGGGCGTTTATGAGTGAGCTGGAGAGCCTGCGGCGGGCGCTGGCACAGGCGGTCGAGAAGGCCGAGGGCGCCGCCGAGCTGGCCCGTCTGCTCGCCGACTACCAGGCCCGGCTGGACGAGGCCGCCCGCACCGAGGCCGAGGCTCTCACCCGGGCCCGCGACGCCGAGGCGGCGCGCAAGGCGGCCGAGAAGCAGGCCGACCGCCAGATCACCCAGCTCGCCAAGCAACTGGCCGAGCAGAAGTACCAGACGGCCGTGGCCGAGTGGAAACTGGCCAAGCTCCAGGGCAACCGCTGGATCAAGATAGGGGAGGCGGTCCAGGCCAAGAAGCCCGGTTCGGTCGCCCGCGCGGTGCGGGCCTCCTCCCCGAACGCGGGCAAGGCCCCCAAGCGCACCGACTTCCCGGTCGAGAAGCCCGCGGTCCAGCCCCCGGCCGCCGAGACCAAGGCCCCGCCGGTCGAGCCCGACCCCCGCGCGCCCCTGTTCTCCACCCCGCTGACCGAGTACTTCGCCGTGCCGAAGGGCCCGCTGACCCGGCCCTACATGACCGTCGCGGCGATCGTCGACCGCCGGACCGAGGCCCTGCTCCGGTACGAATGGCGCCAGGTCACCAACTTCGGCCCGGAGAACTGGGCGACGATGCTCGACACCTACCGGCCCTCGATGTTGTTCGTCGAGTCGCTGCACGCCGGGCCGCGCCAGGGCAACGGCGGGCGCTGGCTCGACTCGATGGCCGGGAAGGACCGGGCGCTGCGCGACCTGGTGGAGGCGTGCAAGAAGCGCGGGATCAAGACCGTCTTCTGGCACTCGGGCGGCTCGCTCGGCAAGGCCGTGCCCGTCGCCGAGCTGTTCGACCTGGTGCTCGCCACCACCGAGCAGCGGGCCCGCGAGTGGCGGGCGGCGCTGCGGCACGACCGCGTGCTGGTGCTGCCGCACAGCGTGCAGCCCCGGGTGCACAACACCTTCCGCGCCGAGGGCGGCCGGACCGGCGGCGTCGCCACGCTCGGCACCGCCGAGGGCGGCGACCCGCTGCCCGCCCAGGGCGACGACAAGACCAGCTACGACGACTTCCTGACCGCCGTGCGCAAGGTCGAGGTGGTCGTGGCCGGGCCCGACGCGAGCGACCGCGAGATCGCCGAGATCGAGGCCTGCGGCACCCCGGTCGTCGCCACCGGCGCCGCCGAACTGGCCGCCGACCCGCAGGAGCGCGACCGCCGCGCCCACCTGGCCTGGCGGGCCACCGTCCCGGTCACCGCCCGGCTGGAGCCGGTGTTCTCCGCCGTCGGGCTGCCCGACGTGCGCAACACCCAGGTGGTGACGGCGCTGGTGGCCGTACGCGACCAGATGGAGCTCGACCAGGCGGTGACGCAGATCGTCGGCCAGCGCCGGCGGCCCGACCAGCTCGTCGTGGTGGCCGAGGGGGTCGACGCGGGGGTGGTCGAGAAGACCGCCCGGCAGGCCGTCGGCGCCCGGGAGGAGGGCTACAACAAGGGCGTGCTGCCCGAGCTGGTGGTCCGGTCGACGCCGATGTCGACCCGGGGGGCGGCGCTGGCCCACGCGCTGCTGCTGGCCGACGGCGACTACGTGGCCGTCATCGACCCGCGCGACCTCTACGGCGAGCACTACCTGGCCGACTCGCTGCGCCGGTTCGCCGAGGTCGAGACCGAGATCGTCGGCAAGGCCGCGTTCTACGCCCACGCGGCCGGGGCGACCCTGCTGCGCCAGCCCGACGCCGAATTCCGCTTCCTGCCCGAAGTCGGCGGCGGCACGATCGTGTCCCGCCGGTCGGTGCTGGTCGACCTGGGCATCGCCGACCTCAGCGAGGAGTGGGACGAGACGCTGATGCGGCAGTGCCGCTCCGGTGGGATCCGGGTCTACTCGGGCGACCGCTTCTCCTACGTGTGCGTGCGCGCCCGCGCGGAGGGCCGCCTGTTCGGCTCAGCTCGTCTGGAGGGGTACGTCCCCGCCGGCCCCCTCGCCCTGATCTAGCCGCGTGTCTTGATCGGCGGACGCCGACCCGACCATGATGGGGTGTCCGTCGCCGCTCCAGCCCGCCACGACGTCGGCCACGACACAGGTGATGTTGTCGGGGCCGCCGCCCCGGTTGGCCAGGTCGACGAGGGTCGTGACCAGTTGCTCGAGGTCGGCGACGGAGGTGAGCAGCTCGTGCAGCGTCTCGGGCGAGACCACGCCCGCCAGGCCGTCGGAGCACAGCAGGTAGCGGTCGCCCGCGAAGGCGGCCCGGCGCGACACGTCGGGGCTCACGTTGCCGGTGCTCTCCAGCGCCCGCATCAGCATCGACCGGCGCGGGTGCTCGGCCGCCTGCTCGGGGGTCATCCGGCCGTCGTCGACGAGCGACTGCACCAGCGTGTGGTCGTGGGTGATCTGGTAGAGCACGCCGTCGCGCAGCATGTAGCCGCGCGAGTCGCCCACGTGGGCCAGCGCGAAGCCGCTGCCGTCGAACAACATCGCGGTCAGCGTGGTGCCCATGCCGTTGAGCGCGGGGTTGGCGTCGGCCATGCCCTTCAGGGTCTGCGCCGCCTGCTGGATGGCGCCTTCGAGCGCGACCACGGGGTCGCCGTCCAGGTGGGCGCCGGACAGCACGCGGATCGCGGTCGCGCTGGCCACTTGGCCGTAGTTGTGGCCGCCCATGCCGTCGGCGACGACGAGCAGGCGAGGGCTGGCGTAGGCAGCGTCCTCGTTCTCCGGGCGGCGCCGGCCGACGTCGGAGCGGGCGGCGTACCGGAGGCCCAGCGTGCTGTGGTTCATGTCCACAGTAAAACATTGGTTGAAGCACTTCACAAGTGGACGCTTCGTGTAGAGTAACCACGTGACTTACGTGAACGCCGGTGACATCGCCCGCCTCGCCGACGTCGGCCGGGCCGCGGTGTCCAACTGGCGTCGCCGTCACGACGACTTCCCCCAGCCGGTCGGCGGTACCGCCGCCAGCCCGCTGTTCTCGCTGACCGAGGTCGAGAACTGGCTGCGCCGCAACGGCAAGCCGTTCTCGTTGTCGGCCGCCGACCTGGCCTGGCAGCGGCTCCGGGCCAGCGGCGATGACCTGAGGCTAGGGGAGCTGGTGGCGGCCGCGGGCGATTTCCTCGAAGGGCGTCCGTCCGCGTTGCCCCGGGAGGTCACCCAGCTCGTCGCCGGGCTGGCCGAGGAGCGCGGGCGGCTGGAGGCCTTCGAGTTCCTCTGCGAGCGCTACGTCGAGGCCCACTCGCGCCAGCTCGCGGTCACCCCGCCCGACCTGGCCGACCTGATGGTGCGCCTGTCGGGCGGCGGGGTGCTGCTCGACCCCGCCTGCGGCCTCGGCACGCTGCTGCTCACCGCCAAGGCCGCGCGCGGCCAGGACGTCTCCGGCTCCGCCGCCCGCATCACGGCCACCCGGCTGCGGATGCGGGGGATCGCGGCGACCGTCCACACCGGCGACTCGCTGCGGGCCGACCGGCTGCCCGGCGGCGCCGACGCGGTCGTCTGCGACCCGCCCTTCAACGAGCGGACCTGGGGCTACGAGGAGCTCACCGCCGACCCGCGCTGGGAGTTCGGCCTGCCGCCGCGCGGCGAACCCGAGCTGGCCTGGGTGCAGCACTGCCTGTCCCGGGTCCGTCCCGGCGGCACGGTGACCGTCCTGATGCCCCCGGCGGCCGCCGCGCGCCGTCCGGGCCGCCGCATCCGGTCGAACCTGCTCAGGGCCGGCGCGCTGCGGGCCGTGATCGCGGCCGGGACCAGCGACGTCTGGCTGCTGCGCCGCCCCGAGCCCGGCGAGCGCGCGCCCTCGCGGGTGCTGCTCTTCGACGCCGCCGGCGACCTCGGCTCGGTCGAACCGGCCTGGCGCGAGTTCCAGCGGTCCGGCAGGGGCGGCACGAGCGTGCTCGACCTGCTCGACGACGAGGTCGACGTCAGCCCGCTGCGCTTCGGCGCCACCGCCGGGCCGCCCGACTACGCGGGCGCCCGCGCCCGCTTCACCGCCGCCGTCGACGGCCTGACCGGCGCCCTGCCCGCGCTCGCCCCGGTCGACCCGCCCCGCGAGCCGCCCATGACGACCATCGCCGAGCTGGCCAGGGGCGGTTCGCTGGCCATCCACCACTCCTCGGCCCGCCTGGGCGCGGGCGACCAGCCCGTGCTGACGGCCGACGACCTGGCCGGCGGCGGCCCGCCCACCGGCTGGGCCGAGCCCGGCCCCGGCCTGGTCATGATCGAGCCCGGTGACGTGGTCGCCACCCCGACCGGCCTGGTCCGGGTCGTCCACGAACCCGGCTGGGCCCTCGGCCCCCAGCTCACCCTCTACCGCGTCGACCCCGCGCGCCTGGACGCCGACTTCCTGGCCGGCTTCCTGCGCGCCGGTTCGAGCCTGTCCCGCGGCGCCAGCCGCCTCGACGCCCGCCGCACCAAGGTCCCCCGGCTGCCCCTGGCCGAACAGCGCGAATACGGCGCCTCCTTCCGCCGCCTCGCCGACCTCGACACCGCCCTCCACGAGGCGGGGAAACGCGGCCAGGAACTCATCCGCCTCGCGCTCGACGGTCTGGCGGCCGGACATCTGCAATAGAACAGACGGGTCGAGCGGCCGGACATCTGCAATAAAGTTGCGGCATGGTCATCGGTGACCGCTATGAACTGGACGACCTCCCGCTCGGCCAGGGCGGGATGGGCGCCGTCTACGGCGGCCACGACAGACATCTCGACCGCAAGGTGGCGGTCAAGTTCCTCCGTCCCCCCAGCGGGCCCGACCGGGAGCTGGAACGCCGGTTCATCCGCGAGGCCCGCATCCTGGCCCGGCTCGACCACCCCGGCGCGCCCGTCCTCTACGACTTCGGCACCCACGAGCAGCGGCTCTTCCAGGTGATGCAGTTCATCGAGGGCGTCACCGTGGCCGACGTGGTCAGCGAGCACGGGCCGCTGCCCGTCCCGTGGGCCGCCGCCATCGCCGCCCAGGCCTGCGCCGTCCTGTCGGCCGCCCACGCGCTCTCGATCTGCCACCGCGACCTCAAGCCGACCAACCTGATGCTCTGCCCCGACGGCACCGTCAAGGTGCTCGACTTCGGCCTGGCCATCCTGCGCGAGGCCGACGCCGGGCAGTTCACCCGGACCGGCCAGATCCTCGGCACGCCCGCCTACATGGCCCCCGAGCAGATCAAACGCGGCGTGGCCGACCCCCGCAGCGACCTCTACGCCCTCGGCTGCGTGCTGCACGAGATGCTCACCGGCCGCCAGCTCTTCACCGGCCCGACCGACTACGCCGTCTACGAACGCCAGGTCAAGGAGCGCCCGCCGAGGGTCCGCGACATCCCGGCCGGGCTGGCCGACCTGGTCGGGGCGCTGCTGGAGAAGTCGCCCGACCATCGCCCGCCGACCGCCGACGCGCTCTACACCGACCTCCAGCGCTACGCCGTCGACCTGCCGGCCCTGCCGGGCTTCCTGACGGCGGCGGTGGCGCCGACCCGGATGTACGCCCGCGTGGTCGGCCGGATCCCCGGATGATCCCGGTCGGCGACTGGGCCGACGAGGCCACCTATCTCGTCCGGGGCGAGCTGGTCATCGGGGAGTATCCCTGGGACCAGATCGCCAAGGTTCCGGAAAATCTGGCCGCCGAGACCTGGCCCGACTTCCCCCGCACCTGGGCCAACCCCGGCTTCGTGGTCCGCTACGCGTTCGCCCGCGCCCGCTGGGCCCGCCGGTGGGCCGGGACCGCCGACCCCGAGTGGGAGTCGCTGCCCGCCGAGTGGAGGGCCGTGGTGCGGCTGCTCGCGGAACTGCCCAGCCGCGGGCGGAGCCGTAAAGGAAAGTGGAAGACCTTCGCCGAGCACCTCGCCGCGCGTTATCACGACGCGTTCGAGGCCGCGAACCCCCTGCCAAGGGGGGACGCGGCGTTCACGGGCGCGTCGGCGGCGCGGGTGGCGACCGGCGACGCGGTCGCCGCCGTGCTCGCGGCGATCAGCGCGGAGCGGCTGCCGGAAAGGATTTAAGAGATCTTCCGGGCATGATGGCGTCAGACGACCGAATTTCCACTTTTCGTCACGTCTCGCTACGTGAGCACCTGTCTCGGGAGACACCTCAAGTCGGATAGCCTGCTTCGGGTGAGTCGATTCGCCCATCCCGCCGGTGACCGGCATGCCGAGGTGCTCCCGGAGGACCGGCCTCCCCACGCGCCCGCCGACCTGAACTCCATCGACCCGGTCATCTGGCCGCGAACGTCCGAGCGGATTGCGGGATCGCTCACGATCGGCGGGCTCGACGTCCGTGACCTGGCGAAAGAGTTCGGAACGCCGCTCTACGTCCTCGACGAGCACGACTTCCGGGCCCGCGCCGTCGACTTCCGGCAGGCCTTCCACGACGGCGAGGTCCACTACGCCGGCAAGGCGTTCCTGTGCCGCGAGGTCGCCCGGTGGATCATGCAGGAGGGCCTCGGCCTCGACGTGTGCAGCGCCGGTGAGCTCGCCGTCGCGCTGAGCGTCGGCTTCCCGCCCGACCGCATCACCATGCACGGCAACAACAAGTCGATCGCCGAACTGGAGAAGGCCGTCACGGTCGGGGTCGGCCACGTCGTCGTCGACTCCTTCGAGGAGATCGCCCGCCTCGGCTACCTGGCCGAGAAGCACGGCGCGCGGCCCAAGGTCCTGATCCGCGTCACGGTCGGCGTCGAGGCCCACACCCACGAGTTCATCGCCACCGCCCACGACGACCAGAAGTTCGGCCTGTCGCTGAGCAGCGGCGCCGCCGCCGAGGCGGCCCGCCGCATCCTCGCGATGCCGTCGCTGGAGCTCGTCGGCCTCCACAGCCACATCGGCTCCCAGATCACCGACACCGCCGGGTTCGAGGTCGCCGCCCGGCGGCTGGCCACCCTGCTGGTGCAGATCCGCGACGAGCACGGCGTCGAGCTGCCCGAGCTCGACCTCGGCGGCGGCTACGGCATCCCCTACGTCGACGGCGACGAGTCGCCCGACATGAAGGTCATCGCCGACGCGCTGCGCGAGATCGTTTCGACCGTCTGCCGGGGCAAGGGCCTGCCTGTCCCGCGCCTCACCGTCGAGCCGGGCCGCTCGATCGTCGGCACCGCCGGGGTCACGCTCTACGAGGTCGGCACGGTCAAGGACGTCGAAGGTCTGCGCACCTACGTCTCGGTCGACGGCGGCATGAGCGACAACGTCCGCACCGCCCTCTACGGCGCCGACTACACCGCCCGCCTGGCCTCCCGCGAGAGCGCCGCCCAGCCGATGTTGTCGCGCCTGGTCGGCAAGCACTGCGAGAGCGGCGACATCGTGGTCCGCGACCTCTACCTCCCCGCCGACCTGGTGCCCGGCGACCTGATCGCGGTGGCCGGCACCGGCGCCTACTGCCGGTCGCTGGCCAGCAACTACAACTACCTGCCCAAGCCCGCGGTCGTCGCGGTCGCCGGCGGCAAGGCACGAGTCATCGTGGCGCGCGAGACCGAAGAAGACTTGCTCAGGGGGCAGCTGTGAGTAAACCCGTCAAAGTGGCGCTGCTCGGCTGCGGCGTCGTCGGCTCCCAGGTCGCCCGCCTGCTCCAGGAGCAGGCCGACGACCTGGCCGCCCGGGTGGGCGCCCCGCTGGAGCTCGCCGGGGTGGCCGTCCGGAAGATGAGCCGCAAGCGCGACGTCGACCTCGACCCCGAGCTGCTCACCACCGACGCCCACGCCCTGGTCACCCGCCCCGACGTCGACGTCGTCGTCGAGGTGATCGGCGGCATCGAGCCCGCCCGCGGCCTGATCCTGGCCGCCATGGCCGAGGGCAAGTCGATCGTCTCGGCCAACAAGGCCCTGCTGGCCGAAGACGGCGCGACCCTCCACGCCGCCAACAAGGCCGACCTCTACTTCGAGGCCGCCGTGGCCGGGGCGATCCCGCTGATCCGCCCGCTGCGCGAGTCGCTGGCCGGCGACCGGGTCCACCGGGTGCTCGGCATCGTCAACGGCACGACCAACTACATCCTCGACAAAATGGACTCCACCGGCGCCTCGTTCACCGACGCGCTGGAGGAGGCCCAGTCGCTCGGCTACGCCGAGGCCGACCCGACCGCCGACATCGAGGGCTTCGACGCCGCCGCCAAGGCCGCCATCCTGGCCGGGATCGCCTTCCACAGCCGGGTCACCGCCGCCGACGTCCACCGCGAGGGCATCACCGGGGTCTCCGCCTCCGACGTCGCCTCGGCCAAGGCCATGGGCTACGTCATCAAGCTGCTGGCCATCTGCGCCCGCTCCGACGACGGCCGGTCGATCGGCGTTCGGGTGCATCCGGCGATGATCCCGCGCAGCCACCCGCTGGCCGGGGTGCGCGAGGCCTACAACGCCGTGTTCGTCGAGGCCGAGTCGGCGGGCCGCCTGATGTTCTACGGCGCCGGCGCCGGCGGCGCGCCGACCGCCTCCGCCGTCCTGGGCGACATCGTCGCGGTCGCGCGCAACCGCATCGCCGGCACCCGCGGCCCGTCCGAGTCCGTCTACGCCGACCTCGCGGTCCACCCCATGGGCGAGACGGTGACGCGCTACCACGTGTCGCTCGACGTGGCCGACAAGCCGGGCGTGCTCGCGACCGTGGCCGAGATGTTCTCCCGCCACGACGTGTCGATCCAGACCGTCCGCCAGGAGGGCCGGGGCGACGACGCCCAGCTCGTCCTGGTCACCCACCGGGCCTCCGACGCGGCGCTGTCGGCGACGGTCGAGGGCCTGCGCGAGCTCGACATCGTCCGCGCGGTGGCCAGCGTCATGCGCGTCGAAGGCGACGAAGCGCCCTGACCTTCGGGCCGCCGGTGTGACGGCGGCGTTCGGACCCGAGCGCCGCCGACCACGGGGCGACCTCCAGCGGCGAGCAGGCCCCGGCCCACGCCTCGGCGGCCGTCCCAGGGCGTCGTTTGCGCCCCTTGCGGCGCTTACGCCAAGGTAAGACGGTGCTCGCCCGTCCCGTCCCCCTGCTCGGCCTGGTCGCGCTGGGATATCTGGTGTTGCAGGCGCTGCTGGTCCCGGCCGACATGACCCTCGAATGGGACGAGGCCGTCTACACGAGCCAGGTCGCCCCGGGGGTGCCCGACGCCGTCTTCTCCGCCCCCCGGGCCAGGGGCGTGACCTGGCTGGTCGCGCCGATCGTCCAGATCACCACCGATCCGGTGGCGATCCGCTGGTGGATGATGGTCCTCGCGTCGGCGGGCCTGTTCCTGGCGTTCCTGCCGTGGACGAGGCTGCTCACGCCCAAGGTGCTCGTCCTGGCCGCCGGGTTGTTCGCCACGCTCTGGGTGAGCGTCTGGTACGGCCCGCAGGTCATGCCCAACCTCTACGTCGCCTTCGGCGCGGTGCTGGCGATCGGATCGTTGCTGGTCGTCCGGGAGTCGCCGTCCGCGTGGGGCTACGCGGGCCTCGCGGCCGGGTTCGCGGGGGTGGCGATGCTGCGGCCGAGCGACGTGCTCTGGCTGGGGGTGGTCGCCGGGCCGGCCGCGCTGCTGTGGCGGAGGTGGGCCGCCGCCGCGACCATCCTCGTCGCGGCCGCGCTGGGGTCGGTGCCGTGGGTGGTGGAGGCGTACACGAGCTTCGGGTCGCTGCTCCAGCGGTGGGCGGCGGCGGGGGAGGTGCAGGGCGGGATCGCGCCCGCGCCCGGGTTCTGGTACGAGTTCAAGGCCGCCAACGGGCCCGCCTTCTGTCGGCCGTGCGACATCCCGCTGGACAGGCCCTACCTGCTGATCTGGTGGCTCGCCCTCCCGGCGCTGGCACTCGTCTCGGCCCGGCGCCATCCCGTCCCGCTGCTGGCGGGTTTCGCGATGGCCGCGCCCTATCTGTTCCTGGTCGACTACGCCGCCCCCCGGTTCCTGCTCCCGGCCTACGCCCTGCTGATGATCCCGGCCGCCGCGACGGCGGCGCGGTTCCGGCCGCCGTTCGCGGTCCTGCTGGCCGCCTACCTGGTCGTCCAGTTCACGGCCTTCGCCGGGGTGAAAGGGCAGGACTACCCGCTGCGGCAGTTCCAGGCGGCGTTCGTGCAGAAGATGATCAACGCCGGGGTCACCCGGCCGTGCACCCTCGTGGGCGTCTCCGTCAACCCGGCCCACCAGTTCCTGACCGGGTGTGAGGTCCGGATCGTGAAACCCGGGGAGTCGGTCGCCGAGGCGGCCGAGGGCGTCCCCGGCGTCGTCGCCACCCTCAGCCAGAAGACGCCGCCGAAGGGCGCCGAAGAGTGGGACCGGCACGTTCTGGCCAGTAGCAACGGCAAACCGACCTGGATCACCATGATCCGCCCGAAGTGATGCGTGTGTACCGATTGCGTCTAGCAGCCGGTTTCGGGGGCATTACCCGCTAGCCTGGTCCCCTTCCCACCACCTTGACGACAGGAGTCGGTCATGCGGTCTTCGCTCCGCTTAGGAGCAGTGGGCGTCCTGTTGGGAACGCTCCTTCCGATGCTGCTGGTCACCGTGCCCGCGCAGGCCGCCCGCCCGAAAGCCAAGGTCAAGACGGTCGTCGCGCTCGGTTTCGACGACGGGGACGCCACCCACTTCACCGCCGCGAAGATCCTTGATTCACACGGTGTGCGCGGAACGTTCTACATCAACAGCGGCGACCTGAACACCAAGGGAAAACTCAGCGTCGGCCAGGTCCGCGCGCTCGCCCGGCAGGGCCACAAGATCGGCGGACACACCCTCCACCACGTGCGGCTGACCGACCTGACCGCCATCGACCAGCGGGTCGACATCTGCGCCGACCGGGCCGCCCTCCTCAAGCTCAAGATCCCGGTCACCACGTTCGCCTACCCCTTCGGCGCGAACAACGGCGACTCCCAGCACGCCGCCCGCTTCTGCGGCTACAACGCCGCCCGCACCGTCGGCGGCCTGGCCGTCAGCCCGTGCGACTACTGCGCGCCGGTCGAGTCGATGCGGCCCGCGATGCTCTACTCGATCCGCACCCACGGCTCGGTCAACTACGACACCACCCTCAACGACCTCAAGAAGCAGGTCGTCGCGGCCGAACGGGCCGGCGGGGGGCTGCTCCCGGTGGTGGTCCACAAGGTCTGCGCCCGCGTCTGCGGCGACTACTCGACCACCGAGAAGGTGCTCGACGACTTCCTGACCTGGCTCGACGCCCGCAAGAAGCACGGCACGACGGTCCGCCCCCTCGAAGACGTCATCGGCGGGAAGTCCCGACCGGTCCCCGACAAGTCGACCTGGGAAGAGTTCTAGGACCTGCGCAGGACGACGAAACCGCCCTCGTCGAAGACCGTCACGTAGCCCGTGGAGCGGAGCCGCGCCACCTCGGCCACCTGGTCTTCGACGCGGTCGAACGGCGTGGTCTTCCAGCGGGTGAAGGCCACGATCCACGGCGGGTTCTCGTAGTCGGGTTCCGGCTGCCACAGGATGACCGGGTTGCGCGCCGTCAGGCTCGCCCCCACCGGCAGCGCCGCCGCGACCATCGGCCCCGGCGGCACCGCCGCGACCGCCCTGCGGGCGACCGCCACATAGGCCGGCTCGGGGCCCAGTTCGGTCGTCAGGATCGTCCCGTACGCGAACATCGGCGCCGTGACCAGCCCGGTCACCAGCACCCCGGCCGCCCACGTCGCCCTCACCCGGGGCCCGAACCGGGCGATCCCGTCGACGGCGGCCAGGAACAGCGGGATCGCCAGGAACGCGTTGTAGTGGAACTCCACCCCCCACCAGTGGGGATACGACGACAACATGCGCTCGGCCAGCAGCGGCAGCGACAGCAGCGCCATCGGCGACAGCAGGCACGCCCCCAGCACCATCAGCAGCAACCAGCCCATCGTGACGAGCTTCTCCGGCGGGCTGCCCAATAGGGCCAGCGTCTGCAGCGGATGCGTCAACACGTGGACCAGCGCCGCGAACGGCCCGTCGCCCAGGTCCTCGTAACGCCAGTAGAAGCCGTCGCGGCCGCCGAAGAACGGGATGAGCACCTTGGTCGCCACCAGCACGGCCGCCACCCCGCCCACGACCAGCAGGGCCCCGGCCCTCCACCGGCCCCGGGCCGCCAGGTAGAGCCCGAACCCGGCGACGACCAGGCCCATGTCCTCTTTGGTGAGCAGCAGCAGGCCGCCCATGACCAGCGCGGCGCGGATGCGGCCGGCGTCGTGCCGCTCGACCATCCACGCGATCAGCGGCGGCGCGAACGCCACCTCGTGGAAGTCGAACTCGACGGCCTGGGCGACCGGCCAGCAGACGACGTACGCGACCGACACCGGATACGCGGCGGCGGCGCCGAGGCGGCGGCGGGTGAACATCCACAGCGGCGGCACGGCCAGCGCGAACAGCACCCCCTGCGCGACGAGCAGTGACAACGGGCCGTCGTTGAGCCAGTAGAGCGGCGCGAGCAGCGCCAGGATCGGCGACCAGTGGTCGCCCAGCAGCGAGAAGCCCTCGTCGTGGAAGCCGTCGAGATACTCCTTGGTCACCGACTCGGGCAGCCGGAACTCCGAGTAGCTCCGCACCCCCTGGTCGAAGATCGCGAGGTCGAGCACCCCGGCCCGCATGCCGCGCAGCTCCAGGTAGCCGACGAGGCCGTATCCGGCGGCCGCGAGCAGGACGATCAGGCCGACCCAGGGGCCATGACCACGAGCGGCCGCCCGCACCGGGAGGCCGCGACTCACCGTGAGGGTCATCAGCCCAGCAGCCGCCGGGCCTTGCGCAACGCGCGCTTGAACACCGTGCGCTCGCCGCTCCGTTGCAACCGCACCGTCTGCACCCGCCAGTTCTCCGCCTTGGCCCGCCAGCGCGCCGTGTCGGCGGTGCTCTTGGCGGCCTTCTTCTCCAGGGCGGCGACCTGCCGTTCCAGCGCGTGGACCTGCTTCTCCAGCCGCCCGGCGGCGATCTTGCGGTCGATGGCCAGGGCCCGCCAGTGGGCCGCCTCGGTGTTCCGGCTCACGATGGGCGGCTTGACCCGGGTGTCGACCACGCCGAACCCCAGCTCCTCGCCGTCGAGCCATTCGGAGCCGTACAGCTCGTGGACGACGTCGTCGAACTCCTCGCCGTCCTTGATGACGTGATGGGCGCGGGCGACGGCGGACGTGCGTTCGAGCCGGGCGGTGACGATGCCTTCGTGGGTCTCGGTCAGCGCGATGTGCAGCAGCCCGAGGTCGGCCGTGTCGGCCTTGGCGATCAGGGTGGCCAGGGTCTCGGCGGCGACCGTCCAGCCGGGCGGGCAGACCAGCCGGAAGGGGGCCGGCGCCGACGTCGGGCCGGGGTCTTCGACGAGGCGGACCCGGCCGTCGTGCTCGTAGCCGCCCTTGATCAGCCGGGCGTCGAGCCTCGGGTCGTCGAAGGCCGAGCGCCGCCCGTCGTGCAGGTCGGGCCAGTCGCCCACCAGGGTCACCCGCACGTCGGGCAGCGTGCTGACCAGCGCCGCGTCGGCCGTGCCGCGCACGTTCTCGTAGCTCGCGCCCCGGGTGTCGACGACCACGTCGACGTAGGGCACCAGCCACTGGCGGCCGCCCTCGGTGCGCAGGAACCGCCGGTAGGGGATGCGGTCGGCCACGAACGGTGCGTTGTAGCGCTTGACCTCGGGCTGCCGCCGCATCAGCGTCGACCGGCCGAGATGCCAGGCCGGCGCGTCGAGCTCGGGCACGAACACCGCGCCCGCCTGGGTGAGCCGGTAGCCGAGGTCGGTGTCCTCGGCCAGCACGAGCGAGGTGTCGATGCCGCCGGCCTGCGTCCACAGGGCGTGGTGCTGGGAGACGCTGGCCCCGACGTGGAGGCGGTGCAGCACCGGGCTGGGGGCCTTCCGGAGGCCGTCGTGCTCGTCGACGAGCTTGTGCCACCAGGCGTGGCCCTCGCACTCCTCGAACAGGGCGCCCTCCCGCCCCTCGCGGACGGCCTGGGCCAGCTCCGCCGCCGGCGGCAGGTCGGACTCCGACGTGGTGAACCGGAGCGAGCCCAGCACCACCAGGTAGTCGGCCGCGTGGTGCCACCGCATGTGGGCGCTGACGTGGCCGCGCGAGGGCACCACGTCGGCGTCGAGCCGCAACACGACCTCGCCGGTGGCGTGGCCGAACCCGGTGCGGACCGCCCACGCGATGCCCCAGCCCTCGTTGGGCACCAGCCGCACCCCCGGCGGCACCGAGAGAGGGCCGCCGTCGTTGACGACGATCACCTCCATGAGGTGGGCCGGGTAGTCCTGCGCGGCCAGCGCGGCCAGCGTCAGGTCGAGTTTCGGCTGGCAGTCGCGGGCCGGGATGACGACCGACACGGTCTTGCCGGGTCGCCAGGAGCCGGCACACGGCGGCACCAGCACGCCGTAGTCGTTGCGGGGCACGCGAGCCGTCATGACCTGCCTCCCGGGAGCTCCATCAGGGCGTTGGGCCGGAACCCGCGCCACTGCCGCTTGTTGCGTTTGAGGAAGGTGCCGATCGGCTCCCGCCAGGTGTGCTCGGTGGCCTTGCCCCGCCGCAGGATGTAGCCGAGGCCGTGACCTCGGTAGATCGTCCCCCCGGCGGCCTGGACGGCGTGCTGGAACTGGGTGTCGACCGATCGGGGCAGCGGGCGGAAGCCGCCCACCGCGTCGAAGGCCGAGCGGGTCGCCAGGATCGTCCCGCCGGCGATGAAGTTGGTGACCTGTTCGGTGATCTGCTGGTGGTGGACGGTCACGTCGATGGCAGCCAGATAGACGAACTCCGGCGAGGTGCCCATCACGTCGGCGCCGCTGTAGGAGTGGGCGAGCAGCAGGTCGGCCAGGAAGTCGGGGCCGTACCAGTCGTCGTCGTCCATCTTCAGCAGCATCGAGCCGGAGGCCCGTTCGGCGGCGGCGTTCAGCACCGACCCGAAGGTCTGGGCGTGCGGCGCCTGGTAGACCGTCAGCGGCCGGTCGAACTTCTCGATCGCCGCGGCGACCCCGGGGTGCTCGCGGGGCACGCCGTGCAGCGCCAGCACGACTTCGAGGTCGGCCTCGCGCTGGCGTCCGGCCTGTTCGAGGGCGAAGGCCACCTGGTCGGGCCGCCGCGTGGCCAGCAGGATCGAGGTGGTCGGCAGATACGACCCGACCGCGCCGAGCCGTGCCCAGCGCTCCTTCACCCCGTGGTCGCGCAGCGCCCGCCGCCGCAGCCGGATGCTGTGCTCCTCGCGGGTCAGGTCGTCGTCGAGCACGCCCTCCGGGGCGTCGCCCAGCAGGGCGACCAGCCCCGGGCCGAGCGCCCCCGCCCACGCCGGGACGTGGTCGCACGTCAGCGGCACCCCGGCCGCGGCCAGCCCGGCCACGATCCTGACGGCGGTCAGCGGGCCCGTGCTGCCCAGCGTGTGGGCGCGCCGCCAGTCGATCGTGACGCCGCGCAGCTTGCGGACCCGGTTGACGTCCACGACCGTCACCGCGCCCGACCGCGCGATCCGGGTGAGCACCGCGCCGTCGTACCGGATCACCCAGGCGTCGTCGGCGACGGTGAGCTCCCCGACCCCCTGCGTCGGCACGCTGACGAACCCGATCGGATTGACCGACCGGTCGTCGACGGGCGGCACCAGCGCGGGATCGGTCAGCCCGGCCGCCAGCAGCCGCTCGCCGCCGGGACGCCCGATCTCCTCCCAGCTCGGCGAGCCCGGCCGGTCGACGACCACGGCGTCGCCGGCCCAGGGGGCCGACGCGTCGGTGCGCACCACCAGGTCACCGGCGGGCGCGCCGATGCGGATCGGCACCGGGCCCGCCGGGTCGGCCAGGGCCGCGTTGGGGTCGCCCGGCCGCCAGTGGGCCGCGCCCGGACCGGCCAGCACCGGCACCGGCGAGGCGCCGGCCTCCAGCCGGTTCCCGGCGAACGCGCGGGCCACGGCCGCCACCACCCGGCCCGAGGGCGTCGGGGCGTTGAAGGTGACGTCGACCTGCCAGCCGGCGCCCTTCTTGAACGTGCGGACCTCGGTCAGCGCCCGCCACCGGTGGGCCGGGGTGAGCGAGGGGTTCGGCGCGGTGAACCAGTGGGGCGCCTCGGCGACCACCACCGACACCTTCGCCGCCCTGGGCAGCGCCGCCTGCAGCGTCATCGCCCGGCGCAGGTCGGTCGGGGTCTTGGCGACCACCGTCACCTCGGCGACCTCGGCCTCCGGATCGAGGTGGAGATCGCCGTCGAGGTCGTCGTCGCCCTCGTCGAAGCCGATCCGGTAGGTCGTCATCGGCCCCTCCATCGCCGCTTGGCCGGCGGCTGGGCGGCGAGCTTCGCGGCCTCCGCCTTCCACCGTTCGGCCTCGGCCCGGTGCTTGCGCGCCTCGGCCTTGTGCTTCTCGGCCAGGGCCCGCCAGGTCTGCGCGTCGCCCTTGATCGGCTCGGCCTCCGCCAGCGGCACGATGCCGAACTCGCCCCCGTCGACCCAGTGGGCGCCGAACAGCTCGTCGACCACGTCGTCGGGGTCCTCGCCGGGGAACAGCCGGGCCCGGTTGTAGGCGGCCGTCCGCTCCAGCCGGGCCGTCGCCACGCCGTCGTGGGTCTCGGCGAGGGCGGCGCAGACCAGCCCGTGGCCCTGCGTCTCGGCGAGCTTGACCAGCCGGGCCACGCTGTCGGCGCCGAGCGACCAGCCCGCCGGGAGGGTCAGCCGGTAGGGGGCCCGCACCACGCGGTTCACGCGGGGTTCGCCGGCGTAGAGGTTGCCGAGCAGCCGCAGGTCGAGCATCGGCTCGTCGAGCGAGGCCCGGCGGCCGGTGGGCAGCTCCTGCCAGGGGCCCTCGATGGTGACCGAGAGGTCGTGGATCGTCCCGGCCAAGGCGCTGTCGACGGTCCCCCGGGTCTCCTCGTAGGTGGTGGCGGCGACGACCACCTCGACGTACGGGACCGAGTAGACCCGCCGTGGATGGGTGCGCAACCAGCGGAGGTCGGGGATGCGGTCGGCGAACAGGGTCCAGTTGTGCCGGTGCACCTCCTTCTCCCGGAGCATCACGGTCGACTTGCCGACGTGCCAGCTCAGCGCTTCGGCGTCGGGGATGAACACGGCCCCGGCCTGGGTCAGCCGATAACCGAGCTCGGTGTCCTCGCCCATGTTCATCGTCACGTCGACGCCGCCCGCCCGCGCCAGCATGGCCGCCCGCACCGAGGTGGTGGCGCCGGAGTGCAGCCGCGACGGGTTCGACCGCGCGTCGCGCAGGTGCCGCGTCTCGGCGAGCGTCTTCTCCAGCCACACATGAGGGTGGACGTCCGCCCCCGGGAACAGGTTGGCCGACCGCCCGGCGGCGACCTCGGCGTAGACGTGGCCGGGGGAGGGGTGCTCGGCGGAGACGAACCGGATCGTGCCGTGCACGACCAGGTATTCGGCCAGGTGGTGCCAGCGCATGTGGGCCTCGACGTGCTCACGGTCGAGCAGCATGTCGGCGTCGAGCCAGTGGATCACGTCGCCGGAGGCGGCCGAGGCCCCGGTCTGCCGGGCGGCCCCGCGTCCCCACGAACCGGCGGGCACCCGGACGATCCTGGTCCGGTGGGGCGCCAGCGGCGGGAGCCTCAGCGCGGGCGTGCTGCCGTCGTCGGCGACGACGACCTCGGTCAGGTCGGCCGGGTAGCTCTGCGCCGCCAGCGCGGCGAGGGTGCGGTCAAGGGCGTCCTGACACTGGTAGGCCGGGATGACGACGCTGACGGACAGGCGCGGGGTCCACGCGCCCAGCGGCGCCGGACGCAGGGAGCTCCAGTCGTTGTGCCTGACCCGTGCCGTCAACGCTCGCCCACATCGGTCCTCACCCGGGGCGGCGCCCCGGTGATGCGGCGGATCTCCTTGATTTCTGCCTCGACCTCGTTGCGCAGGAACATCGCGTTGACGCGGTCTTCGCCGAGGGCGGCCAGCACCGCGCGCAGGTCGTCGTCACGGCGGGCCGCGCCCTCGGCCAGCAGCCGGGAGGCCTCGGCCAGCTCAGCGGAGACCGTGCCCAGCGTGTCGGTGACGCGGGCGAGGTTGGTCTCGAGCTTCTTCACGCGGGTGTCGATCCGCTGGGTCTTGCCGTCGAGCCGCCGCACGCTGAACAGCACCAGCGCCAGC
Source organism: Herbidospora sp. NBRC 101105 (assembly GCF_030269205.1). Classification (NCBI taxonomy): domain Bacteria; kingdom Bacillati; phylum Actinomycetota; class Actinomycetes; order Streptosporangiales; family Streptosporangiaceae; genus Herbidospora; species Herbidospora sp. NBRC 101105. The sequence continues at coordinate 229,450 of NZ_BSSX01000008.1, read as the reverse complement.
GCGGCCAGGCACGCCCCCGACAGCACCAGCGACAGGGCGTCGGCCACGGGAAGCGCGCCCATCAGGACGAGGGCGGCGAGCGCGGCCAGGACGACCGTTCCGGCTGCTGCGCCGAGCATCGCCAGACGGCGGAGCGTGGGCATCTTTTGTCAGCCTCCGTGTCAACAAGGAATGGATCGGGATTCTATTGGAAGATCTCTCATGATTCGTTGGCGGGAATGCTGAAATCTTGCCGTTGAATCGACATGTCATGACGTCAAACGGCGAAACAACCCTAGCCCTCGCCGCTTCTCCTGGGGCACGTCGGAGCCGGGATCGGGACCGGGCCAGAAGACCGCGGGAGGAGTCCGCCTGACCCCGTGTGTCTGGCGGATGACATCGTGGGGGGTTTCGCGTGGACCGGCCAGCAGCAGGGCGCGCGAAACCGCTTCGGTGCGTTCCATCACGGCCTCGGTCCCGGCGGGGGATTCGGTCACCAGGACGCCCAGCCGGCCGTCTGTCATCGTCCGTGTCATGCGTTCGAGGGTTTCGAAGGCGAGCGGCGCGTGCACCGACCCGCGGTAGCGGAACGGGACGGGGAAGGCCGTCGCCGGGGCCGTGTCGGCCAGGTGGACCCGGGGGTCGCCGCGCATGCTCTCGCTGATCAGCCGCAGCTCGAACTCCTGGCCCGCCATGGCCTCGCCGCGCCCCGTCCTGATCGACGACCACGGCCCGACGAGCAGCACCCGCACGTCGGTGATCGACCCGGTCAGCGCCGACTCGACGGCGTCGCGCACCTCCCGCTCGCTCGCCTTCGACACGTCGAACACCACTTCGACGTACGGCGTGTGCCACGTACGCCCCCGCTGTTTGCGCAGGTCACGGCGGAGCGGGATGCGCTGCGCGTGATAGGGCTCGACGGCCTTCACGATGGCCGCCCGGTTGCGCTTCTGGGCCGGCACCCCCATGTGGACGGCCTTCGCCGACAGGTCGGGCACGAACACCGCGCCGCCCTGGGCCAGCCGGTAGGCGAACTCGGTGTCCTCGCCCCGGTGCACCTCGGCGTCGAGCCCGCCGACCGCCTCCAGCAGGGTGCGGTGCAGCGACAGGGTCGGGCCGGTGACGACGTGGTAGGGGTTGCGGCTCTTCTTCATGCCGTCGAGCCGCAGGATGGTGCGCTCGGTGCTGCTCGGCGTCGCCGCCGACAGGTCGATCAGCTCGCCGATCCGTTCGGCGGCCACCGCCTCGGCGACCTGCTCGGGGGTGAGCACGGGCGGCTCGACGAAGACCTTGGCGCCGATCGTGACCAGGTAGTCGGTCAGGTGGTGCCAGCGCAGCAGCCGTTCCAGGTGGTCGCGGTAGACGACCATGTCGGCGTCGAGCCGCTGCACGACCGTGCCCTCGGTGACGGCGATTCCGGCGTTCAGCGCGAACGCGGGCCCCCAGCCGCCGGGCCCCGAGCGGATGACCCGGGTGTTCTCCGGCCGAATTCTCGGCAGCCGCAACGGCGGCAGGCTGCCGTCGTCGACCACGACGACCTCGGTCAGATGGGCGGGATAGGTCTGCGCCGACAGGGCGGCCAGGGTGAGGTCGACGAGCGGCTGGTTGCCGTGGGCCGGGATGACCACGCTGACCGGGAGGCGCGGCGCCCAGTGGCCGGCCTCCGGCGGCGACAGCGGCGAGTAGTCGTTGTGGCGGATCCGGGGCCGGGCGGCGGTGCCCGTCACGATGCCATCTCCTTCACGCGTACGCCGGTCTGCTGCGGAACGGTGATCGACAATAGTCAACCTCCCTGGCAGATTCCTGAGAGCGTATTAGGCGGACAAAAAGGGCGCGCTACCCCGTATTCGGGTGGTCGTCCCACCTGGCGGACGCCGAATCCCGGATCTCGAACGTTTGCCCGTAGACTCGGTGCCCGATAACGCAGGTGACATGGAGGATCCGCATGTCCAGGGTTTGGCGTGGACTCATCGAGGAATACCGCGACCGGCTTCCCGTGAGCGCGACGACGCCCGTGGTCACCCTTCTCGAAGGCGGCACGCCGCTGGTGCCGGCGCCGAAGGTCTCCGCGCTGGTCGGCTGCGAGGTGTACCTCAAGGTCGAGGGTCTCAACCCGACGGGCAGCTTCAAAGACCGCGGCATGACCGTGGCCATCAGCAAGGCCGTCGAAGAGGGCGCCCAGGCCGTCATCTGCGCCTCCACCGGCAACACCTCGGCCTCGGCGGCGGCCTACGCCGTGCGCGCCGGGCTCACCTGCGCCGTCCTCGTGCCGCGCGGCAAGATCGCGATGGGCAAGCTGGCCCAGGCGCTCGTCCACGGCGCGAAGCTGCTCCAGGTCGAGGGGTCCTTCGACGACTGCCTCGAGATGACCAAGAAGCTCGCAGAGAACTACCCGATCGCGCTGGTCAACTCGGTGAACCCGCACCGCCTCCAGGGCCAGAAGACGGCCGCCTTCGAGATCGTTGACGCCCTGGGCGCCGCGCCCGACGTCCACTGCATCCCGGTCGGCAACGCGGGCAACATCTCCGCCTACTGGATGGGCTACCAGGAATACGCCGCGAAGCCGCCGAAGATGTTCGGCTTCCAGGCCAGCGGCTCGGCGCCGATCGTCAACGGCTCCCCGGTCACCCACCCCCACACCATCGCCACCGCCATCCGCATCGGCAACCCGGCGTCGTGGAAGCTCGCCGAGGCGGCCCGCGACGAGTCGGGCGGCGTGATCCAGGCCGTCACCGACCGCCAGATCGCCGCCGCCTACAAGCTGCTGGCCCAGGGCGAGGGCGTGTTCGTCGAGCTCGCCTCGGCCGCCAGCGTCGCCGGCCTGCTCCAGGCCCACGAGCAGGGCCTGCTCCAGCCCGGCCAGCGCGTGGTCTGCACGGTCACCGGCAACGGGTTGAAAGACCCCGATTGGGCGATCTCGGGCGCTCCCGCGCCCGTGACCATCCCGATCGACGCCTACGCGGCGGCGGCCGCACTGGAACTGGCATGAGGCGCGGAATGCGAAAGACCCACCCTGTCGTGACGGCAGATCTCGGTGGTCCCGCGCCCGTGACCATCCCGATCGACGCCTACGCGGCGGCGGCCGCACTCGAACTCGCCTGATCTGCGGGAGCACCCTTTGACCGTTCTGGTGCGCACACCGGCGACCAGCGCCAACCTCGGCCCCGGATTCGACACCCTCGGCCTGGCCCTCGACCTCCACGACGAGGTGACGGCCTCGATCGGGGGTCACCCGACGGCCGTCGAGGTCGAAGGCGAGGGAGCCGGGGAGGTCGACACCGGCGAGGGGCACCTGATCGTGCGGACGATGCGCCGCACCTTCGACGAGATCGGCGTCGCGCAGCCCGAGGGGATTCGGCTGACCTGCGTCAACCGGATCCCCCACGCGCGCGGCCTGGGCTCGTCGTCGGCCGCGATCGTGGCCGGCATCCTGGCCGCCCGCGCGCTGGCCGAGCGGCTGTCGGGCGCCGTCTTCGACGACGACAAGACCCTCGCGCTGGCCACCGCCATCGAGGGCCACCCCGACAACGTCGCGCCCTGCCTGCGCGGCGGGCTGACGATCTCCTGGGACTCCGGGGTGCGCAGGCTCGTTCCCCACGCCGGCATCCGGCCGGTGGTCCTGATACCCCCGTTCCGGTTGTCCACAGAAGAGGCACGCGGGCTTCTCCCGGATCAGGTCCCGCATTCCGACGCCGCCGCGAACGCGGGCCGGGCCGCGCTGCTCGTCGCCGCGCTGACCGGGGAGCCGGACAGTTCGGTGCTGCTGGCCGCCACCGAAGACCGTCTCCACCAGCGATACCGCGCGCCCGCCATGCCGCGGACCGCCGATCTGGTAGAACGTCTGCGGTCGAAAGGGGTCCCCGCGGTCGTTTCGGGAGCGGGTCCCACGGTTCTTGCGTTTTCCACGCCGGATACGCAGGATTTGATCGAGCCCGAAGTGGGTATCGACTGGCAAATCCAGCCACTGAACGTCGACCCTTCCGGTGCGACCGTTCAGTTTCCCGAGACACGCTGATGCCTCTTCGACCTTCAGGGAATAGCTGTGTGCGCCGGTGATGTTAGGCTGATAGCCGCACCAGGTGCCCCCGTGTTGGGTGCGTGCTTGTCATTCGTACATCGCGGTTCCTCGCACAGCCGAAGCCGCCGTGGCGATTTCCCTGAACTCACCTCCTCCATCCGCCGACGCGGCAGGGGGTGGCGTGTTCGGAGACATGCGCGTTCGAGCCACCTCGACATCTGGTCGGTCGTGGCATCCCAGGGGGTCTCCCCTGGAAGCGTGCCGCTCGTGATTCTCGGCACCCGGCTCGACCGCACGAGATCCACGAAGCCCGACCCGGTCTGTCCCGCCGGGTCGCATAACCGGGACGGCGGAATCAGACAGTCCGGCGCCCGACCCCTGGGAAGGACCCTTAGTTGAGCGACACCACCGAACTCCTCGCCGACGCACCGGTCGGCGACGCCCCCACGACCGCGCGCCGTCGCCGCTCCGGCACCGGCCTGTCGGCCATGGTGCTCCCCGAACTGCAGGCGATGGCCTCCGGTCTCGGCATCAGCGGCACCGGCCGTATGCGGAAGAGCCAGCTCATCGCGGCCATCCAGGAGAAGCAGGGGGCGGCGGCGCAGCCCGCCGCGGAGAGCAAGCCCGAGCCCAAGAGCGAGCCCAAGGCGGAAGCCGCCCCGGCTGAGCGGCCCGCCCGAGCCCGTCGGGAACGTTCCTCCCGCGCCGCCGCCGCGGCGCCCGCCGAGGCCCCGGCCGAGGCTCCCGCAGAGCGTGTCGAATCCGCCCCGCCGGCATCCCTCGAGCCTACGGTGCAGACGACCCCGACCGTCGTGGAGCAGTCCGAGGCCCCGTCCGAAGGCCGTGAGCAGCGCGGCGACCGCCGCGAGCGCCGTGGCCGCGGGGAGCGCGGCGAGCGCCGTGAGCGCGGCGACCGGGGCGACCGCCAGGAGCGCGGCGACCGTCAGGACCGCGCCGAGCGCGGTGACCGCCAGGACCGCCAGGACCGCCAGGACCGTGGCGACCGCAACGAGCGTGGCGACCGTGGGGGCCGCAACGACCGCCAGGACAACCGCCAGGACCGCCAGCAGGACACCCGGCAGGACCAGGGCCAGAACCAGGGCGGTCCCGGCCAGGGCGGCCCGCAGGACGACGACCCGCGCGGCCGTCGTGGCCGCTTCCGCGAGCGCAACCGCCGCGGCCGCGACCGTTTCGGCGACGCCAGCGAGCCCGTGGTCAGCGACGACGACGTCCTGATCCCGATCGCCGGCATCCTCGACATCCTCGACAACTACGCGTTCGTCCGCACCAGCGGCTACCTGCCCGGCGCCAACGACGTCTACGTCTCGCTGGCCCAGATCCGCCGCAACGGTTTGCGCAAGGGCGACGTCATCACCGGCGCCGTCCGCCAGCCGCGCGACGGCGAGCGCCGCGAGAAGTTCAACGCGCTGGTCCGCCTCGACACCGTCAACGGCATGGAGCCCGAGCAGGCCCGCCAGCGCCCCGACTTCAACAAGCTCACGCCCCTCTACCCGCAGGAGCGCCTGCGGCTGGAGACCGAGCCCAACATCATGACCACGCGGATCATCGACCTGGTCAGCCCGATCGGCAAGGGCCAGCGCGGCCTGATCGTGTCGCCGCCGAAGGCCGGTAAGACGATGGTCCTCCAGGCCATCGCCAACGCGATCACCCGCAACAACCCCGAGTGCCACCTGATGGTCGTCCTTGTCGACGAGCGTCCGGAAGAGGTCACCGACATGCAGCGGTCGGTCAAGGGCGAGGTCATCCACTCGACCTTCGACCGCCCGGCCGAAGACCACACCACCGTCGCCGAGCTGGCCATCGAGCGCGCCAAGCGCCTCGTGGAGCTGGGCCACGACGTGGTCGTCCTGCTCGACTCGATCACCCGCCTGGGCCGCGCCTACAACCTGGCCGCCCCCGCGTCGGGCCGCATCCTGTCGGGTGGTGTCGACTCCACGGCCCTCTACCCGCCCAAGCGCTTCTTCGGCGCCGCCCGCAACATCGAGAACGGCGGCTCGCTGACGATCCTCGCGACCGCCCTGGTCGAGACCGGCTCGAAGATGGACGAGGTCATCTTCGAGGAGTTCAAGGGCACCGGCAACATGGAGCTCAAGCTCAACCGCTCCCTGGCCGACAAGCGCATCTTCCCCGCGGTCGACGTCGACGCGTCCGGCACCCGCAAGGAAGAGATCCTCATGGGCAAGGACGAACTCCAGGTCATCTGGAAGCTGCGCCGGGTGCTCCACGCACTCGACATGCAGCAGGCCCTGGAGCTCCTCCTGGAGAAGATGAAGGAGACCAAGAGCAACGTCGAGTTCCTGATGCAGGTCCAGAAGACCACCGTCAGCAACGACCGCGACTAGCTCTTGGCCTGAAGCTCACACGGCGAAAGACCCCGGACGCCGTCCGGGGTCTTTTTCTTGCCTCCGTTACGGCTCTCGCCCACCCTGCCCCGCCCGCCGCCGTCGAATCCCGCCGCAACCGGCGCCAACCGGCCGCGCCCGGCCGCACCGCAACGGCCGACGAATGCGCCGATCAGCAGTATTCGCCGGCCACCTGCTCCCGGAACTCGTCCTCGGTGACGGTGTTCCGATCGGCATCCATGAAGACGCCCGTATGCGCTCCGGTCCGGCGCACTTCGTCGACGGAGTCGGCGGACCCGAACGAGTGCCCACCTGCCAGCTCCACCGTTACATCGAAGTTCTGCGGCATGGCGTCCGCCATCGGTATGTCGACCTTGGCGAACCCCCGCGAATCGCCCACCGTGATCACGCTGACGGCTCCCGACGGCTGCGACACCTTCCACACCGGCAGCTGAGTCTCCCGGTCGTGCACCGTCACCGACGCGATCCGTTCACCTGAACACAAGGCGACCACAACCCGGACCCGCCCGTCGTCGGCCACCCCGAGCCCCACGGGCCGCGGCAGGGGATCGCCGAGAACGGGCAGACACGCGGCCACGGCCATCACCCCGATCGGCAGTCCGAGTAACAGCCCAGGTCGGCGCCCCACCCGGCCACGTGAACGATCAGTCACCATCACGCGTCTTCTCCGCTCGCCCGGCTGCCGGCCCGCATTGATTGTCGACCCGCGGAGAGCGGCGAAGAAGGGCGAGAAGGTCTCAAGTCGCCCTGGAAGCGCAGTGTGGAGGTTCTCGTCGCGCGCTCTGGTGGGCGGGGATCCCGGATATGGAGATGCCGGTGGTTGTGAGAGCGCATCGTCGGCAGGCTCAGGCAAACATATCCGTCGCGGTCATGTCTGACATCAGGGGCAAATCGGGGGGTTAGCCCCACCCCGTTCGCTCCATACCCCCGGCAGCCTGCGCTTTGGCATCCTCGACGCATGGAGCGAAGGTTGCGGGACAGGGTCCCCTTCGGCCCGTGGGGCCCCCTGGGCATCGCCGTCGACCCGGTCACATGGAAGGCGGCGCCCTATTTCATCGTCGCCCCCGCCGTGGGCACCGCCTGTTTCGTCGGCCTGGGCCTGGCGTTGCCGCTCTCGCTGGTCCTGGTCCTGATCTGGGTCGGGCTGCCCATGCTGGCGGTGCTGATCCTGCTCTGGCGGGCCGTCGCCTTCGCGGAGCGCCGGTTCGTGCGCTGGACGCTCGGCGTCGACATCCCCGACCCCTACCGCCCCCGCCCCGACGGCGGCCTCTACGCCCACCTGCGGTGGCTCTTCGTCGACCCGGCCACCTGGAAGGACCTCGGCTACGTCCTGCTGCTCTGCCCCCTGGGCCTGCTGGAGTTCTTCGTCGTCTTCGGCCTGTGGTCGCTGGGCCTGGAGCTCCTCGCCCTCCCGTTGCCGATCGTTCTGACCGACCGCACGATGACGGCCTGGTTCGTCGAGGTGTCCACCGTCCCGGAGGCCGTGCTGGTCATGCTGGTCGGCGTGGTCTCCCTGGTCGCGTCCCTGTACGCCCTCAGAGGCGCCGCACTGGCCCACGGCTGGGTGGCGCGGGCGCTCCTGGGCACTGATGACCGCACGCTGCTCCTGGCCCGTAACGAGGATCTGAGGGCCAGCCGCGCCAGGGGCGTGAACGCCGCCGAGGCCGAACGCCGCCGCATCGAACGCGACCTCCACGACGGCGCCCAGCAACGCCTCCTGTCGGTCGCCCTCGATCTGGGCCGCGCCCAGGCCAAGTTCGACGACGACCCCGTACAGGCCAGAATCCTGGTCGAGAGCGCGGCGGCGGGCGCGAAGGCGGCGATAGCCGAGCTCAGAGACCTGGCCAGAGGCATCTACCCGGCCATCCTCACCGACAGGGGCCTGGACGCCGCCCTCTCGTCCCTGGCCGCCCGCGCCCCCGTGCGGGTCGAGGTCACCGTCGAGATCACCGATCGCCCCCCGGCCGCCGTCGAGAGCATCGCCTACTTCGTCGTGGCGGAGGCCCTCACCAACATGGCCAAATACTCGGAGGCCACCGAGGCGAAGGTGAAAGTGAGCAGAGCGGCCGACAGGGTCGTCGTCGCGATCGCCGACAACGGCGTCGGGGGAGCCGTCGTCCGCCCAGGTGGGGGCCTCAACGGCCTGGCCGACCGGGCGGCCACCATCGACGGCGTCCTCACCGTCGACAGCCCGCCCGGCGGTCCCACGCTCATCAGGGCCGAGCTGCCCTGCGTATGGTGACGGCATGCGTGTCGTGATCGCCGAAGACTCGGTGCTGCTGCGCGAGGGCCTGTCCCGGCTCCTGGCCGACGGCGGCATCGAGACCGTCGCCGCGGTGGGCGACGGCCCGTCGCTGGTGGAGGCGGTCGACGTACACAACCCTGACCTGGCCGTCGTCGACGTGCGCATGCCCCCCTCCCACACCGATGAGGGCCTGCGCGCCGCCCTGGAGATCCGGTCGCGGCGCCCCGGCTTCCCGATCCTGGTGTTGTCGCAGTATGTCGAGGAGCGCTACGCCACCGACCTCCTCGGCGCCGGCGCGCAGGCCGTCGGCTACCTGCTGAAGGAGCGGGTGGCCGAAGTGGCCGAGTTCCTCGACGCGGTGAGGAGGGTCGCCTCCGGCGGCGCGGTGATCGACCCCGACGTGGTGGTCCAGCTTCTGGGCCGCCGCCGGCTGCCCCACGAACGCCTGACCGGCCGCGAGACCGAGGTCCTGGCCCTCATGGCCGAAGGCCGCTCCAACAGCGCCATCGCGGCCCGCCTGGTCGTCTCGGAGGGCGCGGTGGAGAAACACATCTCCAGCATCTTCCTGAAGCTCGCCCTCGACCCGGCGCCCGACGACCACCGGCGCGTTCTCGCAGTTCTGGCCTATCTCGGGCACCGGCCCTGAAAATCCTTCCATCCGTTACGGCTCCGCCCACCCCGGCACCGCCCACCGCCCCCTTCCTCACCGCATCCGGCGCCAACCGGTCGCGCGGGGTGCGCGCCGAAACGGCGGAGAAGGTTGGCGCGAAGAGGCAATAGGGACGCGTGGGGACTTGGCGGGCTTGGAGTTCGGCCTTCGCGACGGATGCGGTCATGTGTGGCGATCGAGGCGATGCGCGCATATGTCGGCCGCTTGTAGTCCGGTCCGCGTCGGCCCGCCCACCCGGGTTCGGATCAGTCTTGTCCGCACGACTGACGTTTGGCAGGACATGGCCAGGCCCTGTGGAAAGGCTGTCGCCGGCCTGGTCAGCTCGTCGGCGACATGTCGATCGCTTCGGTGATCCTCTTGGGCGGCCGCTCGTGAGCCCGCCCACCCGGGAGCCACGCCAGTTTCGCCGCCAGGACCGACGTTTCCGCCCAGCCCGCCCACTCCCTGTGGAAACGGCTCGCGATTCGTCAAGAGGTCAGGCACCGCTCAGCTGACCCGTGTCCGCGCTGACCCTGAGGCGATCCCGGCCCTTCGGGCAGGTACGGAGAAGGGGCGCCCCGTGCGGGACGCCCCTTCTCGTAGAAGCCTTGGTTCAGCCGGAGGACGTCAGCGGACGTCGACCAGCTTGTACGGCGACAGCGACGAGTTGGTCGCGCTGGTGCTGGTCGCCTGGAGACGCCAGTAGCCGTCGTACTTGGGCTTGACGGTCTTGCTGTACTTGCCCGTCGAGTTGGCGCCCACGTAGCCGACGAACTTCCAGGTCTTGGTGCCCTTCTTCTTGAAGTAGAGCTTGAGGATCTTCTTGGACCACGCGCCCCACTTGCTGGTGCCGCGGTAGACCTTGCCGTAGATCTTGACCGTCTTGCCCTTCTTCACCTTCGCGGGCGAGACGGCGATCGTGATCTTCGACTTGGCCTTGGCCGCCGCGGAGGCGCCCTTGACCGAGAAGCCCTTGACGAAGCTGTAGGTCTTCGAGCCACGCGTGACGGTGACCTTCAGCTGCCAGGAGCCCGCGGGGGCCTGGTAGTCGAAGGAGGCCGAGCCGTGGTAGCTGTCGTCGGCCTCCAGGCCGGTGGGCAGCGTGTAGTAGTCGCCCGAGGAGTGCTCGTAGCGGACGTTGGTGACCTTCTCGTCGCCGTACTTCTCAAGCTTGAAGTTGGCGAAGACGTCGACCTCTTCGCTCTTCTTCAGCACGACCGGGTCGGGGTCGACGTTCGCCGAGGTCACCCGGGTCGCCGTGGCGACGGTGATCGACTGCCAGGGGTTCGTGAAGGTCGGTGCGGCCGTCACGCCGTTCGCGGTGAAGGCCGTGCGGTACTTCCAGGTGCCCGGCTTGTCGCTCGCCGAGAGCGGGATGGAGGCCGCGACGGTGACGTCGCCGGTGGGGGCGGGGGTGGCCGTCGAGTTCGGGATGTCCGCCGCGGTGCCCGCGTGGGGCGTCCCCGACTCCGCCTCGTCCGGCTTCAGGAACTGCACGTGGATCTTGCCGGGCTTGTCCGGCGCCGCGTAGACGTCGGTGGCCTTGATCTTGAAGGTGATCTTGTCACTCCCGCTCGGCGGGATGAACAGGTCCGCGAAGTCGGTACCGGTCGCCGACACGGACCCGGCGGCGAAAGCGGGCGAGGCGGCGACGATCCCGCCGGTGGCGAAGAGCACCGCCCCCGTGGCGGCCGCAACCATGAGCCGCAGGCTCTTGCGCATGTAAGGCCCCTTACATGAGTGAGTATTGGGAGAAAATAGAGCTTGTGAGAATAACGTGACATGGGCCCACGTGTGCACACATGAGCCCATTCGTCGCCTGTACGGCTTGCGCCAGGGGTTGGTGGCGCAAGCCGTACAGGATCAGCGAACGTCGACGAGCTTGTACGGCGAGTACGAGGACTTCGTGGCCGACGTCGAGGTCGCCGCCATCCGGTACCAGCCGTCGTACTTGGGCTTGACCGTCTTGCTGTACTTGCCGGAGTTGTTGGCACCCACGTAGCCGACGAACTTCCAGCTCTTGGTGCCCTTCTTCTTGAAGTACAGCTTGAGGACCTTCTTCTTCCAGACGCCCCACGACTTAACGCCGCGGTAGACCTTGCCGTAGATCTTGATCGACTTGCCCTTCTTCACCTTGGTGGGTGCGATGGACATCGTGATCTTCGACTTGGCCTTCGCCGCCGGGGCGGAGGTCTTGCTGACCTTGAAGCCCTTGGTGAAGGCGTAGGTCTTCGTGCCACGCGAGATCGTGAACTTGATCTGCCAGTCACCGGCCGGAGCGTCGGTGCCCATGGTCACGAAGTTGTAGTAGCTCTTGTCGTCGCCCTCGAGCGAGGTGCCGAGCGAGTAGTACTCGCCGCTCGACGGGTGCAGCGCGCGCACCTGCTTGAGCGTCTCGCCGCCGAACTTCTCGATCGTCGCGCTGAAGCCGACGTCGGTCGCGCCCTTGAGCACGACGGGGTTCGGGTCGATGCCGACGTTGGAGACCCGGGTGGCCGGGGTGACCGTGAAGGTCTTCACTTCCTGCCAGGTGTCCGGCGCGGCCGTCGCGGTGGGAGAAGGCGACGGAGACGCCTGGGTCGGCGCGGCGATCGGCTCGGCCGAGATCTGCAGCCTCCAGCGGTCACCGGGCTTGTCGTTGTTCTGCACGGTGAAGCTGCCGGTGACCCGCGAGGTCGCGCCGGGCTGGGTGGTGACCTTGGCGAGCTGGGTGACGCTGGCGGTGCGCCAGTTCACCGTGACTCCGGCGCCGGGGTTGTAGTCGGGGGTGACCCGCGCCCAGATCTTGTACTTGGGAGACCAGGAGTCGCCGAACTTCTCGTGATAGGCGCCGGCCAGATCGAACGAGAACGACATGGTGTCCTGGGAGACCGGCGGGATGAAGGTGTCGTTGACGACACCGTTCGTCACCGTGACGGTCACAGCTGAAGCGGGGGAGGCGGCGATGGCCACACCGCTGGCGAAGAGTGCCACCCCGCTGGCGCCTGCAATGAGCAGTCGCAGGCCTTTCCTCATCGAATCCCCTAACTAAGGTAATTTTGAGGGAAAAGCTCGGGTTTGAGCAGGGCGAGCCTAGTGGGGCCCCTGTGACCAGTCCACATGCGCGGTGACCTTCTCACGGACTTCCCAGGCATCGTTCGGCGACGACCTCGGGAATGCGCCATGGCCTGGGACGGTTCTCCGATCTGGCACACTGGTAGCCGAACCGTTGCGGTTCCGGTTCCCGCCCCCCTGGTATCCAGGCTGACAGAGGCGATCCGGCGACCGCGCCCCGGAGAGGAAAAAGGTATGAAGGCCGACATCCACCCCACGTACGTCGTCACCAATGTGACGTGTTCGTGCGGTAACACGTTCACCACGCGCAGCACCGCCAAGAACGGCGCGATTCACGCCGACGTCTGCTCGGCGTGCCACCCGTTCTACACGGGCAAGCAGAAGATCCTCGACACGGGCGGCCGTGTGGCGCGCTTCGAGGCCCGGTTCGGCAAGAAGGCCGCGGGCAAGTAGCTCCTTCCCAGACGCCGGCTCGGAACCGTCCTTCTCTCGCAGGGGGCGCGCCCGGGTCGGCGTTCGTGGTGAAAGGGCCTACTCGATTCGACCAGCAGGAGGGGACGCGCGGTGAACCTCGACGAGCTCATCAGCGAATACGCCGATCTCGAGCTGAAGCTCGCCGACCCGGCGGTGCACGCCGACCAGGCGAAGGCCAGGCAGTTCGGGAAGCGTTACGCCCAGCTCACGCCGATCGTCGGCACCTACCGCGAGCTCGGCCAGGTGCGCGACGACATCAAGGCGGCCCGCGAACTCGCCGGCGAAGACCCCTCGTTCGCCGAGGAGGCGGCCGAGCTGGAGGCCCGCGTCCCCGCGCTGGAGGAGCGGCTGCGCCACCTGCTGGTGCCCCGCGACCCCAACGACGACAAAGACATCATCATGGAGATCAAGGCCGGCGAAGGCGGCCAGGAGTCCATGTTGTTCGCCGGCGACCTGCTCCGCATGTATCTGCGGTACGCCGAACGCGTCGGCTACAAGACCGAGATCATCGACGCCCAGCATTCGGATCTCGGCGGCTACAAGGACGTCACGGTCGCCATCAAGGGGCGCGAAGGCGCCTGGGGGCGGCTCAAGTTCGAGGGCGGCGTCCACCGGGTGCAGCGGGTGCCCGCGACCGAGTCGCAGGGGCGCATCCACACCTCCGCCGCCGGGGTGCTCGTCTACCCCGAGGCCGAGGAGGTCGACGTCCAGATCGACCCCAACGACCTGCGGATCGACGTCTACCGCTCCAGCGGTCCCGGCGGCCAGAGCGTCAACACGACCGACTCGGCGGTGCGCATCACCCACATCCCGACCGGCGTCGTGGTGTCGTGCCAGAACGAGAAGAGCCAGCTCCAGAACAAGGAGTCGGCGATGCGCATCCTCCGGGCCCGGCTGCAGGCCATCGCCGAGGAGGAGGCCAACGCCGCGGCGATGGCCGAGCGCAAGTCGCAGGTCCGCACCGTGGACCGGTCCGAGCGGGTGCGCACCTACAACTACCCCGAGAACCGCATCTCCGACCACCGGGTCGGGTTCAAGGCCTACAACCTCGACCAGGTGCTCGACGGCGACCTCGACGCGGTGATCCAGGCCCTGCTCGACGCCGAACTGGCAGAGAAGCTCGCCGCCGCCGCGACCTGAGCCCATGACCTTCCTCCTGGACGAGATAGCGCTGGCCACCGCCCGGCTCGCCGAGGCAGGTGTGCCGTCGCCGCGCGCCGACGCCGAGGAGATCGCGGCGTTCGTCCACGGCGTGACCCGCGGCACCCTCCACACGGTGAAGGACTCCGAGTTCGACGCCCTCTTCTGGGAGGGGGTCTCCAGGAGGGAGTCGCGCGAGCCGCTGCAGCACATCACCGGCCGCGCCTTCTTCCGCTACCTGTCGCTCGAGGTCGGCCCCGGGGTGTTCATCCCCCGGCCGGAGACCGAGGTCGTGGTCGGCTGGGCCATCGACCGCCTCAACGAGATGGACGTCGCCTCCCCGATCGTGGTCGACCTCGGCACCGGATCGGGCGCGATCGCGTTGTCGATCGCCCAGGAGGTCGCGCTCGCGCAGGTGCACGCCGTGGAGATCGACCCGGCCGCCTACCGCTGGGCCAAGCGCAACATCCTCGAACACGGCCAGGGCCGCACCTCCCTCCACCCGGAGGACCTGGCCGACTGCCTGCCCGAGCTCGAAGGCCAGGTCGACCTGGTCATCAGCAACCCGCCCTACATCCCGCCGGGGGCGGTGCCGCGCGACCCCGAGGTGCGCGACTACGATCCTCGCCGTGCCCTCTACGGTTCGGGCGACGACGGCCTGGGCGAGGTCCGGGCGGTCGAGGCCACGGCCCGCCGGCTCCTGCGCCCCGGTGGCCTGGTCGCGGTGGAGCACGCCGACGAGCAGGGCAACGCGGTCTACTGGTTGTTCCCTGAGAGCAACGGCTGGCGCGACGCCCGCCTGCGTCAGGATCTGACCGGCCGCGACCGCTTCGTGACGGCCAAGTTCGGCCTGGAGTGACAAGGGAGATCACATGACCCGCCGATACCTCTGTTCCAACCCCGGCGAGCGCGAGTCGGGCCTCATCGACGCCGCGTCGGTCATCAGAGCCGGCGACCTGATCGTCCTCCCGACCGACACCGTCTACGGCATCGGCGCCGACGCCTTCACGCCCTCGGCCGTGCGGGCCCTGCTGACCGCGAAGGGCCGCGGCCCCGACATGCCGGTGCCCGTCCTCGTCGGCACCGTCCGGGCCGCCGGGGCGCTGGTCGAGTCGCTCGGCACCCACGGCCAGGACCTCATCGACGCGTTCTGGCCGGGCCCGCTGACGCTCGTCTTCAAGGCCAACCGCTCGCTCAAGTGGGACCTCGGCGAGACCAAGGGCACCGTGGCCATCCGCATGCCGCTCCACCAGGTGGCCCTCGACCTGCTCAAGGAGACCGGCCCGATGGCCGTCTCCAGCGCCAACCGCTCGGGCAACCCGCCCGCCACCACGGCGGCCGAGGCCGAGGAGCAGCTGGGCCAGTCGGTGGCCGTCTACCTCGACGCCGGGCCGTGCAACGACAACACCCCGTCGACCATCCTCGACCTGACCACCTCGGTGCCCCGCGTGCTGCGCAAGGGCGGGATCCCGGTCGACAAGCTCCGGGGCGTCGTGGGCTACCTCGCGACCGAGGAGTAGATCCATACCGTCTGGCTATCGCACCGGGTCACCGGGGGCGTGGCGGCCTAGCGTGAGTCGAGGTTTTCGACCCCGGGAGGCTGGCGCATGCCCAAGATCGATGGGATGGACCCCAAACTGGTCCGCGATCTCCTGGCCGAGCTTCGACGCGCGGCCAAGGAGATGGAGACCATCGAGGCCAAGGCGACCACCACGGTCCGCAACGCGGGCGTGCCCGCCGCGGTGACCTACCGTCCGTCGGCGGTGGCCGACGCCATCGCCGAAATGGACAAGGACGTCACCGCCCGCCTGGCCCTCCTGGAGAAGCGCGAACGCGAACCGCGCACCCAGCCCAACCCGACGACGTCCGGCGACGCCAACCCCGCCCCCAAGCCGACGGCGGGCGAGACCGAACCGCCGCCGAAGAAACCGGCCGGGGAGACCGAACCACCCAAGCAGCCGTCCGGCGACCCGGAACCCCCGAAGAAGCCGGCGGGCGAGACGGAACCGCCGAAGAAGGGCGACACCGAGACCTCCGCCCCGAACAGGGGCGACTCGGACCCGCCGCCCAAGAAGAGCGACACCGAGACCGAGCCGCCGAAGAAGGGCGACACCGAGACCCCCGCGCCGAACAGGGGCGACTCGGACCCGCCGCCCAAGAAGAGCGAGGGCGAGACCCCGCCGCCGAAGGGCGAGACGCCTCCGCCGAAGCAGGAGCCGATCGACACCCCGAAGAAGGACCATCCCGACGACATCGACCAGACGAAGGGCCGGGTCGTGCTCGACGTCGACGGGACGAAGGTGGTGTCCTACCCCCTCAACCAGGACCTCGACGTGGTCCGCCCGATCGACGACGCCGCCCAGCCCGCCGGTACGCAACCCTCCGGCGGCCCCCAGCCCGACGGCAAGCCCGGCTACGTCGAACCGCTGGAGCCCACGGTCAAACACCCCGCACCCCAGCTGGGCCTCGACCCGGGCGACCCCATGGGCCCCTACGTGGGCACGGCGGCCGACAACGTCACCGAAGACCCGTTCCTCAAGAACAACCCCGCCGCCGCCCCACCCGCTCCCCAGCCGGGCCTGGCCCCCGGCGACCCGATGGGCGCGTATGTGGGCACGGCGGCCGACAACGTGACGGAAGACCCTTATCTCAAGGGCAACCCCGTGACCCAGCCCGCGCCGCAACCGGGCCTGGCACCGGGCGACCCGATGGGCGCGTACGTGGGTACGGCCGCCGACAACGTGACGGAAGACCCCTTCCTCAAGGGCAACCCGGCGACCCAGCCCCCGCCCCAGCCCGGCCTGGCACCGGGCGACCCCAACGGCGCCTATGTGGGCACCGCCGCCGACAACGTGACGGAAGACCCGTTCCTCGCCTCCGCTCCCCAGTTGCCGGCGGACACCACGCTGGTGAGCGGCGACGCCGTCGACCCGAAGGCCCTGGCCGCCGCCCAGCCCGGCGACGCGCTCTCCGCCCCGGCCAACCCGATCTCCGACCAGGCCCTCGGCACCCTGCTGAACAACGACTCGCAGATCGGCCCCCAGGGCATGCCGACGGTCACCGACGGGAGCGGGTCGGCCTCAGGCGCCAGCGGCAACCCGGCGACGGCCGGTCATGGCCCGAACGACGGCGGCTCCCAGCAGTCGTCTGCCGGTGGGAACTCGGGTAACTCGCACAGCAGTGGTCTCTCGGGCCCGCAGGGCGGGAGCGACGCCGGTTCTCAGCAGACGTCTCCCGGTGGGAATTCGGGTAACTCGCACAGCGGTGGTTATTCCGGCTCGCAGGGTGGGGGCGACAGCAGTTCACATCAGACGTCTGCCGGTGGGAACTCCGGTAACTCGCACAGCGGTGGTCTTTCGGGGTCGCAGAGCGGAAACGACGGCGGTGCCCAGCAGACCGGCAACCCGGGCGACTCAGCCGGCCAGCAAGGCGGAAAAGAGGGTCAGTGCGGCCCGCAGGGCGGTAACAATCCGGCGGCGAATGGTTCGCCCACTGGGCAGGCGGGGCTCACGACCGGCCCGACCATGGCTCACTACGGCCCCGCGGGCCTGTCGGCCGACGGCCACTACGGTGCGGCGGGTCAGCCGGGGTCAGTCGGCCAGCCCGGCACCGCTGATCAGCCCCGCGCCGCCGATCAGTCCGGCCCCGCAGGTCAGGCCGGCCCCGCAGGTCAGGCCGGATCTGCAGGTCAGGCCGGATCCGCCGGTCATGGCGGTTCCACGGGCCAGGCCGCGTCCACCGGTCAGGCTGAAATCGATCCCAAGAAGCTGGCCGCCGAGCAGCCCGGTGACGTCCTGTCCGCCCCGGCCAAGCCGATCTCCGACCAGGCACTCGGCGCGCTGCTGAACATCGACTCCCAGATCGGTCCGCAGGAGATGCCGTCCATGACCGGCGGAGGATCGGGGACCGAAGGCGGCCCCGGCCAGGCCCCCTCCGGCAATGGTTCAGACCATTCCGCGTCAGCCCCGCAGACCCCCTCGGCGAGCCACGCCGGCGGCGACGTCGACCCGAGGCGGCTCGCCGCCGAACAGGCCGGTGACGTCCTGTGGGCGCCGACTGACACCGTCTCCGACCAGGCACTTCGTGCCCTGTTCGGGTTCGACGACCAGATCGGGCCGCAGGAGACGCCGTTCATGGGGGCCGGTTCGGAGGGCGGCCCCGGGCAGGGTCCGGCGGGTGGCGGACACGGCCAGGGCGCGGGCCCGGCGCAGGGGGCCGCGGGTGATGGTCCAGACCAATCCGACCCCAGGCGGCTGGCCGCCGAGCAGCCCGGTGACGTTCTCTCCGCGCCCGCGAAACCGGTCTCGGACGAGGCGATCCTCGCCCTGATGGACGTCCACGCACAGATCGAGCCGGTAGACATGCCGAGTGTCTCCGTACCGGCAGGGGAGTGGGGCACGGGCGAATGGGTGCCCGAGGACATCGAGCCCGACGGCCCCGCCGGTTCCGTCGCCCCCGGTCAGCCCGCGTAAGGAGATCCGATGAGCTATCTCGACCCCCCCGCGCCCCGGCCGCTGCAGCCGGGCGAGACCCCGCCCGCCGCGAACGGGAACGACCTGCTGATTCCGGGCGGCCAGGCGACGACCTGGGTGTTCAACCCCGAATACCAGCGCCTGGTCGACCTGTGGTTCCAGGTCATGCCGTTGATGGAGAAGATTTCGACGTTGCTCGACCGGCCGTACACGCTGGCCAGGAGCCCCGACACCTGGAACGCCGACGTCGCCAAACGGTATGTCGAGCAGATCTCCGAATGGCGCACCCGCCTGGGGCTCTACCGGCAGGCCGTGCTCACCTCGATCAGTGACGAGGCCGCCGACACCCCCCGTTGGGTGCCGAGCAAGGCCGGCGCGCCGCACGCTTACTCGTAAAGCTGCGCTAGCGTCGTCGCAAAGAGATGGTGTGGCTATTTCGCCCGTCTCAACTGGTCCGTTGATCCGGGAAACTGGTGCCGTGCGCGAATACTTCTTCGTGGGCCTTGTCACTGCCGTTGTCACCTACCTGCTGGTGCCTCCGGTCCGGGCCTTCGCGTTGCGCATCGGCGCCGCTCCCGAGGTCCGGGAACGCGACGTGCACAAGGTGCCGACACCCCGGCTGGGTGGCCTGGCCATGTTCGGCGGCATGGCCGCCGGGCTGCTGGCCGCCTCCCACCTGCCGTGGGTCGGGTCGGCGCTGGCCGGCGAACAGTCCGGTCAGACCACGATCGCGCTGCTCGCCGCCGGTGGGCTGATCGTGGTGACCGGCTTCCTCGATGACTGGCTGGGCATGGACGCCCTGGTCAAGCTGGGCGGCCAGGTCGCCGCCGGTGGCCTGCTGGTCTACTACGGCGTGTCGCTGCGGTCGTTGCCGCTGCCCGAGAGCATGGGCGGCAACGTGTTCCTCGACTCGAACCTGCAGGCCGTGATGACGATCCTGGTCGTGGTGGTCGCCATCAACGCGGTCAACTTCGTCGACGGGCTCGACGGCCTGGCGGCCGGCATCGTCGGCATCGCGGCGATGGCCACACTGGTCTACTCCATGGTGTTGTCGCAGGACCAGCAGCAGACCCGCATCAACCTGACCGCCGTGGTCGCGGCCCTGCTGGTCGGCATGTGCCTCGGGTTCCTGCCCCACAACTTCAACCCGGCCAAGATCTTCATGGGCGACACCGGCTCGATGCTGATCGGGCTGGTCCTGGCCACCTCGCTGGTGACCATCACGTCGTCGGTGCCGACGACCGCGCTCGACGTCAACCGGTTCGCGCTGGTGCTGCCGCTGCTGCCGCTGGCGGTGGTCGTATTGCCGCTGACCGACCTGATCATGGCGGTGATCCGGCGTACGAGCGAAGGCCTGTCGCCGTTCGCGCCCGACCGGGGACACCTGCATCACCGGCTGCTCGACATCGGCCACTCCCACCGGCGGAGCGTCCTGATCATGTACGCGTGGACGTTCATCTTCGCGTTCACGATCGTGGGCCTGTCGCTCGAAGGGGTGCCGCTCATCCTGTTCCCGCTGATCAGCGTCGTCGCGATCGCGGTGCTGGTGGTGTTGTCGAGGCCGAAGGGGCGCAAGGGGGCACACGCCGCCGACCGCCCGGGGAGCCCGCCGGCGAACCATCCCCCGGCGACAATCGGGTGAATTCGCCGCGAAAAGCCAGGTAAAGCCTGTGTCGCGGAGCTTGTGATAGCTTTCACTAACAGCAGCCCATAGTCTGGGCGAAGCAAACGCTCGGTTGACAACATGTTCTGGAGTCGTCCATGCAGGCCAACGACGTGCGCGTTCTCAAGGGCGCCGCCGTGCCAACGGTGGCGGTCGGGGTGATCGCGGCCATCGTGTCGGCGATCTTCGCCGGATTCACGGGCGCGCTCGGCGCCGTCATCGCGCTGGGCCTGGTGGCCGTCTTCTTCACCGTGGGCCTCATCGTGGTCACCTGGGCGGGCCGCATCTCGCCGATGGCCATGTTCGCCGCGGCCGTTTTGAGCTATCTCGTCAAGGTGATCGCTATCATGATCACACTCAGGGCATTCGAGACGACTACGGTCTTCGACCCCAAGGCGTTCGCTTGGAGTGTGATCGTCCTCACCGTCGTGTGGACCTTCGGCGAGATGCGCGGCTTCATGAAGCTGAAGCTCCTGTACGTCGAACCAGACTCCAAAGTTCCCGGTCAGGGCAACTGATGGGGTCCGATATGACTAGTCCTTGCGGTCCCTGCTATCGTCGTGCCCGCGATGAGCGAGAAGCAGCGCAGGCCCGAGGACGACGGCCGCGACTTCGCCGACGCCGCCTGGTCAGTACCCAGCTATCTGCTGTCGGGAATGCTGCTTTGGGGTGGCCTCGGCTGGTTGCTGAGCCATTGGACGGGCGTGCACGCGTTCATCCCCATAGGTGTGGTTATCGGGGTAGGGCTGGCCTGCTGGCTCGTCTACCTCAAGCACGGCCGCTGAACGCGCCCGCACAAGCTCTGATTCTTCCAATGATGGTCCACGACGTTGAAGGGAACGCCGCGTGACTACGCTGACGCTCCTCGCCGCTGACGGAGAATTCCAGGCTCCCGGGCCGGAGATCTTCAATTTCCCGCCGCTTTACTCCGGGGCGCCCGTCTGGCTCACCAAGCCGGTCCTCCTCGCGGTCCTCGGTGCCCTGGTCATCTGCGTGCTCGCCTGGACCGCCTTCGCCAACCCGAAGCTGGTGCCGCGGGGCATCCAGAACATCGGCGAATACGGCTACACGTTCGTCCGCGACCAGTGCGCCCGCCCGTTCCTGGGCAAGGACGCCGAGCGCTGGATGCCGCTGCTCCTCTCGCTGTTCCTGCTGATCCTGCTGTGGAACTTCTTCGGTGTGATCCCGGTGCTGCAGATTCCGGTGAACTCACACATCGCCTATCCGATCATCTTCGCGGTGACGATCTACGTCATCAAGATCTACCTGGGCATCAAGCACCAGGGCGGGATCGGCTACTTCAAGAACATGATGTTCCCGCCCGGCCTGCCCAAGGGCGTCTACGTCCTGATGGCGCCGCTGGAGCTCATTTCGAACCTGGTTCTCGCGCCGTTCACCCACGCGGTCCGACTGTTCGCGAACATGTTCGCCGGCCACCTCATCCTGGCCTTCTTCGCCAGTGTCGGTTTCCACTTCCTCATCGAGCAGCTCACCCCGCTTGGTGCGCCGCTCGGCGTGGTCGGCTTCCTCATGACGACGCTGATGACCGGCTTCGAGATCTTCATCCAGTTCCTGCAGGCGTTCCTCTTCACCATGCTGGCCGCGATGTACATCGGCAACTCGCTGCACCCGGACCACTGAACCACCCACTGACGTGACCAGACCGGTGAGTAAGAAGGCTCACCGGCCGACCAGTAAAGGAAACCGCAATGAGCGTTCTCGCTGAAGTCACCGGCAACATCGGCGCGATCGGTTACGGCCTCGCGGCGATCGGCCCCGGTGTCGGCGTGGGCATCATCTTCGGCCAGGGTGTGCAGGCCATCGCCCGCCAGCCCGAGGCCTACGGACTCATCCGTCAGAACATGCTGCTCGGCTTCGTTCTGACCGAGGCCCTCGCCCTGATCGGTCTCGTCGCGCCGTTCATCTACCCGACCTCCTGACGCGTTATCCCATCTGACGGAAGGCTGCGCCCATGACTCTGGCAGCTACAGTTCTGGCGGCGGAGGAGAACAACCCGCTCCTCCCGCACACCTACGAGCTGGTCGTCGGCGGTCTCGCGTTCCTGCTCGTCTTCCTCGTCGTCGGTAAGATCCTCACCCCGCGCATCCAGAAGACTCTGGCCGAGCGCACCGAGGCGATCGAAGGCGGGATCCAGAAGGCGGAGAACGCCCAGGCCGAGGCCCAGGCAACACTCCAGCAGTACCGCGACCAGCTCGCCGAGGCCCGCCAGGAGGCTGCCCGCCTCCGCGAGGAGGCTCGTGAGCAGGGCGCGCAGATCAAGGCCGAACTCCGCGAGGAGGCCCAGGCCGAGGCCCGGCGCATCGTCGAGGCCGCCCACGCCCAGATCGAGGCCGACAAGGCGCAGGCGCTCGCGCAGCTGCGTTCCGAGATCGGCCGCCTGTCGACCGACCTCGCCGGCCGCATCGTCGGCGAGTCGCTGGAGGACGAGGCCCGCCAGCGTCGCGTCGTCGACCGGTTCCTCGAGGAGCTCGAGGGCTCCGGGACGACGGCGGTCCGCTGATGCAGGGCCTGAGCAGGACCTCTCTGGTCGACATCGAGGAGCGTTTCAACAGCGTGGCCGGGTCGGCCGACCTGGGCACGCTGGCCGACGAGCTCTTCGCGGTCGCCTCGCTTTTCGACCGGGAGCCCGGTCTGCGCCGTTCGCTCTCCGACCCGTCGCGTCCGGCCGAGCAGAAGGCGCAGACCATCCGCGCCCTGCTCGAGGGCAAGGTCTCGCCGGCGGCGCTGGAGACGACGGTGGCCGCGGTCGAGGCCAAGTGGTCGCGCTCCGGTGACCTCGCCGACGCCGTGGAGCGGCTCGGCGTGATCGCCGCCGCGAGCGAGGCCGAAGGGGCCGGCCGTCTCGACGACGTCGAAGACGAACTGTTCCGGTTCGGCCGCATCCTCGCCGCCAACCCCGACCTGCGCCGCGCGCTGGCCGACCCGGCCGCGACCGGCAAGGAGTCGCTCCTCGCCGACCTGCTCGGGGCCAAGGTCGCGCCGACCACCCTGCGTCTCGTCTCCCAGGTCGCCGCACACCCGCGCGGACGTAGCCTGGAACGAGGCCTGGAGGAGTTCGGCCGCCTCGTCGCCCTCCAGCGGCAGCGACTGGTGGCGGTCGTCACCAGCGCGGTGCTGCTGTCCGACGCGCAGAAGCAGCGGCTGGCGAACTGGCTGCGGGCCACCTACGGCCGTGACGTCCACCTGAATGTCGAGGTGGACCCGAAGGTGCTCGGTGGGTTCTCGATCAAGATCGGGGACGAGATCATCGACACCACCATCGCCGCACGTATTGAAGAAGTCCGCCGCCGGTTGGCCGGCTAGGCGAATAGGGAGACAGGAAGAGATGGCGGAGCTGACGATCCGGCCGGACGAGATCCGGGACGCGCTTGAGCGCTTCGTCCAGGCGTACGAGCCGGAAGGCGCGGCACGTGAGGAGATCGGGACCGTCGTCGACTGTGGCGACGGTATCGCCCATGTCTCCGGCCTTCCCTCGACGATGGCGAACGAGCTGCTCGAGTTCGAGGACGGCACGCGTGGCCTGGCACTGAACCTGGACGTCCGGGAGATCGGTGTCGTTATTCTGGGCGACTTCAGCAAGATCGAGGAAGGCCAGTCGGTGCGCCGCACCGGCCAGGTCCTCTCGGTCCCGGTGGGCGACGGCTTCATGGGCCGTGTCGTCGACCCGCTGGGCAACCCCCTCGACGGCAAGGGCGCGATCGAGGCCGAGGGCCGTCGTGCCCTCGAGACCCAGGCGCCGTCCGTGGTTCAGCGGCAGCCGGTGAAGCAGCCGCTGCAGACCGGCCTCAAGGCGATCGACGCCATGACGCCGATCGGCCGTGGCCAGCGCCAGCTGATCATCGGTGACCGCGGCACGGGCAAGACGGCCATCGCGGTCGACACGATCCTCAACCAGAAGGAGAACTGGCTCTCCGGCGACCCCGAGAAGCAGGTCCGCTGCGTCTACGTCGCCGTCGGCCAGAAGGGCTCGACGATCGCCCAGGTGAAGGGCCGCCTCGAAGAGGCCGGCGCGATGGAGTACACCACCATCGTGGCCGCTCCGGCGTCCGACGCCGCGGGCTTCAAGTACCTCGCCCCCTACACCGGTTCGGCCATCGGCCAGCACTGGATGTACCAGGGCAAGCACGTCCTCATCATCTTCGACGACCTGACCAAGCAGGCCGACGCCTACCGCGCCGTGTCGCTGCTGCTGCGTCGTCCGCCGGGCCGTGAGGCGTTCCCCGGTGACGTCTTCTACTTGCACTCGCGTCTGCTCGAGCGCTGCGCCAAGCTCTCGGCCGACATGGGCGGCGGCTCGATGACCGGTCTGCCGATCATCGAGACCAAGGGCAACGACGTCTCGGCGTTCATCCCGACCAACGTCATCTCCATCACCGACGGCCAGTGCTTCCTGGAGACCGACCTGTTCAACGCCGGCGTCCGCCCGGCGATCAACGTCGGTGTCTCGGTCTCCCGAGTCGGCGGCTCGGCGCAGATCAAGGCGATGCGCAAGGTGGCCGGCACGCTCCGTCTGTCCCTGTCGCAGTACCGCGACCTGGAGGCGTTCGCCGCCTTCGCGTCCGACCTCGACGCGGCCTCCCGCGCCCAGCTGGAGCGCGGCGCCCGCCTCGTCGAGCTGCTCAAGCAGCCGCAGTTCTCCCCGTTCCCGGCCGAGAAGCAGGTCGTCTCGGTGTGGGCGGGCACCTCCGGGGAGCTCGACGAGGTTCCCCTCGAGGACATCCGCCGCTTCGAGTCGGAGTTCCTCGACTACGTCGGCAGCACCCAGAAGGGCGTCTTCGACGGCATCCGCGAGAGCGGTGAGCTCACCGACGACACCGTCACCGTGCTGAAGGACTCGATCACCGAGTTCAAGAAGGGCTTCACCACCTCGTCCGGCGACCTGCTGGTCAAGGACGAGCCGGTGGCCCCGCTCGGCGCCGACGAGGTCGGCCAGGAGAAGATCGTCAAGCACGTCCGGAAGCCTGAGGTGAAGTAGCCGATGGGCGCCCAGCTCAGACTGCTGCGGCGGCGGATCAAGTCGGTCAAGTCCACGGCGAAGATCACCCGCGCGCAGGAGCTCATCGCCTCGTCGCGCATCGTCAAGGCGCAGCAGCGCATGCAGGCGGCCGTGCCCTACGAGCGGGAGATCACCCGCGCCGTCACCGGCGTCGTCAGCAACACCTCCTCCGTCGACCACCCGCTCACGGTGGCCAAGGAGAACCCGGCCCGCGCCGGTGTGCTGATCATCACCAGTGACAGCGGCTTCTGCGGCGGCTTCAACGCCAACCTGCTGCGCGAGGCCGAGGCCCTGCGCGGCCTGCTGGAGTCACGCGGCATCCAGGTCACGCCCTTCGTCTCCGGACGCAAGGGCGTGGGCTGGCACGCCTTCCGCCATCGCGAGATGGGCGGTCAGTGGGTGGGCTTCTCCCGTCGTCCGTCGTACAGCGACGCCAAGGAGATCGCCGACGCGCTGATCGAGTCGTTCAAGGCCGAAGACGGGATCGACGAGATCCACATCGTCTCGACCGAGTTCGTCTCGATGCTGACGCAGAACGTGGTGGTGAACCGCATCCTGCCGCTGGAGGTCGTCGAGACGACCGAGGCGCCCAAGGACGGCCCGCTGCCCTACTTCGAGTTCGAGCCCTCGGCCGGTGCCGTGCTCGACTCGCTGCTGCCGCGCTACGTGGAATCGCGCATCTTCTCCGCGCTGCTGCAGTCGGCCGCCTCCGAAGAGGCCAGCCGGCGCCGCGCGATGAAGTCCGCGACCGACAACGCCAACGAGCTCATCCGGGTCTTCACCCAGCAGATGAACCAGGTTCGCCAGGCGGAGATCACCCAGGAAATCAGCGAGATCGTCGGTGGCGCCAACGCGCTGGCCGACGCCGCCGCGGGGAAAGAGTGAAATGACCGCACAGACTGTTGAGACCGGCGTGGGCCGTGTCGCCCGTGTCACCGGTCCCGTCGTCGACGTGGAGTTCCCCGTCGAGGCGATGCCGGACATCTACAACGCCCTGAACGTCGACGTAACCCTTGAGGTCGAGGGCGAGTCGCAGTCCAAGACCCTGACCCTGGAGGTCGCCCAGCACCTGGGTGACAACCTGGTCCGGGCCATCTCCATGCAGCCCACCGACGGCCTGGTCCGCGGCGCGGCGGTGTCCGACTCCGGCGCGCCGATCTCGGTGCCGGTCGGCGACGTCGTCAAGGGCCACGTGTGGAACGCCCTCGGCGAGTCGCTCGACGTGCCGACGGCCTCCCTCAAGGTCAGCGAGAAGTGGGGCATCCACCGCCCCTCTCCCGCCTTCGACCAGCTCGAGTCGCGCACCGAGATGCTGCCCACCGGCATCAAGGTCATCGACCTCCTCACCCCCTACGTGAAGGGTGGGAAGATCGGTCTGTTCGGCGGCGCGGGCGTCGGCAAGACGGTTCTGATCCAGGAGATGATCCGTCGAGTCGCGCTGAAGTTCTCGGGCACCTCGTGCTTCGCGGGCGTCGGCGAGCGCACCCGTGAGGGCAACGACCTCTGGCTCGAAATGGAGGAGGCCGGAGTTCTCAAGGACACCGCCCTCGTCTTCGGCCAGATGGACGAGCCCCCGGGCACCCGTCTGCGCGTGGCGCTGTCGGCCCTGACGATGGCGGAGTACTTCCGCGACGTACAGAAGCAGGACGTGCTGCTCTTCATCGACAACATCTTCCGCTTCACCCAGGCCGGTTCCGAGGTCTCCACGCTGCTCGGCCGTATGCCCTCCGCCGTGGGTTACCAGCCGACGCTGGCCGACGAGATGGGTGTGCTCCAGGAGCGCATCACCTCGACGCGTGGTCACTCGATCACCTCGATGCAGGCGATCTACGTGCCCGCCGACGACATCACCGACCCGGCCCCGCACAACGCGTTCGCCCACCTCGACGCTCAGACGGTTCTGTCCCGTCCGATCTCCGAGAAGGGCATCTACCCGGCGGTCGACCCGCTCGACTCCACCTCCCGCATCCTCGACCCGACCGTGGTCG
Organism: Herbidospora sp. NBRC 101105; assembly: GCF_030269205.1. Lineage (NCBI taxonomy): Bacteria > Bacillati > Actinomycetota > Actinomycetes > Streptosporangiales > Streptosporangiaceae > Herbidospora > Herbidospora sp. NBRC 101105. Next base: position 202,367 of record NZ_BSSX01000008.1, on the reverse strand, counting down.
GCGAGGAGCACTACGCGGTGGCCCAGGAGACCAAGCGGATCCTGCAGAAGTACAAGGAACTGCAGGACATCATCGCCATCCTGGGCATCGACGAGCTCTCCGAAGAGGACAAGGTCACCGTTCAGCGGGCCCGCCGCATCGAGCGTTTCCTGTCCCACCCGATGTACGCCGCCGAGGCGTTCACCGGTCAGCCCGGCGAGTTCGTCCCGCTGGACGAGACCATCGCCTCCTTCAAGGGCCTGTGCGCGGGTGAGTACGACCACCTGCCCGAGCAGGCGTTCTTCATGGTCGGCGGCATCGAGCAGGCCATCGCCAAGGCGAAGGAACTGACCCGCTAATCATGCGGCGCCGGCGCGGCCTCCGGGCCGCGCCGGTGTTCTTGGAGGGAAGAGATGGCAAAGCTGCAGGTGGGCGTGGTCTCACCGGAGCGTGAGATCTGGTCTGGCGAAGCCGACATGGTGATTGCCAAGACCGTCGAGGGCGAGATCGGTATTATGCCGAATCACGCGCCCGTTATCGGCGTCCTCGTCGAGGGTGGCGTGCTTCGCGTGAAGCGTGACGGCAACGCCGACCTGGTCGCGGCCGTGCACGGAGGCTTCATCTCGGTCGCCGCCAACGAAGTGTCCGTCCTCGCCGAAGCGGCCGAGCTCGGTTCCGAGGTCGACGTGGCGGCGGCGAAGGACGCTCTCCAGCGGGCCCAGGCCGCGATCGAGTCCAGCCAGGACGACGCGGACGCCCAGCTGGAGGCCAAGCGCAACGCGGCCCGCCTCCGGGCGGCCGGCGAAGAGGTCTGAGTTTCAGAAGGAGGGGCAGCGGTGGAGCTACTCATAGGGTTGGCTCTGCTCGCTGCCCTGTTCTGCGTTCGTGTCGTCGCCCTGGCCTCGCGCCGGGGGACGGTCGTCTGTTGTGTACGAACCGGCTCCCGGAAATGGCAGAGCGGAGTAGCCCGCTACGCCGGAGGAGAGCTCCACTGGGTGCCTTTCGCCGGAATCCGTCTGAGGCCGCGCCACGCGATTGCGAGGCGCGGCCTCGTCGTTTCCCGCCGCCGCCCCCTAGAGGCGGGCGAGGGGCCGGAGGGTTACTGGACGGTCGAGGCCGGCGCGATCAGCCTGGCGATGAGCGAAGACGCCCTGACGGGCTTCCTGGCCTGGCTGGAGTCAGCTCCGCCGAGCGCCCACCTCGACGCCGTCTGACTCAACACCCCGTCACGGGGTCGAGGCCGGGGAAGTACTCCGCCCACTGGTCGGGAGTGAGGGCCGGAAACGCCCGCGTGCACACGGACGTGGCGGCGGCGGCCAGGTCGACGGGCCACAACAGGGTGGGCCGGTCCGCCCCGCCTCCCGCGAGCGACCTTCCCGCGAACAGCAGACCGACCACCGGGCCTTCGCCCGCGGCCAGCACGGCCCACCGGCCCGGGTTACGGCGGTCGGTGAGGTCCCACAGGTGCACGGCGGGTTCGCCGCCCCCGGTCGCGAGCAGCCGGCCGTCGCCGCTGAAGGCTACCGAGTCCACGAAACCGCCGTGCCCGCGCAGCGTCGCCAGGGCGGCGGGCCTGCGAGGGTCGGTGACGTCCCACAACCGGGCGGTGGTGTCCTGGCTGGTGGTGGCCAGCGTCGTGCCGTCGGGGCTGAACGCGCCGTTGTAGACGGCGTTGCCGTGCCCGGTGAGCACCGCCGCCATGACCGGTCGTGCGGGGTCGGTCAGATCCCACAACCGGGCGGTGCGGTCGTAGCCGAAGGAGGCCAGCAGGGGCAGGGCCGGGTGGAAGTCGATGGCGTTCACGACGCCGGTGTGGCCGGTCAGCGATGCGAGCGGGCGGGGGCGGGCGGGGTCGCCGACGTCCCAGAGCCGGATCGACCGGTCGGCGGTGACGACGACGGCGAGCAGGCGGCGGTCGGCGCTGAACTCGGCGCTGTCGGGCGGCAACGTGCCGCCGCCCATGATCGCCGTCAGCCGGGGGACCGGTCCGGTCAGCTCCCAGAGGCGGACGGTGCCGCCCGGCCCGGCCGTGACCATCATCGACCCGTCGGCCGAGAGCTGGACGAGCCCCTCCGTGGGCGCGAGCACCCGTCCGACGGGGTGGTGGGGGTCGTGCACGTCCCAGCGGCGCACGTGGCGGCCATCTCCGGTGATCGCCGTCCGGCCGTCAGGGGAGGCCCAGACGGGCCGTGACCGGCCACCCGAGGGCAACGCGGAGCCGGGCACGTCCCACAGGCGCAGCAGGTGGTCGTAGGAGGCGGTGGCGAGGGTGCGTCCGTCGGGGCTGAAGGCGACGTCGGAGATCGTGCTGGTGTCGATGGCCGCGCCTGCGCGGGAGGTGAACTCGGTCAGCTCGCGGCCGTCGGAGGTGCTCCAGACCCGGGCGGTGTTGTCGGCCCCGGCCGTGGCGACGGTGGCCCCGTCGGGGGCGTAGGCGACCCGGTGGACGACCCCGGTGTGGCCGGTCAGCACGGCGTGCGGGCGTGGGTGGCCGGACAGGTCCCACAGGCGGGCCAGGCCGTCCTCCCCGGCGGTGACCAGCCGCCGCCCGTCGGGGCTGAAGGCGGCCGCCCGGACCGCTCCCGTGTGCCCGTTCAGCGTGGCGACCGGGCCGGGGACGGTCAGGTCCCAGAGCCGAGTCGTGCCGTCGGCGCCGGTGGAGGCCAGGAGGTGTCCGTGGACGGCGAGGGAGGTGACCGCGCCGGTGTGCCCGGACAGGGTGGCCGTGGCCGCGCCGGTGGAGGGCACGCGCACCCGGATGAGGCCGGTCGTGTCCGCGCTGACCAGGAACCGTCCGTCGGCGGTGAAGGCGAGCCCCCCGACGGCCCCGCCGTTCGGCGACGTCGACCGCGGGCGGGCCGTGGCCACGTCCCACAGGCGGATCGTCCCGTCGAGGCCCCCGCTGGCCAGCACCCGCCCGTCGGGGGAGAAGGCGAGCACGGTGACGTGGTCGGTGTGCCCGGTCAGCACGGCCTTCGGCCGGGGACGGTGCGGCTCGCGCAGGTCCCACAGCCGTACCGTGTGGTCGTCGCCCGCGCTGGCCAGCACCGTGCCGCCGGGGGCGTACTCCACGTCGTGGACGTAATCGGTGTGGCCGGTCAGCCGGATGGCGAACGGGCCGCCGAACGCGCCGAGCAGGCCGCCCCTGGCCTCCGAGGTGGGCGCGACCGTGTAGGCGGCCAGGCTGAGCCGCGCGGCCAGGGCCGGGTCGGAGGCGCGGATCGCGGCGGCCTCCTGCGCCACCCGGCGGGACAGGGCGATGTCGCGCTGCTCGTTCGCGGACGCGGCGGCCCGCAGGGCGGCGACCCCGCTGCCGCAGGCCAGCAGGAGCAGGGCGACCAGCCCGGCCGTCAACCGCCGCAGCCGGCGGGCGCTGCGGCGCTCGGCCGTCGCCTGGCGCCGCTCCAGCGCCGTGGATTCGTCCAGGAACTCCACGGCCAGGGGGCCGGGCCGGTTGTACGGCCGCGCCTTCGCGCTCCACTCCCTGGCGGCGGCCAGCCGGACACCCCGGTAGAGCGCGGCGGCGTCACGGCCTTCGGCGTGCCACGCCTCGGCGTCGTCGGCGAGACGGCGGCCGACCAGCAACCCGGTCCGGTCGTCGTTGAGCCACGACCGCAGCAGCGGCCAGGCGGTCAGCAGCGCCTCGTGGCTGATCTCCACGGTTCCGTCGTCGGCGGTCACGAGCCGGTGGGCGACGAACCGGCCCAGCACGTCGGCCGCCCCGGCGGGCAGTCCCGCCCTGGGCACGCGGCGGCGGGTGTCGGCGGTGTCGGGGGAGAGGTGGACCAGATGCAGGAGCAGCCGCCGGGCGCTCTCGCGTTGTGGCGGGGCGAGTTCGTGGTAGGCGGCGTCGGCGCTGACCGCGACCGCGCCGGCGATTCCGCCGACCGCCTGGTAGCCGTCGATGGTCAGGGTGCGGCCCCGGCAGTGCCGCCAGGTCGCGTACAGGGCATGGGACAGCAGCGGGAGCACGCCGGCGCCGGGCCCGAGGTCGCGCAGAATGAGGTCGACCAGGCCGGGTTCGAGGTCGAGCCCGGCCTTGCGGGCGGGTTCGGTGATCGCGGCCCGCAGGCCGGTCTCGTCCATGGGGCCGATCGCGATCTGATTCTCGGAGATCGCGGCGACCAGCTCGGGATGGCCGAGCGCCTGGGTGTAGAAGTCGGCCCGCAGCCCCAGCACGACCACGGCGCCGGAGGCGCGCTCGCAGAGGGCGCCGACGAACCGGCGGCGTTCGTCCTCGTCCTGGCAGAGGGTGAACAACTCCTCGAACTGGTCGAAGACGATCAGCGGCCCGGTCAGCCCGTGGAGGGTGTCCATCGGGCGGACACCCGGCGTCCTGATCGTCCCGGCGCCGGCGGCGGCCAGCAGGCCCGCGCCCAGCAGCGACGACTTGCCCGCCCCCGACGGCCCGACCACGACCAGCAGGCCGCCGCCCCGGTCGCGCAGCTCCGCCACCCGGGCGACCAGGCGGGCGGTCAGATCGGCCCGGCCGAAGAACCACTCGGCGTCCTCGCACCGGAAGGCGGCCAGCCCCCGGTAGGGTTCCGGCTCGGCGCGGCGGGGCCCGGGTGCCTGCCGCACCCGCTGCCAGGCCGCCAGCCACTCGCCGGTGCGCGCCTCGTCGCCGCACGCCTCAAGCACCTGGACGAGCAGTTCCCGTGAGGTGGTGGACGGCAACCCGCGCCCGGCGAACCAGTCGCCGATCGTGCTGTGCGCCCCCTGAACCCCGACTCTGGCCGCGACCTGCCGGACGGTGAGGCCCGCCCGTTCCCGCAGCAGGGTCAGCTCACGGGCGAAGTCGCGGCGGACCCGGATCCGCCCCGGCTCCGGGTCATCGGCGTCGGCCACATCTGGATGTCGGCCCGGCCGCCGCGAAGGTTACGGCGTACGGACTTGTACGGATAATTCCGGAGCGCTCCGCCGGCCGGCGCGGGCTTCCTACCGTCGAGCCCGTGCGACTCTCTTTCCGGCGTGTCCTGGCCGCCCTGCTGTTGACCCTCGCCTTCGCGGGCACCGGAATCCCGGCCGCCCAGGCCGCCGACACCTGCAGGGTCGGAATCGAGATCAAGACCGGCCTGGGAGACAACGGCGAGTGGGAGAACTGGGGGATCAGGGACGACTCCTTCGAGCACATCACCCTGGGCGGGCAGCCGTTCCTGTTCGAAGACTGGGACGGCGACGGGATCGACGACGACCGGCCCCGGCCCTATCACCGGGGCGGCACCGGAGACGAAGGCGGGGTGTGGCTCGACCCGTGGTTCGCTCACCTGGCGGCGTGCGACTCGCCGGCCGACGTGGCGGGCGAGCTCACCATCGAACATGTCTCCCTCGCGGACGACTGGGAGGCCGACAACTGGCGGCTGGCCGCGATCAGGATCTTCCGGATCGTCGGCGGGACCGAAGAGACCCTCTTCCGTCTGGACGAGCCCGAGGTCGGGCACCTGCACCAGTTCGGGAAGAACTCCGGCCAGACCTTCACCGTCGACGTCGGCGACCAGCCCGGCCCGCCCGCCGACCCCGCCCGCCGCGTCTGCAGGGTCGCCTTCGAGATCACGACAGGTCCCGGGGACTGGGGGATCAGGGACGACTCCTTCGAGCACGTCAGCCTGGGCGGGCAGCCGTTCCTGTTCGACGACTGGGACGGCGACGGAGCCGAGAACGAGCGTCCCCGGCCCTATCGCCGGGGCGGCACGGGAGACCGGGGCGGAGTGACGCTCCCGCGGTGGGAGGGCCGGCTGGCGGTGTGCGCCAAGCCGGCCGACCTGGCCGACGGGTTCACCTTCGAGCACGTCTCCATGGCCGAGGACTGGCGAGCCGACAACTGGTCGCTGTCCGCGGTGAAGATCACCGACCTCGACACCGGGGTCGTGCTGGTGGACCAGGCGGCGCCTCCGGGGGAGGTGCTGCACGAGTTCTTCAAGAACGCCGGCCAGGTCTTCCACACACTCGACCTGGACAGCGACGGCGACGGCCTCAGCGACCGGATCGAGCTGGAGGGCATCCCCACCGGCTCGAGTGTGGACAAGTGGTTGCCCGACAACGGCGCCGACCCGTGCCGGGGCACCGTCGCCGTCGAAGTCGACTGGCTCGTCAGCGCGGACGGCGACGACGGACCGGACCGCGCGGCCGTCGACGAGGCCGTGGCCATGTTCGCCGCCGCGCCGTTCGACCCGCTGGAGGTCTGCCCGTACGCCCAGGAGAAGAAGCCCGGCCTGCAACTGCTCGTTCACCTCGACGACGGACTCCACGTGTTCTCCCCCGACCGCGAGGCGCCGCTCAACGTCGAGGGAGACGACGGCCGCACCCCCTTCCAGAACTTCCGCGCCGCCGCCTTCACGCCGGGCCGGGCCGGGTTGTTCCGCTACAACCTGTGGGGATACCGGCACAACAACACCGACGAGAGCGGCTGGTGCTGCGACGGCAGGGACTTCGTGGTCACGCTCGGCACCATGCCCGACCCGCCGGTCCGCGTGCAGAGCGCGACCTTCGTCCACGAGCTCGGACACGCCCTCGGCCTCGAACACGGCGGCACCGACGAGGTCAACTACAAGCCGAACCACCTGTCGGTGATGAACTACCGCTACCAGGCCACCGGCATCCCGGACATCCAGGCCTGGCGCGAGCTGGCGGGCGACGGCCCGGCCACCGACGGGGGAACCCGGCTTCTCCAGGCGCTCGACCAGGTGAGCACGCTCGACTGGTCGCGGCGGAAGTTGCCGACCCTGCACCGCGGCCAGCTGAACGAAACCGCCGGAATCGGCGTCACCACCCACGCCATGGCCGCCTGGTGGGACAACACGGGCACCCTCCAGGTCGGCGACGGTTCCGCCGCGCTGAACTGGGACGCCGACGCGACCCCAGGCGAGACCTCGGTCGAGGCCGACGTCAACGGCGAGTTCCAGAAGTGCGTCGAGGGCAACGGCCGGCTGGAGACCCAGCTTCGGCCCCGCACCCCCGAATACGACGACCTGCGCCGATACGAGCGCATCTACGCCGGGCTCAACGGGCGGTGCCAGACTCCGTGGGAGGTGACCGACCGGAGCGCGAGGGTGCCCGGTGACGACGGGCTCAGAACCTACCTGGGCTACGACTATCCGGCGCAGTTCCGCTACGACACCGGCCTGGTGGGCGCCGACGACTGGAGGAACATCGACCTGCTGTTCGACAGCGGCCAGGGCGGCGGGGCCGTGCTCGCCGACGAGGCCACCGAACTGACCACCGGCGAGCTCGCCCGCGACCGGCAGCGGGTCGTCGACGCGCTGGTCGCGGCGAGCTCGCCCCGGCCGGGGCAGGAGCCCCGCTGGGGCTACGCCTACATGGACCGGGCCACCGTCGCCGAGGCGCCGATCGGCGTGGTCACGCCGCTCACCACGCAGTGGCAGTGGAGCACCGGGCGGCTCGACCCCGCCACCGCCGGCCGGCGGGCAACCGTCGTCCACACGGGCACCGGCCGCTACGAGGTGCGGCTGCCGGGGGTGGCCTCGGCGGCCGGGGTCGCGCACGTGACCCCGTACCGGACCGTCTACCGCGGCCGGACCTGCGGTGTCGTCGGCTACCGCCCCGACGGGCCCGACCAGCTCGTCGAGGTGCGCTGCTTCAACGAGGCCGGCGCCCCGGTGGACTGGTGGTTCACCGTCTTCTTCGCCGCGCCCGGCCCGGGGGAGACGCCCTACGCCACCGTCAGGTACGAGGGCGGCGACGGCATGTCCTACAACGACGGCACGCTCAACACGGCCGGCGGGGTGAACCGCGTCCTGCGCGAGGGCACCGGCCGCTACCGGGTGGTCGTCGAGGGCGAGGCGTTTGCCGAGGGGACCGGCTACGCGCAGGTGACGCCGTACGGCGACGGAGCCCCGGCCCGTTGCAACGCCGTGGGCGTCACGCCGGGAAGCGGGCAGGTCGAGATCACCGTCGCCTGCCACGTGATCGGCACCGGTGCGCCGGCCGACGCGCCGTGGACGCTCTCCTACACCGACGGCGCCGGGCTGCACCGCGACGCGGGGACGCCGGCGGCCTACGCCCAGGTGACCGGCGATCCGGCCGCGCCCGTCGTCGACGCGGCCCGTTCGTTCGGCGGCAACGGGGAGACGCCCTCGGTCACCCGGCTCGGCGTCGGCCACTACCGCCTGACCTGGGAGACCCTGGGAAAGACCGGCGACAGCGTGCAGGTCGGCGCGACTGGCGCCGCAGGCGGTTACTGTCACCTCGGCACCATCGACTCCTACTCGGCGCCGCCCCGGGTGTCGGTTCACGTCTATTGCCACACCGCCACAGGGGTTCCGGGCGACAATACGTTCGGCGTCGCCTACGTCCGCGCGCCGTGACCCTGCCCGGGGAGTAGTCATGAGCGAGGCGCCGTCGTCCACCTGGGCCGACCGGCCGACGGTCGTCCTGGCCGGTCTCGGCGCCGTCGCCGACGTCGCGGCCGTGGCCCAGCTCGTCACCAGCGGCTCGCGCGAGGGCATCCTCGTCGCGGGCCTGCTGGCCGTGCTGTCGGGGGTGATCGGGCTCATCGTGTTGTCCGGGCGGCCGCTCAGAGCGCCCGGATTCGTCATGATCGCCCTCATCGTCACGGGCGCGGGCGTCGCGGGTGCGATGATCGAGAAGATCATCGGCGAACCGGCCGCCGCGGCCGCGGCCGAGCCCGTCACCCCGGGCAAGGTGCTGCGTGAGGGGGAGGCGACCCTGAAGGACCAGGACTACCTCGACGCCGAGACCGGGATGATCGGCGAGGTCCGGCCGAACGCCAGCGACGTCTGGTACGTCAGCCCCTACCGCTCCCTCTGGACGGCCGGCGGCGGGGCACTGCCGATCACCGCCGTCGAGGGTGTGCCCGACAGCGCCGCCTGCGCCGACGCGCTCGCCGTGCGCGACTACGCCCTGGTCGAGGTCGGCACGATGAAGGCGGGCGGGTGGGCCTGCGCGCGCACGGCCGAGGACAACCTGCTCGCGATCCGGATCGGCGAGGTGCCGGAGGGCGACGAGCCGCTGCGCATCTCCTATGTCGTCTGGCGCGTGTGACAGGTCAGCGGGTGCCGCCCGGCTTCCACAGGATCTCGTTCCCGTCCGACGACACCCGGCACAGGATGAACAGCAGGTCGCTCAGCCGGTTCAGATACGTCGCCGTCAGCGGGTTCATGTCGTCGTGGGCCGCGAGCGCCGCCCACGTCGTGCGCTCGGCCCGCCGGACGGCCGTGCGGGCCACGTGCAGCAGGGCGGTTCCCGGTGAGCCCCCCGGCAGGATGAAGGACCGCAGCGGCTTCAGCCGGGCGTTGAACTCGTCGCACTGCGACTCCAGCCACTCCACGTAGGAGGCCTCGACGCGCAGCGGGGGGAACTCGGCGTCGGGCACGACCGGGGTGCACAGGTCGGCCCCCACGTCGAACATCTCGTTCTGGACGCGCAGCAGCACCGCCCCGATCTCCTCCGGCGGGTTGCCCATGGCCAGGGCGACGCCGATGGCCGCGTTGGCCTCCTCCACGTCCGCGTAGGCCGCCAGGCGGGGGTCGGTCTTCGCGGTGCGGGACATGTCGCCGAGGGCGGTCGTGCCGTCGTCGCCGGTCTTCGTGTAGATCTTCGACAGCACGACCGGCTGGTCGTTGTGGTCAGGCGTCATGCGGCCAAGCGTAGCCATGTGGCAAATGTCATCCCGATCGGCTGCGGAATCCCCGGCAAGCCGCTGATATCCACGTCTACGCGTCATCGGCGGGTAAAGCCAGGATGGTGCCATGTTGGAGATCAGGGGTTTGCGCAAGGTGTTCGGGGCCGGGAAGGTGGCCCTCGACGGGGTGAGCTTCGCGGTCCCCGCCGGGCAGATGTTCGGCTTCGTGGGCGCCAACGGGGCCGGCAAGACGACGACGATGCGCATCGTCATGGGTGTCCTCCAGGCCGACGAGGGCGAGGTGATCTGGAACGGGCGTCCGCTGACCTTCGCCGAGCGGCGGACCTTCGGCTACATGCCGGAGGAGCGCGGGCTCTACCAGAAGATGCGGGTCGGGGAGCAGATCGACTACTTCGGGCGGCTGCACGGGCTCGACGCGGGGGCGGTCGGCAAGGCGCGGGACGCGCTCATCGGGCGGCTCGGGCTGACCGAGCGGGTCAACGACACCGTCGAGTCGCTCTCGCTCGGCAACCAGCAGCGGGTGCAGCTCGCCGTGGCCCTCATCCACGACCCGGAGCTGCTCATCCTCGACGAGCCGTTCTCGGGGCTCGACCCGATCGCGGTCGACGTGCTGGCCGAGGTGCTGCACGAGCGGGCGCGCGGGGGCGTGCCGGTCATCTTCTCCAGCCACCAGCTCGAACTGGTCGAGCGGCTCTGCGACGCCGTCGGGATCGTCTCGGCCGGGCGCATGGTGGCGAGCGGGACGGTCGACGAGCTGCGCGACGCCGAGGGACGGCGGCTGCGGGTGGTCGTCCGCGAGCCCAAGCCGGGCTGGGCCGACGGCCTGCCGGGTGAGCTGAGCAGGGACGGCGACCGCGACGTGCTGACGGTCGTCGGGGGCGACGACCAGGCGGTCCTGCGGAGGGCCGTCGAAGCGGGCCACGTCGAGTTCTTCGGCGTCGAACGGCCCACGCTGGTCGAGATCTTCAGGGAGGCAGTGGCGTGAACGGTCTGTTGATGGTGGCCGGGCGGGAGATCCGCACCCAGGTCAGGACGCGGGCCTTCGTCATCGGCCTGATCGTCTCGGCGCTGCTGGTCGGCGGCATCGCGTTCGCGCCCAAGCTGTTCGGCGGGCCCGACGAGTACAACCTCGGCCGGGTGGGCGGTCAGGAACTGGCCGTCCAGGCGCTCGCCCCCGAGGCGAAGATCACATGGAAGACCTATCCCGACGAGCGGGCCGCCACGACGGCGGTCCTCGACGGCGACGTCGACGTCGCGCTCGTCGACGGCACCCGGGTGCTGACCAACGGCGAGATCGACGACGAGCTCGGGCTGCTGCTGCAGAGCGCGAACCGGGAGGCGCAGATCGGCGCGGCCGGGGTGACCGTGACGCCGCTCCAGGTCCAGTCGGTCGGGGTCGACACCCGCTATGAGGCGGCCCGGCAGGGCATCGCGACGGTGGTCGTGCTGCTGCTGTTCTTCATGATCATAAGCGCGGTCATGACCGTCGCCATGGGCGTGGTGGAGGAGAAGGGCAGCCGGATCGTCGAGATCCTGCTCATCTCGATCAGGCCCTGGCAACTGCTCGGCGGCAAGATCCTAGGGCTCGGCGTCGTCGGGTTCATCAACCTCGTGGCCGTGGTGGCGGCCGGCCTCGTCGGCGCGTTCCTCTCGGGGTTCGCCGCCGACTTCCCGCCCGGGATGGCCGGCATCGTGGTCAACGCCGTGGTCTGGTGGATCCTCGGCTACGCCTTCTTCGCCGTCCTCGCCGGGTCGCTCGCGTCCCTGGTGTCGCGGCAGGAGGAGGTCGGCAACGTGCTGCAGCCGATGATGCTGCTCTTCATGATCTCGTACGGGGTGTCGTTCTTCGCCTCGGCCAACCCCGGGCACCCGGTGTCGGAGATCCTCTCGTTCGTGCCGCCGTTCTCCTCGATGGTCATGCCCGTGCGGATGGCCGCCTCGGACGTGGCCCTCTGGGCGATCCTGCTGTCGGGCGTCCTCATGGTCGTCGCGGTCGCGGCGGTGCTGATGGTGGGCGGGCGCATCTACGAGCGCGCGGTGCTGCGTACCGGCAGGCGGTTGAAGGTTTCCGAGGTTCTCCGCACGAAGTGACCCACCTAAGATGGGGCAGGCCATGATGGACAAAGCGATCAAAAGAGTCCGGCGAGTCGTCTACTGGACGCTCAACACGACTCTTGGGCTGGTCTGGTTCGTCCTCGGCATCGGCCTGCTCGCGGAGCAGGAGGCCGGGCCGGTCGACTGGTGGCGGCTCGGCCCCTCGGTGGCCCTCGTCGCCGTGTTCAGCGTGCTGTTCTTCCGCGTCACCAGAGCCATCCTCGACCGGCGCTACGCCCAGCGTGAGCTGGTGGCCGGCGCCGGCATCGCGGTGGTGGTGGCGGTCCTCGGCACCGGCGCCCCGACCTCGTGGTCGTTCGTCTCCTTCGCCTGGTTGTCGGTCGCGTCGGTCGGGGTGCGGGCCCGCACCGCCTGGATCATGGCGGTCTCCACCCTGGTGGTGATGTGGCCGCTCAACGCCTACCGGTTGATCGAGTTCACGGCCGAGACCGACCCGGCCACCCGGGCCGGGATCGTCGTCGGCTCCTTCCTCTACACCGCCCTGATGTGCGGGACGCTGCCCTGGGCCAACCGCCTGTGGGTGTGGATCTGGCACATCGCCGAGGAGGCCCACGAGGGCCGCGAGGCGCAGGCCCGCCTGGCGGTCGCCGAGGAGCGCCTGCGGTTCGCCCGCGACCTCCACGACCTGGTCGGGCACCAGCTCTCGGCCATCGCGGTCAAGAGCGAACTGGCCGTCCGGCTCGGCGGCGACAGCCCGGCGAGCGCCGAGATGGCCGAGGTGCGCGGCCTGGCCCGCACCGCCCTGCGCGAGCTGCGCGAGGCCGTCAAGGGGTACCGCCAGCTCGACCTGGCCGCCGAACTCGCCAGCGTGCGGGGGGTGCTGGAGGCGGCCGGCATCACCTGCGACCTCAAGCTGCCCTACCGCGACGCCCCCGGTGAGACCGCCCCGGTGTTCGCCTGGGTGGTCCGCGAGGCCGTCACCAACGTGCTCCGCCACAGCACCGCCACCACCTGCGAGATCACCCTGCGGCTCACCCCGGAGGAGACGATCCTGGAGGTGCGCAACAACGGCGTGCAGAAGGACGCCGTCAAGAACGGCGAGGGCAGCGGCCTGGCCGGGCTGGCCGAACGGCTCGGCGCCGTCGGCGGGAAGCTGACGGCCGAGCCCGACAGGAAGGGCGGTTTCGTCCTGCGGGCGGTCGCGCCGACGGCGAAGGAACCCGCGCTGGCGGGCCGGCCGTGATCAGAGTCCTGCTGGCCGACGATCAGCACCTCATCAGGCAGGCCATCGCCACCCTGCTCGACCTGGAGCCCGACATCACCGTCGTGGTCCAGGTCGGCAGGGGCGACCTGGTGGGGCCCGCCGTGGCCGAGCACCGGCCCGACGTGCTCGTGCTCGACGTCGAGATGCCCGGCATGGACGGCCTGACCGTCGCCGAGTCGATGCCCGGTCAGGCGATGCTGATCCTCACCAGCTTCGGCCGCCCCGGCTACCTGCGGCGCGCGCTGGCGGCGGGGGTGCGCGGCTTCGTCCCCAAGGACGCCTCCGCCGAGGAGCTGGCCGCCGCGATCCGGAAGGTGCACGCCGGCGGCCGTTACCTCGACCCCGAGATGGCCGCCTCGGCGATGATGGCCGGGGAGTCGCCGCTGACCGAGCGCGAACGCGACGCGCTCGCGCTGGCCGCCTCGGGCGCGTCGGTGAGCGAGATCGCCGCGTCGCTGCACCTCAGCGAGGGCACGGTGCGCAACTACCTGTCCAACGCGATCGCCAAGCTGGGCGCGGTCAACCGGATCGGGGCGATCCGGACGGCTCAGGACATGGGCTGGATCTGACGGGTCGTTCCGGGCCCGTGGCGGCTTTCTGTGTCATGGTGTGACTACGGAACGTGATCTCGTTTCGCCCGCTCCGGGGCGCCGGTCCCGGTGTTCACATATTTGCGGTCCCTGGCCCGCTCCCTACCACAGGTGGGCCAGGGACCGCGGATGCGTGGTCAGGCCTGGAACGACCGCCGGAACACGTGGACGGCGGTGGCGACCAGCAGGTCCTTCTCCGGCCGGTCGTCCGACAGGACCCATTCGATGAGCAGCTCCGTGAGCGCCCCTATCAAGGCCAGCGCCAGCAGGTGGAGCTCGGCGGGCAGCTCTTCCTGGAGCCCCTTGAGCGAGCTCTCGATCATGTGGGTGAACCCGGCGACCGCCTTCTGCCGCGACCCCGACAGCACGTCGCCCGCGCGGCGCACCTCTAAGTGCATGATGCGGGCGCGGCGCACGTCGAGCGTCACGTAGCGCACGTACTCGGTGATGCCGGCGACGATGCGGCCTTCCAGGGTGGGCGGGGCGTTCTCGATGGCGGCGCCGACCGCGTTCAGGGTGTCGTCGACGCAGCGTTCGTAGACGGCCCGCATCAGCTCCTCGCGGCCGGAGAAGCACTCGTAGAAGGCCCGGTTGGAGATGTGGGCGGTCGAGCAGAGCCGCTCGATCGTCGTCGCGTGGAAGCCGGGATTGGCGAACAGGCCGTAAGCGGCGTTGATGAGCCGCTCCCGGCGGTCGGCGACCCGTTCGGCCGCCGACATCCCCCGATATTCTCGTCCCGTCACCGTTTCACCTCGCCGTCCGGCCCCCCAGAAGGCACCATTATGGACGCAAGATCTTTTTAACGGAAGTATCGGGAAATTAGCTTCTTTTATGCAAGTTGGTTATCGGACGCCACTAAAGCAGACCCCGGTTGAGCGCGGTGGTGACGGCGGCGGTGCGGTCGGAGACGCCCAGCTTGCCGAACACCCGCAGCAGGTGGGTCTTCACGGTGGTCTCGCTGATGAACAACTCCCGCCCGATCTCGGCGTTGGTCAGCCCGCGCGCCACCAAAGACAGTACCTCGGTCTCCCGGGGTGACAGCGACTCGATTACGGGCGCTCTCATTCGCGTCACCAGCCTGGTCGCCACGCTGGGGGAGAGCACCGTCTCGCCCCGCGCGGCGGCCTTGATCGCGCCCAGCAGGTCGGCGCGCGAGGTGTCCTTCAACAGGTAACCGGCCGCGCCCGCCTCGACGGCCCGCACGATGTCCTGGTCGGTCTCGTACGTGGTCAGCACGATCACCCGGACGCCCGGTTGCCCCACGAGGATCCGGCTGGTCGCGCCCACGCCGTCGCCGCCGGGCATGCGCAGGTCCATCAGCACCACGTCGGGCGTGAGGTCGCGGGCCCGGACGACGGCCTCGTCGCCCGAGCCGGCCTCGCCGACCACGGTGATGCCTTCATGGCCGTCGATCATCCCGCGCAGGCCCTCGCGGACCACGGGGTGATCGTCGACGATCATGAGCCGGATCATCTCTCTCCCATCGGCAGCGTCACGTTCAGGGACGCCCCTTCTCCGGGCGCGCTGACGACGTCCAGGCGCCCGCCCTGCTGTTCGATCCGGGCGCGCATGCCGCGCAGCCCGAACCCTCTGGAGGCGGCCGGATCGAAGCCGACGCCGTCGTCCGCGACGGTCAAAGTGACGTCATTACGGCCATATCCCACCACGACCCGGACCGAGGACGCCCCGGCGTGCTTGCGGATGTTGGCCAGCGCCTCCTGGGTCGTCCTGATCAGCACGACCTCGCTGCTCGGCGGCAGCTTGCGCGACTCGCCCTCGACCGCGTGCGACACCTCGACGCCGATCTCCTCCGCCAACCGCAGCGAGAGCCGCCGCAGCGCGTCGTCGAGGGTGGAGCCGTCGAGCGGCGCCGGGCTGAGCGCCGCGACCAGCGCGCGGGCCTCGGCCAGGTTCTCCCGGGCCGTCTGCACGGCCAGAGCCAGATGCCGCGCCGGGTCCCGACCGGCCTGCGCGGCCTGGATGAGCATGATGATGCTGGTGAACCCCTGGGCGATCGTGTCGTGGATCTCCCCGGCGAGCCGTTCGCGCTCGGTCAGCGCGCCCTTCTCGATCGACAAGCGCTCGACCTCGGCCCTGCTCGCCTCCAGCTGCCGGATGAGGTCGGCCCGCTCGGCGCTCTGCCGGATGATCCGGGTTATCCACGGCCCGAACACCAGCGAGAAGGTCATCGCGATCAGGGTGGTGCCGGTGAACCTGACCAGGTCGGGGAAGGCCAGGTCGGTCTGCCGGATGAACCACAACGCCGGAGACATGTTGAGCAGCACCACCGCCGCGGCGGCCAGCCGGCCGCTGAGCAGCATGAACACCTGCGGGCACAACGTGAACAGACCGAACGACGCGTTCGGCACGATCAGCGTCGCCGGGATGAACGCCAGGCAGAGCAGGGCGATGTAGAGGATCGCCCGGGGGCTGTCCTCCTCGTCGCCGATGATCAGCTTGCGGCCCATGAGCAGGTAGGCGGCCGCGCAGCTAAGCATGAGGCCGATGGTGACGGCCCGCTCCACGGGGGAGGCCTCCTCCTCGTACACGACGAAGAGGAGGGCCGTCGTCCAGGCCAGGCCGAACAGGATCTCCCAGCCGCGGAAGGACTCCCAGGCGTTGGTCTCCTCGGGGAAGGCGGCCCGCACCTCGGGCCGCCTGCCCATGAAGGCCCTCAGCTTTCGCCGCGGTTGGTCCACCGGAACGTCGCCAGGCAGAGCACCAGCCCGCCCACCAGCCACAGCCCCAGCACCAGCGCCACCTTCGGCAGCTCGTAGGACCCCGTCAGTTCCAGCGCCGCCCCCGCGTCGCCCAGGAACACCGACCGCAGGCCCTGGCACATCCACTTCAGCGGGAAGATCGCCGCGACGTCGTTCAGCCATGAGGGAAGCTCCGTGAAGGGGATGTAGACACCGGAGATGAACTGGAGCAGCACGTAGGGCATGGAGACCACCGCGGCGGCGCTCTTGGCGTTGCGCGGCAGGCTGCTCACCGCGATCCCCAGGAGGGCCGCGCCGGCCAGGCCGAGCGTGAGCACCCAGGCCAGTGTCGCCCACCGGGCGGGGTCGGTGGGAAGTTCGAGGTCGAACAGGAGCACCGCGACCGCCAGCAGCAGCGCCACCTCGATCACCGCGAGCACCAGCGAGCTGACCAGCTTCCCGACGAAGTAGGCCGCGCGCGGCATCGGCGTGCCCGCCAGGCGCTTCAGCGTGCCGTCGTCGCGGTCGATGGCGATGCCGATCGCGAGGTTCTGGAACGCCACGCCCATCACGCCCGCGCCGATCAGGCCGGCCGAGTAGAGCTGGGCGACCGTGATGCCGGTGCCCTCCAGGTCGCCCTCGAAGATCGACCCGAACAGGACCAGCAGGATGATCGGGAAGGAGAAGGTGAAGATGACGGCGTCGCGCTGGCGGAAGAAGAGCTTGGTCTCCAGCGACGCGCGGGCCAGGCCGATGTTCAGTGTGGCGGTCATTCCGTGCCCCCGATCAGGTCCAGGTAGACGTCTTCGAGTGAGGGCCGCACGATCTGCAGGCCGGGGATCTCGCCGTCGTACTTCTCGGCGAGGGTGCGCACCAGCGCGGTGGGGGTGTCGGTCTCGGCGTAGCCGTCGGCCCAGGTGACGCGGGCGCCGGCGGTGGCCCGCCCGCCCAGCGTGTGGGGGGTGCCCTCGGCGACGATGCGTCCCTTCGCGATGACCGCGACCCGGTCGGCGAGCGCCTCGGCCTCGTCGAGGTAGTGGGTGGTCAGCACGATCGTGGTGCCCTCGGCGGCCAGCGACCTGATCAGGTCCCAGAACTGCCGGCGGGCCTCCGGGTCGAAACCGGTCGTGGGCTCGTCGAGGAAGACCAGCTCGGGACGCCCGACGATGCCCAGGGCGACGTCGACCCTCCGGCGCTGGCCGCCGGAGAGCTGGCGGATGCGGGCCCCGGCCTTCTCGCTCAGCCCGACCTTGGCGATGACCTCGTCGGGGTCCTTGCTGTGCGGGTAGTAGCGGGCGAAGTGGCGGACCGTCTCACGGACGGTGAGCTCGGCGGCGTCGTTGGCGGTCTGCAGCACGATGCCGACCCTGGCCCGCCACGCGCTCGTCGCGTGGCCCGGATCGACGCCGAGCACGGAGACCTCGCCGCCGTCGCGCTTGCGGTAGCCCTCGAGGATCTCCACGGTGGTGGACTTCCCGGCGCCGTTGGGGCCGAGGATGGCGAACACCTCGCCGGTGTGTATGTCGAGGTCCAGGCCCCCGACGGCCTGGACCTCACCGTAACGCTTGGTCAGGCCGCGAACGTGGATCGCTGTCGTCATGGATCAAATGTCGCGAAAACCCTTGATCCACGGGACCTACGACCGGCCGACCGGGTTGTCCTCCGAACGGAGGACGGACGCCCCTCAGAAGAGCGTGGGGTTCTCGGGTTCGATGCCGCGCAGGCCGTCGTAGTCGAGGGTCACGCAGTCGATGCCGCGGTCCATGGCCAGCACCTTGGCCTGGGGCTTGATCTCCTGGGCGGCGAAGACGCCGCGTACCGGCGCGAGCAGGGGGTCGCGGTTGAGCAGTTCGAGGTAGCGGGTGAGCTGCTCGACGCCGTCGATCTCGCCCCGGCGCTTGATCTCGACGGCGACCGTCGCGCCGCTCTGGTCGCGGCAGAGGATGTCGACCGGGCCGATCGCGGTCATGTATTCACGCCGGACCAGCGTGTAGCCCGGGCCGAGCGTGGTGATGTGCTCGGCCAGGAGCTCCTGGAGGTGGGCCTCCACGCCGTCTTTCTGCAGGCCGGGGTCGACGCCGAGCTCGTGCTTGGAGTCGTGCATGATCTCGTCCATCGTGAGGATCAGCTTCTCGCCGGTCTTGGTGTGGGTGACCGTCCAGACGCCTTCGTCCTCACGGATCTTGCAAGGCGGGTTCATCCAGTTGAGGGGCTTGAAGGCGCGGTCGTCGCAGTGGATCGACACGCTGCCGTCGGCCTTGATGAGGATGAGCCTGGGCGCCATCGGCAGGTGTGCCGTCAACCGTCCCACGTAATCCACGCTGCATCGCGCGATGACCAGCCGCATGCCCGAACCTTACCGGCGAAAGCGGCTCTGGGAGACTCGGAGCCGGAGGTGGTCTCGTGGAGACGGTTGGGGTTGCCGGGCTCGGCACGATGGGGGCGGGCATCGCCGAGGTCTTCGCCCGCGCGGGGCTCGCGGTCGTCGGCGTGGAGGCCGACGAGGCGGCGCTGGCCCGGGGGCGCGGGCACCTGGAGAGGTCGACCGGCCGGGCCGTCGACAAGGGGAGACTCAGTCCGCAGGAGCAGGAGGCGATCCTGGCGCGGATCACCCTGTCGGCCGACCGGGCCGCCTTCGCCGACGCCGATCTGGTCGTCGAGGCGATCCCCGAGCTCATGGAGCTCAAGCTTCCCTTGTTCGCCGACCTCGACCGCGTCTGCAAGCCGTCGGCGATCCTCGCCACCAACACCTCGTCCCTGAGCGTCACCGAGATCGCCCGCCACACCGGCCGCCCGTCGCGGGTCGTGGGCATGCACTTCTTCAACCCGGCCCCGGTCATGCGGCTGGTCGAGGTGGTCGGCACGGCCGACAGCACCGTCACCGGCGACGTCGCGGCCCTGGCCCGCAGGATCGGCAAGCGCCCGGTCGTGGTGGGCGACCGTCCGGGGTTCGTGGTCAACCGGCTGCTGCTCGGCTATCTCAACCACGCCTGTCAGTTGCTCGACCACGGGGTGGCCTCCAAGGAGGCGATCGACACGGCGATGGTCGTCCAGGCCGGGTTGCCGATGGGGCCGTTCGTGCTGCTCGACCTGATCGGGCTCGACACGGCGTACGAGATCTGCGGCGTGCTGCACCGCGACGGCGGCGATCCCCGGCACGAACCGGCCAAGGTGCTCGCCGACCTGGTCGCCCGGGGCCGCCTGGGCCGCAAGACGGGCGGCGGCTTCTACGACGGCAAGCCGGGCACGGAGGAGGGGTTCGACGCCATGGTGCTGCTGCGGCCCTACCTGGTCGACGCCGTCGAGATGTTCCGCAGCGGTTACGCCTCCCAGGCCGACATCGACGAGGCGATGAAGCTGGGCTGCGGCTATCGGTCGGGGCCGTTCGAGACCATCGCCGCCCTCCGGACGCGGTCGCTCGACGATTTCCCCGAGCTGGAAGAATAGGACGTATGAGCCCCCGCCGCGCCCGCCGAGCCGACGAGTCCCCCAAAGGGCCGATCCGCCCTGCCGGGATCGACCGCGTCGAAGAGGCGGCCGACGGCGACTGGGTGGTCCGCACGGTCACCGGCGGTTCCGCCGACCGGCCCTACCGATGCCCGGGATGCGACCAGTCCATCCGTCCGGGTGTGCCCCACATCGTGAGCTGGCCCCACTGGGCCGGCGGCGAGGAGGAGCGCCGCCACTGGCACACCGCCTGCTGGCGCAACCGCCTCAACCGCGGCCCCGGCCGCACCCGCTACTGAAGAGGAGACGACGACAGTGGAGATCCGGGCGTCGACGGTGCTGCCGGCCCGCCGCAGCGACATCGAGCTGCAGACCGCCGACGAACTGACGCTGGTCGGTGAGCTGGCGCTGCCCGAGACCGCGCCACCGGTCGCCACGCTGATCTGTCTCCACCCGCTGCCGACCCACGGCGGCATGATGGACAGCCACGTGCTGCGCAAGGCGTCGTTCCGGCTGCCCGCCCTGGCCGACGTCGCGGTGTTGCGGTTCAACACCCGGGGCACCTCCTCCGAGCGCGGCACCTCCCAGGGCGCGTTCGAAGAGGGCGTCGGCGAGCGGCTCGACGTCGCCGCCGCGCTGGAGTTCGCCGAGTTCAACGACCTGCCCCGGCCGTGGCTGCTCGGCTGGTCGTTCGGCACCGAACTGGCGCTGCGGTGGGGCCGCGACCCGCTCGTCGAGGGCGCGATCCTGCTGTCGCCGCCGCTCAAGCGGGCCACCGACGCCGACCTCGACGCCTGGGCCGAGTTCGGCCGGCCGCTGGTCGCCCTGGTGCCCGAGTTCGACGACTACCTGCGCCCCGCCGAGGCGGCCGACCGCTTCAAGCGGGTGCCGCAGGCCGAGGTCGTCGGCGTCGACGGCGCCAAGCACCTGTGGGTGGGGGAGCCGTACGTCCGGATCGTCCTGAACCACATCGTCGAGAGGCTGAACCCGGCGGCGGCGCCCCTGCCCACCGAAGTACCGTGACGACGTGAAGTTGTACACCCGGACGGCCGGAACGGGCCTCCCCCTCGTGCTGCTGCACGCCTTCCCGCTGTCGTCGGCGATGTGGCTGGCCCAACGCGGCGGCCTGGCCGCCGGCTGCCACGTCGTCACGCCCGACCTGCGCGGCTTCGGCGGCTCACCGCTCGGCGACGACGAACCGTCGGTCGACGCCATGGCCGACGACGTGGCCGAGCTCCTCGACACCATGGGCCTGGACAAGGCCGTGGTCGGCGGCCTGTCCATGGGCGGCTACGTGGCGATGGCCCTGGCCCGGCGCCACCCCGGGCGGTTGTCGGGGGTGATCCTGGCCAACACCAAGGCCTCACCCGACACCCCGGAGGCCGCCGCCAACCGCGAGACCATCGCGCAACGGCTCCTCGACGGCGGCGACCTCCTCGACACGGTCCCGAACCTGCTCGGCACGACGTCGCTGGAGCGCAGGGGCATGGTCGTCGGCCGCGTGCGCGGCCTGGTCGGCTCGGCCCCCGCACGGGCGGCGGCCTGGGCCCAGCGCGCCATGGCCGCCCGCCCCGACTCCTTCGACACCCTGCGCGGCCTGAACGTGCCCGCCCTGGTGATCGCGGGCGACGAGGACAAGATCACCCCGGTCGGCGACGCCGAGGCCATGACCAAGGCCCTCCCCGACGCCCGCCTGGTGGTCATCGGCCGCGCCGGGCACCTGTCGGCCATCGAGACCCCGGAGACCTTCAACCGCGCGGTCGCGGACTTCCTGACCGCACTCGCGTGAAGCTCGGCCCAGGTCTGGGGTGGGCGGCTTCGCAGCCGTTCCACGTCGAGCACATCGGGCCCTGCGGCTACAGCTCCTTCACCATGACGTCGGCGAGCATCGTGTCGGGGGCCGGGCGGCAGGTGCCCGCCACCTTCCAGCCCCAGTGCTCGTAGATGTCGTGGGCGGCGGCCTCGGGCAGCGACAACAACGTCGCGTAGCGTTCCGGGCGGCCGTCGAGCAGTTCGGCGAGCAGGCGTCTGCCGATTCCCCGGCCGCGATACTCCGCCCGCAGGTTCAGTTCGATCACCGCGAACTTGTCGGCCTCGACGACCTCCGGCGGGCCGGGGGTGGTGTCGCCGCCCCACCAGCGGCCGGCCGGCATGGTGAAGCCGAACGCGAAGCCCGCGAGCGCCGCTCCGTCTTCGACGGCGACGAGCGTGAAGCCGGGGCGGTCGAGCTGGTTTCCGGTGCGTTCGCGATAGCGGTCGGGGTGGTAGAGGGGGCCCGAGTTGTACGGGGGTTCGGCCCTGATGAGCGTGTAGACGGCGGTGTAGTCGTCGTCGACGACGACGGCCGCGTCGGGGCCGGTCAGGTGGGTGAAGATGACGTTCACGACATGCCTCCGCGTAAGCCGGCGACCCGGTCGCGGAAGGAGTGCAGTGCCTCGTGTCCGGCCGGCGCCTGATCCGCGACCATAGTCGCCAGTTGCCGTACATAGTGGGAATATCCGGCAGATTGCGCGGCGGTCAACGCCTGTTCGGCGTGCGCGAGGCCGGCCACGACCTCGCCGCCGCGGACGGCCGACATCGCCTCGTGCAGTCTGATCTGCGCGATCGGCCTGATCGCGGCAGAGGGGTAGGCCGCGACGGCCTCGGCCTGGGCGGCGGCGGCGCGGGGATGCCCGGCCAGGGTGTAGACGAGCGAGCGGCTGTGCAGCAGGCGGGTGACCGGCCAGCCCTCGGCCGAGGCGGCGTCGCCGGTCACGTCGGCGGGCAGCCGGTCGAAGACGCGGGCCTGCTCGTCGAGGTCGGCGTAGGCCGCCGCGAGGTCGCCGAGCAGCACCTTCGCGTGGGCCCGGGCGCCCAGGGCGCGGGCCCGCGCCACCGACGGCCGGTCTCCGGCGAGGGCCTCCTCGGCGCGCGAGAGCACCAGGGTGAGGGGCCTCTTCTCGTACAGGGCCTGGATGGCCTCCTGCGCCACGACGAACGCCCGCATGTCGTCGCCGGCCGCGACGGCGGCGCGGCGGGCGGCGGCCCACCAGTGCCGCGACTCGTGCTCCCGCCCGGCCGAGCCGAGCGCGTAGGCCAGCAGGTAGAGCAGCCGGGTGCGCACCCGCGCCCAGGCGGGCGGGTTGCCCTTGACGTGGGTGAGCGCGGTCTCCAGCGCCAGGACGTCGGCCGACAGACGCCCTATTCCGTCGGTGGCCGGGTGGGCGCCGACGCCGTGGGCGTGTTCCCACGCCACCTCTTCCCAGAACCCCAGGTCGGGGCCGCCCAGGCGGCGCTCGACCAGCATCCGGATACGTTCCAGCCCGTCGGTCGCCGGAAGGGCCCCGGACGCGCCCCCCAGCACGATTCCGATCAGGCCGAGCGCCTCTCGTCGTTCCGTCGGACCCACCTCCATGTCGTGCAGCCTGATCAGTTCACCGCCGGCTCCCAGCGCGGCGTCCAAGGCCGACACCACAGCCGAACTCGGGATGTTCTTCCCGAATTCGAGCGCGGAGATGTAACTGGGAGAACAGTTGGCCCGGCGGGCGAGGCCACGAATGGAGAGGTCACCTCTCAGGCGGCGAAGCGCCTCCCCGAATGACTCCATAGTGCGCACAGCTCCCTGCCGTAAGGGGGGAACGCTGTCCTGTCCTTGACCGGACACGACTGGACAGCCGGTGAATGGACGCTGACTCCGAGTGTAGAGATGCTTACGCTCAGGAATATGGCAAGCGGCGGAATGTAATTCTCGAGGCAAATGTCGTACAACGAGGCTTACGATCGGGCGGGTGGTATGCGCACATGGCACTCGAAGTCGCGACGCGATACGAATTGTTCCCCGCGCATCCGAGGTCGGCCGCCCTGGCCCGTGACCGTGTCGGCGCCCTGCTCGCCCAGTGGGGCCGGGGCGATCTGGCGGGCACGGTCGAGCTGGTCACCGCGGAGCTGATCTCCAACGCGGTGAAGGTGAGCGAGCCCGGCGGCCAGGTCGGACTGGGTGTCTACCGCTCGGGCGACGCGGTCGTCGTGGAGGTCTGGGACGCCGAGCGCCTGCCGCCCCGGCTGCTCGACCCGGGCCCCGACGACATCGGCGGCCGGGGGCTCATGCTCGTCGGGGTGCTGACCCGGCGGTGGGGATATCGCCGGCCCGTCACGGGCGGCAAGGTCGTCTACGCGGTGATCGACACGCCCATGTGAAACGACGCACAGATCCGCCGGCAAAAAGAACGGCCGGCGCCTCCCTCAACGCCGGCCGAACCTGTCTTCCTCCCTCTAGGACCGGCGCGACCGGTCTGAAGACGATTCAACGATGACGTGAATCCCGCATGGATTGCGCGATTTGCGGTGGCCGGTACCGGTCAGTGACCGGAATCTGCCAAGGTTGTCCCATGTGGGAAGCCATCGGCCTGAGCTCCCTCGAAGAGCGCCTCTACCGGCTCCTCCTGCGTGACCCCAAGATCACGCCGGACGAGGCGGCCCGGCGCCTGGAGTCCTCCCCCGAGACGGTGGGGGCCGCGCTGGCGCGCCTTCAGGACACCGGTCTCATGGAGTCCGACCCCCTTTCCGGCTTCCGGCCCGCCGACCCGCGGATGGCCATCGGATCGGCGATCCGGCGCCGCCGGGCCGAGCTCGACCGGCTCGCCGTCGAGGCCGAGGAACTGGCCACCGACTTCCAGGAGGGCCTGCTGCGGGCCGACCCCGGCCGGGTCATCGAGGTCGTCGAAGGGGCCGCCGCCGCCGGGCGCAAGGTCGCCGAACTGCTCGCGCAGGCGCAGGAGGAGATCCTCGCCATCGACACCCCGCCCTACGCCACCAGCGGCACCTCCATCGCCGCCGAGTCGGCCGCGCTGGCCCGGGGCGTGCGGGTGCGGGCGCTCTACTCCTCGCTGGTGCTCGACATCCCCAAGAAGCTCGACGAGATCCGCCAGGTGACCGCCGTGGGGGAGCAGGCCCGGATCCTGGCCGAGGTGCCCATCAAGCTCATCCTGGTCGACCGGTCCACCGCCCTGCTGCCGCTCACCGACCGGGAGGAAGGCGTCCGGTTCACCTCGGTCGTGGTCGGACGCAGCGCCCTCACCAACGCCCTCGTCGCCCTCTTCGAGACCCTGTGGCGCGAGGCCTCCCCGGTGTGGGGCAACGGCACGGGCGCGATCGACGACGCCGACCGGCAGATCCTCGAACTGCTCGCGGTCGGCATGAAGGACGAGGCGATCCTGCGCCAGCTCGGCATGTCGGAGCGCACCCTGCGCCGCCGCATCGCCACCCTGCTGAACAGGCTGGGCGCGACGGGCCGCTTCCAGGCGGGGGTGCAGGCCGCGCGCAAGGGCTGGATCTAGGTCTTCCGTTACGGCTCCGCCCGGCCGGCGCCGCCCGCCGCCTTCGGTCCGCGCCGCAGCCGGCGCCGACCGGCCGCGCCGCCGGTCGTACCGACGAGAAAAGGCCCGGCGGGAAACCCGCCGGGCCCTTCTCATGTCCTGCAGCCGTTCGCCCCGAGTCGATGCCGAGTGGTTACTCCTGCCACCACTCCGCGTCGTCGTCGGCCTTGGCGGCAACGGGCTCGGCCGGCTTCGGCACGGGCTTGTGCTCGACCGGCGGGGCCGCCGACAGGGCGGGCTTGACGGGGGCGGCCACGACGGGCGCGGGCTCCGGCTCCATGCCGGGCAGGGCGGCGCCGCCGAGCAGCTGGCGGAGCTGGGCGAGGTGGCTGGTGATGCTGTCGCGCTGACGGGTCAGCTCGTCGACCTGGCGCTGCATCGCGGTGCGGGTGCGCTCGGCCTCGTTCTTGGCGTCGGTCGTGATCGACTCGGCGCTCGTCTTGGCCTCGGCGACCAGCTGGTCGGCGTTCTTGCGGGCGTTGGCGAGCAGCTGCTTGGCGTGGGTGTCGGCCTCGCGCCGGGTCTGCTCGGCCTGCTGGGTGGCCTTGGTGGCGCGCTGCTCGGCGGTGGCCGCGCGCTGCTCGGCCTCGGCGACCAGCTTCTGGGTGTTGGCCTGCGCGGTGGCGTGGCGCTCGGCCTCCTGACGCTCGGCCTCCTCGCGGCGGCTGGCGAGCTGGATCTCGAACTCGGCCTCGTCCTGGGCGCGCTTGGCCTCGGACTCCTCGAGCACCCGCTGGGCCTGGGCGCGCATCTCGTCGGCCTGGCGCTTGGCGGTGGTGAGGATCTCGTCGCGCTCGCGCTTGGTGCTGGCGCGGAGCTGGGCGACCTCACGCTCGGTGGTGGTGCGCAGCTTGGCGATCTCGCGCTCGGCGTCGGCGCGCTTCTCGGCGACCTCGTGGTCGGCGGTGGCGCGCTGCTTGGCGACCTCGCGCTCGGTCGTGTTGGTCAGCTCGTCGGCCTCACGCTTGGCCGTGCCCCGGATCTCCTCGGCGTCGCGCTCGGCGGCCGTGCGCATCTCGTCGGCCTCACGCGTCGCGAGGGCCCGCTTCTCGGCGGCCTCGTTCTCGGCGGCGGCCCGGGTGTCGGCGGCGTCGACCTTGGCGGCGGCCTTGATCTCGTTGGCCTCCGACCGTGCCGCCTGCACCAGTTCGGTGGCCTGCTCTTCAGCGAGACGAAGGAGCTGCTCGATCCGGGCGCCGAGGCCCGAGTAGGTCGGACGCTCCTGCTCCTGCAACTGACGCTGCGAGTCGGACAACTCGCGCTGGAGCGAGCCGACCTGCTCGCGCGCCTGCCGCAAATCGGTGTCGAGCTGCTTCAAGTGGTCGTGGACCTGGTGCCGGTCATAGCCGCGAAGCACCACGTCGAATTCCCGGGAGGGGGCGTCTTCGAAGAAATTGTTGAGCTGGGCATCGATGTCGGACTGCATGAGGCTCGATCCTGGGTTGTCGAGACGGCTACACGGGCCGGACGGGGGGTTTGGGACATCCGAGGCGAGGAGCCCAATAGGGTGGGATCCACGTCCGGTGGAAGGCCAGCGTACTCCGAGCGTGCGCCGTTGGAGGCCTCCACGGACTTTCTGCGCGACTTGTTACGTATGAACCTTTCTTACGTTCCATTACTGCCTCGGAGCCTCGACCAGCTCTGTCAGCACTCCTCCCACATCCTTGGGGTGGAGAAACGCGATTGAGGCACCCATAGAGCCGTGACGTGGGCGTTCGTCAATCAATCTGACACCTTTTGCGGCGATTTCCGCCATTGCCTTGCTCACGTCTTCCACCCCGTAACCGATGTGGTGCACACCCTCGCCGCGCTTCGCCAGGAACTTGCCGACGGCCGTCTCGGGGCTCAGGGGTTCCAGCAGTTGCACGTAGCTCGTCCCGCCCTCGCCGTCGGCCACGTGGAGCATCGCCTCGCGCACGCCCTGGGCCTCGTTGACCTCGCGGCTCACCACGACGAGGCCGAACGTCGACTCGTAGAACCCGATCTTCTCCTCGAGGTTGTGACACGCGATGCCCACGTGGTCGATCCGCAGAAACATTGCCCGGCCCTCCTTGACTATCCGCTGAACGCTGCTGGGTATGGTGACACCGTCGCCCCCATATCGCGTAGGAGGCCCTCCAATGTCCGGTTCCGTCATCGTCGCCGGAGCTCGCACGCCGATCGGCCGCTTGCTCGGCGCCCTCTCCGGTATGACCGCCGTCGAACTCGGCGGCGTCGCCATCGAGGCCGCACTTCAGCGGGCCGGTGTCGCCCCTTCCGACGTACAGTACGTGATCATGGGGCAGGTCCTCCAGGCAGGCGCGGGGCAGCTTCCGTCGCGTCAGGCCGCCGTGAAGGCCGGCATCCCGATGAGCGTGCCGTCGCTCACGATCAACAAGGTCTGCCTGTCGGGCCTCGACGCGATCGCCCTGGCCGACCAGCTCATCCGCGCCGGCGAGTTTGACATCGTCGTCGCGGGCGGCATGGAATCGATGTCCAACGCGCCCCACCTCCTTCCGGGACTGCGCAAGGGCGTCAAGTACGGCACGGCCGAGGTGCTCGACTCGATGGCCTTCGACGGCCTCACCGACGCCTACGACCAGATCGCCATGGGCGAGTCGACCGAGCGCCACAACGCCCGCTTCAAGATCTCCCGCGAGGACCAGGACGCCTTCGCCGCCCGGTCCCACCAGCTCGCCGCCGCCGCCATCAAGAACGGCGTCTTCGACGACGAGATCGTCGCCGTCGACGACTTCACGGCCGACGAGGGCGTGCGCCCCGACACCACGGCCGAGAAGCTGGCGAGACTGCGTCCCGCCTTCACCAAGGACGGCACCATCACCGCCGGTTCGGCCTCGCAGATCTCCGACGGTGCGGTCGCGGTCGTCGTCATGTCGAAGGCCAAGGCCGAGGAACTGGGTCTGACCTGGCTGGCCGAGATCGGCGCCCACGGCAACGTCGCGGGCCCCGACAACTCGCTGCAGTCGCAGCCGGCCAACGCCATCGCCCAGGCGCTGGCCAAGCAGGGCCTCACGGCCGATGACCTCGACCTCGTCGAGATCAACGAGGCCTTCGCCCAGGTCGTCATCCAGTCGGCCAAGGAGCTGGGCCTCTCCCTCGACAAGGTGAACGTGAACGGCGGCGGCATCGCGCTCGGCCACCCGATCGGCGCCTCGGGCGCCCGGATCGTGCTGGCCCTGGCCCACGAGCTGCGCCGCCGGGGCGGCGGCCTCGGCGCGGCGGGCCTGTGCGGCGGCGGCGGACAGGGTGACGCCCTGATCATCCGCGTCCCCGCGTGAACGACCTCGTCGGGAAGGTGCGCGCCGGCAACGTCCGTGCCGTCGCGCGCCTCATCTCGCTGGTCGAGAGCGGCTCCGACGCCGAGCTGCGGGAGGCGGCCAAGCAGCTGAGGGCGCCGGGCCGGGCCCGGGTCGTCGGCCTGACCGGGTCGCCGGGCGTCGGCAAGTCGACCTCGACGGCCGCGCTCGTCAAGGCGCTGCGCGCGCGGGGCGACAAGGTGGGCGTGCTGGCCGTCGACCCGTCGTCGCCCTTCACCGGCGGCGCGCTGCTCGGCGACCGGGTGCGCATGCAGGACCACGCGCTCGACGACGGCGTCTTCATCCGGTCGATGGCGACCCGCGGTCACCTGGGCGGGTTGTCGTGGGCGGTGCCGCAGGCGCTGCGGGTGCTCGACGCGGCCGGGTTCGACGTCGTCCTCGTCGAGACCGTGGGGGTCGGGCAGGCGGAGGTGGACGTCCGCGCCCTCGCCGACACCACGATCGTGCTGCTGGCCCCCGGCATGGGCGACGGCGTGCAGGCCGCCAAGGCGGGCATCCTGGAGATCGCCGACGTGTTCGTGGTCAACAAGGCCGACCGCGACGGCGCCCAGTCGACGGTGCGCGACCTGCGCAACATGATCGCGCTCGGCGGCGGCTCCTGGCGGCCTCCGGTGGTGCCGACGGTGGCCGTCCGGGAGGAGGGAATCGGCGACCTCCTGAAAGCGCTCGACGACCACGCGCGTCATCTGGGTGAAACGGGAGAGGGAAGGGCCAGAAGGCTCGCGCGGGCCCGCGACGAAATCACCGCGGCGGCACTTCGCGCATTGCGGGACAGATTCGGCGATCCGGCCAGTGACCTGCGGCTATATCGCCTCGCGCAAGACGTGTTGGACGGCCTCGCCGACCCTTATACTGCGGCTGACGATTTGATTGCGGAGCTTTGACGGTCTTCGAAGTTTCCCAGTCGAAGTTAACCCTCGATTAACTTGGTGTCCCTACGTTGCCAGCCATGAAGTGGAAGCAAGTGGTCAATACGACCCTTGAGGGCGTGACCGGGTACACGATCCAGCGTCAGAAGTTGCCCACCCGGCCGGCTCCGCCGCCGAAGCCGTTGGGGTCTCCGATGC
This sequence comes from Herbidospora sp. NBRC 101105, assembly GCF_030269205.1. Lineage (NCBI taxonomy): Bacteria > Bacillati > Actinomycetota > Actinomycetes > Streptosporangiales > Streptosporangiaceae > Herbidospora > Herbidospora sp. NBRC 101105. Next base: position 172,973 of record NZ_BSSX01000008.1, on the reverse strand, counting down.
CGGCACGTCTTGAGGGCGACGTCGCGCGTCCCCCGACCGACCTCGAAGCAGACCGGTTGTTGCGCGCGCCCGTGTTCATCCTGTCGCCGCCCCGATCGGGGTCGACCCTGCTGCGGTCGATGATGAACAGCCACTCCCAGTTGCACTCGCCCATCGAGACCCACTTCCGGCGCATCTCGACCAACCTGAACACCGACCCGGTCCGCCAGGCCGTCGTGGCGCTCGGCCACAACCAGAGTGACGTCGAACATCTGCTGTGGGACCGGCTGCTCCACCGCGAGCTGGTCCGCTCGGGCAAGCCGACCCTCGTGGAGAAGACCCCGAGCAACGTGTTCGCGTGGAAGCGCCTGTCGATCTGCTGGCCCGACGCGCGGTTCGTCTTCCTGTTGCGCCACCCGCTCTCGATCGCCCGTTCGTGGCACGAGGCCGACCCGGTCAAGCGGCCGATGCACGAGGCGGTGCGGCACACCTTCCAGTACATGAAGTACCTGGAGGAGGCCCGCCACCGCCTGCCCGGGCACGAGATCACCTACGAGAGGCTGACCGCCGACCCCGAGAACGAGCTGCGGGCGCTCTGCGCCACGCTGGGCATCCCGTTCGAGGACGGGATGCTCGACTACGGCCGCCACAACAAGCCGACCGACTTCACCAAGGGCATCGGCGACTGGCGCGACAAGATCCAGAGCGGGAGGGTCCAGCCGGGCCGCGAGCTGCCGGCCCCCGAAGAGGTGCCCGAGATGCTCCGCGACGTGGCGCGGAAGTGGGGCTACCTCTAGCGGGCGAACGAGGCCTCCGGGCCGGAGGCCTCGTCACCCTTATGGCTGGGGACCGAATTTCACCGTGATGTGGGTGAAGCCGAGGGCCTTGAGCATGCCCTCGACGGCGGCCTTGGTGTTCTGGTCGGCGCGGTTGCGCAGGTCGCTGGCGGTGGCCGCCTCGGTGATCTTCTTCTCGGCCAGCAGGTAGAGCTCCTTCTGGTCGGGCGGGTTCGACGACAGGAAGTCCTGGGCGCGGTCGATGAGGCCGCGTTCCTGCGCGTAGACGTAGGAGCGGCTGTTGTCGAGGCTGGGCTTCTCCAGCGCGGCGTGCGGCAGGGTCACGGTCACCGACTTGCGGTCCTCCGAGACCGTGATCGCCTCGCCGGTGAGGCCGCCGAACTCGACGTAGGCGTCGACCGTGCCGGCGCCGACGAACAGGGTGCGGGTGCCCTTGACGGCGTCGGGCAGGAAGGCGGCGTCCTTCTCCAGGTCGACGATGACCTGGAAGTTGCCGGTGGCCGCCTGGTAGCGGCTCATGTTCTGGATCGACTGGAGCAGCGCGGGCTGGCTGCGGTCGATGTTCTGCTCCCCGAACGGGTCGAGCCACGTCCAGGCCAGCCGGCCGCCCACCACGAGCAGCAGCGCGGCGAACAACAACCCGGCGAGCCAGCGCCAGGCGCGGCGGGGGCCGCGCCGCACGGGGGCCGGGTGAGCGAGCGGTGCGCGAGTCTGTCCGGTCACGGTGGGACATCTTCCCGCAAAGCCCGCCGTTTCACCTCGCCTGCGGGCCAGACATCACCGTCGGGCTCGGCACGGGATGGGTGTAGGCCGCCGCGCCGAAGTGGGCGGCCTGCAGGCGGCAGTTGGCGAAGTCGGCGTAGTACATGCGCAGCCACTCGCGCCGCTGCTGTTCGGTGAGCACCGCGAACCAGGCCGAGGCCGTCTGGTGTTCGGGGTAGTCGCCCGGCGGGAGCGGTTCGCCGCGCAACCAGGCCAGCACGATCTCGCGGTAACCGGCCGACCGCTGCGCCGGGCACGGCCGGGACAGGCGCTCGACGAACTCGCGGGCGGCGCGGTCGGCGTAGCCGGTGTCGAGGTCGTCGACGTGGATCGGGACCACCCCGCCCTGGAGGGTCTCGTCGGTCTTGCGGGAGTGCTGCTCGACCCGGTGGAAGGCCGCCGGGGTGCCGCTCAGGCGGGCCGCGATGCCGGTGAAGGTGGTGCCCAGCTCGGGCAGACCGTCTCGCAAGCCGGGGTGGACGCACACCGTGATCGGCCAGTCCTGGCACGAGTAGGCGACCTGGCCCGGATGGGGACGGTGGTCGGCCACCAGCCGGGCCACCCCGATCCCGGCCGTCAGCACGGCCACCATCGCCGCCGCCAGCGCCACCGAGTGGCGGGTCACCGCGGCCGTCCAGCCCATGAGCAGGGCCAGGCTGATGCCCAGCAGCCAGAGCGTCTGGTCGACGAACGCGGTGGTGCTGAGGCCCTCGAACAGGTCGTAGGGCTCGCGGGTGCCCGGCGCGAGCCGGTCGGCCCAGGTGGTGCGGGCGGAGATCCACGTGAAGACCGCGTAGACGGTGAAGCCGGCGAGCATGGGCGTGATCGGATAGGGGATCAGCCAGCCGATGATCCAGCCGAGGACGACGTAGAGCACCAGCCCCGCGGCGCCCATGGCCAGGCCGCTGGGCAGCAGCCTCCCGGCCTGCTCGTCGGCGACGGCGCGCAGCGACAACACCATCACGGTCGCCCCGAACGAGCCGGTCACCACCGCGAGGATCGCCAGCGGGGCCTTCAGCACCCGCCACGACTCGGGGCGGTTCTTCGACCGGCGTTTGCGCACCGCCACCCAGGCCGCGAACGCGCACGCCACCGGGCCGGTCAGCCGGACCGAGCCGATCACCGCGATCACGATGTTGTCCCAGGCCATCACCCCGGGGATGAGCACCGTCCAGGCCGTCACCAGACCGAGGGCGAGCAGCACGGTCACCGTCACGACCGCGCTCTGCTTCAGCTCCTCGCGTGACACGCCCTTGTGCTCACGCCCCATGTAGGACCCCCCGTCGAACCCCGATAACCATAACGGAGCGTAATGTTTGGGGGGTGGTTCTTCTGGTCAAGGACTGAGTTTGGTCACGGTCCGTGAAGTCCCAAACCGGACTATCGCCGCGCTACGGTAGGCGCGTGCCCCTCAACCTGCCGTTCGACCCCATCGAGCGGGCCGCCGAGACCTGGCGAGAGCGGTTCGGTCCGTCGTCCGCCATGGCCGCGGTCACCTCGATCATGAGAGCCCACCAGATCCTGATCGCGCAACTGGACGCGCTGCTCAAGCCCTATGACTTGACCTTCGCCCGCTACGAGGCGCTGGTGCTGCTCACCTTCAGCCGGACCGGCGCGCTGCCGCTGTCGAAGATCGGCGAACGGCTCATGGTCCACCCGACGAGCGTGACCAACACCGTCGACCGGCTTGAGAAGGCGGGCCTGGTCCGGCGCATGCGCAACCCCAACGACGGGCGCGGCGTCCTGGCCGAGATCACCGACGCGGGGCGCGAGGCCGTGCGCGGGGCCACGGCCGACCTGATGGGGGCCGACTTCGGTCTCGGCATGTACGACGAGACGGCCCTCAAGGAGATGTTCGACAACCTGCGGACCCTCCGCGTCGCGGCCGGCGACTTCCACGCCGGAAGCGACTCGCCCGCCCACTAGCGGAGCGGCCGGGCATCGGGAAGGGCCCGCCCCGCGGTGGCGGAACGGGCCCTCTTCGAAGGCTGACGGGGCTTAGTGGCCCACGGCCTTGAGCGCGTTCACGATGCCGGAACCGTAGAAGCCGTTCCGGAGGGTGTTGCCCTCACAGATGTGCGTCGCGGTCACGGTGTTGCCGGCCGGCAGGTGCCGGGTGTACGTGTAGCTGCCGCCGGGCGGGCACGGCGTCTTGACCGCGCTCGCCTTCAGGCGGGCCTCCACCACGCCGGGGTCGAGGCCGAAGCCGCCGCCCCGCTGGGCGTGGCCGTACTTGCTGACGATCAGGGCGGCGACGCCGGCGGCGCGCGGCGAGGCCATCGAGGTGCCCTGGAGGTACTGGTAGTAGGCGCAGGTCGAGCCCTTGCAGTCGCGCACCACGTAGTCGACCGTCGGGACGCCGTTCTCGTCGATCTCCTCGTTGGCGCGGGCCAGCGACTCGGGGTAGGCCGACAGGGTCGCCCTGGTGACGTCACGGGTGTTGCCCGGCGTGTCGTAGGTGTCGCCGCCGGGGGCCGCGACGTCGATGTACCCGTTGCCGTAGCTGGAGTAGTACGACTTACGCTTGCTGATGCCCGTCGAGGAGACGGAGATGACGTGCTCGCCCTCGCCGGGCATCGAGACGCAGCTCGGCGGGATCGTCCGGTCGTAGGCGACCTCGCCCGGCTCGGAGGCGAAGTCGGGGCTGCCCGAGTCGACGTTGGTCTTGGTGTAGTCGATCGCCTCGTTGCCGGCCGCGCCCACCAGGGTGACGCCCTTGCGGTGCGCGTAGTTCAGCGCCCGCTGGGTGGCCTCGATGATGGTCGCCTGCTCCGCGCGGTTGGCGGGGGAGTCGGCCGGGTTGTCGACGCAGTTGAAGAGCCACGGGTCGATGTAGTAGCTCATGTTGACCACGTCGACGCCGATGTCGCCGGCGTAGGTGAGGGCGTCGACCGAGGGCTGCAGGAAGAAGTAGCCCGAGTCCTGGCCGGCCCGGATGTTGACGATCGTCACGTTCGGGGCCACGCCCGCGATGCCCAGCTTGTTCAGCGGCGAGGCGATCGACGAGGCGACGTGGGTGCCGTGGCCGTCTTCGTCGACGTTCGCCGGGTCGTTGCACGACTGGTCGGGCTCGTCCTCACACGGACCGTCGATCGGGTCGCCGTTGGCGTCGACCGGGATGTCGGTGGTGAAGTTGCGGCTCAGCCGGTTGCTGAAGTTGGGCGCGATGTCGGGGTGGGTGCCGTCGACGCCGGTGTCGAGGATGCCGACGAGGACCCGCTTGTCGCCGGTCTCGTACTTGTGCGCCTCGTTGGCCTTCATCTGGTCGAGGTCCCACTGGGCCTCGTCGAGCGGCTCGGCGGAGGGCTTCTTGCCCCACTTCTTGTTGACCTGGCCGCCGTGGTTGCGGCCTTCCTTCTCGACGGCGCGCGACTCGACGGCCTTCTTCAGCGCGGCCTTGGCGCGGGCGTTGACCTCGGGGGCATGGCCGATCACCCGGTTGTGGGCGACCCCCTTGATCAGCGGGCTGGCCGTGACGGCGGTCGCGAAACCGGCGTTGGTGGTGCTGACCGTGGCGAGGCCGACGGCCGTGTTGACCTTCACGACGGTGCCGCCGGCCGCCTGGACGGCCTTCTGGGCCTCGGCGGTGTCGGCGCCCTCCTTGTAAAGGACGACGTACTCACTTGCGGTGTCGGCTGCGACGGCCGGCACCTGGGCCTGCGCCGTCGTGGCGGGCGCCGTCAGCGCCGCCGCGGTTAACACCACAGCGGACGCGATGACGATGCTGCGCTTCACTGCCACCTCCCTGTAGGCAGATTGGGACGCAGCTCATATTTGGTGATGTCGGCCCGGAGTCATAGGTCTGTGGAATTTCGCTACCAATGTGTGACATTGAGGTGTTGATCTATCTAACTGTGGCGATAACTAGTAGGACGTCCTAGTATCTGCTCGGGAGGTCACATGGACGAGATCAACTCCGGCCGGGCGCGGTGGCAGGCGAGGTTCGACGCGGCACCGAAACGCGACCGCGAATTCCGCACCCTGTCGGGGCTGCCGGTCGACCCGGTCTACGGCCCGGAGGCCCCCGATCCCCGGTTCGGGCGGATCGGCTGGCCGGGCGAGTTCCCCTTCACCCGCGGCCTCCACCCGACCGGCTACCGGGGCCGCCCCTGGACCATCCGCCAGTTCGCCGGCTTCGGCAACGCCCGGCAGACCAACGAGCGCTACAAGATGATCCTCGGCGCGGGCGGCGGCGGCCTGTCGGTCGCCTTCGACATGCCGACCCTGATGGGCCGCGACTCCGACGACGCCCGCTCGCTCGGCGAGGTCGGCCACTGCGGCGTGGCGATCGACAGCGCCCTCGACATGGACCTGCTGTTCGAGGGCATCCCGCTCGGCGACGTCACGACCTCGATGACCATCAGCGGCCCGGCGGTGCCGATCTTCTGCATGTACGTCGTCGCCGCCGAACGCCAGGGGGTGCCCGCCCGCGCCCTCAACGGCACCCTGCAGACCGACATCTTCAAGGAGTACATCGCGCAGAAGGAGTGGCTGTTCGCCCCCGAGCCCCACCTGCGCCTCATCGGCGACCTGATGGAGTACTGCGCCGCCGAGATCCCCGCCTACAAGCCCCTCTCGGTCTCCGGCTACCACATCCGCGAGGCCGGGTCGACGGCCGCGCAGGAGCTGGCCTTCACCCTCGCCGACGGGTTCGGCTACGTCGAGCTCGGCCTGTCCCGGGGGCTCGACGTCGACGTGTTCGCCCCCGGCCTGTCGTTCTTCTTCGACGCCCACATCGACTTCTTCGAGGAGATCGCCAAGTTCCGGGCCGCGCGCCGGATCTGGGCCCGCTGGATGCGCGACGTCTACGGCGCCAAGTCGGAGAAGGCGCAGTGGCTGCGCTTCCACACCCAGACGGCCGGGGTGTCCCTGACCGCGCAGCAGCCCGACAACAACATCGTCCGGACCGCCGTCGAGGCGCTGGCGGCCGTGCTCGGCGGCACCCAGTCGCTCCACACCAACGCGCTCGACGAGGTGCTCGCCCTGCCCTCGGCCAAGGCCGCCGAGATCGCGCTGCGCACCCAGCAGGTGATCATGGAGGAGACCGAGGTCGTCAACGTGGCCGACCCCCTCGGCGGCTCCTGGTACGTCGAGGCGCTCACCGACCGCCTGGAGGAGGAGGCCGAGGCGATCTTCACGAAGATCCGCGAGATGGGCCCCGACGGCACGATGACCGGCGGCATCCTGCGGGGCATCGAAGACGGGTGGTTCATGTCGGAGATCGCCGAGGCCGCCTTCGACTACCAGCGCAAGCTGGAGAAGGGCGAGAAGAAGATCGTCGGGGTCAACTGCCACACCGCCACGACCGAGGAGCCGCTGGAGATCCTGCGGATCAGCCACGAGGTGGAGAAGGAGCAGAACCGGGTGCTCGCCGCCCGGCGCGCCGCCCGCGACCAGGCCGCCGTCGACGCCTCCCTGCGCGAGCTCGTCGAGGTCGCCCGGGGGACCGGCAACATGGTGCCGCCCATGATCGAGTGCGCCCGCCGCGAGGCCACCCTCGGGGAGATCTGCGACGTCCTGCGGGAGGAGTGGGGCACCTACACCGAACCGCCCCGGTTCTGATCTCGGCCCGGTCTGCCCGTCGTGACGGCGGCCGGCTCCCGCGGTCCTGGACGCCATGGACGGCGGGCGCCCCGGGCGGCGGGAGGAGGCCGGGGTGGGCGGAGCCGTAACGGAGAAGAGGTTTTGCGGGGTGCGGAGTGGGAGCCCTCGCCGATGCGGCAGGATTGGCCTTATGGCAGCGGACTTCTCTCGACCCGGATCGCTCTACGGCGCCATCGACCTCGGCGCCCGTAAGCAGGCCCTCGACGCGCAGGCCCGGCGGGAGGCCGCCGCGCAGAACCCGGCCGCCCCCGGCGCGGCGCCCGAGATCATCGACGCTACGGCCGCGACCTTCACGACCGAGGTCGTGGAACGCTCGATGGGGGTGCCGATCGTCGTCGAGGCGACGGTGCCGCGGGCCGCCCAGGTGCAGGAGTTCAGCCACGCGATCGAGAAGCTCGCCGGCGAGGCCAAGGGCGCCTGGTTGCTGGCCAGGGTCGACGTCGAGGCCAACCCCGAGCTGGCCCAGGCACTGCGCATGCGCGCCATCCCCACCGTCTACCTGGCCTTCCAGGGGCAGCTCATGCCGCTGTTCGAGGGCCCGCTGTCCGAGCCGCAGCTCCGCCAGGCCATCGCCCAGGTCTTCGAGCAGCTCGGCGTGGCGCTGCCCCCGCCCGGCGACGACGAGGCCACTCCGCAGGAACCGGCCGTCGACCCCGACCTGCTCGCCGCCGACATGGCGATCGAAGACGGCGACCTCGACGCCGCCGCCCAGGCCTTCCAGCGGCTGCTCGCCCGCCAGCCCGGCAACGAGGAGGCCAAGATCGGCCTGGCCGGGGTCGGCCTGCTCAGCCGCACCCTCGACCTCGACCCCGCCGACGTGCTGAAGCGGGCCGCCGCCGATCCCGCCGACGTGGCCCTGCAACTTCAGGCCGCCGACGTCGAACTGCTCGGCGGCCAGGTCGACGCCGCCTTCGACCGGCTCATCGCCGTGGTCCGCCGGACCGCCGGAGACGACCGCGACAAGGCCCGCGTCCACCTCCTGAGCCTGTTCGAGACCCTGCCCGCCGACGACCCGTCGGTGGCCAAGGCACGCCGCGGCCTCGCCTCCGCGCTCTTCTGAACCGGGCATATCACCTGCTGGATGGTGGCACGATTGGACGCACACCCAATGCGCAAAGGAGCGGATTGACGTGGCTACCGTGCCCAGCGTGTCCTATTCGATCACCGTCCGTCTGGAAGTGCCCGCAGGGGGCAAGGCGGTGAGCCAGCTCACCCATGCGGTCGAGAACGCCGGTGGCGTCGTCACCGCCCTCGACGTGACCAACGCCGGGCATGAGAAGCTGCGCATCGACGTGACCTGCGCCGCCCGTGACACCGACCACGCCCAGGCGATCGTCGACCGCCTGGGCGAGGTCGAGGACGTGGCGATCCACAAGGTCTCCGACCGCACCTTCCTGATGCACCTCGGCGGCAAGATCGAGATGAAGTCGAAGGTGCCGCTGCGCAACCGCGACGAACTCTCGATGGCCTACACGCCGGGCGTCGCCCGGGTCTCGATGGCGATCGCCCGCAACCCCGAAGACGCCCGGCGCCTGACGATCAAACGCAACTCGGTCGCGGTGGTGACCGACGGCTCCGCCGTGCTCGGCCTCGGCAACATCGGCCCCGCCGCCGCCCTCCCCGTGATGGAGGGCAAGGCGGCCCTGTTCAAGCGGTTCGCCGGCATCGACGCGTGGCCGATCTGCCTCGACACCCAGGACGCCGACCAGATCGTCGAGATCGTCCGGGCCATCTCGCCCGGCTTCGGCGGCATCAACCTCGAAGACATCTCGGCCCCCCGCTGCTTCGAGATCGAGCGCCGCCTGCGCGAACTCGTCGACATCCCGGTCTTCCACGACGACCAGCACGGCACCGCGATCGTCGTGCTGGCCGCGCTCACCAACGCGCTGCGGGTCGTGAAGAAGGAGCTGTCCGAGGTCCGCATCACCCTCGCCGGCGCCGGCGCGGCTGGCACCGCCGTGCTCCGCCTGCTGCTCGCCGCCGGGGCGCGGAACGTCATCGTGTGCGACTACCTCGGCGCCGTCCACCAGGGCCGCGACGACCTCGACGAGTCGCTGCGCTGGATCGCCGAGCACACCAACGCCGAGGGCTACAGCGAAGATCTGCGCGGCGCCGTCAAGGGCGCCGACGTGTTCATCGGCGTGTCCGCCCCCGGCATCCTGACCGGCGACGACATCGCGACGATGAACTCCGACGCGGTCGTGTTCGCCCTGGCCAACCCCGAGCCCGAGGTCTCCCCCGACGACGCGCGCGAACACGCGGCGGTCGTGGCGACCGGCCGGTCCGACTACCCCAACCAGATCAACAACGTGCTCGCCTTCCCCGGCGTCTTCCGCGGCCTGCTCGACGCCCAGGCCGACGGGGTGACCCAGGAGATGCTCCTGGCGGCGGCCCGCGCCCTGGCGGCGGTCGTGTCACCGGAGGAACTCGGCCCCAACTACATCGTGCCCAGCGTCTTCCACCCCGACGTGGCGGGCGCGGTCGCGGCGGCGGTCCGCGAGTCGGCGGGCGGCAAGGCCCGGGGCTTCACCGAGGCGTAGGCCGGCTCGAGCCTGGGTCGTGGCACGCCTGCTGACGGCCTTCCGGGCTGACGGCGTTTCGGATGGATGGGGTTGCGCGCGATGTCCCTGCGGCTGGGGGCTTTGCGTGTGACGGCGTTTCGGATGGATGGCGTCGCCCGCGATGACCCAGCGGAGACGCCCTTGCGTGCGTGGCCCTGCGGCTGATGGCCTTGCGGGCTGACGGTTATGGCGCTGACGGTCTTGCGGGGTCGGCCTTCTGGTGTGGGCTGATACCCCGGCGCGTTACGGCCCGGTCTGGGATTCCAGCCGGGCCGTTTCGTCTAGCGCGGGGTCACGGGGAAGGTGCGGCGGGGCCAGACGCGGGCCAGCCACCAGAAGACGCCGCCCATGATGACCAGGCCGCCCGCTGTGGCGACCTTGCCCCACAGGTCGGCGGGCGGGCCGGTGTAGGGGAGCACGTCCGCGTCGTGGACGCGGTCGCGGTTCCACCAGCCGATGTTCTCGGCGTCGCGTTCGGCCCAGCCCCCGTGGTCGGGGCCGTGGTCGTCTTCGCGGTCCCACCAGCCGCCGTGGTGGTCGTCGCGGTCCCACCAGCCGCCGTGGTGGTCGTCGCGGTCCCACCAGTTGTCGTGGGGGTGATGGTGGTCGCGGTCCCACCAGTTGTGCTCCTCGCGGTTCCACCAGACGCCGTGCGGCCGGTCGCCCCGGTCCCACCACTCGCCGTGGTGGTCGTGGTGGTCCTGTCCCCACTTGCCGAAGTCGAAGAGGCCGTGGTGGCGTTCGCCGTGGTCGTGGTGGCCTTGGCCCCATTTGTCGAAGTCGAAGAGGCCGTGGTGGCGTTCGCCGCCTTCGCCGTGGTCCTGTCCCGATTTGCCGAGGCCGAAGAGGCCGTGGTGGCGGTCGCCGCCTTCGCCGCGTTCCTGGCCCCATTTGTCGAAGTCGAACAGGCCGTGGTGGCGTTCGCCGCCTTCCTCGCGGTCCTGGCTCCATTTGTCGAAGTCGAAGAGGCCGTGGTGGCGTTCGCCGCCTTCGCCGCGTTCCTGGCCCCACTTGCCGAAGTCGAACAGGCCGTGGTGGACGTCTTCGGCACCTTGGCCGTCCTGTTTCTGGAGGCCGGCCGTGCGGGTGGTGGCGGCGGGGCGGCAGGCGTCGATCCAGCGTTCGGAGACCTGTTCGCCGTCGCCGTGGACCTTGAGGCGGGCGCTCCGGGTGATCCGGACCGACTCCTCGACGGTCTCGTTGGCCGCCGACCGGCCGCGGGCGATGACGTCGTCGTCGCGGTAGAGGGTGAACTCGTGGGCGTCGGGGCCCGGGTTGGTGATGCTGACCAGGACCTCGCCGGATTCGCAGTCGATCTTCTCGTATCTCACCTGCAGCGGAGGCGGGGCCGCGTCCGCCTGGCCGGGCAGCAGCAGCGCCGCCGCCATCGGTGCGGCGAGCAGCGCGAATGCCCTGCGTGCCGGTCTCGTCTGTCCCACGGGTCCCCCTCGGCCAAGATCCTTCTGGTACGGAGAGTTCCCATGTCCCTCAATTTCGTAACTCAGAGTAACGGGGTGGGGTGACGTGCGCGAATCGGCCTTCCTGCCGCATGATGGAGGGTATGGCGGAGTCGATCTACGTCGGTGGGCTGCTGGTGGCGACGCCACTGCTCGACGACCCGAACTTCCGGCGTAGTGTCGTGCTCATCCTGGAGCACGACGAAGACGGCGGCACGCTCGGTGTGGTGATCAACAGGCCCAGCGACATCAGCGTCACGTCGGTGCTCCCCACCTGGGATCCTCTGGTGACCGGCCCGTCGGTGCTGTTCGAGGGCGGCCCCGTGCAGACCGACAGCGCCCTGGCCCTCGCCGTCGTCATGAGCGGCGCCGAGCCCCTCGGCTGGCGCCGCCTCCACACCGGCCGCCGGGGCGTCTCCCGCCTCGGCACCGTCGACCTCGACGCGCCGCCCGAGATCCTGGCGGGCGAGATCTCCCAGATGCGGATCTTCGCCGGCTACGCGGGCTGGACCCATGGGCAACTCGCCGGGGAGGTCGCCCAGGGCGCCTGGTACATCGTCGACTCCGAACCGGGCGACACCTTCCACCCCGACCCGTCGTCGTTGTGGCGGACGGTCCTCAGAAGGCAACCGGGCGAACTGGCCTTCGTCGCCAGCTACCCCGACGACCCGTCCCAGAACTGACCGCCGAAGCGGGCACGCCGCGGCGTTCCGGGTGTGCTGCCGCGCGGTGCCGATGCCCGGAGGCGGCTCAGCCCGCCCGCCCCCGGGCAGACGCGTCGCTCACCGGACCGACGTTTCCGGAGGTGTGCCGCAGTGCGGCGGCCGACATGCTGCAGCGGTGCCCGGGCCAAGGACCGGCCCGCCCACCCGGGGTCGGAGCATCCTCGCCCCGGCGGCCGACGTTTCCGGGGCGTCCGCCGGGCCCTGGGGAAATCCGCGTCAGCGGTCCCAGCCGGCCACCATCAGCTCGTCGACCAGGGCGAAGGTGTCTTCCAAACGTTTGGTCATGCCGTCGAGGTCGCTCAGTTCCTCGATCGTGCAGTTCTCCAGGCCCACTCTGATCGTGCTCGTGAAGGTCGCCGTCACGAACTGGCTGCGCAGGTCGTCGGCGCCCCGGCGTCTGGCCACCTCTTCCAGGATCCGCTGTTCGTTGGCCAGCATCAGGCGCATCTGGCCCGCGAAGATGGTCGGGGTCGCCTCCACCACCTGTCTGGCCTTGAGGAAACGCTGCTTGTCCTCCGGCTCGCCGTCGCGCAGCAGCGCCACCGCGGCCCGCATGGCCTGCGCCAGCGCCGTAAAGGGGGACTCGGTTCCGGGACGGGCGTGGAGCTCCGATAGAAATACGTCCTGCGCGTCGGTGGCGGGGGCCAGCGCCACGTCCTCCTTCGAGCCGAAGTAGCGGAAGAACGTGCGGGGCGACACGTCGACCGCCGCGGCGATCTGGTCGATCGTCGTCGACTCGTAGCCCTGCTCCAGGAACAGGTCGAGGGCCGCGTCGATGAGCGCGACGCGTGTCTTGAGCTTCTTGCGCTCACGCAGACCCACCCCTGTCACCTCCTCGAAACATTCAGTTCACCATCTGCCAGTTGTCAGGATATGTCGGATAAAACACTTTGTCATCTGTCATGGACTGACATAATCTACGTCGCGTTGACTTTCTATCCGGGGGAGAACCCGTTATGTCACAGACCACCGCCCTGCCGAAGGAGGCGCAAGGCGAAGCCGGTCCAGCTCGTCCGTGGCTGACCCTGCTGGCCGTCTCGCTCGGCGTGATTATGGTGATGCTCGACGGCACCGTCGTCGCCATCGCCAACCCGGTCATCGGGGCCGAACTTCAGGCCTCGCTCGCCGACCTCCAGTGGGTCACCAGCGGATATCTGCTGGCCCTGGCGGTCTTCCTCATCACCGCCGGCAAGCTCGGTGACATCTTCGGGCACAAGCGGGTGTTCCTGATCGGTGTCGTCGGCTTCGCGCTGACCTCGCTGGCGATCGGCCTCACCTCGTCGATCGGCCCGCTGATCGCCTTCCGCGTGCTCCAGGGCCTCTTCGGCGCGCTGCTCCAGCCCGCCGCCCTCGCGCTGCTGCGCATGGCCTTCCCCGGCGACCGGCTCAACATGGCGATGGGTGCGTGGGGCGGCATCATCGGGCTGTCGTCGGCGGCCGGGCCGATCGTGGGCGGCCTGCTGGTCGAGCACGTCAGCTGGCAGTCGGTGTTCTTCATCAACGTGCCCGTCGGCGTCATCGCCCTCGCGGTCGGCTGGTGGGCGCTGAGCGAGAGCAAGGCCAAGTACCTCTCGAAGGTCGACTGGCTGGGCGTCGTACTGCTGTCGATCATGATGTTCTCGCTGGTCTGGGCGATCATCAAGGCCCCCGAATGGGGTTGGGGCGACACCGGCACCCTGGTCTCCCTCGCCGTCGCCGTGATCTTCCTCGTCGCGTTCCTCTGGTGGCAGAGCCGGGTCTCCCAGCCGTTGCTGCCGCTGGGCCTGTTCCGCAACGCGTCCTTCTCGGTCGGTACGACCCTGATGATCCTCACCGCGTTCTCCATGTTCGGCGCGATGTTCTTCCTGACCTTCTTCTTCCAGGGCGTCCACGGGTTGTCGCCGCTGGAGTCGGGCCTGCGCATGCTGCCGATGAGCGCCGGAATGATCGTCGCCTCGCCGCTGGCCGGGTTCCTCATCGGCAAGCTCGGGCCGCGGATCATGATCTCGGGCGGCATGCTCATCACCGCCGTCGCGATGTTCCTGATGTCGCGCCTGTCGATCGACGCGACGTTCGTCGACAGCGCCATCCCGTTCGTGCTGCTGGCCTTCGGTCTGTCGCCCGTCTTCGTCGGCGCCACCGAGATCATCGTCGGCAACGCCCCCGAGGAGCTCTCGGGTGTCGCGGGCGGCCTCCAGCAGTCGGCCATGCAGGTCGGCGGCGCGCTGGGCACCGCGATCCTCGGCGCGATCGTCGCGGCGAAGGTCTCCTCGGTGTACGAGGGCTACCTCGGCCCCGCCGCCCAGGCGTTCCCCCCGGACCAGCTCGCCGGGCTCAAGGACGCCGCCTCCTACGGCGCCGCCCCCCAGGGCCTGCCCGAGCAGATCGCGGGCGCGGTCACCAACGCCTCGCACCTGTCGTTCATGGACGGCCTCCACCTCGGCTTCGAGGTCAGCGCCGGCGTGGCGGTCTTCGCGGCGATCATCGCCCTGCTCGTGAAGGCGGGCCGCAAGACCGAGGGCGCCGCGGTGCACATCGGCTGAGAAACTCCCAAACGGTGGCTCCCATCCCTTTTTGGGGTGGGGGCCATCCGAGTTTGTAGACTCGGTTTCCGTGAGCAGTACGAAGATTCTTCCCGACCAGAAGACCGAGGTCGTCCCGCGCACGTCCCACGGCGGCGACGGCGACCACGAGCGGTTCAGCCACTACGCCGACCGGAACAAGGTCACCGAGAGCTACATCACGGGTGCGCCGGTCCGTGCGATCTGCGGCAAGGTGTGGGTGCCCAGCCGCGATCCGAAGAAGTATCCCGTCTGCCCCGAATGCAAGGAGATCTACGAGGGTCTCCCCAAGGGCGAGTCGGGCGACGACAAGTGACGGGTGTCACTCCACCTTGATCGACTCCGATGCGGCTAGCGTTCGAACTCTGGTCCGGACCGGTCGCATCGGGGGAATCGAATGGCCCGGCGTCTTCTCGCCGTCTCTTTGGCATGCGTTTTTTCACTGCTGGGCCCACCCGCCGAAGGCGCGGACCACGACCAGGCGCATGACCACGGGCACGACCACGCGCATGACCACGACTGCGCGTCGCCCGCTCGCACGTCCGGCCGCGCCGAGCCACGGCCGCTGACGGCCACCGAGTTCGCCCAGATGAACGCGGCCCTGCGCAACCACCCCGGGCCGATCCCCGCGACGGTGACCGTGCCGTTGTGGGTCCACGTGCTGACCGACGGCCAGACCGGCGCCCCCGACGCCGCGGTCCGCGAGCAGGTCAACGTGCTCAACCGGGCCTACGCGGGCGGCTACGGCGGCGCCGACACGGGCGTGCGGTTCGCGCTGCGCGGCATCACCCGCACCGAGAACCGCGACTGGTTCCGCAACCCGCTCGGCATGGAAGACCCCATGAAGTCCGGCCTGCGCAGGGGCGGCTCGGAGACCCTCAACCTGTACGTCTCCCAGCTCAGCGAACTCGTGCTGGGTTATGCGACCTATCCCAACTGGTACGCCGGCAACCCCAGCCAGGACGGCGTGGTCATCGACTGGCGCACCCTGCCCGGTGGGGCGCTGCGCAACTTCAGCCTGGGCTTCACCGGCGTCCACGAGATCGGCCACTGGCTGGGCCTCGTCCACACCTTCGAGAACGGCTGTTCCGAGCCGGGCGACTCCGTCGACGACACGCCGTTCCAGGCCACGCCGACCGAGGGTTGCCCCGAGAGGCGCGACTCGTGCACGGCGCCCGGCGAGGACCCGATCCACAACTTCATGGACTACGCGCACGACCGCTGCATGAACCAGTTCACCGCCGGACAGGGGCTGCGGATGCGGCGGGCGTGGGTGACCTACCGGGGCGGGGTCGCGGGGGCGCAGACGCGGTCGAGCATGGTGTCCGGGCTGCTCGGCACCCAGGCGGGCCAGGCGCCCATCGCGCCCCCTCGGCCCTACACGGGGATGGCCGGCTCGTTGTTCCTGCCGCGCGGGCGGGGCTGAGCCGTTTCGGCGGCCGGCCCGCGGGGCCGGTGGGCGCCGGATGCGGCCTTCATCGGGGACGGCGGGCGGGGCCGGGGTGGGCGGAGCCGTAACGGAACGAGGCTCTTGTCCTGATAGCGAAAACGTGATCTTTGTTGACGGCTGGGGCTCCGGCGTGACTGACTTGGCGGCATGGACGAGCGGAGGGTCTGGCCGCCCACCGACGACGCCGACGATCTGCCCCCTTCGGCCCGCTGGTACGGCACGCCCGCTCCACCGCCGCGCCGCATCCCCCGCAGGCTGCGCCGGCTCCTGCTGATCGCGCTGGTGTCCCTCGGCGCGGGGGCGGTCATCGGGGGCGTGGTGTTCTTCGTGCTGAACCGCCCCGAGGCCCCGGTCGAGACGGTGGCCGAAACGGTGCTGGTCACCGACCGGCTGGCCGGGCTCACCTACCCGATACCGGCGGGCTGGCACGAGGGCGCGCTCGCGCCCGTCACCGGGTTCACCTCGGTCGCCGTCAACGACGACCGCGCCACGGTGATGGCCCGTCCGGGAGACAAGCTCGACGCGGCCGATCCGCGCCCCGCGCTGCTGAAACTGGCCGAGACCTACTCGCGGCTGCTGCTGCACGGCGACACGATCGACGTCGTGGAGGACAAGAAGGTCGAGATCGGCGGACGCACCGGCCACACCCGCGCGGTGCGGGCCGGGTACCGCGACGTGGTGAACCAGCCGGCCTTCCTGCGGGTGACCGTGCTCACCGCGGAAGAGGGCCGCAGCGTCGTGATGCTGGGCCTCGCGCACCCCGACGACCCCGCCGCACGGCGCGAGATAGACACGATCATGACGGGCGCGCGATAGCACTTACCAGCGACGATGGCGAGGATCTCGCGGCCTCGGCACGTCTTGTCGGTGGGTCCGGCTAGTCTGTGGCCACGTGAGGGGAACCGATAGATACGGCAATGTCCGAGTGACCGGCGGGAGGCGCGCGTGAGCACGTCGGCCGCGTCCCACCTGTCGCCGTCATATCCCGACCGCGCCGCGTGGGGCACCGCCCCGAAGCTGCGCGCGTGGCAGCAGGAGGCGTTCGACCTCTACTTCACCCGCGAACCGCGCGACTTCCTGACGGTCGCGACCCCGGGCGCCGGTAAGACCACCTACGCGCTGCGCATCGCGAGCGAACTGCTGAGCCGGGGCGTCATCAAGGCCGTGACGATCGTCACGCCGACCGAACACCTCAAGCGCCAGTGGGCCGACGCCGCGGGCCGGGTCGGCATCGGCATCGACCCCGAGTTCAAGAACAGCCAGGGCGTCACCTCGCGCGACTACACGGGCGTCGCGGTGACCTACGCCCAGGTCGCGATGCATCCCGCGCTCCACCGCGCCCGCACCGAGGCCCGCAAGACGCTCGTCATCTTCGACGAGATCCACCACGCGGGCGACGCCAAGTCGTGGGGCGACGGCGTGCGCGAGGCGTTCGAACCGGCCACCCGCCGCCTCCAGCTGACCGGCACCCCGTTCCGCTCCGACGACAACCCGATCCCGTTCGTCGGCTACACCGAAGACGCCGAGGGCGCGCTGCGCAGCGTCTCCGACTACAGCTACGGCTACGGGCCCGCACTGGCCGACGGCGTCGTGCGGCCGGTCATCTTCCTCGCCTACAGCGGCGAGATGAAATGGCGCACCCGCGCCGGCGACGAGATCACCGCCACGCTCGGCACCCCGCTGACCAAAGACCAGCTCGGCCAGGCCTGGCGGGCCGCCCTCGACCCGAAGGGCGACTGGATCCGCCAGGTCATCCAGGCCGCCGACCGCCGCCTCACCGAGGTCCGGCGCGGCATGCCCGACGCGGGCGGCCTCATCATCGCCACCGACCACGAGGCGGCCCGCGCCTATGCCAAACACCTGCGCGCGGTGACGGGCGAGGGCGCGACGGTCGTGTTGTCCGACGACCCCGGGGCGTCCGCCAAGATCAAGGAGTTCAGCGCGTCGCAGCAGCGCTGGCTGGTGGCGGTCCGCATGGTGTCAGAAGGCGTCGACATCCCGCGCCTGGCCGTCGGCATCTACGCCACCAGCATCTCCACGCCGCTGTTCTTCGCGCAGGCCATCGGGCGTTTCGTGCGCATGCGCAAACGCGGCGAGACGGCGTCGGTGTTCGTCCCGTCGGTGCCGCTGCTGCTCAGCTTCGCGGCCGAGATGGAGGCCGAGCGCGACCACGTCCTGGGCCGCAAACGCGACGAAGACGGCCTCGACGACCTGCTCCTGGAGCAGGCCCAGCGCGAGCAGAAACAGCCCGACACGCTCGGCGACGAACTGCCCTTCCAGACGCTGGAAGCGTCGGCGACCTTCGACCGCGTCCTCTACGACGGCGGAGAGTTCGGCACGGCCGCCGCCGCCGGTTCCCCCGAAGAAGAAGACTTCCTCGGGCTCCCCGGCCTCCTGGAGCCCGAACAGGTGGCCTCGCTGCTGCGCAAGCGGCAGGCCGACCAGCAGGCGGCCGCCAGGAAGAAGCCCAAGGCCGCGCCGCCCGAGCTGGCCCCCCACGAGCAGATCGCCGAACTGCGCAAGGAGCTCAACGGGCTGGTCGGGGCGTGGAACCACCGCACCGGGCAGCCCCACGGGGTCATCCACGCCGAGCTGCGGCGGTCCTGCGGCGGGCCGGCCATCGCGCAGGCCACCGCCGACCAGATCCGCGAGCGCATCGCGATGATCCGCAAGTGGGCGGCCGGTCGTAAATGACGATCGAGATCGGGGTGGCGCGGGCCGACGACGGCGACGCGTTAGGGGAGATCCACGCCGCGGGCTGGATCGTCTACGAGCCGTTCTTCGAGCCGTCGTTCTACGAGAAGGCGGTGGCTCACCGGCGGGGGAAGTGGCACGCGGTGCTGGCCGAGGGGGCCGAGACGGTTCTCCTGGCCCGCCTTGAGGAGCGGCCGTTGGCGTTCTCCTACTTCGGCCCCTCCGCTCACCGGGCTTCCGCCGCGGAGATCTACGGCTTCTACGGTCATCCCGACGGGTGGGGGTCGGGGATCGCGGCGGCGCTGATGGCGGCGACGTTGTCGCGGATGGAGCGCGACGGGTTCGGGTCGGTCCATCTGTGGACGTTCCGGGACACGCCGCAATCGCGGCGGTTCTACCGGAAGACGGGGTTCGTCGAGTCGGGGGAGAGCCGGCGCCACGACTTCGGCGAGGGTGGGTTGATCGACCAGGTCGAATACGTGCGCGGGGTGCCTTAGGGAGTGGGGCGTTCGCGCAACGGGCCGCCGAGTGGGCGACGGTTGCGGTTAGGCCGCCTCCCGCGCGCGACCCCACCCGCCGACCGTGGCAGCGGCGTGCACGTGCGCTCAGCGGCCGCCGAGGTCGGTGCAGTAGGCGATGGTGGCGTCGTCCGGCCTCGTCGCGTGTTCTGCCTCCGCCTGCCGGACCTGGTCGACGAGTGCGGCGGGTCCGTTCGACGCCAGCACGGCGAGGGCGTGTGGCCAGCCGGTGAGACCGAAGAGGTCCACGATCCGGCCGGCGCCGTTGCTGAGCAGGACGGCGGCGGACAACTCCGAGACGGAGCGGCGCCCGGTGACCGCCTCGTCCGCCGCTCGCGGGTCGTCCTTGGCCACCCAGAAGCCCCCCGGCCGGTTTCGGCGGGCGCGCAGGTGGGCCAGGACGCGGTTGTACTCGTCGCTCCCTGGGATGGTGGCCGCCAGCTCGGGTTCGTAGGCGCGGCTGACGCTCAGCTCGCGGGGATCCGTGGTGACGATCGGTGGGCCGGCGGGTCGGTCGAGGGCGACGATCGTGTCACCCAGAACCAGGTGGTCGAGGTCGCCGCCCGACACCCGCAGCACGGCCACGGCCGCCGACGGGCTGACGGGATTCGTCACGTCGCAGGTGTGCCGGTGCACGTCCGTCACCTGGGTGATGGCCTCGGCGAGCAGCGCAGGAAGGCTCGAACCCGGAGCGAGTGACAACAGGGAGAGGAGGCTGCCGCCCAGCGTGTGGGCATACCAGGCCACTCCGTGTCGGCAGGTCGACTCGGCGCCGGGGATGCCGGCGCCGTCGACCACGACGGCCGCCGTGGGGGTGGCTCCGGTGAAGTCCTCGTTCACACGGCCGGGTCTGGCCGCGACGCTCACCATCGTCGCCTTCACACCACGGTCGCCCTTTCCCGCCTGGTCGCCAGTACCGATCATGAAGCTGAGGACGTCGGTTGTGCGACGATCCCGGCATCACCCGGTCCGTGGCCGGGCCGCGGTCAGGTCAGCCGTGGGTGATCGTCGGGATGCGTTCGCCGCTGCGGCCGTCGACCGCGACCCAGCGGTGCCGGGCCAGTTTGCGGGCGACGTCGACGAACGCCGTGCGCCCGTCGATGTTGACCGGGACCACCGACGCCCGGTGGTTTCCGACCAGGGCGCCTTCGTGCACCCACACCCGCAGGCGGTTGCCCTTCTCGCCCAGCACGACCGCCGCCGTGTCGCACTCGCCGATGACGGCGGGCCACAGGATGGTGACGTGGGTGCGGGAGAGGCGTACCTCATCCGGATGGGGGAGCCGGACCGGACAGGCCGACTCGGCCGGCGACGGCACCGGGCGCGGAGACATGATCGCCGCCACGGGCGGCGGTTCGGGGTGGTGCCCGGTGGACGCCATGACGATCGTCGCGCCTTCGAGGGCGACGATCCCCGCGACGGCGCCGAGGCGGTTGCGGAGCGGCTGACCGACCCCGAAGAGCAACCAGACGCAGACGGGCGTCAGCACCAACCACGACACACCAAGAGCAAGAGCAAACATGACCAGCCGCCGACCTAGACGATATTACGCCAGGTAAGCGTATCCCTACGTTGCGCAATGGCAACCCGAAGCCGAGAACCCGGTCCGTCGTCCGGCCTGTTGCGCGGATTGTGGTTCGATAGGCCGAAATTTCGGTCGGCCTCGGCCGCCCGACGCCGGGTGTCAGTCCTCGGGGTCGTCCGCCACGATCGGGTGGCCCGTCAACTCCACCCCGGCCGCCGCCATCTCGGTCATCGCCGCGTCCGTCGTGACCGGCATCACGCCCGCCGTCAGGTCGAGCAGCACCCGCACGTCGAACCCCTGCGCCCGCGCGTCGATCGCCGTGGCCCGCACGCAGTGGTCGGTCGCGATGCCCACCACGTCGACCCGGGACACCCCGCGCGTCCGCAACCACGAGGCCAGCGCGACCCCGTCGGAGGAGTGCCCCTCGAACCCGCTGTAGGCGGCGGCGTGGGCGCCCTTGCTGAAGATCTCTTCGATGGGCTCGGTGTCGAGGTTCTCGTGGAACTCCGCCCCCGACGTCCCCACCACGCAGTGGGCCGGCCAGGTCGTCATGAAGTCGGGGTCGAGGGCGAAGTGGGCGCCGGGGTCGACGTGGTAGTCGCGCGTCGCCACCACGTGGTCGTAGTCGCCCCGCGCCACGTGGACGCTGATGGCCGCGGCCACGCCCGCGCCGCCGGTCACGGCCAGGCTGCCGCCCTCGCAGAAGTCGTTCTGCACGTCGACGATCACAAGCGCGGTGGTCATACGTCCCAATCTAGAAGATCGCGGGAGACCGGCGTCGTCCTCATGCGCCGCTCTCCCGCGATCAGGAGAAAATAGTAGGCACAGCCGGGTCGCCCGGCGACAGGCTATGGGCGATTTGCGGCAATTCGCGCATCGACTCGTGATGCCGGGCGCGGGCGTCGTCCAGGGGCTCGCGGCCGATGATCTCGCCGCCGCTGACCAGGTGGGCGAGCAGCGGGCGGCCGAGGGAGTCGTCGGGGCGGTTGGAGACGATCTCCTCGACCGCGATCCCGTCCTCCAGGGAACGGTAGGCCCACTTGCGGCCGCCCCGGCTCGGCTTGCCCACCGAGGTCTTGGCGACCGGCTTCATGGTCCCGGTCAGGTCCTCGCGGTCGACCAGCTTGTAGACCAGGTTCGCCGTGGGGGCGCCCGAGCCCGTCACCAGTTTCGTCCCGACGCCGTAGCCGTCGACGGGGGCCACGGCCAGGGCGGCGATGGCGTGCTCGTCGAGGTCGCCCGTCACCACGATCCGGGTGCGGTCGGCGCCGAGAGAGTCGAGCTGGCGCCTGACCTCGATGGCGACCACGCCCAGGTCACCCGAGTCGATCCGGACCGCGCCCAGGTCGCCGCCGGCCAGCTTCACGGCGGTCCGCACGGCCTCCTCCACCGAATAGGTGTCGACCAGCAGGGTCGTCGCGGGCCCGAGGGAGTCGATCTGGGCGCGGAAGGCGGCCTCCTCCGAGTCGTGGAGCAGGGTGAAGGCGTGGGCGCTGGTGCCGGCCGTCGGGATGCCGAACTCGCGGCCGGCCTGGAGGTTGGAGGTGGTCGCGAAGCCGCACAGGTAGGCGGCGCGGGCGGCGGCGACGGCGGCCCTCTCGTGGGTGCGGCGGGAGCCCATCTCGATCAGCGGGCGTCCCTGGGCCGCGCGGGTCATGCGGGAGGCGGCCGAGGCGATCGCGCAGTCGTGGTTGAGGATCGACAGGATCACCGTCTCCAGGACCACCGCCTCGGCGAAGGTGCCCTCGACGACCATGATCGGGGAGCCCGGGTAGTACGTCTCACCTTCGCGGTAGCCGTACACATCCCCGGAGAAACGGAAGTCGGCGAGGAACGACAGGGTCGGCGGGTCGACGATGGTCTCCAGGAACTCCAGCTCCGGGTCGCCGAAGCGGAACTCCTCGATGGCGGTGAGGACCCGGCCGGTGCCTGCGACGACGCCGTAGCGGCGGCCTGCGGGCAGGCGGCGGGCGAAGACCTCGAACACCGCCCGGCGATGGGCGGTGCCGCCGGCCAGCGCCGCCCGCAACATGGTCAACTCATACATGTCTGTTAGCAAGGCCGAGCTCATGGACGTTTGCACGAGTCGAGACTACGACCGCGGTGAGGCAGGATTGGGGATGTGGGTAGCACCGCTCCGATCGAGGTTGAGCGTCCGAAAGCTGACGTTCGCCCAGATTTGCCGTGGGTGACCATCGTCTGGAATGACCCGGTCAACCTCATGTCCTATGTGACCTATGTCTTCCAGAGCGTCTTCGGCTACGCCCGGGAGAAGGCCGAGAAGCTCATGCTCGACGTCCACCACAAGGGCCGGGCCGTCGTGTCGAGCGGCACGCGGGAGGAGATGGAGCGCGACGTCCAGACCCTCCACTCCTACGGCCTCTGGGCGACCCTGCAGAAGGACGGCTGATGGGTCACGGTTTCAGGGCGACGCGCGAGGGCGTGTCGGTCCATCTCGACGCGGCCGAGGCAGGCGTGCTCCGGTCGCTGGTGGCCTCGATGGTGCTCGACGTGGTCGAGCCGGGGGAGACCGGCGACGACCCGCTGGAGCGGGCGCTGCGCATCGGGCCCGCCACCGAGCCGACCGATCCGGTGCTCGCCCGGCTCTTCCCGTCGGCCTACGCCGACGACGACGCCGCCTCCGCCGAGTTCCGCCGCTACACCGAGGGTGATCTGCGCGACGCCAAGCGGGCCGACGCGCTCACGCTGATCGAGACCGCCGCCGGCGGCAAGGTGACGCTGACCACCGAACAGGCCCAGGCCTGGTTGCGCGCCCTCAACGACCTCCGGCTAGTGCTGGGTGTACGTCTTGAGGTCACCGAGGACACCCATGAGGAGATCGCCGGGATGGCCGACGACGACCCGCGCTACCCGGCCTTCGTCACCTACGACTGGCTGACCTACCTGCAGGACACCCTCGTCCAGGCCCTTTGGTAGGTTCGCGACCATGCTGACGATCTCGCGCGAACTGGTCGACCGGATCATCGCCCACGCGACGGCGGACCATCCCGACGAGGCCTGCGGCGTCATCGCCGGGCGGGCCGGGGTGCCCGAGCGGTTCGTCCCGATGGAGAACGCCGAGCGCTCTCCCACGTTCTACCGGTTCGACTCGATGGAGCAGTTCCGCGTCTGGCGTGAGATGGACGACAACGACGAGGAGCCCGTCGTGATCTACCACTCCCACACGGCCACCGAGGCCTACCCCTCGCGCACCGACGTCTCCTACGCGTCGGAGCCGGGCGCCCACTACGTCCTCTACTCCACCGCGCTCGCCCAGTTCCGGTCGTTCCGGATCGTTGACGGCGTGATCGAGGAGGAGGACGTAAAGATCCTGGAACCGGGCGTTTAAAATGGATGTCATGTCCCTGGGCGTGCAACCGTACCTCTTCGCGCACTCTCCTTCCGTCGTGGTCTACGACTGTCATTGACGTTCACATTTCCCCGTACACCACAGACCTGAAGACAAGAAGAGAGAACGAGACATGGCCATCGAGGTCCGCATCCCGACCATCCTGCGCACCTACACCGACGGCGCCAAGGCCGTCGACGCCTCCGGCGCCACGATCGAAGAGCTGATCGGCGACCTGGAGGCCCGGCACCCGGGGATCAAGGCCCGGCTCGTCGAGAACGACAAGCTCCGCCGGTTCGTGAACGTCTACCTCAACGACGAGGACGTCCGGTTCCTCGGCGGGCTCGGCACCCCCGTCTCCGACGGCGACACGGTCACCGTGCTCCCCGCCGTCGCCGGTGGCTGATCACCCATGCGCTTCGACTCGCTGATCGAGTCGGTCGGCCGCACCCCGCTCGTCGGGCTGCCCCGCCTCTCGCCGTCGCCCGACGTGCGGATCTGGGCCAAGCTCGAAGACCGCAACCCGACCGGCTCGATCAAAGACCGGCCCGCCCTGTGGATGATCGAGCAGGCCGAGAAGGACGGGGTGCTCACCCCCGGCTGCACGATCCTCGAACCGACCTCCGGCAACACCGGCATCTCGCTGGCGATGTCGGCCCGGCTCAAGGGTTACAAGCTGATCTGCGTCATGCCCGAGAACACCTCCGAGGAGCGCCGCCAGCTGCTCCGCATGTACGGCGCCGAGATCATCTCGTCGCCCGCGGCGGGCGGCTCCAACGAGGCGGTCCGGGTGGCCAAGGGCCTGGCGGCCGAACACCCCGACTGGATCATGCTCTACCAGTACGGCAACCCGGCCAACTGGCGCTCCCACTACGAGTCGACCGGTCCCGAGATCCTCGACGACCTGCCGACGGTCACCCACTTCGTGGCGGGCCTGGGCACGACCGGCACCCTCATGGGCGTCGGCCGCTACCTGCGGGAGCACAAGCCCGACGTCAAGATCGTGGCCGCCGAGCCCCGTTACGGCGAGCTCGTCTACGGCCTGCGCAACGTCGACGAGGGCTTCATCCCGGAGATCTACGACGAGTCGGTGCTGACCACCCGCTACTCGGTGACCTCGGCCGACGCCCTCAAGCGCACGCGTGAGCTGCTGGCCACCGAGGGCATCTTCGCCGGCATCTCCACCGGCTGCGCCCTCCACGCCGCCATCGGCATGGGCCGCAAGGCCGTGCAGGAGGGCGAGCGGGCCGACATCGTGTTCGTGGTCGCCGACGGCGGCTGGAAGTACCTGTCGACCGGCGCCTACGAGGGCACCCTCGACGAGGCCGAAGACCGCCTCGAAGGGCAGCTCTGGGCCTGACCCGCGGATACACGAGAAGGGCCCCGCCTCCCTGAGAGTTGAGGCGGGGCCCTTCCCTTATGTCAATTGAACAGCACGCGCAGGGAGAAGTTCGCGTCGCTCCCCGAAGTTCCGCCGCTCATGCCCACCGCGCGGAGCACCTGGAGGTTGGCCTTGTCCTCCTCCGACATGCCCTGCAGGTAGAGGTTCTCGATCTTGTCGAGGTCGACGAACAGTCCGAACCCGGCCGAGTCGGCGTTCGGGACCGCGGTCTGGAAGGTTTCGCTGTCGGCCAGCGTGCCGCCCGCGGCGAGCTTGTTCGCGTAGTCCTGGTTGGTGGCCACGACCAGCTTGCCCTCGCCGGGGGCCTTGGCGAGCTGGAGCGGCTGACCGGCGACGGCGAGCGCCTGCTCGACCTTGGTCAGCACCTCGCCGGCCTTGGCCGGGTCGGTGGCCAGCACGGCGCCGGCGTTCGGCATGTTGCCGTCGAGGCCCTGCGAGTCGATCGCGACGGTGATGCTGTCGCCGAGCAGGGTGGCCAGGTCGTCGGGCAGGGTCAGGCCGAACTGCTGCTGGGCCTGGGTGACGAACTGGCTGAACTGGGCGCCGCCGCCGGTGCTCTCCACCGACTTCACGATCTGGTCCCAGCCGCCCTTGACGCCCTCGCCGAGGCCCGAGATGGCCAGCGCCCCGGCGGTGGTGTCGGGCAGCTCGCCCAGCTTCACCGGGCTGGTCTGCACGGTGACCGGGCTCTTGACGCCGCGGGTGATGGCGGCGAGTTCCGCGTAGGAGCCGTCGAACCGCAGCGCCCCCGCGAAGCGGCCGTTCTTCAGCTGGTCGGTCAGGGCCGGGTCGGCGACCTGGGCGCCGCCCATCGCGGCGAGCTGGCCGAGGTCGCCCCAGAAGGAGAGCACACCCGGCTCGCCGAGGGCCTCCATGTCGGCGGTGAAGTTGGCCGACTCGGCCAGGGTGGGGCCGGTGGCGTACTTGTCGGCCTCCGCCTGGGTGGGGGAGACGATGGCGTAGTCGCCGCGGATGACCATGCCGGTCTTGGTGCCGGAGCCGGCGTCGAGCTTGGCGATGCCGGCGCGGGCCGCGTTGGCGTCCTTCACCTGGATCGCGAGGGCGAAGCCGGGCTCGTTCGCGTCCTTCCCGGGCATGACGGCGAAGCCGATGCGGTCGCCGAGCCAGGGCTCGATGTCGGCCGCGTAGTCGATGTCCTTGAAGTTCTCGTTGTCCGAGGAGATGGCCTTGAAGAGGGCCTCACGCGGGTCGTCGCCGGAGAAGGCGTCCTTGGTGGCGGTGAACTTGCGGGCGATGCTGAACAGGGCCAGCTTCTGGTTGGCGGCCGGGTCGAGGTCGATCCGGGCGTAGGCCAGGGCGCCGGCCGGGAGCACCTCGGCGGGCTGCGCGCCGCCGCCGCTCAGGGCGGAGAAGGCCCACACGCCGCCGCCGCCGACCAGGCCGACGAGCACGGCGACGATCACGGCGATGATGGCGCCCTTGGGGCCGCGCTTCTGGACGGGGGCGTGCACCACGGGGGGCAGGTCGTAGCCCAGTTCCTCGGGCTGGCGCCACTGGCCCTGCTGCGGGGGCTGCTGGGGGGCGTACATCTGCTGGGTGCCGCCGAAGTCGATCCGGGTCGGCTCTACGTGCGGCTGCGGCTGCTGCTGCGGCGTGCGGTAGTTGATGGTCCGGTCCGGGTCTCCGCCGCTGACGTCAAAGGGGAAACCGGGGGGGTTCTCGGCAGGCATGGGGTCAACTCGCAAAGTGGGGTGATCTCCGACGAGTCTGAAAGTATGCCGTGCCGGTAGCGAATCGCTTGCAGCCTTCTTGACTATTGGCGCTTAAGGACATCTTTCGGCTCTTTGAGGTGCACTTCTCCTGTATCGCTGGTTTCCACCAGATCCCAGGGGACGACCAGGCTGCGGGCGTACAGGAGCCGGGTGAGTTGCTGCAGGGTGCCGTTGACCCGGCCGCTCGCGTCGCGGTGCACGCCGAGGAGGAACTGCGCCCGGGTGGCCGACACGACCAGCCCGGCGGTCTCGGGTTCGGCGCTCTTCTTGAACGGGTTGCGGCTGCCGGTGACCATGCGCACGTCCACCACGTGACCGACCCACACCCCGCGCACGTCCCAAACGCACTGACCGATCAGTTCCCGTCCCGTCATGGCCGGTGAATGCCCGGATCTCCCTGTACGGACGGCTATGGACCAGTCAAGATACAGTGTTCCAGAACAACATTCGGGAGGGTGCGTTGAGCGGTTTCGGGGAGGCGACCCGGGCGGTCCGGGTCGGCGAGGGCGTCTACGACGTGTGCCTCGACGAGGGCTACTCGGTCGGCGGCCCGCTGAACGGCGGATATCTGATGGCCGTGCTGCTGCGGGCGGCGGTCGACGACTCGCCGCACGAGCACCCGGTCTCGACCGGCGCCCAGTTCCTGCGGTCCGGGCGGCCGGGCCCGGCCCGGGTGACGGTCGAGCAGGTGAAGACCGGCAAGACGACGACGATCAGCCGCGCCTCGCTCGTCGGCGCCGACGGCCCGATCCTGGAGACGCTGGTCACCACCGCGACCCTCGACCCGCTGGCCGAGCCGGTCTACCTGGGCGAGCCGTCCCACCCGATGCCGCCGCCCGAGGCCTGCCTGCCGCTGCCCGAGCCGAAGCCCGAGTCGAACATGTACCTGAACGGCCAGATGGAGCTGCTGTTCGACCCGCCCACCGTCGGCTGGCTGACCGGCGAGCCGACCGGCCGCCCCGAGTCGCGCGCCTACTTCCGGCTGCGGCACGGCCAGGAGCCCGACCCGTACGTGCTGGCCCTGGCGGTCGACGCGCTGCCCCCGGTGGTCTTCAGCGCGGGCCTGCGCGGCTGGGCCCCGACGGTCGAGCTCACCTGGCACCTGCGCGCCCTGCCGGCCCCCGGCTGGCTCACCGTCCTCGCCTCCGGGCGGATGGTCGGCGACGGCTGGTTCGACGAGGACGCCGAGGTGTGGGACTCCGCCGGACGCCTCGTCGCGCAGTCGCGGCAGCTCGCGAGGGTGGGACGCGGCTGAAGAGTGTGCTCGGTGTCACGGGGACGCGCCGCATGATCGGCCATAAGCTGACTCCGTGGTGGAGAGTTATGGTCAGGGGTCCATCGGGATCTTCGACAGCGGTTTCGGGGGGCTGACCGTAGCCCGCGCGATCATCGACCAGTTGCCCAACGAACCGGTCTTCTACGTCGCCGACACGGCCCGCCAGCCCTACGGCCCCAAGCGCATCGCCGAGGTCAGGTCCTACGCCCTGGAGCTGCTCGACCATCTGGTGTCCCACGACGTCAAGATGCTCGTGATCGCGTGCAACACGGCCAGCGCGGCGGTGCTGCGCGACGCGCGCGAGCGCTACCGGGTGCCGGTCGTCGAGGTCATCCAGCCGGCCACCCGGCGGGCGGCGTCGGCGACCCGCAACGGGAAGGTCGGGGTGATCGGCACCCAGGCCACCATCGCCTCGATGGCCTACCAGGACGCGTTCGCCGCCGCGCCCCACGTCGAGCTGGTCGGGGTCGCCGCGCCGCGCCTGGTCGAGTTCGTCGAACGGGGCGAGACCGAGAGCGAGGCCGTCATCGAGGCGGTGCGCGAATACCTGACGCCCATCCTCGACGCCGGCTGCGACACCCTCATCCTCGGGTGCACCCACTATCCGCTGCTGCTCGGCGCGATCTCCTACGTCGCCGGCGACGGCGTCACGCTCGTGTCGAGCGCCGAGGAGACCGCCAAAGACGTCTTCCGGGTGCTGCGCGACCGAGGCCTGGTGCGGGCCTCGGGCGTGCCCGCCCACCGGTTCGGCACGACCGGCGACACCCTGCTGTTCGAGACCCTCGGGCGGCGGTTCCTCGGGCCGGAGATCCAGGCGGTCGAACTGGCCGCGCCCGTGTTCGGAGGAACAGCGTGAAACTGACCGTCGTCGGCTGCTCCGGCAGCTTCCCCGGCCCGGCGAGCCCGTCGTCCTGCTACCTGTACGAGGCCGAGGGCTTCCGGATGCTGGTCGACTTCGGCAACGGCTCCCTGGGCGCGCTGCAGCGTCACGTCAGCCCGTTCGAGATCGACGCGATCTGCCTGTCCCACCTGCACGCCGACCACTGCCTCGACATGTGCAGCTACCACGTCGTCCGCAGCTACGGCCCCGGCGCCCCCTTTCCCAAGATCCCCGTGTACGCCCCCGCCATGGCCCCCGCGCGGTTGAACGCCGCCTACGGGATGCCGCAGGAGCCCACGATGGAGACCGCCTTCGACTTCACGGCCCTGTCGCCGGGCACGTTCGAGATCGGCCCCTTCCAGGTCACCGCGGCCCTGGTCAACCACCCCGTGGAGACCTACGGCCTGCGCGTCGCCCACGGCGGCCGCTCGGTCACCTACTCGGCCGACACCGGCGAGTGCGACGCCCTCGTCGGCCTGGCCGGCGACACCGACCTGCTGCTCTGCGAGGCCTCGTTCCTCGACGGGCCCGGCAACCCGCCCGACCTCCACCTGACCGGCCGCCAGGCGGCCGAGCACGCCGCCAAGGCCGGGGCCGGGAGGCTGGTCCTCACCCACCTGGTGCCCTGGCACGACGACGCGCGCGTGCGCGCCGACGCCGACCGGGGCGGCTATTCGGGCGAGATCGAGTTGGCCCGATCCGGTGCGGTCTATGACCTAGGGTGAGGCCCATGGCTCGCACTGATGGACGTTCGCCCGACCAGCTCCGGCCGGTGACGATCACGCGGAACTGGCTGGCCCACGCCGAGGGGTCGGTCCTGGTCGAATTCGGCGGCACGAAGGTGCTCTGCGCCGCCTCCGTCGAGAGCGGGGTGCCGCGCTGGCGCAAGGGCAGCGGCCTCGGCTGGGTGACCGCCGAATACGCGATGTTGCCGCGCGCCACCAACACCCGCGGTGAGCGTGAGTCGGTGCGCGGCAAGATCGGCGGCCGGACCCACGAGATCTCCCGGCTGATCGGCCGGTCCCTGCGGGCCTGCGTCGACTACAAGGCGCTCGGCGAGAACTCGATCGTGCTCGACTGCGACGTGCTCCAGGCCGACGGCGGCACCCGCACGGCCGCGATCACCGGCGCCTACGTCGCGCTGGCCGACGCGATCGCCTGGATGCGCAAGAAGCGCATGTGCCCCGGCGACCCGCTGGTCGACTCGGTCGCCGCCGTCTCGGTCGGCATCGTCGGCACCACCCCGCTGCTCGACCTCTGCTACGTCGAGGACGTCAAGGCCGAGACCGACATGAACGTCGTGATGACCGGCAAGGGCGCGTTCGTCGAGGTGCAGGGCACCGCCGAAGGGGCGCCGTTCGACCGCGCGACCCTCAACGAACTGCTCGACCTGGCCACGCTCGGCTGCGCCGAGCTGACCGAGCTCCAGAAGGCCGCGCTCGCATGACCAAGCTGCTCCTCGCCACCCGCAACCAGGGCAAGATCGTCGAACTGCGGCGCATCCTCGAAGAGGCCGCGCTGCCGATCGAGCTCGTCGGCCTGGAGGCCTTCCCCGAGATCGGCGACGTCGCCGAGACCGGTCTGACCTTCGCCGAGAACGCGCTGCTCAAGGCCCACACCGTGGCCCGGCAGAGCGGCCTGCCCTGCATCGCCGACGACTCGGGCCTGTGCGTCGACGCCCTCAACGGCATGCCCGGCATCTTCTCGGCCCGCTGGTCGGGCGGCCACGGCGACGACAAGGCCAACCTCGACCTGCTGCTGGCCCAGATCAACGACGTGCCCGACGACCGCCGCCAGGCCCACTTCGCGTGCGTGGCGGCGCTCGCGCTGCCGTCGGGCGAGGAGCGGGTGGTCGAAGGCGTCATGCACGGCCACGTGATCCGGGCGCCCCGGGGCACCATGGGGTTCGGCTACGACCCGATCTTCGTCCCCGACGGCGAGACCCGCACGACCGCCGAGATGCCCCCCGCCGAGAAGGACGCGATCTCCCATCGCGGCATCTCGATGCGGGCGATGGTGCCGGTCCTGGCCGAGGTGTTCTCGGTTTCGTAAGAACTTGGGGCTCCCGTACGAACAGGGCGTTCGTAGGATCCTTGTGTGACATCTCGCTCGACCGCGCCCTCCTGGGTCGCGGCACTCGCCGGGCTGACCGCCGCCGCCGTGGCGGTCGGCGTCGGCCAGCTCGCGGCCGGCGTCATCGGCGGAGACTCCTCACCCGTGGTGGCGGTCGGCAACGCGGCCGTCGACCTGTCCCCGTCGTGGCTCAAGAACTGGGCCATCGCGACCTTCGGCGAGAACGACAAGACCGTCCTCATCGGCGGGATCTTCGTGGTGATCGCCCTGCTGGCGGCGGGGTTCGGAGTGCTGGCCCGGATCCGGGTCGGCTACGGGCGGCTGGCCCTGTTGCTGTTCGGCGTCGTCGGCGCGTGGGCGGCGGCGACCCGGCCCGACGCGGGCATGCTCGACGTGCTCCCCTCACTGCTCGCGGCCTGGGCCGGAGCCTCGGCGCTGACCAGGCTCTTCCGGCGGCTGGAACCGGTCGAGACGGCGGAACGGGTCCGGGAGCCGGCCGAGGAGACCGCCGGAGACGAGGCCGCCCCGCCGGTCGAGCGCGACGAGCACAACACCGCGGCCGGGACTCAGCCGCTTGAGCAGCCGCCGGTCATGCTCGCCGGGGACCGGCTCAGGACCATCGACCGGCGCAGCCTGTTCACCGGCGTGGCGACCGGCGCCGGGGTCGCCGTGGTGACCGGGGCCGCCGGGGTCTGGCTCGGCGGTCGCAACAACGTCGCCGCGGAGCGGGCGCAGGTCGCGGCCACGCTGCCGAAACCGGCCACGCCGCTGCCGCCGCTGCCCGCCGGGGTCGACTTCAAGATCCCGAACCTGGCGCCGTTCGTCACCCCCAACCACGACTTCTACCGGGTCGACACCGCCCTCGCCCTGCCCAACGTCGACCCGAACACGTGGTCGCTGAAGATCCACGGCATGGTCGAGCGGCCCATCGAGCTCAGCTTCGCCGAGTTGCTGAAACGCCCCATCGTCGAGGCCGACGTCACGCTGACGTGCGTCTCCAACCCGGTCGGTGGCCCCTACGTCGGCAACGCCCGCTGGCTCGGCGTGGCCATGGCCGGGGTGCTGCGCGAGGCCGGGATCAAGGCCGGCGCCGACATGCTGCTGTCGACCAGCGCCGACGGCTGGACCGCGGGCACCCCGGTCGAGGTCGTCATGGACGGCCGCGACGCCCTGTTCGCGTTCGCCATGAACGGCGAGCCGCTCCCGGTCGCGCACGGCTTCCCGGTCCGGCAGGTCGTGCCGGGCCTCTACGGCTACGTCTCGGCCACCAAGTGGGTCGTCGACGTCAACGTGACCCGGTTCGACCAGGAGACGGCGTACTGGACCGACCGGGGCTGGGACGCCAAGGGGCCCATCAAGACGCAGTCGCGCATCGACACCCCGCGCAACAAGACCAAGCCGGGCCGCAACGTCGTCGCCGGGGTCGCCTGGGCGCAGACCAAGGGCATCGCGAAGGTCGAGGTCAAGGTCGACGACGGGCCGTGGCAGGAGGCGCGGCTGGCCGAGGTGCCGGGCCTGGACACCTGGCGGCAGTGGACGATCGACGTCGACCTCACCAGCGGGCTGCACACGCTGTCGTGCCGGGCCACCGACGAGACCGGCGAGACGCAGACCAACCACGGCGCCCCGCCGGAGCCGAACGGCGCCACCGGCTACCACCGGGTTCTCATCGAGACCACCTGAACGGCAGGATTCGGGAAAGCCGGTTGCTCAACGGAGTCGCCCCCTTACGATCGGTCACATCGAAGGGAAGGGGTCGATGGCCGAGCGTCAGTCCCGGTGGCGGTTGCCGACCGGCGTCTACAATCCCGTCGTCACCGGTGACGGGCGCCGGTGGCGTGACTACGAGAAGGCCGCCGAGACCCCCGCGCCGTCCCTCGATCCGCGGCCGTCCCCGCTGCCGTCCCGGTTGCCGCCGGCGGGCGACGACTGGTTCGACCGGGCGGCCCGGCCGCGTCCGCTGGAGCAGTCGCGGCCCTACGGGGTGCCGGGCGGGCTGGCGAGACCCGACCCGCAGGCACAACGAGATCTCGCCGAGGCGTTGAGCGGCAGGTTCCCCGATCCGCGCGGCACCTGGATCCGGTTGATCAACGCCGAAGGGCCGACCGACGACCCGTTCCGGTCGACCAATGCCATCGACTGCGCCCTGTCGGTCATGTCGTCGTGGCACGGCGAACCCGTCGTCGCGGCGGCCCGCCAGCCCGAATACGACCGGGTCGGCAAACCCGTCCTCTCGGGTGAGGCGGGCGGGGTGGCCAGGGCCGAGCAGTGGCTCGGCCATCGTTTCGAGTACGTCGGGCAGGGCCGCCGCGCCTACGCGGTGGTGGCCGGGCGGTTGCGGTCGGCCGGACACGGCGCCGCGACCGTGCTCATCACACGCTGGCCCCAGGGGGGCAGCCACGCGTGGAACGCCGTGAACTCAATGGGGGAGGTGCTGTGGATCGACGCACAGCGGGGACACATGGCCATCGAGCCGCCGTACGAGAACGTGACGGGGGTCTTCTGCGTGGTCCTCGACCGCGCGGGTCAGCGGGTGTGAGCCCGGACACCGCCCGCGCGCTGGCCGAAGAATGGTTCAACGGGGGGCGGGCCCGCTCCACCGAGGTCGCCGTCTACGCCTTCGACGACGGATTCGTGGCCTGGGCCAGAGACGACGAGCCGGAGGACCCGAGCGTCCTGCCGGCGACCGTGGGGGGCGGCTGCATCGTCATCGACCGGCGTACCGGCGAACTGGCCGTCCGCCCCCTGCTGGCGCCGGAGTTCGTGGCCGAGCAGTGGCCCGACCACGTTCCCCGCTAACTGGAGGCGAGTGACCCCACGATGGAGGCGTTGGCCGCCCGGCGGGCGGGCAGCACCGCCGCGAGCACCCCGGCCAGCGCCGACAACACCAGATAGAGCAGCACCTGGCCGGCCGGCACGACGAAGACGGTCTCGTTCGGGATCGTCTGGAGCGCCGCCCACCCGAAGGCGACGCCGATGACGACGCCGACCATCGCCCCGACCAGGCCCAGCACCAGCGCCTCGATCGAGAGCATGCCGCGCAGCTGCGGCCGGGTGAGGCCGAGGGCGCGCAGCAGCGCCGACTCGCGGGTGCGTTCGTGCACCGACAACGACAGGGTGTTGGCGATGCCGAGCAGGGAGATCAGGATCGCCAGCCCGAGCAGCGCGGCGAAGATCGTGAACATCATGTCGAAGGCCTCGTCGAACTCGCCCCGCACCTCGGCGGCGCTGGAGAGCTGCGCGGTCGGGTAGGCGACCAGCGCCGACTCGACGGCCCGGCGGGCGGCGTCGGCGGCGGCGGGGTCCTTGGCCTTGACGTAGACGCGGGCCGGGCCGACCTTTCCGTAGTACTTCTCGAAGTCGGCCAGGGTGACCGTGTAGGGCAGCGCCTGGTTGAAGCTGCCGTCGGCGATCACGGCCACCACCTTGAGGTCGACCTTCCCGGCCTCGGTGGTGTCGAGGGGGACGGTGCCGCCGACCCGTACACCCAGGTCCTTGGCCTGGTTCTCGGACAGCGCGACGGTGCCGGGGCCGAGGGCGGCGAGCGAGCCGGAGCGGACCTCCGGCCGGAAGGCCGCGCCGTCGGGGAGGGTGCCGACGGTGACGCCGCCGTGGTCGATCCGCCGCAGTTCGGCGACCAGCCCGGCCTCGGGCAGCGCGCGCAGCGTCGCGGGCACCTCGGAGGGCAGGAGGGGCGTGCCGTCCTCGCGGCCGTACTGCGCGGTGATCATGAAGTCGACGGGGAACTGCTCGTCGAGGCTGCCGACGACCGTCTCGCGGGTGCTGGCGGTGATCACCGAGATGAGGGTCATCAGGGTGACGCCGATGGTCAGCGCGACCGTCGTGGTCGCGGCCCGCTTCGGGTTGCGGCGGGAGTTGTCGACGGCGAGCCGCCCCGGCACGCCGAAGACCTTGCGCGGCACCCACCCGGCGAACGCGCTGAGCGGGCTCATCAGGATCGGCCCGATCACGATCACGCCGAGGAAGAACACCGCGCCGCCGCCCATCGCGGTCAGCAGCCCGGCGTCGCCGTCGAGCACCCAGATCGCCACGGCGGTGAGCCCGAGCCCGCCCGCCAGCAGCAGCCCGGCGATGATGGACCGGACCAGCCCCGCCCGGAACGTCTGCTCCTCGACCTGGCTGCGCAGCGCCGCGATCGGCGCCACCCGGGTCGCCCCGCGGGCCGGCAGCACCGCCGCGACCACGGTCACCAGCAGCCCGACGACCAGCCCGAGCACGATCGTGCGCGGCGTCAGCGCGATGCTCGCGCCGGTCGGGACGGGAGCGTCGAAGCGCCCCATCACGTCGAGGGCGAGCGCGCCCAGCCCGAGCCCGACCAGCAACCCCAGCGCCGACGAGATCAGCCCGACGATCGCCGACTCCAGCAGGATCGACCGGAACACCTGCCCGCGCGTCGCCCCGATGCAGCGCAGCAGCGCCATCTCGCGGGTCCGCTGGGCGACCAGGATGTTGAAGGTGTTGTAGATGACCAGCGCCGCCACGAACATCGCCACGCACCCGAACAGCAGCAGCACGAGCACCAGGTAGTCGAGCTCCAGGTTGCTCTCGGCGGCCAGCCTCTGGGCCAGTTCCTCACCGGTCCTGATCGTGTACGTCTGCCCGAGCGCCTCCGACACCGCCTTCTTGAGCGCCTCGGGGGAGACCCCGGCCGCGGCGGCCAGGTCGACCTCGTGGTAGCCCTTCGCGCCGGTCATCTCCAGCGCGGTCGCGGTGTCGAACCCGACCGCGCCGGTGAAGGCGAGACTCTGGTCGACGCCCACGTCGATGATGCCGACCAGGGAGAACTGGCGCCGTTTCTCAGCGAGGTCGAGCACGGTGATCGTGTCGCCGACCTCGAACTGCCGCGTGCGCGCGGTGTTCTCGTCGAGCACCGCCTCACCGGGGCCGGCCGGGGCGTGGCCGCTGACGTAGTTCGTCCGGTCGAGCGGCCCGGCGACGACGGAGACGCCGCTCGTCGCGGTGGACCCGGCGGCCCGGCCCGACCTGTCGAGCAGCGGCGCGGTGCCCCGCACGAGCCCCTGCGCGGCGGCCACGCCGGGCAGGGTCTTCAGCTTGGCCAGCACCTCTTCGGGGATGTTCTCGTCCTTCGGGGTGACCGCGACGGCGACCTTGTCGGCGTCGGCCGTGAAGAGCTGGCGGAAGCCCTGCTCGATGGTGTCGGTCAGCACGAACGTGCCCGCGATGAAGCCGACGCCGAGGGTGATGGCCAGCGAGGTGAGCAGCAGCCGGAGCCGGTGTGCCACCAGCCCGGCCAGCGTGGTGCGCAGCACGGCTCAGGCCTCCAGCTTCAGCAGCATGTCGTGCACGCTCTGCGGGGTCGGCTGGGTCACTTCGCTGACCAGCAGCCCGTCGCGGAGGAACACCACGCGGTCGGCGTAGGAGGCGGCCAGCGGGTCGTGGGTGACCATCACGATGGTCTGGCCGAGTTCGCGCACCGACCGGCGGAGGAACGACAGGACCTCGGCCCCGCTGCGGGAGTCGAGGTTGCCGGTGGGCTCGTCGGCGAAGATCACCTGGGGCTTGCTGATGAGGGCGCGGG
The DNA here is from genome assembly GCF_030269205.1 of Herbidospora sp. NBRC 101105. Classification (NCBI taxonomy): domain Bacteria; kingdom Bacillati; phylum Actinomycetota; class Actinomycetes; order Streptosporangiales; family Streptosporangiaceae; genus Herbidospora; species Herbidospora sp. NBRC 101105. Next base: position 136,088 of record NZ_BSSX01000008.1, on the reverse strand, counting down.
CCACCGCCACCCGCTGCTGCTGGCCGCCCGAGAGCTGGCTCGGCTTGTGGGACAGGCGGTCGCGCAATCCCACGGTCTCGACCACGCGGTCCATCAGGACCTGGTCGGCCTGCCGCCCGGCGATCTCCAGCGGCAGGCGGATGTTCTGCAGGGCGGTCAGGGTGGGCAGCAGGTTGAAGGCCTGGAACACGAACCCGATGCGTTCGCGGCGCAGCAGCGTGAGCTGCTTGTCGGACAGGGTCGTGATGTCGGCGTCGCCGATGTGCACATGGCCCGCGCTGACCGTGTCGAGCCCGGCCAGGCAGTGCATCAGGGTGGACTTGCCCGACCCCGACGGCCCCATGATCGCCGTGAACGCCCCCGTGGCGAAGCTCACGTCGATGCCGCGCAGCGCGTGGACGGCGGCGTCGCCCTGGCCGTAAATCTTGCTGAGCCCCCGTGCCACCACGGCGGCGCGGACGTCGGTAGTCATCGTCATGGTCAGCAACGCTATTGACGCGCCCCCGGCTTTTCTTCGGTCGCCGGGACGGCCTTCCCATGGTTCTGGGGTCGCCTCCGGGGCTCCTGTTGCTACCGGGGAGGTAGCCGCGGGTCAGACTTTCGGCCGACCATCCCGGTCTCGTACGCGTAGACCACCACCTGCGCCCGGTCGCGCAGCTCCAGCTTGGCCAGGATCCGGCCCAGGTGGGTCTTCACCGTGGCCTCGGCGAGGGTGAGCCGCGTGGCGATCTCGGCGTTGGAGAGCCCTCGCGCCACGTGGACGAGCACCTCCCGCTCGCGGGCGGTCAGGCCGTCGGGCTCCGGGGCGGTGGGCGCCTCGGGCAGGTAGGCGGAGACGAGGTCGAGCAGCCGCCGCGTGGTCGACGGGGCCACCACGGCGTCGCCGTCGTGCACCGACCTGATCGCGCTCAGCAGGTCGGCCGGGGGCACGTCCTTCAGCAGGAAGCCCGACGCGCCGGACCGGATCGCCGCGAAGGCGTATTCGTCGAGGTCGAACGTGGTGAGGATGAGGACCTTGGGCGGGTTCGGCAACGAGGTGATCAGCCGGGTGGCCTCGACCCCGTCCATGCGCGGCATCCGCACGTCCATCAGCACGACGTCGGCGACCACGCCGCCCTTGACCAGCTCCACGGCGGCGGCCCCGTCGCCGGCCTCGCCGGCCACCTCGATGTCGGGCTGCGCGCCCAGCACCATGCGGAACCCGGCCCTGACCAGCTCCTGGTCGTCGACCAGGATCACCCGGATCATCGCGGGCCCCCCGCCGGGATGCGCGCCACCACGAGGAAGCCGCCGCCGGGCTTGGGGGCGGCGTGGACGTCGCCGCCGTACATGGAGACCCGTTCGCGCATGCCGATGAGGCCGTGGCCGCCCTCGCCCGTGGCCGAGGCGGCGCCCCGGCCGTCGTCGGCGATGCGCAGCAGCACGTCGCGGGGGCCGTAGACGACCTGGACCGTGGCCTTCACCCCGGGCCCGCCGTGTTTGAGGGTGTTGGTCAGGGCCTCCTGGACGATCCGGTAGATCACCAGCTGTAGTCCTTCCGCGAGATGATCGGGCGTGCCCTCCACCCGGATGTCCACCGGCAGCCCGGACGCGCGCACCTGGCGTACGAGCTCGTCGAGCTGCCCGAGCCCCGGCTGGGGCGCGTACTCCTCCGACCGCGCCCCGTCGTCGCGCAGCACCCCGACCAGCCGCCGCATCTCGGCGAGCGCCTGCCGCCCGGTCGCCGAGATCGCCTCGACGGCTCGTTTGGCCTGGTCGGGGTCGCTGTCGATGGCGAACCCGGCCCCGTCGGCCTGGACCACGATGACGCTGACGTTGTGGGCGACGACGTCGTGCAGCTCCCGCGCGATCCGGGCGCGCTCGGCGGCGGTGGCGATGAGCGCCTGCTGGTCGCGCTCCCTCTCGGCGCGTTCGGCCCGCTCGACCAGGTTCTCCACGAAGCGCCGCCGCATGTTGACGTAGATGCCGCCGATCCAGATCGCGACCACGAACACCGAGGCGTTCAGAAAGATCTCGACGTCGAGCTCGCCCCAGTCGCTCAGCACCATGCCGGTCCCGAGTTCGGCCACGGCGCCCGCGGCGACCGCCCACGGCAGCGAGCAGGACGCCGCGACCGTGAACATCGCCACCAGCACGGCGAGGTTGGCCGGGATCGCCGCGACGTCGCCGAGCCACTGGAGGAGACTGACGCCCGAGACGAGCGCCATCACCGCGAGCGGGAACCGCCGCCGCCAGAACAGCGGCCCGACCAGCAGCGCCGAGAGCCCGAGCACGCCCCAGGTCCCGATGCCCTCGCCGCCGGTGATGTCGAGCCCGGCGCCGATGTCGGGCGCGCTCAGCAGGCAGTACAGCAGCAGCGGCGTCACCATCAGCGTGTCGATCCACGCGGGGTGCCGCCGCCTGAGGGCGCGTAGCTTGCCGAGCACGCCTCAAGAGTACGTATGCGCAGTTCCCGGCACGGTCCGCCTAGCGGCGGATTCGGCCCTACGACCCAGGTCGCAGTCCGGGTGGTGCTTACGCGCCTCTTACGGGCGGCCGGGCAGTATGAATCCCGGGAGCTGCATCCTTGGGGTGTTAGGGAGAAAAGATTCGCGATGACGGATCACGACGCCGGGCCGCGCGGCACTGAGGACACGAACACAGCGCCGCGCGACCCGGCCGACTCCCCTACCAGGGAGATCCCCATGGTGGACGCCCCGGCTTCCCCGGGCACCGGCGCCTTCGGCGCAAGCCCTCCTGGCACGGCCTCCGCTCCTGACCCCGCACGTGCAGGGGCCTTCGGCGCGAAGCCCCAGAACGGCCCTGCCGGTTCTTCTGACATCGATTCTCTCGGAGCGGCCCGCTCCGGCGCGGGTTCCCCGGCGGCCGGTTCCGTGGACGCGGGTCCCTCCGCCCCGACCGGCCCTGCGGGTGCTGGGGCATTCGACGCGGCTCCCTCCGCTCCGACCGGTCCTGCCGGTGCCTTGGGCGCGGGTCCTTCCGCCCCGACCGGCTCTGCGGGTGCTGGGGCATTCGACGCGGCTCCCTCCGCTCCGACCGGCCCTGGCGGTGCCTTGGGCGCAAGGACTTCCGGTGTCGATCCCTCCGGTGCGGGTTCCCCTGAGGCCGGCGCGCCTCGTGCGGGCAGTTTCGCCTCGCCTCCGCCGCCCCGTTATCGGTTCGGTGGTTCCGCCGCCGCGAAGACGGCGCCCGCCGGATACGCCTTCGGACCCGGCGGGGCCGGATGGGACGCCCCCGGGTGGCGTACCGTCTCCGCTTCCGAACCGGCCCCCCGCCGACGGTTCGGTGTGGTCGCCCTGCTGGCGGCGGGGCTGGTGGGCGTCATCCTCGGCGCCCTTCTCGTGGTGGCGGTCGATCAGCCCTGGCGGGACGAGCGGCCGCCGTTCGGGGTGGTCGTCGACCAGCCCGGTCCGCGGCAGAACCTCCCCCGGTTCTGCGAGCGGACCGACACCGGTTTCCGCTGCGAGTTCCCCCGCTCGTAAGCCGTTCAGGCGGCCACGCCCGCGCGGACCTGACGCAGGGCCCCCGCCCAGGACTCGAGCTGGTCGAACAGGGTGTCGGCCGAGGCGTCGTGGATCTGCGACGGCTGGAAGACCGAGAAGTTCTCGAAGTCGTGGAACAGCGAGAAGGAGACCTGCTGCCGCACGTGGGCGACCTGGAGCTCGCTGAGCATCGCCCGCAGGTGCTCGATGGCGCGGGCGCCGCCGAGGGAGCCGTACGAGACGAAGCCGGCGGCCTTGTTGTTCCACTCCTTGTAGAGGTAGTCGATGGCGTTCTTCAGGACGCCCGAGGTCGAGTGGTTGTACTCCGGGGTGACGAACACGAAGCCGTCGTAGGAGTCGATGGTGGCCGCCCACGCCTTGGTGTGGTCGCCGGCGTAGTTGCCGAAGCTCGGCGGGTAGGCCTCGTCGAGGTGGGGGAGCGGGTGGTCGGCCAGGTCGACGAGCTCGTAGTCGGCGCCGGCGCGGTCCTTGGCCCGGGTCATGACCCAGTCGGCCACCGCCTTGCCGTTGCGGCCAGGGCGGGTGCTGCCGAGGATCACCGCGATCTTCAGCTTGCTCATCTCGTACTCCTCAGAAGTTGAAGTTTCAATGAGTTGAGACTAGACCGCGATGACATGAACGTTCAAGTCATAGCCTAGACTGTGAGTATGACCACAACAGACGGGGTGCGCTGGCTGAGCAGCGGCGAACTGGCGGCCTGGCGGTCGTTCAGCCTCATGCTGGCCCGCTTGCCCGCGGCCCTGGAGGAGCAGCTCCAGCGCGAGGGCGGGCTCAACTTCGTCGAATACCACGTGCTGGCCGGCCTGTCCGACGCCCCCGACCGGACCATGCGGATGAGCGGCCTGGCCGTGCTGGTCAACTCCGAGTTGTCGCGGTTGTCGCACCTGATGCGGCGGCTGGAGAAGCGCGGTCTCGTCCGGCGCGAGCCCGACCCCTGCGACGGCCGGTTCACCAACGCCATCCTGACCGACGAGGGCTACGCCCACCTCGTGAGGCTGGCCCCGGGCCACGTCGCGACGGTGCGGAAGCTCGTGATCGACGCCCTCGACGAGAGCCGGCTGGACTCCCTGCACCAGTGCTCCGAGGACATCCTCCAGGCCATCGACGCCTGCGACGGGGAGTAAACCCATCTGTTTCCCCACGAGCTAGACTTGGCGTCATGGCAGAGACGATCCCCTCCGACGACGTACGCGACCGTGTGCTCACCAGCGCCCGCCGGCTGTTCAACGGCCGGGGCATCAACGTGACCGGCGTCGACCTGCTGTCGGAGACGGCCGGGGTCTCCAAGCGCAGCCTCTACCAGCGCTTCCGCACCAAGGACGACCTCATCGAGGCCTACCTGGCCGAGGAGATGAGCTGCGTCCTGGCCGACCTGCTGCCGCCCGCCGACGCGGGCCTGTCGCCCGCCGAGCGCATCATGGCGCTGTTCGCCACGGCCCGCCGCCAGTCGGAGATCGACGACTATCCGGGCTGCCCGGTCCTGAACACGGCGGCCGAGATCCGCGACCCCGCGCATCCGGTGCGGGTGGCCGCGGTGGCGTACAAGAAGAAGATGCAGGCCCACTTCGAGGCGGAGGCCCGGCTGGCCGGGGCCGCCGACCCCGGCCAGCTGGCCGAACAGCTGATGATGCTCTTCGACGGCGCGATGACCTACGCGTCGGTCCGCAAGGAGCCCATGCCCGAGAGCCTGCTGACCGCCGTGCGGACCCTGCTCGACGCTCAGCTTCCGTAGATGGCGCTGGGGTCGAGGGACAGCGCCGACTTGACCTGCCGGGCCGTACCGTCGACGAGCACCTCCATGGCGCCGCTCTCGATGCCGTCGAACGCCTCGCGGGCGACCTCGTCCGGCGCCACCTTGTCGCCGGTGACGTGCGCGGCCATGTCGGTGTCGACGTATCCGACGTGGAGGCTGGTCACGCCGACCTTGGGCGACAGCTCCAGGCGCAGCCCGTTGGCCAGCATCCAGGAGGCGGCCTTCGTGGCCGCGTAGGAGGAGGTGCCCGGGACGACGGCCCACGACAGCACCGAGTTGACGATCAGCAGGTGGCCCTCACGGGCGGTCAGTGTGGCCGCGAAGGCACGGCTGACCTGCAGGGGCCCGAAGTAGTTGACCTCCATCTCCCGGCGGATCGTCTCGAGGTCGTCGTTCACGATCGAGGTGCCGAGCGTGACGCCGGCGTTGTTGACGACGACGTCGACGTCGGTGAGCCGCTCCGCGAGCTCGGCGATCTGGACGGGGTCGGTGATGTCGAGTTTGACCGGCACGACGCCGGGCGTGGTGACGGCCTCGGGGTTGCGCGCGGCGGCGTAGACCTTGCCCGCCCCGCGTGCCAGCGCCTCTTCGGCCAGGGCCTTCCCGATGCCCCGGTTGGCACCGGTGACCAGCACGGTCGCGTCTTGGATCTTCATGGGAACCTCCGGTAAACAGGTCTGTTTCCGGCCAGCGTAAACCGATCGGTTTACCGAGGGCAAATCGCCGCCGCGACCCTGTCTGCCTCCGCTTCCGTGTGGGAACCGTCGCGAAGGGTGGGCGGGGTGGCGCGGCGGCGAGCCGAGGGCCGTCGTGAAGCGGCCGAGGTTTCGCAGGGTCGTTTTCCGCTGGGAAGTGAAATGCGCTGCGACATTCTCATCTGCCAATGTCGGGTATTGACGGTGAATAGCCCGAATATGCAATAAGGGAGCGTGTCGGATCTATTCCGCAGGTGATCGCCATCTGCGCGTGGACCCTCGTGAGCATGGCGGTCTGACGCGAAAGTGTCGCCGTCGCCCGGAAATTGCAGATGTCCGCCGGTACGTCCATACCCCGCTAAGATCGCGTCCCATGCTTTTATGGCGGATTTTCAGGATTGCAGTAGTAGGACTGGTTCTGGCGGCGGCGGCCGTGGGCGTGGTGTTCAGCGACGACGTGCTCTGGGTGGCCGTCGAATGGACGCACCCCAGCCTTCTGGAGTTCTACGCACCTGACGGTCTCGACGCCACGGCGAAGGCGGTGCTGATCGTGGCGGCCGTGGTGAAGGCCACGCTGCTGTGGCTGATCCTCCGCGTGCCCGCGCCGGGACCGCTCGACCGCAGGGAGAGGGCGCTGCGGTGGCTGCTGTACCTGGCGGTGGCGTACATCCTCGTGTTGTGGTTCCCGCTGGGGCTGCTGTCGGACATGGTCGACCTGGTGTTCTGCATCGTCCTGTGGAGCGCGATCTACGTCCTCTACCTGCTCGTCATCCGCTGGCGGTCCCGGGTGTTGCGTGCGGCGGCCGGAGCGTTGTTCGCGGTCATGGTGGCCGGGATGGTCAACGAGGTGCTCGACGAACTCAACCTGCCCGAACTCGGGCCGGGCATGGTCGTCGGAATCGGCTTGATCGTGTGTGGCCTGCTGGAGACCGTCCTCACGCTCGTCGGGCAGCATCGCGACGGCCGGTGGAGCCGAGGCACGCTGACCGCCGGCTGGTTGTCGTTGAACAGCTACCTGCTGGTGTTCCCGCTCCAGTACCTGTCCGGAGGTTTCGAGAGCGACAGCCTGGTTCTCACGATCTTCATCGACGCGGTGGCGCTCGTGCACGTCGTGTGGCTCGCGGCGACCGCCCGTGAGATGCCCGCCGGAGGCCTCCCCCCGGAGCCGCTGCCGCCCGCGCGGCAGCGGCTGATCCGTGTCGCGGTGGCGGCCGTGGTCGTACTGCCGGTCGTCGCGTTGATCCCGCCGGAGTCCGCTCCGCGCACCACCTTCAGCGGCTGGTCGATGGGCTGCTACGAGTTCGCGCCCTTCGGCGACCTCAAGCCCGAGGAACGCGACGACGCGTTCCTGTGCCGGGCCCGGGACCAGATGGGCGGAGTGCCGCCCATGTTCCCAGACACCGTGTCCGACCAGCAGATCCTCGCGTACGGGCGGGAGTTGTGCCGGACGGAGGACCGCGAGGAGCAGGAGGCGCTGCTGCGGCGGGCCGGGAGCGAGCGGGCCTCGTGGGGCGTGGACTCATCGGACCTCGTCTACGTCTGCCCGGAGATCGTCGGCGCGACCCAGCCCGAGCTGCTGCGCTCGTCTGAAGAGATGGAAGCCGCGAACGAGGCCTACATCGCCGAGCTGAACGCCCGCTGCCGCGACCCGTGGCCCCGGACGAAGGGCGTCGTCCAGGCCACGGCCAACTACTCCCTGTTCGCCGACGGCGACTTCGGCTATTACGTCCACGATCCGAAGGACGAGCGCGGCGAGACGCTGGCGGAGCAGGCGATCGAGAGGCTGTACGAGGACGACGCGCAGGTCGGCGTGGCCGGCAGTTCGGTGCTCGTCGGGCACATCGAGGACGTCATCGACCTGTGCCTCACCGTGAAGGCCTTCCGCACCGCACCCCCATTGAGGCTGGCCGGCTGGGACCAGGTCACCGAGGTGCCGATCACCACCCCCCACGGTCACCTGACCGTGCCCGAGGCGGGCGGCGGCGACGTGGGCGCCAACGCCCCGATGCCGAACCTGGCGATCGAAGGAAAGGGCCGCTACCGGCTGCGCGTCTATGTGCGGCTCAACGGGGGAGACGAGGAGCACCTGGTCGTGGTCTTCCCGGGCACGTCGAAGAAGCGACTGAAACTCAAGACGTGGAAGTACGACAGTGAGTGACAGCCGTCCTGAGAGTGGGACCGCAACTCGGTACGGACGCCGACGCCGCCGAGAACGTGGTCATCGCCGTCACCACCGGCGAACTCGACGACGTGACCGAGATCGCCAAAAGGCTCAGGGCCCTGGACGGCGGCCGAGAGCCGACGGACTCTTAGAAGCCAGCTGAGCGCCCGCCGAAACAGCAGAGGGGCAAGCGCCACCATGCTCCGAGATCAGTGCGAGCGAAGCGAGAACGATCCGAGCGAAGCGAGGCCCTCCAGGGAGCGCGAGGGGCGGAGCCCTTCGCCAGGAGCGAGAGCGACCCGGAGCGAAGCGACGCCGGGGGCGCGAAGCGCACCAGGGGGAGCGCGAGGGGGCGACAGCCCCTTCGCATCGGGGGGTTCGGGGGGTCGTCCCCCCGGGTGAGGCGAGGCACGGCTCGCGAAAGGCGCCGAAGGCGCCGCCCACGAGCCGTCCCGAGCGAGTGGGGTTGGCGGGACTCGAACCCGCGCTGGCATGATCCTAAGTCATGTGCCTCTGCCAATTGGGCTACAACCCCGCTGGGCGGAAGTGATCCTACCTCCCGCCGTCGGGCATCAGGAAACCCCGAGTTCCTTCAGCAGCCGGGCCACGTGTCCGGTCGCGCGGACGTTGTAGAAGGCCTTCTCGATCTTCCCGTCGGGGTCGATCACGAAGGTCGACCTGATCACGCCCATGATGGTCTTGCCGTAGTTCTGCTTCTCGCCGTAGACGCCGTACGCCTTGTGGACTTCCAGGTCTTCGTCGGACAGCAGCGGGAAGGTCAGTGCGTCGCGTTCGGCGAACTGGCGGAGCTTGGGGGGTTTGTCCTTCGAGACGCCGAGGACGGTGATGCCCTTGCCGGTGAGCGCGGCCAGGTTGTCGCGGAAGTCGCAGGCCTGCTTGGTGCAGCCTGGAGTCATCGCCGCTGGGTAGAAGTAGAGCACGACTCGCTTGCCGTGGAGTGAGTCGAGCGACACGTCGTCGCCGTCGGCGCTGGTCAGGGTGAAGCCGGGGGCGGCGTCGCCGGGTTCGAGTCGCTGGGTCATGTCGCCTCCGTTGCGGTGTGTCTCGACGCGAACAAACTACCGGTTCGGCCGCTGCGGGATGCGCGGCCCGCACCTGGCAGACTTGATCGAACACACCCTGTGACAGGAGGCGACCCCATGGCCGAGCCAGATCCGGACACCCTCGAGCGGCGCATAGAGCGCACTCGCGCCGAACTGGCCAAGACGGTCGACGCGATCGCCGACCGGGTCAGCCCCAAGAAGGTCGCCGGACGCAGTGTGGCCAAGGTGAAGTCCCAGGTCAAGGCGCAGACCGAGCAGGTCGTGTCGACCATAGGAGACATGGTGGGGCAGGCGCAGAGCCCCAATGGGCACCGTCCGGCGGCCGACGAGCCGTGGGACGACGACTACCCGGCGTCCCCCATCGCGCCGGTACTGATCGGGCTCGGCGTGGCGGTCGCCGTCGGGGCGGTCATCGTGATCATGCGGCGTCGCCGGAGGCGTTAGGGGCGGGCCGGGCGCGGCCGGTCGCCGCCGCCCGCGGGGAGGTCCGGAGGCGGCGGGCGGGGCCGGGCGGGCGGAGCCGTAACTCAAAGAAAGGTTTGGCCTTCGCCCCGGTAGGTGGGGGCCGTGGCGGTCACCCGGTCGCCCTCGATGAGGTGCAGGGTGTCGAAGCGTTCGCAGAGTTCGCCCGCCTTCGCGTGGCGGAACCACACCCGGTCGCCGATCTTGAGTTCGTCGGCGGCGCTGCCGTGGAGCGGGGTCTGGACCTCGCCGCCGCCCTCGTCGCCGTTGTGGCGCAGGCCTTCGGGCAGGTGGGGGACGGCCGCCCGGCCGGGGCCCGCGCCCGAGGCGGGGTAGCCGCCGCCGAGGACGGTCACGACGCCGGGGCCGGGGCGGCGGACGACCGGGAGGGCGAAGAGGGCCGCGGGGCGGCCGGTGAAGTTGCTGTACCGGTCGAACAGGGTCGGGTGGTAGAAGCCCGATCCGGCGGCCACCTCGGTGATCGCGGGCTCCCGTGCGGTGGTCTCGATGCTGCCGGTGCCACCGCCGTTGACGAACTCCAGGTCGGTCACCTCGCGCACCGCCGCGACGATCGCGGCCCGGCGGACGGCCAGTTCCCGGCGCGAGCGGCGCTGGACGAACCGGACGGCCACCCCGTAGGGGCCGGGGACGCGGTCGCCGAGGCCGGCGATCTGCGCCTCGTAGGCCATCAGGCCGACCAGCCGCAGCGACGGGTTCTTGCCGATTCGTCTCGCCAGGTCGGCGGCCTGTTCCGGGGTGCGGACGGGTGAGCGCAGCGCCCCGGCGCGGAAGCGGCCCACGACGTAACCGGCGTCGATGTCGAGACAGACCCGGATCGGGTGACGTCCGGTCAGCAGGGGGAACTGCTCGGGTGAGTCGACCATGAGGGTGATCTCGCGGCTCAGGTGCTCGTCGGCGGCGAGGGCGGCCACGGCGGCGCGGTCGGTGGTCGGGTAGGCGACCAGGATGTCGCGGAATCCACTGGAGGCCAGCCACAAGGCCTCGGGCAGGGTGAACGCCATGATCCCCCGGTAACCGGGCAGGTCGAGGACACGCCGGAGCACCTCGCGGGAGCGGATCGACTTCGACGCGACCCTGATCGGGGTGCCGGCGGCCCGTTCGGTCATCGACCGGGCGTTGGCGGCCATCGCGTCGAGGTCGACGACGGCCAGCGGGGGGTCGAGATGGGACGTGGCCCGGTCGTATCGCTGCCGGTCGCTCATGGGCAGCACTCTAGCCTTTTGTGAGCATGTTTCATATTTGCCCGGCAAAACCTGTCACAAGATCGAGTCATCCGGGCCCGGCGTGCTGATCGCGGCCCTCCGGCCGTGTATCCCTGGGTGACCATGAGCGCGGTAGACGAGATCCGGACGACCAAGGACCGCCGCCGGGCCCGCCGCCGCACGGCCATGCGGGCCCTGCGGCCGGGGCGGACCCCGGCGGGCGCGGGGGTCGCGGGCGCCCTGGTGGTGCTGGGCACGGCGCTGGTGGGCGAGATGGTGTGCGCGTTCGCCGGATGGCCGACGGGCTGGTCGGGGCTGCCCGGCGTGCTCGGCCTGGCCTGGGGCGAGCCGCTGGTCGCGCTGACGGGGTCGCTGATGGTGGTGAGCGGGACCGCGCTGCTGCTGCTGGCGATGATCCCGGGCCGTCCCCGCCTGGTTCCCCTTGAGGTGGGCGACGACGGGCTCGTCCTGGGGCTGACCCGGGCAGGGCTGAAGCGCACGCTGGTCGCCGTGGCGATGACCGTCTCGGGGGTCGACCTGGCCTTCGTGCGGCTGCGCCGGGGGCAGATCGAGGTGACCGTGCTGACCAGGGGGAACCGCACCGGAGGGCTGCTCAAGGAGGTCGGCGCCGCCGTCGGCGACCGGCTGGAGGGCCTGGGTGTCCACGGCCGTCACGAGGTTGTCGTCCGGCTGCGCCGGAAGAGCTCATGAGGAGTGTCGGAATGCAGGTTCCGGAGAAGATGCGCACCCCCTACGGCGACCGTCTCGGGCTGGCGGCGGTGGGCGTCGTGCTGGTGACCGGCGGGAACTACGTCCTGTTCGCGTCCGACGCGCGGGGCGATTACAAGATCGGGGAACTGGCCGCGTTCACCGCGCATCCGTGGGCCCGGTCGGTCGCCGCCGCGCTGGTCGTGCTGCTGGTGTTCGTCGCCGCCCGCTGGCTGGTGTGCTCGCTCGGGCTGGGCAAGGACGGGGTGCGGCACGGCTACGCCACCGCGACGCTGGCCATGGTGCTCAAGGACCTGCCCGGGGTCGACAAGATCACTGTCCGGGCCGTGGGCGAGGAGAAGCTCCGGATCTCGGTACGCTGCCTCCCCGGCGCCCCCCTCGACGAGGTGGTCTCCCGGATCGACACCGAGGGGGTGTCACGCGTGCGCGGCGCGGCGGGCCGGGACACGCTCTTTCCGGTCCTGGTCACGCTGCACGTTCGCCGCGGGTGACCGCCACCCCACCGCGCACGCCGCCGCCAGGCAGGCGAGCGGCACGACCGGGACGACGTACCGGTGGTCGAAGGCGGCGACCAGCGGGGGCAGCAGCAGGAGGGTGAGCGCGAACCCGAGCGGCAGCAGGGTCGCCACCCGGAACCTGATGATCATCACCAGGAACGTGCCGACGAAGATCGCCGCGAGCAGGGGGCCGCGCAGGTAGACGTGCTGCTGGTAGGTGCGCGTCCACGACGCGAACGGCTCGACCACCTGGGTGTCGGCCCGGCTGCCCTGGTATTCGACCATCAGTTGCGGGGCCGACCGCCCGGCCGAGGCGAGCTTGTCGGTGAGCGGTTTCACGTATTCGGGGAACACGTAGGCGCTCTGGGTGCCGGGGGAGGGATAGACCACCCGCTCCCAGCGGAACGCCCACATCGCGTCGCCGAGGCCGGTCATCAGGAAGTCGAGCGGCTGGCTGCGCAGGGCCAGCATCGAGAACTCCGAGGCCATCTCGTCGCGCTGCTTGCCGGTCTTCATGATCGGCGACTGGGGATCCCAGATGTAGGCGGGGGCGGCCAGCCGCGGGCCGATGTCGGGGCACAGGACCTTCAGGTCCTCCGGCGGGTTCATCCGGCCGCAGTCGGCGAAGGTCATCGTCCGTGACCACAACCACACGCTGCTGCTGCCCAGGCCGAGGCTGCCGTAGGCGGCGTTGTACCAGAAGGCGTATCCGGCCACCGCGACCCCCGCCGCGCCCGCCCCGGCCACCACCCGCCGCCAGCCCGCCCGCGCGACCAGCAGCCACACCGCCGCCACCCCGATCAGCGGCAGGCCGAGCGTGCGGGTCGTCGCCGAGAACGCCAGCAGCATGAAGGCGGCGATCACCATGACCCAGCTGCGCGGGTTGAGCAGGAGCAGCGTCACCGCCGCCACCACGAGGAACGTGAACAGCAGGTCGGCCATCACGAGGTGTTCGAGCTGGAGCTGGTAGGCGTCCAGCAGCACCGGCGCCGTCGCCAGGGCGGCGGCCCAGGCCGGCAGGAAGGTGCGCTTGCGCAGGACGGCGTACAGGCAGACGGCGATGCCCAGCCCGAGCAGGTGCTGCACCGTGATGAGGGCGACCACCGAGTGGAACGGCGCGAGGAACAGCGAATAACCGGAGGGCCGCGACTCCAGCGGGCGCAGGTCCAGGGCCGAGCTCAGGTAGGAGAACGAGTCGGCCCAGAACCACAACGCGGGACGGTACCCCAGGCTCGCGATGACCCGGATCACAATCCCCGACATCAGCAGGACGAGGAAGAGCCAGTGCGTCCGGACGAACTTGCCTGCGGAAATGATGTCCACCGCCTTTCCGGTGGACATTTCAGCACTGTCGGGGTTTCGCCGCCAGTCCCATTGGGAACACCCAGGACTTTCTCAGCACTCGATGACGTTCACCGCGAGCCCGCCGCGGCTGGTCTCCTTGTACTTGGCGTGCATGTCCCGGCCGGTGTCGCGCATCGTCTTGATGGCCTTGTCGAGCGACACGAAGTGCCTCCCGTCGCCGCGCAGCGCGATCCGGGCCGCGGCGATGGCCTTCACCGACGCGACCGCGTTCCGCTCGATGCACGGGATCTGCACCAGCCCGCCGATCGGGTCGCAGGTCAGCCCCAGGTTGTGCTCGATGCCGATCTCGGCCGCGTTCTCCACCTGTTCCGGCGTGCCGCCCAGCACCTCGGTCAGCCCGGCCGCCGCCATCGAGCAGGCCGACCCGACCTCGCCCTGGCAGCCGACCTCCGCGCCCGAGATGGAGGCGTTCTCCTTGAAGAGCACGCCGACCGCGCCCGCCGTGAGCAGGAACCGCACCACCGCGTCGTCGTCGGCGCCCGGGATGAACCGGGTGTAGTAGGACAACACCGCCGGGACGATGCCCGCCGCGCCGTTGGTCGGCGCGGTCACGATGCGCCCGCCCGCCGCGTTCTCCTCGTTGACGGCCAGCGCGAACAGTGTCACCCAGTCCATCGCCTGGAGCGGGTCGCCGTCGGCCGGTTCGCTCTGCAGGCGGCGCTGGAGCTGGTGGGCCCGGCGCTTCACCTTCAGCCCGCCCGGCAGCACGCCCTCGCGCGACGACCCGCGCCGCACGCACTCGTCCATGACCCGCCACAGGTGCAGCAGCTGCGACTTGATCTGCTCCTCGGTACGGCCGAAGGCCCGCTCGTTGGCCATCATCAGCCCCGAGATCGACAGACCCGTCTCGGCGCACTGTGCCAGCAGCTCACCGGCCGTGGTGAACGGATGGGGGAGCGGGGTGTCGTCGGGTTTGATGCGGTCGGCGCCGGTGGCGTTCTCGTCGACGACGAACCCGCCGCCGACCGAGTAGTAGACCTTTTCCCGCAGCACGTCGCCGCTGTCGCCCCACGCGGTGAACCGCATGCCGTTGGGGTGGTGGGGCAACGAGACCTTCCGCTCGAACACCAGGTCGTCGCCGACCACGAAGGGCACCGAACGCTGCCCCATCAGCGACACCGTGCCGGCCGCGCGCATCGCGGCCAGCTTGCCGTCGACCGCGTCGACGTCGACGAGCTCGGGCTTCTCCCCGGACAGGCCCAGCAGCACGGCCTTGTCGCTGCCGTGGCCCTTGCCGGTCAGGCCGAGGGAGCCGTAGAGGATGACCTGCACCCGCACGGTCTTCTCCAGGAGACCGTCGTGCAGCAGGCCGCGCGCGAACTTGTGCGCGGCCGCCATCGGGCCGCCCGTGTGTGAACTGGACGGCCCGATGCCCACCTTGAACAGGTCGAAGACGCTGATCGCCATGGGCGGACGATCAGCTGTCGCCGGAGATCAGGGCGGTGTACTCCTCGGCGGTGAGCAGATCGTCGGGGGTGCCGGTGATGCGCACCTGGAACAACCAGCCGTCGCCGTAGGGGTCGCTGTTGACCAGCGAGGGGTCGTCGACGACCGTCGAGTTGACCGCGGTGACCTCGCCGCTCACCGGGGCGTAGATGTCGCTGACCGACTTGGTCGACTCGACCTCGCCCACCGCGTCGCCCAGCTCGATGTTCGACCCGACCTCCGGCGGCTGGACGTACACGACGTCGCCGAGCTGCTCGGACGCGTAGGCGGTGATTCCCACCGTGACGGTCAGACCGTCATCGAGCCCGGCCACCCACTCGTGCTCCTTGGTGTAGCTGAGCTCGTCGGGAATGCTGCTCACTTCTTCCTCCTGTAGAAAGGCAGGTCAACGACGTCGACCGGTTCGTGGGAGCCGCGGATGTCCACGGCGGCGGGGGTGGCGGTCACGTAGGCCATCGCGATCGGACGGCCGATCGACGGCGACGGGGCCCCGCTGGTGACCTCGCCGACCACGGCGCCGTCGGCGTCGACGACGGCGAAGCCGTGGCGGGGCACGCGGCGGCCCTTCATCACCAGGCCGACCAGGCGCTTCGCCGGTTCGGCCCCGTCGAGCGCGGCGCGGCCGACGAAGTCGCCCTGCTTGTCGAAGCGCACGACTCTGCCCAGACCGGCGTCCATGGGCGTGGTGGCCGAGGTGAGCTCGTTGCCGTACAGCGGCATGCCGGCTTCGAGCCGCAGGGTGTCGCGGGCGCTCAGCCCGGCGGGCACCAGGCCCTCGGCGGCCCCGGCCTCCATGAGCGCGCCCCACAGGTCCACCGCGTCGTCGGCCGCGACGAACAGCTCGAAGCCGTCTTCGCCGGTGTAGCCGGTGCGGGCGATCAGGGCGCCGACGCCCGCGACCGTGCCCGGGAGGCCGGTGTAGTACTTGAGGTTGGCCAGGTCGGCGTCGGTGAGCTTGGCGACGATCTCCTGGGAGCGCGGGCCCTGGACGGCCAGCAGCGCGTAGGCGTCGGAGCGGTCGTCGACCACGGCGTCGAAGGCCTTCGCGCGGTCGGTGAGCTCGCGGGCGACCCGAAGGTAGTTGGAGGCGTTGGCGCAGACCATGAACTCCTCCGGCGCCAGCCGGTAGACGATCAGGTCGTCGACGATGCCCCCGTCGGCCTCGCACATCATCGTGTAGCGGGCCCGGCCCGGCTCCAGGGCGCCCAGGTTGCCGACCAGCGCGTAGTCGAGGGCGTCGGCCGCGCCCGCGCCGGTCACGTGGATCTCACCCATGTGGGACAGGTCGAACAGCCCCGCGGCGGTGCGGACGGCGGTGTGCTCGGCCGACTCACTTCCGTAGCGCAGCGGCATCAGCCAACCGGCGAAGTCGGTCAGGGTCGCGCCGAGGCTCTTGTGCACCTCGTGCAGCGGGGTCGGTCGGGACATGAAGCGCACCTCGAATAAGGTCGGATGTCAGCATCCTCCCCCTCTGTCATGGGTGCCTGAGAGCTTCGCCCGAGTTTTGCCGGACTTTCACCTTCGGCGAGGCCACCGGCCTGCTTTCCAGAGGACACCTCGCCCGCACGGTCCTTTGCCTTGAGAGGTTCGCGGGGAGGGCTTGCTCCTTCAGGGTCCCTGGCCGGCTGCCAGGGCGCTCTCCCGCGCGGGATCAATGGTGTGCGGTCAGCCTATCTGCCCCGTATGGCCGGACGAAACCCGGCGCGGGTGACGAACGACCCGAACACCGGCGCCTCCTCGTCGGCCTCCGGATGCCACTGCACCGCCCACACGGTGTCGTCGAGCCTGACGGCCTCGATCGTGCCGTCGTCGGCGCGGGCGATCGGTTCCAGGCCCGGCGCCAGGCGGTCGACGGCCTGGTGGTGGTAGTGGGCGGGCGTGATCTCCCCGGTGCCGTAGAGCCGTCGCAGCGGCTCCTCCAGACGTACCGGGACCCGGCCGTAGACGCCCGGCGCGGGGGAGTGGCGGTCGGTGCCGCACACGTCGGGCAGGTGCTGGACCAGCGTGCCGCCCAGCGCCACGTTGAGCACCTGGAGGCCCCGGCAGATGCCCAGCAGCGGAATGCGGGCCTGGAGCGCGGCCTTGACGAGGGAGAACTCGGCGTCGTCGCGGAAGTCCCTGACGTGTCCCGTCCTCGGGTGCCGCACGCCGCCGTAACGGCCGGGGTCGATGTCGCCGCCCCCGGCCAGGATCAGGCCGTCGAGACGGTCGACGAGCTCGCCCGGGTCGCCGGCGGGCGGCAGGATCACCGGCTGCCCGCCGGCCCGTTCGACGTGCCTGACGTAGTCCCACGGCAGCAGGGCCGCGGGGGTGTCCCAGACCGTGAAACGCGCGGGTTCGGCGTAACACGTGATACCGATCACGGGCCTCACAGGGGCGTCACGTACGCCCCGGAGATGCCGCCGTCGACGAGGAACTCGGCGGCGGTGACGAACGACGCGTCGTCGGAGGCCAGGAACGCCACGGCGGCGGCGATCTCCTCGGCCCGCGCGAACCGGCCGAGCGGCACGTGCACCAGACGGCGCTGCGCCCGCTCGGGGTCCTTGGCGAACAACTCGCGCAACAGCGGCGTGTCGACCGGGCCGGGGCACAACGCGTTGACCCGGATGCCCTCGCGCGCGAACTGCACGCCCAGCTCACGGGTCATCGCCAGCACCCCGCCCTTGGACGCGGTGTAGGAGATCTGCGAGGTCGCCGACCCCATGACCGCCACGAACGAGGCGGTGTTGATGATCGACCCCTTGCCCTGTCGTTGCATGTAGGGGATCGCGTGCTTGCAGCACAGGTAGACGCTGGTCAGGTTGACCTCCTGCACGCGCCGCCAGGCGTCCATGCCGGTGGTCAGGATCGAGTCGTCGTCGGCGGGGGAGATCCCGGCGTTGTTGAACGCGATGTCGACGCTGCCAAACTCGGCGAACGCCGTGGCGAACATCCGGACCACGTCGTCTTCCTGGGACACGTCGGCCCTGACGAACAGGCCGCCGACCTCCTCGGCGGCGCTGCGGCCCGCCTCCTCGTCGAGGTCGGCGAGGACGAGTTTGGCGCCCTCCTCGGCGAACCGGCGCGCGGTCGCCAGCCCGATTCCCCCGGCGGCGCCGGTGATGACGGCGACCCGGTCCTGCAAGCGTTGCATGTGGTTCCTAATCCGTTGCGATGAAGACGTTCTTGGTCTCGGTGAAGGCGGCCAGCGCGTCGGGGCCGAGCTCACGGCCCAGGCCCGACTGCTTGAAGCCGCCGAAGGGCGTCCAGTAGCGCACCGACGAGTGGGAGTTGACGCTGAGGTTCCCCGCCTCGACGGCGCGCGCGACCCGGAACGCCCGGCCGACGTCGCGGGTCCAGATGGAGCCCGACAGGCCGTAGGGCGTGTCGTTGGCCCTGGCGACGGCGTCGTGCTCGTCGTCGAACGGGACCACCGACACGACCGGGCCGAAGACCTCGTCGCGGTAGGCCGGGTCGTCGTCGCCGGTGAGGATCGTCGGCGGGAACCAGTAGCCGGGGCCTTCGGGGCAACTGCCCTGGAAGTAAGGGTCCGACACGTAGGAGCGCACCCGGGCGAGGTGTTCGGCGCTGACCAGCGGGCCCATCTGGGTGTCCTCAGCCGTGGGGTCGCCCGTCCTGATCGCCTTCACGGCCTCGGTGAGCCGGGCGAGGAACTCGTCGTGGACGGAACGCTCCACCAGGATGCGCGATCGGGCGCAGCAGTCCTGGCCGCTGTTGTCGAAGACGGCCATCGGGGCCGACGCGGCGGCCTTCTCCAGGTCGGAATCGGCGAACACGATGTTGGCGGACTTGCCGCCCAGTTCCAGCGTCACCCGTTTGACCTGCCGCGCCGCCCGCTCCGCGATCAGCTTGCCGACCTCGGTCGACCCCGTGAACACGATCTTGGCGACGTCGGGGTGCTCGACCAGGCGGGCGCCCGCGACCTCTCCCGCGCCGGGCACGACCTGGAGCACCCCCTCGGGGAGACCGGCTGCGAGAGCCAGCTCAGATAGCCGCGACGCGGTCATCGGGGTCCACTCGGCGGGCTTCACGACGACGGTGTTGCCCGCCGCGAGCGCCGGGGCCGCGCCCCACATCATGATCACCATCGGGAAGTTCCACGGCACGATGATCCCGACCACGCCCAGCGGCTCCTGGAAGGTGAGGTCGACGCCGCCGGGCACCGGGATCTGCTTGCCGTGGTTGCGCTCGGGCGCCCCGGCGTAGAAGTTCAGCACGTCGCGGATGTTGCCGGCCTCCCAGCGGGCGTTGCCCACGGTGTGCCCGGCGTTGGCGATCTCCAGCCGCGCGAGCTCCTCGGCGTGCTCCTCGACCAGCGTGGCGAAGGCGCGCAACAGGCGGGCCCGCTCGCCGGGCGCGACCTCCTTCCAGGTCCGGTACGCCCTTCGTGCCCGCTCGACCACTCGGTCGACCTCGGCGGGGTCGGCCAGCTCCACGTCGGCCAGGACCTGCTCCGTGGCCGGGTTGATGATCTTCACAGCCGTTCGAACCCCCGATAGAGCTCCCAGTCGGTGACCGCCGCGTCGAAGGCGGCCAGCTCGACCCGGGCGTTGTTCGCGTAGTGGTCGACGACCTCGTCGCCGAAGGCGTCCCTGGCGAGCGTAGAGCCCTCGAACACCGCCAGCGCGTCACGCAGCGTCGAGGGGACCGTGTCGGCGCCCGAGGCGTAGGCGTTGCCGGTGAAGGCCTCCTCCAGCGGGAGTTCGTCGTCGATGCCCGCCAGGCCCGCCGCGATGAGGGCCGAGACGGCCAGGTAGGGGTTGACGTCGCCGCCGGGCACCCGGTTCTCGATGCGGAGCGAGCCGCCGTGGCCGACCAGGCGCAGCGAGCAGGTGCGGTTGTCCACGCCCCACTTGACGGCCGTGGGGGCGAAGGAGCCGGCCACGAAGCGCTTGTAGGAGTTGATGTTGGGGGCGTACAGGAGGGTGAACTCGCGCATGGCCCTGAGCTGGCCGGCGATGAAGTGCTCGCCGGTCTTCGACAGGCCGTGGGGGCCGTCGCCGGCCATCACCGGCGTGCCGTCGGCGTCTCTCAGCGAGATGTGGACGTGGCAGGAGTTGCCCTCGCGCTGGTTCGGCTTGGCCATGAACGTGAGGGACATGCCCTCCTCGGCCGCGATCTCCTTGGCCCCGTTCTTGTAGACGGAGTGGTTGTCGCAGGTGGTGAGGGCGTCGGCGTACTTGAAAGCGATCTCATGTTGACCAAGGTTGCATTCGCCCTTGGCCGACTCCACGTACAGGCCGGCGCCCTCCATGCTGAGACGGATGCGGCGCAGCAGCGGTTCCACCCGGGCCGTGCCGAGCAGGGAGTAGTCGACGTTGTAGAGGTTGCCGGGGACGAGGTCGCGGTAGCCGGATCGCCAGGCGTCCTCGTAGCTGGTGCGGTAGACGCAGAACTCCAGTTCGGTGCCGACGAAGGCGGTCCAGCCGCGTTCGGCCAGCCGGGCGGTCTGCCGCTTCAGGATCTGCCGGGGGCTCGGGACGACGTCGGAGCCGTCCTCCCAGACCAGGTCGGCCAGCAGGAGAGCGGTGCCCTCCTGCCACGGGACCCGTCTCAGCGTGGCCAGGTCGGGTTTCATGACGAAGTCGCCGTAGCCGTGCTCCCACGACGACATCGCATATCCACCGACCGTGTTCATCTCCACGTCGACGGCCAGCAGGTAGTTGCAGCCCTCGGCGGCGTGGTGGAGGACCTCGTCGAGAAAGTGCCGCGCCGACAGGCGTTTGCCCTGGAGTCGGCCCTGCATGTCCGTCACGGCGAGCAGGACGGTGTCGATCCGGCCCGCCTGCACCTCTGCCCGTAGTTCGTCGACCGTCAGCACACCGCGCCTCACCTTCTACGGTATGAAAAAATACCAATGGGAAGCCCAACTGGGGAGGGTGGGGTGAAAGAAACACAACTCGGATCTCTGTTGCGTCCGGTCCGGGCCGGGAACGCGTTCGAGGAGACCGTCGAACGCCTGCTCCAGGCCATCAAGCTGGGGGTCGTCCCCCATGGGGAGCGGCTGCCGTCGGAGCGTGATCTCGCCGTCCACCTGGGCATCAGCCGCGTCACCCTGCGCGAGGCGATCCGGTCGCTGCAGGAGGCCGGCTACCTCGACGTGCGGCGCGGACGCTACGGTGGCGCGTTCGTCCTCTACCGGCCGCCCGACCCGTCGGACGGCGACCTCGCCGAGGCGGTCAACCAGATGGGCGCGGGCGACCTGGCCGACGCGCTGACCTTCCGGATGGCCGTCGAGTGCGGCGCCGCGCAGATCCTGGCCACCACGAGCCTCGACCCGTCCCAGCGGGCCGTGCTGCTGCGCCGCCTGTCGGAGGTGAACGACGCCGCCCCCGCCGACTACCGGCGGCTCGACACCGCCTTCCACCTGTCGATCGCCGAACTGACCGGCTCGCCGCTGCTCGCCGCGGCGTGCGCCGACGCGCGGCTGCGGGTCACCGACCTGCTCAACGCCATTCCGGTGCTCGGGCCGAACATCGCCCACGCGGCCGTGCAGCACCAGGCGATCGTGTCGGCGATCCTGGCGGGCGACCCCGACGGCGCCTCGCGGGCGGTGGCCGAGCACCTCGAAGGGACGGCCGCGCTGCTGCGCGGGTTCCTGGCCTGAGGAGATCACCTGGGTAGAGTCGGCCCGGGGGGCGTGCCGATGGGTGAGGTTTTCCAGCGGGCCGTGGTCGACACCCACCGGCTGCCGCTGTTCTGCTTCTTCGTGGCGTTGATCGTGACGTTCGTCTTCACGCGCATCAACGTGCGGCTGATCCGGGCCCAGGCCCGGTGGTGGTTCAAGAACGTCAGCGTGGGCGAGACGCACGTCCACCACGTCGTGTTCGGCGTGATCCTGATGATGGCCAGCGGCGTGACCGCGCTGCTGCTCGGCCCGGCCGCCGAGGGCTGGATCGCCGTCACGGCGGCGCTGTTCGGGATCGGGTCGGGGCTCGTCCTCGACGAGTTCGCGCTGCTCCTGCACCTGCGCGACGTCTACTGGGCCGAGGCGGGCCGCACCTCGGTCGACGCCGTCTTCGTCGCCATCGCCGTGACGGGCCTGCTGCTCCTGGGGGCCCGGCCGCTGGGGTGGGACGACGTCACCGGCGACTTCTGGCTCGCCGTCCTAGTCCTGGTCGTCAACCTGGTGTTCGCCGTCGTCACGCTGCTCAAGGGGAAGATCTGGTCGGGCCTGCTCGGGGTGTTCGTGCCGGTCTTCGGGTACGTCGGCGCGGTCCGCCTCGCCCGCCCCGGATCGCCGTGGGCCCGCTGGTTCTACGGGGGCCGGCCCGGCAAACTCGCCAAGGCGCTGCACCGGGAGGAGCGCTGGCGGCGTCCGGTCATCAAGGCGAAGATCGCCGTGCAGGAGTTCGTGTCGGGACGGCACATGGGTTAGGCGGGCCCTTGATCGGGCAGTCCGCAAGGCCATGGGACTCTACGCGAAACTCCGTGAGATGAAGGCCAGAGCCAAGCAGGAGATCGGGCGGCGCACCGGCGACCGCCGGATGGTGGCCGCGGGCCGCACCGAGCAGGCCGAGGCGAAACTGCTCCGCACCCAGGACCGCATCCGGGCCGTCGCCAACGAGATCCGCCGCAGGTACCGGTGATACTTGGGCGGGTGACCTTCCTGGGCGTCTTTCCCGACCGCATCCTGGCCGCCATCCGCCCCGCGCGCCTCGACCTGGCCCTCATCGGAGGGCCGGCGCTCCGCCTGCACGGCATGCGCGCGGCGCACCCCGACGCCGGCACGGGCGAACTGCGGCTGGCCACCACCGTCAAGCTCGTCGAACCGGCCTGGCACGCGACCGAGTCGCTGCACCGGGCCGGTTTCGACGTCGCGGTCGAGGAGATCTCGGCGCGCGCGACCCGGCTGACCGCGCACGACCCCGTCACCGAGCAGACCTGCGCCGTCGACCTGCTCCGCGAGCACCTGGCCGAGCCCGTCGAGGAGATCGACGGCACCCCGGTGGTCTCGCTGCTCGACGCCGCCGGGCTGGCCATGCGCGACCTGCACGAACGCGGCACCGCCGAAGACGTGGTGAACGTGGCCTCGGTGCGGGCGCTCTACTCGTACCGGGAGCTCGAGACCATGGGCCGCGCCCACCTCGACGACTTCGCGGCCGAGGAACTGGCCGACCGCCTGGACGCGGCCGAGATGATGCCGCTGCCCCGCGAGATCCGCGCCTGGGCGCTGGCCTGGGCCGAGGACATCCGCCTGCGCCGCCCCGAGGAGGGCGACACCGACTGGTGAGTGGCAAGGTGCACTGTCCGTAATTAGCCGCAGATGGGGACATAGCCGGATTTCTATGGTCTGAGCCGATCACCTTCCTAAGGAGTTGGCTCTTCATGGACTTCACCGGCGAACTGCACGGACGCCTGGTGCTCCCGCACGACCCCGACTGGCACACCGCCCGGATGGCCTGGCAACTCGCCGTCGACCAGCAGCCCGCGGCCGTCGTCTTCGCCGCCTCGGCCCAGGACGTCTCCGCGACCGTCCTGGCCGCCCGCCGGGCGGGCCTGCGCGTGGCCCCCCAGGGCACCGGCCACAACGCGGCCCCGCTGGGCGAGCTGAACCGCACCGTCCTGCTGCGCACCGACCTCCTCGGCGAGATCGCCATCGACCCGCTGACCAGGATCGCCCGCGTCGGCGCCGGGGCGCGCTGGCTCCAGGTCACCGACGCCGCCGCCAAATACGGCCTGATGGCCCTGGCCGGAAGCGCCGCGGACGTCGGCGTCGTCGGCTACACCCTCGGCGGCGGCGTGTCGTGGTTCGCCCGCTCCCACGGCCTGGCCTCCAACCAGGTGGTGGCCGCCGACGTGGTCCTGGCCGACGGCACCCTCGTCAGAGCCGACGCCGACACCCACCCCGACCTGTTCTGGGCCCTGCGCGGCGGCGGCGGTGTCGCCGGCATCGTGACGGCCCTGGAGTTCCGCCTCTTCCCGATGACCGAGACCCAGGCGGGCCTGCTCGCCTGGCCGATCGAGCAGGCCCCGACGGTCCTCTCGGCCTGGCGCCGCTGGGTCGACGACGTGCCCGACCAGGTGACCTCGCTCGGCCGCATGCTCCGCCTGCCACCCCTGCCCGACCTGCCCGAACCGCTGCGGGGCCGCTCCCTGGTGGCGATCGAGGCGGTCTGCGACCTGCCCGCGCCGCAGGCCGACGCCCTGCTCGCCCCGCTGCGGGCCCTCGCCCCCGAACTCGACACCTTCGGCACGACCGCCGTCGCCGACCTCCACCTCCTGCACATGGACCCGCCCTACCCGGTGCCCGCCGCCGGCGACGGGATGTTGTTGTCGGGCCTGCCGTCCGGGGCCCTGGCCGCGTTCCTCGGCATGACCGGCGCCGGCCGCGACCTGCCCCTGCTGTCGGTCGAACTGCGCCACCTCGGGGGAGCGCTGCGGCCGGGAGCCGTCCGAGGCGGCGCCGTCGACGGCCTCGACGCCGAGTTCGCGCTGTTCGCGGCGGGGATCACGCCCGACGCGGCGAGCGTGGTGGCTGTACATGCGGTTCTGGACGAACTCCGGACGGCGATGTCGCCCTGGGAGGCGGCGACGGGGTACCGCAACTTCGCGGAACGGTCACGGGGCCGGTTCGACGCACCGGAGACGGCGGCGCGGCTGCGAGCGGTCAAGACCGCCTACGACCCCGACGATTTGATCCACGCCAACCACCCCGTGCCCTCAGCCGAGTGAACGGAGCGCCAGGCCAAGGCCCAGCACGACGACGACCAGAGCGGTGGCGATCGGCGCCAGCCGGGTGGCCGTCGCGGAGAGGCGGCCCAGGTCGAGCAGGGTCTCCGCGCGGTCGGCGAGCCTGACCAGGAGGAGTCCGGTGGCCGTGAGGGTGGCGGCCATGCCGGCGCCGTAGGCGAGGACCAGTGCCACGCCGAACCAGGTCCGGCCGAGGGCGACCGCGCCCAGGAGGACCACCAGCGCCGACGGGCTGGGGACCAGGCCTCCGGCGATGCCCATGCCGATCAGGCCTGTTCGGGAGGCCTTGGCCGGTGAGGATTCCACCTTGTCGAGGACCGCGACCGCATGTCCCGAAATTTCGGCATTGGGTGTGGGGGCATCGATGTGGGCATGGGCGGAAAACCGGTCCCGACCGGGGCCCACCTCCCGGTTGTGGGGGTGGTCATCCCCGTCCTCATGGGCGTGCCCGCGCCCAAGACCGTGGCCGTGTCCATGCCCGTGCCCAAGACCGTGTCCATGCCCGTGTCCATGCTCAGGTTCGTGGCCGTGGCCGTGGCCGTGGCCGTGGCCGTGCCCGTGGCTTTGGGACTCGCCTCTTATGGCGGTCTGGAGAAGGTGGAGGCCGATCGCCGTGACCAGGGCTCCGCTGGCCACGCCCAGCCACGTCAGCACCCGGTCCCCCGACAACGACGACACCGCCGTCAACGTCAGCCCCACGACCAGCACCCCCGCCGTGTGGGTGGCCGTCACCGTGAAGCCCACCGCCAGCGCGTCCCGGGGCCGTCCCCGGCGACCGGCCAGGTAGGCGGCCATGATGGTCTTCCCGTGGCCCGGGATCAGCGCGTGCCCCGCCCCCAGGATCAGGGCCAGCGCCACCCCCAGCAGGCCCACCCCCACGGTCAGGTCGTCGGTCCCGACCAGGTCGGTGAAGGTCCGGTCCAGGGTGTCGAGCCAGTCGCCGATCGGCCCGGGGGCGGTGACGCCCGCCGGGACGGGGAGGACGCCGGACGGGTTCACCGTCACGCTCACCGTTCGCTGGTCTAGAGGAGAGGACAGCAGGTCGTCGGGGTAGGCGCGGAGTTCGTCGCTCACACTTGTGGCGGGGACCTCGGGCGGCGTGATCCGCACCTCCCGCGAGGAGACGGTGATCTCGCGCCAGCCGATCCGGTCGGCGTCGTGGGCGTCGGTGAAGGTGATGGTCCCGGCCGGGGGCGCATCGGCGCGCAGTTCGCACACGAGGCGGGTGGTCTGCAGGCCGCCCTGGCCGTCGGGGTGGGTCAGGTCGCTCTCCACCACGCGCCACGCCGTCCGGCGGCCGTCCACCTCCAGGGTCTGGGCGGCGGCGACCCTCTCGCAGGTCGGGAGGTCTCCTTGCAGGGTCGGGAGTTCGGCCACGTCGACGACGGCGGTGTTCTCCACGTGGGTGGCGTACAGGCGCAGGCCGTTGTAGTGGTTCACGGTGAAGTTGCCCAGCGGATGGGCCAGGGCCGCCGGGGCCAGGGCCACGAAGGCCGCCAGGCCGGCGAGGACGGCGGGCACGATCTTCATGATGACCTCTGGAGGGCGGGGAGGGCGGGGGTGAACCGGGGGTTGTAGGCGCGGACCAGCGACGCCGAGCGGGTCTTCAGGCCCAGTGCCTTCTCGATCTCGGCGCGGTGGTGCATGACCAGGGCGTTGCGCCAGCCGGTCGCCGTGGCCTCCTCCGAATAGGGGAGCGCCTCGGCGGAGCGGCCCGCGCGGTGCAGGGCCCACGCCAGGGCGTCGGCGGCGACGACGTTGGGGTTGCGGGCGTATTCGGCCTTCGCGTACGTCACGGCGGCGGCCGGGGAGCCGTGGTCGGCTTCGAACTCCGCCCAGGTGAGGTCGTCGCGCACCCCGTTGAGGCGCATCAGTTCGCGCTGGGCGGTCAGCGTCGTCCAACCCGGGGCGCGGCCGAGCGCCTTCAGGACCTCGCCCTGCTCGACCAACGTCTGGGTGAGGGGCAGGCGGGCGGTGACGGCGGCGTACAGGGAGGCGGCCTGCTCCAGGTCGCCCGACAGGGCGGTGACCCGGGCCAGGCCCGCGTGGGCGGGGTCGAAGGACGGGTCGGCGGTCAGCGCCTTCGCGTAGTGGGCGCGGGCCTCGTCGTAGCGGCCCTGGCGGAGCGCGAGTTCGCCCAGGTAGTGCTCGCAGAAGGCGACGTCGGCGGGCTGGTAGGCGTCGCGCCGGGCGTGTTCGAGCATCTTGCGCGCGGTCGTCTGGTCGCCGCGCAGTTCGGCGTCGTAGGAGGCGCGGGTGAACGACGACACCCCGGGCGCCAGGCCCATCATGTCGTCGATCGCCTCGGTGGCCTCGGCGTAGCGGCCGAGCTGGTGGTAGGAGTCGGCCAGCACGCCGTAGGCCGGAGCGCCGTAGGGGTTGACCGCGATGGCCTGCTTCGCGGTCGCGGCGGCTCGGGTGAACTCGTGGCGGCCGGCCTCCAGGGCGGCCCGGCCGGTCAGGCCCGCCGGGTTGCCCGGACGGACCCGCAACGACCTCGCCACGGCCTGTTCGGCCTTGCCGTACCAGCTCGGGTCGCCGGTCAGCCGGGCCCTGTCGACGTAGACCGAGCCCAGCGTGGCCCAGCCGACGTAGTCGCCGGGCAGCCGGCGCAGCCGTTCCTGCAACGGGTCCGACGCGACCGCGGTCACGTCGGCGGAGGGACGCGGGAGGAGCATGGCGGCGGCCGTGATGGCGACGATCCCGGCCAGCGCCACGCCGCCGCGCTTGAGGAAACGCATGGCGAGGACTCCAGAGGAAGAGGAAGGGGGCGCCGCCGCGGAGAGGGGCGCGGCGGCGGCCGGGCGGGATCAGGAGCCGGAGAAGGCCCGGTTCACGGC
The DNA here is from genome assembly GCF_030269205.1 of Herbidospora sp. NBRC 101105. Lineage (NCBI taxonomy): Bacteria > Bacillati > Actinomycetota > Actinomycetes > Streptosporangiales > Streptosporangiaceae > Herbidospora > Herbidospora sp. NBRC 101105. The sequence goes on along the minus strand of NZ_BSSX01000008.1, from coordinate 108,657 downwards.
CACGTTGCTCGGGCCGGGGATGTACGGGAACGTCGACAGCGCGGGCTGGTCGTTGGCGTCGACCCTGTCGCCGGCCGCCAGCGCGGGCACCAGCCTGCCGGTCTGCGCCGCGCCGGCCATGGCCTGGAGCGCGATGTCGACCACGTCGTCGCCCAGCCGCCGACCGTTCGGGAAGCCCTGGAGGTCGCCGCCGAGCACGCCGAGACGGTTCGGGTTCGCCGTCACCGGCACGGCCATGTTCAGCCGCAGCATCTCGGCCGGACGCAGCTTCCCTGCGTCCTTGTTGAGCGTCTGCGAGTTGAGGTCGGCCTTGATCGGGCCGTTGCCCTTGGCGATGCCGGTCAGGAAGATCTCGACCAGGTCGTTCCGCGGGGTCGCGGGCGCCTTCAGGCCGTAGATCGCCTCCAGCAGCTTGGGCAGCTCGGGGTCGGTGACCCGCTTGACGACCTCCGGGATCGAGGCGTCCTTCTCGGGGCTGATCGAGTTGAAGGCGTCCTTGAGGCCCGCCGGCACGACGACCTCGTTGACCAGCGGCTGGCCGAGGCGCGACACCTGCACGTAGCCCTTCGGCGACCACTTGTCGGTGGTGGCCCAGATCCCGACGACCGGGTTGCGCGACACGTCGCCGCGCAGGGCGATCTCCTTCTTGGGCACCTGCAGCGCGAGCGTGTGCACGTTGTAGCCGCGGGTGGTGTCCTGGCCGACCTCCGACAGGTCGCCGCCGTAGAGCAGGTCGAAGACGCGCAGGTCGAGGAAGAACGCCTCGTCCGACTGGCCGGCGAACTGCCTGCCGCCGCCCTTGACGCGGTCGACGGCCTGGGCCCGGAGCGCGGCGTAGTCGGGCATCGAGGCGCGGCCCGCGTTGCTGGGGGCCACCGTCCCGGTGCCGATGACCGTCGCGCCGCGGTGGGTGATCTTCTGGAGCGTGTACGTCTGCCGGAACAGCAGGTTGGGGTCGTTCAGCGACGTGACCGGGCCGTTGTTGAAGAGGAACGTGGAGTTCCCGCGCTTGTCGACGTTCTTGAACGTCCACTGGTAGACGACGTCGGGCCGGGCGTCGCCGTTGTTGTCGATCTTGATGTTGTAGCGCGAGTTCACGTCGAAGAAGTAGAAGTTCGGCCCGCCGTTCGGCTCCTCGAACGGGATCCAGTTGGCCAGCAGCGTGACCGTGTCCTGCTTGTCGGGGCTGGTGAAGGCGTACACGTCGGTGTTGTCGTTGCGCGGGTCGCCCGCGATCAGCGGGGCCTCGCGGTGCGAGGAGGCGCTCGGGGCCTCCGGCCGGAGGATGACGAACGACGCGGCGGCGAGGGCGCCCGCCACCCCCACGGCGACCAGCGATCGCGGGGTGATCCGGAGCTCCATGACGATGAGGTCCTCTCGGGACGATGGGACGGTTCGGGAGGGTCCGGCCGGAGTCCTCGCCCGCCTATTCGCCCCATCGCCACGATCGGATTGGTGCCGTTTCCGAAAGACCTACGCGCAGGTGTACGACGTCACCGTCGCGGTGTTCCCGTTGGGCCGCGACACCTGGAACCCGAACGACGTGCTCGCGCCGGAGCCGAGGGTGCCGTTGTAGCCCATGCTGGTCGCGGTGACCGTCTGCCCCGAGACGCTGACGTTGGCGTTCCACGAGCCCGACAGGGTGTGCCCGGCGGGCAGCGTGAAGGTGACCGTCCACGAGGTCCGCGCCGTGGTCCCGTTGGTCACGGTCACCGGCTGGACGACGTAGCCGTTGCCCCACTGGCTCTGCACGGTCCCGGTCGCGGTGCAGCCCCCGGACGTGCCGCCGGTGGTGGTGAACGTGACCGACGACGAGTTGGCCGACAGGTTCCCGGCCCCGTCGCGGGCCCGGACGTAAACCGTGTAAGCGGTCGACGCGGTCAGCCCGGTCAGCGTCACGGAGTTGGTCGTGGTGGTGGCGAGCTGGGTGCCGTTGGAGCGGTAGACGTTGTACCCGGCCAGCCCTGACCCGCCGGCGTCGGTCGAGGCGGTCCAGCTCAGCGACGCGCCCGACGACGTCACTCCGGACACGGTCGGGGTGCCCGGGGTGGTCGGCGCGGTGGTGTCGGACGGCGCGGCGCTGGTCGTGAACGTCACCGACGACGAGTTGGCCGACAGGTTCCCGGCCCCGTCGCGGGCCCGGACATAAACCGTGTAAGCGGTCGAGGGCGTCAGCCCCGTCAGGGTCAGCGAGTTGGTCGTGGAGGTGCCGAGCTGGGTGCCGTTGGAGCGGTAGACGTTGTACCCGGCCAGGCCCGAGCCGCCCGAGTCGGTGGAGGCCGTCCACGAGAGCGAGGCGCCGGTCGAGGTGATCGACGACGCCGCCGGGGTGCCCGGCGTGGTCGGCGGGGTGGTGTCGACCGGCGGGGTGCCGCCGCCGCACATCGTGCACTCCTCGGCCGTGGACGCGATGCCGTTCGCGCCGTTGAACAGGCGGGTGCCCCACGAGGTCAGCTGGTTGGGGTTGAAGTTGGTGACCTGGTCGAGGTACTCGACGCCGCCGCCGTTGCCCGACCACGACCAGCCCAGGTAGCCGATCCCGCGGGCCTCGGCCTCGGCCATGATCGTGTCCTCGTCGGGGTTGCCGTCCGAGTGGTTGAACCCGAACTCGCCGATGACCAGCGGCAACCCGGCGGTCTGGAAGGCGTTCAGGTAGGAGGTGATCTCGGCGGCGGTGTCGAAGACGCCGTACATGTGCACCGAGAAGACCGTGTTGCGCTGGGGGTCGGCGGCGGCGACGGTCGCGGCGTTGTCGCGCATCGTGAACGACCAGTCCTGGCCCCAGTTGGGGGCGTCCACCATGAGCAGGTGCTGGAAGCCGGCGGTGCGCATGCGCTGGATGGCGGCCGAGGTGGCCTGGGTCCAGCCCGGCGTCACCGCGTTGTTGCCGATCGGCTCGTTGCCGATGTTGATGATGACGTTGTTCTCCTCGCCGGTCAGCACACTCTGGAGGGAGATCCAGTAGTCGACCGCCGCGTCGAGGCTGACCGAGCCGCTCTGCTCGCCGAAGCCGGTCGTGTCGTGGTTCTCCAGGATGCAGATCAGCTTGCTGGCCTTGCACAGGGAGATGACGTTGGCGACGTCGGAGGGGCCGTTGGCGGGCCAGCGCCCGCCGCTGAGCACGACGCGGACCGCGTTGGCGCCCTTGGCCTTGATGTTGGCGATCGAGCTCGTCTGGGTCGTGTACCAGGTGTGCGCGTGGCTGGTGCCCCGGATGACGAAGACGCTGCCGTTGGCCTCCACGATGTTGCGGCCGCTGACCCGCAGGCCCACGGCGGCCTGGGCGGGGGACGCGGCGACCAGAAGCGACGCGATGAGGGTGAGGACGGCCGCGCATGCCAGCGCGCATTGTCGTCTCATTTCGTGGACCTTTCCATGAACCGGTTAAGGAGCGTGCACCCCAGAGTCGGGGCAGGCGTGCGCGGTGTACAGGAATCCCCCTCCGGGAGGAGCCGAAGCCCGAGGTGGCCGGACACCATGGATGAAAGCTTCAATTCCCGTCAAAGCAGGTTGACACCTTCTTTGCTGTCAACCTAGATTGACGTCGTCAACTTTCATTGACGTCCCAAGGGGGCAAACCGTGACGTCGTCCTGGCAGATGCTCGGAGATCTCGTCAAACCACACCGGCGCACGCTCGTGTTCGCCGGTCTGCTCACGCTCGCCGGTTCGGCCGGGGGGCTGGTGATGCCGCTGTTCGTCCGGGCGGTGATCGACCGGTTCGGGGCCGGGGAGAGCGTGCTCGGGCCCGTGCTGCTGCTCTCGGTCGTGGTGCTCCTCGGCGCGTCGATCTCGGCGCTCGGGCAGTTCGTGCTGGAGCGGATGGGCGAGGGCATCGTGTTGTCCGCGCGGGTGCGGCTCGTCGACCGGGTGCTCCGGCTGCGGGTGCCCGAGGTCGACCGGCTCAAGCCCGGTGACCTGCTGGCGCGCGTCACCTCCGACACGACGCTGCTGCGTACCGTCACCACCGAGGGCCTGGTCGGCGCGGTCGGCTCCGCCGTGCTGTTCACCGGGGCGGCCGTGCTGATGGGCGTCATGGACTGGGTGCTGCTGGTGGTCACCCTCGGAGTGGTGGCGGGGGTCGGCGGGCTCGGGTCGCTGCTGCTCCCGCGCATCCGCGCGGCCTCCCTCCGCGCCCAGGAGGCGCTGGGCGACATGGGCTCGGCGCTCGACCGGGCTCTCCAGGCGTTCCGTACGGTCAAGGCCTCCGGCGCCGAGGCCCGCGAGATCGGCGTCGTCGAGGCCGCCGCCAGGAAGGCCCGCGACCGGGGCGTGCGCTCCTCGGCCTACCAGTCGATCGCCGGCACCACCGCCTGGTTGTCGGTCCAGCTCGCCTTCCTGGTGGTGCTCGCGGTCGGCGGCGCCCGGGTGGCGAGCGGCGCGATGACCATCGCCACCCTGATCGCGTTCCTGCTCTACCTGTTCTTCCTGGTGGCGCCGCTCGGCCAGATGGTGCAGGCGGCCACCCAGCTGCAGAACGGCCTGGCCGCGCTGACGCGGATCAGGGAGATCGACGACCTGCCGGTCGAACCGGCCGCGACCCAGGGCCAGACCACCGGCGTGCCGGTCGGGGTGGTCTTCGAGGACGTCGTCTTCCGCTACGGCGACGACCGGCCGATCGTGCACCACGGCGTCAGCTTCGAGGCCCCCGCCGGCCGCCTGTCGGCCCTGGTCGGCCCGTCGGGCGCGGGCAAGTCGACCGTGTTCGGCCTGGTCGAGCGGTTCTACGAGCCGACCTCCGGGCGCATCGCCGTCGGCGGGACCGACATCGCCGACTGGCACCTGCCCGACCTGCGGGCCGCCGTCGGCTACGTCGAGCAGGACGCCCCGGTGCTCGACGGCACCCTCCGGGAGAACCTCACCTTCGCCGCCCCCGACGTGACCGAGGAGGAGATCCGGCGCGCGCTGGCCCGCACGCGGCTCGACGACCTGGTCGAGCGGCTGCCGGAAGGGCTGGAGACCCAGGTCGGCCACCGCGGGGTCCTGTTGTCGGGCGGTGAACGGCAGCGCGTCGCCATCGCCCGCGCGCTGCTCCGCCGCCCGAGGCTGCTCCTCCTCGACGAGGCCACCTCGCAGCTCGACGCCGTCAACGAGCTGCGCCTGCGCGAGGTCATCGCCGAGGTGGCCCGCGAGACGACCGTCCTGGTCATCGCCCACCGCCTGTCGACGGTCACCGGCGCCGACCGGATCATCGTCATGGAGGCCGGTCGCGTCAGGGCCAGCGGCACCCACGACGAGCTGATCGCCCAAGACGACCTCTACCGCGAACTGGCGGCCACCCAGTTCCTGGTCAACTCCTAGCCGGAGCTTTTCCCCGCGGGGGAGATGACCGGAGCGGATCGGGGGCACCCCGCAATGAGCGGAGCCTCTCCTTCGCCACAGAGCCGGACCCGGGTCAAACGCGTACGTGCGGTCGCGTCCGGGAGGGGTGCCCCGGGACGCCGGGGTGCCCCTCCGACTCTCGCCGCCGTATCCTGCGGGAGACGACGTGAATAGTCTCATTCAGGAGAGTGCCCCATGCCGACTGTGCGGAGCCCCCGCGGCACGACCTTGACCGCCAAGGGCTGGCCCCAGGAGGCCGCGCTCCGGATGATCCAGAACAACCTCGACCCCGAGGTGGCCGAACACCCCGAACAGCTCGTCGTCTACGGCGGCTCGGGCAAGGCGGCCCGCGACTGGCCCTCGTTCCAGGCGATCACCCGGACCCTCACCACCCTCGACGCCGACGAGACCCTGCTCGTGCAGTCGGGCCGCCCGGTCGGTGTCATGCGCACCCACGAGTGGGCGCCGCGGGTCCTCATCGCCAACTCCAACCTGGTGCCCGACTGGGCCGACTGGGAGGAGTTCCGCCGCCTGGAGGCCGCCGGGCTCACCATGTACGGCCAGATGACCGCCGGTTCGTGGATCTACATCGGCACCCAGGGCATCCTCCAGGGCACCTACGAGACCTTCGCCGCCGTCGCCGCCAAGCGCTTCGGCGGCACGCTGGCCGGGACCATCACCCTCACCGCCGGGCTCGGCGGCATGGGCGGCGCCCAGCCGCTGGCCGTGACGATGAACGGCGGCGTGGCGATCTGCGTCGACTGCGACCCCCGGTCGATCGAGCGGCGCATCGAACACCGCTACCTCGACGTGCGGGCCGGGTCGCTGGCCGAGGCGCTGCGGCTGGCCTACGAGGCCCGCGACCAGCGCCGGCCGCTGAGCATCGGGGTCGAGGCGAACGCCGCCGACGCGCTGCCCGAACTGCTGGCCATGGGCGCCGAGATCGACGTCGTCACCGACCAGACCTCCGCCCACGACCCGCTCATGTACCTGCCGAGAGGCGTCGCCTTCGCCGACATGGCCGCCGAACGCGAGAAGGACCCGGCGGGCTTCACGGTCAGGGCCCGGGAGTCGATGGCCCGCCACGTCGAGGCCATGGTCGGTTTCCTCGACGCCGGCGCGGAGGTCTTCGACTACGGCAACTCGATCCGCGGCGAGGCACAGCTGGCGGGCTACTCGCGCGCGTTCGCCTTCCCGGGATTCGTGCCGGCGTACATCCGCCCCCTGTTCTGCGAGGGCAGGGGCCCGTTCCGGTGGGCCGCCCTCAGCGGCGACCCGCGCGACATCGCCGCCACCGACAAGGCGATCCTCGACCTGTTCCCCGACAACGAGCCGCTCGCCCGGTGGATCCGGCTGGCCGGGGAGAAGGTGCACTTCCAGGGCCTGCCGGCGCGCATCTGCTGGCTGGGCTACGGCGAGCGCGACAAGGCCGGCGAACGCTTCAACCAGATGGTCGCCGACGGCGTGCTCCAGGCCCCGGTCGTCATCGGCCGTGACCACCTCGACTGCGGCAGCGTCGCCTCCCCCTATCGCGAGACCGAGGGCATGCTCGACGGCTCGGACGCCATCGCCGACTGGCCCCTGCTCAACGCCATGGTGAACGTCGCCTCGGGCGCGTCGTGGGTGTCGATCCACCACGGCGGCGGCGTCGGCATCGGCCGCTCCATCCACGCCGGGCAGGTCACCGTCGCCGACGGCACCCCGCTGGCGGCCGAGAAGCTGAACCGGGTGCTCACCAACGACCCGGGCATGGGCGTCATCCGCCACGTCGACGCCGGCTACGCCGAGGCGGCCGAAGTGGCGGCCGATACGGGGGTCCGGGTGCCGATGCGGGAGAATTGACGCGTGGTCGACGGTCTCGAACGCCTCCTCGACGGTCGCCGTCTCTCCCCGGCGCAGCGCCGTATCGCCCATTACCTGGGCGAACACCTTCACGAAGCGATCTTTCTGTCGAGCGTGGAGCTGGCCGACCGGGCCGGGGTGAGCCAGCCGTCGGTGACCCGCTTCGCCGCGGCGCTCGGCTTCGCCGGATATCCGGAGCTGCGCCACGCGCTGCGCCCGCTCGTCCTGGGCGGCCCGCCGCCCAGGGTGGAGGCGGGCCCCGACGCGCTCGACACCGAGATCGGCAACCTGCGCTCGCTGCGCGACCGCATCGGCCCGGTGACGCAGACCGTCGGGGAGGTCGGCGCGGCCCTGGCCGCCAGTGAACCGCTGCCGATCCTCGGCCTGCGCGTCTCCAGCGGCCTGGCCACGACGTTCGCCTACTTCGCCCGGCGCATCCACCCCGACGTGCGCCTGTTCACCCACGGCGGCTCGGAGCTGGCCGACGGCCTCCACGCCGCCCGCCGGGCCGGGGCGGGCTGGCTGCTCGCGGTGGTGCTCCCGCGCTACCCGGCCGAGGCGGCGGCGGCCCTGACCGAGGCCCGCGAGCTGGGCCTGTCGATCGCCGTGATCACCGACCGGCCGGAGGTGCCGTTCCCCGCCGACGTCGTCCTCGACGCGCCGGTGGGGGAACGGCTGGTGTTCGACTCACACGTGGCGCCGCTGGCCCTGGCGATGCTCCTGGTGGAGGCCATGGCCGACGCGGCGCCGCTGCGGACCCGGGCCCGCCTCGACGACCACGAACGCATGACCGAGCGGGGCGGGATCTTCCTGTAGCCCGATCAGGCGGCCAGACGGCGCAGCGACCGCATCGACCACACGAGCGTGATCAGCGCCAGGCCGATGAGCAGCGCGAACGCGATCGGGATGGTGGAGTCGCCGAGGTCGCCGCGGAACAGCGACCGGCCGGCCTCCACGCCGTAGTAGAGCGGGTTGAACCGGGCGAGGGTCTGCAGCCAGTCGGGACCGAGCGAGACGGGCAGGAACAGGCCCGCGATCAGGGTCAGCGGCATCGCGAAGAACTGCACGAGCTGCGAGACGCCGTTCTCGTCCTTGATGGCGAGGGCCAGGCCGTAGGAGAGGCTGGCCGCGAACAGGCCGGTCACCGCCATCAGCAGCAGCATGATGAGGAACTCGGGCAGGCCGATGCGCAGCCCCATCAGGATGGCCACGCCCATGACCAGGACGGCCTGGACGACCAGCACCAGCATGTCCTTGGCGACCCGGCCCAGGATGATCGCGGGCGGCCAGGCGGGGGAGACGGCCAGGCGTTCGAGCACCCCGTTCCGGGTCTCGTTGATCATGCCGAATCCGGCGAACAACGAGCCGAACAGCGCGATCATCATCATCGAACCGGGCGTGAACATGGCCAGCACCTCGGGCATCGACCCGCTGGAGGTGGTCCTGCCGAGCAGCGGCGCGAAGAACACGAGGTAGAGCACCGGCTGCATGATGCCGAACAGCGGCCACACCGGGTTGCGCAGCAGGAAGCGGAGCTCGTAGCCCAGGAAGAGGGAGGTCTGGCGGATCATGCGGCATCTCTCAGGGATCGGCCCGTGTGGCGGAGGAAGACGTCGTCGAGGGTCGCCCGGTCGAGCGAGATCGACTCCAGGGTGAGGCCGCGCTCTTCGAGCACGCGCAGCAGGTGGGGCAGCCCGTGCTCGCCGTCGTCGAGGTAGGCCCGCAGCAGGCCCTCCTCGGTCCGGACCTCCTTGATGTAGGACTGCGCGCGCAGCACCTCGGCCGCGTCGTCGACGCCCTTGAGCTTCAGCGTGACGACGTCGCCCGCGACCTCCTTCTTCAGCGAGGCGGGGGTGCCCTCGGCGACGACGGTCCCGTTGTCGATGATGACGAGCCGGTCGCAGAGCGCGTCGGCCTCGTCGAGGTAGTGGGTGGTCAGCAGGACGCTGGTGCCGCGGTCGCGGAGGGCGCGCACCTCGTCCCAGAGGTTGGCCCGGTTCTGCGGGTCGAGCCCGGTCGTCGGCTCGTCGAGGAACACCAGCGGGGGCGCGGTGACCAGGCCGAGCGCGATCGAGAACCGGCGCTTCTGGCCGCCCGACAGGGTGCGGGCCGGGCGGCGCGCGATCTCGGTCAGGCTGAAGGCGGCCAGCAGCTCGTCGGCGCGGGCCAGGGCCTGCTTCTTGGACAACCCGGCGATGCGGCCGGCCAGCAGGAGCTGGTCGATGCCCGGGTTGTTCTCGTCGACGCCGCCGGCCTGGCTGACGTAGCCGATGTTCTCGCGGACCCTGGCGGCCTCCTTCACCACGTCGAACCCGGCCACCCGGGCGGTGCCGGCGGTGGGGGCGATGAAGGTGGCGAGCATGCGGACGGTCGTGGTCTTGCCGGCGCCGTTGGGGCCGAGCGCCGCGAAGATCTCGCCCTTCTGGACCTCCAGGTCGATGCCCCGGACGGCCTCGACCTCCTCGGTCTTGCCTCGGCCACGTTTGGCGTGGAAGGTCTTGCGCAACCCGTGCGCTTCAATGATCATTCGGAAACCCGTTCTCGCTCGGGGGGAAGACCCAGGGTCGAGGATGACGCCGGGTCAAGGTCAACCGATTTACGGCAGCTCGCCTCTCTTGACCCGCCCGACCGCGTCCTCGATCCAGTCGAGCTGCGAGCGGAGCTGGGCGTTGGCCAGCCGGATGCACTCGTCGACGTGGCGGGGCGCGTCGAACGACAATTTGGCCTCCAGCGCCCGCTCGGTGGAGGAGACCGCCGCCCGCAGCTGGGTCAGCCGGGCCTCCATGGCGTTGACCAGATCGGCCTCGGGCAGCCGGTCCATGAACGTGAGCGCGACCTGGAAGGGGTCGACGATCGGCTTGATCTCCCACCAGTAGGTGAGCAGCTGCCGCCGGAACTCCTCGCGCCCGTCGCCGGTGATCTCGTAGACGGTCTTGCCGCCCCTGCCGTGCTCGACGACGGCGAGCAGCCCCTCGTCGGCCATCTTGGCCAGCCCGTGGTAGATCGACCCGTAGGCCACGTTGGCCCAGTAGGCGGCCCCCCACAGTTCGAGACGCCGCCGCACCTCATAACCGTGCAGCGGCCCGTCGAGCAGCGTGCCGAGGATCAGGACCCGTGTGGAGGACATGCTCAAACTTATATACAAATTTGAATATAGCCCGCAACGCCTTTTCGCGGCCGGACGGTGGTCGGATGGCCGGCCAGGCGGAGCCGTAACGGAAAGAAGGCCCTTCAGCCACGGACGGCGGGACACGATGCGCGGCGGTCCCGCAACTAAGGTGATCGGCATGAGTGATCGACCTGTCGCCCTGATCACGGGCGGTTCTCGCGGCCTCGGGGCCGCCGTCGCGCGGGCCCTCGCGCCCGCCTACGACCTGATCCTCGGCGGACGGGGTGGCGGGAAGCTCGACGAGATCTGCAAGGAGCTCGACGCGCGGCCGTTCCCCGTCGAGCTGACCGAGATCACCCAGCGCGACGTCGAAGGGCTCGGGCGCATCGACCTGCTCGTGCACAGCGCCGGGGTCGTCACGCTGGGGCCGGTGGGGGAGACGCCGATCCGCGTCTGGCGGGAGACCTTCGAGGTCAACGTCTTCGCCGTGGCCGAGCTGACCCGGCTGCTGCTGCCCTCGCTGCGGGCGGCGAAGGGGCAGGTCGTGCTGGTCAACTCGGGCGCCGGGCGCAACGCCAACCCCGACTGGGGCTCCTACGCCGCCAGCAAGTGGGCGCTGCGCGCCTACGCCGACGTGCTGCGCCTGGAGGAGCCGGAGCTGCGGGTCACGACCGTCTACCCGGGGCGCATCGACACCGACATGCAGCGCGGGGTCCGGCGGCAGGAGGGCGGCGACTACGAGCCGCACCGCTACCTGAAGGCCGAGTCGGTCGCCAAGGCCGTGGTCGCGGCGGTGACCGCGCCGGCCGACGCCCACCTGACCGAGGTCGTCGTCAGGCCGCGCTAGACCCTGCGTCAGACACGGCGGCGCGGTGTCCGGCGCGGATACTGCTTGGCCGTCTCGGCCAGCACCTGGGCGTGTTCGGCCTGCTTGCGCCAGTGGCCGTAGGCGTCGCCGCGCTGGGCCAGGCGGTCGAGCTCGGTCGAGGTGGTCAGCGGGATCAGCGCCGGTTCGGCGTCGCGCCACGGGGTGCCGGGCAGCGGCATGAAGGTGTGGGTGTGGATGCGGGCGCCGAGGTCGGCCAGGTCGGAGGCGAGTTTCAGCGACGCCTTCTGGTCGTCTTCGGTCTCGCCCGGCATGCCGAAGATGAAGTCGACGTTGGGCCGGAACCCGAAGTCGATCGCGATCCTGGCGGCGTCGAGCACCGGCGCGGCGCCGTGGCCCCGGCCCGAGGCGGCAAGGATGCGGTCGGAGCCCGACTGGGCGCCGATGATGATGTTGTCGTTGGCGACGTAGCGGCGGAGCATGCGCATCGCCTCGGGCGTCACGTGCTCGGGGCGGATCTCCGAGGGGAAGCTGCCGAAGAACACCCGGCCGTCGGCGGGCGCCTCCTCCTTGCACGCCACCAGCAGCTCCTCGACCTTGCCGAGGTCGGGATCGGCGGTCTGGCTGCCGTAGCTGAGCGAGGTCGGGGTGATGAACCGGACGTCGCGCAGGCCCCTGGCGGCCATCCGCCGCACGTGGTCGCGCACGCTCTCGACCGAGCGGTGCCGGAACTGGGCCCCGAACATGAACGGGGTCTGGCAGAACTTGCAGGTGTAGCGGCAGCCGCGGGTGATCTCGATGGGACCGGCCCGGCCGGCCGGGAACGAGGGGAAGGCGTCGAGCGGCAGCTGCGGCGCGCCCGGGGTGCGGAGCGCGATCCCGTCGTGGTCGCGGATCGCCAGGCCCGGCACCTTGCGCGGATCGGGTTCGGCGACCAGGGAGATGATCGTGGTCTCCCCCTCGCCGATCGCGGCGACGTCCCAGCCCGCGTCGATGACCTGCTGGGGTTCCGCGGTGGCGTGTACGCCGCCCGCGACGTGGACGACGTCGTCTCGGTGGCTGAGCGCCCTGACTTCGGCCAGTTCGGCCGTCATTAACGGGAAATCGGGCGAGTAGAAGGACCAGAGCACCAGCACCCGGTCGGCGTCGGCCTGGCCGATCTGGATCGCCGTCTCCTCGGCGCTGGTGGCGTACCGGATCTCGAAGTTCACCGCCGGAGGCGCAGCTTCGAGGGCCGCCAGCAGGGCGTGCATGCCGTAGGTGACCGCTTTGCGGTAACGAACGACCACGCTGACATCGAAACTCACCGGGTCAGGGTAGCCCTCCCTGGACTGAATGGAGCCATTCAGTAGGGTGGAGGGATGCTGGCGGACATCGAGCAGATCGGCAGAAACCCGCGCACCGGGGGCTACCGGCGTGACGCCTGGTCGTCCGCCGACATGGAGTTGCGCGAATGGTTCACCCACCAAGCCGCGAAACGGGGCCTGACCAGCCACGAAGACCGCAACGGCAACCTGTGGGCGTGGTGGGGCGACCCGTCGGTCCAGGGCCCGGGACTGGTGACGGGGAGCCATCTCGACTCGGTCCGCGAAGGCGGCGCGTTCGACGGGCCGCTCGGCGTGGCGTCGGCGTTCGAGGCGATCGATCTGCTCAGGGGTGACGGCTTCCAGCCCGACCGTCCGATCGCGGTCGCCTGCTTCACCGACGAGGAGGGCGCCCGGTTCGGGGTGCCCTGCATCGGCTCGCGGCTGCTGACCGGCGTCCTCGACCCCGACCGCGCCCGGAGCCTGCGCGACGACCAGGGCCACAGCCTCGACGAGGTGCTCACCGCCCGGGGTCGCGAGCCGGGCCGCCTCGGCCGCGACGACGAGACCCTCGCCCGCGTCGGGGTCTTCGTGGAGCTCCACGTCGAGCAGGGCCGCGCCCTGGAGGCCCCGGTCGGGGTGGCCAGCGCCATCTGGCCCCACGGGCGCTGGCGCTTCGACTTCCGCGGTACGGCCGATCACGCCGGCACCACCGCCTTCGAGGACCGCGACGACCCGATGCTCGCCTACGCCCACGCCGTGCTGGCCGCCCGCACCCAGGCCGAGGCCCACGGCGTGCGCGCCACCTTCGGCAAGGTCCGGGTCGAGCCCAACAACGCCAACGCGATCCCGTCGCTGGTCACCGCCTGGCTCGACGCCCGGGGCCCGGAGACCGAGAAGGTCCGCGCCCTGGTGACCGAACTCGCGGCCGGCGCCGACGTCACCGAGGAGTCGTGGACGCCCGAGGTCACCTTCGACGAGGTGCTGCGCACCCGCGTCGCCTGCGTGGCCGGCCTCGACGGCCATCCCGCGCCGATCCTGCCGACCGCCGCGGGGCACGACGCCGGCATCCTGGCCTCCGCCGGGGTGCCGACCGCGATGTTGTTCGTCCGCAACCCCACCGGGGTCTCCCACGCGCCCGGCGAGTTCGCCGAACCGCGCGACTGCGTCTCCGGCGTGATCGCGCTGGCCGCCGTGCTGGCCGACCTGACCGGAGGCGGGGCGTGATGGAGACGTACTGGTGCGAGCTGGCCCTGGTCGGCGGCGCGGTCGCCGAAGGGGTGCGGATCGACGTCGAGGGCCGCCGGATCTCCGAGGTCAAGCAGGGCGTGCCCCCGGAGGGCGAGATCCTCGAAGGCCTGACCATCCCCGGCATGGCCAACGCCCACTCCCACGCCTTCCACCGCGCCCTGCGCGGCCACACCCAGGTGGGCCGGGGCAGCTTCTGGACCTGGCGCGAGCAGATGTACGCCGTCGCTGGCCGCCTCGACCCCGACACCTACTACCACCTGGCCCGCGCCGCCTACGCCGAGATGGCCCTGGCCGGGATCACGGCGGTGGGCGAGTTCCACTACCTCCACCACGGTCCCGGCGGCGTGCGCTACGACGACCCCAACGAGATGGGCCACGCGCTCGTCCGGGCCGCCCGCGACGCCGGGGTGCGGCTGGCCCTGCTCGACACCTGTTATCTGAGCGGCGGCTTCGGCGCTCCCCTGGAGGGGGCGCAGACCCGGTTCGGCGACGGCACCGTCCAAGAGTGGGCCGAACGCGCCGACCGGCTCGCCGGGGCGTACGCCGGGGCCGACGACGTCGAGATCGGCGCCGCCATCCACTCGGTGCGGGCCATGCGCCCCGAGCAGATGCCCACTGTGGTCGAGTTCACCCACCACCACGCGGGTCCGCTGCACGCCCACGTCTCCGAGCAGCCCGCGGAGAACGATCAGTGCGTGGCCGCCTACGCCGCCTCCCCGGTCCGGGTCCTGCACGAGGCCGGCGCCCTGGGCCCGAGGTCGACGGCCGTGCACGCCACCCACGTCTCCGACGAGGACGTCGCCCTCCTCGGCGGCTCCGGCACCCATGTCTGCGTCTGCCCGACCACCGAACGCGACCTGGCCGACGGCGTCTGCGCCACCCGCCGCCTCCACCTGGCCGGGAGCCCCATCACGCTCGGCTCCGACAGCCACGCCGTGGTCGACCTCTTCGAGGAGGCCCGCGCCGTCGAACTCGGCGAGCGCATCGTCAGCGGCGAACGCGGCCACTGGCGGGCCGACGAGCTGCTCACCGCCGCCACCCTGGCCGGCCACACCTCCCTCGGCTTCCCCGACGGCGGCCAGCTCTGCCCCGGGGCCTGGGCCGATCTGGTCACGGTCCGGCTCGACTCCGTCCGTACGGCTGGCGCGACCGCCCGTTCGGCAGTGGAATCGGTGGTGTTCGCGGCGACGGGCGCCGACGTCGTGTCCGTCGTGTCGGGCGGCCGACGGATCGTCGGCTCCGGCCGTCACGTGATCGGCGAGGTGGGCCACCTGCTGCGCGACGCCATCGGCGCGGTCCGCGGCTGACGTGATTGCGAGTGCTGAATGAGCGCGACGCTCTTCTATGACATCGGGCTGCTCTTCACGGCCGACCAGGACCGTGAGGAGATCGACAAGGCGGCGGTGGTGGTCGACGGCGCCGAGATCGCCTGGGTGGGCGAGGCCGCCCGCGCCCCGGCCGCCGACCACCGCGTCGACGTCCGCGGGCGGGCCGTGCTCCCCGGGTTCGTCGACAGCCACGCCCACCTGGTCTTCGCGGGCGACCGCACGGCCGAGTTCGCCGCCCGGATGGCCGGGGAGCGCTACACCGCCGGGGGCATCCGGACCACGGTCGCCGCGACGAGGGCGGCGACCACCCCGGAGCTGGCCGCCCGGACCGCCGGGCTGGTGCACGAGATGACCGTCCAGGGCACCACCACGGTCGAGATCAAGAGCGGCTACGGCCTGACCACCGGCGACGAGAGGCGCTCCCTGGAGGTGGCGCGGGCGTTCACCGAGGAGTCGACCTTCCTGGGCGCCCACGTCGTGCCGCCCGGGACCGACGCCGACGAGTACACCCGCCTGGTCGCCGGGCCGATGCTCGCCGAGTGCGCGCCCCACGCCAAGTGGATCGACGTCTTCTGCGAGCGGGGCGCCTTCGACGAGGCCCAGAGCCGCGAGATCCTCACCGCCGGGAAGGCGGCCGGGCTGGGCGTGCGGGTGCACGCCAACCAGCTCGGCGAGGGCCCCGGGGTCCGGCTGGCCTGCGAGCTCGGCGCGGCCTCGGCCGACCACTGCACCCACCTCACCCCCGAGGACGTCGGCATGCTGGCCGACGCCGGGGTGGTGGCCACCCTTCTCCCGGGCGCGGAGTTCTCCACCCGCTCGCCCTATCCGGAGGCCCGCCGGCTGCTCGACGCCGGGGTCACGGTGGCGCTGGCGACCGACTGCAACCCCGGTTCCTCGTTCACCTCGTCGATGCCGTTCTGCGTGGCGCTGGCCGTACGGGAGATGGGCATGACCCCGGCCGAGGCGGTCAGGGCCGCGACGGCGGGCGGGGCGGCGGCGCTGCGCCGGGCCGACGTCGGGGTGATCCGGCCGGGCGCGCGGGCCGACCTGATCATCCTCGAAGCGGCCTCGTACGTGCACCTGGCCTACCGTCCCGGTGTCCCGTTGGTCACACAGGTGTGGCAGGCCGGTCGGCGGGTAGTGTGAGATTTCGCGATAAAGAGATGCGCATCCTCCTATAGGAGGAATCGAAAACCATTCTGCTGGCGTATCTCTTGAGGGAATCTTTGCCCTGATCCAGCCGTTGGCACGTTCAGGACGAGGGTGTTCGCGCTGCGGAACGAGGTGCCTTGAATGGCGACGGGGAACAGGACGCAGGAAGTCGCGGATCGTGACCTGCTGGGAACCTACCTGGCGGAGATCGGGCGCGTTCCGCTCCTGAGCGCAGAGCAGGAGGTCGAGCTCGCCAAGAGAATCGAGGCGGGGCTGTTCGCCGAGCAGCTGCTCGACTCGGGCGACCCGGAGCCGAAGGTCTCCGACGCGCTCGACGAGGAACTCGAACGGATCGCGGTATCGGGGCGCCGCGCCAAAGACGAGTTCATCCAGGCGAACCTGCGCCTGGTGGTGGCGGTGGCCCGGAAATACTCCGGGCGCGGAATGCCGCTCATCGATTTGGTGCAAGAGGGGAACCTGGGCCTGGTGAGGGCGGTCGAGAAATTCGATTACCGCCGGGGTTACAAGTTTTCGACCTATGCGACGTGGTGGATCCGCCAGTCGGTCGGCCGGGCCATCCACGAGCAGGCCCGCCCGGTGCGCCTGCCCACCCACGCCGGCGAGCAGATGACCCGCCTGATGCGGGTGCGCCGCGACATGCTCGCCGAGTTCGACGCCGAGCCGACCGACGACGACCTCGCCAACGTGCTCGACCTGCCGATCGAGCGGGTCCGCGAGCTGCGCCGCTGGGCCTCCGACCCGGTGTCGCTGCAACTGGGCGTGGGCGACGAGGACGAGACCGAGCTGGGCGACATGATCGCCGACGAGTCGTGGGCCGACCCCGAGGAGCAGGCCCTGGCCACCCTCGACCGCGAGCGCCTGGAGCACTGGCTGACCGGCCTGGAGGGTCAGGCGAGCGAGATGCTGCGCTGGCGTTACGGCCTGGTCGACGGACGTGAACACACGCTGACGGAAGTGGGCGAAAGATACGGCATCGGCCGCGACCGGGCCCGCCGCCTGGAACGCGACGCGCTGGCCCGTCTGCGCAAGATGGCCCACGCCGCCGCGTAGTTTTACCAGCTCATGGAGCGCCTGCCGGTTTACCGGCAGGCGCTTTTTTGGTGTACGTAGCATCCGAAACATGCCCGAAACACGCATGTGGCGAGTTTCACAGATGTGAAACATGCAGGGTCGCGACCTGAAACGGCGGAAGAACACCCTGGCGTGCACGGGAGAGGAAGCTCACCTCTTCCCCTACGACTACGTGTCAGTGCGCGAGCCGGTCGATGACGCCCTTGGTGAAGCCCACTGCGCAAGTGATAACCGGCCACACGCCAATTGGAAGGAGGGTCGCATCGAATGAAGATCGATAGCGGCTCCACTGCCTGGATGCTCGTGAGCACGGCGCTCGTGCTGCTCATGACTCCGGGACTCGCGTTCTTCTACGGGGGCATGACCAGGGCCAAGAGCGTCCTGAACATGATGATGATGTCGTTCGTGGCCATCATCACGGTGACGATCGCGTGGGTGGCCTACGGCTACTCCCTCGCGTTCGACGCCGTCGGTGACGGCACGGGCTTTCTCCACAAGCTTGTCGGCGGGCTCGACAACGTCGGGCTGATGGGCGTCAACGAGGCTGCCTACAACGACACCTTCCCGATGATGGTGTTCTCCGCCTTCCAGCTCACCTTTGCGATCATCACGGTCGCCCTGATCAGCGGTGCGATCGCCGACCGTGCCAAGTTCGGCGCGTGGGTGGTCTTCACCGTGGTCTGGGCCACCATCGTGTACTTCCCCGTGGCCCACTGGGTGTGGGGCGGCGGCTGGCTGACCGAGCTCGGCATCGAGGACTTCGCGGGCGGCACCGTCGTCCACATCAACGCCGGTGCGGCCGCTCTGGCCCTGGCGCTGGTCCTCGGCAAGCGGTCGGGCTGGCGCAAGGAGCCGATGCGTCCGCACAACCTGACGCTGGTCCTCCTCGGCACCGGTCTCCTGTGGTTCGGCTGGTTCGGCTTCAACGCGGGCTCCGAGCTCGCCGCCGACGCGACCGCCGGTCTCGCCTTCATGAACACCCAGGTCGCCACGGCCATCGCGGCCGGCGCCTGGCTCGTCGTGGAGAAGCTCCGCGACGGTCACGCGACCACCCTCGGTGTCGCCTCCGGCGCCGTGGCCGGTCTGGTCGCGATCACCCCCGCGTGTGGTTTCGTCGACGTCTGGGCCGCCGCCCTCATCGGTCTGCTGGCCGGTGCGATCTGCGCCTACGCCGTCGGCCTCAAGTACAAGCTCGGTTTCGACGACTCCCTCGACGTGGTCGGCGTGCACCTGGTCGGCGGTGTCATCGGCGCCGTGGCGCTGGGCTTCGTCGCCGCCTACCCCTTCCTCGACGGCCAGAAGGTCGGTCTGTTCTACGGCGGCGGCTGGTCGCAGCTCGGCCTCCAGGTGCTCGGCCCGGTGGCGGTCGGTGGTTACTCCTTCATCGTCACGTACGTCATCGGTAAGATCATCGACAAGACCATGGGCTTCCGGATCACCCAGGAAGACGAGGTCACCGGCATCGACATCACCACTCACGCCGAGACCGGTTACGACCTCGGCACCATCCACTCCTCGGGCGTGTCCTCGCTCAACGGGCCGGCCGTTCCGGCCGAGGCGAAGAAGGTGGACGCATGAAGCTGATCACGGCCATCATCAAGCCGTTCAAGCTCGACGACGTCAAGGCGGCGCTGGAGCAGTTCGGCGTGAAGGGCATCACCATCAGTGAGGCCAGCGGCTACGGCCGTCAGAAGGGCCACACCGAGGTCTACCGCGGCGCCGAGTACCAGGTCGACCTGGTTCCCAAGGTGCGCGTCGAGGTGCTGACCGAGGAGGACGACGCCGAGGACGTCATCGACGTCATCGTCAAGGCCGCCCAGACCGGCAAGATCGGTGACGGCAAGGTCTGGTCGGTCCCCGTGGACACGGTCGTGAGAGTCCGTACCGGGGAACGCGGCCCGGAGGCGCTGTAACCGGATGATGAGAGGGGAAGCTCGCTCGTTCGCCGCCGCCCGTAAGGAACGGGCGGCGGACATCGACCGGTGGCTCACGGACCTGCTCCGGACCGCCGTAAGTCAGCGGAACGGAAAGGGCGGGCTGCTCGACCCCGAGACACGTGGCCCTGATTCACGGGGTACAGAGCGCGGCCCCCTCAGCGGGGTCGCGCTCGTCGCGGTCGGGAGCCTGGGGCGCGGGGAGCTGGCGCCCGGCAGCGACCTCGATATCGTCCTGCTCCACAACGGGCGCGACGACGTCGCCCAGATCGCCGACCGGATCTGGTATCCCATCTGGGACTCCGGGGTCGGCCTCGACCACTCGGTCCGGACCGTCGACGAGGCCGTCAAGGTCTCGCGCGAGGACCTCAAGGCCGTGCTCGGCCTGATCCAGGCCCGCCACGTCGCGGGCGACCCCGAGCTGACCCGCGCCGCGCGCGAGGCGGTGCTGGCCGAATGGCGGTCCGACTCCCGGCGCCGGCTGGCCGAGCTGCGGGAGTCGGCCGACAAACGCGCCGACTCCTCGGGCGAGCTGGCCTTCCTGCTCGAACCCGACCTCAAGGACGCCCGCGGCGGGATCCGCGACGTCCAGGCGATGCAGGCCGTGGCCGCCGCGTGGGTGGCCTCCGCGCCGGGGCCGAGGGTCCGCGAGGCCCACGAACTGCTGCTCGACATCCGCCACGGGCTCCACCTGGTGACCGCGCGCGGCACCGACCGCCTGGTGCTCCAGGAACAGGACGCCGTGGCGGGCACCCTCGGGCTGCTCGACGCCGAGGCGCTGATGCGCCGCCTGGCCGAGGCCGGGCGCACGATCGCCCACTCCTTCGACGCGACGTGGCGTACCGTCGACCGGTTGTTGTCCGGGCCGGCGCCGCGCGGGCGGCGTCCGCTGGCCGACGGCGTGGTCGAGCACGGGGGAGAGGTCGTGCTGGCGCGCGGGGTGAACCCGCGCAACGATCCCGTGCTGGTGCTGCGGGCCGCCGCCGCGGCGGCCGAGGCCGGGCTGCCGCTGGCGCCCGCCACGGTGTCGGCGCTGGCCGCCCAGTCGCCGGCGCTGCCGGTGCCCTGGCCCGACGAGGCGCGCGACGCGCTGGTGGGGCTGCTCGGGGCCGGGCGCGCGGCCGTGCCCGTCTGGGAGGAGCTCGACCAGGCGGGGGTGCTGGTACGCCTGATCCCCGACTGGGAGCGGGTCCGCCACCGGCCGCAGCGCAACCCGATCCACACCTACACGGTCGACCGGCACCTGATCGAGACCGTCGCGGGGGCCGCCGCGTTCACCCGCGAGGTGGCCCGGCCCGACCTGCTGCTCATCGGCGCGCTGCTGCACGACATCGGCAAGGGCTGGCCCGGCGACCACTCGACCACCGGCGAGGTGGTCGTCCGCGACATCGCCGCCCGCATGGGGCTGCCGTCCGCCGACGTCGAGGTGCTGGCCACGATGGTGCGCCACCACCTGCTGCTGCCCGAGACGGCGACCCGGCGCGACCTCGACGACCCGGTGACGATCTCCCGGGTGGCCGAGGCGGTCGGCTCCCACGAGGTGCTCGAACTGCTCGCCGCCCTGGCCGTGGCCGACGGCCTGGCCACCGGCCCGGCCGCCTGGAACTCCTGGAAGGCCAACCTGGTCTCCGACCTGGTCAGGCGGGTCAGGTCGGCGCTCGCGGGCACCCCGCCCGCGCCCGCGCCCGCCCTGTCGGCCGAGCAGGCGTCGCTGGCCCGGCACGGCGGCGGCGCGATCCGCGTCAACGGGGGAGCGGTCACCGTGGTCGCCCCCGATCGGCCGGGCCTGCTCTGGCGGGCCGCCGGGGTGCTGGCCGCCCACCGCATGGTCGTGCGGTCGGCGTCGGCGGCCTCGGCCGGGTCGACGGCTGTCATCGAGTTCGCGGTGGTGCCCGAATACGGCTCCCCGCCCGATCCCGCCACCCTGGAGGCCGATCTGCGCCTGGTGCTCGCCGGGCGTCTGGACATCGAACAGCGGCTGGCCCGCCGCACCCGCTCGCTGCGCCCGCCCCGCGTGCCGGTCGCGCCGCCCCGGGTGACCCTGGTCGACGACGCCTCGAACACCGCGACCGTCGTCGAGGTCCGCGCACACGACCGGCCCGGCCTGCTGTGGAAGATCGGCCGTGCCTTCGGCGACTGCGGCCTGGACGTCAAGGCGGCCAGAGTGGAGACTCTGGGAGCCGAGGCGGTCGACGTCTTCTACGTGGTCGACCGGGCCGGGCGCCCCATCACCGATGAGGTGCAACGTGCTCAGGTGAGGGAGCATGTCCTTTCTGCACTGCGTTGATCATGTTTGAGTGCTTCAGTCCACTTACCACTTGGTAACGATTCTGTCCTCGGCGATGGGTAACCCCGTGGCTGATCATGACCTTGTGGTCGAATTGTGCCCGCTTGTATGGCTATGTCACTTCGCGCTGTCAGGAGCGTGAAGGGCTTTTTGTCAAGTACGAATGGCGGGGGCCGGTGTCCACTCACAAGCGGGCAAGCCGTTTCGCGCTGCGCAACTGGCGGGTGCCCACAAGGCTCACCGCCCTGATCCTCGCGCCGACGCTCATCGCGGTCATCCTGGCCAGCATGCGGGTCGCCGGTTCGGTAGACAGCCTGTCCGCCTACGAGCGGACGGCGACCGCGGCGGAGTACGCCGGTCGCCTGCGGGAGCTCGCGCAGCAACTGGCGGCCGAACGCGACCACAAAGCCTGGCTCGACGGCCTGATCGGCGTGCAGAGCGCGCTGCGCAACGCCGACGAGACGATCCGCCAGCACCAGGACACGCTGTCCGAACAGAAGCTGGTCGTCGACAGTCTGATCAAGAAGTCCGCCGCCGACCTCCGCGCCGTCGACGAGTCGTTCGGGCCGCGTGTCGTCGAGGACGCCCGCCAGGTGCTCAACCGCCTGGAGACGGTGGCCGACAGCCACGCCGCCGAGCGCGACGACGACCCGAGGACCTCGGTCTTCTTCGAGTACGGCGGCACCCTCGCCACCGTCCTGCGCCTGCACGACGACCTCGGCGAACTCAGCGACGACCCCGGCGTGGTCTCCGCCTCCCGCGCGCTCAGCGCGCTGGCCCACGTCAAGGACGAGGCCTCGCAGCAGCGGGCCATCATGGTCGGCGAGCTCCTGGAGCCCCGCCAGTCGTTCACCCCCGACGACCTCCAGCGCTTCCTCGGCTCGTGGTCGCGGCAGGAGACGTACGAGAGCGCCTTCAACGCCGAGGCGAACACGGCCCAGTTCCAGGCCTTCCACGCCGCCCGGATCAGCAAGGCGAGCACCGACGTCGAGATGGCCAAGGCCTGGGCGGCCGCCCTCGGCTCGCGCAACCAGCCGCTGAAGCCGATCCCCGGCCGGGTGCTGACCGCGCAGGACTGGTTCCGCGACAACGGCACCGTGCTCGACGCGATCTCCAAGGTCGAGGCCCAGGTGGCGACCGCGCTGCGGAACCGCGCCGACGACCTGCGCTCGACCGAGCGCCGCAGCGCCCTCGTGGCCGGCGCGCTGATCCTCGCGCTGATCCTGCTGGTCCTGGTCACGACCGTGCTGATCGCCCGCTCGATGGTGCGCCCGCTGCGGCGGCTGCGCGCCGAGGCGCTGGACATCGCGGGCAACCGGCTGCCGGAGATCGTGCGCCGCATGCGCGAGTCGGAGACCGGCGACACCTCCCCGGCGGTGCAGCCCATCGCCGGCGACAACCAGGACGAGATCGGCGAGGTCGCCCAGGCCTTCGACGAGGTCCACCTCCAGGCGGTCAAGCTGGCGGGCGAGGAGTCCCGGCTGCGCAACAACGTCAACGCGATGTTCGTCAACCTGTCGCGGCGCACCCAGACCCTGGTCGAACGCCAGATCTCGCTGATCGACGGCCTGGAGCGCGGCGAGCAGGACGGCGCCCGCCTGGCCGACCTGTTCAAGCTCGACCACCTCGCCACCCGCATGCGCCGCAACTCCGAGAACCTGCTGGTCCTGGCCGGGCACGAGACCGCGCGCAAGCGCAGCTCCCCGGCCCGGCTGGTGGACGTCGTGCGCGCCTCCCTGTCGGAGGTCGAGGACTACGAGCGGGTGACCGTGCGGGTCCACCGCTCCCCGGCCATCGCCGGGCACGCCGCCAACGACGTCGTCCACCTGGTGGCCGAGCTGGTCGAGAACGCCATCTCGTTCTCGCCGCCCAGCACCAAGGTCATCGTGTCGAGCAGCCCGATCGAGGGCGGCGCGGTGCTGCTGGCCATCACCGACAACGGCATGGGGCTCAGCCCCGACGAACTGCTGGAGATCAACACCCGGCTGGCCGAGCCGCCGGTCGTGGACGTCTCGGTCTCCCGCCGCATGGGCCTGTTCGTGGTCGGCCGCCTGGCCGGACGCCACGGCATCCGGGTCCAGCTCCGGCGCGGCGACAGCACCGGCATCATCGCGATGGTGCTGTTCCCGGCCGAGCTCATCAGCAACGCCGACGCCCCCGCCCAGCCCCCGCAGCAGCCCCAGATGACCCGGCCCCGCCCGGAACTCCCCACCGGCCCGCTGCCCGCCCTCTCGACCGGCCCGTTCACCCCCGGCTCCGCGAACACGGGCCCGTTCGCCCCCGGCCCGGCGAACGCGGGCCCGGTCACCACGGGCCCCGTGGCCACCGGCTCCTTCGGCACGGGTCCCCACGCGACCGGTCCCGTCGCGACCGGACCAGGCGGGCTGCCCCAGCGCAAGCCACCGTCGCCCCGCACTCCGGCCGACGACTCCTTCGCGCCACCGGGGGGCCGGGTGCCCCGCCAGGGCCAGCCTCCGGGCGGGACCTTCCCCGGCTTCGAACGCCGCCACCCGACAAACCCGGCGAAGCCCGCCGGCCCGGCCAATTCGACCGGCCCGATCGGTTCGCCCAGCTCGACCGGCTCGACTGGCTTGCCCAATTCGACCGGCCAGACGGGCTTGCCCAACTCGACTGGCCCGATCGGTTCGCCCAACTCGACGGGCCGGATCGGTTCGTCCAACTCGACGGGACCAATTGGTTCGCCCAACTCGACCGGCCCCGTCAACCCGGCCAACTCGACCGGCCCGGTCGCCCGTATCGGCCAGCCGGGTCCGACCGGCCCTGGAGGTCCCGCCGGGCTCGGTGGTTCGGCCGGGCAGACCGGGCGGTTGCGGCCGCCCACCGGGGACACCCAGCCGACGCCGCTCGCGCCCCCGTCGCCCGAGCACTCGGGTGCGTTCCCCGTCCTCGGGGCGCCGGCGGCGCCGGCCGTCGGGCGGCCGGTGGCCGACACGCCGCTGGAGCGGGGCGACGAGTTCCTGCCGATCTTCGCGTCGGTCGAGTCGTCGGCCTGGTTCACCCGGCCCGAGCCGCCCGCCGCGCCCGTCGCTCCTGGGGCTCCAGATGCCCCTGTGACGCCTGGGGCGAGTCCCTGGGGCCGGCATGCCGATCAGGGCTTCCAGGCGGCCCGTGCGGCCAACGAACCGGCTTCGGGGGGCGTCACACAGTCGGGGCTCCCGAAGCGGACGCCTCGTGCCAACCTGGTGCCGGGTTCCGTCGGGACGCAGCCCCAGGGAGGAACGGGCACGCCGCCGCCGGAGTCACCCCGGCCCCAGGTGTCGCCCGAGGCCGTACGCGACCGGCTGTCCAGTTTCCAGCAGGGCGTACGCCGAGGGCGGGCCGAAAGGACGCAGGAAGGCACGGGTAATGAGGAGGAGGGCTCGTGACTGAGCTCAGTGTCGACGCCAGCAGGTTCGACTGGCTGATCACCGACTTCGTGGCCGGCACCCCAGGGGTGGCGCACGCGGTCGTGGTCTCGGCCGACGGCCTGCGCCTGGCCCACTCCAACGGGTTCCCGCCCGACCGGGCCGACCAGCTGGCCGCGGTGGCGGCCGGCCTGGCCTCCCTGACCACCGGCGCCTCCCGGGTGTTCGAGGGCGGCACGGTCCGGCAGACCGTCGTGGAGATGCAGCGCGGACTGCTCATGGTGATGTCGATCAGTGACGGTTCGGCCCTCGCGGTACTGGCGTCACACGATTGTGATCTGGGCCTTGTCGCGTACCAGATGACCCTTCTGGTGGAGCGCGCCGGACAGGCGCTGACCCCGGCTCTGCGTGCCGAGCTGCACTCGGCGCGGCGGTGATGCCCGATGCGCGCGGGTGAGGGGACCGAGGACGAACCCCTTTTCCGTCCTTACGCCGTCACCGGAGGACGCGCCGAGCCGCGTTACCATCTGGCGATGGAGACGCTGGTCTCCACGGCGACCATGATGGGCGATGACTACTCCCTGCTCGGCCCCGAGCAGGAGGCGATCATGACGCTCTGCCGATCCGTGCGATCGGTCGCGGAGATCTCCGCGCTGCTCCGGGTCCCCCTCGGGGTGGCACGGGTGCTGATCGCCGACATGGCCGACGAAGGGCTGGTGCGACTGCACATGCCACAGCTCATCAGCTCTGGTCAGCCCGACCTTAACTTGCTCGAAAGGGTGCTCAGTGGACTTCGCAGGCTCTAGTCGCGGCCTGACCTCGACGAAGATCGTCGTGGCGGGTGGTTTCGGCGTGGGCAAGACGACGTTCGTCGGCGCCGTCTCGGAGATCCTTCCGCTGACGACCGAGGCCGTCATGACCGACGCCAGCGCGGGGATCGACGACCTCGGGCTCACGCCCGAGAAGACGACCACCACGGTCGCCATGGACTTCGGTCGTCTCTCGCTCGATCAGGACCTCATCCTTTACCTGTTCGGAACCCCCGGGCAGCACAGGTTCTGGTTCATGTGGGACGATCTGGTCCGCGGCGCGATCGGCGCGGTCGTTCTGGTCGACAGCCGCAGGCTTGCCGACAGCTTCCCGGCGATCGACTACTTCGAGGAGGCGCAGCTTCCGTTCGTCGTGGCGCTGAACGGGTGGGACGGCGTGTTCATGCACGCCGAGGAGCAGATTCGCGAGGCCCTGTCGCTGCAGCCGCACGTGCCCATCGTGCGGACGGACGCGCGGTCCCGCGAAGCCGTGAAGTCCACCCTGATCACCCTTGTTGAGTACGTGCTGACCGTGCGTTCCGCATACGGTCGGCAATACTGATCGGGAACAATCCGCACCTCACGGGCATTGAGGGCCATCTGTCCCCGGCAGGTGGCCCATGTTTTTGTCCGGGTTGTGGCGGTTTGGGATGTTTGTGAGTTGGAGTCCCATTTCACTGGTTGACAGGATGCTGAAGCATCCTTCAAATCGAAGTGTGAACGTCCAGCTAACAATGTCCTGAAAAGTCTTGATCTGTGTTGATACGTACTGCAACACTCCCCCTTTGGTCTGCCCCCCAGCAGGCCACCAGGCAAATTTCAGAAGGAGTAGCGGTCGTGTCCCGAATCCGGCACACCCGTCATCTGCCGGCTGTTGTCACCGCCGCCGGCCTTGTCCTCGCCCTGGCCGCGTGTGGCGGCTCGAACTCCGCCAACACGGCGGAGGGCGCCGCGCCGAGCGCCACCGCCGCGCAGCTCGACCCGAACGCCAACCTCACCAAGCAGAGCCTCACCTTCACGATCTGGGACGGCTACAGCCCCGAGGATCTGGACAAGCGTGTCAAGGAGAAGCTCGGCTTCACCATCAAGAAGGCCATCCACGACACCAACGAGACGGCCATCGCCAAGATCACGGCCTCCAAGGGTGTCGGTTTCGACGTGGCGTTCGTGTCGGGCCAGTACGCCCAGTACCTCAACGAGGCAGGCCTGCTGGAGCCCCTGCACAAGGAGCTCATCCCGAACCTCGCGAACCTCTACCCCGAGGCCTCGAACCTGTCCTACGACAAGGGCAACAACTTCTCGGTTCCCTACACCTGGGGCACGACCGGCATCTGCTACCGGACCGACCTGGTGAAGCCCGCTCCCACGAGCTGGAACGATCTTCTCAAGCCGAAGCCCGAGTACGAGAAGAAGATCACCCTCATGACCACCGAGCGCTGGCTCGCGCTGCCCGCCCTCAAGGCCATGAACGCCTCGATCAACACCACCGACGACGACGTGATCGCCAAGGCCAAGGAGATGCTGGAGGCCGTCAAGCCCAAGCTGCTGGCCTTCGACGACACCGACTTCGGCGCCAAGGTCACCAAGGGCGAGGCCGTCATGGCCGAGGCCTGGGACGGCTGGTGCCCCACCGGTGAGCCCAACGTCGGCTTCGTGGTGCCCAAGGAGGGCAGCGACCTCTGGGTGGACACGATGGTGATCCTGAAGGCGTCCAAGAACAAGGAAGCCGCGCACGCCTTCATCAACTTCATCCTCGACCCGGAGCAGCACGGCTGGGCCGCCCAGAACATCCTCTACAAGGTTCCCAACAAGGCCGCGATGGAGAAGATCCCGGCCGAGGTCCTCGCCTCGAACGAGCCGCTGAAGTACACGCCGGCCGATCTGCTGCAGGGCGAGTCGATCATCGACCTGGGCGCCGACTCGGTGAAGTACACGACCCTGTCGACCGAGGTCACCGCCGCGCAGTGACGCTGTGACGGGCACCGCGGCGGAGTCCCCGGGGGCTTCGCCGCTTTTCGCCGCGAGCGTTGGAACGATCGTTTACCGCGAGAAGAGAACCCCAATGTCTGCTGAGAAGCCGCTGACCGTCCTGTTCATGCCGGAGAGCGCGTACGGGCCCACCAACAACTGCATCGGCATCGGAGACGTCCTGCTCAAGCGCGGCCACCGTGTGGTGTTCGCGGCCGAGGCGTCGTGGAAGGGCAAGCTGACCGCCCTCGGGTTCGAGGAGGACCTGGTCGACCTCGCCCCGCCGGCCGACGACGCCGAGGAGCAGGACGCGGGCCAGTTCTGGAAGGACTTCATCCGCGACACCGCGCCCGAGTACCGCAAGTCGACGCAGGAGCAGCTCGAGACGGTCACCAAGCCGATCTGGGACGCCCTCATCGACGGCGCCAAGTACTGCGAGCCCCAGCTCAAGGCGATCATCGAGCGGGTGAAGCCGGACGTCATCGTCGAGGACAACGTCATCACCTTCCCCGCGCTGCTCACCGCGGGCGTGCCGTTCGTGCGCATCATGTCGTGCAACCCGCTGGAGATGCGCGGCGAGGGCGTCGCCCCGGTCTTCTCGGGTCTCCCGGCCACCGGTGAGGGGTGGAAGGAGTTCAACGAGGAGTACGACCGCACCCACCGCGAGATCTGGACGGCGTTCAACGAGTGGGTCGTGGAGCAGGGCGCCCCGCCGCTCCCGGACCTCGACTTCATCCACGAGGGTGACGCCAATCTCTACGTTTACCCCGAATTCCTCGACTACACTGTCGAGCGCCCGCTCGGGCCTTCGTGGACCCGGTTGGATTCGTCGGTACGCGAGACGGACGAAGACTTCACGTTGCCGTTCGAGCGCGGTGACAACGCGCTGATCTACTTCTCGCTCGGTTCGCTCGGCTCGGCCGACGTCGAGCTGATGCGCCGGGTGATCGACGTGCTGTCGCGTACGCCGCATCAGTACATCGTCTCCAAGGGCCCCCTCCACGAGGAGATCGAGTTGGCCTCCAACATGTGGGGCGCCGAGTTCGTCCCCCAGACGAAGATCATCCCGCTGGTGGACCTCGTCATCACCCATGGCGGCAACAACACCACCACCGAGGCGCTGCACTTCGGCAAGCCGATGATCGTGCTGCCCCTGTTCTGGGACCAGTACGACAACGCCCAGCGTGTCGACGAGAAGGGCTACGGCGTCCGGCTGGACACCTACAAGTTCTCCGACGAGGAGCTCATCGGCGCCGTCGACCGCCTGCTCGGCGACTCCGCCCTCCGTGCCGACCTGGCCGCGAAGGGGGAGGAGCTCCGCCGCCGAGACGGCCTCCGCGTGGCCGCGGACGTCATCGAGAAGGTCGCGGCCAAGTAATAAGCACCAATCGCACTGAATGTCCGATTCGGCGAGCCAGGCGTAATTCGCTGATCTGGTAACAGTGTGTTCCAATTTCTGGTGCCATAGAGGGCAACAGGTGTGACAGGCGAGAGGTTGTAAAAGCCAGTGACAACGCACGACCCGAGAGGTGGCCTCGGCATCGAGGCAGGCGTGCAGGAGAAGGCGGCGCCCGCCCCCGCCGCCAAAGCTCCAGGGGCCGCGTTCATGCGGCTGGGAAACTGGCGGGTGCGGTCCCGTCTCGTCGCCCTGATCCTGCTCCCGACGGTGGTCGGTGTCATCTTCGCGGCGGTGCAGCTCACCTCCGCGATCAACACCTCCGCCGAGTACCGGAGACTGACCGAGGTCGCGCGGCTCGTGGTCCAGCTCGACGAGCTGAACCACGAGCTGGCCAAGGAACGTGACTACACGGCCCTGTTCATCCAGGACGGCCGCAGGAACAGCCGGTTCGACGAGGTCCAGAAGGTCTCGGGCGACGTCGACGTGCTTTCCGGCAAGGCGGTTGCCACGCTCCAGTCGCTCGACTCCAGCCACTCGGCCCGTGTGCTCAGCCGGGCCGCGAAGATCGCCGGATGGCTCCGGGGTCTGCCCGGTCTCCGTGAGGGCGTCCTCGAGAACGACAGCGTGCCCGCCCGAGCGGCCATCGTCATGTACACGACGATGATCTCGGAGCTCACCTCGCTCCACGAAGACCTGATCCGCTCCGCCGGCTCCGACGAACGCCTGTTCGCCGACACCACCGCCCTGGCCGCCTTCACCCGCGCCAAAGAAGACATCTCCAAGAGCCGCGGCCTGCTGGCCATCACGCTCGCGAGCCGGCCGCAGCAGCGCAACGTCAGGTTCGACTACGACGACCTGTCCGACTTCCTGAGCGCCGGCCGCTCGCAGGACACCCAGCTCGCGATCTTCCAGAGCGAGGCCTCGCCGGCCGACAGCTCGTTCTACCGCCAGACGGTCAAGGGCGAGATGACCGAGCGCGCCCACTCGATGCGCGCCGCCGCCCTCGCCCAGCTCCGCCAGTTCAACGGAGCCATCCAGGACCTCGACCGCACCCGCAACGACGACCTGCAGCGCTGGTTCGACTCGACCACCGCGACCATCGACCTGATGCGCGAGGTCGAGAAGCGGGTCGGCGACTCGGTCGTCAACCAGTCGGTCACCCTCCAGGACGCCGAGCAGCGCAGCGCCATCGTGTCCGGTGTGCTGATCGTGGTCCTGCTGCTCGTGGTCCTCGTCATCACCACCCTGGTCGCCGGTTCGCTCACCCGGCCGCTGCGCCGCCTGCGCCGCGAGGCGCTGGAGATCGCCGGTTCGCGGCTTCCCGACACGGTCCAGAAGCTGCGCGAGTCCGGTGAGGCCGCCGACCTGCCCGTGGTCACCCCGATCGGCGTCACCACCTCCGACGAGATCGGTGAAGTGGCGCGCGCCTTCGACGAGGTCCACCGCGAGGCGATCCGGCTGGCCGGTGACGAAGCCCGCCTGCGGAGCAACGTCAACTCGATGTTCGTCAACCTCTCCCGCCGCACCCAGACGCTGGTGGAACGCCAGCTGTCCCTCATCGACGGCCTGGAGCAGGGCGAGCAGGACGAGACGCGACTGGGCAACCTGTTCAAGCTCGACCACCTGGCGACGCGCATGCGCCGCAACTCGGAGAACCTCCTGGTCCTCGCCGGCCAGGAACCCGCCCGCCGCTGGGGCCAGCCGGTCCCGATCGTCGACGTCGTCCGCGCCTCCCTCTCCGAGGTCGAGAACTACGAACGCGTCGCCATCCAGGTGCAGTCGGGCGCGGCCGTCGTCGGTCAGTCCGTCAACGACGTCGTCCACCTCATCGCCGAGCTGGTCGAGAACGCCATCTCCTTCTCCCCGCGCGAGACCCGCGTCACCGTGTCGAGCAACCGCATCGACGGCGGCGGTCTGATGATCTCCGTAAGTGACGTCGGCATCGGCATGACCGGCGACGAGCTCGCCGCCGCCAACTGGCGCCTGGCCAACCCGCCGGTCGTCGACGTGTCGGTGTCGCGCCGGATGGGCCTGTTCGTGGTCGGCCGCCTGGCCCTGCGCCACGGCATCCGCGTCCAGCTCCGCCAGCAGGACGTCGGCGGCCTCACCGCGATGGTGCTGCTGCCCGAGAGCCTGCTCGCCCAGCCCGCCGGCGCCTTCCCCGGCGCCCCGCAGCAGGGTCTGCCCGCCAACGCCCAGCCCGGGCTGCCCGGTTCGCCGACCGGTTCGTTCGGCACGCCGGCCCCCGCCGCGTTCGGGCAGCAGCCCGCGCTGGCCAGCCCGACCCCGTTCGAGACGGCGCCGCGGCCCTTCGGCAGCGACGGGCCGCCCGACCCGTGGGGCAGCACCACCGGGGGCACGCCGTTCGACTCCTCGTTCGGCCAGCTCCCGCAGCGCAACCCCTTCGACAACCCCCCGGCCAACACCCTGCCTCCCGCCGGGCCTCCCGCAGGGCCGCCCGCCACGCAGCGCAACCCCTTCGACCAGCCGGAGCGCGACCCCTTCGCGCCCATGCCGGAGCGGGGCTCCTTCGACACCGGCCCGCGGATGTTCGGCGGCGGTCCGAGCCCGACCGACACCGGTCCGTTCGACCGCAACGCGTTCGCCCGCGGCCCGCTCGACAGCGGCGCCTTCGAGCCGCCCGCCTACGACCAGCGGGGTGGCTTCGACACCGGTGGTCACACCATGGGCGGCTTCCCGTCGGGCGGCTACCCGCATCCGGGTGCCAACGACACGCCGTGGCCGGGCCAGACGCCCGGCGCCGGCATCCCCGCATGGCCCGGCGGACCGGCCGAGAACGGTTCCTGGCCGGGCACGCCCGCGCAGCGCGGGCCCTTCGAACCTGATGTCGACAACACCGGACCGCTTCCCGCGGTCCGCAACTCGCCCCTCGACGAGATCGACGAGTTCCTGCCGATCTTCGCCGCCGTGGAGTCCGACTGGTTCCGGCGTGCGCCGGACCAGCCCGAGGTTCCCGGCGACGACGAGAGCCCCGGTGAGCGCACCGCGTGGTCGTCCCCCGCGGTGGACGCCGGCTGGCAGGCCGCCCAGGCGGCGGCCGAGCCCTCACTCGGCGGAATCACCTCGTCCGGCCTGCCGAAGCGGGTGCCCAAGGCCAACCTGGTGCCGGGCTCGGCCGATCTGGCCGCGTCCTCGGCTCCCGTGCCGGTGGCTCCCGCGCCGTCGCTGTCGCCCGATCGTGTGCGCAACCGCCTGGCCAGCTTCCAGGCCGGCGTACGCCAGGGCCGCGCGGTGGCGAGGGGAGACATCAGCGAGGAGCAGGGTTGGCCCGGGGCAAACCCCGCCCAGGGTCAGGGTCAAGAGACCGATAAGGATGAGGCATGAGGGAAATGAGCCAGGCCGCTCGCGGCGTCAATTGGCTGATCACAGACTTCGTGAACAACGTGCCCGGTGTGGCGCACACGGTTGTGGTCTCCGCTGACGGGTTGCCCCTGGCGTTCTCGGAGGGATTCCCGAAGGACCGCGCCGACCAGCTCGCGGCCGTGGCCGCCGGGCTGATCTCCTTGACGCAGGGCGCCTCGCGGGTCTTCGAGGGTGGAGCCGTGACGCAGACCGTGGTCGAGATGCAGCGTGGGCTGCTGTTGATCATGTCGATCAGCGATGGTTCCTGTCTGGCCGTGCTCGCCGCGGCCGACTGTGACATGGGTCTGGTGGCCTACCAGATGACGCTGCTGGTCGAGCGGGCGGGTCAGGTCCTGACCCCGGCCGTCCGCGCCGAGCTCCAGGCTTCCCACCCCCGTTGATCGAGATTAGGAGGTCGCCGTGGCAGGCGGCTGGACAGGTGAGCCCCCGGCGGAGCAAAGTTCGCTGGTGCGCCCCTATGCGGTGACCGGTGGGCGCACGGCCCCGCGAGTTCAGCTCGCCATGGAGGCACTCGTCTCCTCTGTCATAGCGGCGCACGTGGACCTCTCGACCATGCCCCCGGAACGGCAGGCGATCACGTCGCTCTGCCGTCAGGTCAGGTCGGTCGCGGAGATCTCGGCAATGCTGCGCATGCCCCTGGGCGTGACGCGGGTGGTCATCGCCGACATGGCGGCGGAGGGCCTGGTGCAGGTGCACCAGCCGCAGCTCGACGCGGGTAAGCCGGATCTGGGTTTGTTGGAAAGGGTGCTCAGTGGACTTCGCAGGCTCTAGCCGGGGCCTGACCTCGACGAAGATCGTCGTGGCGGGTGGCTTCGGCGTCGGCAAGACGACATTCGTCGGTGCGGTGTCGGAGATCGTGCCGCTCACGACCGAGGCGGTGATGACCGACGCGTCGGAGGGCATCGACGACGTCGGCCTGACCCCGCACAAGACCACCACGACCGTGGCGATGGACTTCGGCCGGGTGTCGCTCGACCAGGATCTGATCCTCTACCTGTTCGGCACGCCCGGTCAGCACCGCTTCTGGTTCATGTGGGACGACCTGGTGCGGGGCGCCATCGGCGCCGTCGTGCTGGTCGACACGCGCCGCCTCGCCGACAGCTTCCCGGCCGTCGACTACTTCGAGGAGGCGCAGCTCCCCTTCGTGATCGGCATCAACGGGTTCGACGGCAGCTTCCCCCACGGGGAGAACGAGGTGCGCGAGGCGCTGTCGCTGTCGCCGCACACCCCGATCGTGCGCACCGACGCGCGGTCCCGTGACTCGGTGAAGAACACGCTCATCACCCTGGTGGAACACGCTTTGACGATGCGGGTCGCGGTCCCCGGCTGGCAGCGCTAGCCGGGGACCCCGGTCCCGTCTTTAGATGGGTACGGCCTCGATGACGCTGGCCCACCCGGGAAGCGGCAGGATCCGCGCCGTGGTCAGGCCGCTCTTCTCCAGCAGCGTCTGATATTCGGCGGGCGTGCGCTCCATGCCGCCGCCCGACAGCGACAACATCCGGATGTCGCCGTCCTTGCCCACGTGGGGCGAGTCGTCGTCGCTCAGCACGATCTCCAGGATCAGCACCCGTCCGTCGTCGGGCATGGCCGCCCGGACGTTGCGCAGGATCCGCACGCTGTCCTCGTCGCTCCAGTTGTGGATGACGTTGGCCAGCAGGAACACGTCCGGGCCGCTCGGGATGCCGGCGAAGAAGTCGCCGACGACGAACTCGCAGCGGTCACCGAGGCCGGCCTCGGTGAGGGCGTCCCGCCCGCTGCCGAGCACCCGCTCCAGGTCGAACAGCACACCCTGAAGGTGCGGGTTGGCCGTGAGCAGCGCGCCCAGGATGTGCCCGCGCCCGCCGCCCAGGTCGATGACCTTCCGGGCGCCGCTCAGGTCGTAGTTGTCGGCCAGACCCGACGCGAAGGGCTCGGCGCGGATCGTCATGTAGTGGTCGAACAGCACCGCGATCTCGGGGTTGCGGCCGACGTACTCGTAGACGTGGCCGAACTTCTCCTTGAAGGCGCTCTTCCCGGTGCGCACCGTCTGGGGAAGCCGGCCCATGGCGTACCAGAAGGCCTCCTCGCCGACCATGCGCACGGCCGAGCGGACCGAACCCGGCACGTCCTCGCGCAGCAGGTGGCCCGACTCGGTGAGCTCGTATCCGTCGGGGACGGTGCGCAGGAAGCCCATCGACGCCACCTCACGCAGCGTCCGGTGCAGCGACAGCGGGTCGGCGCCGCAGCGCTCGGCCAGCACGTCAGCCGTCAGCGGGCCGGCGGCGAGATGGTCGGCGCAGCCCAGCTCCGCCATCGTGGCGAGGGCGGCGAAGCGGGAGATCCCGTAGATCGCTTCCCATACCGGGGCGGCCGGGTCGTTCTGGGTCACCTGGTCTCCACTCCGTTTCGGTGAGGGGTCATGCCGCGGACGAGACGGCCGACTTCGGCGCGGAGCCGGACGAAGGCGTCGAGTTCACGGGTGTGGATCTGGTCGCGCGGCCCGGGGAGCTGGACGGGCAGGTCGCCCACCACCGTTCCGGGGGCCTTGCTGAGCACCACGACGCGGTCGCCGACGTAGACGCTCTCGTCGACGTCGTGGGTGATCAGCAGGATGGTCATGCCGTGGTGGGCGCAGACGCGGAGGGTGAGGTCCTCCAGCTCCTCGCGGGTCTGCGCGTCGACCGAGCCGAAGGGCTCGTCCATCAGCAGCAGCTTCGGCTGGTAGGCGAGCGCGCGGGCGATCGACACCCGCTGCTGCATGCCGCCGGACATCTCCCACGGGAACTTGGCCGCGGCCCCGGCCAGGCCGACCTGTTCGAGGGCGGCCATGGCGGCGGCCTCGCGCCGCTTCTTGTCCAGGCCCCGGCGGCGCAGCGGCAGGCCGACGTTGGCCAGCGCCGACATCCACGGGTAGAGCGAGCGGCTGTAGTCCTGGAAGACCACGGCCAGGTTCTCGGGGCTGCCGTCGACGGGCCTGCCGTCGAGCAGGACGGTGCCGCCGGTGGGTTTGATCAGCCCCGCGATCGACCGCAGCAGGGTCGACTTGCCGCAGCCCGACGGCCCGACGATGCAGACCACCTCGCCCTGGGCGACCTTCAGATTGACGCGGTCGATGGCCCGGTAGGAGCCGTAGGTGTGGCTCAGATCGACTAACTCAAGCACCGGATCTTCCTAAACGTTGCGCCTGGCGTTGGCGTGCCAGGACAGGACGCGGCCCTCGGCGACGAGGAACAGGGCGTTGAACAGCAGGCCGAGCACGCCGAGCAGGACGATGTGCGCCCAGACCCCGGCGTAGTCGTAGGACTGCTGCGCGTAGAGCAGGCTGTAGCCGATGCCGCTGTTGCTGCCGACGAGTTCCGACACCACCATCAGGATCAGCGCCAGCGACAGGCTCAGCCGGAGGCCCGCGAAGATCTTCGGCATGGCCGAGGGCAGGATGACGCGGCGGAGGATGTCGTACCGGCTGAACTGGAAGACCCGTGCGGTCTCCAGGAAGCCCTTGTCGACCGCCCGCACGCCGTCGGTCGTGTTGACCAGCACCGGCCAGATGACGCCGAAGACGATGACGGCCAGCTGCGTGGGAGTGCCGATCTTGAACAGCACGAAGAAGATGGGCACCAGCAGCGGCGGCGGCAGGGCCCGCAGGAACTGCAGCACCGGGTCGGTGTACTCGGCCAGGCCGCGGATCCGGCCCAGGGCCACCCCGAGGGCGATGCCGAGCACGCCGGCGATGGTCCAGCCGGCGAGCAGCCGGCCCAGGCTGGGCCCGAAGGTGTCGAGCGCGCTGTCGGTCAGCAGGAGCTGGGAGACGGGGCCGCTCAGCCACATGTCGTAGAAGTGGCCCGCGATGCGGCTGGGCGGGGGGAAGAACGGCGATTCGGTCATCCGGGTGAGCAGTTCCCACAACACCAGCGTCACGGGCACGATCCAGAACCGGAGCACGCCGGAGGTCGCTCGTCTCACGTGGCGGCCCCCGCTCTGGCGCGGTGCCACCGGAACAGCCGGTTCTCGCCGGCCACGAGCAGCGCGTTGACCAGGATGCCGAACAGTCCGACCAGGATGGTGGCGCCGATCATCAGGTCGAGCCGGTTGCCGCTCGCCGCGATGGTGATGTAGACGCCGATGCCCTCGATGCCGCCGGCGATCAGTTCTGACGTCACGACCAGGACGATCGCGACCGAGGCGGCCAGCCGGATGCCGGTGGCGATGAAGGGCGCGGCGCCCGGCAGCACCACCCGGTAGGCGACCGAGCCGGGACCGAAGCCGAAGCTGCGCAGGGTCTCCTTGGCCAGCGGGTCGACGTCGCGCACGCCGTAGATGGTGTTGATGAGCACGGGCCACAGGGCGGCGTACACCGCGACCGTGATCCGCATGTGGGTGGTCTCCGAGTAGAGCAGGATGACCAGGGGGATCAGCGCGACCGAGGGGATCGGCCGCAGGAACTCGATCAGCGGCCGCACCGCCACCTCGGCGGGTTTGACCATGCCGAGCAGCAGCCCGGCCGGCACGGCGATCGCGATCGTCACCAGCAGCGCCAGCGCCCACGTGGTCAGGCTCGACCGGGCGCTGACGAGGAACTCGGGGTCGGCCAGCAGTTCGCCGGCCCGCAACAGGACGGTGGAGACGAGGGGCAGCCTCTCGGTGTCCCACGCGCCCAGCCGTCCGGCCGCCTCCAGAACGACGAGCAGCCCCGCGGTCCCGATGAGACCGCGGAGCAGACTCGCCCCGTTTACCTTCGGCACGTCGTCACTGCGCGGGGGCGGCCGACGTCATCAGGGCCTTCACGTCGAAGCCGGCCGGGATCATGCCGTACTCCGTCAGCGTGTCGGCGACCCGCTGGAGACGGGCCTCGCTCAGCGAGGTGGAGTAGGTGCCCAGCGCGATGACGGCCGCGGTGGCGGCGTCGATCTTGGTGTACTTCGGCAGCGCCTCCTCCACGACCTTGCGGTCGGAGGCGGCCAGGTTCTGCGCCTTGGCCAGGGCGCGCTGGAAGGCGGCGACCGTCTTGGGGTTCTCGCTGGTGAACTTGTCGGTCATCACCCAGCCGGCGATGGGGAAGTTCTCCAGCGGGCCGGCCATGCTGTCGGCGACCTTCTTGGCGCCGGCCTTGGCGTTGGCCGAGATGAACGGTTCGGCGACCCAGATCGCGTCGACGGTGCCGGTCTCCAGCGCCGCGCCCATCTCGGGCAGCGGCATGGCGACGTACTGTTCCTTCTCGTTGATGGTGACGCCGGCGACCTTGGCGGTCGCGGTCACCGCGAGGGTGCCGATCGCGTTGAGGGTGTTGACGGCGATCTTCTTGCCGGCGAGGTCGGCCGCGGTGTTGATGGCGGAGTTGTCACCCTTGGCCATGATGACGAAGTTGTCGGGGGCAGCCTGGTAGCTGTCGGCCACCACCTTGAACTTGCCGGCGCCCGCCTGCTGCGCGAGGAACAGCGCGACGTAGTTGCCGAGCATGGCGTCGAGCTGGCCCGCGACGAGCTTGGGCGTGGCGGCGGCGCCGCCGACCTCGACGGAGATCTTGACGTCGAGGCCTTCTTCCTTGAAGAAGCCGCGGTCCAGGGCGATCTGGATGGGGGCGGCGTCGGGCACGGCCACGACGCCGATCGTCAGCGCGCTCTTCTCCAGGCCGCCGGAACCGCCGGTGGCGCTGTTGTCGGGCTCGCCGCTGCCGCAGGCCGAAAGAGTCAACGCGGCCAGCACGCCCACGATGAGCGTCCGGCCCGCAAATAGGCGCCTCATAGGTTGAGTCTCCTTAGATGGGGGGAAGCAACCCGCCCATGGCCGAAGATCGCGGGGCCCGGCGGGCGACGGCGAAGACTGTATCGGGTTGAAATCACCATCAACAGGAATAAGAGCACTATGTCACCAAACTTGTAAATAAATAAGCCCCTGTGACTTTTGGGGTAGTAAGAGAAGTAGTGGGCGTTTGGACCGGTCCATCGAACGGCGGAGCTCGATCTCTCGATTGGGGTGGGTGTTGACCAGCGGTGCGGCAAGTATGTGATGAATCGTCATCTCTGGACCGGTCCAAAACCAATGTGACTATTGGTGGACCTCCTAGTCATATGCTCCAATTGCCCCTGGCTTATGGGAGGTATCCCGAAGAAAATTGAAATTTCTTTTATCGGAAGGGTGCGGCCTGTGAGGACGGCAACGATCGAACGTGATCACCGCACCGCGCCCGAAGCGCCGCCGGAACCCCCGAGGGAGCCGGCCGCGCATCGGGACACGACATCCGGTCGGATGGCGTTGCACAACTGGCGGGTGCGTAACCGCCTTATCGCACTGATCATGATTCCGACCGTCGCGGCGGTCGTTCTCGGCGCCATGCGCGTCATCAGCGCGGTTACCAGTGCCGCGGAATATCAGCGGGTGAGTGACATCGCCGCGTTCACCGGAACGCTGGGCGAACTCATCCAGGAGATCGAACTCGAACGGGATTTGACAGTCCCGTACATCGTGAACAAACGAAGCCAAGAGTCCGATCTCAACCTAATCGACGCACAACAGAACAAAGTGGACGTGCTCGCCGAAAAGGTGCGAGAGCGCGTACCGGAGATCGAAGGATCTCTTGGTGACCTCGGTAAAGAGAAGCTGACACGGGTCGACGGCCGCCTTTCCGAGCTCCCCAACCTCCGCGAGATCACCATCAAGACCCAGCTTCCCGCGCTGCCCGCGCTGGAGAAGTACTCCCTCGTCATCGGCGACCTCCTGCGCTTCTACGAAGAGGTCGGCCAGGCCGGCACCGACGAGTCCATCGACGGCACCGCCGCCGCGCTGACCGCGTTGGCCCGTGCCAAGAACGAGCAGTCGATCATGCGTGGCCTGCTCGCCCTCGGCATCGAGGTGCGCAACTTCACCCCGATCGAGCTCGACGCGGTGACCGCCGCCCGCAAGCGGTTCGAGAGCGAGATCGCCGCGTTCCGCGTCGCGGCCACCCCGGCCGAACGGCAGCTGTACGCCGACACCGTGACCGGCAGCCGCGTCGACCAGGCCGAGTTCCTGCGCGGTTCGGCGATGGAGCGCATCCGCCTCGACCGTCAGCTCGTCAACCTCGACGGCACCCCCGGCGAGGACTCGGAGATCTGGTTCGAGTCCAGCAGCTTCGGCATCGTCCGGATGTACGAGGTCGAGAAGCAGCTGGTCGCCTCGGTCGTGCAGCGGGCCGACACGCTGGCCGCCGCCGACCAGCGCGGCGCCCTCGTCAACATCCTGGTCGTCGTGGTCATCCTGGCGCTGGTGCTGCTCATCACCACCGGAATGGCCCGCTCGCTGACCACGCCGCTGCGGCGGCTGCGGTCGGAGGCCCTGGAGATCGCCGGGCACCGGCTGCCCGACCTGGTCCAGCGCCTGCGCGAGTCCGACGCCGCGCACGACTCGGTCCCGCACGTCGCCCCCATCGGCGTCAGCGGCGCCGACGAGATCGGCGAAGTGGCGCGGGCCTTCGACGAGGTCCACCGCGAGGCGGTCCGGCTGGCGGGTGACGAGTCGCGGCTGCGCAGCAACATCAGCGCGATGTTCGTCAACCTCTCCCGCCGCACCCAGACGCTGGTGGAGCGGCAGATCGCCCTGATCGACGGCCTGGAGCAGGGCGAGCAGGACGAGGCCCGGCTGGCCAACCTGTTCAAGCTCGACCACCTGGCGACGCGCATGCGCCGCAACTCGGAGAACCTCCTGGTCCTCGCGGGCCAGGAACCCGCCCGCCGGTGGAGCCAGCCGGTGGAGGTCACCGACGTCGTGCGCGCCTCGCTCTCGGAGGTCGAGGGCTACGAGCGCGTCGTCATCAACGTGCCGGGTGAGGTCGCGCTGGCCGGCCAGGCCGTCAACGACGTCATCCACCTGCTCGCCGAGCTGGTCGAGAACGCCCTGTCGTTCTCCGCCCGCGACACCCGCGTCATCGTCTCGGGCAACCGCATAGACGGTGGGGGAGTGATGGTGTCGGTGACCGACTCCGGCATCGGCATGAGCCCCGACGAGATCGGCGCCACGAACTGGCGGCTGGCCAACCCGCCGGTCGTGGACGTGTCGGTGTCCCGCCGAATGGGCCTGTTCGTGGTCGGCCGGCTCGCGCTGCGCAACGGCATCCGCGTGCAGATCCGCAACCACGACGGCGGCGGCCTGACCGCGATGGTGCTGCTGCCCGAGTCGCTGATCGCCGTGCCGCCGAGCGCGGTCCAGCAGAGCCAGCACTTCGGCAGCGGCGGGTACGCCCCCACCTGGACCCCCAAGGGCCAGCTGCCCCAGATGCCGCCGCAGCACGAGACCACCGGCGGCTGGGGCACGCCGCAGCTCGGCTCGACCGGTGGACGGCCCGCGCTGCCGTCGCCCGGCCCGCTGGGACCGTCGACGGGCCCGTACAACACCCAGCCCCCGACGCCCTCCCACCACACGGGTCCGCAGCACACGGGACCCCAGCACACCGGTCCCCAGCACACCGGGCCGCAGCACACGGGTCCGCAGCACACCGGTCCCCAGCACACGGGTCCGCAGCCGTCGATGTTCGGCCCGCCGCCCCGGCAGCAGGGGTCGGCGCAGACCGGGCCGAACGGCGCTCCGGGAGGTCAGCCCTCGATGTTCGGCCCGCCGCCCCCGATGCCGCAGCAGCCAGGGAACCCGCTGCCCCGGCGCAAGTTCGACTCGGCCCTGGGCGGCCTGTCGGGGCTGAGCGAACGGGACGCCGACGTCACCGGCCCGCTGCCCGCGGTCAGGGAACCCGCCGGACAGGACCGTCCCGAGGAGTTCCTGCCGATCTTCGCATCGGTCGAGTCCGCGTGGTTCAAGAAGCCCGCCGAGGAGACCAAGGCAGAGGACGCCTGGAAGGAGTCCAAGGCCGACTCCGCGTGGGGGGTCGCCGCGGCGATCCAGCAGCCCCAGTTCGAGGCCAGCACCTCCGCCGGCCTGCCCAAGCGCGTACCCAAGGCCAACCTGGTCCCCGGCTCCGCCGAGCCGGGCCGGCAGGCGGCCGCCTCGCCACCGCCGTCGCTCTCCCCCGACCGCGCCAGAAGCCGGCTCTCCAGCCTGCAGTACGGCGTACGCCAGGGCCGGGCCGTGGCCCGGGGTGAGATCAGCGAGGACGAGGGTTACCCAGGAAGAGGGGAATGACCAGCGTGAGAGAGATGAGCCAGGCCGCCCGCGGCATCAACTGGCTGATCAACGACTTCGTGATGTCGGTGCCGGGCGTCGCCCACACCGTCGTCGTCTCGTCCGACGGCCTTCCGCTGGCCTACTCGGACGGATTCCCGAAGGACCGCGCCGACCAGCTCGCGGCGGTCGCGGCCGGGTTGATCTCGCTGACCCAGGGCGCCTCCCGAGTGTTCGAGGGAGGCCCGGTCACGCAGACCGTCGTGGAGATGCAGCGCGGACTGTTGCTGATCATGTCGATCAGCGACGGCTCCTGTCTGTCGGTGCTGGCGGCGGCCGACTGCGACATGGGATTGGTCGCCTACCAGATGACGCTGTTCGTCGAGCGTGCCGGTCAGGTACTCACGCCCGCGGTCAGGGCGGAACTCCAGGCTTCCAACCCGAGGAGATGACCATGGACTCGTGGGGGTCGCCGCCCTACGGGGGCGGCCAGCCGCCACCGCGCCCGGAGCCGGCCTCGCCGGTCCGCCCCTTCACCGTCACCGGCGGCCGCACGACACCGCGCATGCAGCTCGCGCTGGAGGCGCTGGTGTCGTCGGCCACGTCGCTGCAGCACGACCTGTCCCAGCGGCCGCCGGAGTACCGGGCGATCAGCTCCCTGTGCCGTCAGGTGCGGTCGGTGGCGGAGGTGTCGGCGCTGCTGCACATCCCGCTCGGGGTGATCCGCGTCGTGATCGCGGACATGGTCGCCGAGGGCCTGGTGCACGTGCACCAGCCGCAGTTGGACGCAGGGATGCCGGACTTGGGCTTGTTGGAAAGGGTGCTCAGTGGACTTCGACGTCTATAGTCACGGCGGCGGCGCGAGCCGCGGCCTGACCTCGACGAAGATTGTGGTGGCGGGTGGTTTCGGTGTGGGCAAGACCACCTTCGTCGGGGCGGTCTCCGAGATCGTCCCGCTGACGACCGAGGCGGTGATGACCGACGCCTCCAAGGACATCGACGACGTCGGCCTGACACCACACAAGACCACGACGACGGTGGCCATGGACTTCGGCCGGGTGTCGTTGGACGAGGATCTGATCCTCTATCTGTTCGGCACCCCTGGTCAGCACCGTTTCTGGTTCATGTGGGACGACTTGGTCAGAGGCGCCATCGGCGCGATCGTCTTGGTGGACACGCGGCGGCTGGCCGACAGCTTCCCCGCGGTGGACTACTTCGAGGAGGCTCAGCTCCCGTTCATCGTGGGCATCAACGGCTTCAACGGCCTCTACCCCCATGCCGAGGACGAGATCAGGGAGGCGCTCACCCTCTCCGCCCACGTCCCCATCGTCCGCACGGACGCCCGGTCCCGCGATTCGGTGAAGAACGCCCTGATCACGCTGGTGGAGCACGCGCTCACCTCGCGTGTGGGCGGTCCTCGCTGGTGAGCGGATAGGCTTGGGGGGCCGGGGGTAGTCCCCTGATCCACGACGATTCCCTTCGAGGCTGGCCAATCACGTGTTCGAGACGCTTTCCGACCGGCTGACTTCGGTCTTCTCCTCGCTCCGGTCCAAGGGCAGGCTTTCCGACGCCGACATCGACGCGACCTGCCGTGAGATCCGCATCGCCCTGCTCGAGGCAGACGTAGCGCTGCCGGTGGTCAAGGACTTCGTGGCCCACGTCAAAGAGCGGGCCCGGGGAGCCGAGGTCTCACAGGCGCTGAACCCGGCGCAGCAGGTCGTGAAGATCGTCAACGACGAGCTGATCGAGATCCTCGGCGGCGAGACCCGCCGCCTGCGCCTGGCCAAGACCCCGCCGACGGTCATCATGCTCGCGGGTCTCCAGGGCGCCGGTAAGACCACCCTGGCCGGCAAGCTGGCCCGGTGGCTGCGCGACCAGAACCACGTGCCGCTCCTGGTGGCCTGTGACCTCCAGCGGCCCAACGCGGTGCAGCAGCTCTCGGTGATGGCCGAGCGCGCCGGCGTCGCCGTCTACGCGCCCGAACCGGGCAACGGCGTCGGCGACCCGGTCCAGGTGGCCCGCCAGTCGATCGACCACGCCCGCCGTCAGCAGCACGACGTCGTCATCATCGACACCGCCGGCCGCCTGGGCATCGACCAGGAGCTGATGGCCCAGGCCGCCGACATCCGCGACGCGGTCAGCCCCGACGAGGTGCTGTTCGTGGTCGACGCCATGATCGGCCAGGACGCCGTCACCACGGCGCAGGCGTTCATGGACGGGGTCGGCTTCGACGGGGTCGTCCTCACCAAGCTCGACGGCGACGCCCGCGGCGGCGCGGCCCTGTCGGTGCGCCACATCACCGGCCGCCCGATCATGTTCGCGTCCACGGGTGAGAAGCTCGAGGACTTCGACGCCTTCCACCCCGACCGCATGGCGGGCCGGATCCTCGACATGGGTGACATCCTCACCCTGATCGAGCAGGCGCAGCGCACGTTCGACGAGGCCGAGGCCGCCAAGATGGCCGGCAAGCTGGCCTCGGGCGACGACTTCACGCTCGACGACTTCCTCGAGCAGATGATGATGGTCCGCCGCATGGGCCCCATCAAGAACCTGCTCGGCATGATGCCCGGCATGGGGCAGATGCGCGACCAGCTCAACCAGGTCGACGACAGGGACCTCGACCGGGTCGCCGCCATCATCCGGTCGATGACCCCGGGCGAGCGGTCCGAGCCGAAGATCATCAACGGCTCCCGCCGGGCCCGCATCGCGCGCGGCTCGGGCGTGAGCGTCACCGAGGTCAACAACCTGGTGACCCGCTTCTTCGAGGCGCAGAAGATGATGAAGCGCATGTCGCAGGGCATCGGCATCCCCGGCATGCCGGGAGGCAAGCGCAACCAGAAGCAGGCCAAGCCGAAGAAGGGCCGGCGCGTGAGCGGCGACCCGCGCAAGGCCGGTCTGCCGAAGGAGCCCGCCGCCGACGCGCCGGCCAAGCAGCCGGGCGGCATGCTGGGCAACCTCGGCCCCGGCAAGCTGCCGAAGGGCCTGGAGCTGCCGCCGGGCTTCGACCCGTCGAAGTTCAAGCTGCCCGGGCAGAAGTAGCCGCTCAGATCTGGCACAATGTCATGTTGGAACATCGTGGTCCGGCGGGCGCCCTCTAATCCCCGCCTCCGCGCCTGTCCCTGGAGTGGCCGCCACCTCGTGCCCCACTCGATGTGACGCCGCTCATCCATTTTTGAAGCAGGAGAGACCACA
Source organism: Herbidospora sp. NBRC 101105 (assembly GCF_030269205.1). Classification (NCBI taxonomy): domain Bacteria; kingdom Bacillati; phylum Actinomycetota; class Actinomycetes; order Streptosporangiales; family Streptosporangiaceae; genus Herbidospora; species Herbidospora sp. NBRC 101105. The sequence goes on along the minus strand of NZ_BSSX01000008.1, from coordinate 64,032 downwards.
CCCGTGGCAGTCAAGATCAAGCTCAAGCGGCTCGGCATGATCCGCAACCCGCAGTACCGCATCGTCGTCGCCGACAGCCGCACCAAGCGTGACGGCCGTGCGATCGAGGAGATCGGGCTGTACCACCCGAAGGAGCACCCCTCGCGCATCGAGGTCAACTCCGAGCGGGCGCAGTACTGGCTGGGTGTCGGCGCGCAGCCGACCGACCCGGTCCTGAAGCTCTTCAAGCTGACCGGTGACTGGCAGAAGTTCAAGGGCGAGGCCGCTCCGGCTCCGCTGCTCGTCGCCGAGCCCGCGGCCGACCGCCACGCCGCCTACGAGGCCGCCGCCAAGGAGGCCCTGTCGGCCGACACCGGCGCCGCCACCACGCCGCGGAAGTCGAAGAAGGCCGAGCCCAAGGCCGAGACCGCCGCCGAGGCGCCCGCCGAGCCCACCTCGGAAACCGAGGCCTGACGTGCTCGAGGAGGCCCTCGAGCACCTGGTGAAGGGCATCGTCGAACATCCCGACGAGGTCCGCGTTCGCGCGCGGAAGATCCGCACCGGGCGTGTCCTGGAGGTGCGGGTCCACCCCGATGACCTCGGCAAGGTCATCGGGCGCGGGGGCCGCACGGCCAAGGCGTTGCGCACCGTCGTCAACGCCCTGTCCGACGGCAAGTACGTCCGGGTCGACCTGGTCGACCTGAACGAAGCCCGCTGAAAGCAGCTTCGCTGAAAGCAGCCCGTCATCCCGGGGGACCTCACGGTCTCCCGGGATCGTCGTTTCTGGAGAACTTCCTTATGCAGCTCGTCGTCGGCCGGATCGGCCGCCCCCACGGCGTCCGCGGTGAGGTGACCGTCGAGGTCCGCACCGACGAGCCGGGGGAGCGGTTCGCGCCCGGCGCGCGGCTGGCCACCGACCCGGCCTCCCGGGGGCCGCTCACGGTCCGCCACGCCCGCTGGCACAAGGGCATCCTGTTGCTGTCGCTCGACGGGGTCGACGGGCGGGAGGCCGCCGAGGCCCTGCGCGACACGATGCTCGTCATCGACTCGGCCGAGATCCCGCCCTCCGACGACCCCGACGAGTTCCACGACCACCAGCTCATCGGGCTGGCCGTGGTGAACCCCGAGGGGGAGCGGCTCGGCGAGGTGAGCGACGTGCTGCACCACGGGCAGGACCTGCTGGTGGTCAAGCGGCCCGGCCGCGACGACGCCTACGTCCCGTTCGTGAAGGCGCTGGTGCCCGACGTCGACCTCGCGGCCGGGCGGCTGGTCGTCTCCGCGCCTCCGGGCCTGTTCGACCTCGACGCCTGACATGCGCATCGACGTCATCTCGATCTTCCCCGAGTACTTCGCGCCCCTCGACGTCTCGCTGATGGGCAAGGCGCGGGCCAAGGGCATCCTCGACGTGCGCCTCCACCAGTTGCGGGAATGGGCGCACGACGTCCACAAGACCGTCGACGACACCCCCTACGGGGGCGGGCCCGGCATGGTCATGAAGCCCGAGATCTGGGGCGCGGCCATCGACGACGTGGTCGCGAGCGGCGAGGGCCTGCCCCGGATGATCGTGCCCACCCCGAGCGGGCGGCCGTTCACCCAGGCCGTGGCGCTCGAATATGCCGCCGAGCCGTGGTTGTTGTTCGCGCCGGCCCGCTACGAGGGCATCGACAGCCGGGTCATGATCGAGTACGGCTCCCGCCTGCGGCTCGACGAGGTCTCCATCGGCGACTACGTGCTGGCGGGGGGCGAGGCGGCCGTGCTGGTCATGGTCGAGGCCGTCGCCCGGCTGCTGCCCGGGGTGCTCGGCAACGCCGTGTCGGCTGTCGACGACTCGTTCGCGCCCGGGGCCATGGAGAACCTGCTCGAAGGCCCGGTGTTCACCAAACCGCCCGTGTGGCGCGGCCACGAGGTGCCGGAAGTGTTGCTCTCGGGGCACCACGGCAAGATCGCCCGCTGGCGCCGGGACGAGGCGCTGCGCCGCACCCTCCGCAAACGCCCGGAACTGCTGGAGCGCGGGGAGTTGTCGAAGGCCGATCTCAAGGCGATCGAGTCGTTTCGCGCCGATGGCGATCCTGTGGCAGACTGAAGCGCTGAATGCCTGCCGTTCGCAGGTTAGTCGTGCCCGCGTCCTTCTCGACGCCCCGCCTCACAGGGGACGGACGGACCTCCGGGTGCTCTCTCAACTGATGAGGAACCTCAGTCATGCACACGCAGATCCAGGAGCTCGAGAAGGCTGCCCTCCGCAGCGACATCCCGGCGTTCCGCCCCGGTGACACGCTGGAAGTGCACGTCCGCGTCGTCGAAGGCAACCGCTCCCGAATCCAGGTCTTCAAGGGCTTCGTGCTGCGCCGCCAGAACGGTGGCCTCCGTGAGACGTTCACCGTTCGCAAGATCAGCTACGGCGTCGGCGTCGAGCGGACCTTCCCGGTGCACAGCCCGGTCATCGAGAAGATCACGCTGGTGACCCGTGGCGACGTCCGCCGCGCCAAGCTCTACTACATGCGTGACCTGCGCGGCAAGGCCGCCCGCATCCGCGAGCGCCGCGACGCCCTGCCCGCGAAGTAAAGCGGCATTTCCCTGCAAGCCCGTGCCTGACCGGCACGGGCTTTCGCAGTTTTGCGCCCGGAAGCCGAGTCGGCGACGTCGCGTACTGTGACCATGATTTAGGCTCGTCTAGGCACGCGCGGGCGCGCCGCATCTCTTGACTTCCCAGACCAGGACGGGGTGGACGTGGTCGCCGAAGACACCCATCAGAACGCCAAGCCCGGCAAAGACAAAAAGGGCGGCTCGTTCTGGCGTGAACTGCCCGTGCTGATCGTGGTCGCGCTGGTGCTCGCCCTGCTCATCAAGTCGTTCGTGGTCCAGGCGTTCTACATCCCGTCGGAGTCGATGGAGAACACGCTCCTGAAGAACGACCGGGTCCTGGTCAACAAGCTCGTCTACCGGGTGCGCGACATCGAGCGCGGCGACATCGTCGTCTTCTCCGGCGTCGACTCCTGGGCCGGCGAGGTCCAGTTCGACCCGCCCGCCAACCCGGTCGCCGGGTTCTTCCGCTGGGTCGGCACCGCGTTCGGCGTGGTCCCCGGCGAGAAGGACTACATCAAGCGGGTCATCGGCGTCCCCGGCGACAAGGTCAAGTGCTGTGACGAGGGCCAGGGTGGGCGCATCACCGTCAACGGGGTGCCCCTCGACGAAGAGAGTTACCTCTACCCCGGTGACGTTCCGTCACTGGGCAACTTCGAGATCGAGGTTCCCCCCGGCCGCCTGTGGGTCATGGGCGACCACCGCTCCGTCTCGCTCGACTCGCGCGCCCACGGCGGCGACCCGGGCGGCGGCGCCATCCCGATCGACCAGGTCATCGGCCGCGCGTTCGTGAAGGTCTGGCCGTTCGACCGGGCCGGGATCCTGCCGATCCCCGAGACGTTCAGCCAGAAGGGCCTGGCCGCCGCGGCGGGCGCGGCCCCGCTGCTGCTGGGCTTCGCGGGGGCCTTCCCGCTCCTGGCCCTTAGGCGCCGCATACGCGTCAAGCGGTAGTCTTCGCTCCCGTGGCCGTCGCAGAAGAAGAGACCAACGCCTCCGGCAAGCCCGAGGAATCCGGCAAGCCGGAGAAAAAGAAGAAGTCAGCCCTCCGGGAGACGATCACCTTCACGATCGGCGGCATCGTCGTCGCCCTCCTGGTCCACTTCTTCGTCATGCGGTCGTTCTGGATCCCGTCGGAGTCGATGGAGAACACCCTCCTGGTCAACGACCGGGTCGTGGTCCTCCAGTTCGGCTCCATCGACCGCGGCGACATCGTGGTCTTCAAGGGCTGGGACGGCGAGGACACGATCAAGCGGGTCATCGGCAAGGGCGGCGACACCGTGAAGTGCTGCGACGCCCAGCGCCGCATCACGGTCAACGGCACCCCGATCGAGGAAGAGGGCAAGTACCTCTACCCCGGCGACTACGCCGGCCGCACCTTCGAGGTGAAGGTGCCCGCGGGACGCCTGTGGCTCATGGGAGACCACCGGTCCAACTCGATGGACTCGCGGTCCTACATCGACGACGAGTTCAAGGGAACGATCTCCGAAGACGACGTCATCGGCTTCGCCTTCGCCCGTTATTGGCCGCTTGACCGGCTCACATTCATATCGCGGCCGGACACCTTCTCCAACGTCCGGTGATGGGGCGTACGCTGCTTCTGTCATGACAGTCGCTTACCGTCCGCGCCCGAGCGTGGTCCGCCGTGACTCCGGCCTCTACGGCTACGAGCGCGCCCTGGCCCGCCGGGGCCTCAAGCCCGTCGCCGGCGTCGACGAAGCGGGCCGCGGCGCCTGCGCCGGCCCGCTGGTGGTCGCCGCGGTGGTGCTCGGACGTGAGCTCGACGGCCTCAACGACTCCAAACTGCTGACCGAGGCCCGCCGCGAGGAGCACTACGCCAGGATCATGGCGACCGCGAAGGCCGTCAGCGTCGTCGTCATCCCGCCCGCCGAGATCGACCAGCGCGGCCTCCACAAGTGCAACGTGGCGGGAATGCGCCGCGCGGTCGCCGGGTTGGGTCTCACACCCGGATACATCCTGACCGACGGATTCCCGGTCCCCGGCCTCCCGGCGCCCTCACTCGCCGTCTGGAAGGGCGACCAGGTGGCCGCCTGCATAGCGGCCGCGTCCATCGTCGCGAAGGTGACCCGGGACCGCATGATGACAACCCTGCACGAATCATTCCCCCAATACGGTTTCGCCGGGCACAAGGGTTATGTGACCAGAGACCACAGAGCCGCCCTCGCGCACCACGGGCCAAGCCAGCACCATCGGTTCTCGTTCGTGACAGTGGCTCGGACGATGCCGGGTATGAGGATGCGGGAGAATGAACCAGGGGCCGAAACGGGGTTGGGAACAGGAGGGCCGGAATGAGCGCGGAGGATCTCGAGAAGTACGAGACCGAGATGGAGCTGCAGCTCTACCGCGAGTACCGCGATGTGGTCGGTCTGTTCACGTACGTCGTCGAAACCGAACGTCGGTTCTACCTGACGAACTCGGTCGACATGGAGGTGCGCACCGCCGAGAACGGCGAAGTCTTCTTCGACGTGAAGATGCAGGACGCATGGGTGTGGGACATGTATCGACCGGCGAGATTCGTGAAGAACGTACGCGTGGTGACGTTCAAGGACGTGAACGTCGAAGAGCTCGCCAAGCCTGACCTGGAGATGCCGAAGGAGGGCTTCTCGAGCTGAGGCTCATGCTTCCCGGGGCCGGGTCCGCTTCCTGCGGGCCCGGCCCCTTCGCTTTTCCACAGGGTGGTGGTTGTCCACAGGCGGTCGGGCGGGGCGGTCGAGGCCGGGTCGGGCCTGCCACCGTTGGCCGCATGGGAGCGGCGAAGGACGAGCTCGGGCGGGCCGGCGAACAGCTGGCCGCCGGTTATCTGGTGGGCGAGGGGATGGAGATCCTCGCCCGGAACTGGCGGTGCCGGGAGGGCGAGATCGACATCGTCGCCCGGGACGGGGCGGTGCTGGTGGTGGTGGAGGTGCGAACACGGTCTTCCTCGGCCTACGGGTCGGCGTTCGCCTCGGTGACGGAGGCGAAGCTGGCGCGGTTGCGGCGGCTGGGGGCGCGGTGGCTGGCGGGGCAGGGCGAGCGGTTCACGTCGGTGCGGATCGACGTGGTGGCGTTGGACGGGTTCGCGGGGACCTTCTCGATCCGGCACGAGAAGGGGGTGTTCTGATGACGCGGGGTGAGGGGTGCCAGGTGGCGGGCGATGCTGCCGGTGGCCGTGATCGGCTCGCGGTCGTCGCCCTCCTTGGGGGCCGGGGACCGTAGCCGCAGAGAACCGCGATGGGGCAGGCCGTGTGGGGCGTCATGCAAGGCGCGTCGGTGCGGATCGACGTGGTGGTGATGGACGGGCCCGTAAGCCTTCTCGATTCGCCACGAGAAGGCGTGGTCACGGGTGATGCCCCACATACCCGTGATCGGCCGCGAAGTCGTCGCCCCTCAGGCGCGACCGGGGGCCTCTGCCGTGGAGTCCTGCGATCGGACGGGCCATGTAACGAGCGTTGTGGAAGGCGCGCAGGTCCAGCGGTTCGCGTCGGTGCGGATCGACGTGGTGGCGGTGGACGGGTTCGCGGGGACCTTCTCGATCCGGCACGAGAAGAGGGCGTTCTGATGACGCGGGGTGAGGGGTGACAGGTCGTGGGCGATGCTGCCGGTGGCCGTGATCGGCTCGCGGTCGTCGCCCTCCTTGGGGGTCGGGGACCGTAGCCGCAGAGAACCGCAATGGGATGGGCCGTTGCGGGGCGGTATGCAAGGCGTGTCGGCGCGGATCGACGTGGTGGTGATGGACGGATGGGACGCGGGCGTCGTAGGAAGCCGTCACGGCGGCGGCTGCCGGGTTTCGGTTCTTGCCGAGGATCTTCCCTGTGTTCTGACGGGGCTGTTCTTTTGGTTGATCGTGGGGGTCGCCTTCGGTGGAAGGCGTGAGGGGTGTTCGATGCCTGTTGCACGTACGCGGTCCGCCGCGCTGGTCGGGGTGGCCGGGCATACCGTCGAGGTCGAGGCCGACGTCGGACGGGGGCTGGTCGGGACCCACTTCATCGGGTTGCTCGACACGGCGATCAGTGAGGCCAGGGACCGGGTCAGGTCGGCCCTGCTGAACAGCAGGTTCGACTGGCCCGACGCCCGCGTGACCGTCTCGCTCTCCCCGGCCTCGCTGCCCAAGAAGGGCTCGTCCTTCGACCTGGCCATCGCCATGGCCGTGCTGGGCGCGGCGGGGATGGTGCCGCCCGAGCGGATCGCCGAGCCGTTCTTCCTCGGCGAGCTGGGCCTCGACGGGCGGGTGCGGCCGGTCCGCGGGGTCCTGCCGGCCGCGCTCGCGGCGGTCGCCGCCGGGGCGCGCACGATGGTCGTTCCGGCGGCCAACGCCGCTGAGGCGGCCCTCGTGCCGGAGCTGGCGGTGCTGCCCGTGGCGTCGCTGGGGGAGCTGGTGGCGATCCTGCGGGAGGGTGAGGCGCGGGCGCGGGCGCCCTACTTCGATCCGATGGAGCTCGCCGTCCCGGCCGAGGAGAAGACGCTCGACCTGGCCGACGTCGCAGGGCAGGCCCAGGGCCGTTGTGCTCTGGAGATCTGCGCGGCCGGGGGTCACAACCTGTGGTTCCTGGGCCCGCCCGGGACCGGCAAGACCATGCTGGCCGAGCGGCTGACCACGATCATCCCGCCGCTCGACCGTGAACAGGCCCTCGAGGTCACCGCGATCCACTCCATCGCCGGCGCCCTCCCCACCGGCCGTCCCCTGCTGGCCCGGCCGCCGTTCGTCGCGCCCCACCACACCGCCTCGGCGGCGGCGGTGATCGGCGGCGGGACCGGCCAGATCCGGCCCGGAGCGGTGTCGCTGGCGCATCGCGGCATCCTGTTCCTCGACGAGGCGCCGGAGTTCCCGGCCAGGGTGCTCGACTCGCTGCGCCAGCCGGTCGAGTCGGGCCAGGTCACGGTCTCGCGGGCGAGCGGCTCGGTGACGTTCCCGGCCCGCTTCACGCTGGTGCTGGCCGCCAACCCCTGCCCGTGCGGGCTCAGCGGCGAAGCCGGGCGGTTCTGCACCTGCACCCCGGCCGTCCGGCGGCGCTATCTGTCCCGACTGTCGGGGCCGCTGCTCGACCGGGTCGACGTGAAGGTACGGCTCTCGCCGCCCACCCGGGCCGAACTCCTCGCCGACCGCGCGCTCACCGAATCCAGCGCCACCGTCGCCGAGCGGGTCGTGGAGGCCCGGGAACGGGCGGCCCGGCGCCTGTCCGGCACCCCGTGGCGGCTGAACGCCGAGGTCCCCTCGTCGCTGCTGCACGGCGGCTGGCGCCTCGACCACAACGTCCTGGCCCCGCTGCACCGGGCCGTCGACCTGGGCACCCTCAGCGCCCGCGGGGTCGACCGCGTGCTCCGGGTGGCCTGGACGATCGCCGACATCAGCCGGCGTCCCCGGCCGGCGGCCGACGAGATCTCACTGGCACTCACGATGTGGATGGGAGAGGAACTGTGACCGGTGACCGGGCCGCACGCGCGGCCTTGACCCGGATCGCCGAGACCGGCGACGAGACCATGGGCCGCCAGATCGCCGCACACGGCGCGGAGGCCGTGTTGGCCGGGATCCGCGCCGGGACCCTGGAGGGCGTCGACGAACGCAAGGCGACGGCCTGGCGGATGAGGGCCCTCGCCGCCGGCGACCCCGACGACGACCTGGCGCGGTTCCGCTTCGTCGTCCCCGGAGACCCCGACTGGCCGGAGCAACTCGACGACCTGCGCGACGCCCGTCCGACCGGCCTCTGGGTCGACGGCAAAGGCGATCTACGCCGGGCCGGCGCCCGCTCGGTCGCACTGGTCGGGTCACGGACGGCCAGCGCCTACGGGGTCAACGTGGCCTCCGAACTGGCCTGCCGTCTGTCCGACCGGGGCTACTCGGTGATCTCCGGGGGTGCGTACGGCATCGACGCCGCCGCCCACCGAGGCTGCCTGGCCGGTCCGTCGCCGACGGTCGCGATCCTGGCCTGTGGGGTGGACGTCCCCTATCCGGCCGCCCACCAGGACCTGTTCGCCGCCATCCGCGAGGAAGGCCTGGTGATCAGCGAATCGCCGCCGGGGGTGAACCCGACGCGGTTACGCTTCCTCGTCCGCAACCGGGTCATCGCGGCGCTGTCGCGCGGGACGGTGGTCGTGCAGGCCGCCCCGCGTTCGGGCGCGCTGAACACCGCCCATCACGCCTTCCAGCTGAACCGGCAGCTGATGGCCATACCGGGCCCGGTGACCAGCGACGTGTCGGTCGGCTGCAACAACCTGATCCGTCTCGGAAAAGCCGTGTGCGTGACGTCGGCCGACGAGATCCTGGAACAGGTCGGCCAGGCCGGAGACGACATCGCGCCCATCCCCCGAGGCGCGGTCACCCGTCGTGACCTGCTCAGCCTGGAGTCCAAGCGCGTCCTCGACGCGATGCCGGGCGGGACGGCCGTAATCGGCCCGGCAGAGGTGGCGCTCAAGGCCGGTCTGCCCCTGCCGGTGGCACTGGGCTGCCTGGGCAATTTGGAGGCCGGCGGCTACCTGAAGCGGGAGGGGAACGGCTGGCGGCTGACCGCCAGAGGAAGGGGAAGATAGACGGATATGTCGGGAGATCTTGAGGACGCGATCCAGGCCTTCGAACGCCACCTCCGGGTCGAACGCGGCCTGGCCGCCAACACCGTGCGGGCCTACATGGGCGACATGTCGTCCCTGGCGGACCACCTCATCGACGTGGGCGTCGACCGGGTCGAACTGATCGACGTGCGGGTCCTGCGCGACTGGCTGGGCGAGCAACACGAGACGGGCAAGTCCCGCGCGACCTTGGCCCGCCGCACCGCCTGCGCCCGCTCCTTCACGGCCTTCTGCCACCGCGCGGGCTGGCTGACGGCCGACCCGGGCCTCCTCCTCGGCACGGCCAAGGCCAGACGCACCCTGCCGAAGGTCCTCGACCAGGCCGAAGCGATCCGGATGCTGGATCCGGGGCTCGGCGCAGCCCAGGCGGCCGCTGGATCTGACGGCCCTCCCGCCGCCGGTGACGATCTCGGTTTCCGGCCGACTTCCCATGCTTCAGAGGGTGAGAGGCCAATTTCCAGCAGCGGGTGGACCGCTTCCCACGGTTCTTCTGATCATGGTGGGCCGGTCTCTGGGAGTGGGTGGCCCGCTTCCCAGGGTTCTTTTGGCCATGCTGGGCCGGTTTCCGGCAGTGGGGGGACCGCTTCCCACGGTTCTTCTGGCCATGCTGGGCCGGTCTCTGGGAGTGGGTGGCCCGCTTCCCAGGGTTCTTTTGGCCATGCTGGGCCGGTTTCCGGCAGTGTGGGCACCGCTTCCCACGACGCTTCTGGCCGTGGAGGGCCGGTCTCGGGCAGCGGGTGGCCCGCTTCCCAGGGTTCTTTTGGCCGTGGAGGGGCGGTCTCCGGCAGCGGGGGGACCGCTTCTCACGGTTCTTCTCGCGATGGGGGGCTGGTCTCCGGCAGTGGGGGGACCGCTTCCCACGACCCTTCTCGTCATGCGAGGCCGGTCTCGGGCAGCGATTCGGCGCCGGCCCACGACGACCCCCTCGTCGTGGCGAAGGAGCTGCGGGATCAGGCCCTCCTGGAGGTGCTCTACGCCACCGGAATCCGGGTCGGCGAACTGTGCGGACTCGACGTGGACGACGTCGACCGGGAGCGGCGCACCATCCGCGTCCTCGGCAAAGGCGGCAGGGAGCGGGTCGTGCCGCTGGGCATGCCCGCGCTCGACGCGGTGGACGCCTGGTGCGTACGCGGGAGGCCGGCCGTCGTCGGCGGGCGCTCGGGGGCGGCGCTGTTCCTCGGCGTCAGGGGCGGTCGCATCGACCAGACCGCCGTGCGGCGAGTGGTGCACGCCCGGCTGGGCGCGGCGGGAGTGCCCGACATGGGACCCCACGGGCTGCGCCACACGGCGGCCACCCATCTCCTGGAAGGCGGCGCCGATCTCCGCAGTGTGCAGGAGCTGCTCGGCCACGCCTCTCTGGGCACCACCCAGATCTACACGCACGTCTCGATCGAGCGCCTCAGGGCCGCCTACCAGCAGGCCCACCCCCGGGCTTGATTCCTGGGCACTCGCCGCGACACGTCAGCTCGGCAGCAGCCTGACCTGGCCCAGGCCCAGCAGGAGCAGCGGATCCAGATAGAGGTCCCCGCTCACCAGCCCCCAGTGCAGGCACGTCGCCGGACAGTGCCCGTCAGGCCCGCCCACCGTGCCCAGCACCTCGCCCGTCCGCACCCGCTGCCCCTCGGTCACGGTCGCGTCGACCGGCAGGTACGTCGTCCGCAGCCCGTCGGCATGCGTCACCGTCACCACGCCGCGCCCGGCCACCTCGCGGGCCACCGTCACCACCCCCTCGCCGGCCGCCAGCACCTCCTGTCCCGCCACCGCGGGCAGGTCGACCCCGCGATGGCCGGACAACCAGCGTTCCGGCGGGGGAGTGAAGAGGCGGACGGGCCGGGGTTCGCCCGCCAAGGGCCACCCCCACTGGGCCGCGATCACGAGCGCCAAGGAAGCTGGGAACAACATGGACCACAGCTTGGCGAAATCGTCGCGCTCGGCGACTCCCCGGCGACCGTCTGTGGAAAACCCGTCCCACCTATTGCCGGAGGTGAGGAGTCGCGAGCTTCCGTGCGGTCCCTTGGCCCGCCATCAGATGAGAGACCACATGGGGATGCGATGACCGGCCACGTCATCCTGTGGAAACCCGTCGTGCGTATGCCCAGAGGTGAGGAGTCGCGAGCTTCCGCGCGGCCCCTTGGCCCGCCATCAGATGAGAGACGACATGGGATGCGATGACCGGCCACGTCATCCTGTGGAAACCCGTCGCGCGTATGCCCGGAGATGAGGAGTCGCGAGCTTCCGCGCGGCCCCTTGGCCCGCCATCAGATGAGAGACCACATGGGGGTGCGATGACCGGCGACGTCATCAGGGAGCTGGGGCGGCTCGCCGGGGTGGACCTCGGCCATGTCACGGTCACCGGCCGGGAGCCGGTCATGCCCTCGCCGTTCCGCATCGGGACCGCCGCCGCGTCCGCCATCGGGGCGGCGACGGCGGCCCTCGCTGCGCTGACCGGGGAGCACGGGCGGGTGGAGGTCGACATGAGGCACGCCGCCGTAGCCTTCCGCAGTGAGCGGCACTTCCGGATCGGCGACGAGGCGATCCCGCTGTGGGCGCCGCTCAGCGGTGACTACGCCTGCGCCGACGGCCGGGTCAGGATCCACGCCAACTTCGATCACCATCGGGACGCGGCGCTGGTCGCTCTCGGCCTGCCCCTGGACGCCACCAGGGAGGAGGTGGAGAGGGCGTGCACGACACGTACAGGCCTGGAGATCGAGGAGACGGTCACCCGGGCTGGGGGATGCGCGGCCGCGATGCGGAGCGGGCGCGAATGGGCGGGGCACCCGCACGGGCGGGTGGTGGCCGGGCGGCCCCTGCTCACGCTCGACCGGCTTCCGGGGCCGCCGCCGGGGGAGACGGGGATGCGGGTGGTCGACCTGACCCGGGTGATCGCGGGGCCGGTCGCGAGCCGGTTCCTCGCCTCGCGCGGGGCCGAGGTCATGCACGTCTGCGGGAGCCGGATCCCCGAGGTGCCGGGGCTGGTGCTGGAGACGGCCGCCGGGAAACGGTCGTGCCTGGTCGATCTGCCCGCTGACGCCGAGCGGCTCAGGGAACTCGTCAGGGGGGCCGACGTCGTCGTCCGGGGCTATCGCCCGGGTGCGCTCGACCGGCTCGGGTTCGGGACGGCCGATCTCTTCCGGCTGCGGCCCGGTCTCGTCGTGGTGGACGTCTCCGCCTACGGGCCGGGGCCGTGGCTGGGGCGGCGCGGGTTCGACAGCCTCGTGCAGATGGCCACGGGGATCGTGGCCGAAGCGGGTCCGCTGCCGTGTCAGGCGCTCGACCACGCCACCGGCTATCTGGCCGCCTTCGCGGCGGCCGCGGGGCTGCTCCGCCGACGGCGGGAGGGCGGGTCGTGGCACGCGACGCTCTCGCTCGCCGCCACCGCCCACTGGCTGGGCGCCCTGGGCCGCACTCCGCCCGGCGGCGAACCCGAGGTGGACGACCTGCTGGAGACGCGCGACGGCTACACCTTCGTCAGGCCACCCGGTCTCATCGCCGGGCGTGCTCCAGCGTGGTCGCCTCCGCCGCGTCCCGGGGAGCACGAACCCGTCTGGTGACCTGGCCCACCAGCGGCGACAACCACAGGCACGGGATCGTCAGCAGCGCCCCCGCGAAACACGCCCACATCGCCGGCCGCAGGCCCAGGAGTTCTCCCGCCACCCCGCCGAGCAGGGCGCCGATCCCCAGCGCGCCCTGCGTCAGGAAGTTGATCGAGGCGTTCACCCGGCCGATCAGCTCGGGAGCCGTCTCCTGCAACGACATCGCCCCGGAGCACACGCTGAAGCAGACCACGGCCACGCCCACCACGGCCTCGGCCGCGCCGATCAGCAGCACGCACCACCACACCGGGCCGCTGACGGCCGCCATGACCAGGAACCCGAGCGGGAAGAACAACACGGCCGCGAGCAGCACCGCCGGGCCTCCGTGACGCCGCGACAACCTGGGGGCCACGAACGCCCCCACGAGCCCGCCGGCCCCGAAGCCCATCATCATGATCCCGACGAGCCCGCCCGGCAGCCCGAGGACCTGGACGGCGTACAGGACGTAGACGGCGAGCTGGGCGGCGGCGAACAGGTTGACCGTCATCCCGCACAGGGCCAACGCCCGCAGGACCGGGTGGCGGGCCAGCGCGGACATGCCCTCGGCGATCTCGCGCCGCAGCGACCGCCTCGGGGAGGCCGGGCGGGCCGGCTCCTCGGCGCGGATGGAGCGCAGGAGCAGGGCCGAGGTCACGAACGTCACGGCGTTCACCACGAGGGCCAGCGGCGCCGACAACACGCTCACCAGCACGCCCGCCAGGCCCGGGCCGCCGAGCTGGGCGATGGAGAAGACCGACTGCATGCCGGCGATCGCCTCGGTCCGCTGGGGCTCGGCGACGACGCTGGTCAGGTGGGGCATGGTGAAGTTCCGGAAGGTCACCGTGCAGGCGCCGACCACCAGGGCCACGCCGATCAGCCAATGGACGGTCAGCAGGCCGAGCAGCCAGGCGACGGGGATCGTCGCGACGGCCGTACCGGAGATCAGTTCACACAGCACCAGGACCGGGCGGCGGCGCCGGACGCGGTCGGCCCAGACCCCGACGGGGAGGCCGACGAAGAGGAACGGCAGAGAGGCGGCGGCGGTGAGCACGCCCATCTCCAGCGGCGAGGCGGCGAGCAGGGTGACGGCGGTGAGCGGGACGGCCAGGCGGGACACCTCGCTGCCGGCTTCGGTGACGGCCCGGGCGGACCAGAGGAGGCGGTAGTCGCGCTGACGGCGAAGGGGGATCATAATTGTGAAAGTACTCTTTCAGAGTTATGAAGGCAATGCTTCACATCTGCCGACGCCCTACCGTGGAGCCCCATGAACAGCCATCGGATGGTCACCGACGACGTCGGGCTGCTGCGCGCCATGGCCCACCCGGCGAGGCTGGCCATCCTCGGCCGGCTCCAGGAGGAGGGCCCGGCGACGGCCACCGAGTGCGCCGAGGTCGCCGGGTTGTCCCCGAGCGCGTGCAGCTACCACCTGCGCACCCTCGCCAAGCACGGCCTCATCGAGGAGGCCCCGGCGCGGGGCGACGGCCGCGAGCGCGTGTGGCGGGCGCTCCAGAAGGGCTGGGGCATGAAGGACCCCGAGAGCGGCGAGCTCACCGCCGAACTCCTTGCCGCCCAGAGCGCCGTCATCCAGACCGTCCTCGACGAGGCGTCCCGGCGCCTGTCGGAGTACCTGGCCCAGTCGTCGCGGGAGTCGGCCGACTGGCGTCAGGCCACCCGGCTCGCCCACATGGTCCTCTACATGGACCCCGACGAGATCCGCGCGCTGGCCGGGCGCGTCGACGAGCTCGTCGCCCCCTACCGCATCACCGACCGCGACCCGGGGACCGCCCCCAACGGCGCGCGCGTCACCGAGTTCCAGCTGCGGATCTTCCCCCGGGCCCCGAAGAGGTCCTGAGGGCCCGCCCGGGCGCGCGGGCAGGTCAAGTCGTCCACCGGTTCCGGGTAGACTGTCCGGTGGTCTCCGTTGGTGAGGCCGAATTCGCACGCCCGTTCACGAAACGTCCTCTCGGTCCGCCGGTAAGGCGGCTGGAACGGTTCGGGGCGTCAGGGCGCGGGCCGCCGGCCCGTGCGTATAACCGAGATCGTGGAGGACCATTTCATGGCCACCCCCGTCGTCACCATGCGACAGCTCCTGGAGAGCGGCGTTCACTTCGGCCACCAGACCCGCCGGTGGAACCCGAAGATGAAGCGCTTCATCTTCACCGAGCGCAACGGCATCTACATCATCGACCTCCAGAAGTCGCTGTCCTACATCGACAGGGCCTACGACTTCGTCAAGGAGACGGTCGCCCACGGCGGCACGATCATGTTCATCGGCACCAAGAAGCAGGCGCAGGAGTCGATCGCCGAGCAGGCGGCGCGCGTGGGCATGCCCTACGTGAACCAGCGCTGGCTCGGCGGCATGCTGACCAACTTCTCGACCGTCCACAAGAGGCTCCAGCGCCTGAAGGAGCTCGAGGAGCTCGACTTCGAGAACGTCGCCGCCTCCGGCCTCACGAAGAAGGAGCTGCTGCTCCGCCGTCGTGAGAAGGAGAAGCTCGAGCGCACCCTCGGCGGCATCCGGGACATGTCCCGCGTCCCGAGCGCGGTCTGGGTCGTGGACACCAAGAAGGAGCACATCGGGATCTCCGAGGCCAAGAAGCTCGGCATCCCGGTCGTCGCGATCCTCGACACCAACTGCGACCCCGACGAGGTCGACTACCCGATCCCGGGCAACGACGACGCCATCCGCGCCGTCAGCCTGCTGACCCGGGTGATCGCCGACGCGGTCGCCGACGGTCTCATGACCCGCGCCGGCGCCTCGCGCGGCGGCGACGACAAGCCGGCCGGTGTGGCCGCGGCCGAGCCGCTGGCCGAGTGGGAGCGCGAGCTGCTCGAGGGCACCCCCGCCGCCGAGGCCCCGGCTGAGACCCCGGCCGAGGCCGCTGCCGAGGCGCCCGCCGCCGAGGCCCCCGCCGCCGAGTCGCCGGAGGCCCCGGCCGACGGTGACGAGTCGAAGGCGTAGTCCTTCCCCAAAGCTCTTCCGGGTGGGCGTGTCGGCACGATGACACGTCCACCCGCTCCACGACGAAACCCATGAGGAAATGACAATGGCTTCCGTGAACATGGCCGACGTCAAGCGGCTTCGCGAGCTGACGGCCGCCGGCATGATGGACTGCAAGAAGGCGCTGGAGGAGTCCGAGGGCGACTTCGACCGCGCGGTCGAGCTCCTGCGTCTCAAGGGCGCCAAGGACGTCGGCAAGCGCGAGGCCCGCACCGCCTCCAACGGCCTGGTCGCCCTCAAGCAGGACGGCGACTCGTCCGCCGCCCTCCTTGAGCTCAACTGTGAGACCGACTTCGTCGCCAAGGGCGAGCGCTTCCAGGAAGTCGCCGCCCAGGTCGTCGCCCACATCCTCGCGACCAAGCCGGCCGACGTGGCCGAGCTGCTCGAGTCCAAGCTCGACGGCAAGACCGTCAAGGAGCTGCTCGACGAGACCAACGCGGCGCTCGGCGAGAAGATCGAGATCCGTCGCTTCTCGGTGCTGGAGGGCGGCTACATCGGCGCCTACATGCACAAGACCGACCCGCAGCTGCCGCCGGCCGTGGGCGTCCTGGTCCAGCTCGACTCGGCCAACGCCGAGGTCGCCAAGGACATCGCGCAGCACGCCGCCGCGATGGCGCCGAAGTACCTCGACGCCGACGCCGTGCCCGCCGAGGTCATCGAGAAGGAGCGCGCGCTCTTCGAGGAGATGACCCGCGAGGAGGGCAAGCCCGAGGCCGCGATCGCCAAGATCGTCGAGGGTCGCGTCAACGGCTGGTACAAGGACTTCACGCTGCTCCAGCAGGCGTTCGTGAAGGACAACAAGAAGTCGATCAAGAAGTACGCGGACGAGGCCGGCGTCAAGGTCCTGGCCTTCACCCGCTTCAAGGTCGGCCAGGCATAGTCTGGGGCTGTCACCCGAGGTCGTCCCGTAATCATGCGGGACGACCTGTTCAGCCCGAAATCCACTGAGGAGGCCGCCGCCGTGCAGGAGAACACCGAACCCGCCCCGGCGGCTTCGTCGTATGACGGGCCGCTGCGCTGGAAGCGGGTCATGCTGAAGCTTTCCGGCGAGGCGTTCGCCGGCGGGGATTCCCTCGGCATCGACCCGGTCGTCGTGGCCAAGATCGCCGACTCGATCGCGGAGGCGGTCCGTGACGGCGTCCAGGTCTCGGTGGTCGTCGGCGGCGGCAACATGTTCCGGGGCGCCGCGTTGTCCGAGCGCGGCATGGACCGGGCCCGCGCCGACTACATGGGCATGCTGGGCACCGTCATCAACTGTCTCGCGCTGCAGGACTTCCTGGAGAAGCGCGGCGTGGAAACGCGCGTGCAGACCGCCATCACGATGCAGCAGGTCGCCGAGCCGTTCCTGCCCCGCCGGGCGATCCGCCACCTGGAGAAGGGCCGCGTGGTCATCTTCGGGGCCGGGCTGGGCTCGCCCTTCTTCTCCACCGACACCTGCGCCGCCCAGCGCGCGCTGGAGATCGGCGCGGAGGCCCTGCTCAAGGGCACCCAGGTCGACGGCGTCTACGACGCCGACCCCCGGAAGAACCCCGACGCGGTCCGGTTCGACCGGCTCGAATACGGCGAGGTCCTCACGCGTGACCTCGCGGTGATGGACGCCACGGCCATCAGCCTGTGCAAGGACAACGGCCTGCCCATCGTGGTGTTCGAGCTGATGGGCGAAGGCAACATCCTGCGGGCGGTCCGCGGAGAGAAGATCGGCACGCTGGTGAGTCCGGCAGGGAAATAGGGAGCCAACAGTGATCGAGGAAACCCTCTTCGAGGCCGAAGAGAAGATGGACAAGGCGGTGACCGTCGCGAAGGAGGACTTCGCGGCCATCCGCACCGGCCGGGTCACCCCCGCGATGTTCAACAAGATCAATGTTGACTACTACGGGTCGCTGACCCCGGTCCAGCAGCTCGCCTCCTTCCACGTCCCCGAGGCGCGCATGGTGCTGGTGCAGCCCTACGACAAGGGCTCGATGAGCGCCATCGAGAAGGCGATCCGCGACAGCGACCTGGGCGTCAACCCCGGCAACGACGGCAACGTCATCCGCGTGGTGTTCCCCGAGCTCTCGGGTGAGCGCCGCAAGGAATACATCAAGATCGCCCGGACCAAGGCAGAGAACAGCCGCGTGTCCATCCGGAACATCCGGCGGCACGCCAAGGAAGTGCTCGACAAGCTCGTCAAGGACAGCGAGGCGGGCGAAGACGAGGTCCACCGCGCGGTGAAGGAGCTCGACGACCTGACCCAGAAGCACGTCGCCAAGATCGACGAGCTGCTCAAGCACAAGGAAGCCGAGCTGCTCGAAGTCTGACGAGCACCATCGCGATCCTTGCCCCGATGACGCAAGGGGCAAGGATCGCGCGCATGTAGGGAGTAGGACATCTTGGACGGAACGGTGTCACCCCCGGCGGGCGGGAGCCGTACCGGCCGGAACCTGCCGGCGGCGATCGCGTCCGCGCTCGGGCTGGCGGCGGTGATCCTCGGATCGCTCTACCTGTACAAGCCCGCGTTCCTCGTGGTCGTCATCGCCGCCGTCGGCGTGGGGATGCACGAGCTGGTGAAGGGGCTGGCCACCCGCGACATCCACGTGCCGCTGGTCCCCGTGCTCGCGGGCATGGCGGCGATGGTGTCCGGTGCCTACTACTTCGGGCCGGGGGTGTTCCTCGGCATCTTCGCGATCACCGTCATGGGCGTGCTGGGGTGGCGGCTGTTCCAGGGGTCCGACGGGTTCGTCCGCGACGCCACGGCGACGGTCTTCATGGCGGTCTACCCGGCGCTGTTCGCCGGGTTCGTGGGCCTGCTGCTGGCGCCGCCCGACGGCGCCAACCGGGCGCTCATCTTCGTGGCCGTGACGGCCTCCTCCGACATCGGCGGGTACGCCGCCGGGGTCCTCTTCGGCCGCCACAAGATGTCGATCATCAGCCCGAAGAAGACCTGGGAGGGCTTCGCCGGTTCGGCCATCGCCTGCGTCGCGGTCGGCGGCTGGCTGGTCGCCTGGTTGCTGAAGGGCCAGATCTGGCAGGGCGCGCTGCTCGGCGCCGTGGTCGTGGTCTGCGCCACGGTGGGCGACCTGATCGAGTCGGTCATCAAGCGTGACCTCGGCGTCAAGGACATGGGCTCGGTGCTGCCGGGCCACGGCGGCATGATGGACCGCATCGACTCCCTGCTGTTCACGCTGGTGCCCTGCTGGCTGCTGCTGGCGGCCTTCGTCCGCTAGATGCGGTGGACGGCGCTCAGCCGCGCCGCGATGACGTCGTGGCCGCGTTCGGCGGCGACCTTGAGCTCGCCGTCGGTCACCGGGACCAGCCAGAGCCACCGCACCACGTCTCCGGCGACCTGGAACCCCGAAAGGTCGGGCAGGCCGTGCGGTGCCGCCAGCATCATCACACCTTCGTAGCCGCCGGGTATGGGGAAGGTGCCGGGCTGGTGATACCAGCGGGCCGTGTGGCCGTCGCCGAGCCAGGTGACCGAGCGCCACGGATACTGGCCGAGCCAGAGGAACAACCGGGCCGCCGACCGGGGGTCGCCCCGGGTGGCGACGGCGAGTTCGACGCGGGTCGGGGTGTCGTAGAGCTCCGCTGACGGCATGCGCTGGCAGCTCATCCCGACCGTCGACAGGACCGTGAAGTCGCGGCCGTAGGCGGGCGGGCGCTCGGTGACCCCGAGGGCGGGCAACCGGCCGCCGCTCGCGTCCCAGAACCGGCCCGGAGGGCCCAGCCGCCCGTCGAGGTGGCCCATGACGAACTGCTGGAACGACGCCCACGACGCCTCGCCGGCCCGCCACTGCCAGTAGGCCTCGGCCTTGGCGACCCGGGGGCTCAGGCCTTCGAGCGCCTCCGACAACGCCCAGGCGAACGGCCACTCGCCGACCGCGTCGCGCGCGTAGCCGGGCATGCCACGTTCCAGATCGGCCCAGCCGGGGATCACGGCCAGCAGGCCCTCGTCGTCGTAGAGGGCGACGCCGTCACCCTCCTCGAACCACAACACGCGCAGCCGGGCCGCGTCGAGGTGGGCGGTGCCGAAAGGGCGGCGGGTGCCCGCTCTGGGCATGACCGGGGGCCGGCCGGTGTTGAGACGGGCGAGGTCGAGTGACATCGGGGCCGTCACGTGGTTGCCCAGCCAGACGGCTCCGCGGACGGATCCGGCCGGGTCGCGCAGGTAAGCTACCGAGGACACCTGATCGCGCTCGACGGTAAGGACGCGGCTCCCGTAGGGATTGGTGCTGGTGAGCACGATGGTGCTGTCCACGCCTCACCTCCCAGATCAGGACTCTAAGCCCGGTGCCGCCCGGCCGTAAGAGCAGTCGTCGTTTTGAGATCGTGAGGGTTCGTTATGTCCGAGGCCGCCCCCAAGGCCGGTCAGCTCACGTTCGTCGCACCGCGACGGGCGAAGCCGCAGCGCCATCTGGCCGACCTGACCATGGCCGAGCGCCGTGCCGCCGTCGCGGAACTCGGTGAGAAGCCGTTCCGGG
Organism: Herbidospora sp. NBRC 101105; assembly: GCF_030269205.1. Classification (NCBI taxonomy): domain Bacteria; kingdom Bacillati; phylum Actinomycetota; class Actinomycetes; order Streptosporangiales; family Streptosporangiaceae; genus Herbidospora; species Herbidospora sp. NBRC 101105. Next base: position 43,885 of record NZ_BSSX01000008.1, on the reverse strand, counting down.
CCGACCAGCTCTCGCGCCACTACTTCGCCAAGCTGACCGAGTCGCCGGGTGACATGACCGACCTCCCGGCCGCCTCCCGCGAGACGCTCGGCCGGCTGCTGCCGTCGCTGCTGACCTCGGTCCGCGAGATCACCTGCGACGACGGCATGACCCGCAAGACCCTCTGGAAGCTGTTCGACGGCTCCCTGGTCGAGTCGGTCATGATGCGCTACCCCGACCGGGTCACGATGTGCGTCTCCTCGCAGGCCGGTTGCGGCATGAACTGCCCGTTCTGCGCGACCGGCCAGGCCGGGCTGACCCGCAACATGTCGACCGCCGAGATCGTCGAGCAGGTCGTCGCCGGGCAGCGGGCGCTGGCCAGGGGCGAGGTGCCGGGCGGGCCCGGCCGGGTCAGCAACATCGTCTTCATGGGCATGGGCGAGCCCATGGCCAACTACAAGGCCGTGATCGGCGCGGTCCACCGCATGGTCGACCCGTCGCCCGAGGGCCTGGGCATCTCCGCGCGCGGCGTGACCGTCTCCACGGTCGGCCTCGTCCCGGCGATCGAGAAGTTGTCGAACGAGGGCCTGCCGGTGACGCTGGCCGTCTCGCTCCACGCGCCCGACGACGAGCTGCGCGACACGCTGGTCCCGATCAACACGCGCTGGAAGGTGGCCGAGGTCCTCGGCGCGGCCTGGGACTACGCCGCCAAGACCAAGCGCCGGGTCTCGATCGAGTACGCCCTCATCAAGGACGTCAACGACCAGGAATGGCGGGCCGACCTGCTCGGGAAGCTGCTCAAGGGCAAGCTCGTCCACGTCAACCTGATCCCGCTCAACCCGACCCCGGGCTCGAAGTGGACGGCCTCCCGGCCGGAGGACGAACGGGCCTTCGTCCGGCGGCTGGAGTCCCACGGGGTCGCGGTGACGGTCCGCGACACCCGGGGACGTGAGATCGACGGCGCCTGCGGCCAGCTCGCCGCGGCTAACCCCTGACCCGGCGCACCGCCGCGTAACCGGCCAGCCCGGCCGCGCTCCAGGCCAGCGCCGAGGCCACGATGACCCCCAGCCGGTCGGGCAGTTCGTGGTGGTGGGCGGCGTTCATCCAGTCGAGGACCGGCACCGACGCCCACGGGCTCGCCGAGCTGAGCAGCAGGATCGCCATGTAGCCGCCGACCAGCACGGCGGCCGAGGCGGCGGGGGAGGCCAGCACCGGGCGGCTCGTCAGCGCGCCCAGGGCGGTCCCGGCCAGCACGGCCAGCAGGTGCAGCCCGGCGCCGTAGCCGAGGTCGGCCCCGCCGGGCGTCTCGGCGAAGCCCACGAACAGCGGGAACACCACGGCGACCAGCGCCAGCGCGCCGGTCAGCAGCAACGCCGCGAGCAGCCCGGCCACGAGTTCGCGGCGGCGGCCGACGGCGGTGATCGCGATGAGGCGCTGTTCGTCGGGCTCGTTGTCGAGCAGGCCCCGGGCCGCCCACGCGAAGACCAGCATCAGGATGCCGGCCGAGTCGGAGTAGCTGGGGAGTTCGCCGCCGGCGGGCACCCCGGTGGCGTAGATGATCGACAGCACGGCGAGCAGCCCGAGCACGGGCTGGAAGATCCGGTGCGACCGGACATAGCCCGAGAGCCGGAACGTGACCAGGGGAATCATGAGACCTCGTGGCCTTCCGCCCGCAGCCGGGCCGCCAGCGCGTCCGCCTTCGACTGCGGCAGCTTGATCGTCAGGGTGGTCAGGGGATCGTCCACGACGACCGGGGCGGCTTCGGCGATCTTCCCGTCGCGCACCTCGTAACGGGTGACGCCCGGCACCGACCGGAGGTCGCCCTGGTGGTCACTGGCGACGACGATGCCGCCCCGCGCGGCCACCTCGGCGACGATCACCGACAGTTCGGCGCGGGCCGTCGCGTCGAGCCCGGCGAACGGCTCGTCGAGGATCAGCAGCCCCGGCTCCCCGGCGAGGGCCTGGGCGAGGCCGACCTTGTGGGCGCTGCCCTTCGACAGGTCGGGCAACTTCTGGCCGAGCAGGTGGTCCATGCCAAGCCGCGCCGTCAGCTCCTCGGGCACGGCCACCCGGCGGACCGCCGCCATGTGGCGCAGGTAGGCCGCCACGGTGAACGGCTGGTCCGAGGGGAACCGTTCGGGGGCGTAGCCGATGACCGCCGGACGCTCCTCGATCCGGCCCCGGACCGGCCGCAACAGGCCCGCGAGCAGCCGCAGGAGGGTCGACTTGCCGGTGCCGTTGGGCCCGGTGATCTCGGCCACCGAGCCGGGGGCGAGGTCGAGGGAGGCGTCGGAGAGCACCCAGGGATCGCCTCGCCGGTAACGGAAGGAGACGTTCGTCGCACGCACTTCACCGATATTAGGTTGATTGTGTCCGTTGCCGGATTCATCTCGATAATGTGCGGCATGCTTCGCACACGAATCTCCGGCGCGGCGCTGCTCGCGGTGGCCGCGTTAGTCGCCCCCTCAGCCCCGGCATGGGCCGACGCCCACTCCCCGGGCTCCTCCGGTGTGGGCGACCCCTACTTTCCGCACGCCGGCAACGGCGGTTACGACGTCCAGCACTACGACCTGAAGCTGCGCTACACCCCCAAGTCCGGCCGGCTCGACTCCACCGCGACGATCACCGCCAAGGCCACCAAGGGCCTGTCGCGCTTCAACCTCGACCTGTCGGGGCTCACCGTCCGGTCGGTCGCCGTCGACGGGAAGAAGGCCAAGTGGTCGCGTAAGGGCCAGGAGCTGACCGTCACGCCGAAGAAGGGCATCGACGACGAGGCCACGTTCACGGTCGTCGTCGAGTACGACGGCACCCCGAAGCCGGTCGACGACTCCGACCTCGGCGTCACCGGGTTCATCCGCACCAAGGACGGCGCCGTCGTCGTCTCCCAACCCGACGGCGCCCGCACCTGGTTCCCCGCCAACGACACCCCGCGCGACAAGGCGACCTTCTCCTACGAGATCAGCGCCCCCGTCGGCCTGACGGTGCTGGCCAACGGCGAGCCGCAGAACTCCGGCATCGTCCGGGTCAAGAAGGGCTACGTCGTCTCCCGCTGGAAGATGAAGCAGCCCATGGCCCCCTACCTGGCCATGATCGCGATCGGCAAGTACAAGGTCAGCGAGGGCACGGCCGGGGGCGTCCTGAACATCACCGCCTACGACCCCGCCCTGGCCAAGACCTCCAAGCACCTCCACAAGGAGACCGCCGAGGCGACGAAGTGGGGCGTCGAGCACTTCGGCCCCTACCCGTTCGACTCGACCGGCGGCATCGCCGACAAGCTCGACGTCCACTACGCCCTGGAGACCCAGGGCCGCCCGGTCTACGACGGCGACGCCAGCGACGACCTGCTGATCGTGCACGAGATCGCGCACCAGTGGTTCGGCAACAGCGTCGGCCTGGAGTCGTGGAACGACATCTGGCTGAACGAGGGCCTGGCCAGCTACGCCGAGTGGCTCTACGAGGAGACCCACAACGGCCCGAAGGCCCAGACGACCTTCGACAAGTACTACAAGAGCACCGGCAAGTTCTGGGACGTCAAGACCGGCGCCCCGGGCAAGAAGAACATGTTCGACTGGGAGGCGATCTACCTGCGCGGCGCGATGACCGTCCACGCCCTGCGCACCGAGATCGGCGACGAGACCTTCTTCGGCCTGCTGAAGGAGTGGGCGGCCCGCAACCGGCACGAGACCGCCACCACCAAGGACTTCATCGCGCTCGCCGAGGAGCTCAGCGGCAAGGACCTCGGCCCGCTGTTCAAGAAGTGGCTGTACACGGCCAAGAAGCCCGCGCTGTAGCGCGCAGGGGGGCGGGCCGCCGGGAAGGGGCCCGCCCTCAGCCGGTCAGCTTGCCGATCTGGTCGATCAGCGTGAGCACCGAGAAGAACCCGAAGAAACCGAAGGCCAGCAGCACCGCGACCATGCGGTAGCCGCGGATCCTGATCGCCTGGGGCAACATCCTCCGGTTGAGGACGGCCAGCAGCGCCGAATAGACGAACATCATGATCCCGCCGACGCTGGAGGAGATCACCAGCAGCGTGATCGGCTGGTCGAAGCCGATGGTCAGCATCACGATCCCGAAGATCACGATGAACCAGACGACGAGCGAGTAGATCCGGCTCTCCGTCCACCGCGCCGAGGCGGGCAGGTAGACGGTCTTCACCACGTCGGCGACCATCCGCCCGACGTAGTCGCAGATGCCCATCGACGCGGCGAACAGCGACAGCGCGCCGATGGCCCAGAAGAATGTGCCGAACCAGCTCAGCCGCTGGTTCAGCACCTCGCCCTCGGCCTTGAGGAAGGTGATGTCGTTGGTGGCGCCCGAGCCGAAGACGGTCGAGTAGGCCAGCATCGACATCAGGAAGATCGTGAAGACGGTGATCGCGACGAACGAGACGAGCTGCTCGGCGTTGGCCACCTTCCACCAGCTCCGCCACCGCGACAGGTTCTCCTCGGTCGGCTCGAAGGTGTAGCCGGTGGCGGGCGCGGCCTGGTCCTCCCCGGTCACCGGCGAGACCAGCCGGGGGATCCGGGCGCCCATGCCCATGTTCTTGTCGCGGACCCAGTTGCTCTGCACGAGGTTCTGCCCGCCGCCCGCCCCCGCGAAGGCCAGCGCGCCCAGCACCAGCGCCGTGCCGAGCTGGCTGGGCACCGTCCCGATGCTCGTCACCGCCTCGCCCAGTCCCCGGTACGCCTCTCCCGAGATCGCCACGAACAGCGCGACGACCAGGAACACGAGCACGGCCGCGACCTTGACGAACTGGGTGGCCTCGACGGTCCGGTAGACGACGGGGGAGAGGGTCAGCGCGATCCCGATGATCACGAGCTCGATGACCGCGATGACCGTGACGTTCCCCTGGCCGACCGCGTAGGTGAACACGGTGGCGCTGGAGGTGGCCCACCCCGGCCAGATGTTGGCCAGCAGCGCCATCAGGGCGAACACGATCCCCCAGTGGCGCCCCAGCCGCGAGAACCCGGTGAGCGCGGTCTCCCCGGTGGCCAGGGTGTAGCGCTCGATCTCCATGTTCAGGAAGAACTGCGCCACCACCCCGACGACGGCCGCCCACAGGAACACCAGGCCGACGTTGGCGGAGATGTAGGGCCAGATGACGAACTCACCGGAAGCGAGCCCGACCCCGGCCGCGATCACTCCAGGACCGAGGACGCGGCGGAGCGGCTGGGGCTCGGGTAACTGCGCGACCTTGAACGCGGGCATGCTGCTCATGGCCGCCGTCGCTACCCGCGCAGACGCCTTTCAGGCGTGCCGGGAAGGTGCGGTCAGTGGGTTCCCCAGCTGTACGTTTGTTTGTGCAGCTTCAGGTAGACAAAGGTCTCGGTGGCCCTGACCGCAGGGATCGCCCGGATTTTGCCAAGAATTTCCAGGAGGTGTTGATCGCCCTCACACACGACCTCGACCATGATGTCGAGCGAGCCGGCCGTCAGGACGACGTAGTCGACCTCTTCGATCGAGCCGAGCTCGTCGGCGACGGCCTCCAGGTCGCCCTCGCACTTGATGCCGATCATGGCCTGCCGGGGGAACCCCAGGGTGAGCGGGTCGGTGACCGCCACGATCTGCATGACACCGGCGTCGAGCAGGCGCTGGACGCGCTGGCGGACGGCCGCCTCGGAGAGCCCGACGGCCTTCCCGATGGCGGCGTACGGCTTGCGGCCGTCGGCCTGCAGTTGCTCGACGATCTGCTTGGAGATCTCGTCGAGCACCACGGGGCCGTTCCTGGTGGTCCGAACTCTCGGCGTGGTCATCCCCGCATAAGCCCTTCATGTTTCCGACATGTTGCCGCCTAGGTGCGACATGTTGTCAGTTCAGCGTCCCTTGTCAAGCGATTCCGTAGCAATTTGATATCTTTCGCTACGAAATCCCTTGTCGTTGTCTGATATGTCTGTCAGAGTCGCGACAACTTTGAACACCTTCACAGGAGGTCGAAGTGACCACCCGCCTGCAGAACTACATCAACGGGAAGTTCGTCGACGCCCGGAGCGGGCGCTTCTCCGACGTGGTCGACCCGAGCACCGGCGAGGTCTACGCGCAGGCCCCCCTGTCCGGACAGGAGGACGTCGACGCGGCCTACGAGGCCGCCGCGGCGGCGTTCGAGACCTGGGGACAGACGACTCCGGGTGAGCGTGCGAACCTGCTGTTGAAGATAGCCGACGCCATCGAGGCGCGCGCGGAGGAGATCAACCAGGCCGAGTGCCGCAACACCGGCAAGCCCTACGCCCGCATGAGCGAGGACGAGACCCCCGTCGCGGCCGACCACTTCCGCTTCTTCGCGGGCGCCGCGCGCACGCTGGAGGGCCCGACGGCCGGCGAGTTCCTCGCCGAGCACACCTCGGTCATCCGGCACGAGCCGGTCGGCGTCATCGGCCAGGTCACGCCGTGGAACTACCCGATGATGATGGCCGTCTGGAAGATCGCCCCGGCGCTGGCCGCGGGCAACACGATCGTGCTGAAGCCGTCGGACACCACCCCGGTCTCCACCGTCAAGCTCGCCGAGATCATCGGCGACGTGCTCCCGGCCGGCGTCTTCAACGTCGTCACCGGCGACCGCGAGACCGGCTCGCTGGTCGTCTCCCACCCGACCGCCTCGATGGTCGCCATCACCGGCTCGGTCGGCGCGGGCATGGCCGTCGCCAAGAGCGCGGCCGACGACCTCAAGCGGGTCCACCTGGAGCTGGGCGGCAAGGCCCCGGTCGTGGTCTTCGACGACGTCAAGGACATCAAGGCCACCGCCGAGGCCATCGCCGGGGCGGGCCTCTACAACGCCGGGCAGGACTGCACCGCGGCCTGCCGCGTGCTCGTCCAGGAGTCGATCCACGCCGAGTTCGCCGAGGCCCTCAAGGAGGCCGCCGCCGCGACCGTCACCGGCACCGGCGACGACGCCTTCTACGGCCCGCTCAACAACCCCAACCAGCTCGCCCGGGTGCAGGGCTTCTTCGAGCGCCTCCCCGAGCACGCCACCGTGCTCACGGGCGGCGAGCGGGTCGGCGAGGCGGGCTACTTCTTCGCCCCGACCGTGGTCGACGGCCTGAAGCAGGACGACGAGATGATCCAGACCGAGGTCTTCGGCCCGGTCATCACCGTCCAGACCTTCACCGACGAGGCCGACGCCCTGGCCAAGGCCAACGGCGTGCAGTACGGCCTGTCGGGCTCCGTCTGGACCTCCGACCACGGCCGCGCGATGCGCATGTCGAAGCGGCTCGACTTCGGGGTCGTGTGGGTCAACACCCACATCCCCTTCGTGTCGGAGATGCCCCACGGCGGCTTCAAGCACTCCGGGTACGGCAAGGACCTGTCGGTCTTCGGCCTGCACGACTACACCCGCGTGAAGCACGTCATGCACTACATCGGCGAATGAGTTAGCGAGAGGTGATATGCCCGAGGATGTCCCCGCCATCGAGCTTGACGGCGTCGTCAAGGAATACCTCGCGCACGGCGAGACGGTTCAGGCGGTAAAAGGTGTCAGCCTGACGATCGGGGAGGGCGAGTTCTTCTCCCTCCTCGGCCCGTCCGGCTGCGGCAAGACGACGACGATGCGCATGATCGCGGGGTTCGAGGAGCCCACGAAGGGCCTCGTCAAGCTCCTCGGGCAGGACGTCACCAACGTCCCGCCCAACAAGCGCGACATCAACATGGTCTTCCAGTCGTACGCGCTGTTCCCGCACATGAACGTGTGGGAGAACGTCGCGTTCGGGCTGCGCCGCAAGAAGGTGGCCGAGGCCGAGATCAAGCAGCGGGTGGGCGACATCCTGGACATCGTCGACCTCACGGGCCGCGAGAAGCGGCGTCCGCGCGAGATGTCCGGCGGCCAGCAGCAGCGGGTGGCGCTGGCCCGCGCGCTGGTCAACCGGCCCCGGGCGCTGCTGCTCGACGAGCCGCTGGGCGCCCTCGACCTGAAGTTGCGCCAGCAGATGCAGACCGAGCTCAAGCGCATCCAGCGCGAGGTCGGCATCACCTTCGTCTACGTGACCCACGACCAGTCCGAGGCGCTCACGATGAGCGACCGGATCGCCGTCATGAACGACGGCCTGGTCGAGCAGCTCGCCGACCCGCGCGAGATCTACGAGAGGCCGGCGTCGAAGTTCGTGGCCGGGTTCATCGGGACCTCGAACCTGCTGTCGGGCACCGTGGACGCCGTCGACGGCGGCCTGCTGGTGGTCCGGCTCGGCGAGCAGGACCGCATCCTCGTACCCGGGCAGGCGGCGGCGGGGGACACCGTCGACCTGACCGTCCGGCCGGAGAAGATCACGATCTCGACCGAGCAGCCCGAGGCCGGGCTGAGCATGGTCAAGGGCACCGTGGGCGAGCTCACCTATCTCGGCACCTACAACAGCTACGCGGTGGCGCTGGCCGACGGCACGGAGATCACCGTCTTCCAGCAGAACGCCATCGACAGCTCGACGACGGCGGAGCGCGGCGACACGGTGTGGCTCTCGTGGCGTCCGCAGCACTCTTACACGTTGTCGTAAGCGGGGGAATTTTGCGGATAACTTCAGGAACGTCCAGATAGAAACCCCCTCGGAGCTTTGATGAACAATCCCCTCCTGCGCGGTCTGACGCAGTCCCGATACTCCCGCCGTGACGCCCTCCGCTTCGCCGGATACTCGGCCGCCGGGCTCGCTCTGGCCGCCTGCGGCGTGCAGGGCCAGAAGGCGGCGGCGCCCTCTCCCAGCGCCGTCGCCGACTTCTGGTCCACGCAGAAGAAGAACGGCCGGGTCGTCTTCGCCAACTGGCCCGAGTACATGCCCGAGGACCAGGGCCCGCTGAAGCAGTTCCAGCAGGCGACCGGGATCTCGTACGAGTACAAGGAGGTCATCCAGGAGAACGCCGAGTTCTTCGGCAAGTCGGAGCCGCAGCTCCGGGCCGGGCAGCCGCTCGGCTACGACATCATCGTGATGACCAACGGTCTCCAGCTCGGCAAGATGATCCAGCTCGGCTACCTGACCGCGCTCGACCACAAGCAGCTGCCCAACTTCGCCGCCAACGCCGGGGCGTCGTACAAGAACCCGGCCTACGACCCGAACAACACGTACACGATCCCCTACCAGGCGGGCGTGACGGGCATCGCGTACAACACCAAGTACGTCGACGAGGACATCACCAGCATCCAGTCGCTGTTCGACAAGAAGTACGAGGGCAAGGTCGGCATGATGGCCGACGCCCAGGAGGTCGGCAACTTCGGCATGTTCGCCGTCGGCGTCGACCCCGACAAGTCGACGCAGGCCGACTGGGAGAAGGCCGCCGCCAAGCTCAAGGAGCAGCGCGACCAGGGCATCGTCCGCAAGTACTACGCCCAGGACTACATCGACGCCGTCGCCAAGGGCGACGTGTGGCTGAGCCAGGCATGGTCGGGCGACGTGTTCCAGCGGCAGCTCGCCGGCGAGCCGGTCAAGTTCGTGGTGCCCCAGGAGGGCGGCACGATCTGGATCGACAACATGGCCATCCCGAAGGGCGCCGCCAACCCGGTCGACGCGCTCATGCTGATGGACTTCCTGTACAAGCCCGAGGTCGCCGCCGAGCTGACCGCCTACATCCAGTACGTCACCCCGGTCAACGGCGTGCAGCAGATTCTGGCCGCCAAGGGCGACGACGACTCCAAGGCCCTGGCCGAGAGCCCGCTCATCTTCCCGACCGAGGCCGACTACGCCAAGCTGCGGCCCTACCGCACCCTCACCAACGCCGAGGAGCCGGTCTACAACGGCCTCTTCCAGACCATCACCCAGGGCTGATCGAATGAGACGCTGGACGCCTTACTGGCTCGCCCTGCCCGCGTGGTTGTGGCTCGCCATCTTCCTGGTGGTGCCCATCGCGGCCATGGCCTCGGTGTCGCTGACCACGGGCAACCTCATCGACGGGTTCACGCAGACGTTCAGCGTCTCCAACTACTCGGACGCGATCGCGAAGTACAGCACGCAGCTCGTGCGCTCTCTCGTGTACGGCGGCGTCGCGACCGTGATCATGCTGGTGCTCGGCTATCCGGTGGCGTACTGGATCGCCTTCAAGGCCGGGCACCGCAAGTCCATGTTCCTGTTCCTCCTGCTGCTGCCCTTCTTCGTGTCGTTCGTGCTCCGGACGATCTCGTGGGGCTTCCTGCTGGCCGACGACGGCATCCTGTTCGGCACGCTGAAGGGCTGGGGCGTGCTGCCGCAGGACTTCCACGTGCTGGCCACGACCGTGGCGGTCATCGGCGGCCTGGTCTACAACTTCCTGCCGTTCATGATCCTGCCGATCTACGTCGCGCTGGAGCGGGTCGACCCCCGGGTCATCGAGGCCTCCTACGACCTGTACGCCTCGCGCATCTCGACCTTCCGGCGTGTGGTGCTGCCGCTGTCGCTGCCGGGCGTGTTCGCCGGGGTGCTGATGACGTTCGTGCCGGCCACGGCCGACCCGATCAACGCCCAGGTCCTCGGCGGCACCGGCAACACGATGATCGGCAACATCGTGCAGACCGAATACCTGGTCAACAACGACTACCCGACCGCGTCGGCGATCTCGTTCACCCTGATGGCCGTGCTGCTGATCGGCATCTTCATCTACGCGCGTGCCCTCGGCACCGAGAACGTGCTGGAGGCGGCGGCCCGATGAGAGGGAAGCTGGGCGACAGGGCCCTTTACGTCTACACGTGGCTGATCATCCTGTGGCTGGCCTCGCCCATCGCCGTGATGATCCTGTTCGGCTTCAACGACAAGCAGTCGAAGTCGAACACCTCGTGGCAGGGTTTCACGTTCAAGTGGTACCAGCAGCTCTTCGCCATCGACGGCCTCACCGACGCACTGGTCAACTCGCTGATCATCGCGGTCGTCAGCACGATCCTTGCGACCGTCCTCGGCACCCTGCTCGGCCTGGCCGTCGGCCGCTACCGCTTCCGCGGCAAGGGCGTCACCGACTTCCTGATCTTCGCCGCGATCAGCACGCCCGAGCTGGTCATGGGCGCCTCGCTGCTGTCGCTGTTCGTGTCGGCCAACGCCCCGCGCGGCCACATCACGATCATCATCGCGCACACGCTCTTCTCGCTCGCGTTCGTCGTCGTGACGGTCCGGGCGAGGGTGGTCGGCCTCGACCCCTCGCTGGAGGAGGCCGCCCGTGACCTGGGCGCCGGCACGTTCACCACGTTCCGCCTGGTCACCCTTCCGTCGATCATGCCGGGCGTGGCGGCGGGCGCGATGCTCGCCTTCGCCCTGTCGATCGACGACTACGTCGTGACGAGCTTCGTCAACGGCTCGGAACAGACGTTCCCCCTGTGGATCGTGGGCGCCGTGAAGGTGGGCATCCCGCCACAGGTGAACGTCATGGGAACCCTTATCTTTGGTATAGGCGTCCTGCTCGCCGTCGCCAACGCCATATCCGCCCGCAGGAAGACGACCCACTAAAGGGACGTGAAATGTGTGACCCCCTCGCACAGCCGCACTCCTAGCACCGCGAAGGGCAAGTGCCCGCACCACTCCGCTCGCGCCGTTCTGATTCGGCGCGAGCCCGGCGTGACCGCCGCCCCCACCTGATCTGATCTCTTGAGCCCCGTCGAGCCGTGCTCCGGGGCCGATCGGCGTTTCCTCCACCGGCTTGTCATTCCGTCATGCCGGGATTTTCCGTACCCCCAAGAAAGAGGCCTTGATGATGAGGTGCACGAGAAAAATTGTCGGGATCCCCGCCGGTGACGAACCCGTTTTGAGGCGATGATGGATCCGCGACGCGCGCTCGCCGACGCCGAGCGCAAGCCCTACTGGCTGCACGAAGACCCCCTGGAGCCCGAGACGCTGCCGCGTCTGTTCGGCCACACCACCGCCGACCTGGCCATCGTCGGCGGCGGGTTCTCCGGCCTGTGGACGGCCCTGCTGGCCAAGGAGCGCGACCCCAGACGCGACGTCGTCCTGCTGGAGGGCCAGACGGTCGGCTGGGCGGCGACCGGCCGCAACGGCGGTTTCTGCCACGCGAGCCTGACCCACGGGCTCGGGAACGGCCTGGAGCGGTGGCCCTACGAGATCGCCGATCTCCACCGGATGGGCATCGAGAACTTCAACGAGATCGAAGAGACGATCAAGCGCTACGGCATCGACTGCTCCTTCGAGCGGACCGGCGAGATGAACGTCGCCACCGAGCAGTGGCAGATCGACGAGATGCGCGAGATCCACACGATCGGCCGCGAGCTCGGCATGGACATCCAGTACCTCGACCAGGACGAGGTGCGGGCCGAGGTCAACTCCCCGACCTACATCGCCGGCGTCTGGGAACGCGGCGAGTGCGCCATGATCGACCCGGCCCGGCTCGCGTGGGGCCTGCGGCAGGCGTGCCTGAAGCTCGGGGTGCGCATGTACGAGCACTCGCCGGTCCGCGAGATCTCCTCGCTCGGCCCGTCGTTGCAGCTCAAGTCGATGTACGGCACCGTTCGCGCCCGCCGGGTGGCGCTGGGCACCGGCGTGTTCTCGCCCCTGCTGCGGCGGCTCAAGTACTACGTCGTGCCCGTCTACGACTACGCCCTGATGACCGAGCCGCTCACCGAGGCGCAGCTCGACTCGATCGGCTGGAAGAACCGGCAGGGCATGGGCGACTCGGCCAACCAGTTCCACTACTACCGGCTGACCGACGACAACAGCATCCTGTGGGGCGGCTACGACGCCGTCTACTACAACGGCGGCCGGGTCCGCCCGACCTACGACCAGCGCGACACCACCTTCCACACGCTGGCCGAGCACTTCTACGAGACCTTCCCCCAGCTGGAGGACGTGCGGTTCTCCCACAAGTGGGGCGGCGTCATCGACACGTGCAGCCGATTCTCGGCGTTCTTCGGCACCGGCTACGGCACCCGGCTGGCCTACGCCGTCGGCTACACCGGCCTCGGCGTGGCGGCCACCCGCTTCGGCGCCAACGTCATGCTCGACCTCCTCGACGGGCGCGACACCGAACGGACGCGGCTCGACATGGTGCGCCAGAAGCCGGTGCCGTTCCCGCCCGAGCCCGTCAGGTCGGGGGTGATCCAGCTGACCCGGTGGTCGCTGGCCCGGGCCGACGCGAACGGCGGACGCCGCAACATGTGGCTGCGCACCCTCGACCGGCTCGGGCTGGGATTCGACTCATGAGATCTTTACGTCAACACTGAGGGAATGAGAGTCGAGTTCACCGCAGGCACCCTCCGGCTCGCAGGCGAGCTGAGGGTGCCGACGGGCCCGGGCCCCCATCCGGCGCTCGTCTTCACCGGCCCCTTCACCGGGGTGAAAGAACAGGTCACGGGCCTGTACGCCGCCCGCCTCACCGATCTCGGCTACGTCACGCTGGCCTTCGACCACCGCAACTGGGGTGAGTCCGACGGCCAGCCCCGGCGGCACGAAGACCCCCAGGGCAAGCTGGAGGACCTGCGCGCCGCCGTGAGCTACGTGCGGTCCCGCCCCGAGGTGCGCGCCGACGCCATCGGGGCGGTCGGCATCTGCCTCGGCGGCGGCTACGCATTGAAGTTCGCCGCCTTCGACCCCCGGGTGCGGGTGTTCGTCGGCATCGCGGGCGGCTACAACAGCCCCTACACGATGCGGACCGGCGACTGGTGGCCCGGCGCCCTGAAGTCCTTCACCGAGGCGCTGGAGCGGCAGGACCTCGGGGCGCGGCCCGAGTACGTCCCGGCGGTCGGCGGCCCCGACGCCGCGATGGCGGGCGACGAACCGTTCCAGTACTACGGCACCGCCCGCGGCCAGACCCCCGGCTGGGTCAACGAGGTGACGAGGGCCTCGTTGCGCGAGCTGATCACGATGGACAACATGATGGGCGCCGACTTCCTGTCACCGAAACCGGCGCTGCTGGTGCACGGCGTGGTCGACGCCTACTGCGCCCCCGAGGGCGCCCACGAGGTGCACGCCCGCCTGTCGGAGCCGCGGAAGCTGGTGTGGCTCGACGCGAAGCAGCACGTCGACCTCTACGACACCGAGCCCTACGTCACCCAGGCGGTCGAGGCCGTGGGCGAGTTCCTCAGCGTCCACCTGCCAGCCACCGCACGGGGTTCACACGGGTGACCAGGTCGGGCACGCCCTCGACGTCGAACAACTTCGCGTAGCCCTCGCCGCCGTAGGGGCCGAGCTGGTCGCGGCGGGAGACCCCCGAGGTGAACAGCACCCGTTCGCCGTGCCCCGCGTCGAGCAGGGTGAACACGTCGTCGGGGCAGGTGACCGTGACGTAGGCGCCGGTCTCGCAGATCTTGCGCTGGGCCAGCGGGTCGGCGGTCCTGACGTTGACCCGCTGCGGCGGCACCCGGTGGTGCAGCAGCGTCTCCAGCAGCGCCAGCCCGGACGCCGCGACGGGCAGGTCGGTCCGGAGCGACGCGCGGGCGGCGGCCACCGTCGCCCGCTCCTCGGCCGGGGTGGGCGTCTCGTCGTGGGCGGCGGCGATGATGAGGCCGGGCCGCGCGGAGGTCCCGTCGAGCCCGACGCCGATCTCCCGCAGCAGGTCGCCGGTGAGGTCGTCGACCCCGGCGCGGTTGATCAGCTCCCCGGCGAAGGGTTCGGCGCCGAAGCCGGTGGCGGCGACGATCGCGACCCGGCTGCCCGCGGCCATGCGGGTGAGGGCGGTGGTGTCGCGTCCCATGCCGAGGCCGGTGTGGTCGACGATCAGCGACAGGCCGAACTCCCGGTTGAGGCGGGTCAGCTCGGCGGTGACGTGGCCCTCTTCGTCGAGCCAGCGCTCCGGATCGGACTCGACCCCGACGCCCCAGCGGGTGTCGGCCCGCAGGGTCTCCCAGGGGAGCACCGGGCCTTCGACGGAACTGACCGGGACGGTCCCGGCGACGGTCTGGATACGAGCCTCGAACATGACCGGACATTAGCCGATTTTGAGGCGTGATCAGGCCATTCTTGGGATTCCTTTACCCCGGAGTGTCAGCGTTTGTCGGCTCCGGGGACACGCAGGCCAGTTGGGCGGGGTCCTTCACGACGGTGATCTCGTCGAGCACGCGCCCCTGCGCGGGGATCGCCGGCGGCCGGCTTCCGGCGGGCACCCAGTAGACGCGGATGTCGTACTCGCGGTCGGCGTCGCGCGGGTCGTCGGCCCCGACGCGGACCGGCACCCGCCAGCCGCCGTCGTCGCGGGTGGTCAGTTCGCGGACGACCACGCCGCCGACGACCAGCCACAACTTCCCGGCCCCCGGCGGGATGGCGGTGCCGGTGACGGTCGTGCAGGTCGGGCTGAAGCCGCCGTCGACCGGCCGGGTGATGTGCACCATCCCGTAGTTGACGGCGAGCGGCGCCCGCGTCACGGCGGCGGCCGGGGGAGCGAATCCGGTCTGCCGCACGAGGGAGATGACGAGGCCCGTCACCGTCAGGGCGAACCCGGCGATGGCGAACGGCAGGAATTCTGGTTTGCCGCGAAGCCCGATGATGAAAAGTGCCGAAGCGGCGAATCCGGCGAATATGCTGACCGGTCCGAGGTATTTTCCGGATAAGTCCGGATTCGCGAACGCCCAGGTCGTGGCGGCCGCGATTCCGCAGGCGGCGGCCGTGATCCGGGCGGCGATCGGCGCGTGTCCCATGAACGGGAGTATCCATCGCCGCCAATGCCGGATTCGCGGATTCGGCCGAGTTCGCCGCGATCGAATACATCGAGCGGGTCATACCGTGTCAAATGCCGGAAATGAAGAACCGCCCCTTTCTGGGGAAAAGGGGCGGTGAAAAGGCTCAGCCGTTCAACGCGTGTTCCGGCCGCGCCGCCGGGGCGACCGCCCGCTGCGCGACCTTGCCCGCGTTCGCCAGGGCGATCACCAGCAGGATCTCCAGCACCACCACGACCCGCTCCAGCAGGCCGAAGTAGGCCTCGCCGCCGATCAGCGCCGACACCGGCGACGTCGGGTGGCTCAGCAGGTAGGCGGCCAGGACGGCTCCGCTCACCCGGGCCAGCACGCCGACGGCCCCGAGCGGTCCCCGCCGCGTCAGGATCCAGCCGGCCACCGGCAGCGCGGTGAAGACCACGGCCGTCGACCAGCGGTGGATCTCCCCGGCCAGGCTGGTCACGTCGGCCGACAGGTCGGTCGGGAAGATGGTGGCGAGCACCAGCCCGGCCGCCGCGACGATCAGCAGGACGCGGGTGGCCGCCGTCCGCGACGGGTCGGGTTCGGTCAGGGACCAGGCCGTGGCCACGCACCCGGCCGCCAGGGCCATCATGCCGAGGGCGAAGAGGGTCTCGGTCGCCGTGTTCGTCACGGCGTAGTCGCTCAGCAGGCCGGTCATCGGGCTGATGAGGTCGGCGAAGAAGACGTGCAGGGCCAGCATCAGCAGCAGGGCCGCCGCCGGGCCCGCCGTGGCCAACAGGATCATGGTTCCCCCGGTTCAGTGGACAGCGGATATGGGTGCGCGGTGCACGAGTTCCCCGTAGATCGACTCGAAACGGGCCAGCGACTGCTCGTGCGTGTGGGTCGCGGCCAGAGCCAGGCTCGCCTTCGACATCGCGGCGCGTTCCTCGGGCTGGGTGAGGATGGAGGCGAGGTGCCGGGCCAGCTCGGAGACGTCCCCGGGCGTGTAGAGGTGGCCGTTGCCCTCGACGAGGTGCGGCAGGGCCATCGCGTCGGCGGCGACGACCGGCAGGCCGCTCGCCATCGCCTCCAGGGTGGCGATGCTCTGAAGTTCGGCCGTGCCGGGCATGCAGAACACGTCGGCGACGGCGTACGCCTGGGGCAGGTCGGCGTCCTCGACGAAGCCCAGGAACCTCACGTGGTCGCCGGCGCCGACCCGGTGGGCCAGCCTCTCCAGCGCCTCGCGGCGGTTGCCCTGGCCGACGAAGACGGCCTGGCAGTCGAGGTCGTTGTGCAGCTTCGGCAGCGCCAGCACGATCTCTTCGAGGTGCTTCTCCTCGTCGAGGCGGCCGACGAACAGGATGGTCGGACGCTCCGGCACGCCGAACCGGCGGCGGGCCCAGGTCTGCGGCTGCGGGCGGAACCGGGACAGGTCGATGCCGCACGACACCGGCTCGACCTTCTTGCGCAGGCCCTTGGCCGCCAGCAGCTCGGCGGCCAGCGGGGTCGGCGTGGTGACGTGGTCGGCCCGCTCGAAGATCCGGTTGAGGTCCTTCCAGGCCAACTCGCCGACGCGGCGGCGGAGCCGGTTGGGCACCCCGGTGAACTGGAAGAGGTTGTCCGGCATGAAGTGGTTGGTGGCGACCACGGGCAGCCCGGCCCGCTTGGCGGCGGCCACGGCCGAGCGGCCGACCACGAAGTGGCCCTGGGTGTGCACGACGTCGGGCGCGATCCGCCGGACCAGCCGGTCCATGGTGCGGCCGAGCCCGGCCGGGACGGTGAACCGCATCGTCGGGTGGACCAGCAGGCGGGCCGACCGGAGCCGGTGCACGAGCACCCCCTCGATCACGTCGGTGACCGGGGGTCCGTCGTCGGAGCTGCACACGACGTGGACCTCCGTCCCCCGCGCCGCCAGGCCCGAGGCCAGGCGGTGGGTGAAGTAGGCGGCGCCGTTGACGTCCGGCGGGTAGGTGTCGGTCGCGATCAGCACCCGGCGGGGGCGCGAGTGCGCGACGGACGCCTCGGCGAGGGTGAGGCTCATGGGGGCTCCGTTCACCTTGACAGGGGGGTGGTTCTGGCGAGCGCGACCGTGCCGGCCGCCGCGAGGGCCGCGGCCGCCGTCGCCGCCAGTCCGTTGGCGGGAAGGGGTTCACCGAGCAGCAGCGCGCCGAAGGACACCGCGGTCACCGGGTCGGTGACCTGCAGCGCCGCGAAGGCCACCCCGAAGTGTCCGATCGCGTACGCCTTCTGGAGCAGCATCAGCGCGGCGACCAGCGGGATCGGGAGGGCCAGGAGGAACCACAACTGGGCGGGCCAGCCGTCGGCGACGACCCGCATCAGGGTGGAGGCGGCGCCGTACATGACACCGGCGGAGACGGCCAGCAGGGCGGTGCGCCCCGGCGGGCCGATCCGGGTGGCGGCGGCCAGGCAGATCAGGGCGGCGGCGCCCGCCAGGCTCAGCATCAGGGTGACCTCGGCGGCGGTCATGCTCGGTGGCCGGGTCGGCACCGGAACCATCAGGACCAGCGCGATCAGGCCGATCGCGACCATCGCCCCCGCCGCCAGCTCGTTCCTGGACGTCCTGCGTCCGTGCAGGGCGGCGGCGATGGGAAGGGCGAAGAGCAGACTGGCGACACCCATGGGCTGCACGATCGTCAGCGGGCCGATGCTCAGCGCGTAGACGTGCAGGAGGCCGCCCGCGGCGATCACCGCCCCGCCGAGCAGCCAGCGCGGCCGGCGCAGCAGCACCCGCAGGCGGGGCTCGTTGCCGGTGGCCGCGACGTGCTGCTGGAGGGCGGCGCCGAGGGCGAAGAAGAGCGAACCGACGAGGGCTACGGCCGCCGACGGCGCTGCCGCGAGCATGGTCATGGTGCGGACTCCTCTCCCCTGGATGAAGCCATGGCACGGTGGCCGGAACGCCGCGAAACGGCGTCCGGTTCGGGAACTCGTGGGAGATTTCCGCTGTCGTGCCTGACTGCTAACCGCAGCCTGGTTCAAACGGGAGGGAGATCCATCCGGGATCGCCCCTGAGATGCCGACCGGTCATCCCTGGGGCGACCCCGGGCGAATGCCGCATCTCAGCTCATGGTCTTGCCGCCGTTGACGGCGATGCGCTGCCCGGTGACGAACCGCGAGGCGTCGGAGGCGAAGAAGGCCACCGTGTCGGCCACATCGGCGGGTGTGCCCATGTGGGGGAGGGCGAGGCTGTTCCGGTACGTCTCGTAGTTCTCCGCCGCGACGGTGGCGTGGCGTTCGACCGGGATCCAGCCGGGCTCGACGGTGTTGACCGTGATCCCGTGGCGCCCGAGGGCGCGGGCCCACGACCGGGTCAGGCCGTGCATGGCCATCTTCGCGGAGACGTACTGGCTGAACTCGGGGTTGCCCAGGTCGGCGACCTCGCTGCCGATGTTGATGATCCGGCCGGTCCCGGCGGCCTTCATGGCGGGCAGCACCGCCTGCAGGATCAGCAGCGGCGCCTTGACGAAGAACCTGAGCTGGTCGAGGTGGTCGTCCCAGGTCAGGTCCTCGACGGGGATCTCCGGCTGTGGGCCGGTGGCGTTGTTGACCACGACCGCGACGGGCCCGGCGGCGGCCAGCGCCGCGGTGACCTGCTCCTCGGAGGTGACGTCGAAGCGGGAGATCTCGATCGAGTGGCCCTTGGCGCGCACCCGGTCGGCGACGGCGGTGGCCCCGGCCGTGTCGTGGGCGTAGTTCAGCACGACGTGCCACCCGTCGGCGGCGAGCCGTTCGGCGATGACGGCGCCGAGCCCGCGGCTGGCACCGGTGACGAGAGCGGTTCCGAGAGACAAGAGACTTCCTTTCACGCCGGGACGGGGACAGGTGCCGATACTCGTGGACGCAGCACCGGCGCCGCCAGGGCGATGGCCGCGACGGCCGCGGTGACCAGCAGGAACGAGACACGGGGGGAGAACGCGTCGGCGACCACGCCGAAGAGGGTGGGCCCGCCGAGCCCGGCGAACAGCGTCATCATGGCGATGCCGGAGACGCCCTCCCCGGGGGTGGGCGCGGCGTCGGCGGCGGCGCTGAACGACTGCGGCACGACGGTGGCCAGGCCGAGCCCGATCAGCGCGAACCCGAGGGCGGCCACCCAGGTCACCGGCGCGAACACGGCCAGCAGGCCCCCGGCGAGCGCGGTCACCGCACCGGCCCGGATGGTCGTCACGATCCCGAGCCGGACGATCACCGCGACCGAGCCGAGCCGCGAGAACGCCGAGGTGCAGGCGAAGGCGACGTAGGCCAGCGCCGCCGCCACGGCGTCGGCCCCGGTCACGTCGCGCACGTAGACGCCCGACCAGTTGACCACGGAGCTCTCGGCGAAGGAGGAGCAGAAGGCCACCAGCCCGATCGCGACCACCGGCCGGGACGGCAGGCCGAGCCGTCGTTCGGGGGCGGGCGCGGAGGGGCGTACCGGAAGGGACCGGGCCGACAGCAGGGCGGCGCCGGCCGTCACGACCGCGACGGTGGCCAGGTGGAGCGGCGCGGCGACCGCGAAGGAGGCGGCCAGGGCGCCGATACCGGCCCCGGCCAGCATGCCGACCGACCACATGCCGTGCAGCCGGGTCATGATCGGCTGACCCGCGGCCTTCTCGATGCCGGACGCCTCGGCGTTGACGGCGACGTTGGAGGTCCCGGCCATCGCCCCGTAGAGGGCGAGGGCCAGGCAGAGAACGGGGACACTGGGGGACAGGGCGGGCAGCCCGAGGGTGAGGCAGTAGATCGGGACGAGGATCGCGGTGGCGTCCCGCGCCCCGAAGCGGGCCAGCAGCGGCCCGGCGGCGAGCAGGCCGGCGACCGAGCCGCCCGCCGTGGCCAGCAGGACGAGACCGAGGGTGGTGGCCGACAGACCCAGGTGCTCCTGGATCCAGGGGATGCGCGTGGACCAGCTTCCCGCCACCATTCCGTGGCTGAGGAAGACCAGTGAGATCGCGCGACGCATGTCGTACTCCGTTGTCGAGGGGGTACGATCAAATTAACAGTTAGGCTTCCTGATGATTAAGGCGACCCCCCGCACCGCGCGGGCGATCAACGACCGGATGGCGCTCGACCTGCTGGTCGAGATGGGCCCCCTGACGGCCCCGCAACTGCGCGAGCTGACCGGCCTGTCCCGCCCGTCGGTCTCCGACCTGGTCGAACGGCTCCACGACGCCCGGCTGATCGAACCGGCCGGCGAGACCGGCGCCGACCGGCGCGGCCCCAACGCCCGCCTCTGGCGGGTCGCGGCGGCGCGTGCTCACGTGGTCGGCGTCGACGTGCGCCCGGGTCACGTGAGCGCGGTCTGCGCCGACCTGGCGGGCGAGACGGTCGGCGAGGTGGAACTGCGGGGCCGCCCCGGCATCGTGGCGGCCGTCCGGGCGGTGGCGCGCGGCCCGTTGCACACCGTCGTCGTCGGCGCCCCCGGCCACGGCTCCCGCGACGGCCACGCCGAACAGCGGGAACTGGGCGCCCGGGTGGTGATCGAGAACGAGGTCAACCTCGCGGCCATCGCCGAGCACCGCGCCGGGGCGGCGGTGGGCCGCGCCGACTTCGCCCTGTTGTGGCTCGACTCGGGCACGGGCGGCGCGCTGGTCCTCGACCACAAGCTGCGCCGGGGCGTCTCGGGCGCGGCGGGCGAGGTCGGCTTCCTCCCGCTGCGCGGCGGTGACCTGCACGACCTCGTCTTCGGCGCCCCCGTCGACGTGCTGGCCGAACGGGTCGCGCTGGGCGTCGCCGCGATCGTCGAGGTGGTCGACCCGGGCCTGGTCGTGCTGGGCGGCGGCGTGGGCCACCGGGGAGGGTCAGAGCTGGCGGTACGCGTCCAGCACGCCGTCGAGGAGATCTGCCCGGTCCCCGTGGAGGTCGCGGCGAGCACGGTCGCCGACAACCCGGTGCTGCTCGGGGCCACCCTGCTGGCCCTCGACGCGGCCAGGGACGAGACGTTCGGCTAGTTCGCCAGCCAGATCGACAGGTTGAGCGCGGCGGCGAAGGTCACCCAGAGCAGATAGGGCACCAGCAGCCAGCCCGCGACGCGGTGCCTGCGCAGGAACATCACAATGGTCACCACGATCGCCACCCACAACAGCGTGATGTCGGCGAACGCCGCCCCGAAGAGCCCCGCGCCGAAGAAGAGCGGCGTCCAGAGGGCGTTGAGCACGAGCTGGACGACGTAGGGGGTGAAGGACCGGTCGAGCCCGCGCGACTGCCAGACCAGCCAGCCGGAGATCGCGATCAGCGCGTAGAGGACCGTCCAGACCGGCCCGAACAACCACTGCGGCGGGGCCCACGACGGCAGGTCGAGCCGGGCGTAGACGGCCCCCGCGTTCGAGGCCGCGAGCCCGCCCGTCACCGCGACCAGGGCCACGACCAGCGCGAACACGAGGAGGGCGGGCCAGCGATACCGGGTCAGAGTGCTCATGGCGAACCCCTGCCCGCAGGAGCTCAGGTCAAGCGGCGGGCTCGGCGTGCATCCGGTGGAGCACCCGCTTGAACGCCCACACCGACCCCGCGAACGCCACCCCGGTGATCGCCGCGACGGCGGCGGTGCGAACCAGGAGGTAGCCCTCCAGGCTCTGGTGCAGCACCAGCCAGATGCTGACCGCCGAGTTGCACATCAGCACGAACGCCCACAGCAGGGTGATGCGGGCGAAGAACTGCCGCATCCGCTCGTGCTTCAGGATGAACGCCGGCAGGTGTATGTAGTCGAGCGTGAGCTTCTGGACCAGCGGCTTGTTGAGGCGCACCGAGGCCAGGAACGCCAGCGCGATGCAGACGGTGCCGATCTCCGGCTGGATGAAGT
Source organism: Herbidospora sp. NBRC 101105 (assembly GCF_030269205.1). Lineage (NCBI taxonomy): Bacteria > Bacillati > Actinomycetota > Actinomycetes > Streptosporangiales > Streptosporangiaceae > Herbidospora > Herbidospora sp. NBRC 101105. The sequence continues at coordinate 21,629 of NZ_BSSX01000008.1, read as the reverse complement.
AGACCACCCAGTCGCCCGTCCACGCGCTGATCAGCCCGCGCGCCGTGACCGCGATGGCGGCCAGCAGCATGGTGCCGGGCACCGGGTGGCGGCGGATCAGCCGGTAGACGATGCCCAGGTACACCCAGGTGGTGACCGCGACCAGGCCGCCGATCAGGCCGAGGAGCGCGAAGAAGGTGTAGAAGACCACCATCGGCGCGACCACCCCTTCGAGCAGCCGCGGGATCGCCTGCCGGAACAGGGCGGTCAGCCTCGGCAGGGTGAATTGAGGGTGGTTCATGCTGCTCCTTCAGGCGTCGGAGCACCGACGCTAAAGCTTCCGCGCCTACCCCTGGGCTGGAGTGTGAAAACCAGTTTGGGAGGCCGTGGCCGATTCGTTACAGTACCCGACCCCTAGGGGTGGTCGGGCTTACCCCCTAAGGGACATCCGCTGAGTTAGAGGGATCTAACCCTCAGGACAACAGGGCGTTCTCGGCCCTTTATCCGGCTTGTCCCTGATGCCGGAAAGGTGGCCGCTCCGCTGAGGTTGACGTAGCCGCAGCCAGGAGGGACCACGTGACGGTCGAGCACATGAGACAGGACATCCGCACGGGGGAGGAGTACGCCGCCGGCGTCCGCCGCCTGCTGGAGAACCCCGATCTGCCCGACGAGCTCGGCCCGGCCGTGGCCCGCGCCCGCGACCAGGCGGGCCGGCTGCACGACGCCACCCGGCGCCCCTACCAGCTCGGCGTGCTCGGCGAGTTCAGCGCCGGCAAGACGATGTTCATCGCCTCGCTGCTCGGCCTGGAGGGCCTGCTCATCGGCGACCAGCCCACGACGGGCAACGTCACCGCCTACTGGGTGCGCCAGGGACCCTCCGGCGCCCGCACCGTCATCACCGGCCGGCACGCGAGCTACCTGACGGAGACCGCCGCCGCCCAGCGCCGCGAGTCGATCGGGCAGGAGCTGCACGCCGCCGGCCGCACCCTGTCCGGCCCGGCCGCCGCCGGGTTCGAGCAGGCCGTCTGGGAGGCCGCCGCCCGCGACGGCGACGGCCAGGCTCTGCTCCGCTGGCACCGGACGTACGCCGACCAGGCCCCCAACCAGGTCCGCCGCCTGTCGGCCCAGCTCGTGGCCATCGCGCTGGCCGTCCGGGAGTTCGGCAGCCGGCTCGGCGCGCGGCCGGGCGTCTCGCAGGCCGAGGCGGACGACCTGCTGCTGATCTCCGAGCGGCGGCCGGTCTCCGAGCCCGACCCCTTCTGGATCGTCGACCACATCGCGGTGACCGTCGAGGTCGCCCCCGAGGTGCTCGACCTCGACCGGCTGCTCGGCGACGCGTCGTGGAACCACGAGGTCTCCAAGGACCGCATGGTGGTCTACGACTTCCCCGGCTTCCTCAACGACATCTCCGGCGAGCGCGACCTGACGCTCACCAGGACGCTGCTGCCCGACATGGACACCGTGATCGCCCTGCTCAAGGGCGGCAACCCCGACGGCATGGCCTCCGACGAGCTGACCTCCCTGCTCCGCGAGGTCTATCCCGCCGACCGGCGCGGGCGGGTGCTGGTGGGGGTGGGCAACCTCGGCGACGTCCAGGACATCAGGCGGTTCGAGACGGCGGCGCTGCGCCAGGCGCAGTCCGACGACGAGGTGCTCGACCAGGTGCCGACCCTGCGCAAGCTGCTCGACACCGCAGGACGGCTCAACCCCGACGACGACCCCTTCTTCTACTCAGGGCTGGTGGCCCTCGACCACATGGGTCTCTCAGGGTCGCTCGACAACCGGGTCGGGGAGGCGGTCAGGGTCGTCGCGGCCGTCGGGTCGGTCGCCGCCGGGTTGCCGCAGTCGAGCCGGTTGCGGACCCTGCTGACCGAGGCCGCCCGCGACGGCGGCAAGGAGCTGGTCCTGAACCGGCTGGCCGACCGGCTGGCCGGCTACGGCCTCACCGCCCGCCACAGCCGGGTCATGAAGGAGCGCGCCGCCCTCGACCTGGCCGAAGGCGACCTGGAGGCCGCGCTCGACCAGGCCTCCCGGACCGTCTTCGCCTCGGCCGGCGCGGAGGCGGAGAACCTGGTGAACCAGGTCAAGACCGTGCTGAGCAGCCTCAAGGCCGACCTGCCGCCGCTGCTGGCCGAGACGCTCGGCGGCGGCAACCCCTCCCTGATGGACGAGATCCGCGCCGACCTCATCGCCCGCGTCTTCGCCTGGCCCCAGTGGTGGGCGATCATGTCCACGGCGACCGGCACCGAACTGCGGGCCGGGCCCGAGTCGACCGAGGAGTTCGTCGGCCCCTTCACCACGGTCTGCCACGAGGTCTACGCGACCTCCCGGAACCTGGCGCTGGTCCGCTGGGAGCAGGCGGTGCTGGCCAAGGCGCAGACCCTCGTCACCGACGACCTGCGCCGCCGGCTCGCCGCCGTGGACCTGCCCGACCAGGAGCGCGAGACGCTGGCCGCGCTGATCCGGCCCGCCGAGTGGCGCGGCATCCTGACCAACGCCGCCGCCGACCTGCCCCGCCCCGACACCGGCGGCGTCGAGCACGCCTTCCCGATGCGCCGCCCCCACCGGTTCGCCTGGTCGATCCCCCACGACGACCGGCCCGCCGAAGACGCCTGGTTCGTGCACCAGCTGCACCCCGTCCACGTGATCCGGCTCCGCCAGCAGGTCGTCGACGCCGCCGACATGGTGGTGCGGGGCTGGCTCGACGCCCTGCGCCCGCTGGCCGACGCCCAGATCAGATCGGGCCTGGAGACCCTGGAGGACATCCTGGAGCAGATCCGCGCCGACGTCGTCCGCCGCCCCGCGCAGGCCAAGGGCGCCCCGCTGCTGGAGGAGCTGCGCAAACTCCGCGCCGCCTACCCCAGTGGCGGCGTCGGCCTCGGGTTCGCCCGGTTCGCCGACTGGAAGCGGGGCGCGTAGATGGAGCTCTACCTCGCCGGCCCCGACGGCGGCCGCGTGACCGAGGTCCGGGTGCCCGGACCGCTGCCCCTCCCGATCGTCGTCCCCGAGCGGGACGCCGTCATCAGGGAGATCACCGTCGAACCCGCCGGGGCGCTCGCCACCCGCTGGACGCCTCGGGTGCCGCCCGGCGGCCTGAGCGTGCGGGGCGGCAGCGCCTGGCGGCTGCTCGGACCGGTGTCGGCCGAGCCCTCGGACGCGCCCGCCGAACCGGCCGTCCTCACCTGGACCATCACCTACGAATACGAGGGCGGAAACCGCCGCATGGCAGAGAGCCGCGTCACCGTCACCCCCGAGTCCCGCCCCGACCTCGACGCCAACAGCGGCTGGATCGCCCTGGACTACGGCACGAGCACGACCTCGATCACCCTGTTCGACCAGCGCCGCCAGCACGCCCTGATCGGCTTCCCGCCCTCCCAGCGGGAGGTGCTGCGCCGGGAGCTGACCCTGCGCTTCGACGGGCACGCCGGGTTCGGGCTCGACGGCCAGAGCTGGCAGCGTTTCCTGGCCGCCACCGGGAGCACCCTGGCGGCCGCCGGAGGGACCGCCGACCCGCTCCAGGCGGCCAGGGCCGTGCTCGACAACGACACCTCCACCAGCGGCGCGGGGCTCTACCGGCTGTTGCTGACGATGGAGCGCCAGGCCGCCCAGGTGCGGCAGCCGATCGTGTCCCAGGCGCTCCAGGGTCTCTACCGCGCGGCCTTCGACGTGCCGCCGATCCGGGAGCAGCGGATGATCAGGATCCCGCTGCACGCGGGGGAGGAGACGATCGACAGCGAGATCGCCGTCCACGGGCTCGACCCGCTGACCGTCAGCATGGCGGCCGACGGGCGCCGGTCCGGCGGATCGGCCGAGCCGCTGGCGCCGGAGGTCCGGTCGCAACGCAGCCTCAAGCAGTTCATCGGCTCCTCCCGGTCGCTGCCGGGCCTGCCGGCGGGCCACCCGGTGACGCCCGACGACGTGATCGCCGCCGCCTGGGCGGGCCTGATGACCGAGAAGGTCGCCAAGTACTGCCACGACCATCCCGACGAGGTGTCGACCAAGCCGATCACCCACGCGGTCGTGACCTATCCGACGGTGTCGCCGCCGCGCATCCGGCAGGACGTCGAACGCCTGGCCCGCCGCATCGGCATGCGCCAGGTCGTGACCGCCTACGACGAGGCGACCGCCGCCGCGATGTTCTACCTGATGCGCGACTTCGGCGGCGACCAGGCGGTCGGCATCGAGGCGTTCCGGGCGCACACCCGGCGGGTGGGCGACAAGCAGTGGCACCGCAACATCCTGGTCGTCGACATCGGCGGCGGCACCACCGACATCGCGCTGCTCGGCATCACCCTGTTCGACCAGACCGTCTACGGGACCGGCCGCGACGAGCGGGTCCAGGGCCGCTACTACGCGCTGCGGCCCGCCGTGCTGGCGAAGGCGGGCCGGGCCCAGCTCGGTGGCGACCGCATCACGCTGGGCGTCTTCAAGCACCTGAAGGCGCTGCTGGCCGACGCGGTGCTGACCCGCTCGCCCCGGCTGGTGCGCGAGGAGTACCCCGGCTACCTGACCGGCGGCGTCTACAATCCCGGCTCGCTGCTGGCCCCGGCCGCCGGCTCCGACGCCGAGCAGCGCAGGGCCGACCTGATCGAGAAGGTGGTGCCGACCCGCTGGGCGAGCGCCGCCGGTGACCGGCACGCCGCCGAGGAGCGGTTCCGGCGCCTGTGGAGCCAGGCCGACCTGGCCAAACGCCAGCAGTCCACGCACGAGGGCGACTACGTGGTCCGCCGGGTGCCCGAGCTGCTCCAGCTGGAGGGCCGGGCCCGCGAGATCACCGAGCCCGCCGAGGTGGTCATCAAGCAGGAGGAGATCAACCGCATCATCGAGGAGGTGGTCAGGGACGCCTTCGCCATCGCCCTCAGCGTGGTCAAGCGGCGGCTGGGCCGCGACGCGAAGGGCGTGCCCGACGTCCTGGACAAGGTCGTCATCTCCGGCGGCACGTCGGCGCTGCCGCAGGTGCGCCGGGTCCTCCTGGAGACGTTCGCGCAGGCCGGCGACCACGTGAACTGGAACCCCCTCGACGTCGTGTACGACCCCGTCTTCGCCAAGACCGGCACCTCCATCGGCGCCTGCTGGGCCGAACACGTGCGGCAGAAGGGCTACGCCAGCGCCTCCCAGGCGACCCAGCGGGTGCGGCGCGGCCTGACGGAGCTCTACATCGACGTGGACAACCTGTTCCACGCGCTGCCCAACACCCTCGTCTTCGACGCCACCGGCGGGCAGCTGTTCCCGATCTTCCAGGTCGGCGAGCGGTTCGACCGCATCCAGGTCGACGGCGAGATCGAGGGCCGCCGCCGCCACGGCGACTGGATCCCCGTGCCGCAGGACATGGCGATCTACCGCCAGCCGTTCGCGGTCGAGGAGGAGCGCAGCCTGTGGAGCCACCTGAGCACGCACGGCCTGCTCGACGGGCGGGTGCCCGCCGAACAGCAGGCCGACTGGTACCGCCAGGTCATGGTGACCTTCGAGGTGAACGAGCGGGAACTGGTCACCGCCCACTTCTGCCACCAGTCCGGTCCCGTGTACGCCCCCCGCTTCGGCTCCGCCCCGGCCACCCGCGGCCTGGTGGCCAAGGACGAGGCGGGCCGCTTCGTGCTCCAGCGGGACATCGTGGTCAACCCGTACACGGCGGGCGGCCTGGCCTCGGCCCCGCAGCCGATCTTCGCGGCCGGGACGGTGCTGACCGAGCGCCTGCTGACCGACAACGGCCGCCACGCCGCCGGTCTGATCGGCCGGCCGCTGCCCAAGGACGTGCCCGGCGACGGGCTCTGGACCTTCTACACGCCCGTGCCCGGCCGTCCCGACGCCCTGACCCAGATCGGCGAGTCCGTACGCGCCCCCAAGGCGGGGCTGCTCGGCGCCGACATGGTGCCCGTGCTCGACTCCGAGGGCAGGCTGACCGTGGAGCCCGGGTACGTGCGCTTCCGGGAGGCGCGGTCCCCGGCCGACGTGGTCGCCGACCCCGGGTCGGTGTTCAGCGTCGCGATGACGCCGGGCGACCCCGACGTCGACGAGAAGCTCAACCCGTTCACCGGCGGCCACTGATGGCGCTGGAGGAGACGCTGCGCGTGGTCCTGGCCCAGGCCGGGACCGCCCCCGCCATGCTGACCCGGGGTTTCCTGACCGGGCTGCGCGCGGCGCTCGACGATCTCCCGGCCGGCCCCGGGACGGCGGAACTGGCCGCCGACCTCGCCGCCCTGCTGACGGTCCCGGTGGCGGAGCGGCCGGTCGCGGTGACGAGCACCCCGCTGCGGGAGGACCTGCGCGACCTGGCCGAGCGGATGGCGCCCGGCTCGACCACGCCCGAGCAGGACGCGGGCGCGTTGTGGACCGCCGTCCACCTCGACGCGCTGCGGTTGCCCCGGCGGGAGGCCGACCTGGTGCGCCGGGCCGCCGAGGAGGCCGCCGTGCGGTCCGGGGCCCGGCTCGGCAGCCCCGGGGCGGCGGTCACCCTGCCCGGGCCCAAGGACGAGCGCCTGATCCCGTCGCTGAAGGTCGACGGGCGTGTGGTCGCGCCCGGCCTGGCGGTCTCCACCGCCGGCGCGCCGACGGCCACCGGCCCGGTCCCGGCCGAGCTGGCCGCCTTCGCGGCGATGGTGCCGGTGCTGGCCGGGCTCGACCCCGCGCTGCACCACTGCCTCCAGGCGCTGGAGTTCTCCGGCCTGCGCGGGCTGGCCGAACCGGCCGTCCGGACCGGCTACGTCGGGCACCTGAACAGCCGCCTTGCGGAGGTCGCCGCCCGGCGGAGGCACTCGGGCCCGTGGCTGGAGTCGGTGGTCCGCCTGCACGAGGCGCTCTGCTCGGTGGTGCACCTGCCGCCCGCGCCGGAGGACTCCTGGTGGGGCGAGTGGCGGGCCGCCTGCAACGACGCCCTGTCGGACGCGGCGCTCGACTCGGGCGCGGGCACGGTCAAGTTCCCGCCCGGCCGCTACCGGGCGGCCGACGACCTGACCCGCCACGACATCGCCGTCCACTACCCGGACCGGCCCGGCCAGGTGCTGGCGTGCGTGCGGGCGTGGTCGAGCGTGCACGGCGTCGAGACCCCGGGGCGGGTCGTCTATGCCAGCTGACCTGGTCGCCTGGCCGTCGGACGACGACTACGTCCGGGCGCTGAGCGGCACGGCGGAGTTCGGCGCGGGGGAGCTGCGCGGCGCCTGGGTGGCCATGGACGGCGCGGCCCGGCCGCGCAGCTTCCGCTGGCCGGGCGGGATCGGGTTCGAGGTGAGCGCCGAGAGCGAACTCGTGCTGCTCTGCTTCACCTCGGCGGCGGCCTCCGACCGCTGCCACCGGCTGGCGGCCGAGGGCGGCGGGGCGCTGCACTGGCACCACCGCGGCATCGCGATCGACGGGCGGTGGATCCCGGTCGCCACCCACGACCGGGACGCCTTCGATCCCCGGACGGACTTCTGGGCCGAACCCGCCGAGGACACCCGGGAGCTGCGCATCCCGCGCATCCCGACGGCCACCACGGTCGAACCGGCCGCGCCGTCGCCTCCGCCGGTGGTGCCCCGGCCCGCCCTGCCGGTGTGGCTGGTGCCGGTCGTGGCCGTGATGGTCGCCCTGGCGATGGCCGGGCTCGTGCTCGTGTCGCTGGCATGACGCGCGCCCGCGTGCTCGTCGCGCTCGTCTGCGTGCTGGCCGCCCTCGTCGTCGCCCAGACGCTGGTCGCCCGCGCCAAGGTGGCCGGGCTGCGCGACACGATCGAGGTCTACCAGACCAAGGGGACCGTCTCCGCCGCCACCCTGTCCGGCGCGACCGTCCGCGAGAGGATCGTGTTCGACCTGGCGAACACCCGCTGCGCCGGCCCGGCCGGGTGCCCGCCGGCGAAGCGGGTCACCGTCGAGCCGTGCGACGGCGGCCTCTGCGTCTCGTACGACGGGTCCCGCCGGAAGAAGGTCGACGGTTGCCGGACGTTCTCCTTCACCCCGACCCGGGCCGCCTTCGACCCGGGAGCGGGGCGGTGGTTCGTGACCGAGTTCGACGCCCGCCTGGAGACGAAGGGCGGCGGCTCCTGCGGGACGGTCAAGGCGGTCTGGGAGGTGTCGGGGCGGCCGGTCTAGAGGCTCGTCGTCGCCAGCTTCGCCCCGAAGCCCACGAACACCGCGCCCACACCGGTCGTCAGCCCCGCCGACAACACCCTGCGCCGCCGGAACTGCCCGGCCAGGAACGTCCCGCCGAAGATCAGCGCCGACAGGTAGAGCACCGAGAACACCTGCAGGATCGCGCCCAGGATCAGGAACGACAGGGCCGGGGCCGCGTAGGTGTGGTCGACGAACTGGATGAAGAACGACACGAAGAACAGGATCGCCTTGGGGTTCAGCAGGCTGATGATCAGCGCCTTGCGGAACGGGTCGGGGGAGAGCGCGGGCGTCTCGACCTCGCCGGTGACGGACCGGTTCCGCCACGCGCCCCAGATCATCGAGAGCCCGATGTAGGCGAGGTAGGCGGCGCCCGCGTACTTCACGACCGTGAAGACCAGCTCGTTGGACATGAGCAGCGAGGCCGCGCCCGCCGCCGAGGCGAACATGAGCACCGAGTCGCCGATGAAGACGCCGGCCGCCGCGCGGTAGGCGTCGCGGACGCCGCGCTGGGCGGCGGTGGAGAGCACGAACAGGGAGTTCGGGCCGGGGAGGAGGACGATCAGGAACGCGCCGATGACATAGGTCCATATGTCGGTGATGCCGAAGAACACGCGGTCACGATACTCCCCGATGCTTTACCTATAATTCCTATATGTTTAGTATGAAATCATGACCGAACCCCCCACTCGGCAGGAGAGCCGGACCCAGTTCAACGAGGACTGGGCCGCCACCGTCATCGGGCTCGTCCTGCTCGTGCTCGTCATCGTCGGCGTCATACCGCCGGGGCTGATCCCATGACCCAGACCCGGCCCCAGACCGAGGCCCGGAGCACCGGGCTCCATGTCGTCCTCGGCGTCGTCGTCGTGCTGGTGCTCGGCGCGGCCACCCGGTTCCTGGAGAAGAACGTCCCCGTCTGGTTCGAGGGCGACGTCGCCAAGGCCGTCGAATATCCCGTCTACGCCATCGTCCTCGGCCTCATCGGCAACGCGATCCTCACCGCCACCGGGTGGCGGGAGCGGCTCGAGGGCGGCTTCCGGACCGAGTTCTTCATCAAGACCGGGCTCGTGCTGCTCGGGGCGTCCATCAATCTCAAGGTGATCGTCACCGCCGCCGGGCCCGCCATCATTCAGGGCATCCTGCTCATCTCCAGCGTGTTCCTCTTCACCTGGTGGCTCGCGGGGCGGCTCGGGCTCGACGACAAGCTGCGCGCGTTGTTGTCGGCCGCGGTGTCGATCTGCGGGGTGAGCGCGGCCATCGCGGCGGCGGGGGCCGTACAGGCACGGAAGGAGCAGCTCGCCTACACGGCCAGCCTGGTGATCGCGTTCGCGCTGCCGTCGATCTTCCTGGTGCCGTGGCTGGCCTCGGTGTTCGGGCTGACCGACGAGGTCGCGGGGGCCTGGATCGGCGGCAACATCGACACCACCGCAGCCGTGACCGCGGCCGGCGCGCTGGTCGGCGAGGACGCCCTCGCGGTGGCCTCGATCGTCAAGGTCACCCAGAACGCGCTGATCGGGATCGTGGTGATCGCGCTGACCGCGTGGTTCGCCTTCCGGGTCGAGCGGGCCCCGGGCGCCAGGGCGCCGGGCATCGGGGAGTTCTGGACCCGGTTCCCGAAGTTCGTGCTCGGGTTCGTGGCCGCCTCGGTGATCGCCACCTGGTATCTCGGCACGGTCTCCAGCGCTGAGGGCAAGGAGGTCATCGCGGTCGCCAACGATCTGCGGGTGTGGTTCCTGATCCTGGCCTTCGTCAGCATCGGCCTGGAGTTCAAGGTCAGCTCGCTCCGCGAGGCCGGCTGGCGGCCGGTCGCCGTGTTCGCCTCGGCCGCGGTGCTCAACCTGGTGCTCGCGCTCGGGCTGGCGCTGCTGCTCTTCAGCGGCTTCACCGTGTGATGTAGGTCACAACCGGTTGGAACGTGCCTGAGGGTGACGCCCCTTGTTCGGGGCGTCACCCTGCCGGTAGCTTCACACCCCGACGTCGCGGCGGCGGAAGCCCCACAGGCCCGCCGCCGTCAGGGCCACGGCCACCAGGGCGAGCACGACCAGCGGAAGCGCGGTCACCTCGCCGCCGGGGAGGCGGGGCGTGTGGGTGAACGGCGACAGGTCGAGTACGGCCTCGCTGAGCTGGAGCAGTGCGCCGATCTGTCCCAGCAGCAGGCAGATCGCCAGGATCCCCCACGCCACCGCCGACAACCGGGGCAGCAGGCCGAACAGGGCGACCGTCAGGCCCGTCAGGGTGGCCGCCGCCGGAGCCTGCGCCAGCGCCGCGCCGATCAGCCTCGGGACCTGGCCCATGTCGCCGACGTCCGCGCCGAAGCTGAGCCCGAGACCCACGCCGATCATGAACAGTGCCACGACCGGGCCGAGCACCGCGAAGACGACGTGACCGAGCGCCCACGGCACCCGCGCGGTCGCGGTGGCCAGCACCGGTTCGGCCCGCATCGCGCTCTCCTCGGCGCGCATCCGCGACGCCGCCTGGATCCCGTACGCGGCGGCGGCGATCGCCGCGATGCCGAACAGGGTGGCGATGAACGTGTCGGTGAGCGAGGCCCCGCCGCCCAGGCGGGCGAACAGCTCGGCCAGCTCCGCGTTGTCGCGGAACGCCTCGGCCGCGCCCGAGGCGGCGCCGCCGAAGGCCAGCCCGAAGACCAGGAAGCCGGTGCTCCAGCCGATCAGCAGCCCCCCCTGCAGCCGCCACGCCAGGGCGAACGGGCCGGTCAGCGAGGTCGAACCGGCCGGGCCGAGCCGCGCCGGCAGCAGCCCGGCGCCCACGTCGCGGCGGACCGACAACCATCCGGCCGCCACGGCCAGCACCAGCGCCAGGCCGAGCGAGGCCAGCAGGGGCCGCCAGTCGTCGCCCGCGAACGCCTTGGTGTACTGGCTCCACGCCAGCGGCGAGGCCCACGACAGATCCGAGCCGGTCGCGTCGCCGGCCGCCCTGACCAGGTAGGCCACGCCGAGCGCGGCCAGCGCCAGCCCGCGTGCCGGTCCGGCGTTCTCGGTGAGCTGCGCGGCCACCGCGCCGACGGCGGCGAACACGATCCCGGCCGACGCCACCGACATGCCCAGCAGCAGCGAACCGCCCGAGAAGCCCATGAAGGCCGCCGTCAGCAGGCCGATCACCAGGTCGGCGCCGGCCGCCACGATCAGCGCGGCGGCGAGCGGGGCGTGCCGTCCGACGACGGTCGCGGCGACCAGTTCGCGCCGCCCGGCGTCCTCCTCGGCGCGGGTGTGCCGGATCACCACCAGCACGTTGATGAGCGCGACGATCAGCAGGGTCAGCCCGGCCCGCTGGGTGGCCAGCGCCTCGACGCTGTGGCCGTAGACCGGGCCCAGCATCGCCTCGATCGACGGGATGCCCGCCGTGGTGCGCGCGTAGAGCAGGCGCGACTCCTCGGTGGGGGTGAGCTCGGCGAAGCTGGCCGCGTACACGGCCGGGAGGGCGGCCAGGATCAGCACCCACAGGGGGAGGAGCACCCGGTCGCGCCGCAGGATCAGGCGGATCAGGTGCCGGACGCCGGTCATCGTGCCGCCCCCTGGTAGTGGCGCATGAAGAGCTCTTCGAGGGTGGGCGGCTGGGAGGTGAGGCTGCGGATCCCGGCCGTCGTGAGGTGCTTGAGCGTCTCGTCGAGCCGGTCGGTGTCGACCTCGAAGCGCACGCGGGTGCCGTCGACGACCAGGTCGTGCACGCCGGGGATCGACGTGAGGGGGGTGGCCAGGTCGGCGCTGATCGACGTGCGGGTCAGGTGGCGCAGGTCGGTCAGGGTGCCGCTCTCGACGGTCTGACCGTTCCTGATGATGCTCACCCGGTCGCAGAGCTGCTCGACCTCGGCCAGGATGTGGCTCGACAGCAGGACCGTGCGGCCCGACGTCTTCTCCTCGGCGACGCACTCCCGGAAGACCTCCTCCATCAGGGGGTCCAGGCCCGAGGTGGGCTCGTCGAGGATGAGCAGCTCCACGTCCGAGGCGAGCGCCGCGACCAGGGCGACCTTCTGCCGGTTGCCCTTGGAGTAGGCGCGGCCCTTCTTGCGCGGGTCGAGGTCGAAGCGCTCCAGCAGTTCGGCGCGGCGCTTGGGGTTCAGCCCGCCGCGCAGCCGGCCGAGCAGGTCGATGACCTCTCCGCCCGACAGGTTCGGCCACAGGGTGACGTCCCCGGGCACGTAGGCGAGGCGGCGGTGGAGCGCGGTGGCGTCCTTCCACGGGTCGCCGCCCAGCAGGCGGGCCGACCCGGAGTCGGCGCGCAGCAGCCCGAGGAGGACACGGATCGTGGTCGACTTCCCCGATCCGTTCGGGCCCAGAAAACCGTGCACCTCCCCGGTCCTGACCGTGAGGTCGAGTCCGTTGAGCGCGTGCGTCCGGCCGAAGGTTTTGTGGAGGCCGGACACCAGGATGGCGTTTTCCATGGTTCGGACCGTACGCTCGTTTCACAAATTTGTGAAATCCATGACGCGTATGAAACGCGTATATATTTTGGTGGGGAGGGTGGATGCGAGACGAGGAACAGGTGCGGATGGCCACCGAGCGGATGGCCATGGTGTTCACGAGCTGGGGTTTCCCGCGCATGGCCGCACGGGTGCTGATGACGGTGATGACCGCCGACGAAGACGCGCTCACGGCCGGCCAGATCGGTGAGCGCCTGGCGGTGAGCCCGGCGGCGGTGTCGGGCGCGGTGCGTTACCTGATGCAGGTGGCGATGCTGGAGAAGGAGCCGCAACTCGGCTCCCGCAGCGATGTCTACCGGCTGCCGGACAACCCCTGGTACGAGGCGACGGCCCTGAAGAACGACCTCTTCATCACGCTGGCCAACATGGCCGAGGAGGTCGCGCTGGCGCTGGGCGAGGACACCCCGGCCGCCCGCCGGGTCCAGACGATGAACGAATACTTCAAGTTCATCCACGAGGCCCTGCCGAAGCTGATCGACCTCTGGCGGGAGTACAAGGTGGAACACGGCCTTGACTGACCCTGTGACTGACAGGGTGGACTGACACCTTTTGACATAGACCGCCTCGGGGTTCCGGGGCGGTTTCGTCATGTTTCACCGGATAACGGGATGGGCCTTGTGACGGGGGGATCGGCGGGCTACGATCCCCACAACTCTTAGGAAACTTTACTAAAAGAAGCTCCCACTCACAGCGTCAAGTCACCGGACGCATCCACAGCCTGTCCTCCCACCCCCCTCACCCGAGGTTGTGACATGCAACGTAGGTATGTCTGGCGAACGCTGACGGCGGTCTTCTCGCTCGCGCTCGCCTTCGTCGTGATCCCCTTCGCCGCGAGCCCGGCCAGCGCCGCCGCGACCGCGACCTTCACCAAGACCTCCTCGTGGGGGTCGGCGTTCGAGGGCAAATACGTCATCACCAACAGCGGCCCCACCGTGGTCAACGGCTGGTCGCTCGCCTTCGACCTGCCCGTCGGCGGCGCGGTCAGCTCCCAGTGGGACGCCACCCTCACCCGCAACGGCCAGCGCTTCACCTTCGGAAACGTCGGCTGGAACGGCACCATCCCGGTCGGCGGCTCGGTGAGCTTCGGCTTCATCGCCAGCCCCGGCGGCGCGACCCCGGCCAACTGCACCATCAACGGCGTGTCCTGCGGCGGCGGCACCAACCCCTCGCCCTCTCCGTCGCCCTCGCCGTCGCCGCAGCCGGGCGTGCCCGGCAAGCCGGGCACCCCGTCGGTCACCGGCACCACCGGCTCGTCGATCTCGCTGAGCTGGGGCGCCTCGTCGGGCACCGTCACCGGCTACCGCGTGTACGAGGGCGCCACCCAGCGGGCGCAGGTCACCGGCACCAGCGCCACCGTCTCGGGGCTGGCGGCGTGCACCGCGAAGACGTACACGGTCAAGGCCTACAACGCGCAGGGTGAGTCGGTCGCCAGCGACGCCGTGAGCGGCTCGACCACCGGCTGCCCGATCGGGCCGCTGCCCAAGCACTTCCTCACCGGCTACTGGCACAACTTCGTCAACCCCGCCACCGAGCTGAAGCTCTCGGCGGTGCCGAACGAGTACGACCTGATCGCCGTCGCGTTCGCCGAGGCCACCAGCACCCCCGGCCAGGTCACCTTCGCCCTCGACCCGGGTCTGGCCACCGCCGTCGGCGGCTACACCGAGGCCCAGTTCAAGGCCGACATCCAGGCCCTGAAGGCACGCGGCAAGAAGGTCATCATCTCGGTCGGCGGCGAGACCGGCCGCGTCCAGGTCGCCAGCAGCGCCGCCGCGGCCCAGTTCGCCGACTCGGTCTACTCGGTGATGCAGAACTACGGCTTCGACGGCGTCGACATCGACCTGGAGAACGGCCTCAACGCCCAGTGGATGGGCGAGGCCCTGCGCCAGCTCCGCAGCCGCGTCGGCTCGTCGCTGATCATCACGATGGCGCCGCAGACGATCGACATGCAGTCGACCGGCATGGAGTACTTCAAGCTGGCCCTGGCCATCAAGGACATCCTGACGGTCGTCCACATGCAGTACTACAACTCCGGCTCGATGCTCGGCTGCGACCAGGCCTTCGCCTACGGGCAGGGCTCGATCAACTTCCTGACCGCCCTCGCCTGCATCCAGCTCGAGAACGGCCTGCGCGACGACCAGGTCGCCCTCGGCCTCCCGGCCGGCCCCGGCGCGGCCGGCGGCGGCGTGGTCGCCCCCTCGATGGTCAACCAGGCCCTCACGTGCCTGGCGACCCGGACCAACTGCGGCAGCTTCGTGCCGCCGCGCGCCTACCCGGGCATCCGGGGCGCGATGACCTGGTCGATCAACTGGGACGCCAGCAACAACTGGAACTTCTCCCGGACCGTCCGCCCCCACCTGAACACCCTGCCGTAGATGAAGATCCGCAGCCTCATAGCAGCCGCGGCCCTCGTGCTGGGCGGCGCCTTCGTGGCGTCGCCCGCCCAGGCCGCCAACATCGCCACCAACCCCGGCTTCGAGTCGGGCCTGACCGGCTGGACCTGCTCCTCGGGCGCCCAGGCCGTCACCACCCCCGTCCGTTCGGGCTCCGGGGCCCTCGCCGCCACCCCGGCGGGCAGCGACTTCGCCCGGTGCTCCCAGACCGTGACCGTCCAGCCGAACACCGCCTACACGCTCTCGGCGTGGGTGCGCGGCCCCTACGTCTTCCTCGGCGCGATCGGGTTCTCCGAGACCTGGGCCGCCCCCGGGGCGTCCTGGGCCCAGCTCACCCGGACCTTCACCACCGGCGCCTCCCAGACCTCCGTGACGATCTACCTGAACGGCTGGTACGGCCAGGGCACCTACTACGCCGACGACGTCGTGCTCGACGGTCCCGGCGGCAACCCGCCGGGGCCGCAGCCTCCGGCGGCGCCGGTCCTGTCGCTCAGCCAGACCACCACCGACGTGAACCTGTCGTGGCCCGCCGTCTCGGGCGCCACGGGATACCGCGTCTACCGAGGTGGCTCGCTCATCGCCTCACCGACCGGCACGACATACACCGACCGGCCCGCCGCCGGGACCTACGGCTACCAGGTCAGCGCGGTCAACGCCGCCGGTGAGTCGGCGAGGTCGAACACGGTCACCGCCGTCGTCGGCAGTGTGCCGCCGCCGCCCACCGGCCTGCCCAAGCGGGTCATGGTCGGCTACCTGCACGCCTCGTTCGCCAACGGCTCCGGCTACACGCGGATGGCCGACGTGCCCAACGAGTGGGACGTCATCAACCTGTCGTTCGGCGAGCCGACCTCGGTCACCTCGGGCGACATCCGCTTCACCCAGTGCCCGGTCGCCGAGTGCCCCAACGTGGAGACCGAGGCGCAGTTCATCGCCGCCATCCGGGCCAAGCAGCAGGCCGGCAAGAAGGTGCTGATCTCGATCGGCGGCCAGAACGGCCAGGTGCAGCTCACGACCACGGCCGCGCGCGACAAGTTCGTCCAGTCGGTCGGCGCCATCATCGACAAGTACGGCCTCGACGGTCTCGACATCGACTTCGAGGGCCACAGCCTGTCGCTGAACGCCGGTGACACCGACTTCCGCAACCCGACCACCCCCGTGATCGTCAACCTGATCGCGGCGCTGCGCTCGCTGAAGGCCCGTTACGGGAGCCGTTTCATCCTGACCATGGCTCCGGAGACGTTCTTCGTCCAGCTCGGCTACCAGTTCTACGGCTCGGGCCAGTGGGGCGGCGCCGACCCGCGCGCGGCCGCCTACCTCCCGGTCATCCACGCGATGCGGAACGACCTGACCCTGCTCCACGTGCAGGACTACAACTCCGGGCCGATCATGGGCCTGGACAACCAGTACCACACGATGGGCGGCCACGACTTCCACGTCGCGATGACCGACATGCTGCTCGCCGGGTTCCCGATCCAGGGCAACACGAACAACGTCTTCCCCGCGCTGCGGCAGGACCAGGTCGCCATCGGCCTGCCGTCCTCCCCGCAGGCCGGCAACGGCTTCACCACCGTGGCCGAGGTGCAGAAGGCGTTCGACTGCCTGGCCAAGGGCGTCAACTGCGGCCCCTACCGGCCGCGCGGCGTCTACCCGAACCTCCGGGGTCTGATGACCTGGTCGATCAACTGGGACCGGTTCAACAACTTCGAGTTCTCCCGCAGCCACCGCTCCTACCTCAACGCGCTCGGATAGGACGTGTTCCGATGAAACGCTTACGCGTGCTCCTCGCGGCCTCCATCGCCTTCGCGGGTGTCCTCGTCGCCACCCCCGCCCACGCCGCCCCCGCCACCGCCGTCTTCACCAAGACCTCCGAATGGGGGTCCGGCTTCGAGGGCAAGTACGTCATCACCAACGGCACCACCTCGACCATCAACGGCTGGTCGGTCGCCTTCGACCTGCCCTCGGGCGGCAACGTCAGCTCCCAGTGGGACGCCGTGCTCTCCCGCAGCGGCCAGCGCTTCACCCTCAGCAACGTCGGCTGGAACGGCTCCATCCCGCCCGGCGGCACCGCCAGCTTCGGCTTCATCGCCTCACCCGGCTCGGCCGTGCCCGCCAACTGCACCCTGAACGGCGCGCCCTGCGCCGGCGGCCCGACCAACCCGCCGGGCACCCCGGGCACCCCCGGCACCCCGACGGTGACCGGTACGACCGGCTCGTCGATCTCGCTCTCGTGGGGCGCGTCCTCGGGCACGGTCGTGGGCTATCGCGTGTACGAGGGCTCGACCCAGCGCGCGCAGGTCACCGGCACCTCGGCGACCATCTCCGGGATCGCGGCGTGCACCTCCAAGACCTATGTCGTGAGGGCGTACAACAACGTGGGTGAATCGTCCTCGTCCGGCTCGGTCACCGGCTCCACGACGGGCTGCCCGACCGGCGGCGCGCGCATGCCCGGCGCGCCCTACCTCTACATGGGCTGGGGCGACCCGCCCGCGCCCGCCTCGGTGATGGCGGCGACCGGGGTGAAGTCGTTCACGATGGCCTTCATCCTGTCGTCCGGCGGCTGCAACCCGGCCTGGGACGGCAACCGCCCGCTCACCAACGCGGCCGACATCAACGCCATCAACGCGATCAAGGCGGCCGGCGGGTCGATCCAGGTCTCGTTCGGCGGCTGGTCGGGCAACAAGCTCGGGCCGAACTGCTCGACGCCGCAGGCCTACGCGCAGGCCGTCCAGACAGTGATCAACGCCACGGGGCCGGCCGTGGTCGACTTCGACATCGAGAACACCGACGAGTTCGAGAACTACACCGTCCAGGACCGCATCCTGAACGGCCTCAAGATCGTCAAGCAGAACAACCCGAACATCAAGATCGCGGTCACCTTCGGGACGTCCACGAGCGGCCCCACCTCCCACGGCGTGCGCCTGATCAACCAGGCGAGGGCCCTGGCGGTGCCGATCGACAACTTCACGATCATGACGTTCGACTTCGGCAGCTCGAACATCCAGCAGGACACGATCAACGCGTCCGAGGGCCTGAAGAACGTACTGAAGTCGGCGTACGGCTACACCGACGCACAGGCCTACGCGAAGATGGGCATCTCGGGCATGGTCGGCCTCTCCGACCAGCTGGAGACCACCACCCCCGCGGCCTGGACGGCGATCCGCGACTACGCCGTCCAGCGCGGCCTGACCCGCTTCGCGACCTGGTCGGTCAACCGCGACCGCCCCTGCCCGGGTGGCGGCGTGGTGTCGAACTGCTCCGGCATCAGCCAGTCGAACTGGGACTTCACCAGAATCACCGCGGGCTTCTGAGCCGCCTCGGAGGCTGAAGGCGGTGCCGTACCCATGCCGGGACGCCGGGGTGCGGCACCGCCTTCTTCATGTCGTCCTTCATGTCGTCCCTCATGTCGTCACGGTGCGAGGCGGGAGCGGGGGCCGGCGCCGGACGCGGCGCGGGCCGGGAGCGGCGGGCGGGGCCGGGGTGGGCGGAGCCGTAACGGAAGCCGGTTCTGTCCCGGAGTGCGGCGCGGGACGAGCCGACGGCGGGATCGCCAGTCTGTCGCGGGGCCCTCCTATGTCACGGGGAATGGCTAAGGTTGGCGCGTCATGGACTACGCAATCCCCACGGGAATCCTTCTCGTCACCGGTGTCGTGCTCGCGGTCCTCGCCCAGCGGAGGGGGTGGCAACCCTCTCTCCTGGCGATCCTCGGCGTCGGCGTCGTGGTCCGGGTGCTGATCATGGTGTTCTCCGCCGCCGACTCGTGGCAGCCGATCGACTTCGTGAACAGCTTCCGCCCGGCCGGTGAGGCGATCCTCGAAGGGCGCAACCCGGTCAACAGCGGATGGCACTTCCTGCCCGCGATCCCCTATGTCTACGGGTCGCTGATGTGGCTGGGCATCCCGTGGGAGATCGCCGGACGGCTCGTCACCGTCGTCGCCGACCTGGCGCTGATCCCGCTCGTCGGCAGGCTGGCGGGCGGCGGGCAGCAGCGGCTCCGCGCCTTCCAGTACGCCTGCAACCCCCTCGCGGTCCTGGTCGCGTCGGTCCACGGGCAGGTCGAACCCGTTTCGCTGGTGTTCGCCGTGGCCGCCTACGTGGTGGCGCGGGGGCCGGGGGAGTTCCGGGGGAGCGAGCCGCTGCTCGACCGGCCCGACCGGATGGTGCGCAGCCTCCTCACGCGCGACGCCGCCGGGGTGACCCGCCGCGCCGTCTACGCCGGTCTGCTCATGGGGCTGGCGCTGTGCGCCAAGAGCTGGCCCGTGATCCTGGTGCCGGGCATGTTGATGTTCCTGCCGGGGGTGCGGGCGCGGATCGTGTCGGGGCTGGCGGTGGCCGTGCCGCCCATCCTCGTGCTGCTGACCATGCCGCTCGGCGGCTGGGTGCGCTGGGACCAGCTCGTCGACGTGCTCAAGGAGATCAGCCTGCGGCCGAGCGACGTGCGGCCGATCACCGGCGACTGGGGCTGGACGGCCGTGATCAACGGCGGCAACTGGGACCTCACGCCGTGGAAGCTCGTCGTCGGCCAGTACATGATCTACGCCGTGGCCGCGTTCTGCCTGTGGTGGTGGCGCAAGGCCGACCCGATCGACGTGTCGATCGCGATCCTGCTGGGCTTCATGGTCGTGACGCCGCGCCTGGGCGCGCAGTATCTGCTCTGGTTCATGCCGTTCCTGGTCGCCCGCCCCACCAAGTGGGCCTGGCCGGCGATCATCGGCAGTTCGTTGTGGGCCGCGACCGGCTATCTGGTGCTGACCCAGTTCCGCGGCCAGGACTGGGGTGCCCTGCACGCGCCGTGGGCGATCAGCTCGATCGTCCTGTTCCCGCTGCTCATCGCCGCGATGCCGTGGGCCCGCCGGTCATTCGACGATCAGGCGGACCAGGTGCCCGTGACTCTTGAACCCGGGCGGGTCGCCGTCGAGCACCCCCGTGACGCAGTCGAAGACCCGGGGCTCGCTCTGCCGGACGAAGAAGACCGGCTCGGCGACGGCCGTGAGAAGTCCGACAGCGGCGCGGTGCAGCGCGACACCTGACAGCTCCTCTTGGAGCGTCAGCGTCAGCTCGTACACCCCGTCGTCGAGGAGCCGGTCACGCACGATCCGCCACCGGTCGCCGCACGCCTTCCTCAGGTGCGGCAGCAGGTGGACCTCCGGCTCCTCGGTCACCCAGCCGTCGCGGCGCATCGACGCCAGGAGGGTCTGGACCTGCGGATCCATCGCCGTGCCGTCGGCGATCCCGGTCTGCCGCTCATCGATGTCCCATCTGCGCACGCGGTGACCCTATGCCGGGGTACGCCCCTGCGGGGGCGCTTCCCCGGAAACCAGCGCCCGGGCGAACCGGGCGGAAGGATCGCTGTCGATGACCAGCGCCCGCACCAGCAGGGAGAGCGGAATCGCCAGCAGCGCCCCCAGCGGCCCGATCACGAAGGCCCACACGATCAGCGACACCATCGTCATCGTGGTCGACAACCCGACGGCGTCGCCGAGGAACTTCGGCTGTACGAACGACTGCACCACCACGTTGATCACGATGTAGGCGAGGATCACCAGCAACATCGTCGAGAACCCCCCGTCCAGCAGCGCGAGCAGCGCCGGCGGCAGCAGCCCGAGGATGAAGCCGATGTTCGGCACATAGTTCGTGATCAGCGCGAGGATGCCCCAGAGCAGCGGCAGCGGCACGCTGAGGACGATCAGCGCGATCACGTCGAGCACCGCGCAGATGATCCCGAACACGGTGGAGACCAGCAGATAACGCCGGATCCGCGACGCGAAGGTGGTCAGCGCCGTGTGCAGCTCGGGCCGCTCGACCTTGGCGACCCGCAGGATCCGGGTGAACGCCGGCGCGTCGAGGTTCATCGTCAGCGACAACACCACGATCAGGAACAGCGCCGACCCGGCCCCCAGCGCCCCCGCGAGCAACCCCTGCGCGACCGGCAGCAACCGGCTGGGATCAAAGGAGTTGATCGCCTTGTCGATCTGGTCGGCCCCCAACCCGATCGCGGCCGCGAAGGCCCGCGCCTCCGCCGCCAGCGCGGCGAACTTGTCGGTGTACGTGGGCGCGATCGTCGCCAGCTGCGTCGCCGCCACCGCGACGATCGCCAGCATCCCGGCGAGCACCAGCAGCACGACGAGAAAGGGAACCGCCACCTGAAGCCAGGTCGGCGCGCCCTTCCTCTCCAGCAGCCCCCTGATGGGCGCCACCGCCACGACGAGCACCAGCGCCAGCATCACCGGACCGGCGATCGATCCCACGGCCTGGATTCCGGCCAGTGTCACGACCGCCGCCGCAGCGGTCAGCAGGACGACCAGTGCGCGCGGCAGCTCGATCATGAGCGGTTCCTACCCCGCTGACCGGCGGAGATCCACTGTTGGCGATCAACTGACCGAGCCATGACCTCGTGGCCGTGCGGAAGCACTCCGGTGAGCTGTTAATCTTTAACTCGTCGACCTGGTTCGGCAAACTCCACTCAACAAGATCCGGAAATCCGGTCGATTTGACATCGCCTGGAACCTGGCTAAGTTGGAGGGGTTGCTCTTCAGCAGGAACCGCAAGAAAGTGCCGAGTTTGACACTAGCGGGAAACGCTGAAAAGATAAAGGCACAACAGCAAGAAAAAAGAACAAAGCAAGTCCGTTTCTTGAGAACTCAACAGTGTGCTAAAAGCCAGTGCATGATGCACAACCCCGTCATTTGATGACGGATTCCTTTGGTTGACATTCATGTGAATGTTGGCCAGGAAAATTCTCTG
>NZ_BSSX01000007.1:0-634416 GCF_030269205.1 Herbidospora sp. NBRC 101105 | reverse complement strand
GCTCGACTTGCATGTGTTAAGCACGCCGCCAGCGTTCGTCCTGAGCCAGGATCAAACTCTCCAAAAGATGTCTTCAGAGAATTTTCCTGGCCAACATTCACATGAATGTCAACCAAAGGAATCCGTCATCAAATGACGGGGTTGTGCATCATGCACTGGCTTTTAGCACACTGTTGAGTTCTCAAGAAACGGACTTGCTTTTTTCTTTGTGTCTTTATCTTCGCAGCGCTTCCGGTTAGTGTCAAATTCAGTGATTCGACATTTTCCGTTTCCCGCTGGAAGTGCTCCCTTTCGAGAGCAACCCGTCTAACTTACCCGAGCTCCAGGCGATGTCAAATCGCCCGGTTTTCCCGGAGGAAGTTGTTGGGGACGCCTTGGGGATCCGATCGCCCCGGCTCTTCCGAGTCCGGGCCGCGCCGTCCCGCTTGGCGTAACAAGAACATTAGCACCTCTGCGGGGATGCCGCGACCCACTTCGGCAACCCGATAATCATTCCCTGGCCACGAAACCCTAAACGCGGGGCAACGAGGCAAGTTGAGCCTCCAGGCGGGCGATGTCCTCCACCGCCTGAGCTGCGCGGGCGCGCACCTTCGCCACCACGTCGTCGGGGGCCTTGGCCATGAACTGCTCGTTGCCGAGCTTGCCCGTGACCTGGGCCTGTTCCTTCTTCGCGACCGCGAGATCCTTCTCCAGCCGCTTGCGCTCGGCCGCCACGTCGATGGCGCCGGCGGTGTCGATCTCCACGGTGACCGTGCCCACAGCGAGGCGCGCGGTCGGCGTGAAACTCTCACCCGACGGGTCGAGCCTGAGAAGGGAGCGGATGGCGTCTTCGTGGGCGGCGACGGCCGTACCGGAAAGGGAGAGACGGGCGGCGACACGCTGGCCGGGCTTGAGACCCTGGTCGGAGCGGAAGCGCCGGACCTCGGTGACGAGGTTCTGCACGGCCTCGATCTCCGACTCCGCCCCCGCGTCGGCGAACGCCGGATCGCTCACCGGCCACGGCGCCACCACGATCGACTCGCGGCCGGTGACCGCGCGCCACAGCTCCTCGGTGACGAACGGGGTCAGCGGGTGGAGCAGGCGCAGCAGCGCGTCGAAGACGTGGCCCAGCACACGCTTGGTGTTCTCGGCGACCTGGCCGCCGCCGGCGATCTGGATCTTCGCGAGCTCCAGATACCAGTCGCAGACCTCGTCCCACGCGAAGTGGTAGAGCGAGTCGCTGATCTTGGCGAACTCGAAGTCGTCGAAGGCCGTGTCGACCAGCGCGGTCACCGACTGCAGGCGCGACAGGATCCAGCGGTCGGCCGCGGTCAGCTCGTCGGGCAGGCCGTCGCTGACGGCGCCGTTCATGAGGGCGAACCGGGTGGCGTTCCAGATCTTGTTGCAGAAGTTGCGGGAGCCGGCCGCCCAGTCCTCACTGATCGCCACGTCGGAGCCGGGGTTGGCGCCGCGCAGCAGGGTGAAGCGGGTGGCGTCGGCGCCGTAGCGCTCGATCCAGTCGAGGGGGTCGATGACGTTGCCGAACGACTTCGACATCTTCTTGCCGAACTGGTCGCGGACCATGCCGTGCAGCGCGACGGTCTTGAACGGCGGCTGCCCGTCCATGGCGTAGAGGCCGAACATCATCATCCTGGCGACCCAGAAGAAGAGGATGTCGTAGCCGGTGACCAGGACGGTCGTCGGATAGAACTTCTTGAGGTCGTCGGTCTGCTCGGGCCAGCCGAGCGTGGAGAACGGCCACAGCCCCGAAGAGAACCAGGTGTCGAGGACGTCGGGGTCCTGCGTGTAGCCCTCGGGGATCTCGTCGTCGGGCCCGACGCAGACGACCTCGCCCTCGGGGCCGTACCAGACCGGGATGCGGTGGCCCCACCAGAGCTGGCGCGAGATGCACCAGTCGTGCATGTCGTCGACCCAGTCGAAGTAGCGCTTGGCCAGCTCCGGCGGGTGGATGCGGGTGCGGCCGTCGCGGACGGCGTCGCCCGCGGCCTTGGCCAGCGGGGAGACGTTGACGAACCACTGCAGCGACAGACGCGGCTCGACCACGGTCTTGCAGCGCGAGCAGTGGCCGACGCTGTGGAGGTAGGGGCGCTTCTCGGCGACGATCCGGCCTTCGGCGCGCAGCGCCGCGACGACCGCGGGGCGCGCCTCGAACCGGTCGAGACCCTGGAAGGGCCCATGGGCGGTGATGACGCCCCGCTCGTCCATGATCGCCAGGGACGGCAGGTCGTGGCGGCGGCCGATCTCGAAGTCGTTGGGGTCGTGGGCCGGGGTGACCTTGACCGCGCCGGTGCCGAACGCCGGGTCGACGTGGTCGTCGGCGACGATCGGGATGCGCCGGCCGGTCAGCGGCAGCTCGACCTCGCGGCCGATCAGGTGGGCGTAGCGCTCGTCGGCGGGGTGCACCGCGACGGCGGTGTCGCCGAGCATGGTCTCGGCGCGGGTGGTGGCCACGACGATCGCGTCGTCACCGTCGCCGTAGCGGATCGAGACGAGCTCGCCCTCGTCTTCCTGGTGTTCGACCTCGATGTCGGACAGCGCGGTGAGGCAGCGGGGGCACCAGTTGATGATGCGGTTGGCCCGGTAGATCAGGCCGTCGTCGAAGAGGCGCTTGAAGATCGTCTGGACGGCCCGCGACAGGCCCTCATCCATCGTGAAGCGCTCACGGGACCAGTCGACCCCGTCGCCGAGCTTCTTCATCTGGCCGAGGATGCGGCCGCCCGACTCCTCTTTCCACTGCCAGACCCGGTCGATGAAGGCCTCGCGGCCGAGGTCGTGGCGGGAGAGGCCCTCTTTGGCCAGCTCGCGCTCGACGACGTTCTGCGTCGCGATTCCGGCGTGGTCCATGCCGGGCAGCCACAGGGTGGCGTTGCCCCGCATGCGGGCCCGGCGGGTCAGGGCGTCTTGGATCGAGTGGTCGAGGGCGTGGCCGACATGGAGCGAGCCGGTCACGTTGGGCGGCGGGAGGACGATGCTGTACGGCTCTCGCCCGTCTACCGCGCTCGCTCCGAAGTGACCGGCCGCTACCCAGCGCTCGTAGCTGGGGGCCTCGACATCGGCAGGGGCATACTGGGTCGGCAGTTCAGGCGTCGTCACGAGAGCCAATTCTAGAAGCTCCCACCGAGCGCCCCGGCCCACTATGTGTTATGCGGACTTCTCTCGCGGAGTGCGCTGCTGCTTCAGCTGGTCGCGCGGGATCAACGTCGGGTTGACGTGTTCGAGAACCGCCTCGCGGGTGATGACGACCCGAGCGACATCCTGTCGCGAGGGCACTTCGTACATCACCGAGAGGAGGACCTCCTCCAGGATCGCGCGCAGGCCGCGGGCGCCGGTGCCGCGCAGGATCGCCTGGTCGGCGATGGCCTCGAGCGCGTCGTCGGAGAACTCCAGCTCCACGTTGTCGAGCTCGAACAGCCGCCGGTACTGCTTGACCAGGGCGTTGCGGGGCTCGGTGAGGATCTGGATCAGGGCCTCGCGGTCGAGGTTGTGGACGCTGGTGATGACCGGCAGACGGCCCACGAACTCGGGGATCATGCCGAACTTCAGCAGGTCTTCGGGCATCACGTCGCCGAAGATGTCGACCGAGTCGACCTCTTCCTTGGACCGGATGATGGCGTTGAAGCCGATGCCCTTCTTGCCCACCCGGGACTCGATGATCTTCTCGAGGCCCGCGAAGGCGCCACCGCAGATGAACAGCACGTTGGTGGTGTCAATCTGGATGAACTCCTGGTGGGGGTGCTTGCGGCCGCCCTGCGGAGGCACCGATGCGGTGGTGCCCTCCAGTATCTTCAGCAGCGCCTGCTGCACGCCCTCGCCGGAGACGTCGCGGGTGATCGACGGGTTCTCGCTCTTGCGGGCGATCTTGTCGACCTCGTCGATGTAGATGATGCCGGTCTCGGCCTTCTTGACGTCGTAGTCGGCGGCCTGGATCAGCTTCAGCAGGATGTTCTCGACGTCTTCGCCCACGTAGCCGGCCTCGGTGAGGGCGGTGGCGTCGGCGATGGCGAACGGCACGTTGAGCATCTTGGCCAGGGTCTGGGCCAGGAGCGTCTTGCCGGAGCCGGTGGGGCCGAGAAGCAGGATGTTGGACTTCGACAACTCGAGCCCGTCGTCACGGCCGCGCTCGCCGGACTGGACCCGCTTGTAGTGGTTGTAGACCGCGACGGAAAGGGCCTTCTTGGCCTTGTCCTGGCCGATCACGTAGGCGTCGAGGAACTCGTAGATCTCTCGAGGCTTGGGGAGGTTGTCCCACTTCAGCTCAGAGGACTCGGAGAGCTCCTCCTCGATGATCTCGTTGCAGAGCTCGATGCACTCATCGCAGATGTAGACGCCTGGTCCAGCGATGAGCTTCTTGACCTGCTTCTGGCTCTTGCCACAGAACGAGCATTTGAGCAGGTCTCCCCCGTCGCCGATGCGTGCCACCCCAGACTCTCCTTTGCGTGGGACCGCCCTGCTGCCGCGGTCCGGTCATTCGCGCCGGTCACTTCGGTGCGAAAACGTCATCCCGCTCAGGTTTCGACGTTACCGTCTTCCGGGCCCTCAGTGAGCCCCCTAGCGGTGAGTCGCACCGGAAGGTGCCCAATTGGGCACC
This sequence comes from Herbidospora sp. NBRC 101105, assembly GCF_030269205.1. Lineage (NCBI taxonomy): Bacteria > Bacillati > Actinomycetota > Actinomycetes > Streptosporangiales > Streptosporangiaceae > Herbidospora > Herbidospora sp. NBRC 101105. The sequence continues at coordinate 629,828 of NZ_BSSX01000007.1, read as the reverse complement.
GTTCCGGTGCACTTGCGACCTTCGATCTCTTACGAGGCGACGGCAGCCGTCTGGCGCTTACGCGACGGAATGATGTCGTCGACGATTCCGTAGGCCTTGGCTTCGTCGGCGCTGAGGATCTTGTCGCGCTCGATGTCGCGACGGACCTCGGCCGCGTCCTTGCCGGTGTGCTTGGCCACGATCTGCTCCAGAAGGTCCCGCATACGCAGGATCTCACGAGCCTGGATCTCGATGTCGGATCCCTGGCCGCCGCCCTCGGTGGAGGGCTGGTGGATCAGGACCCGGGCGTTCGGCAGGGCGAAGCGCTTGCCGGGCGTGCCGCCCGCGAGCAGCACCGCCGCGGCCGAGGCCGCCTGGCCCAGGCACACGGTCTGGATCTCCGGCCGGACGAACTGCATCGTGTCGTAGATCGCCGTCATGGCCGTGAAGGACCCGCCGGGCGAGTTGATGTAGATGCTGATGTCACGGTCGGGGTCGAGCGACTCGAGTGTCAGAAGCTGCGCCATCACGTCGTTCGCCGAGGCGTCGTCGATCTGGACGCCGAGGAAGATGATGCGATCCTCGAACAGCTTGTTGTACGGGTTCATCTCCTTGACGCCGTAGGTCGTGCGCTCGACGAACGAAGGGATGATGTAGCGGCCGTTGATGTCACCCGGCCGAATCAGGTCACTCATGGACGCTCCCGTCATGAAACGGCGCCCTCGGAGGGCACCTGCCGCGCGCTGCGCACGACTTGGTCGATGAAGCCGTAGTCCTTGGCCTCGTCGGCCGTGAACCAGCGGTCGCGGTCGGAGTCGCGCTCGATCTGGTCGAGCGGCTGGCCGGTGTGGTGGGCGATGCGCTCGGCCAAGGTCTTCTTGACGTAGAGCATCTGCTCGGCCTGGATCGCGATGTCGGCGGCGGTGCCGCCGATGCCGCCCGAGGGCTGGTGCATCATGATCCGGGCGTGGGGCAGGGCGTAGCGCTTGCCGGGAGCGCCGGCGCACAGCAGGAACTGGCCCATGGAAGCGGCCAGGCCCATCGCCACCGTGCAGACGTCGTTCGGCACATACTCCATCATGTCGTAAATCGCCATGCCGGCCGTCACGGAACCGCCGGGAGAGTTGATGTACATCCAGATGTCCCGGTTGGGATCGTCGGCGGCGAGCAGGAGGAGCTCGGCGCAGAGCCGGTTGGCGACCTCGTCATTGACCTGAGTGCCGAGCACCACGATTCGCTCACGCAGCAGACGCTGGTAGAGCTGGTCTTCAAGCCGGGCGGGGCCGTTCTCTCTGCCACGCGACTCGGGCTCGAAGCCGATGGGCTGGAAGAAGGTCGGCGGGCTGGTCACAGCGTCACCTTCCGATGCGTCGTTATCGATTGGCTTTGCTCGACCCTAACGCGCGCCGCCCACAGCTCATGCCCCCTCACCCGGGTGTTCGCTGACGGCGCATGCTCCCCCACGCCCTGTTTGTACGGCTTTCGCCCACCCCATGACGTACCGAACACATGCCAATGGGCCCCCGGTGAGAACCGGGGGCCCAGAGGAACGGCGGTGGGTCGCGCCTACTCGGCGGAGGCGCCGGCCGGAGCCTGAGCGAGGCCCTCGGCCTCACCCTCGGGGTTGAGCTCGGCGTAGATCGCCTTGAGGTCGACCTCGTTGCCCTCGGAGTCGACGACCTTGGCGGCGTCGCCCACGACCGACTTGGCCTTCTCGCGGACGATCTCCATCATCGCGAGGGTCAGCTGGTCGTTGTCGGCGAGGTGCTGGGCCAGCGTGTTCGGCGCGACGCCCATCTGGGCGGCGCGGCGCACGACGAACTGGGTCAGCTCCTCTTCGCTGACGCCGATGTCCTCGGCCTTGACGATCTTGTCGAGGACGAAGCCCATCTTCAGCGCCCGGGCGGAGTTGGCGTCGAACTCGGCGAAGCGCTCCTCCTCGGTCGTCTGGTAGAGGCGGAAGTAGGCCTCGCGGCTCAGGCCGCTCTCGGCGATCTGGTGCTCGAGGTTGTGCTTGCGCGCGTCGACCTCGGCCTTGAGGGCGCTGTCGGGCAGCGGGATGTCGAGACCGCCGATGAGGGCGTCGACGGCCTTCTCGCGGGCCTGGACGACCTGCTCGATCAGCTTGTTGCGGCGGACCTGCTCGCGGATGCTGTTCTTGAGCTCGTCGAGCGTGTCGAACTCGGAGGCGAGCTGGGCGAACTCGTCGTCGAGCTCGGGGAGGACCTTCTCCTTGACCGACTTGACGTTGATGATCACGTCGGCCTCCTCGCCGGCGTTCTCACCGCCGACGAGCGTGGTGCGGAAGGTCTTCTCCTCGCCGGCCGACAGGCCTTCGAGCGCGGCGTCGAGGCCTTCGAGGACCGAACCGGCGCCGACCTCGTAGGAGACGTCGGCGGCCTGCTGCTCGTCGAGGTTGCGGCCGTCGATCTCGGCGCGCAGGTCCATCACGACGTAGTCGCCCTTGGTGGCCGGGCGCTCCACGCCGGTCAGCGTGGCGAAGCGCTGGCGCAGCGCGTCGAGCTGGGCGTCGATGTCGGCGTCGGCGACCGTGGCGGCGTCGACCGTGACCTCGGTGCCCTCGTAGGAGGGCAGGTCGAAGGTGGGACGGACGTCGACCTCGGCGGTGAACTCCACCTGCTGGCCGTCGTCGATCCGGGTGACCTCGATCTCGGGCTGGCTCACCGGGAAGAGATCGACCTCGTCGACGGCGCGGCCGTAGAGGCCGGGCAGCGCGTCGTTCAGGGTCTCCTCGAGCACGACCGCGCGGCCGAAGCGCTGCTCGATGATCCGGGCCGGAACCTTGCCGGGGCGGAAGCCGGGGACGCGCACCTGCTGCGCGACCTTCTTGTAGGCGGCCTTCAGGCTCGGCTCGAGCTCCTCGAACGGCACCTCGACGGTGAGCTTCACCCGAGTGGGGCTGAGCTCCTCGACAGCGGTCTTCACGGGGTGGTCTCCTAAATAACAGCATCTGGTGATCGCGGGCGCGTCATGCACAGCTACCGCGGCACGTTACGCGCGCCGCGCCCACGAAGAGGGCACATGGGCATGCTCCACTGCGGCGGGGTGTCCAGCGCCAAACTTCAGTCTAGAGCAGAGCAGCCCCCGCGAGTGACGCGTCAGAGCTCGCGCGAGATCTTTCTCAGGATGTCGACGGTCTCGGACGGGGTGGTGGAGACCGCGCACAGCCGCTCCATCACCTCGCTGTACCTGTCGACCTCATCGCGTTTGTCGAGATAGAGGGCGCTGCCGAGCTGCTCGACGTAGACGATGTCGGGGAGCTCCGCCTCGGGGAAGCGCAGGATGCTGAACGCGCCGCCCTCCGCGGCGTGTCCGCCGAAGTGGAAGGGCATCACTTGGATCGTGACATTCCCCTGGTCCATGAGCTCGACCAGGTGCTGGATCTGCCCCCGCATCACGTCGACGCCGCCGATCGGGCGGCGCAGCGCCGCCTCGTCGATGACCGCCCAGAAGGTGGGCGGGGTGGTGCGTTCGAGGACCTGGCGCTGGCGTTCGAGCCGCAGGTCGACCCGCCGGGCGATCTCCTCGGGCGCCGAGCCGACCGCGCCGGCCGTGATGACCGCGCGGGCGTACTCCTTGGTCTGCAGGAGGCCAGGGACGAACTGGACCTCGTAGGTCCGGATGCGGGCGGCCGCCTCTTCGAGGCCGACGTAGGCCTGGAACCAGCCCGGCAGCACGTCGCTGAAACGGTGCCACCAGCCCGGCTCGTTGGCCTGCTTGACCAGTTCGAGGATGGGCTTGCGGGCGGCCTCGTCGGCCACGCCGTACATGGTGAGGAGGTCTTCGACGTCGCGTTCGCGGAAGCTGACGCGGCCGAGCTCCATGCGGCTGATCTTCGACTCGGAGCCGCGGATCAGGTGTCCGGCCTCGAAGCGCGAGATGCCGCGTTCTTCCCGGAGTTTGCGCAGCTGGGTGCCGAGGAGGATGCGCAGCGCCGTGGGACCTTGTCCCGGCTGGGTACGTGTCACGGCGCCTCCCTCTCTGCTCGACTCGCCGGAGAAGGTCGAGCCGACACCCCCAGCCCACACAGTGTCACCACTTCCGGCCAGGAAGACAAGGCTTGAACCCCCCGTCCATTTCACAATCGCTCAACGGTTTGGGCAAGTGCACAAGGCGCTTGCACGTGCATTTGGGTCTTGCAGGGGGCGGGCCCTTGTCCCATGATGGCCTAGTGCATATTGGGCCAAAGGTGCACTAGTTCTCAAATCTGGCGATCGGGAGGTGCGGGCAGGATGTTGGATAATCCCATATCCGCCCGCGATGTCGGGGTGGAGCGCCTGGTGCGCACCGCCCCCGAGTCCGACGCCACGACCTGCCCGTTACGCCCCCTGGCGGATTCGGTCAAGACCGCACGCGATGTTACGCGATCGACGCTGCAGGGTTGGGGACTTTCGGAACTCACCGACGACGCGACCCTGGTCGTTTCGGAGCTGGTGACCAACGCGGTTCGTTACGCTCTGTATCCGAAAGCGGCGTCGACCGACCACCCCATCACCCTCATGCTGGTTCGGCTGGCCCCCCACGTGATACTCGCCGTGGCCGACCCCAGCGACGAGGTGCCCACCCGCAAGGAGCCCGACTTCGTCTCGGAGAACGGGCGCGGGCTCTACATCGTGGAGACCTACAGCCAGGCGTGGGGCTGGGACCCGCTCGACGAGGGCGGCAAGGCCGTCTGGGCGATGTTCCGCACCGAGGCCTGACCTTTTCTTCGGTTACGGCTCCTTCTTTTCGGTTACGGCTCCCCTCGCTCGCAAAGCATCCGGCGCCGACCGGCCGCTCGGGCGCTCCGTGACGGCCGGTCTGGCCGAAAGTTTCAGTTCTCCAGCACGTAGAGGACGAAGCCCTCGTCGTTGACGGTCGTCCGGGTGAAGCCCAGCTTCTCCAGCAGACGCACCGACGCCGTGTTGCCCCCGTGGGGGTCGGCGTAGAGAGGGCGCACCTTCTCCTTCTCCAGGAACAGGGTCAGCGCGCGGGTGCCGATGCCGCCTCCCCAGAACTCCCGGCCCAGCCAGTAGCCCAGGAAGCGGCGGTCGCCCTGCCACCAGGCGACGACGTTGCCGGCGATCTGCCCGCCCACCTCGACGGTCTGCACGTGGCAGGTCTCGTCAGGGAGGATGTTCTGACGCCAGTGGTTCAGGAACCTCTCCCGCTCGCGGGCCGGGAAGCGGGAGCGGCGGGTGGCCTCGGGGTCCTGCTCCTGGGTGTGGAAGACCTCCAGGTCGGAATCTCTGACATCTCTCAGGTGAACGTGCATCCGCAGGCGCGTGAGGTCGGACACGTCTTTCTCCCTCCGGGGCAGGCCGGGCACCCAGACCGGCATCATTACCTTGATCTCGATCTGCGCGGCCACGTTGATGACCGGGCAGTTCAGGCCGTCGAGACGGCCCATGGGGGCGTCGAGCAGGCCGTCGGGCCAGCGCTCTCCTTTATATGGGCCGCCCGCGACGGTCAGGTCGGCGGCCAGCAGGGCGAAGCTGACCTCGACCCCCTCACGCGTGAAGTCGCGCTGCTGGTCGCGCGGCGGCCCCGGCTGCGGGACGAAACCCCGGGTGAGCAGGGCTTCCTCCAGCCGGTCGGCGTCGTCGGACCAGGCGAACCAGTCGATGTCGACGTGGTCGCGGGTCACCTCGCCCAGGGTGAAATCCATCGCCCAGCCGCCGCGCAGCCAGACGTCGAGACCCATTCCGGCGATCTCGGCGATCGCCGTCAACTGGCGATCTCTCACCGATAGCCCGTGGTGTCGGCCGGCTTCCCGGCGTCCTGGACCTCCACGATGTAACGCCAGGCGTCGGGACGGCTGCCGTCGACGTCGGTGAAGCCGTAGACCTGGGCGAGCCCGCCGCTCGACAACGACTGGCCGTTCCAGCGCGCCCGGTCGGGGTCGCCCGCCAGCGCCGCGACGGCCCGGCCGACGAAGGCCGGCGACTCGGAGATCGCGAAGTGGGGTTCGTTCTCGACCGCGTCGCGCCAGTTCTCCTCGGTGACGCCGAAGTGGTCGAGCATCAGCTCCGACCGCAACCATCCGGGCGTCAGCGCCACGGCGGTGGCCCCGCGCGGCCCGAGCTCCTTGGACAGGCCGAACGCCATGCGCACCACCGAGCTCTTCACCAGGTCGTAGAAGAAGGTGACGCGGTAGTTGGCGGCGTTGTAGTCGGCGGTGCCGTCGGTCATCTCGACGACCAGCCCGCCCTCGTGCCTGAGCAGCAGCGGCAGGGCGTAGTGGCTGGTGATGATGTGGGTGTCGATGGCCAGGCGGAGCATGTGCATGCCGTCGTCGAGGTCGTGCTCCCAGAGCGGCTTGTCCCAGCTGAACAGGTTCTCGCCGCCCCAGATGTTGTTGACCAGGACGTCGAGCCGCCCCTGCTCCCGGTCGATGCGCTCGACCAGCGCCCTGACCTGGTCTCGGTCGAGGTGGTCGGCCGGGACGGCGATGCCGTGGCCGCCCGCCCGGGTGACCAGCTCGGCGGTCTCCTCGATGGTCTCGGGCCGCTGGTATTCCGACTGCCGGTCACGGGTGGTGCGGCCGGTGACGTAGACGGTCGCCCCGATCGCTCCCAATTCGGCGGCGATCCCTCTTCCGGCTCCGCGGGTCGCGCCCGCGACGAGTGCGATGGTCATGGCCGCCAGTCTGCCGGTCGCCACCGACAGAATTACGCCAGCGCCTCCCGCCAGGACGCCGCGAAGGCGACACCTTCTTCCTCCAGCGCGGCCACGGCCGCCCGGTAGGGGGCGCGGCCGGCCAGGGCGTCGTTGACGAACGGCACCAGCGTCACCGGGATGCCCAGGCCAGGGGCCTCGGCCAGCAGCCCCAGGGCATAGGTGTCGGTGATGCCGAGCGCGAACTTGTTGACGGTGTTGAACGTGGCCGGATAGACGAGGATCGCGTCGGCCCGCGGCGGCTTGGGTTCGCTGGGGTGCCGGTAGTTCACCCGCACCTTTCTCCCGGTACGCCGCTCCAGATCGGCCTCGTCGATGAAGTCGACCGCCTTGGGGGTGGCGACGATCTGGACCGTCCACGATCGCGACCGCGCCTCGGCGATCAGCTCGGGCAGGTCCCGCACCGGCCCGGCGGCGCAGACGATCACATAGAGGTCCATGGGTCTCCCGGGTTAGCGTGCAGGCATGTCTGACCATATTGAGGTGCGCGTGACGGCCGGATCACCCGAGGAGGCCGACCGGTTGGCCGGCACGGTGGTCGGACGCCGCCTCGCCGCCTGCGCCCAGATCGTCGGGCCGATCACCTCCGTCTACTGGTGGGACGGTGAGGTCAACCGGTCGCAGGAGTGGCTCGTGCTGTTCAAGACGACGGCGGAGCGGTTCGGTGACCTGTCGGGGTGTGTGCGCGAGGTGCACTCCTACGACGTGCCGGAGATCATCGCGGTGCCGGTCGCCATGGGGGCGGGCGACTACCTGGGCTGGATCGACCGGGAGACGAACCTCTGATCAGAGCTCACCTGGGGCTGCGCCAGTAGGCGAGCTGGCCGCTCGCGCTCTGGACCACGCGGGGCTCCGACTCGTCCTGGGGCCAGATCTGCAGCAGATAGCGGTCGATGATCTCCTGTGAGGTGTCGGCTTCGGCGGCCGCGTCCATGTTCTGAGCGTGGTAGCGCAACCGATACCAGCCAGGCCCCGCGGGCAGGTCGGGTAGTTCGTGGACGTCGCCGCCACCCCATTCGTGCAGGGCGAACCTGCCGGCCTCGGACTCCATGCTGATCTCGACGATGTCCTCGTAGCCGCCGCTGTCCGCGCCCGGGTCGTGGTCGGCCACCGTGACCGAGAAGTCGACAGTGCCGGTGTGCAGGCCCGTGATGAGGAAGGCGTCGCCGTCTTCGACGCGGATGATGCCGACACGGTGGGTGGGGTGGTCGTCGAGCATCCCATTGGGGCCCATGGCGTCGTCGGTGTCGTCGACGAGGTAGGCCTGGCTGTAGTGGACGTAGAGGTCGAAGGACACGGTCTGCGCGGCGATCATGGCAGCGGAGCCTACGATCTCGGACTGACATTTCCCATTTGTGCCAGAGGCTTCCGCGACTCTGAATCGCGTTGACCCGGCCGACGGCAATTCGACATATTGTCGCAATGCACTCATTACGTCCTCTCGCAGGAGCGGTCCTCACCGCGGTTCTGCTGACCGGTTATGCCGCCGCCCCGGCCGGCGCCTCCGTCCAGGAGTCGGCTGCGGTCTCCCTGGCGCCGTCGGCGGCGCGGCCGGGCAACGGCAAGGTCCTCTACGACCGCATCAGCGGCGGGGAGGGCGTCCTGAAGATCAAGAACGGCACCGCCAAGGACGGGGTCGTCACGCTGGTCCGGGGCAAGAAGAAGGCGTTCAGCCTCTACGTCCGCGCGAAGTCGACCGCGAGCTTCAAGAAGGTCGACGACGGCTCCTACACCGTCTACTTCACCACCGGTTACCGGTTCAGCAGCTCGAAGCGGAAGTTCACCAAGAGCGCCTCCTACCAGCGCTTCAACGACCGGCTGAGGTTCACCACGACCGCGACCCAGTCGACCATCTGGACGCTCACCCTCAACCCCGTCAAGGGCGGCAACGCCCGCACGAGCGGCGTCAACCCGAAGGACTTCCCGGCGTGATCCGGTATGACGAAGGCCAGGCACCCCACCGGGGTGACCTGGCCTTTCACGTTGAGAGCGGACGACGGGAATCGAACCCGCGTAGCCAGTTTGGAAGACTGGGGCTCTACCATTGAGCTACGTCCGCGCGCGCCGGTCGGCATCTGGTCTAGACTTCATCCGGCCGTCAAAGCGTAAGCGTACCGGAGATCTCGGGGCGTCGGCGCCAGGCGGCTCACGGGGTGTGGCGCAGCTTGGTAGCGCACCTGCTTTGGGAGCAGGGGGCCGCAGGTTCAAATCCTGTCACCCCGACACAGTCTGTCGGTTGCGGTCGAAAGGTAATAATTCCTGTCCGCAACCCCCTCGCCCGGCATCGGGCATCACGTCGTAAACACCGACGAACACTGCCTTTCCGTGCCGATGACCCGGCTTCTTGAGGATCAATGCGGCCTTGACCCTGCAATCCACCGCGTAAAGCGCCGTACAGTCTGGGAAAAGGCATGAAATGCCGTGGTTGTCCTCCCTACGATGCGGAAGAGATGAACCGGAACAGCGTGATCAAGACGCCGGCGCCGGGTGACCGGCTCGAATGGCGGCAGGCCTCGGCGGCCTCCGCTCAGGAGCGGCTGGCCTATCTCAATGAGGCCAGCCGTCGCATCGGGACGACCCTCGATCTGGGCGAGACCAGCCGGGAGCTGATGGACATCGCGGTCCCTCGGTTCGCCGACACCTCGGCGATCATGGTGCAGGATCGGCTCGTCATCGACGGGGAGTTCCCGTCACGGCCGGTCGACGGCACCGCGCTCGTGCGGCGGGTGGCCATCGGGGTGGCGGAGGCCGATCCGACCGAGTGGGTCGAGGCCTTTCCGATCAACGAGGTCACGGTCTACTCGGCGCAGCTGCCGCAGGCGCAGTGCATGTCGACCGGGAATCCGATCATGTATCCGGAGCTCGACGAGCACACCGCGGAGCTGATCGGGGCCAGCCTCGACCGTGAGGTGGTGGCCAAGCTCCTGGTGGGCGGGTCGTTCATCGCCGTGCCGCTGAAGGCGCGGGGGCGGGTGCTCGGGTGTGCGATCTTCAGCCGGAACCCCGGCGGGTCGCCGTTCGAGGAGGAGGACGTCGCGGTCGCCGAGGAGCTGGCCGCGCGGACCGCCGTCTGCATAGACAACGCGCGCCTGTACGCCCGGGAGCGGCGCACCGCCCTCACGCTGCAGAGCAGCCTCCTGCCGGCCGACCTGCACCAGCCGCTGGGCATGAAGATCGCCTCCCGCTACCTGCCGGCCAGCGACCTCATGGGGGTCGGCGGCGACTGGTTCGACGTCATCCCCCTTCCCGGGTGCCGGGCGGCGCTCGTGGTGGGCGACGTCATGGGGCACGGGACCCGGGCCGCGGCCACGATGGGGCAGCTCCGGACCGCCGCGCGCACGCTGGCGTCCCTCGACCTGCCGCCCGACGAGGTGCTGTTCCGGCTTAACCGGATGAGCCAGGACCTCGATCCCACCCAGATCGCCACGGCGGTCTACGCGACCTACGACCCGGTGACCCGGACCTGCGCGCTGGCGCGGGCGGGGCATGTTCCGCCGGTTCTGATCCATCCCGACGGTCGTACCGAGATCATCGAGCTGCCCTCGGGGCTGCCGCTGGGGATCGGGAACGACCCGCTGGAGACGGTGGAGATGGTGCTGCCGTCCGGGGGGATCCTCGCCTTCTACACCGACGGCCTGGTGGAGAGCCGGGCCAGAGACATCGACCTGGGGATCATGGCGCTGCGCCGGCTGCTGTCGGCGCCCGACCAGGATCTGGAGGAGATGTGCGACGTGACCATCAACAGTCAGCGACCCGGGCACGAGCGCGACGACATCGCGCTGCTGCTTGCCCGGGTCCATGAACTCGCGCCCGACGAGATCGCCTCCTGCTCGCTGCCGGCCGATCCCCGCTTCGTCAGTCACGCCCGGCGGTTCGTCCGGGCGACGCTGGCGGAATGGGGGCTCGGCGCCGTCCGTGACACCACCGAGCTGGTCGTCAGTGAGCTGGTGACCAACGCGCTCAAGCACGGCTGGCCGCCGATCGAGCTGAGGTTGCTGAGGGGCCGGGGCAGAACCCTGGTCTGCGAGGTCGCCGACGGCTCGCCCACCGTCCCGGCGCTGCGCACTCCGACTTCGGAGGACGACACCGGGCGCGGGCTGCAGCTCATCAAGCGGCTCACCTACCGGTGGGGCACTCGCCCGACCCCTCTCGGGAAGATCGTCTGGGTGGAACAGCGGCTCCCCTAGGCGATACTGCCGCGCGGCGGCACCACCAGGCCGTAGATCACGACCACGGCCAGCGCGACGACGATGAGGGACCAGATCGGGAACGCCCCGGCGTAGGCGAACTGGCCCAGGATGACCAGTGCCGCCAGGACGATGCCCAGCATGCGGGCCCACATCGCTCCTTGGAGGATGCCCACGCCCGCGATCACCATGAGGACCCCGGCGACCAGCCAGATGATGCCCCACGCGGTGAGGTTGAAGATCAGCACGCCGGATGAACCGACCACGAGGTAGTGGCTCTTCAAGATCGCGGCGAACCCGCCGACGATGTTGAGCAGCCCCACCACGATGCCGAGGATCCCGGCGAAGCGCAGCCAGTTGGAGGGGTGCGGCAGTCGTCCGCCCGAAGTGGGTGTCGTGGATGCGGTGGTCAACGCGACCAGCTCCTTCCTCGTCGACTAGCAATTGCCACCATAACCACATAAACCGCCACAAATGCCTCACATGGCGCACTATTGGCGATGCGAGGCTTTCTTTTGAGAACCCCACGGGTATTCCAAGTGCATTGAGGCCGGGGGGACACGCCAATGCCGAGGGCGACGTGGATCAGGCTGCTGGCATTGGTTTTGCCCGCATTGGTGGTTGGAGTCGGTTCGAGTCTCATCCTCTTCGGCGTCACCGCACTTGCCGAATGGTTGGAGCGCCTGATTTGGCCGTCGTTCGAGTGGTGGCGCATTCTGGTCGTCCTCACCCTGGCGGGAACCGTCACGGGGCTGCTGATCTGGCGGTTTCCGGGGCACGCCGGGCCCGACCCGGCCACCGAGGGGCTGGTGGCGCCGCCGATGCCGCCCCGGGTGCTGCCGGGAGTGCTGGTGGCGGTGATCGTCACCCTTTCCTGCGGGGTGAGCCTGGGGCCGGAGAACCCCATCACCGCCGTCAACGTGGCCCTCGCCTTCGCCGCGGGCCGGAGACTGTTCCCGCAGGCCGACGGCGTGGTCTGGGTGGGGATCGGCGCGGCCGGGACCGTCGGCGCCCTGTTCGGCACGCCGCTCGCCGCCGCGCTGCTCATGTCGGAGCTGCCGCTGGGCAGACCGGAGACGCCGCTCTGGGACAGACTCTTCGCGCCGCTGCTGGCGGCCTCCGCCGGGGCGCTGACCACAGTGGCCCTCTCCGGCCGGACGCTGTACATGAAGGTGCCCGGCTACCCCGGGTTCCGGCTCGCCGACCTGGTCTCGGGGCCGGTCATCGCGCTCGTCGGCGCGGGTCTGGGGCTGCTGGTGGTCTATGCGTTTCCGTACGCCCATGCCGCCTTCCACCGCATCCCCCATCCGGTGCTCATGGTCACGGCGGGCGGGGTCGTCCTCGGCGGCCTGGGGATCATCGGCGGCGAGGTGTCCATGTTCAAGGGGCTGACGCAGGCCGGTGAGCTGCTGCGCGGCCACGCCGCCACCGGGACGGTGATCCTGGTCCTCCTGGTCAAGCTGGTCGCGCTGACCGTGGCGGCGGCCTGCGGGTTCCGGGGCGGGCGCATCTTCCCGGCCGTCTTCATGGGGATCGCCCTGGGCGTGGCCGCCAACGCGTTGGTCCCGGCGGTGCCGCCGGCCCTGGCGCTGACCGCGGGGGTGCTGGGGTTCGTGCTGGCGATCACGCAGCACGGCTGGCTGAGCCTGTTCATCTCCGTGGCCGTCGTCGGGGACACGGCGCTGATTCCCGTGGCGTGCGTGACGATTCTGCCCGCATGGTTGCTGGTGACGGGCAAGAAACAGATGGTCGTCCCAGCGCACATGCCAGGAATGCCCTAAATTGTCACTTTGGTCCGGAGCCCCATGACGTGGGCTCGTGTTCGGGTTACCGTCGAATTGTGACGATCGGAATCGAGGACGCCTACCGCCGGGCCCTGGACGCCTTCGGTATGCGCGTCCACCTCATCAAGCCCGGCCAGTGGGACCTCCCGACGCCGTGTGTCGACTGGGACGTGCATGCCCTGGTGAACCACCTGGTGTACGAATCTCTCTGGGCGCCCGAACTGCTCGCCGGCCGCAGCCCGGCCGAGATCGGCGACGTCTTCGACGGCGACCTCATCGGCGACGACGCCGTCAAGGCGTTCGACTTCGCCGCGCACGCCGCCGTCACCGCCGCCTCGGCGGAGGGCGTGCTCGACCGCACCGTGCACCTGTCGTTCGGAGACGTGCCGGGACGCGAGTACGTCACCGAACTGTTCGCCGACGCCCTGATCCACACGTGGGACCTGTCGAACGCCATCGGCGTGGCCGACCGGCTCGACCCGGAGCTCGTCTCGCTCTGCGCCGACTGGTTCGCCGGCTGCGAGGAGGGTTACCGCAGCTCGGGCATCATCGGCGGGCACGTGCCGGTGCCGGAGAACGCCGACGCGCAGACGCGGCTGCTGGCCGCCTGGGGACGCCGGGCCTCCTGACGGGGCCTCCGGCTAACGGCCCGTGGGCCGCTTGCCGTGGTTGGCCTTCTTCTTGCGGCGGGCCTTGGACTTGCGCTGTCGTTTACCCATTGGCCCACTGTGCGCCTCGTGCGAGCACCTGTCCACCTCCCATGTTCCAACATTTTCTATGCGATGATTTGTTGGAACATGTTTGAGAGGGGGAGCTGATGCTGGCCCAGCAGAGGCAACAGGCGATCCTCGAACGGGTCCGGCGCACGGGCGGGGTGCGGGTCGCCGACCTCGTCCGCGACCTGGGCGTCTCCGACATGACGATCCGCCGCGACCTCGAGGCGCTGGCCGATCGCGGTCTGATCGAGAAGGTGCACGGCGGCGCCACCGTCGCCGGGCCGGGGTCGACCGAGGAGCCCGGGTTCGCCGCCAAGTCGGTGCGGCAGCAGCCCGAGAAGGAGGCCATCTCCCGCGCCGCCGCCCACCTGGTCCGGCCGGGCAGCGCGGTCGCCCTGTCGGCCGGCACCACGACCTGGACCTTCGCCCACCACCTCGTCGACGTGCCCGACCTGACCCTCATCACCAACTCGGTCCGGGTGGCCGAGGTGTTCCATCGGTCCGGGCGGCCCGGCCAGACGGTCGTGCTGGTGGGAGGCGTGCGCACGCCGTCCGACGCCCTCGTCGGGCCGATCGCGGTGCAGGCGATCAGGTCGCTCAACGTCGACACGCTCGTCCTCGGGGTGCACGGCATGAACGCGCGGGCCGGATTCACCACCCCCAACCTGCTGGAGGCCGAGACCGACCGCGAGCTGGTGGCCGCCGCGCAGCAGCTCGTGGTGCTGGCCGACCACACCAAGTGGGGCACCGTCGGCATCTCCACCATCGCCCGGCTCGACCGGGCCGATGTTCTCGTCACCGATTCCGGCCTGGACAAGGAGGCGCGCGACGAACTGGCCGGCCACGTCGGCGAGCTGATCGTCGCCGAACCCGCATGAACCGCCATCTGACCCACCTGGCCGACGGCCGGGAGCTCATCTACTTCGACCTCCACGAGCGCGACCACTCCGCCAAGGACCTGCGCGACCTGCCGCCCCGGCCCGACCCCTCGGAGCTGCGGCACGACCCGGTGCTCGACGAGTGGGTGGCCGTCGCCGGCCACCGGCAGACCCGCACCCATCTCCCCCCGCCCGAGGAGTGCCCCCTCTGCCCCGGCCGCCCCTGGTCGGAGATCCCCTCGGCCTACGACGTGGCCGTGTTCGAGAACCGGTTCCCCTCGTTCAGCGGGCCCATCGGGCGCTGCGAGGTGGTCTGCTTCACCGACGACCACGACGCCTCGTTCGCCGGCCTGAGCGACGAGCGGGCCGGGCTGGTGATGGACGCCTGGGTCGACCGCACCCGCGAGCTGTCCGCGCTCGACGGGGTGGAGCAGGTGTTCTGCTTCGAGAACCGGGGCGCCGAAATCGGTATCACTCTCCCCCATCCGCACGGGCAGATCTATGCGTATCCCTATGTGACACCCCGCACCCAGCGGATGCTCACCGTCGCCCGGCCCGGCTCGCTCGCGGCCGTGGTGGCGGAGGAGCGTGCCGGGGAGCGGGTGGTCGCCGCGAACGACCACTGGACGGCCTTCGTGCCGAGGGCCGCCCGGTATCCGTTCGAGGTGCACCTCTATCCCCACCGGCAGGCGCCCGACCTGCCCTCGCTCACTCCCGAGGAGCGGGCGGCGTTCGGGCCGCTCTACACCGGGGTGCTGCGGGCCCTCGACGGGTTGTTCGGGGTCCGTATGCCGTATGTGGCCGCCTGGCACCAGGCGCCGGTTCGCTGGGGAAGGGAGGTGGCGTACGTGCACATGGAGCTCTTCAGCATCAGGAGGGCGCCGGAGAAGCTGAAGTACCTGGCAGGTAGCGAATCCGGTATGGGAGCGTTCGTCAACGACGTGCGGCCCGAGGAGGCGGCCTCTATGCTCAGGGCTGCATCGGGAAAGATGGGGCGCCAGATCACGGATTGATCTCCGTATGGTCGCAACTTTAAGTAGCACTTGCCTCGTCTTTACCATTACTATCCACACGAACCCGCCGAGACCTCGGCGGACTGCCTAATCCCGGGCGTGTCGCCCGGGAGCCGGGGACCCACCAGAACCTGGGGTGCAGGCGCGATCGAGCGCCCGGGCTTCTCCGCCCGAATCCGTCAGCTAACCCGGCCGGCGCAAGGAGAGGAGTGGGCGCTGCCCGCCACGACGCACCGACGCAACCGCCGGTTGTTCCTCCTTCCGGTGGCGGCCCTGGTGGCCGCTTTCTGCGCCGCGCTGGTGCCCGGCCCCGCCGTCGCGGCCCCCAAGCCCGACGCCGACAAACTGCGCAAGCAGCTGTCGAGCCTGGAGAAGAAGGTCAACTCGCTGATCGCGCAGTACCACGCGGCGCGCGACGACCTCGCCAAGGCCAAGACGGCGTCCAAGGCCGCCCAGGAGAAGCTGGAGAAGGCGCACGCCGACTTCGCGGCGGCCCAGCGCGAGATGGCCCGGCTGGCCGGGCTCAGCTACCAGTCGGTCCCCGGCAACGGCGGGATCGTGCTGCCGCCCGGCATGGGCATGTCGCCGCTCGCGATGCAGCTCGGCAACGAGCAGGCCGCGATCGTGCGCAACTACAAGCAGAAGGAGCAGGCGCGGGCGCAGGCGGCGGCCGAGGCCAAGGGCCTGATCGCCGAGATCGACAAGAAGTCCAAGGACATCGAGAGGCGCCGCGTGGAGGCGGAGGACCTCATCGACGACATCAAGGACCGGCTCGACGACCTGATCCCGATCGGCCCCGGCAAGCTCGCCAACGGCGGCTGGGCCCCGCAGCTGCCGACCGGCGCCGACAACATCACCGCCCGCACCCGCCTCATGCGCGAGGAGGCCAAGGCGGCCTTCAAGCTGAACAACTCGATCGGCTGCTTCCGCGTCGACACCATGGGCGAGCACCCGCTCGGCCGCGCCTGCGACTTCATGATGACGACCGGCGGCGCGATGGCCACGGGTTCGGCCAAGATCCTCGGCGACCAGCTCGCCGAGTGGGCCCTGAAGAACCGCACCAAGCTCGGCGTGAAGTACGTCATCTGGCGGCAGCGCATCAACAGCGGCACCGGCTGGCGCTTCATGAGCAACCGCGGTGGCAACACCGCCAACCACTACGACCACGTTCACATCTCGATGTTCTGAGCCCCGACCCCACCGGCCGGCCCGCCCTGACCCCGCGAGCCGACCGCGCACGACTCCCCCGCCCGCCCCGGCGCCGAGCCCGCGATCGACCCATCGCGAACCCGGCCCGCACCCGCCATGAACCGACCCCCCGGATGGCTGGAACCGCGTCAGACCCCCGCGAAACGGCCGCCCCGCCCAGGGAGTTCTCAGGCAGAAGCACTACCCTGACCCCAAAACCCCCACAAAGCTCATCGAACCCCCCGTAAGCTCTCAAAGACCAACTGCCCCACCCCACGATCACGCGGGTGTGCGCGCCCTGCCCCCGCGGTGCGCACGCCCGCGTGATCATCCTTCGGAACCCGAAGTAAGTGATCACCTACAGAAGCGCCCGAAGGTTTACCCGGATTCGATAACGATCATGTTTCGGCATTTATCCGGGCGCTGGTTACACGCACGTGAATTCTGCTGCAAAGAACCGTCGCCCGGACGGGTGCACGAGCCCCCCAACTGGAGCCCCAACCGCCTCCCACCAGGAAAGTCGCCCGCCGCACCGTGTTTACCTCCGGCCCCGCCATCCCCACAGATAAAAGTTTCAACGACAGGCCCGTTGACACCCGACTTATCCCGAAATTAGCTTATGGAACGGTACACCTCGGGACTGTTGTGGCACCTGTGTCAGCTGTGACTCATCGCAGCCGGCCGGGCACGGATCCCGACACTCTCCCTCCCATGCCACGCGAGAGGACCAGCGTGAGATCCGCTGATTTTTCCCCGGCCCGCGGCCACCGGGCCCGCCGTCTCGGCTCGGCAGTCGGGCTCACCCCCCAATAGGGGGCCCGAACTCAAATCGACTTCGATGCGGAAGTTGACGTTAAAGCCGAACAAATAGTGTGCTCCGCCGGTCATCTCATTCTTTGAGATCCGGAACGACTCGGGGCATTCTCTCGCGTGCGGAAAAGCTCAGGAGAACAAGGTCGTGGGGTCTGATTCAGCGAATTGGCTCGACACCGCCTATGAATGGCTGGTGAGGTCGAGCGCCAACGGGAGTTGGCGAGACATCGTCCCGCTCGGGTTGGCGGGTCTGCTCGTCTGGGGTCTGTGGATCTACCGGGTCGTGTTGTCCCGGCTGGCCAAGCCCGTCGTCAACGGTTACCGCGCGTCCGTCTCGGTCGTGGTGCCGTCGTTCCGCGAGGACGCGGAGATCCTGGTCCGGTGCCTGGGGAGCTGGCTCGCCCAGAACCCGGGCGAAGTGATCATCGTGGTCGACGTCGCGGACACCGAATGCCACGCGAAGCTGCGGGAGGTCAACGACCCCCGGCTGCGTGTGCTCGTCTACGAACACTCGGGCAAGCGGTCGGCGCTGGGGGTCGGCATCCGGGCCGCCCGCGGCGACATCGTGGTGTTCGCCGACTCCGACACCTGGTGGGAGCCCGGCCTGCTCGACGCCGTGCAGATGCCCTTCGAGGACCCGCAGGTCGGTGGCGTCGGCACCCAGCAGAACGTGTTCCAGCGCACCACCAGCGTCTGGCGGCGCATCGCCGACTGGCTGGTCAACCTGCGTTACTACGACTACGTGCCGGCCATGGGCAGCCGTGGTGGCGTGGCCTGCCTGTCCGGCCGCACCGCCGCCTACCGCCGGTCGGCGATCCTGCCGGTCGTCCACCACCTGGAGAACGAGTTCTTCCTCGGCCGCCGCTGCATCGCCGGCGACGACGGGCGGCTCACCTGGCTGGTGCTGGCCTCCGGTTACAAGACGGTGCACCAGTCGTCGGCGCGGGCGATCTCGATGTTCCCGAGCTCGTTCCGGGCCTTCTTCAAGCAGCGCATCCGCTGGAGCCGCAACTCCTACCGCTGCTACCTGACCGCCCTGTGGAAGGGCTGGTTGTGGAAGACGCCGCTGGTCACCAAGGTCACCGTGCTGCAGATCCTGCTCACCCCGGTCACCATGGGCGTCACGCTCGGCTACCTGTTCTTCAGCCGCCTGGAGCTGACCCCCTGGGGCATCGGCACCTGCGTCGGCTGGTTGCTGATCGGCCGCGGCATCCGGGGCTGGTCGCACCTCAAGCGCCACCCGCAGGAGATCCTGCTGCTGCCGCTGACGACCCTGGTCATCATCGGGATCGCCCTGCCGATCAAGCTCTACGCGTTCCTCACCATGAACAAGCAGGGCTGGCTGACCCGCAAGGCCGACCAGGCGGGTTCGGAGGGCCAGACGGCCGCCACGCTGCAGGGACTGGCCTGATGGCCGTGAACCGGACCATCGTGACCGCCGGAGCCCTGCTGCTCGGCGCGCTCACGATCGGCGTGCCCCCCGTCGCCGCCGCGCCCTCGCCGACTCCCCCGGCGAGTGCGCGGCCGTCCGCCGACACCGGGATCACCAGCACCATCCCGAGGAGCAAGCCCAGCGCGGCCCCGAGCATCACCCCCAGCGCGGCACCCAGTACGGCCCCCGGGGCGGTGCCCAGCGCGGCGCCCGGCGCCGTGCCGAGTGACGCGCCGAGCATCCCGAGCTCCGAGCCCGAGCCGCTGATCAAGATCTCCCCCGAGGACGCCGAATCTCAGGCGGCGCTCGTCGACATGGAGGACCAGCGGATCCTGCAGACCCGGGCGGCGCTCACGGCGCTGCTCCAGCAGGGCGGTTTCTTCGCGGCCCAGCGCAAGCAGCCGCAGATCTTCTCCTCGTCGTTCGGCCGCACGATGGTGCTGCCGGCGCGCAACGACGAGCGGCCGTACACGCTGAAGGATCTGCTGGCGGTCGAGCGGGGCAAGTACGTCCGGCTGATGACCGACGGGTCCTACCTGCTGGGCATCCACGTCTTCGTGGCCGACGGCGCGACGCTCCAGCTGCGCGGCCCGATGACGCTGCGGATGGGCAGCATCCCGGGGTCGTTCAGCTCGATCATCACCTTCGGCGGCAACATCGACATCAAGGGCACCGCGACCAAGCCGGTCCGGATCACGAGCTGGGACGTCAAGGCGAGCAAGCCCGACCTCGACACCAGCGACGGCCGGGCCTACATCCGGGCGGTCGGCGGCCAGTTCAACATGGTGTACGGACAGGTCTCCGACCTGGGCTTCTGGAGCGGTCGCACCGGCGGCATCGCGCTGACCGGCACCGAGCGCCCGTCGTCGACCTACCGGCACCGCACCAAGGCGCAGCGCCACCAGGACAAGGCCGACCGCCTGGAGAACAACACCAAGGACCAGGGCGGCGGCACCTACGGCGACGTCGAGACCTACCCGATCGGGCCCGGCACCGCTTCCCACGTGCCGGCCGACGAGCTGGTCACCGGCAAGATCGAGAACAGTGTGATCACCCGCGACGCCTACGGGCTGTTCGTCTCGGGCTCCAACCAGACGCAGATCATCAACAACAAGATCCGCGACAGCATCGTGCACGGCGTGTTCATGCACCGGTTCGCCAAGAACGCGACGATCTCGCACACCGAGGTGACCGGCAGCGGCGGCGACGGCTTCGTGCTCTCCCGGGCCACCGAGAAGGTCCAGGTCAACGACTGCCTGGCGGAGAACAACGGGCGCAACGGCTTCACCCTCGACGGCCGGGCACTGGCCCACGGCCCCTCGGCGTCGGGCGAGTCGCTGGCGGTCTACGGCGACAGCTCGGTCAACAACAGCGTGGCCCGGGGCAACGGCCGCTACGGCATCGAGGTCATGGGCGGGATCCGCCAGGCCGTGCAGACCAGCGAGGTCGTCGGCGGCGACATGGGCATCGTGGTCCGCGCCGGGGCCGAGGCCGTGCAGTTGTCGGGCAACAAGCTGACCGGCCAGAAGCGCCAGGGCATCGCGCTGCGCGACGGCGTGCGCAACGCCTACGTCTCGGGCAACACGATCACCGGCGGCCCGACCGGCGTCTACATGCGCGACTCCAACGGCCAGGTGGTCGGCAACAAGATCACCACGGTGAAGGACCCGAACGCCCACGGCGTCACGGTCGTCGGCGCGGCCGGCGGCTCGGAGGTGGCCCGCAACACGATCGTCGGCTCCGGCACCAGCGCGGTCAGCACCGCCCGGTCGAGCGGCGACGTGAACGACCACAACAACGACGAGAACGGCTGGGTCGACACCTCGACCTTCTGGAGCAAGGCCAAGCGCTACGTCAAGCCCATGAACGTCATCTGGGCCGGCGTCATCCTGCTCATCCTGGTCTCGGCGTTCCGGTCGCGCGGCATCATGGACCGGCGCCGCCGCGGCATCGTCGATCCGTACGAGCAGCAGCAGGCGATGGAGGAGCGCCCGACCTGGACCCTGCCCAACGCGGCCACCGCGGCAACGGGCAGCGGGTTCAACGGGCGCAGCAGGCCGACGCAGCCGGCCGTCCCGACGGTCACCGTGGGAGGCGGGCGATGAAGAAGGCCTGGATCACGTTCTTCGTGCTGCTCCTGCTGGGCGCCGGCACCTGGGCCTACCTCTCCTATGTGGACCAGCCGCCGCCGACGCCCGCCGTCGACGACGTGACCGCCGCCGACGCCAAGCAGCAGTCGAACCTGGTCGACCAGGAGGACCTGCGGATCATGCAGACGCGGGCGACGCTCATGTCGGCGATCGCCCGCGGCGGCCCCAACGCCCAGCGGGCCCGGCAGCCGCACATCTCCAGCTCGGCCAACGGCCAGACGCTGGTGCTGCCCTCGCGCCGGGAGCCCTACCGGGTCGCCGACCTGGAGAAGCTGGGCGGGGAGTACTTCCAGAAGCAGAACGACGGGTCGTACATCCTGGGCATCAACCTGTTCGTCGGCCCGAACGCCAAGCTGGTGCTGCAGAACGCGACCGGCCCGCTGGTGATCCGGATGCGCAGCGAGCCGGGGTCGTTCACCACGATCGTCGGCTTCGGCGCCAGCATCCGCATCAACGGCTCCCCGCAGAACCCGGTGCGCCTCACGAGCTGGGACCCGAACATCAACACGGCCGACAGCCGGGTCAACGACGGCCGGGCCTACGTGCGGGTGATCGGCGGCGAGCTGCGGATGAGCCACGCGCAGGTCGAGTACCTCGGGTTCTGGAGCGGCTCGACCGGCGGCCTGGCGCTGACCGGCAGCGACCGCACCACCCTCGACGCCGACCTCACCACGCCCGCGCCGCCCACCGACGAGAAGGTGCTGCTCCCGGGCGGCGCCCTGGTGCCGCGCATGGGCGACGACGACCAGGTGGTGATCCACGACGGCAAGGGCCTGAAGAAGGTGGCCTACCAGCTGCCGGAGGCCAACCTCGTCACCGGGGAGATCACCGAGACCTCGATCAAGGGCAACGCCTACGGCATCTTCATCACGGCCTCCAACCAGACCCGGATGGCCAACGTGACGGTGACCGGGAGCCTGGTCGACGGGGTGCTGCTGCACCGGTTCGCCCGCAACGCCACCATCGAGAACACCACGGTGACCGGCTCGCGGGGCGACGGGTTCGTGCTCTCGCGCGGCACCCAGAACGTGACCATCACCGGGTCGGGCGCGGTCGGCAACGGCGGCAACGGCTTCACCCTCAGCGGCCTGCCGCTGGCCCGCGGCCCGTCGGCCTCGGGCGAGTCGCTGCAGAGCTTCGGCGGCAGCTCGGTGACCAGCTCCTGGTCCAGGGAGAACAAGCGCTACGGCGTCGAGATCCAGGGCGGCGTCGACCTGGCGGTCCAGACTACCGAGGTGACCGGCGGGCAGACGGGCATCGTGGTGAACAAGGACGCGACCGGGGTCCGGGTCTCCGGCAACCGGATCAGCGGCCAGTGGAGCCAGGGCATCGCGGTGCGCGACGGCGTCACCGGCGCCAAGATCGTCGGGAACATCGTGAACAACGTCCCGACCGCGATCTACCTGCGCAACGCCGAGGCCGAGGTGACCGGCAACACCGTCAACCAGGCGACCCTGCACGGCGTCTCCGTGCTCGGCGTGGCCACGGGCACCGAGGTCGTCGGCAACACGCTGGGCGGCGCCGGGCGCAGCGCCCTCGACACCGACCGCGCGACCGGGATGGCCGCGGTGACCTCCAACAACGTCGCCGGCTGGCAGGACACGGCGGACTTCTGGACCACGGTCAAGCGCATCGCCAAGCCGATGAACCTGATCTGGTTCGGCGTCATCCTGCTCATCGTGATCTCCGCCATCCGGGCCCTCGGGAACAACGGGCCCCGCGTCGGACGTCGCATCGTCGACCCGTACGAGAGGCAGTCCGTCCTGGAGGAGCGTCCCGTGTGGTCGCTCACCGGGGCGTCCGCCGAAAGGACCTGACCATGCGCATCGAGATCGACATCGACAAGAAGACCATGATCGCCGCGGGGGCCGGTGCGGCCTTCACGATCCTGATCGTGGTCGTCCTGTACGGGATCTTCGGCGGCGGCGGTGGTCAGGAGCAACAACCCGGCATGGTGGTCGAGAACATCCAGCCGGACACCGGTCCCCGGCCCCTGCCGACCCTGGGGGCCGAGGACCCGGGTGAGGACTTCGCGGAAGAGGAGGAGCCGGTGCGGAAGGACGAGGAAGAGGACTTCGAGCCGTTCACCGCCGTCCAGCAGCCTCCGGACATCGCGGTCCCCGACGGCGCGGGCAAGATCGCCTGCCCCGACCCGACCGTGACCGTGACCACCGCGGAGGAGCTCACCGAGGCCCTCGCCTCGGCCGAGCCCGGCACGGTGATCTTCATGGAGCCGGGCGAGTACCAGGGCCGGTTCGTGGGCGCCGCGAAGGGCACCGAGGACCAGCCGATCTTCGTCTGCGGCTCCCGCGACGCGATCATCGACGGCGGCGGCCTCAAGGAGGGCTACGCCTTCCACCTGAACGAGGCCGAGTACTGGCGGCTCATCGGCTTCACCGTCCGGCACGCCCAGAAGGGCGTCATGGCCGACAAGTCGAACTTCAACGTCGTCCAGGACCTCGACGTCAACCACATCGGCGACGAGGCCATCCACTTCAGGAACTTCAGCTCCGACAACATCGCCCAGTACAACCTCATCTGGGGCACCGGGCTCCGCAAGGACAAGTACGGCGAGGGCGTCTACTTCGGCACCGCCGAGAGCAACTGGGCCACCTTCTCCGGCGGCCAGATGGACAAGAGCGACCGCAACATCGCGCGCGGGAACGTCATCCGCGCCACCGCCGAGGCCATCGACATCAAGGAGGGCACCTCCGACGGAAAGATCATCGGCAACATCTTCGACGGCTCGATGATCACCGGCGATGGTCACAACGACAGCTGGGTGGACGTCAAGGGGAACGGCTACCTGATCGAGCGCAACACCGGCCGCGGCTCCCCCGCGGACGGCTTCCAGACCCACAAGATCATCAATGGCTGGGGGACCGGGAACACCTTCCGGGCCAACGTCATCGATCTGGGCGGTTCAGGGGGCTACGGCATCAACGACACCGCAGGCGGCAACACGATCACCTGCGACAACGAGGTGACCGGCGGCCCGCTCACCAAGAAGAGCGAATGCTCCTGAGTTTCTGCGAGAGAACTGACAATGACTGACACCGCACTCCCCCGGATCACCGTCATCGGGACCGGGTATCTCGGAGCCACTCACGCGATCTGCATGGCCTCCCTCGGCTATGAGGTGGTCGGACTCGACACCGACCCCCGCAAGATCGAGCGGCTGCAATCCGGCGAGGTGCCGTTCTTCGAGCCAGGTCTGCCCGAACTCCTCGACAAGACCATGGCGACCGGCCGCCTCCGGTTCACCACGTCGGTCGAGGAGGCCGCCGCCCACGGCGACGTGCACTTCATCTGTGTGGGCACCCCGCAGAAACCCGGCATGGACGCCGCCGACCTGACCTACGTCGACGCCTCCGTGGCCGCCCTGGCGCCGCTGCTCGACCGCAAGGTCCTGGTGGTCGGCAAGTCGACCGTCCCCGTCGGCACCGCCGCCCGCCTGACCGCCCTGATCCAGGAGCTGGCCCCGGCCGGCGACGAGGTCGAGCTCGCCTGGAACCCCGAGTTCCTGCGTGAGGGCTTCGCCGTCGAGGACACCCTGCGTCCCGACCGGCTCGTGTTCGGCGTGGCCTCCGACTGGGCGCGTCAGCAGCTGGAGGCGGCCTTCCAGCCGATCATCGACAACGAGACCCCGGTCGTGGTGACCGACCTGGCCACCGCCGAGCTCGTGAAGGTGGCCGCGAACTCGTTCCTGGCCACCAAGATCTCCTACATCAACGCGATGGCCGAGATCTGCGAGGCGACCGGGGCCGACGTGCGCCACCTGGCCAAGGCGCTGGCCTTCGACGACCGCATCGGCGGCCGGTTCCTCCAGCCCGGTCTCGGCTTCGGCGGCGGCTGCCTGCCCAAGGACATCCGCGCCTTCGCCCACCGCGCCGAGGAGATCGGCGTCGGCCAGGCCGTGTCGTTCCTGCGCGAGGTGGACGCGATCAACCGCCGCCGCCGCTCGCGCACGATCGACCTGGTCCGCGAGATGGTCGGCGGGCAGCTCAACGGCAAGAAGGTGGCCTGCCTCGGCGCGGCCTTCAAGCCGAACTCCGACGACATCCGCGACGCCCCGGCGCTCGACGTGGCCCGCACCATGCACGGCCTGGGCGCCAACGTCCGCGTCTACGACCCGGCCGCCCTCGACAACGCCCGCCGCGCCTACCCCGAGCTCCGTTACGGCACCAGCGCCATGGACGTGGCGGCCGACGCCGACGTCGTCGTGCTGCTGACCGAGTGGACCGAGTTCCGCGAGATCGAGCCGTCCGCCCTGGCGTCGGTGGTCAAGCACCGCCGCATCGTCGACGGCCGCCACGCCCTGGACGCCGAGTTCTGGCGCGCCGAGGGCTGGGAATACCGGGCGCTCGGCATGCCGTAAGCGAGACGCGGCCGGCCGAAGGCCGGTCGTGGCTCGCGCCTGAATCTGCCCGATAGACACGTCACGACCGGAAAGGGACGCGCGGAAGCGCGTCCCTTTTCGTGTTGTTTGGGGCATTTTCGCCTCCCTCAACTCGTTAGTTAGGTTAAGCAAGTTGTTGGGGGTCTCATGTCGGACCGTTATCCGTGGATCGTGCTGAGCAACACGACCCTGGGCATGCTGCTCGCCACCGTCAACTCCTCAATCGTGATCATCTCGCTGCCGGCCGTCTTCCGCGGCATCCACCTGAACCCGCTGGAACCCGGCAACGTCTCCTACCTGCTGTGGATCCTGATGGGCTACATGCTCGTCTCGGCCGTCCTGGTGGTCACGCTGGGCCGCCTGGGCGACATGTTCGGCCGGGTCCGCATGTACAACGCGGGCTTCGCCGTCTTCACCGTCGGCACGGTGGTGCTGGCCCTCGACCCCTTCCAGCAGTCGGGCGGCGCCCTCTGGCTGATCGGCTGGCGGTTGTTCCAGGGCGTCGGGGGCGCGCTGCTGATGGCCAACTCGGCGGCGATCCTGACCGACGCGTTCCCCGCCGGGCGGCGCGGCATGGCGATGGGAGTCAACCAGGTGGCCGGCATCGCCGGGACCTTCCTGGGGCTGGTCGCAGGCGGGCTGCTGTCGCAGCTCGACTGGCGGCTGGTGTTCTGGGCCTCGGTGCCCATCGGCGTCCTGGGGACCGTGTGGGCGTACCGGAGCCTGCGTGAGACGGTCACCCGGGTCGAGGGCGCCAGGATCGACTGGTGGGGCAACCTGGCCTTCGCGGCCGGCCTCACGATGCTGCTGGCGGCGGTGACCTACGGCATCCAGCCCTACGGCGGCCACGCGATGGGCTGGACCAACCCGCTGGTGATCGGCGGCATCACGGGCGGCGTGCTGATCCTGGCGGCCTTCTGCCTGATCGAGACGAAGGCGGCGCAGCCGATGTTCCACCTGTCGCTGTTCCGGATCAGGGCCTTCGCGGCCGGTAACGTGGCCGGGCTGCTGGCCTCCGTCGCCCGGGGCGGCCTGCAGTTCATGCTGATCATCTGGCTCCAGGGCATCTGGTTGCCCCTGCACGGCTACCCCTTCGAGGACACCCCGCTGTGGGCCGGCGTCTACCTGCTGCCGCTGACGGCCGGCTTCCTGCTGGCGGGCCCGCTGTCGGGCCACCTGTCCGACCGGTACGGCGCCCGCGCCTTCGCCTCGGGAGGGCTCGTGCTGTCCGCGCTGGCCTTCCTCGGGCTGCTGCTGGTGCCGATCGACTTCCCGTACTGGGTGTTCGCCACGCTGATCTTCCTGAACGGCGTCGGCTCGGGCCTGTTCACCGCGCCCAACACCACCGCGATCATGAACTCGGTCCCGGCCGGGCAGCGCGGCGTGGCCTCGGGCATGCGGGCGACGTTCACCAACGCCGGGATGGTCCTGTCGATCGGCGTGTTCTTCTCCCTGATGATCGCCGGCCTGGCCGCCACCCTGCCCCAGACCCTGACCGGCGGGCTGGCCGAGCACGGCGTCCCGCCCGCACTCGCCGCGACGATCGGCGCACTGCCCCCGGTCGGCACGCTCTTCGCCGCCTTCCTGGGCTACAACCCGATCGAGAACCTGCTCGCCCCGACCGGCGCCCTGGCCCATCTGAGCCCGGGGAACGCCGCGACCCTGACCGGCCGCGAGTACTTCCCCGACCTCGTCTCCGGCCCCTTCCACCAGGGCCTGGTGGTGGTGTTCCTGCTGGCCGTCGCGATGTCGCTGATCGCCGCCGTGGCGTCGCTGCTGAGGGGCCGCCGGTACGTCCACGACGAACTGGCCGTGGCGGCGGCCACGGTGCACCGGTCATGACCGACGTGGACCTGCTGGCCGAACGGCTCAAGGCGGCACTGGCCCGCCTGGGCCGGCGCGGCCGCCAGCAGACCCGCGGCGACCTGACCGCCGGTCAGATCTCGACCCTGGCGGCCGCCGCCCAGCTCGGCCCGGTACGGCTCGGCGACCTGGCCGCCCACGAGGGCGTCAGCGCGCCCACGCTGAGCCGGGTGGTGGGCGGGCTGGAGAACCTCGGCCTGGTCGCCCGCACGCCCGACCCGGCCGACGGGCGGGCCTCCCTGATCAGCCTCACGCCGGAGGGCGAGGCGGAACTGGGACGGTTGCGGGGCGACAGCATCGCCTTCTTCGTGGCCCGGATCTCGGCCCTGCCGCCCGAGCAGCGCGAGGCCCTGGCGGCGGCGCTGCCCGCTATAGAGGCGCTGGCCGCCTCGTGAGGTTCTTGGCCAGCGGGGGCTTCTCCCCGGCCGCCATCCCGCCGTCGACCGGCAGTGTCACCCCGGTGATGTAGGACGACTGGGCGGAGAACAGCCAGATCACCGTCGCCGCGACTTCCTCGGGCAGCCCCACGCGCCGCATCGGCGCGGCCTGACCCGCCCTGCGCTGGACGTCGTCTCCCGCCGCCTCCAGGTGGTAGGTCAGGATGGGCCCGGGGGCCAGCACGTTCACCCTGATCCCCTGGTCGGCGTAGTCGAGCGCGGCGACCTTGGTCAGCCCGATGATCCCCGCCTTGGCCGCGACGTACCCGGCCAGGTTGGCGGTCCCCCGGACCCCGGCCACCGAGGCCATGTTGACGATCGACCCGCCGCCCGAGGCCAGCATGGCGGGGATCTGGAACTTCATGCCGAGGAAGGTCCCGCGGACGTTGGTCCGGATACCGAGGTCGAAGTCCAGCGGATCGATCTCGGCCAGAGGCGCGGGCACGGGCCCGTCGGTGGCGTTGTTGAACGCCGCGTCGAGCCGCCCGAACTTCTCCAGGGTGACGGCGACGAGCCGCTCGGCCGAGTCCGAATCGCCCACGTCGGTGGGAACGGCGAGCGCGCGTCCCCCAGAGGCCCGGATGTCGGCGGCGACGGTCTCGATGGCGGTGGAATCACGAGCGGCCAGGACCACGGAGGCTCCTGAACGGGCCAGCGCCCGTGCGGTGACCTCGCCGATCCCCCGGCTCGCTCCGGCGACAATCGCGACTTTCCCGTCAAGTGTCATGAATGACTTGTTCCCGCAGGATGTCGGGCATCTGGCAATGGTTTGGCACCATAACCCCATGAGAATCGACCCGCCCCTCGCCGGCGACGAGCGCGACACCCTGGCCGCCTTCCTCGACTACCACCGCGACACCCTGGCCATGAAGTGCGAGGGACTGACCGACGAGCAGCTGCGCACCCGGGCCGTGGAACCGTCGTCGTTGTCGCTGCTCGGGCTGGTCAGGCACCTGGCCGACGTCGAGCGGGCCTGGTTCCGCATCCGGCTCAACGGCGAGGACCTGCCGCCGATCTTCTTCACCGACGCCGCCCCCGACGACGACTTCGACGCCCTCGACTCGCCGCCCGTCGAGGAGGTCTTCGCCACCTGGAGGGCCGAGATCGACGCCGCCCGGAAGATCAGCGCGCAGACCCCGCTCGACACGCTGATGAAGAAGCCCAACCGGGCCGGGGAGCTCATGTCGCACCGGTGGATCCTGGTGCACATGGTGGAGGAGTACGCCCGGCACAACGGTCACGCCGACTTCCTGCGCGAGCGCCTCGACGGCGTGACCGGGGAGTAGCTAGCCGCTCAGCCTGACGGGGTTGACGATGTCGGCGAAGATCAGCAGGCCGCCCATGAAGAGCAGCACGGCCGCCATCGCGTAGGTCAGCGGCAGCGCCTTGGCGACGTCGACGTAGCCGGGCGCGGGCCGCCGGGCCACGCGGGCGAAGCCGCGCTTGACGCCCTCCCACAGGCCGCCCGCGATGTGGCCGCCGTCGAGCGGCAGCAGCGGGATCAGGTTGAAGATGCCGATCGCCAGGTTCAGCCCGGCCAGCAGGTTGATGAAGATGACGATCTTGTTCTCGATCGGGGCGGCGGAGGCGGCGATCTCGCCGCCGATGCGGCCCGCCCCGACGATGCCGATCGGGCCGTTGGGGTCGCGCTCCTCGCCCGAGAAGGCGGCGTGCCAGACGCCGACCATCTTGCCCGGGATGTCGAGCATCGAGACGGCCGTGCGCGAGGTCATGTCCCACATCTCGGAGACGACGTAGCCGGGGCCCTGGCGCTCGGTCACCTGGGTCGGCTCGACGCCGAGGAACCCGACGTTCTGGACGACCTTGGTGGGGTCGTCGAGGTCGGGCCGCTCGGTCGCGATCAGGTTCACCGTGAGGGTCTGCCGTTGCCCGGCCCGCTCGATGACGATGGGCACCGGACCGGCGCCGTGGGCACGGATGGTCGAGGTGGCCGACTCCCACGAGGTCACCGGCTTGCCGTCGATGGAGACGAAGGTGTCACCCTTCCGCAGCCCGGCCGCGAGGGCCGGGGTCTTCGGGTCGGCGGGCGTGCACTCGCGGTCGGCCTGGGAGGCCGGGATGACGCACTTGCTGACGTCGTTGACCGTCGGCTTGAGCACGGTCACGCCGAAGCCCATCATGACGACCGCGAACAGCCCGAAGGCCAGGACGAAGTTCATGAACGGGCCGCCGAACATGATGATGACCTTCTGCCACCACGGCTTGCGGTAGAAGACCCGGCTCTCGTCGCCGGGCCTGATCTCCTCGGACGCCACCTGGCGGGCGTTCTCGATGAGGCCCTGCCACGGCCCGGTCGAGATCGAGCGCAGCTTGTTGGGATCGTCGCTCGGGCGCGGCGGCAGCATGCCGATCATGCGGATGTAGCCGCCCATGGGGATCCACTTGACGCCATATTCGGTCTCGCCGCGCCGCCGCGACCACATGGTGGAGCCGAATCCGACCATGTACTGCGTGACGCGCACGCCGAAGATCTTGGCCGGGACGAGGTGACCGAGCTCGTGGAGGGCGATCGACACCAGGAGGCCGACGAAGAGAATCACGAACCCGGCAATGAACTGCCAGCTCATCGGCGCATACCCCCGGCAGGCGGAAAATCGGTCGTCGCATCGAGAGTAGCCCACGCCGCCCGGCGTCCGGCCGTGTCCGCGTTCGTGGGCATTTCACGGTGGATCCTCGGGGGAGCTTGCGGTGGGTTTGCCGAATCGAGAGACTTCGATGACACTGTGCGTCTGGCCGATCACCCTGAGGTATGAGATGGGGGCGCCTCATGATCAAGGTCCTGGTGGCCGAGCACCTACCCTTCGTCCGGCATGGCCTGGTCGCCTCCCTCAACGGGGAGAGCGACCTCGAAGTCGTGGCCGGGGTGGCGTCGAGTGAGGACGCCATCCCGGCCGCCGTCGAACACCGTCCCGACACCGCCGTGATCGACATCGACCTGCCCGCCATGGGCGGCCTGGCCGCCGCGGCGCGGCTCCGCGAGAAAGTGCCCGCGTGCCGGGTGATGATCCTGTCCTCCCAGGCCAACCCCGGTCAGGTGCGCCGCGCGTTCGCGGCCAACGCGCTGGGCTTCCTGGGCACCGACGCCGGGCCCGAGAAGCTGGCCGAGGGCATCCGCCTGATCGCGGCCGGGCGGCGGGCGGTCGACTCCGACCTGGCCGTGGCCGCCCTCCAGACGGCCGACAACCCGCTGACCCGGCGGGAGCTCGACGTGCTGCGCATCGCCGCGCAGGGGGCGCGGTCGAAGGAGATCGCCGACGAGCTCTTCCTGTCGGTGGGAACGGTCCGCAACCACCTGTCGCGCATCATGTGCAAGACGGGCGCCAGGAACCGGGTCGACGCGGTCAGGATCGCCGCCGATTCGGGCTGGTTATAGACAGAGGGCCGGGCCTTCGCAGGTGAGCCGCGCCGCCTACCTGAGAAGGCCCGGGGACCCTGAATGGGGCCGCTCTCCGGCGACACCCCCGTACCGCCGGTGACCGGATAAAGGGTCTCAACCGGGATCAGCGCACGACCAGTGACTAGTGTCACGGTCTCCAGATCAAGACCAGCGCGCAGTCGTCGTTGTGGCCCGACGACATCGAGTTCACGAGCTGGCGGGCGCTCTTGGAGAACCCGCCGGGCAGCAGCCGCTCGGCCTCGCCGAGGAGCCGGTCGAGGCCGGCGTCGATGTCGCGGCCCGGCTGCTCGATCAGCCCGTCGGTGTAGAGCATGAGCGCGTCGCCCTTGCGCAGGGTGCCCCGGTCGGGCTCGCAGGCCAGGTCGGGCACCACCCCGAGCACGACGCCCTTGGCCGTGGAGACCCGCCAGGTGCCGGTGCCCGAGTCGAACTTCACGACCGGCGGGTGGCCCGCCGACGTGATCTCGTAGGCGCCGGTGGCCAGGTCGAGGCTCAGGTGGACGGCCGTGACGAATCCCTCGCCCTCGCGCTGGCGGCGCAGGTAGGCGTTGCACGCGCCGAGGAAGTCGCTCACCGAGCCGAGCAGGCCGCCGAACGTGCCCGAGAGCAGCAGGGCCCTGGTGCCGGCGTCGACGCCCTTGCCCGAGACGTCGACCACGGCCAGCTCGACCCTGGTCCCCTCGCGCATGGAGACCACGAAGTCGCCGCCGAACGACGACCCGCCGGCCTGTTTGAGCACGACCTTGCCGCCCCACGCCTTGGGGAGCGACGGCAGCTCGCTCTGCCTCTTGAGCCGGTCGCGCAGCTCCAGCAGCATCGCGTCGCCGCGCAGCCCCTGCACGCCGAGCGTGCCCCGGGTGCGCGACATCAGCCCGGCCAGCACGACCGTGAACGCCATGGTGAGCAGGAAGCCGGGGCCGACCTGCCGGGCGCCGTAGGTGATCCCCAGGTAGGTGACCGACGCGGCCACTGCGACCAGCAGCGTCATCAGGCTGCGCAGCCGGAGCTGGAGCCCGGCGACGAGGGTCACCAGGATGAGCAGCGAGGGCGAGAACCAACGCGTCGAGATCTGGACGCCGAGCACTCCGATGAGCAGGCTCACGACGACCAGAGCGATCAGCAGATGGCTATCTTTCGACGAACTCTTCCTTACGAACCGGACGATCGGCACCAGAAACGGGACCCGCACCAAAATCGCGCGGAGCCGAGGGGGAATGAGCGGCACCGGACGGGAACTCATGATGTCCCGACTGTATCGGTCGGCTTCGTGGTGAGGCGCTGTCTTGACCAACACCTTGATCACTTAGCACGTATATTGGGTGGCCGTCCCTCTTTGCCCGGCCCTACGGTGGTGCCGTGAATCACCCCATTCGCCCCATCGCCGAATCCGAGTTCCCCGCCGTCTGCGACCTGCTCGACGAGGCGTTCGTCTCCTCCTGGGCCCCCGGTCAGATGGAGCGGTTCAAGGGCGTCACGGAGTTCGACCGGTCCCTGGCCGCCTTCGACGGCGACCGGATGGTCGGCTTCACCCAGGTCATGAGCTTCGACATGACGGTGCCGGGCGGCGTGCTCCCGGTGGCGGGGGTGAGCTCCGTCGGCGTGCTGGCCTCCCACCGGCGGCGGGGGGTGCTCAGTTCGCTGATGCGGCGGCAGCTGGCCGACGTCCACGCCAAGGGCGAGGTGTTCGCCGCGCTCTACGCCTCCGAGGCCGCCATCTACGGCCGCTACGGCTACGGCCGCGCGGTCGACAACGTCTTCTACTCGATCCCCAAGCACTCCAGCGCCTTCCGCGCCGACGCGCCGGTCGATCCCACGCTGCGCCTGCGGGTCGAGCCGCCGGAGCGGGCCCGCGAGGACTTCGTGCGGGTCTTCGACAGTGTCCGGCCGACGCGGCCGGGCCTCTACACGCGGACCGCCGCCCGCTGGAACGCGACCCTGGCCGACGACGACAACGCCCGCGGCTCGGCCGGGCGGCTGCGCTGCGTGCTGGCCGAGGACGACGACGGCGTGCGCGGCTACGCGCTGTTCCGGGTGAAGCGCAAGGTCACCGACCACGACGTGCCCGACGGCGAGGTGCTGCTGCAGGAGCTGTTCGCCGTCGACCCCGCCGCCTACGCCGCCCTGTGGCGCAGCCTGCTCGACCGCGACCTGTGCGCCCGCGTGTTCGCCGCCAACCGGCCCGTGGACGACCCGGTCATGCACCTGCTGGCCGAACCGCGGCACCTGAACGCGGGCACCCTCGACGAGTTGTGGATCCGCCTGGTGGACGTGCCGGGCGCGCTCACCCAGCGGGCCTACAGCGCGCCGGTGGAGCTGGTCGTCGAGGTCGACGACGACGTGTGCCCGTGGAACGCCGGGCGCTGGCGGCTGTCGACCGCCAAGCAGACGTGTGAGCGGACCGAGGACGCGCCCGACCTGAGCCTGCCGGTGCGCATCCTGGGCGCCGGCTATCTCGGGGGGCGGTCGCTGGAGTCGTACCGGATGGCCGGGCAGATCACCGAGCACCGCGAGGGCGCGGTGCGGGAGTTGTCGGCGGCCATGTCGTGGAGCCCACTCCCGTGGGGCGGGCTCGTCTTCTAGGGTCGGAACCATGGCCCTGCAGAGTCTGACCATCACGGCGATCACCGCCATGCGCGCCCGCGACGTGTCGCGTCCGTCGAAGGAACAGCAGGAGGCCGCCGACCGGCGGCCCCTGCGCGACGAGGTCCCCCGCAAGGAGACCCGCAAGAAGCCCTAGGGCAGCGGGGGCAGCTCGCCGGTCCGCTCGTAGTCGCTCAGCATGTCGATGCGCCGGGTGTGGCGCTCGGCGCCCGAGTAGGGCGTGGCGAGGAACAACTCGACGAAACGGGTGGCCTCGGCCTCGGAGTGCATCCGGGCGCCGATGCTGATCACGTTGGCGTCGTTGTGCTGCCGCCCGAGCGTGGCGGTGTCGTCGCTCCACGCCAGCGCGGCGCGCACGCCCTTCACCTTGTTGGCGGCGATGGCCTCGCCGTTGCCCGAGCCGCCGATCACCACGCCGAACGAGCCCGGCTCGGCCACCACCCCGGCGGCGGCGCGGAGCACGAAGGGCGGATAGTCGTCTTCGGCGTCGAAGACGAAGGGACCGCAGTCGACCACGTCGTGGCCGTTGTCTTTGAGCCAGCCGACCAGGTGGTTCTTCAGGTCGTAGCCGGCGTGGTCGGAACCGATGTAGACGCGCATACGGAGAGCTTCTCAGGTCGACTAAAGTAACGGCCAGCTACCCCCGTCGCCCCTTACCGCGGAGATCAGAATGCGCGAGATCCGGTATGTCGGAGATCCGGTGCTGCGCACCCCGGCCGAGCCGGTCACGGTGTTCGACAAAGACCTGCGCCGCCTGATCGACGAGATGTTCGCGACGATGTACCTGGCCGACGGCGTGGGTCTCGCGGGCCCCCAGATCGGCGTCGGGAAACGCCTTTTCGTGTACGACATCAGCAACCGCAAGGGCGCTGTGGTCAACCCCGAGCTCACCGTCGACGACGACGCCGAGATCGTCGAGGAGGAGGGCTGCCTGTCCGTGCCGAACAAGGCGACCGGCAAGCCCCTCTACTCGCCCACCCCGCGCGCCTCCGGGGTCACCGTCACGGGCTTCGACCGCCTCGGCCGCCCGCTGGAGATCAAGGCGCGGGGCATGCTGGCCCGCTGCTTCCAGCACGAGTTCGACCACCTCAACGGCGGCCTCTACCTCGACCGCCTGCCGAAGGACGCCGCCCGCCGGATCATGCTCCAGGCGCCCTAGGGCACCTCCCAGCGGCTGTCGCCGGGCCGTTCGAGCCGGTAGGTGGCGTCCAGGACCGGCTGTTCCGGCCGCAACCACGCGAGGTCGCCGCCGAGCGTGTGCACGACGACGAGGTCCCACGGCTCGCTCCCCGGGTCGCTCGCGCGTTTCAGCACCTCCTCCCCCACCACCAGCTCCTCCACCAGCGGGTCGGTGAACTCGGCCCGCGCCCCGAGCCGCCGCAGCGCGGCGATGATCGGCACCGCCGGCGTCTCGCGCGCGTCGGCCACCCCCGGCTTGTACGACACCCCCGCGACCAGCACCGTCGCGTCCCGCACGTCCCGCCCGGCCGCCGCGAGCATCTCCAGCGCCCGCCCCACCACCGCCTGCGGCCGGGCCGCGATGGCCCCCATGGCGGCGGTCAGCACGGTCGGCGCCGCCCGCCGCAGCCGCCACAGCAGGTAGTAGGGGTCGGACGGCACGCACTGCCCGCCCACGCCCGGTCCCGGGTCGAACCGCATGAACCCGAACGGCTTGGTGGCCGCCGCCTCGATCACCTCGACGGGGTCGACCCCGACCTCCCGGGCGATGTCGGCGAACTCGTTGGCCAGCGCGATGTTGACCGCCCGGAACGAGTTCTCCAGCAGCTTGCACAACTCGGCCGCCTCCGGCGAGCTGACCCGGTGCACCGAGGGAGCCACCCGTCTGAGCAGCTCCTCGGCCCGGTCGCCCGCCTTCGCGGAGGCGGGCCCGAGCACTCTGGGCGAGTGTTCCAGCGGGCGCCCGCCCGGCCCCGGATCGACCCGTTCGGGACTGAACACGACGTCGACCCCGCTGAGGTGGTCGATCAGCAGGTCGCGGGTCGAACCCACGTAGGTCGTCGAGGTGAGCACGACGAGCTGGCCGGGGACGGCGTGCGCCACGACCGTGCCGCAGGCGGCCCGCAGCGCGCTCAGATCCGGTACGTGGTGCTCGTCGACCGGCGTGGGCACGCAGATCACCACCACGTCGGCGGCGGCGACGGCGGCCGGGTCGGTGGTGGTCTCCAGCCGGTGGAACCGCAGCCGCGCGTGGTCGAGGGGCGACAGGTCGACCTGTCCCTTGCGGATGGCGGCGAGCCGCGCGGCGCTGACGTCGTAGCCGGTGACCCGGCAGCCCGCCTCCAGGAAGGCGAGCGCGGTGGGCAGCCCGACGTAGCCCAGGCCCACGATCAACACGTGCATGACTTTGTGTATCGACGCCCGGGTCAAGCCGGAAAGCTCACATCTGCAAAGACTTGACCTCGAGGAACTCGTCGAACCCGGCCTCGCCCAGCTCGCGCCCGACCCCCGACTGCCCGTAGCCGCCGAACGGCGCCAGCGGGTTGAACCGGCCGCCGTTGATCGCGACCTGGCCGGTGCGCATCCGGCGGGCCACGGCGACGGCCTGCTCCTCGTCGCGGGCCCAGACGGCCCCGGCGAGGCCGTAGGGGGTGCCGTTGGCGATCGCCACGGCCTCGTCGACGGCGCCGAAGGGGACGATCGACAACACCGGGCCGAAGATCTCCTCCTGCTCGATCGTCATGCCCGGCGCGACCCCGGCGAAGACGGCCGGCTCGACGTAGTAGCCGCGCTCGTGCACCGGCTCGGTGCCGCCGGCCACCAGCCGGGCGCCCTCCTCCTGGCCGACGTTGAGGTAGCGCACCACCCGGTCGCGCTGGACGCGGGAGACGAGCGGGCCGATGCGGGTGTCGTCGGCGAAGGGGTCGCCCACGACGTACTTGCGGGAGAACGCGACGGCCATCTGGACGGCCTCGTCGTACTGGTCCCAGTGGACGAGCATGCGCGACCAGGCCGAGCAGGTCTGCCCGGCGTTGCTGTAGGCCTGCCCGACGCCCGCCTTGACCGCCGTCTCCAGGTCGGCGCCCGGGAGGATCACGTTGGCCGACTTGCCGCCGAGTTCCAGCGCGACCCGCTTCACCGTGTCGCCCGCCAGCGCGGCGACGCGGCGTCCGGCCGCGGTGGAGCCGGTGAAGGAGACCATGTCGACGTCGACGTGGGCGGCCAGGGCCTCGCCGACGGTCCGGCCGTGGCCGCTCACCAGGTTGAAGACGCCCGGCGGCAGCCCGGCCTCCTCCAGCGCCTCGGTCAGCGCGTAGGCCGCCAGGGGGGCCACCTCGCTGGGCTTCAGCACCACCGTGCACCCGGCCGCCAGGGCGGCGCCCACCTTGCAGACGGCCTGGTGCAGCGGGTAGTTCCAGGGCGTGATCGCGGCGACCACGCCCACCGGCTCGCGCAGGATCAGGGAGTTGCCCACCCGGGTGGTCTCGGCCTGCCGCCCGGCCATGCCGGCGAAGGTCTTGAGCACCCCGGCGGGCATCAGGGTCTGCGTCCGCAGCGCGAACCCCAGGGGCGCGCCCATGTCGGTCGCGATGATCTCCGCGATCGTGCGGGCGCGCGCCTCGATCAGCTCGGCGGCGCGGGCGAGCACCGCGCCGCGTTCCTCGGGCGGGGTGGCCGACCAGCGGGGGAAGGCGCGCCGGGCGGCGGTGACCGCCTCGGCCACGTCGTCGGCCGCCCCCGCCGGCACCCGGTCGACGACCTCTTCTGTCGCCGGGTTGACCACGTCGACCCCTTCGCCGGACGCGGAGGAAACCCAGGCACCGTTCACGAAGAGCTGACGCATGCGCCCCATCCTGGCGTGATCGGTGTCATAGTTCCACTCAATCGAAGATGGGGTCCCTCGTCCGGGTTCGCTTCAGCTCGAAGAAGCCGTCGGTGGACAGGACCAGCACCACGCCGTCCCAGAGCAGCCCCGCCGCCTCGCCCTTCGGGGCAGGGGTGACGACGGGCCCGAAGATGGCGTTGCCGTCGATGGCGATCACGGGCGTGCCCACGTCCGTGCCGACCTGGTCCATTCCGGCGTCGTGGGAGCGGCGGATCTCCTCGTCGTACTCGGTGGAGTCCATCTCGCCCGCCAGCGCGGGGTCGAGCCCGGCGGCCTCCAGCGCCTCGGCGACGACGTCGGCCAGGCCGTCGAGGGTCTTGATGCGCCCGCCGTCGTGGAAGCGGGTGCCGAGCTGGGTGTAGAGCTCGCCGAGCACCTCCTCGCCGTACTTCCGCCGCGCGGCGGCCACGACGCGGACCGGGCCGATGGCTTTGCTTATACGTGCCCGATAATCCGCCGGGATGTCGCGGTCCTCGTTGAGGAAGGTGAGGCTCATCAGATGCCAGCGGACCTCGATCGGCCGCACTTTCTCCACTTCGAGCATCCAGCGCGAGGTCAGCCAGGCCCACGGACAGAATGGGTCGAACCAGAAATCGGCGATCTTGCGTTCGGACATTTGTTCACTCTCCCGACAGGAATGTGGTTCCATCGATCGACAACCGGAGTCAGGGATCTACCTATTCCAGGTAGGGAAACATTTGATTGCGGCTTTGTCCGGTCGTCGTGGAAGGATGCGGTCATCCCGGTCGCGACGGCGCGGCGGGCCGTGTGTGAGGAGCGGATGTGGCAGGCAATCTGACCCGTGACGAAGCCCGGGAGCGCGCCCGGCTGCTGACCGTTCAGTCCTATTCGGTCGAGCTCGACCTGACCGAGGGCGACGAGCGGTTCGAGAGCGTCACGACGGTCCACTTCACGTGTGCGCAGCCCGGCGCCGACACCTTCATCGACCTGCACAACGCCCGGGTGCGGTCGGTCGTCCTGAACGGCACCCGGCTCGACGCCGGCGCCTACGACGAGGAGGCGGGCCGCTTCCCGCTCAGCGGCCTGGCCGAGCGCAACGAACTGCGCATCGACGCCGACTGCACCTACATGCGCACCGGCGAGGGCCTCCACCGGTTCGTCGACCCGGTCGACAAGCGCGTCTACCTGCACAGCCAGTTCGAGACCGCCGACGCCCACCGCATGTACGCCTGCTTCGACCAGCCCGACCTCAAGGCCACCTTCGAGCTGACGGTCCTGGCCCCCGCCGACTGGCAGGTCATCTCCAACTCCGCCCCCGACGAGTCGCTGGAGCTGGAGCAGCACGAAGGCCGTCATGGCACGCTCCAGGCCGCCAAGCGGTGGCACTTCCCGGCGACGCCGGTGATGTCGACCTACATCACCGCCCTCGTGGCCGGCCCCTACGCCTCCGTCCACGACGAGCACGACGGCATCCCGCTGGGCATCTACGTCCGCCAGAGCCTGGCCGAGCACCTCGACGCCGACAACATCTTCGAGGTGACCAAGCAGGGGTTCGACTTCTTCCACCGCGTCTTCGGCCTGCGCTACCCGTTCGGGAAGTACGACCAGCTCTTCGTCCCCGAGTTCAACGCGGGCGCGATGGAGAACGCCGGCTGCGTGACCTTCCTGGAGGACTACGTCTTCCGCTCCCGGGTGACCGACGCCCTGATCGAGCGCCGCGCCGAGACGATCCTCCACGAGATGGCCCACATGTGGTTCGGCGACCTCGTGACCATGCGCTGGTGGGACGACCTGTGGCTGAACGAGTCGTTCGCCACCTACATGTCGGTGCTCTGCCAGGCCGAGGCCACCCGCTGGGGCCAGGGCGCCTGGACGACCTTCGCCAACGTCGAGAAGGCCTGGGCCTACCGCCAGGACCAGCTCCCCTCGACCCACCCGATCGCCGCCGACATCCCCGACATGCACGCCGTCGAGGTCAACTTCGACGGCATCACCTACGCCAAGGGCGCCAGCGTCCTGAAGCAGCTCGTGGCCTACGTCGGCCTCGACAACTTCCTCGCGGGCGTCCGCGACTACTTCAACGAGCACGCCTGGGGCAACACCGAGCTGAAAGACCTGCTCGGCGCCCTGGAGCGCACCTCCGGCCGCGACCTGTCGTCGTGGTCGAAGGAGTGGCTGGAGACCTCCTGGGTCAACACCCTGCGTCCCTCCTTCGACGTCGACGCCGAGGGCCGGTTCACCCGGTTCGAGGTGCTCCAGGAGGCCCCGGCCGACTACCCGACGCTGCGCTCCCACCGGGTCGCGATCGGCCTCTACTCCGACGTCCTGGGCGTGCTGACCCGGGTCAAGCGGGTCGAGCTCGACGTCGTCGGCGCCCGCACCGCCGTGGCCGAGCTGGTCGGCGAGCTCCAGCCCGACCTGGTCCTGGTCAACGACGACGACCTGACCTACGCCAAGGTCCGTCTCGACGAGCGCTCGCTCGCGACCGTGGTCAACGGCGGCATCGTCAAGTTCGCCGACTCGCTGCCGCGCGCCCTGTGCTGGTCGGCCGCCTGGGACATGACCCGCGACGGCGAGATGGCCACCCGCGACTACGTCACCCTGGTCGAGTCGGGCATCCACTCGGTCCGCGACCTGACCGTCCTGCAGACGGTGCTGCGCCAGGCGCGCATGGCCGTCCAGCAGTACGCCGCCCCCGAGTGGCGCGACACCGGCCTGGCCACCCTGGCCGCCACGCTGCGCCGCCTCTTCGAGGGCGCCGAGGCCGGGTCCGACCACCAGCTGGCCTACCTCAACGCGTTCGCCGAGGTCGCCACCTCCAAGGCCGACCTCGACCTCCTCCACGCGATCCTGCTGGGCCTGAACGTCCCGGCCGGCCTGACCGTCGACGCCGACCTGCGCTGGACCCTCACCCGGGCCCTGGTCGTCGGGGGCGTGCTCGGCGCCGCCGACATCGACGCCGAGCTGGTGCGCGACGCGACCGCGACGGGCGAGCGCTCGGCCGCGCAGGCCCGCGCCTCGATCCCGACCGAGGAGGCCAAGGCGAGCGCCTGGGCCCGCATCGTCAGCGGCGAGCTGAGCGGGGCGGTGCTGCGCTCGACCATCCTCGGGTTCGGCGAGCCGCGCCGGGTCGACCTGCTGGAGCCCTACGGCCCGGCGTTCTTCGCCGAGGTCACCGGAATCTGGAAGAACTGGACCAGCGACTCGGCCCAGAACTTCGCGGTCGGCTGCTACCCGACCCACCTGATCCGCCCCGAGACGGCCGAGGCCACCCACGAGCTCATCGCCTCCGCCCAGCCGCCCCACGGCCTGAAGCGGCTGCTGCTCGAAGGCGCCGACGGCATCAACCGCGCCCTGCGGGCTCGGGCCAAGGACGCCGCATCCGCCTGAAAGGTCACGTAGGTTCAGGGGAGGCCGGGCCCGTGCCCGGCCTTCCCCGTACCCCGTGAGAAAGTGAATGGATGGAGTCGGCCCACGACCTGCTCATCGCGCTGGCCCGCCGTTATTCCTTCGGCGACGTCGGCGCCCTGTCCGGCGCCGTGCTGCCCGACGAGTCGCGCGCGGTGCTGGTCGCCGCCGTCTGCGAGTTCGGCCAGCGCCTGCTGACCCTTGACGCCGAAGACTTCGCCAGCGAGCTCGACGCGCCGGTGATCCCGGCCGACCTGCGCCGCCGGGCCCGTGCCTGCCACATGCCGCAGACCCCCAAGGAACGCCCCCGCGGCGCCCTCGACTCGCTGCGGCCGGCCTACTCCCTGCTCCTTGAGGTGATCAAGGTCCGCTGGGACCAGCGCGAGCTGAGCGCGATGATGGCGGCGGTGCACATCACCTCCGAATACCTCCCGCTGCTCGCCTTCGAAGAGGCGCTGGGCCACTCGGGCGACCCGGCCCGCTGGCCCGAGGGCCTCCAGGCGCCGGGCAGCCGCTTCGGCGTCATCGGCGAGAAGGAGTGCGACCACACCCGCTCCGAACAGTCGGCCACCCAGCGCTCCTTGCGCGTGGCCTCCGAGCCGGCCGAGGGCTGGCGGGCCTACTTCGACCGCCAGCACAGCCAGGTCGCGGGAGCGATGGCCGTCTGCGTCGCCAAGTGCCGCACCCCCTGTACGGCCATGGACTGGGTCCCCGACAAGGAGACCCTGTCCACCCGCTGCCGCACGGCCCTGGCCTTCGCCGACACCCCGCTCGTCCGGCTCCGCCACGCCGCCCCGGTCGGTCACGGCTTCGGTGTGCCCTCGCCCGAAGAGGTGCTGGAGGCCTGGCGGCGCAGCAGGGCCGTGCTCGACAAGAACGGCGTCGGCCACCAGGTCACCAAGAACGACGGTTTCCCCCTGGAGGGGCTGCCGAGCCTGGTGTCGGCCATCGCGGGCACCGACGTACGCCCGGCGGGCCTGCTGGCCGACGTGTCCGAACACGTGGTCTCGCTGCTGACCTGACGGGGTTCACCAGCCCGGTGGGCGGCGATCTCCCCAGAAGCCGCCCACCTCGGCCTCGATCTGGGCCGACAACATGATGAGGGTGCCCTCGTCGGCCCACCGGGCGGCCAGCATGGCTCCCACGGGCAGGCCGTCGGGCGTCCAGTGGATCGGCAGGTTGACCGCGGGCTGGCCGCTGAGGTTGTAGGCGGCCGCGAACGGCGCGAACCGCTTCATGCGCTCGAAGGTCACCGACGGGTCGTCGACGTCCTCGAACCAGCCGATCTCCGGCGTCAGGCCGGTGACGGTCGGCGTGAGCACGGCGTCGAACGCGTCGGTGACCAGCAGCGCGAACCGGGTCGTGAGCTGGAGCGCCGACCAGGCCTTAAGGAAGTCGGGCGCGGGGACGGCGAAGCCGCGCTCGCGCAGCCACGCCGTGATGGGCCGCAGCAGGTGCTCCTTCTCCGGCGCGACGGGGTGCATGCACGCGAAGGCGAACCACATGCGCTCGAACAGCGGCACGACGTCGGCGCCGTAGGGGTTGCCGATGTCGACGACCTCGTGGCCGAGCCGTTCGAGGAGGGCCGACGCCTTCTCGTAGGCCGCGACGACCTCGGGGTGGAGCTCGGCCCCCTCGATCACCGGGTCGCGGTGGCGGGCGATGCGCAGGCGGCCGGGATCCCGCTTCGTGTACGCCAGGAAGGACGCCGGGGCGTCCGGCGCCCAGTAGAGGTCGCCCGGCTGGTGGTGGGCCAGCACGTCGAGCAGCGCCGCCGCGTCGGCCACGTTGCGGGCCAGCGGGCCGTTGGCCGACAACCCCGCCAGGTCGGGGATCATCGGGGCAAGCGAGACGCGTCCACGACTGGGCTTGATGCCGAACAACCCGCACGCCGCGGCCGGGATGCGGATCGATCCCGCTCCGTCACTGCCGTGGGCGATCGGCGCCAGCCCGGCCGCCACGGCGGCCGCGGCGCCCCCGCTGGACCCGCCGGCCGACCGCGTGACGTCCCAGGGGGTGCGGGCCGGTGGCGCGACGGTAGGTTCCGTGTAACAAGGCAAACCAAACTCTGGCGAATTGGTCTTACCGGTCATAACGGTCCCGGCGTCGCGGAGGCGGGTGACGATGGAGTCGTCCACCGGCGCCGTGAAGCCCTCGTAGGTGGCCGAGCCGAACCTGATCGGCACGCCCTTCACGAAGTTCAGGTCCTTTACCGGCACCGGCACGCCGAACAGCGGGCGGTCTCCCGGATCTTCGTTCTCAAGGCGTCGTGCCTGCTCAAGGGCGAGGTCAGCGGTCAGGGTGACGTAGGCGCCGACCTCGTCGGCACGGGCGAGGTAGTGTTCCGCGATCTCGACGGGCGACAGGTCGCGGGCGCGAACCGCGGACGCGAGTTCGAGAGCGGTGAGATCATGAATGCCGGCCACGGCCGGAAGATATCTAGAGATGATGCCCTATACCAGCATGCGCGAATCAGCAAATGTTGGCCACAAAAGTATGAACCAGGCTCCACTAGGCAACAGCTTGGCGCCTCAACTACGGTCTGTTATGTGGATAGCCGTCTAGCGCCCGAAGAGGGTCACGATGCGTCACCTATCTGGGTGAGCGATCGTGAGGAGCGCCCCCCGACGCGACCCGACACGCCCGCGTCGACCTACGCGCCAGTAGAGCGCGCGTCCCTGCGGAGCACCTTGCAGCAACCCAGATACCAGGATCTGGTACGCCGAGCAGCCGTCTCCGTCGCGGTGGGGATCGTGACGGGCCTGCTGTTCGGCAGCGTCCGGACGGGTCTCGTGTTCTTGGTGCTGACCGCCATCGGGCTGACCGTCTACCGGGCCCGGACGACCTCGTCCGTCCCGGCCTGGCGGCGGCCGTCGGTCGCGGAGCGGCGGACCGAGGCCCAGTTGAAGAAGCTCGAACGCGGTGGATACCGCACGCTCCACGCCCGGTCGATCCCCGGCAGCGACGCCCAGATCGACCATCTGGTGGTGGGCCCGACAGGGGTCTACGCGGTCGACTCCGAGAAGTGGGACCGGCGTCTTCCCGTGCGCGTGCAGTCACACCGCAAGCTCTTCCACGGACCGTTCAACCAGAAGCCGCGCCTCGACGAGGCGCGCTGGGAGGCCACCCAGGCCGGCGACCTGATCAGCAAGGCGCTCGGCCGGGAGATCACCGTCGTGCCGTCGCTGGCCATCTACGGGCCGGCGATCCCCTGGCGGATCCTCAACATCCGCGAGGTCGACGTGTTCTCCGGCAGCATGGTCCGCAAGTGGATCACCAAGCGGGAGAAGTCGCTGACGCCTTCGGAGGTCGATGCGATCTTCAAGGCCGCCGAGAACGTCCTGCCCTCGCGCTACAGCGAGGTCTGACAGAGGAACGTTCTAATCCATCGTCCGATCAGGCCCGTGCCGGGTGCGGCACGGGCCGTTTCACGTTCTGGGACCCGTGTCTCAGCGCTCGGGCGGCGGACTTACCATGTATGGACGTCGAACGTCTTCTGATCGGAGTCTGGCCATGCCCGCCCTCAGGTCTCGTACGGTCACCCACGGCAGGAACATGGCCGGTGCCCGGGCCCTGCTCCGGGCGACCGGGGTAGCCGGAAGCGACTTCGGCAAGCCCATCGTCGCGGTGGCCAACAGCTTCACCCAGTTCGTGCCGGGCCACGTCCACCTCCGCGAGGTCGGCGACGTCGTGGCGGGCGCGATCCGCGAGGCGGGCGCGATCCCCCGGGAGTTCAACACCATCGCCGTCGACGACGGGATCGCGATGGGCCACGGCGGCATGCTCTACTCGCTGCCCTCGCGCGAGCTGATCGCCGACGCGGTCGAATACATGGTCAACGCCCAC
This sequence comes from Herbidospora sp. NBRC 101105, assembly GCF_030269205.1. Classification (NCBI taxonomy): domain Bacteria; kingdom Bacillati; phylum Actinomycetota; class Actinomycetes; order Streptosporangiales; family Streptosporangiaceae; genus Herbidospora; species Herbidospora sp. NBRC 101105. The sequence continues at coordinate 585,233 of NZ_BSSX01000007.1, read as the reverse complement.
TGCGCCGACGCGCTGATCTGCGTCTCCAACTGCGACAAGATCACGCCGGGCATGCTGCTGGCGGCCATGCGGCTGAACATCCCGACCGTCTTCGTGTCGGGCGGCCCGATGGAGGCCGGCAAGACCCAGATCGCCGGCAAGGGCCGCAAGCTCGACCTGATCGACCCCATGATCGCGGCGGCCGACGACAGCGTCTCCGACGAAGACCTGCTGGCGATGGAAGAGGACGCCTGCCCGACCTGCGGTTCCTGCAGCGGCATGTTCACCGCCAACTCGATGAACTGCCTCGTCGAGGCGATCGGCCTGGGCCTGCCCGGCAACGGCACGATCCTGGCCACCCACAAGGCCCGCGAGCAGCTCTACAAGGACGCCGGCAAGCAGGTCGTCGAGATCGCCCGCCGCTACTACGAGGACGACGACCTCTCGGTCCTGCCCCGCGCCATCGCCACCAAGGACGCCTTCGAGAACGCCATGGCCCTCGACGTCGCCATGGGCGGGTCGACCAACACGATCCTCCACATCCTGGCGGCGGCCCGCGAGGCCGGGGTCGACTTCGGCCTGAAGGAGATCAACGAGATCTCGCTGCGGGTGCCGTGCCTGTGCAAGGTCGCCCCGGCGACGAACAAGTACCACATCGAAGACGTCCACCGGGCCGGCGGCATCCCCGCGATCCTGGCCGAGCTCGACCGCGGCGGCCTGCTCCACCGCGACACCGTCACCGTGAACGGCGGCACGCTCGGCGACCTGCTCGACAAGTGGGACGTGCTCTCGAACCCGGTCGATCTCTGGCACGCCGCGCCCGGCAACGTGCGCACGGTCAAGCCCTACTCCCAGGACAACCGCTGGGAGACCCTCGACCTCGACCGCGCCGAGGGCTGCATCCGCGACGTCGAGCACGCCTACACCAAAGACGGCGGCCTGGCCGTCCTCTACGGCAACATCGCCGTCGACGGCTGCGTCGTGAAGACGGCGGGCGTCGACGAGTCGATCTGGAAGTTCTCCGGCCCGGCCGTGGTGTTCGAATCGCAGGAGGACGCCGTCGACGGCATCCTCGGCGGCAAGGTCAAGGAGGGCGACGTCGTCGTCATCCGCTACGAGGGCCCGAAGGGCGGCCCCGGCATGCAGGAGATGCTCTACCCCACGTCCTTCCTCAAGGGACGCGGCCTGGGCAAGGCCTGCGCGCTGGTCACCGACGGCCGCTTCTCCGGCGGCACCTCGGGCCTGTCGATCGGCCACGCCTCGCCCGAGGCGGCCGAGGGCGGCGCGATCGCCCTGGTCGAAGACGGCGACACGATCGAGATCGACATCCCCGGCCGCTCGATCGAGCTCAAGGTGTCCGACGCCGACCTGGCCGCCCGCCGCGAGAAGCTGCTGGCCGAGCTCGGCCGCTACCGCCCCCGCGACCGCGAGCGCCCCGTCACCGCCGCCCTCCAGGCCTACGCCGCGCTGACCACCTCGGCGAGCACCGGAGCCTCACGAGACCTGTCTCAGCTCGCGAACTAGTTCGAGAAAATGTCAGTGGGCTTATCTAAAATCAAGGTATGGCCACTGTCATTCGGCACAACGGGTCCCTGACGACCGCCGAGCTCGCCGCGCTCGCGCTCTCGCTCGCCCACCTCGGCGCCGGTCCGCAGTCCGTGACCGCGCGCCGGGGTCTGCGCCACGCGCTCGACCACATCGAACTCGCGGAGCTCGACGACGATGTGATCGCGACGACCCTGTCCACCCTGACGACCCCCCTGTCCCCCGACGTCGCCCGCCGCGCCCGCGCGGTCGCCCAGGCCATCACCTCCCGGCTCGTCGTCCGCATCCACTACCTCGACGCCGCCGGCAACCTCAGCGTCCGCGACGTGGAGCCGGTGACCTGCCTGGTCCACCGCGAACACTGGTATCTGGCGGGCTGGTGCCGCATGCGCCGCGGCATCCGCGCGTTCCGCTTCGACCGGATCATCTCGGTCGAGTCCACCGACATCCCGGCGCGTCCCCACTTACCCGAACGTTTCCTGCCGTTCCAGCGCCGGAGTAAGACTGCGGCATAACCCGCGTGTCGTGAAACCGCCGGTCAGGGCCCTCGGCCGACTCTGTGATCATGAACCTGAGGTCCCTACCGGCGGCATGCGCCCGCGAGGTGCCCATGACGCCTGAGAGGGCCTTCTGCCCCGCCGACCGGCTGACGCTGACGCGTGAGGTGGCCGCCTACCTGCGCACCCGCCCGGGGCGCGGGGCGGTGGCCGTCCACGACCGCCTGGCCGGAACCCGGTTCACGGTGGAGCCCGATCCGGGCATGTTCCCGCTGGCCAGCGTCGCCAAGGTGGGCATCCTGCTGGGCACCCTCCTGAACGCCCAGTCGGCGCGGCGCGAGCTGACCCCGGCCGAGCGGGTGCGCGCCGAGGCGATGATGCGCCACAGCGACAACGCGGCGGCCCAGGAGCTGGCGGAGGAACTGGGCGGCAGCGCGGGCCTCACCCGCCTGCTGCGCGACCTGGGCGTCGACCAGACCTGGCCCGCACCCGCGTGGGGCACCACCCGGAGCTGCCCCGCTGACCAGCTCAAACTCCTCGACCTGCTGACCTCACCCACCGGGCCGGTGACGGCCGGCCACCAGGCCTACGCCCACACGCTGATGACCTCGGTCGAGCCCTCCCAGGCCTGGGGCGTCAGCGCGGCGGCCCGGGCGGGAGAGCAGGTGGCGCTCAAGAACGGCTGGATGCCGGTCGACGACCACGGGGGCAGATGGGTGGTCAACAGCGTGGGCCGGTTGTCGTCGGGGGCGTCTGACCTGCTCATCGCGGTGTTGACCGAACGCAACCCCGACAAGGGGACGGGTGTCAGGACGACGGAGGAACTGGCCGGGCTCGTGATCTCGGCCATCCGCCGATGAGGGACGTACCCGCGGCCCGGATCACGAACTGGCCTGCTGCGTGATCACAGCGATCCGCCGCTGTGGGGTCGCAGCCCAGGTCACGAACTGGCTCGCGGCGATCCGCCGCCGAGGGGTGCACGTCCTCGCGGCGAACCCCCAGGGCACAGGCCGCCCCCCGCGTAGTTTCGGCGATCCGCCGCTGAGAGTGGACCTCCTAGCGGCGGGCCCCGGGTCAGCCGCAGCAACCCCCGCCGCAGCAGCCGCCACCGCCACCTGACGGGCGGGGGGCGGAGCCTGAGGCGGTGCCGGTCACCGCGACCGTGGAGAGGAGTTTCACCGTGTCGTCGTGGCCGCCGGGGCAGGAGGCGGGGGCGTTGGCTTCGGCCATGGGGCGGTTGAGCTCGAAGGTCGAACCGCAGGCGCGGCAGCGGTAGTCATAACGCGGCATGGGACCAGGGTACGGTCCCCGCGCCGCCGACTCACGCCCGAAGGCCCCTCCGGCGCCATCTTGACGATCGCGCCCATGGCCAGTTGATCGTCAGCGAACGCCAAGGCGAGCCACCCCAGCAAGCCGTCCGGTACTCGGCCCAAACCAGCTGCCCAAACAAGCTGCGCAGCTAAGCGGCTCCAGCGCACGGCTCGATGGGCGACCCAGGGGAGCTGCCCGAGCGCACGACCCAAGTCGCGACCCAGGTGAACGGGCTCAGCGACCCAGGTGAACGGGCCCAATAGCGGGTTGCTGCGCGGCCCCCGTTTGCGCTCCCAGTTCTCGGGCTGGTTCGCAAGCCCGATTCGTGGCCCAAGCGAGCGACCCAAGCGAGTCGCCCAAGTGAGGCGCCTAGGCAAGTGACGCTGGCGAGCGAGTCGGTGCGCGACCCGGATGAGCTGCCCAGGCAAGCGGGCCAAGTGCACGACGGGTGGGCGGCTCGGGAACGACCTGGTGAGCGGCCCAAGGGCGCGGCCCAAGCGAGCTGCCCCGATAAGTGGCCCTGGCGAGCGGCACGGTGTGCGGCCCAGAGGAGCTGCTCAGACAGGCAAGCCAATCGCACGGCTGGCGCGCAGCCTCGGGAACGACCCAGGTGAGCGCCCCACCCAATCCGCCCGGTGCGCGACCCAAGCGAGCTGCCCAGGCCAGCGGCTCAAGCACACGGCCCAATGCGTGGCCCGGGTGCACAACCCCCGGTGCGTCGCCCGGATCTGCGGCTCAGGTGAAGAACACCGAGGCGTAGTCGCCCACCGGGACGTAGCCGAGTTTCTGGTAGATCGAGTTCGAGGTCGGGTTCGACAGGTCCGTGAAGAGCAGCACCTCGGTCGCCCCGGCCGCCTGGGCGGCGGCGGTGGCCGCGTGGGTGACCGCCGTGCCGTAGCCCTTCCCGCGCAGTTCCGGCGGCGTGTAGACCGGGCCGATGCGCGACATGCCGGCGATCGGCTGGGAGAAGGCGGCCATGGAGACGGGGGATCCCCCGTCGTCCCAGTAGACGAGTTCCTCCCGGTTGGTCCGGGCCGAGACCAGGGGGGTCGGGTCGGCGTCGCGGTCGACGTGGGCCTCGTTCTGGAAGGCGCGGAACCAGGAGACGAGATGGTCGCGGTCGGCGGCGGTGGCCGTACGGGAGGAGCCGGGGGTTGTGTGGGGGGCCAGGGTGGTCAGACGGTAGAGGCGCTCGCTGCGGCGGGAGGTCTCGGGGCGCCACCAGACCTGGGCGAAGGCCTCGGCCACCTCCAGCGGGGCGGAGATGCCGGGGATCGTATGGTCGATCGCGATCAACTCGCGGGCCAGCGCCCCTAGGGTGCGCACGGGCACCGCGCCCAGGAGGAGCGGGTAGGGCGGGGTATGCAGAATCGCCCCGGCGACCTGATCGTCTTCGACGAACCAGCCGCAGAGGTTGTCGTCGCGGAAGACGCCGCTCCGCAACCCCCGCAGCACGGTCAGCGGGACCGTGTTGCGCACGGGGTCGCGGAGCAGCCAGTCTTCGGCGTCACCGGGGAAACCGGTGACATCGTCGCTCAGAACCCAGGTCATGCACCGGATCCTAGGCCGCCGACTCCTCGAGGTAGGGGGCCCATTGCGGGTCCCCGTCGAGCTGGGCGCCGATCAGCCTCCAGTGGGGTCCGCGCGGGACCACCGGGAGCACCCGGAGCTGCCAGCCGATCTCCTCCAGGAGTTTGTCGGCCTTGCGATGGTTGCAGGGCATGCAGGACGCCACGCAGTTCTCCCACGTGTGCGGGCCGCCCTTGGAGCGGGGGATGACGTGGTCGATCGTCTCGGCCCGCTGGCCGCAGTAGGCGCAGCGGAAGTCGTCGCGGCGCATCAGCGCCGCCCGCGTGAGCGGGATCCTCGACCGGTAGGGAATGCGGACATAGCGGCGAAGCCGGATCACCGACGGGATGTCGAGGGTCCGGGTCGCGGAGCGGAGCACACCGCCGCGGCCGTCGCGATGGATGATGTCGGCCTTCTCGCGGAGCACGAGCACGATCGCCCGGTGCATCGAGAGAGTGGTCAGTGGCTCGTAGGTTGCGTTGAGGAGTAGAACCTGGCGCATCAGCCGACCTCCCCGGCCATGGCTGTGCGCCGAAGTTGTGGCCCCGTCTGTTGGGACTCGGGTCGTTCTTTCACACGGACCTCCGCCGGACGGCCCAGCGGATGGTCACCACGGCACCGTCCTCAACCAAAGTGTGTCCTTTGCGAAGACAAGTCCGCCACCCCATAACCTGGGCAACTGGTACGCCTGATGCTCTTTATGCCCCGGCGATCATCTTTTTACTCCCCCCGCCAAGCGTGTCGGCCTACGGTGTCGGGCTGTCGGTGAGCTGCCTTAGAGTGCCAGGCATGACGCGACCTTCCTACCCCGCCGCAAGGCGTGCCGACGTGGCCGACCTGCTCCACGGCACCACCGTGCCCGACCCCTATCGGTGGCTGGAGGAGCCGGCTTCCGCCGAGGTCGCCGACTGGCTCGCGGCGCAGGCCAAGCTGTTCGGCGAGGCCGAGCTGACCGGCCGTGACCGGTTCCGCGGCCGGGTGGCGGAACTGCTGAAGTCGGGCTCGATCGGGGTCCCGGCCTGGCGGGGCGCGCGGCGCTTCTTCATGCGGCGCACCCCCGAGCAGGAACACGCGGTCCTCTACGTCGTCGACGCCGACGGCGCCGAGCGGGCCCTGCTCGACCCGATGGCGCTCGACCCGAGCGGCCTCACCACCCTCGACACCTGGCAGCCCGACAAGGAGGGCCGCCTGCTCGCCTACCAGATCTCGGTGGGCGGCGACGAGGAGTCGAAGCTCTACGTCATGGACGTCGACTCCGGCGAGATCGTCGAGGGCCCGATCGACCGCTGCCGCTACTCCCCTGTGGCCTGGCTGCCCGGCGGGGAACGGTTCTACTACGTCCGCCGGCTCGCCCCCGAGCTGGTGCCCCAAGACGAGGAGCAGTACCACCGGCGGGTCTACCTGCACACCGTGGGCGCCTCGCCCGACGACGACGTCCTGATCTTCGGCGAAGGGCTCGAGAAGACCAACTACTACGGGGTCTCCGTCTCGCGCGACGGGTCGTGGCTGACCATCTCCGCCTCCCGGGGCACCGCGCCGCGCAACGACCTGTGGCTGGCCGACCTGCGCGCGGGCGACATCGCGGCGCCGGAGCTGGTGACCGTCCAGGAAGGGGTCGACGCCCAGACCGGGCTCCACTTCGGGCGCGACGGGCGGCTCTACGTCTTCACCGACCGCGACGCGCCCCGGGCCCGGGTGTGCGTGACCACGCCCGACCAGCCCGGCTACGAGTCGTGGCGCGACCTGCTGCCCGAAGACCCCGAGGCGGTGCTGAGCGACTACGCCATCCTCGACGACCTCGACGAGCCGGTCATGCTGGCGGGCTGGACCCGCCACGCGATCTCCGAGATCACCATCCACCGGCTCGAGACCGGCGAGCGCATCGGCTCGGTGCCCACGCCCGGCATCGGCACGATCGGCGGCATCTCCGAACGTCCCGAGGGCGGCCACGAGGCGTGGTTCGGCTACACCGACAACACCACTCCGCCCACGATCCAGCGGTTCGACGCCCGCACCGGCGAGACCACCCTGTGGGCGGCCTCCCCGGGCACGGTCGACGTTCCGCCGGTGCAGACCGAGCACCTGGTCTACCCGTCGGCCGACGGCACCGAGGTCCACCTGCTGGTGATCTCCCCCGTCGACCGCGACGGGCCGCGTCCGACCATCCTCAACGGCTACGGCGGGTTCGGCATCTCGATGACGCCCGGTTACTCGGCGTCGGTGCTGAGCTGGGTCGAGGCGGGCGGCGTCTACGCGATCGCCCAGCTCAGAGGTGGTGGTGAGCAGGGCGAGGAGTGGCACCGCGACGGCATGCTCGCCAACAAGCAGAACACCTTCCGCGACTTCGAGGCCGCCGCCGAGTTCCTGATCGCCCAGGGTGTCACCACGCCCCAGATGCTCGGCATCTCCGGCGGCTCCAACGGCGGCCTGCTGGTGGGCGCGGCGCTGACCCGCCGTCCCGACCTGTTCGCGGCCGTGGTGTGCTCGGCCCCGCTGCTCGACATGATCCGCTACGAGAAGTTCGGCCTGGGCGCGACCTGGAACGTCGAATACGGTTCGGCCGACGACCCCGAGGAGTTCGGCTGGCTCTGGGCCTACTCGCCCTACCACCACGTGAAGGAGGGCGTCGACTACCCGGCGACCCTGTTCACGGTCTTCGCCAGCGACACCCGCGTCCACCCGCTGCACGCCTGGAAGACCGCCGCGGCCCTCCAGCACGCCACGAGCGGCGACCGGCCGATCCTGCTCCGGAACGAGGCCGAGGCGGGGCACGGGGCGCGTGCGGTCAGCAAGAGCGTGGAACTCGCCGCCGACCAGCTCGCCTTCTTCGCGACCCACCTGGGGCTCAGGGCCTGATCGCCGGATCCCACAGAGAGGAGGACCCGGGCCATGCCCGGGTCCTTCCTCTCACGGACTTCAAGATCCTTTTCCGTTACGGCTCCGCCTACCCTCACCCCGCCCGCCGCCTCCGGCAAGGGCCGCACCCGGCGCCGACGCCCGTTTCCGCCACGCCCCGCAACGGCAGGGCGGTCCCGACCCCCTAGCGGGGGAAGATGACCGTCTTGTGGCCATCGAGGAGGATGCGGTGGTCGGCGTGCCACTTGACGGCCCGGGCGAGGGCCTGGCATTCGAGGTCCCGGCCGATCGCCACCAGGTCTTCCGGAGAGTGGGTGTGGTTCACCCGGGCGACCTCCTGCTCGATGATCGGGCCCTCGTCGAGGTCGGCGGTCACGTAGTGGGCGGTGGCGCCGATCAGTTTCACGCCGCGGGCGTGGGCCTGGTGGTAGGGGCGCGAGCCCTTGAACGACGGCAGGAACGAGTGGTGGATGTTGATCACCCGGCCCGACAACTTGCCGCACAGGTCGGCCGAGAGCACCTGCATGTAGCGGGCCAGCACCACCAGGTCGGCGCGGTAGTGGTCGACCAGGGTCAGGATCTCCTGCTCCTGGCGCTCCTTGGTGGCCGGGGTGACGGGCAGGTGGTGGTAGTCGATGCCGTGTGACTGGGTGAGGGGACGCAGGTCAGGGTGGTTGGAGGCGACCGCGACGATCTCGATGCCGAGCGACTTCGACCTGACCCGGTAGAGCAGGTCGTTGAGGCAGTGGTCGAACTTTGAGACCAGCACCAGCACCCTCGGCAGCACCGCCCGGTCGAAGAGCTGGAGTTCCATGCCGAAGTCGGGGGCGAGGGCGGCGAAGTCCCCGCGCAGCACGTCGGCGGCGGTCGCGGCGGTGAACTGCACGCGCATGAAGAACCGTTCGGAGACGGGGTCCCCGAACTGCTGGCTTTCGGTGATGTTGCAGCCGTGGCGGGCCAGCAGCCCCGAGACGGCGGCGACCACTCCGGGGCGGTCGGGGCACGAAAGCGTCAGCACGTATTCGGCGGTCATATTCCGCAAACCTTCAGTCGACGGGGTGACTCGGACGGAGAATGATACCCGGACCGGCACTGGCGAATGGGGGACGGCACTGTGGCTGAGACCAGACCGGCCGCACGCGTCATCTGCCTCGACGGCGACGGGCGGGTGCTGCTGCTCCGCTGGCACGACCACGTCAGCGACGAGGTCTTCTGGGAACCGCCCGGCGGCGGCATCGACCCGGGCGAGTCGGCCCTGTCGGCGGCCCGGCGCGAGCTGACCGAGGAGACCGGCCTGCCCGGCGAGGCGGTCGAGGACGTCTGGGTGCAGGTGGAACGCGACTTCCACTGGCTGGGCGTGCACTACGTGAAGACCGAGCCGTTCTTCCTGGCCCGGTTCGCGGGCACGCCGCAGGTCGGCAGTGCCGATTTCACCGTGGAGGAGACCGGCACCTACCGGGGGCACGCCTGGCACACGCCCGACTCGCTCGACACGCTGCCCGAGCGGGTGGAACCGCCGAACCTCAGAGACGTCATCGACCGCCTGGTCTGAGCGTCGGGAGCGAGGCCGCGGCGATCAGCAGCGTGCCGGCGAGGAGGACCGCGACGGCCGCCGACGGGGTCAGCGAGGCGATGAGCAGGCCGCCCGCCAGGGGCCCGAGGGCGACGCCGGCGGTCTCCAGGAGCATGTCGACCGACTTCACGCGGGCCAGCATGCCCGGGGGCACCTCGGTGAACATGTAGGTGCCGCAGGCGACGTTGCCGACGATCCCGGCGAAGGTCATCGTGAACGAGCTGATCGCGAAGGTCGCCGGGGTGAGCCAGAAGACCAGCGGGATCATCGCCAGCGCCCACACCCACAGGCTGAGGGAGAACAGGCGGTAGCCGTACCGGCGGAAGAACCACTGGGCGCAGGCGGCGCCCGCCAGGCCGCCCGCGCCGGTCGCCGCGAAGGCCACGGTGGTGGCCGCCGCCGTGACGCCGCGGTCCTGCATGACGGCCAGGTAGACGAGGAAGAGGGCGTGCGCGACCACGTTCTCCAGGCCCGACAACGTGGTGGTGGCGCGCAGGAAACGGTCGCGCAGGAGCCAGCGCAGGCCTTCGGCCACCTCCGTCAGCAGGGCCTTGTCCGTACGCGGGCCGGGGGGCACGGGCCGTAGCGAGGCCAGGGTGCCGATCGACACCAGTGACGTGACCGCCCCCGCCGCGAACGGCACGGCGTGGCCGAGGCCGAACAGGAGGCCGCCGACCGGGCGGCCCAGCAGCCCGGCGACGCTGGTTCTGGCCTCGTTCCCGGCCAGGGCGCCGGCGATCCTGGGCTGGTCGACGATGCCGCGCAGCAGGTTGACCTCGGCCAGCGAGTAGATCACCGCGGCGGTCCCGTCGGCGAACGCGACCAGGGCGAACAGCGCGAAGCCGGGTTTCCCGGTGAGCACCACCGCGACCATGGCCGATGCGGTCGCCAGCCGGGCCGTCTCGGCGGCGATCATCAGCGTGCGGGCGTCGCGGCGGTCGACGTACACCCCTCCCGGCAGGTAGAGCACCACGTAGGGGATCATGCCGACCGAGGCGATCAGGCCGGCGGCGACCGGGGAGTGCAGGACGGCCAGGGCCAGCAGCGGGTAGGCGATCGCGGTCGCCCTGGTGCCGAGGAACGAGATCGTCGAACCCGTCCAGAACAGGACGTAGTCACGGATCATGCGTCAAGGGCGTGCCGGATGTCGGGGTCGGCCGGGTCGAGGTCCTGAGCCCTTCTGAGGTCGTCCAAGGCCGCCTCCTCCTGGCCCAGGGCGCGGTGGGCGACGGCGCGGTTGAAGTAGACGGCGGCGTCCTCGTCGAGTTCCAGGGCTCTCGTGAGGTCGGCTATCGCGCCGGCGGGGTCGCCGGTCTCGTACCGGAGGATGCCGCGGTTGGCCCAGATCGAGGCCAGGCCGGGGGCGCCTTCGAGGGCCACGTCGAAGGCGGCCATCGCGGCCCGGTGGTCGCCCTGGGCGGTTTCGAGCTGGCCGAGCACGGCGTGCAGGTGGGGGTTGCGCGGGTCGAGGGCCAGGCCGGCCCGCACGTCGGCGCGCGCGGCCTCGTGGTCGTCGAGCATCTCCAGGATGCCCGCTCGGTTGACGTAGGCGTTCAGGAAGCCGGGGTCGAGCTCCAGGACGTGGTCGAAGTCGGCCTTCGCGCCCGTCAGGTCGCCCTGGCCGAGGCGGAGTTCGCCGCGGTTGTAGAAGGCCTCCGGGAGGGGCGGGCTGACCTCGATCGCCGTCTCGTAGTCGGCCAGGGCGGCGTCGGTCTGGCCCAGGCGCAGCCGCAGGTTGCCCCGGTCGAGGTAGTGGTCGGGGACGGCGGGGTCGTAGGCGATGGCCCGGTCGAGGTCGTGCAGGGCCTCCTTCGGGTTCCCCATCGTGGCCAGCAGCTGGGCGCGGTTGGCGTGCAGGACCATGCGGTGCAGCGGGTGGGCCCCCACGGGCAGTTCCTCGGCCAGGGTGAGGGCCGATTCGACCAGGTCGAGGGCGGCGTCGAGGCGGCCCTGGCGCAGTTCGACGAGCGCCTTGCCGTTCTGGTCGAAGCCCAGTTTGAAGGCGCGTTCGTGAGGGTCGGGCAGGATCGTGGAGATCGCGATGGCCTGGTTGATCCAGGCGGTGGCGCGGCCCAGGTCGCGCTGGGCGGGGTCGGGGTGGCGGGCGTCCAGCATGGCGGTGCCGTAGGCCGAGGCGGCGTGCACGGCGGGGTCGACGCTGGTGCGGCGGGCCTGGTCGTACACCTCAAGGGCCTCTGTGCGGCGGCCGAGGCCGCCGAGGGCGGTCGCGGTGCGCTGGGCGAAGCGCCACCAGCCGGGCGAACCCGGTTCGGAGAGCGCCAGGCCCCGGCGCCCGAGGTCCACGACGGCGTGCAGGAAACCCTCGCCGACGCAGCGGTCGACGGCGGCCCACAGCGCCTCCACCGCGGCGGCCGGGTCGCTCCCCCGCTCCAGGTGCCAGGGCAGCGCGCCGAGCATCTCCGCCGGTCCGAGCTCCGCGGCGCGGCGGTCGTGGCGGCTCGTGCGCTCCCGCGGATCGAGGGCCTCGTAGGCGGCCCAGGCGGCGGGGTCGTCGGTGGTCCCGTCGGAGGCGATCACGTCGGCAGGCGCCGACGAGGTGTCGAACGTGATCACGGTGACGCCGGGCAGCCGCCGGGACAGCACCTCGAGCAGCTCCAGGTCGGTCGGGTCGGCTTCGTGGACGTTGTCGGCCACCAGCGAGACGCCCTCGGGCATGACCGCGAGGGCCAGCTCGGCGATCCCGTTGGCCAGGCGCAGCGTGCGGCGCGGCGCCGGGACCAGGATGCGCTCGTCTTCGGGCAGGGTGGCGTCGATCGGACGCCGCCTCCCGGGAGCACGCTCCCGCGATCCCGGGAGGACGGCGTCGATCTCGATGTCGAATCGGTCGGCTAGGCCGGGGGAACGCTCCAAGGCCTCGGTCACGAGTACGCGGAGCAGAGCTCCACCGAACGTGTAGGGCCCGCGCAGCCGCCGATGCGCGTTGACGACGGCCATGAAGAGCGGTGGCGCCCCGAGAGTGCGGAGCGCCGCCATACGGTCACGAGAGAGATCTCCCCGAACCCAGATCCGCCGAGGCCCCGGCCTCACCCCTTGTGGATGACGCTCGCGGTGCCGGTGAGTTTCACCGTGCCGGGCTTACGGACAATGATCTTCTTCATCGTGCCTCTTTCCCCGCTAAAGGGTTCCCCACTTTGGGCAACAACGCACAATTATTAGTACGAATGTGCGTCTCGCCAATAGTGGAGACCGACTATTTCGGGGGAAATAGCGAAGAACGGGCAGAAGTCAGGACTTTCTCGACATAAAGAACAACCGAAACTCCTCTTTCCTCCCTGCGCAGTTCGCGCCAGCCGTACTTCCGGTAGAGCGCGACCGCGGCGCTCTGCTGCAGCGTGGTGTCGGCGCACAGCACGGAGTAGCCGAGCTCGCGGGCCCGCTCCTCCAGGGTCTCCAGGATCAGCGCGCCGTAGCCGCGCCGCTGGAAATCGGGGTGGACGCGCAGGCGGCACATCTCGGCCGTCTCGTCGTCGACCCGCCGCAGCGCGCCCATGGCGGCCAGCCGCCCACCGGGCACCTCGCCGACCAGGAACTCTCCCCGGTCGTCGAGATAGACCTCCTGGATGCGGGGGAAGTCGTCGTCGTAGTAGATGCCGTCGCCGGGGGTCAGCCCGACCTGTGCCAGACCGGCCTGGTGCATCGCCCACACCTCGTCGAGATCCGACCAGCGGTAGCGGCGCACCCGCAAAGGGGCCGTCACGCGTTGCCCATCGGCGTGAACTCTATCGGCGCGCGGAGCAGCGCCTCCGCCTTCAGGGCCTCAAGGCCGGGCACACCCTCGCCGTTCTTGGTGACGATCGCCTTGATGAGGTCGTTGACACGGCCCATGACCAATTCCGTCCGGTGAATGTACTCGATGCGGTGAAGGGCGTCGAGGCCCTGCTTGACCGCCTCTTCGGGGTCTCCTTCGAGCAGCCGGCACATGGCCAGGTCGATGCGGATGAGGGTCTGGTCGAGCGGCTCGCCGGCGTACTGGCCGAGGGCCTGTTCCAGGACCACGTCGGCCTCCAGCGTCTCGCCCAGCTTCACCAGGACGTCGCCCTGATAGAAGTAGAGCTGCCGCTCGGTGTAGCCGAACGCGGCGTCCTCCTGCTCCGAGGGCACCATCTGGGCGAAGGCCGCCCGTGCCCGCGACAGGGCCCGCTTGGCCTGCTCGACGACGTCCTTCTTCTGCCCGGTCGCCCCGGCGAGCATCGCCAGCGCGCGGGCCTCCACGACGGGGGCCATCGTCTTGGCCGCGCACGGGGTCTGCCCCGCCAGGTCGCGGCTCTTCTTCGCGAGGGTCAGGGCCTCACGCGGGTCGCCGTAGTAGAGCGGCACCAGGGATTCGCGGGCCGTCACCCACGCCCGCAACGCGCGGTCGCCGGTCTCGTCGGCGGCGGTGCGGCCGGTGCGGAAGTAGGTCCGGGCGAGACGGTGGTCGCCCAGGTCGATCAGGATCATGCCGGTCAGGCCGGATAACTGGGCCGCCTGGCGGCATAACCGCTCCTGCAGGTCGACCGGCTGACGCCGCTCCAGCGCCTTGCGCACCGCGGACAGCTCCAAGAGCACGTCGCAGAGCAAGCGTAAGGGCGGGGTGTTCATGTACTGCCTGCCGAAGCCGATGGTGGCCTCTTCCCACTGGTCGAGCATCGCCGGGGAAACCGTGGCCGACACCATGACCTCGTCCAGCTTGCGCCGGATGTTCTCCGTGGCAGCCAGGACCGGGGCGTCGAGCCCGATGGCCGATCCTCCGGCTCCACCGGCGAGGAGCTTCAGCAGCGTCCTCCGTAGCACGTTCTCGTCCTCCTCGCCCCCGCCCTGCGCGGTGTCACCGCTGTCCGGTTGGAGCAGCAGCTCGCGCGGGATCGGGGAAACGTCGGGTCTTGCCTCTTGTGGGTCGCCGCCGCGTACGACGCCCGGCATGCGGTGGCCATGGCCACAGATGCACGGGCCCTCGTATCCGAGGGCGACCGGTTCAACCCGGTAGACGGTGCACAGGTAGTGGAGGTATTCGGGCCCGGGCCGTTTGAGCCCGGACTCGTACGCCGACAGGAGGGTCTCCCCGATCCCCGGAGGGTTCTTGCCGTCTCGCTCGAAGAGAGCGCGTACCTGTTCGATGACGTCGGCGAGTGCTATGCCGTGCGAGAGGCGGTGGCATTTGATCCGGGACGTACCGAACTGAACCGAGCACGCTTCGAAGATCTCCTCAGCGATGCTCGCCAGACTCCGCCCCGCGGCCAGGCCCCTGGCCCGCACCCGCCGGGCGGTCTCCGTTTCCTTGTGCTGCCTGCCGGACATACCGGCCCCTCTCCGTGGCCGGCCGTACGCGCCGTCCACATGTCCCGACCGGTCCACATTTCGTTGACACAGCGTAACCTCGGGGTTGCACTACGCCCAGGAGAAATAATGGACCAGATTTGGTGTGGCCCGGACCTGCAATAGAACGTGCTGATAGAGGATCGTCCACCGGCGGGCGACATTCTTCAACCCACTTGGTGTTAACCGCATCCAACGCCTACTTATGGCCTCGTTGACCCATCCGGCCCGGTGAGTCATCTTGGGCCAACCGGCAACGAACACAGGGTTCGGATCGCGGGAGGAGGAGGACGAACGGTGGGGGAGGACGATTTCGGGCATCTGGAGCGGCTCGCTTCGGAGCTCGACTCGCGGGGACTCCTCGCACGGGTCGTAACCACCCAATCGGGTCGGGCCTTCGTGCGAGTGATCAACCCGAAGGCGACGAGTCTCACCGAGAACGTCGTCTGCAAGTCGGCCGACTACTGGTGGTCCTGGGGGGAGCGGATGCATCGAGCCGATGATCCGGCCGGAGCCGCCACGAAGGTCGCCCGTGTGCTCGCCGCGGTGGGCGAGTAGATCGAAACGGCGACGGGCCGGGTGAAGCGCAGTCACCCTGAGCCCGGCGTCACCGCCGCGGCCTCACGGAGCCGGCGGGCGGCCCGGTGCGGAACGTTCCCGAGGGGACGTTGTGGCCGGCCCGCCGGCTCCGAACACCACGGTTTTCCCTGATCTGCCACCCGCCGGCGCGGGTGGCATTGGGGGGGATCCCCCTCTCGGAGAAAGGCACGAGACACGCTTCCGGGTGCGCGTCTCCGCCCCGCTGACCGCCACAGGAGCACCGGTCCCGCCGCCCTCCGCGGCCCGGTGAGACGGTGCTCACGTCCCCCGGCGTGAATGTGACGACAGCCGGTTCGATCGGCAATATGGGTGCAGGCCTGCCCGAATCCGACCGAGCCGATCCGAGGGGGATCCACTCCGTGTTCCTGCTCTCCCCGAGCCCTTCCCCGTCTCCCACCCCCAGTCCCACTCCGAGTGGCCTCATAGACCCGAAGGCGGCGGCGAACGCGCTGTGCAGCAGTGACGACTTCGGGATCTGCAATCTGGTGAGCGGCCTGATAGGGAACGCGGACTGGGCGAAGATCGTCGCGGGCCTGCTCAGCGCGAGCATCGCGATCGTGCTGATCCTGGTGGTCGCCGTCATCCTGCGGGCGATCGTGCACCGTCTGATCAAGCGCATCTCCACCCGCGCCTCCTCCGTGTCCATGCCGGAGCGGCTGCGGTCCCGCTTCGGCGGCCCGCAGGAGGGCCTCGACGCGATCCTCGCCGAACGCCGTCGCCAGCGGTCGGAGACCCTGGGCTCGGTTCTGCGGCACGTCACCTCGATAGTGATCCTCGGCACCGCCCTGCTGATGATCATCTCCCGCCTCGGCCTCGACCTGGCGCCCCTGCTGACCAGCGTCGGCATCCTGGGCGTCGCCATAGGGTTCGGCGCCCAGGAACTGGTCAAGGACTTCATCGCCGGCATGTTCATGCTGATGGAAGACCAGTACGGCGTCGGCGACGTGGTCGACGTCGGCGTCACCACGGGCACCGTCGAGGCGGTCAGCCTGCGCATAACGCGGCTCCGCGACGCCGACGGCAAGGTCTGGTACGTCCGCAACGGCACCATCACCCGCGTCGCCAACGAGTCGCAGGGCTGGTCGCGCGCCCTCGTGGACATCCCCGTCGCCTACGACTCCGACGTGGCCCAGACCCGCGACATCCTCGTGAAGGTGACGACCGAGATGTGGGAGGACCAGGCCTACCGCGACAGCATCATCGTCGAGGAGCCCCAGGTCTTCGGCATGGAGCAGATCTCCGGCACGGCCATCGTCTTCCGCGTCGTCGCCAAGACCGCCCCGGGCAAGCAGCACGAGGTGGCGCGGGAGCTGCGTACCCGCATCAAGAGGGCCTTCGACGAGCGCGGCCTGGCCATCGCCACGATCGCGTGACACCGGCACTCGGGAGCTGTTTTAACCTGAGAAGGTGAGCAGCGAGCAGACGTTTTACGACCTCGTCGGCGGCGAGGAGACCTTCGACCGGCTGGTGAGGCGGTTCTACGAAGGCGTCCGTGAAGACCCGGTGCTCAAACCCCTCTACCCCGAAGACGACTTCGAGGGGGCCGAAGACCGGCTGCGGATGTTCCTCAAGCAGTACTGGGGTGGCCCCAACACCTACAGCCAGGAGCGCGGCCACCCCCGGCTGCGCATGCGCCACGCCCCGTTCGTGATCGGCGAGGCCGAGCGCGACGCCTGGCTGAAGCACATGGGCGACGCCGTCAACGAGCTCCAACTCCCCGCCGAGCAGGAGAGCAAGCTGTGGCAATACCTGGTTTACGCCGCCCACAGCCTGGTAAACGCATGAGATGACCTCCCCCTGGTGGCGTGACGCCGTCGTCTACGAGATCTACGTCCGCAGCTTCGCCGACGCCTCGGGTGACGGCGTCGGCGACCTCCCCGGGGTGACCAGCCGGCTCCCCTACCTCGCCGACCTCGGCGTCGACGCCGTCTGGCTGACGCCCTTCTACACCTCGCCGATGGCCGACGGCGGATACGACGTGGCCGACTACCGCGACGTCGACCCGACGTTCGGCACCCTCGCCGACTTCGACGCCCTCGTGGCGAAGGCCCACGAACTGGGCCTGCGGGTCATGATCGACGTCGTCCCGAACCACAGCTCGATCGAGCATCCCTGGTTCCAGGAGGCGCTGCGCGGCGTCAAACGCGACCGCTACCTGTTCCGCACCGAGACCAACAACTGGCAGTCGGTGTTCGGCGGCCCGGCCTGGACCCGCGTCGCCGACGGCTCCTACTACCTCCACCTGTTCGCCCCGGAGCAACCCGACTTCAACTGGCGCAACCCCGAGGTCCACGCCGAGTTCCTCGACGTGCTGCGCTTCTGGCTCGACCGGGGCGTCGACGGCTTCCGCATCGACGTCGCCAACGGCCTCTACAAGGCCGAAGACCTGCCCGACACCACCGCCGGCTTCGTGTCCGGCAGCCCGATGTCGAGCCGCCCCGAGGTCCACGGGGTCTACCGGGAGTGGCGGGCGCTCATCGACACCTACCCCGGCGAGCGTGCCTTCGTCGGCGAGGTCTGGACCGACACTCCGGAGGACCTCGCTCTTTATGTACGTCCGGACGAACTCCACCAGAGCTTCAACTTCGCCTGGCTGAAGGCTCCGTGGTCGGCCGACGCGTTCCGCACGGTGATCGACAAGACCCTGACCGAGATCGCGGCGCCGACGTGGGTGTTGTCGAACCACGACGTGGTCCGGCATGTGACGCGGTATGGGGAGGGCTCCCTGACGCCGTCGGGCGGGATAGACCGGGCGAAAGCCGCGCTCCTGGCCATGCTGGCCCTTCCCGGGTCGGCTTACCTCTACCAGGGGGAGGAACTCGGCCTCCCCGAGGTACAGGAAATTCCTCCGGACAAGCGACAGGACCCCACCTTCTTCCAGACGAACGGGGAACTGCCGGGGCGCGACGGATGCCGGGTTCCGCTGCCGTGGTCGGGGTCCGCCAGTCCTTACGGGTTCGGCACGGGCGAGCCGTGGCTGCCCCAGCCGTCGAGCTGGGCGCTGCTGAGCGCCGAGCGACAGGCCGGCGACCCTGCTTCGACGTTGTCCTTCTACAAGGCGGCGCTGGCGTGGCGGAAGCGGATCATGTCCGGCGACGAGATCGAGTGGCTGGCCGGGCCTCCCGACACGCTGTTCTTCCGGCGGGGGTCGGTGATCTGCGTGGTGAACTGCGGCGACGTCGCGGTTCCTTTGCCGGAGCACAAAGAGCTGGTGTTGGCGACGACACCATTGATCGACGACCTGCTGCCGGCCGACGGCGGAGCCTGGTTGCTGGCCTGAGACGGCAGACGGCGCCGCGGTCGGCCTCCGGCGTCGGACGGCCATCGCATTGGGCACCACACTGTTCCTTCGGATGCGGCCGGTCTTGGGGTGTTCTGAGGAGTAAAGATTTCCACCCGTTCTCTTCTCCCGCCGCCTTTCACTCAGGAGGAAAAAACTCCACCCGGAGAGGGACGGCGCGGACCGGGCGTCCACGCCTGGACCGAAAACCGGGATCTCGCCAGACTCGGACGGTGGACGAGCAGAGGTTGTTGCGAGAAGGCATGACGATCAGTGTCCGGACGCGCCGAGACGTCGTGGTCGTGGATCCGGCGCGTTTCATGGCGGCGGCGCGGGCGGCATACCGCGATCTCCACCCCGGCGCCAGCGAAGAGGTCGCCGCTGACAGCGTCGCGGATGTGTATGACGCGGTCGGCATCCTCCTCGACCGGCTCGGACGGCTCGCGGCCGACGCGCCGGAGACGCCGGTCGGCTACGGTGGCGCGGCTCCGGGCCACCGTGTCTTGGACCGCCCCGACGGCCTGTCCCCGGCGGGCGAGGTCCAGCAGATCATGCTCGGCGATCTCACGCCGTTGCAGGACTACGGCTGCGCCTTACCCGAAGATCCATTCGCCCTGTCATCTGATTGAGGCCCGCTTTCGCACCGGGCGTGCGCGCCGCGTGTTTGATCTGTCGTCCGGAGTGATCCCCGCGCGCGGTGAGGGCCCCAGAGGATCACAGGAGGCCGGGAAGCTCCGCGAGGCTGTCGATCCTTAGCCAGGCTCGCCTTGGTCTCTCCAGGCCTCTCACGCGGTCGAGCCAGACGGCGCGCATGCCCGCTTCCGCCGACGCGTCCACGTCTTCGACCGGATGGTCGCCCACGTGGACGCACTCCCCCGGCGGCACGCCCAGCCGGGACGCCGCGTAGCGGTAGATCTCCGGGTCGGGCTTGCGATGCCCGCATTCCGCCGCGACGACCGTACAGGCCAGGAACTCCGCCACCCCCACCAGGTCGGGGCGGGAGTTCCCGTTGGTGATCAACGCCAGCCGGTGGCCCTTCGACCGCAGTTCCCGCAGGCACGGCAGCGTGTCGGGGTAGAGCGTCACCCCGGCGTGCCGGGCGCGCATGTATGCGGCGTGCACCCGATCGGCGAAGTCCTCGGGCGCGCCCGTCAGCCGGGCGCACTCGGCGAAGGCCGTCCGGCGGATGTCCTCCATCGGCGCGCCGGCGAACTCGGGCCGGGCCGCCACGTCGTCGCGGACCCGGCTCAGCCACTCCGCCGTGACCGGCGGGTCGAAGAGTCCCGCCGCCAGGGAGAGGGCCCGCCGCATCGCCCCCTGGAAGTCCCACAACGTCTCGTCGCCGTCGAAGGTGATCACTCTCACTCGACAGGTCGTTCCCTGTCCGGGAAAAAACTTCGCGGCTTCTCACAGGTTTTTGTTATCCCCCTGCGACCTGCGGGTCTCCTAGGTGGCGGCGCGTAGTGAGCGCCCCCTCCACGTCTCCTCAACAGGACAAGGACTTCATCCACCATGAGCACACCCGCCTCGCGCGGCATCCGAGCCGGACGCCAGTCCGGTGCACGTCAGGTCCGCAGCCTGGCGCTGGCCGGTGCCCTCGTCGGCCTCCTGGGCACCTCCGTGGTGAGCGTCACCTCCCCGGCCATCGCAGCCGAAGCGCCCGTCTCTCAGGGCCGTACCGCCATCGCCTCGTCGTCGGAGCGCGGTGACCTGTCGCCCGCGGCCGCTTTCGACGGGAAGACCGGCACCCGCTGGTCCAGCAAGTTCAGCGACCCGCAGTGGCTCGCCGTCGACCTCGGCGCGTCCACCGCCATCGACAAGATCGTCATCAACTGGGAGCGCGCCTACGCCACGGCCTTCCAGATCCAGACCGCCGCCTCCAGCAGCGGCCCGTGGAAGACGGTGTACAACACCACCACGAACAAGGGCGGCGTCCAGACGATCGACCTGTCCACGACCGGCCGTTTCGTCCGCCTGTACGCCACCAAGCGCTCCAGCCAGTACGGCGTCTCCCTCTGGGAGTTCCAGGTCTTCGGCGCCGGCGGCGGCACCAACCCGCAGCCGACCCCGACCGCCACGCCGACGAAGCCGACGCCCAGCACCACCCCGACCAGCAACCCGACGACCAACCCCACCACCCCGGCCGCCGGCTGGGTGCCCGTGGACGAGGCCGCCTGGAAGCGGACGCTGGACGCGTACGAAAAGATCCCGTTCGAGACGGTTCCCGCCAACATCGTCCGGGTGCCCGAGTTCCACACCAACTGCACGGTGGCCAACGAGGCCGCAGACGACCCGATCGTCCTGCCCGGCCTGGTCGGCGCCTCGCACCTGCACACCTTCTTCGGCCCGAAGGTCTCCGCGAAGACCACGACCGAGGACCTGCTCAAGAGCACCACGACCTGTGACGCCCCCGGCGACAACAGCGCCTACTGGGCGCCGACGCTGCTGAAGAACGGCAAGCCGGTCGCGATGAAGAACTTCCGCGCCTACTACGGCTCGCGCCTCAAGGACCCGTCCGAGGTCAAGCCGTTCCCGCCGGGCCTGCGGGTGGTCCAGGGTGACGCCAAGCGTCAGGTCGCGACCCCCAAGGGTGCCTCCGGCCAGTTCTGGTGCGCCGGCAGCGCCGAGACCGGCCGCAGCGCCGACGGCAACTGGCCCGTCTGCGCCCCGGGCGGAAACCTGATCTACCAGCTCACCTTCCAGGACTGCTGGGACGGCAAGCACATCGACTCCCCCGACCACAAGTCGCACATGGGTCCCGCCGTCAACGGCACCTGCACCGGCAAGTACCCGGTCGCCGTCCCGAACATCTCGATGATGCTCGGCTACGACTCCCTCGGCGGCGACGGCCTCGCCCTGTCGTCGGGCATGGCGTCGTCGATCCACGGTGACTTCATGAACGCCTGGAAGCAGGACACCCTCAGCGCGCTCGTGAAGATCTGCATCAACCAGAAGGCCAAGTGCGGCGTCACGCCGGGCTGGAAGAAGTAGCCCTTTCCTGTTGAGACACCCGTGCCGGTGTCCCCGCTACCGCGGGGCGCCGGCACGGTGCTTTTCCGCCACATGAGAAAGGCCACCCGCGATGATCGCGGGTGGCCTTTCGTCGTCGCGGACGTCAGTCGCGGGTGAGCTTCCGGTAGGTCACGCGGTGGGGACGGGCCGCCTCGGCGCCCATGCGCTCGATCTTGTTCTTCTCGTAGTCGGCGAAGTTGCCCTCGAACCAGAACCAGTTCGAACCCTCTTCCCAGGCCAGGATGTGGGTCGCGATGCGGTCGAGGAACCACCGGTCGTGGGAGGTGATCACGGCGCAGCCCGGGAAGTCGAGCAGCGCGTTCTCCAGCGACGACAGCGTCTCGGTGTCGAGGTCGTTGGTCGGCTCGTCGAGCAGCAGCACGTTGCCGCCCTGCTTGAGGGTCAGCGCCAGGTTGAGCCGGTTGCGCTCGCCGCCCGACAGCACCCCGGCCTTCTTCTGCTGGTCGGGCCCCTTGAACCCGAACGCCGCGATGTAGGCGCGGGACGGCATCTCGACGTTGCCGACCTTGATGAAGTCGAGCCCGTCGGACACGACCTCCCACACGTTCTTGTTCGGGTCGATGCCCCCGCGCGACTGGTCGGCGTAGGAGATCTTCACGGTATCGCCGATGACGATCCCGCCCTTGTCGGGGGTCTCGCTGCCGGTGATCATGCGGAACAGGGTCGTCTTGCCGACGCCGTTGGGGCCGATGATGCCGACGATGCCGTTACGCGGCAGGTCGAACGTCAGGTCGTCCATCAGGACGCGGTCTTCGAAGCCCTTGGTCAGGTGTTCGGCGCGGATGACCGTCGTGCCCAGACGCGGGCCCGGCGGGATCTGGATCTCCTCGAAGTCGAGCTTGCGGAACTTGTCGGCCTCGGCGGCCATCTCCTCGTAGCGCTGGAGACGGGCCTTGCTCTTGGTCTGGCGGGCGCGGGCGTTCGACCGGACCCATTGGAGCTCTTCTTCCAGGCGCTTCTTGCGCTTGGCGTCTTTCTGGCCCTCGACCTTCAGACGGGCGGCCTTGGCCTCGAGGTAGGTCGAGTAGTTGCCCTCGTAGGGGAAGCAGCGGCCGCGGTCGAGCTCCAGGATCCAGGTCGCCACGTTGTCGAGGAAGTAGCGGTCGTGGGTGACGGCCAGGACGGTGCCGGGGTACTTCTCCAGGTGGGACTCCAACCAGTTGACACTCTCGGCGTCGAGGTGGTTGGTGGGCTCGTCGAGGAGCAGCAGGTCGGGCTGCTCGAGGAGGAGCTTGCACAGCGCGACGCGGCGGCGCTCACCACCGGAGAGGGTGGTCACGTCGGCGTCGGGGGGCGGGCAGCGCAGTGCGTCCATCGCCTGTTCGAGCTGGGCGTCGAGGTCCCACGCGTTGCGGTGGTCGAGCTCGTCCTGCAGCTTGCCCATCTCTTCGAGCAGCGCGTCGCTGTAGTCGGTGGCCATCTGCTCGGCGATGGCGTTGAAGCGGTCGAGCATCGCCTTGGTCTCGGCGACGCCCTCCTCGACGTTCCCGAGAACGGTCTTGGACTCGTTGAGCGGCGGCTCCTGCTGCAGCATGCCCACGGTGTAACCGGGCATCAGGCGGGCCTCGCCGTTGGAGGTCGGCTCGAGACCGGCCATCATGCGCAGCAGGGTGGACTTGCCCGTTCCGTTCGGGCCAAGCACCCCGATCTTCGCTCCGGGCAGGAAGGACAGCGTGACGTCGTCAAGGATCACCTTGTCGCCGTGTGCTTTGCGCACGCGCTGCAACGTGTAGATGTACTCGGCCATGACGTCAAGCTTAGTGGCAACTCAGCACGCGGTTGCTGGCTTGCCGCCGGGTGGCGGCATCTGCTGCGCCGGCAGGCAGACCCGGTCGCGCCCGAGCTCCTTGGCACGGTAAAGCGCCAGGTCGGCGGCGGCCAACAGCTCGATGAGATCATGCCCGTGCACGTTCATGATCGCGACGCCGAGCGAGATGGTGACCGTGATCATGGCGTCGTCGGCGGGCACCGCCATGCGCCCGACCCGGCTGCGCAGCCGCTCGGCCACCCGGCGCGCCTCGGCCAGGTCGGCGCGCGGCAGCAGCACCACGAACTCCTCGCCGCCGAACCGCCCGACCACGTCGTAGTCGCGCAGCTGGCTGCGCAGCGTGGCGGCCACCCCGATGAGCACCTGGTCGCCGACGAGGTGGCCGTAGGTGTCGTTCACCCGCTTGAAGTGGTCGATGTCGACGATCAGCAGCGCCAGCATCTCGCCCGTGCGGTGGGCCCGGACGATCTCCGTGTCGGCCTCGCGCTGCCAGGCGGCGGCGTTCAGCAACCCGGTCTTCGGGTCGGTGCGGGCGGCGGCTTGCAACTGGGCGTGCATCAGGCTGCGCTGCAGCAGCATGACCGGCGGCAGCGCGAGCACCAGGAGCAGCAGGTTGAGCCCGCACATGATCGCGACGATCAGCCCGAGGCACAACTCGACGGCGTCGAGCAGCAGGCTCTCCCGATCCCACAACACGTCGCGCCAGCGGACGTCGGGATCGGCGGTGTGCGCGGCGACCGCGATCAGGGCGGTGTTGAGGATCGTGAACAGCGCCGCGCAGCCGACGGCCAGCACGATCGGCCATCCCACGCCCTCGGTCAGCCGGGCGGGGTCGTCGACCTGCGAGTGGAACACCAGCGAGGCGGCCCCCGCCGCCAGCCCGATGGCCGCCGACGTGACCACCCGCCGGTAGACGACGGTGGCCCGCACCCGGAGCTGCAGGAGGATCTGCAGCGGAATGGGCGCCAGCAGCGCGTAGACCGGCGGCAGCAGCAACGCCACCGGCAACCACCAGGCCGAGAGCAGGTCGCGCGACACCCCGGCGGGCATGCCGAGCCGCCGGGTCGCCTCGATGCACACGGCGCCACAGGCCATCAGCGAGCAGAAGACCAGCAGATCGCCGACCGACGGCACGGTCACCAGCGACAACCCGACGATCGCGACGAGATCGATGGTGACGATCAGAAAGAGATAGCCGACCAACGGGCGTCGCTGTGCCATCAAAGGCCAGCGGCCCGCCCGCGACGGTGGCCCCCCGATTGGTTTGGCCGAGGTCTGACTTGGCGCTGTCATCCGCTCCCCCAAACGCCTTCTCATCCGCTGAACGCAGCGTCTCACGATGTGTAACACAATAGTTGCGGAGTGTGCGACGCGCGACGGGAACCGCTACCTTGGGCGAGGTGGCCATCACGATCCGATGGCCGGCACGGAGGTTGACCGCTCACCCGGAGCGGGCCGCGCGCGGAAAGGAGCAGCCATGGCTCGGGGCGTTGTCTGGACCTGACCAGTCTGGTGCTCTCGCAGCGACACGTTTAGTCGCCATCGGCCGTCCTCCCCACGCTGGTGAAACAGCGTGCGGGATATCGGCCGCGCACGGCCGATGCCCCCTCCATCGCGCATCAGCGACGGTTCCCGAGATGTCCAGCCACTAGATGACCGCCTCCGGCTCTCCCCGGCCGGGACGGCGAATCAGGTCCCCCAACTTTTTCGGGGGCCTGACGATCACCAACCAGATCTGGCCGAGAAGCGCCAGGTCTGGTTTTTGGTGTGTTCGGCGGTTTCGCCGAGCCTCGCTTGTCCACAGGCGCTTCGCTCGCCTCCGGGTTATCCACAGCCGCGGATCCACGCCCGCCGGCGGGGTTGAAGACGGGCCACTGTGGTGCCCGTGCCCGGCGAGGGTCCGGGCAGACGGAGGACAGAGAGCAATGAGCGAGATCTACGTGACGCTGACCGGAAACGTCACCGACGACCCCAAGCAGTTCACGTTCGGCGACGGGTCCCGCGCCACCTCCATGCGGGTGGCCGTCGACCGCCGGGTCCTCGACCGCCAGACGCAGACCTGGCGCGACGGCGAGACGACCTTCTACACCGTCAGGTCCTACCGGGGGCTGGCCGACCACGTCGCCCAGTCGGTCCGGCGGGGGCACCCGGTCGTGGTGGTCGGCAAGCTCCGGGTCAAGCAGTTCGAGCGTGAGGGAGAGCAGCGCTTCTGGGTGGAGGTGGAGGCGACCTCCGTCGGCCACGACCTGAAGTGGGGCATCTCCAGCTTCGAACGTCCGGCCCGGGGCGCCTCCCGCGGTTCCATGACCGACGACGACCTGCGTGCGATGGAGGACGACACCCGCGACTGGGAACTCAACACTCCCGGCCTGCGGGTCCTGGAGGGCGGCGCGGGCCAGGACGACCCGGCCGAGGAGACCGAGTCATGGCCCGACGAGGCGGTCCCGGCCGCCGCCTGACGATCGACGGCCCTACCACCGTCGAGGGCCGGTCCGCTCACTCCCCCGGAGCGGGCCGGCCCGTCGGGGCGCCGACCGAGCCGCCCACGACGGGCAGGCTCACGGAAGGTGGTGTACTCGGGGCGAACCGCCCACGCGAGCGGGCTCATGTCACGTGGTCGCGCCTTGGCCGAGCCGCCCACCCTCACGGCATGTGGTCGCGCCTTGGCCGAGCCGCCCACCCTCACGGCATGTGGTCGCGCCTTGGCCGAATCGCCCACGATCACGGCACGTGGGCGTGCTTGGGCCGGGTCGGCATCGGCAACGGTCCGGCCAAAGAGCAGCGAACGGCTTCGGTGTCACCTTCTGGTTCGGTTGCCTCGAAGAGGCGGGTTTCATCGCCGGGAGGTGTCCAGGGCCGCGAAGTAGTCGTTGTAGCGGGTCAGTTCGCGTTCGACCGGTTCGATCACCAGGTCCTGGGCCACGCCCGCCACGCGGCGGCGCATGTCCCTCTCCAGCCGGTCGCGTTCCTTCCCGGCGGCCATCACCACGAAGTTGCGGCTCGCGACGGCCGACAGGAGGCCCACTCCCAGCACGCTGACCATCATCAGGACCACCCACGGCAGCGCCGCCACGTCACCCAGCAGTTCCGCCGGGGGCTCGCCGACCTTCAGGACCCCGTAGGCCACGATCGAGCCGATCAGGCCGAGGCCCGCCACGAACAGGAGCACGAGGAGGAGTTGCCACACCTTCGCCAGCCGCCACCAGCCCGGCACCCGGTCCAGGGGCGGCGCGATCTCGGCCAGTTCGTCGGTCAGGACCTTGGGGAGCTGGCCCGACCGTGAGCGGGCCGCGTCGCGGACCGCGTCCTGCCAGGGTTCGGGCATGCCCTGGGTCAGGCCGTCGGACAGGGCCTGGACGGCGTTGTCCACCTCGGCCGGCTGGGCGTGGACGGAGTCGGAGACCAGGGTGCGGATCTCGTCTTTCACGTCGCCGAGCTTGAGGTGCTTCAGGGGGTCGCCGCGGAACCGGGAGGCCCAGCGGCCCCACGGCCAGCCGACCCAGTCGATCGAGCGGGTTCCGTAGACGTTCTCCAGGGCCTCGCCCACGGCGGAGGCGCCGACGGCGTCGCACAGGGCGTCGGTCAGGCCGGCCCGGCGGGCGGGGTCGACCGTGGGGTCGACCTTGAGCATGGCCGGCATGTCCTTGGCCAGGCGGAGCATCAGGCGGTCGAGGTCGGCCTCCAGGCGCAGGTAGCCGGCCCGGCGGGCGCTGACCGACTCGGCCAGCTCCGCCCGCAGGTCGTCGACGCCGCCGCCCGTCACGGCCGAGGTGGCGACCACGCGGGGGTTGTCGACGCCCTCGCGGGCCAGCAGGTCGCGGAGGTCGGTCAGGCACTCCTCGACCTCCTCCGGGGTCAGGCGGTCGGCCTGGTTGAGGGCGAAGACCGTCACGGCGTCGTGGCCGGCGAGTTCGGTCACGTAGCGGCGGTGGGTGGAGGCGTCGGCGTACTTCTGGGGGTCGAGGACCCAGACGATCAGGTCGGCCGACGTGATGAGGCGGTCGGCCTCGGTGTCGGTCAGGGCGCGGATCGAGTCGTGGTCGGGGAGGTCGAGCAGGATCAGGCCGTTGAGCTGGCCGTCGTCCTTGTCGAGGGCGCTGGCCCGGGAGAAGCGGTGGCGCCACTGGATCTGGAGCCAGTCGAGCAGGGGGGCGGCGCCCTCCAAACCCCACACGCACGCGTGGGTGCGGGCCGTGGTGGGACGCCGGACGCCCGTGGGTGACAGGTCGAGGCCCGAGATGGCGTTGAACAGGGACGACTTGCCGCTGCCCGTGCCGCCCGCCAGGGCCACGACGGTGTGGTCGGAGGACAGTTTGAGACGGTTGCCGGCCCGGATGATGAGCTGGGTCGCCTCGGTCAGCAGGTCGGGGTCTTCGCGGCCCTGGCCGAGATCGACCACCCTGGTCAGGGCGGCCAGCCGCGTGCCGAGGCCGTGCCTCGGCTCGGCGGTGATCGTCATCGGGCGACCTCGAGGTTGTAGGTGGCCTGGTAGAGCCGGGTGGCCGCGGACTCGTCGGGGATCCCGGCTCCGTCGAGGGCGTCGACGTAGCGCAGCGTCTCGTCGTCGAACAGTAAACCGACGCGGGCGCGCAGGTCGGAGCGGGCCTTGGCGCTGATGCTGCGCAGCGACTCGGCGCCGAGCAGGCCGCGCAGGAGCCGCTGCGGGAGGGCTCCGTTGCCTCCGGGGGCGTCGCCGGTGCCGTAGCCGAGCAGGCCGACGGTGAAAATCAGGGCGAGCGACTCGACGTCGAAGGAGACCAGGCGGGCGACAGAGCGCTTCGTGACGCCCTCGGTGCGGACCAGCTCGGTCACGTGGTCCTGCCACGAGGCGACCATGCGGGCGGTGCGGCGGTCGACGTCGTCGGCCGGGCGGCCCAGGCCGGGCAGGGCGGCCAGGCGGTCGCCCGCTCCGGCGCGCTGGCGCCAGCGGGTGACGACCTCTTCCGAGGCACGGTGCACGGCCGTGCTGATGACCGATTCGAGGCCGCTGCGCAGGGCGTCGCGCAGGGCGCCGAGGCGTTCGGGGCCGTGGTTCTTGGCCCGGCGGATCTGGAGGGTGCGCATCAGGTCGCCGGAGCCGGCGAAGTCCTGCCAGCGGGCCAGCACCTCACCGCGCAGCAACGAGCCGTCGCGGGTCGACTCCTCGATCTCGGCCAGGGCTCCGGAGAACGCCGCGTCGATGTCCGAGCGCAGGTCGGCCCGCAGGGCCACCTGGGTCTCCAGGTGGCGGGCCAGCGCGGGGACGCGGGCGCGGAAGCTGTTGAGCACGCCGTTCAGGGTCGCCTGGACGGCCAGGGCCCGGCGCTGCTCGTCGACCGACAACTCCGACAACCACATGCGCAGGTCGGCCACCTCCTCGTCGGGGAGGCGGCCGTCGGTGACGGTGGTCTCGTTGACGATGAAGCGCTCCACCTCGCCGAGGCCGTATTCGTCGAGCATGCGGGTGAAGTGTTTGGCCACGACCTCGCGGGAGCGCACCGGGACGCGGGACAGGACGATCACCAGGCGGGCGCCGCGTTCCTTGGCGAGTTTGAGCAGGCCCCACGAGGGGGCGTCGGCGTAGCGGGCCGCGCTGGTGACGAAGACCCACAGGTCGGCGGCGTCGAGCATGCGGTGGGCGATGTCGTGGTGTTCCTCGACGACCGAGTCGATGTCGGGGGTGTCGAGCAGGGCGACGCCCTGGGGCAGCCACTTGGTGGAGGTGACCACGATCGAGTCGGCGCCCGGGCCCTCCCCGGGTTCCGGGACGCGGTTGAGGCCGCGCAGCAGCGTGCCCTTGGTGAACCAGCGTTCGTCGGCCGGGTTGCAGACCAGGACGGGGGTGCCGGTGGTGGGGCGGCGGACGCCGGTGGCGCTGACGGTCTGCGCGGCGAGGGTGTTGACCAGGGTGGACTTCCCGGCCCCCGTCGATCCGGCGACGACGATCAGGGCGGGGGCGGTGCTCATGTGGACGCGGGGGATGACGTAGTCGTCGAGCTGGGCGAGCACGGCCGCCTGGGACTTGCGGGCCTCGTCGGCGCCGGGCACGTCGAGGCCGAGGTGGAGGCCGGTGACGGCCTCGCGGAGCTGGCTGAGGGCGTCGGTGAGGGCGCCCGACACCTGTTCCGGGAGGGCGAACTCCTCTTCGTAGAGGTCGTCGTCCTCGTTCTGGTCTTCGTCTGGAGCCGCCTCATCGGGGGGCTCGTCGTCTCTGATCGCCCGGAAGTTCAGTGTCTGCTCGCCGGGCGACTCGGGTTCTTCCTCGGGCATGGCGGCCTCGTCTGCGGGTTCGGACCGCGGTGTCTGGTTGGCAGCCTTCATCGGGCTCGCTCCGCTCGCACCATCTCGATCTCCTGACCGACCTTGACGACGTCGCCGACGACGACGATCGCCGGTGGCCGTACGCCCGCGGAGGTGACGCGCTCAGCCACGTCGCGCAAGGTGGCGCGCACCGCCCGCTGGGTGGGAAGAGTACCGTCCTGTACCACCATTACGGGAGTTTCCGGTGAACGTCCCTCACGCTGCAAAGCGTCGGCGATCTCCGCGATGCGTTCCACGGCCATCAGCAGTATCAGGGTTCCCTCTGATCCCGCCAATAGCCGCCAGTCGACGGTCGAGGCCGGATGTCCGGGGGCGACGTGCACCGAGACGACGTGGAAGTCCTGGCTGACGCCCCGATGGGTGACCGGCACGCCCGCCGCGGCGGGCACCGCGACCGCACTGGTGATCCCAGGTACGACCGTCACGGGCACCCCGGCCTCGGCGCAGGCGAGCATCTCCTCGCCGCCCCGGCCGAAGACGAACGGGTCGCCGCCCTTCAGGCGGACCACGAACTTCCCGTCGAGGGCCCGCGAGACGAGCAGCTCGTTGATCTTCTCCTGGGGCAGGAACCGGCCGTAGGGGACCTTGGCGGCGTCGATGAGCTCGACGTCGGCGGAGAGCTCGTCGAGCAGGGAACGCGGGATGAGCCGGTCGGCGATCACGACGTCGGCCTGGGCGAGAAGCTGGCGTCCCCGGACGGTGATCAGGCCGGGGTCGCCGGGGCCGCCGCCGACGAGGGCGACGCCGACGGGCTTGTCACGGTGGCGGCGGGCGTCGATGGCGCCGTCGCGGATCGCGTCGACGACCGCGTCGCGGATGCCGGCCGCCCGGCGCGGGTCTCCCCCGGCGGTGACCGCGACGCCGATCTCGTCGACCCGGCCGCTGGCCGGGGTCCAGGCCGCGGAGGCGTCCTTGTCGTCGGCGCGGACGCACCAGATGCGCTTGGCCTCGGCCTCTTCGGCGATGGCGGCGTTGGCGGCGCGGTCGCTGGTGCAGGCGTGCACCAGCCAGGCGTCGTCGACGTCGCCCGGCTGGTAGCGGCGGCGTTCCCAGGTGACGCGGCCGTCGGCGATCAGGTCGTCGAGCGCGGGCGTCGCACTGGGCGAGACCAGCGTGACCGCGGCACCGGCATCGAGCAGGGCGGGGATGCGGCGCTGGGCGACCCGGCCGCCACCGACGACCAGCACCCGCCGCCCGTCGAGCCGCAGGCCGAGCAGATAGGGGGCCATTTCTCCCTCGTTGTGGCACAGGTTTCGTTAGGCAGTAAACCTACCGGCTGACCTGTGACGCGACTCAAGAGATCGCCGGTATCGGTCTTGTCCCACCCAAAGTAGTGACCTCGGTCACACTGCCGTCGAGTGGGTAATTGACCACAGAACGGCGCTTATCGCAACTCCTACTGTCATCCGCAAGCACCCAGAAGCGACAAAACAGGAGTTGCCCGAAATGCTGCGCAAGCTCATCGTCCCCGGTCTCGCCCTCGCCGCCACCGCGATCACCGCCGCGACCGCCGCCGCCCCCGCCGCCGCCCACCCCGGCCACGGCTCCTCCTCCGCGCAGGGCGGCGCCCAGTCCGTACAGCAGGCTCCCGACGCCTACTTCGCGGCCACGCTGCTCGGCAAGAACGAGGTCAAGGCCCCCGGCACGAAGGTCGGCGACAAGGACGGCATCGCGCTCGCGGTGTTCCGCATCCACGGCAACAAGGTCGAGTACGCCGTCC
Organism: Herbidospora sp. NBRC 101105; assembly: GCF_030269205.1. NCBI lineage: Bacteria > Bacillati > Actinomycetota > Actinomycetes > Streptosporangiales > Streptosporangiaceae > Herbidospora > Herbidospora sp. NBRC 101105. The sequence continues at coordinate 553,886 of NZ_BSSX01000007.1, read as the reverse complement.
GCTGGCAGGGCACCGCCGCCCCCACCGCCTTCCACATCCACCAGGGCGTGAAGGGCAGGAACGGCGACGTGAAGATCGGCTTCTTCATGGGGTCGGCCCTGCCGGGCACGCTGAGCGCGGTCAAGGGCAGCGTGACCGTCAACGACGGGGCCCTGCTCAACCGGATCCGCAACAACCCCGCCGGCTGGTACGCCAACCTGCACACCGGCGAGTTCCCCGGCGGCGCCGTGCGGGCCCAGCTCCACCGCATCAAGCCCGTCCACCTCGACACGGTGCTGGCCACCGGCTCGCGCTCGACGCTCACCGCGATCGCCGACGGCCGGCAGGAGGTCCCGGCGGCCGGGACCAAGGTCGGCGACAAGAACGGCAAGGCCGTCTGGCTGGTCTGGGTGAAGGGCACCAAGGTCCACTTCGCGACGGTCTGGAAGAACATCGCGCAGCCGACCCTCGCGCACATCCACAAGGCGCCCAAGGGCAAGAACGGCCCGGTCGTCGTCGACTTCTTCTCGGCCCCCTCGGGCCTCCCGGCGGGCGTGAACGGCATCGCCGGCACCGGGACGGCCTCGTCGTCGGTCGCCAAGGGCATCAAGAAGAACCCGAAGAACTGGTACACCAACCTGCACACCAGCGAGTTCCCCGGCGGCGCGGTGCGCGGCCAGCTGCACGGCGGCGGCTGGTAGACCGGCCTGGTCAGCGACCGTCGAGCAGGGGTTGGCGGGGGTCCCACGGCTCGCCCGACCGTCTGCGGGCGATCGCCGACAGGGCCTCCAGCACGACCCGGTTGCCCAGCAGGGCGGTGATGTCGGCGTGGTCGTAGGGCGGCGCGACCTCCACGACCTCCAGGCCGACGACCGGCAGTTCGTAGCAGATGCGCCGCACCGAGTCGAGCAGCTCCCTGGCCGACAGGCCCCCCGGTTCGGGGGTGCCGGTGCCGGGGGCGTGGCCCGGGTCGCAGACGTCGATGTCGACCGACAGGAAGATGCCGTCGCAGTCGTCCAGGGCGATGGCGAAGGCCTCGGTCAGGCACTCGGACAGGCCTCTGTGGACGATCTCCGTCATCTCGTACGAGCGCATGTTCTGCCCGGCCATCCACGACAGGACCTCCGGGCCGGGCCAGTAGCCGCGCAGGCCGATCTGGAGGAACCGGTCGCCCCGGATGGCGCCCGACTCGATCAGGCGGCGCATGGGCTGGCCGTGGCCGTAGAGGTGGCCGAACTCGATGTCGCCGGTGTCCGCGTGGGCGTCGAAGTGGATCATCGAGACGCGGCCGAAGCCGTGGTGGCGGGCCACGCCCCGGGCGTCGGGCAGGGCGATCGAGTGGTCGCCGCCCAGGACGACCGGGATGGCGCCGGAGGCGGCGATCGTGTGCACGGCCGCCTCGATGTCGCGGATCGAGTTCTCCAGGTCGCCCGAGAAGCACTCGACGTCGCCGGCGTCGAGGACCCGGATGTCCCTGAGCCCGTCGACCCGCAGGGCGAGACTCGGGCGGGAGCCGTCGTGGGCCATGTAGCAGGCCTGGCGCATGGCCGTCGGGCCGAACCGGGCGCCGGGGCGGTGGCTGGTGCCGCCGTCGAAGGGGGCGCCCAGGATGACGACGTCGGCGCCCTCGAACGAGGCGGGGTCGGTCAGGTCGCAGCGGTCGACACCGAGGAAGGTGATGTCGGGCCCGTACATGGGGCCGTAGCGGGTCATGCGAGGTCCTCCTTGTCGGTGACTCCGGCGGCGTCGAAGGTGGCGACCTCGTGCAGCACCCGGGCCGCGGCGACGACGAGCGGGTGGGCGAGCAGACCGCCCGTGCCCTCGCCCAGGCGGAGTTCCAGGTCGACGAGCGGGCGCAGCCCGAGATGGGCCAGCGCGGCGGTGTGGCCGGGCTCCGCGGAACGGTGGCCGGCGATCCAGTAGCCGGTCGCGTCGGGCTCGATCGCGGCGGCGGCCAGCGCGGCCGCTCCGGCGATCACGCCGTCGAGGATGACGGGGATCCGCAACTCCGCGGCTTTCAGCAGATATCCGGCTATGGCGGCGTGCTCCAGTCCGCCCAGCGCAGCCAGCGGGTCGAGGCCGCGGTTGACCTCCAGCGCCCGGGCGACCACCGCGATCTTGTGGGCGAGCATGGCGTCGTCGATCCCGGTCCCGCGTCCCGTGACCTCGCCCGGCTCCTTGCCCGTGTACGCGCAGATCAGCGCCGCCGAGGCCGTCGTGTTGGCGATGCCCATGTCGCCGGTGACCAGGCACCGGGCCCCCTGCGCCACCAGCCGCTCGGCCACCTCGGCGCCGGCCGCCCTGGCCTGCCGCGCCTCCGCGTCGGTCATCGCGGGGCCCAGCGACAGGTCGGCGGTGCCCCTTCTCACCTTGCGCGACACCAGGCCGGGCGCGTCCGGCAGGTCGCCGTTGACGCCCACGTCCACCACGGTCACCGACGCGCCGACCTGGCCCGCGAAGGCGTTCGCCACCGCACCGCCGGCCAGGAAGTTGGCGACCATCTGCTGGGTCACCTCTTGGGGCCAGGGAGAGACCCCCTGCGCGTGTACGCCGTGATCCGCCGCGAAGATCGCCAGCGCCACCGGCTCGGGAAGCGGCGGCGGCGAGACCGCCGCGATGCCCGCCAGCCGCACGGCCACGTCCTCAAGAGCGCCGAGCGCGCCCCTCGGCTTGGTCAGGCGGTCGTGGTGGGCGCCGGCCTCGGCCATGGCGGCGGGGTCAAGCGGGGAGATCATCGCGGGCCTCCTTCAGGGCCGCCAGGAAGGCGGCCGTCGTCTCATCGTCGCGCACGGCCACGCGCAGCCACTCGGGGCCCAGGCCCGGGAAGGTGTCGGCCCGCCTGACGGCGAAGCCCTTCTCCCGGAGGAGGGTCCTGAGGCGGAGGGCGTGCGGGAGGCGTACACAGACGAAGGAGCCCCGGGCCTCCGGCACCACATAACCCCCCAGAGCCGTCAGGCCGTCGGCGAGGACCTGCCGCCTCCCCGCCATCTCCTCGGCCCATCGAGCGGCCTCGGCCTGAGCGCGCGGCGAGACGCACGCCTCGGCGGCGGCCAGCGCGGGCGTGGAGACCGCCCAGAGCGGCTGCGCCTCCCGCATCGCGGCGACGAGTTCCGGCGGGCCGATGACGTAACCGATCCGGAGCCCGGCCAGGCCCCAGGTCTTGGTGAGGCTGCGGACGACCACCAGACCGGGCAACCTGACCGAGGCCAGCGATTCCGGCTCTCCGGGCACACAGTCGGCGAACGCCTCGTCGACCACCAGGTAGCGCCATTCCCGGGCGAGCTTGGCGATCGTCGCGGCAGGGTGCAGAACAGACGTGGGGTTGGTCGGATTGCCGATCATCACCAGATCGGCCTCATCGGGGACGAGTGAGGCGTCCAGGACGAACGGCTCGGGCAACACCACCCGGTCGGGCACCAGCCCGACGGCCCGCAACGCCGCCTCGGGCTCGGTGAACTGAGGATGCACGACGACCGGCTTGGCCGTGGCGCAGACGCGGGCCAGCAGGGTGAACGCCTCGGCCGCGCCCACCGTGAGCAGGACCTCATCAGGGTTCCGCCCGTGGTGTTCGGCGACGATCCGGGTGGCCCGTTCCGCGTTCGGATATGCCGAGATTTCCGACATCGAGGAGATGAGGATCTCGCGGAGCCACTCCGGCGGCATGCCCTGCCGGACGTTCACCGCCAGATCCACCAGGCCAGGGCCGACCTCGCTGTCCCCGTGATGGCGGAGACCGTGGTGGTCGACCACGTGCTGCCCGGCCTGATCGGGCTCGTGATCGGTGGACCCGCAGTCGTCGGACGCGACCGGCATCAGACGCGGGCCGGGACCGGGAAGATCTCCTGGAGCCGTTCGGTGGCCAGGGCCTGGGCGTAGCGCTGGCGGGCCGTCGTCGCGGCGGCGCCCGCCAGGGCCTCCTCGTAGCGGTCGATGACCACGTCGGCCAGGCCCTCGCAGTCGCCGATGACCTCGGCGCAGCGGATGTCGAGGCCCTCGTGGTTGGCGCCGTAGGCGAGGGCCTGGGCCCAGATGCGCTCCAGCACGCCGCCGGCGAACAGCACGTAGGGCAGCACGATGACCCGCTTGGCGCCCAGGCGGCGGCAGCGCTCCAGGCCGCCGGGCACGCCCGGCCGCGCGTGGGACACGTAGGCCGTCTCGACCGTCAGGTAGTCGGCCGCGTGGGTCTCCCAGAACAGCCGCGACACGCGGTGGACCTCGGCGTTGGCCGACGTGCTCGGCGAGCCGTGGCCCACCAGGACGACGGCGGTCTCGCTGAGCGCGATCGGCTCGGGCTCCTCGACGAAGGTGCCGCGCACGAACGTGGGCATGTCGGCCGCGGCGTCGGCGAGGCGTTCGGCCAGCAGTTCCAGGATGCGCGGGTCGGGGCCGAGCGGGCGGCCCAGGTCGTAGCCGAGCGTCGGGTGGAGCTCCTGGGCCAGCGCCAGCGTGCCGGGGATGTCGCCCAGCGCGGCGCGGTCGCCGGTGAGGCTCAGCGGCTGGGCGACGAGGTGGTGGTGGCCGCGCGCGACGAGCGAGGCGACGGAATCGGCGAGCGGTGGCCGGGCTCCGGTGACGAAGCCGCCGGAGACGTCCGCGACGTCGCCGTCGAGGCGGCAACGGAGCCGATGAACGAACCGGCCGAATTCGGCTACGCCGGTATCGTCATGCGTGCCGTGCCCGATGAGCAGCAGCGGCGGTCTCATCTCAACGATCTCCCCTGGCTTGACCTGCTCCGCAAAGATAGCCGAGCTTGTCGTGCAATGGGGCATTCTTCCTAGGTTTGCCCAGCTCAGAGCTCACCGATCAAGAGACCGTAAACCACCGTGTCGGCCCTGCCGCCCGGAATCGGGATGGCTCCGCGCAGAACGCCTTCCTCGGCGAAACCGGCCTTCTCGGCCACTTTCCGGCTCGCCGTGTTGCCCACGGCGATCATCAACTGGACCCGCGCGTACCCCTGGGCGAACAGGAAAGCGGTGAGGGTGCGGACGGCCTCGACGGCGTACCCCTGCCGCCGCGCCCACGGCGAGATCCAGTAGCCGATCTCGGCGTCGCCGCGTTCGCGGTCGGCCCGCACCACCGACACCGCGCCGGCCAGCCGCCCGCCCTCGACCGGTTCGAGGGCGTAGGTCACGGTCTGCCGCCGGTCGGTGTGGGCCTGGCGGGTGGTCCAGTCGAGCGCCTTCTCCAGCGTGTAGTCGACCGCCCACGGCATCCAGCGCGCGATCTCGGGGTCGTCGCGCACGGCGGCCAGCACGTCGAACGCGTCGCGCTTGGCGAACGGCCGCAGCTCCAGCCGGTCGCCCGCCAGCCGGGAGGGGAACCCGCCCGGCCGGTCGCCGCGCAGCAGGCCGAACACGACCACGTCATGGGGCCCGTCGTCTTCGAACCCGGCGCCGCGCAGCAGTCCCTCGCGGGTGAACCCGGCCTTCTCGGCGACCCGGATCGAGGCGGCGTTGCCCGCGATGGCGCGCAGTTCGACCCGCCGCAGCCGGGCCGGGCCGAGCGCCCAGGCGGCCAGCCCGCCGAGGGCCTCGGGGGCGTAGCCGTTGCCCCGGTGGTCGGGGTGCACGCCGTAGCCGACCTCGGTCGTGCCGGCGCCCCAGTGGGTCTTGAACAGGCTGATCGCTCCGACGATGCGGCCGTGGCGCTCGATCGCCAGGTGGATGCCCTGGCCCGACCGGCGCAGTTCGTGGACGCCGTTGACGAGCCACGACACGATCCCGCCCGCGTAACCGGGGGCTCCCGGCGGCAGCGCGGTCGGGTGGGCGCCGTCCTGCACGATCGCCCGGACCTGGTCGTGGTCGGAGGGGCGGAAGTTCCGCAGGACGAGCCGGTCGGTGGCGATGGACAGGCGCTCGTCGAACACGCCCAATACCGTACGACTACCCGATGGCGATGACGACCTCGAGCGTGCGCGGCCCGTGCACGCCCTCGACCCGGTTCAGCTCGATGTCGCTCGTGGCCGAGGGGCCGCTGATCCACGTGAGCGGCCGGGTGGGGTCGAGGCGGGCGATCGCGTCGGGCACGTTCGGCACGATCTGGTCGTCGCGCACCACGCACAGGTGGTAGTCGGGGATGAGGGTCTGCGCGCGGGTGCCCTGGCCGGGCCCGGCGTCGAGGACGATCGTGCCGGTCTCCGCGATGGCGACGGCGCAGGTGGAGACCACTCCGTCGGGTTCGCCTTCCGAGGGGGCGTACATATCGGAAGGAAAGCCTGCCGGAACGGTCAGCACCCTGCCCTCGGTGATCCGGGCCAGGGTCGAGGCCACCTCGGCGCGCGGTACGACGTGCACGATCGCCTTGTAGTCGCGCACCCGTTCGGCGAACAGCTCCACGTCGCCCGGTTCGCCGGTCGCGCCCCGGTAGCCGCGCACGATCCCGGCCTCGGGCGCGCCTTCGACGGCCGACCGGATGCGCCGCAGGATGACCTCGCGTGCCGCCCCACTCATGACTTCCCCTCCCTGATCCACCAGTCGCGGAACGACTCGGCGGGGATCTCCGGCATGTCGCGGGTGTCGGTCCAGGCCGACAGCGGGCCGGGCAGCCGCTTGGGCACCAGCCTGCGCATCCGCCCGCCGAACCGCTGCGCCTTGGCCAGCCGCTTCGACCGCTCGAAGACCCACCCGGCGGCGGCCATGCCCGCTCTCTCGGTACGGGGGTGCCGCGCCTTAGCGCGCAGGTCGACCAGCACCGACGGGATGTCGATGGCGACCGGGCAGACCTCGTAACAGGCGCCGCAGAGCGACGACGCGTAGGGCAGCGACCGGTCGAGCTCGCTGTCCATGCCCCTGAGCTGCGGCGTCAGGATGGCCCCGATCGGCCCCGGATAGACCGAGCCGTAGGCGTGCCCGCCGGCGCGCTCGTAGACCGGGCAGACGTTCAGGCAGGCCGAGCAGCGGATGCACCGCAGCGCCTGGCGTCCCACCTTGTCGGCCAGGACCGAGGTGCGCCCGTTGTCGAGCAGCACGAGATGGAACTCCTGGCCTTCCGTCGCGCCGGTCCACATCGAGGTGTACGGGTTCATGCGCTCCCCCGTGGAGCTGCGCGGCAGCAGCTGGAGGAACACCTCCAGGTCCTGCCACGTGGGCAGCAGCTTCTCGATGCCGACCACGCTGATCAGGGTCTTGGGCAGCGTGAGGCACATGCGCCCGTTGCCCTCCGACTCCAGCACCACCAGCGTGCCGGTCTCGGCGATCATGAAGTTGGCCCCCGAGATGGCGACCTTGGCCTCCAGGAAGCGTTTGCGCAGGTAGAGCCGGGCCGCCTCGGCGAGGGCGCGCGGCTCGTCGGTCAGGTCCTTCGGGGCCCCGGCCATCTTCCTGAGGAAGAGCTCGCGGATCTCGGCCCGGTTGCGGTGGATCGCCGGGACCAGGATGTGGGACGGGAAGTCGTCGCCGAGCTGCACGATCAGCTCGGCGAGGTCGGTCTCGAACGCCTCGATGCCCTCTTCGGCGAGCGCCTCGTTGAGGCCGATCTCCATGGTGGCCATCGACTTGACCTTCACGACCTCGGTCTCGCCGGTGTCCTTGACCAGGCGGGTCACGATCCGGTTGGCCTCGGCGGCGTCGCGGGCCCAGTGGACGACGCCCCCGGCCGCGGTGACCTTCTCCTCCAGCTCGACCAGGTAGCGGTCGAGGTTCCTGAGCGTGTGGTCCTTGATGGTCTTACCGGCCTGGCGGAGCTCGGCCCAGTCGTCGAGCTCGCCCACCACGGCGGCGCGCTTGCCCCGGATCGTGTGGGTGGCCTTGCGCAGGTTGAACCTGAGCTGACTGTTCTGCACGGCCTTGGCGGCGTTCTTCGGGAACGCGGGCATGCCGACGAAGACGCCGCTCATCCGGCGTTCTCCTCGGTCGACGCGAGGATCTCGGCGAGGTGGAGCACGCGTACCCCCGACTTCTGGCGCTTGAGCGTGCCGCCGATGTGCAGCAGGCACGAGTTGTCGGCGGCGCAGAGCACCTCGGCGCCGGTCTTCATCACGTTGCCGATCTTGTCGGCGCACATCGCCGCGCTGACGTCGCGGTTCTTGACGGCGAAGGTGCCCCCGAAGCCGCAGCACTCCTCGGCGCCCGGCAGCGGGACCAGCTCCAGGCCCCGGACGTTCTCCAGCAGCCGGAACGGCTTGTCGCCCACCTTCAGGCCGCGCAGGGAGTGGCAGGTCGGGTGGTAGGTGACCTTGTGTGGGAAGTAGGCGCCCACGTCGGTGACGCCCAGGACGTCGACCAGGAACTCCGACAGGTCGTACACCTTCGGGACGTTCTCGATGCCGAGGTGGGGGTACTGCTCGCGGACCATCGCGGCGCACGAGCCGCTCGGCGCGACGACGGCGTCGTAACCGGCGAAGGTGGCCGTGAACCGATCGGCCAGTCTGACCGCCTCGTCGCGGTAGCCGGTGTTCAGGTGCATCTGTCCGCAGCACGTCTGGGCGAGGGGGAAGTCGACCTCGACCCCGAGCCGCCGCAGCAGCCCGACGGCCGCCTTCCCCGTGCCGGGGAAGAGTGTGTCGTTGACACAGGTGATGAAGAGCGCGACCCGCACCGGGACTCCCGCAGGTATGGTCAGACCAAATATGGTCAGACCATACACCTTTCCGGCGGAGGGAACACGGTGCGGACCTTCGAGACGGTTCTCGCCCAGATCGAACAGCGGATCGCGGCCGACGGTCTGACGGTCGGCGACCGGCTGCCCGGCGAACGGCAACTGGCCGAGCAACTGCGGGTGAGCCGCTCGTCGGTACGCGAGGCGCTGCGGGTGCTCGAAACCCTCGGCGTGGTGTCGTCGCAGGTCGGGCGGGGACCCGACGCGGGAGCCGTGCTGATCTCGCGGCCCGACGGGACGCTGGCCGACCTGCTGCGGCTGAACCTGGGGCTGACGACGATGTCGGCGCGGGAGGTCCTCGACACCCGGCTGATGATCGAACGCTGGTCGGCCGCACGGGTGACCGCCGCGCCCGCCGCGATGACCGAGGCCCTGTCGGCCATGGACGCCGCCACCTCGCCCGAGGAGTTCGTGACCCACGACATCGCCTTCCACGTGGCCCTCACCGACGCGGCGGGCAACCGGCTGCTGTCGGCCGTGTTGCGGGCGCTGCGCGACGCGCTGGTGTCGAACGCGGTCGAGGCGGTGCGGAGGCTGGGCCACACGGGCGACCTCCAGGCCGACCACCGGCGCATCCACCGGGCGATCGAGGCGGGCGACGCCGCCGAGGCGGTCGAGGCGGTGACCGCCCATCTGGCCCGCGCCTATCCCGGGCTTTCGCCGAGTCATAACGTGTTCTAGTTTCGCGGTATGAAGCTGGGTCTGAACCTCGGTTACTGGCAGCGCTCCCCCTCCGACGCCACCGCTCTCGTGCAGGCCGCCGAACGGCTCGGCTACGACTCGGCGTGGACGGCCGAGGCCTACGGCAGCGACGCCTTCACCCCCCTGGCCTGGTATGGCGCCCGCACCTCCCGCATCAAGCTGGGCACCTCGGTCGTGCAGCTCAGCGCCCGTACTCCCGCCGCCACCGCGATGACCGCGATGACGCTCGACCACCTCACCGGCGGGCGGCTGCTGCTCGGGATCGGGGCGTCGGGCCCCCAGGTGGTCGAGGGGTGGTACGGCGTCCCGTTCGCCCGCCCGCTGGCCCGCACCCGCGAGTACGTCGAGATCATGCGCAAGATCTGGCGGCGGGAGGAACCTGTTACAAACGACGGGCCGCACTACCCGCTGCCGCTCCCCCAGGGCAAGCCGCTGAAGCTGATCACCCACCCGCTGCGCCCCGACATCCCGGTCTACCTGGGCGCCGAGGGCCCGAAGAACGTCGCGCTGGCCGCCGAGATCGGGCAGGGCTGGCTGCCGCTGTTCGCCGTCCCGTCCGAGATCGAGTCCATGTACGGGAAGGCGCTCGCCGGCCGCGCGACGGACTTCGACGTCGCCGCCATGGTCATGACCCTGATCACCGACGACGTCAGGGCCGGGCTCGACGTGGTCAAGATGATGCTGAGCCTCTACATCGGCGGCATGGGGTCGTCGAAGCGGAACTTCCACGCCGACGTCATCGGCCGCATGGGCTTCGCCGAGGAGGCCGCCCGCATCCAGGGCCTCTTCCTCGACGGACGCCGCGACGAGGCCTTCGCCGCCATCCCCGACGACCTCGCCGACGGCATCTCCCTGATCGGCCCGCCGGGCCGGATCAGGGAACGCCTGGCACCGTGGCGCGACAGCCCGGTGACGTCACTGCTCGTCATGGGCCCCCGAGACGAGGACGATCTGCGGACGATCCGCGAGATCGTCGGCTAACGGGGCAGGTCGGCCCAGCCCGTCTCCAGGTAGGCGTAGGCGGTGCCCTTCTGGGCCGGGATCATCATCGTGCCCGGCGGGGTGTCGACCGGCTGCTCGTCCTCGCCGTTGTAGACGTACGCCAGGAGCTTCGCCGTCGCCGGGTCGACCACGAGCGTGTGGTCGCCCGTCGCGTCGGTGATCGACAGGCCCGGCCTGCCGATCGGGTCCGTCGCGTTCTCATCCAGGCGGAGACCGCGCTGGTCGGCCAGGATGCGCAGGAGCGTGGCGCGGGTCGTGTTGGAGGCGGGCGAGGTCAGGATGTGGCGGGCGGCGCCGAAGGTGAACGACCCCGCGTCCTGGCCGGACGGGCGGGCCTCGTCGAGCCACTTCTGGAGGGCGGCGCGGTCGGCGGGGAGCTTCTTCACGTCGTCCTGCCGGACCTGCTTGGTGCCGATCCCCACGGCCAGCACCAGGCCCGTGAACGAGCGCGCCGCGGCGGTCTCCGGGAGGCCGGGCCTGCCCTTCGCGCGCCAGGCCTTCTCGGCGCGTTCGTCGGCGAAGGTGGTCTGCACGTCGCGGACCGGGCCGATCCTTCCGTTCCGGCCGTCGTACCAGGTCTCGCCGGTCGAGGCGACGACCACGCCGTCCAGGGGCGAGGTGAAGGTGCGGACCTTCTCATGCCAGTACGTCCCGGTCTCGGCCGGCGCCCTCTCCAGCGTCTCGGCCCCCGCCAGCAGGACGCTGCGCGCGGTCAGCACGGGCGTGTCCACCGGGACCGGAGCCGGCCGGTGGGCCACCGTCGTCGACGGCGCGAACACCACGAACGCGGCGGCCGCCGCCGCGAGCAGGCCCGACGCCGCGAGCAGCGGGGTCCGGCGCCTGCGCTCGGGCCGCACGGCGAACGCCTTTCTCAGGTCGTCGGCACGTCGGGCCTGGTAGGACTCCTCGGTCACGTCGTCGGGCCGCAGGCTCCGCACGAGGTCGTCGATCATGATTGCTCCTGGAGGGTTCGGGGGCGCAGGGCCTCGGTGAGGCGGCGGCGCGCACGGTGCAGGCGGACGGTGAACGTGCCGGTGGCGCAACCGGCGATCTTCGCGGCCTCGCGGGGCGTCAGGCCGTACCAGCTCGTGAGGATCAGCGCCTCGGCGTCGGCCTCCGCCATCGCGGCGAGCACGATGAGTGCCGCCTCGCGTTCGGTGACCTGGTCGGCGACGTCGGGCGCGGCGCGGGCCGGCAGGTAGGCGAGCAGCCGTTCGGCCCGGATGCCCGAGTCGCGCTGTTTGCGGAGCAGGTTCCTGGCCACCCCGAGCAGCCACGGCAACGGCTCCGGCGGCAGGTCGGCGAACCGCCGCCAGGCGATCAGGAAGGTCTCCCCTGCCACGTCCTCGGCCGCGGCCCGCTCGGCGCGCAGCAGGGCGTACCCGAGGACGGCCCGGTAGTGCCGGTCGTAGAGGTCGGTGAATCGTGTCTCTGGATCGTCCACACCCAGTAGTCCCGCCAGTGGAGCCCGGATTACACATGACATCATTTCGGGCGTGAAGGTGCTGATAGCCGACGACCAGGAGCTCGTCCGCACGGGTTTCCGCATGATCCTCGACGCGCAGCCCGACATCGAGGTGGTGGCGACCGTGGCCGACGGCGCGGCGGCCGTCGCCGAGGCCCGGCGGTTGCGCCCTGACGTGTGCCTGCTCGACATCCGCATGCCCAAGCTCGACGGCATCGAGGTCACCCGCCTGCTGGCCGGTCCGGGCGTGCCCGACCCTCTGCGGGTGGTCATCGTGACCACGTTCGACCTCGACGACTACGTCTACGGCGCGCTGCGGGCCGGCGCCTGCGGCTTCCTGCTGAAGGACAGCGGCCCCGCCCTGCTCATCGAGGCGGTCCGCGCCGCGGCGGCGGGCGACGCGCTGGTCTCCCCCTCGGTGACGGTACGGCTCCTCGCCCACCTCTCCCGTCCACGCCAGCCGGTCAGCCCGCCCGAATCGCTCACCGACCGGGAACTCGACGTGGTGCGGCTGGTCGCCCGCGGGAAGACCAACCAGGAGGTCGCCGCCGAGCTGTTCGTCTCGTTGTCGACGGTCAAGACCCACATGGCCAGCGTCCAGACCAAACTGGGTCTGCGGAACCGCGTCGAGGTCGCCGCGTGGGCGTGGGAGTCCGGTGTCGTGAGTTGACCGGATTAGCGGAGGTTCTCCCTGGAAACGAAGGGGTCAGGTAACACCGGGGGGAGAGTTCCGTGCGCATGCCACAGAGATCCGCGTTCGGGGTTTATGCCGCGCTGACCAGCCAGATCGCCTCCCTCGCGGCTTTGGTGGCCTTCGAGGAACTCCGCGGCCAGGACCTCGCCCTGCAGATCGCCGCCTTCGGCGGAGACCCGAAGGCCCCGGGAGCCGAAGCGGTCGTCGGCGACGTGACCGTCTTCGCCGTCCTGGTGATGGCCCTGGTCGTGACGACCGTGTTCGCGGCGGCGGCCTACCTGAGCTGGCTCGCGTCGGCGGCCGGCGTCCGGAGGCTGACCGCGACGGCGGCGTGGCTGGTCCCGCCGGTGAACCTGGTGGGGCCCGTCCTGCTCGCCGACCAGGCCTGGCGGGAACGCGCCAACGGGTCACGGGCCCGCTGGCTGGTGCTGCTGACGGCGTGGTGGGTGGCCGGCCTGACGACGATCTGGCTGCTCGCCGACAGCCACGCCTCCCACACGAACCTGACGGGGGTGGGCGTGCGGGAACTGACGGCGGCGGGGGTGACGGCCCTGCTGTGCGCGGCGACGGTCTGGGAGGTCTCGTCCCCGCGCACACTCCGCCTTCCCCGTCAGGTGATCGCCGCGCTGTCACCCTCGTCGAAGTAGCCCGCTCGGATCGCGGTCGGCCTGTTCAGAAACGATGGAGTGTGCGGGCCAGTTCAGCGGCTCTGGAACCGAGGTCGTCCACCGCGGCCGGTAGGCGCACCTCCGCGTCGACGTCCTTGAACACCTGCTGCGCCTCCTCGAAAGCGGCGACCTGCTCGTTCGTCTCCGGCGGGGCGATCATGACCTGCAGGTCGACGTTCCGGCTGATCTCACTGACGCGTCCGGCGGCGTCGACCACTTTCGCGTCGTCTCCGCTACGGAGACGCTGGAGCGCGTATCCCCAGGCCATGACCTTGAGCGGCACCTCGTCGACCTGTGCGAGACGGAACGACCACGCCTGGCTCAACTGGACGACGCGCCCGTTGGCGATGGCGAAGTCGACCGGGGAGTGCAGCTTCTCCCTGACATAGATCTGAACGCGGGAACGGACGAAGTCCTCTGGGATCTCCGCACGATGAAACGCCTGCCGCATGGTGCGTTGCAGCTCGTAGCGGGTGATCGAGGGCGGGCGGGCGGGCGCTACCGGATCGATCAGCATGTGATCGAAGATCACGGCCAGCGCGTCTTCCGCGCTGTCGGCCAGTATCGGCGCTGGAGGACTGAACTGCATGACATTGCGGTGGTCGCGGTGAAGCCGGTCCAGCCAGTCGTCGGGGATCAATTGGCCGTGATCCGCGAGCAGGCTCTCCCGGTGCCGGTGGATCTGCTCGTCCAGGTCGAGCAGAGACCCCAGAACCTGTTCGAGAGCCGTGCGTCCGGCGAACCGCTGGGCCCGCTCCAGGTTGCTCAGCTGACGGTATGACCAGTCTCCGGCGACGGGATCGCCTGCGACGGCGGCCACGTTCACGAATTCGCCGGTGCGCGGATCGGGGAGACAGCGCACAATCGAGTAGACGTAGCGACTCATTGGACCCACCTCCTCAGATCAGCCTGCGAATGCGATCGGCGACGGCCGGCGCCCTGTGTTCGAGGAACCAGCCGAGTGTCTCCAGATCGTTGTCGTCCACTGGCCACGATGCTGGCACGCCACACAGAACAGTGACGAGAGCATCGCGACTTATTGCGTCTAGTGCAGTTGCTACCCTTTCGACCGCTTCCGGATCCAGACCGTCAGGAGGATCCGGGAGCAGGTTCGGCTCGTTCACGGCTTCGACGAGATAGCGACTACGGATCGTTCCATCGTTGGGCGGCAGATAGAGACCGTGGTCATGGCTGTAGCAACTGTGATCGTGATCGAGGTCGTGAAGCCACTGGGGATCGTCGCCGAAGCACCAGTCCCAGAGGGCGTAGACGCCCACGTGACGACGGGTGTTGTCATCCTTCGCCCGGTCCGACAGGGTTTGCCGGCACTCGATGGCATGGCCGAGAGCCACACTCGCGTGCGCGATGCCGGGCTGGAGCTTTCCGAAGGCCATCGGCCACCCGGCGAGTTCCTCGGGAATCCTGATCAGGCTGGTGTCGCACACCGGTGCGTCGATGAGCCGCCCGACCTTCGAGACGACATGTTCAATGGCGATCGTGGCCTGAGCATGGGGAGGACAGCCGCCGAGACATTTGACGAAGTATCGGCGGTTGTCCGAAGCGACGACGTCGAAAGGGCCGGCGAAGGAGGCGTTTCCGGAGCCGACGACGGCTTTCACCGAGAGGGTCTCGAAATCGTCGTGGCGACCATGAAGCAGGCCCGCCCAGCTCCGCTGATCGACCACCACGTCCTACCTCTCGCACCCCGGTGACCGCAGCAGAGTAATGCAGCCTTTGCCCGGCATGTGCGGAAAGTAGGCAGACGGCTACAGAAAAGATCAGGCGACCTTGCCCGAGCTGCCCATGCTGGCGTGCCACAACACCCTCTGCGGTTCCTTCACTCCCAGGTCGGCGTAGGGCGACAGTTCGTACCCGTTCTCGTAGGTGATCTTCTTTCCGCCGACGGCCCCGCGGCCCTCCTCCGGCCGGTCGGCCAGGATCTCCCTGACCGCCTCGATGCCTCTGGTCCGCCACACCCGGTCGAGGTCCGGCAGGTTCCACGCGTGCAGTGCCCGCATGGAGACGCCCCGGCGGCCGGTACGCCGGATCACCCCCCGCGCCACCATCAGCCACGAACCGAACACCGTCGCCGCCGTGTGGGCCTGGACCGACTCGAAGAACGTCAGGTCGATCGGGCCCGTCGAGTCGTCGAGGGTCGTGAAGATGACCCGCTGGCCCGACCGGACCGCCGGGGTCTGGGTGGCCACCTTCACCCCGGCGACCAGGATCTCCGCGCCGTTGCGCTGTTTCAGCAGGTCGCGGGCTCGGACCACGCCCAGGGCGTCGAGGAGGTCGTCGTGGAAGGCGATCACGTGGCGGGTCACGTCCATGCCGAGGACGCTCAGTTCCGCCTCGACCGCCTCCGCCTCGCTCATCTCCGGGAGTTCGCCGGGCACCACGTGGTCGGCGAAGCCCATCGGCAGCTGGCCCGAGCCCTGGCCGCCCGCCCGGTCGAGGGCGCCCACCTGTGCCATGAGGTCGCGGCGGGTCAGGCGGCCGGGGCGCCAGCGGGGTTCTCCCGGGCGCAGGCCGTGGAGGGCGTCCAGGCCGCCGACCTCGATGACGTGTTCGGCGACCGGGCGGGAGGGGCGGGCGCGCTCCCAGAAGTCGGCCATCGACACGTACGGCTGGCCGGCGATCATGCGGTCGACCTCGGCCTCGCTGATGCCCTTGATGGCGGAGAAGGGGACACGCAGGCCGTAGCCCCGGCCGAAGAGCGGCGGGTCGCCGGCCGCCGGGCCGAGTTTCTCCACGCGCCAGTCGCGGGCGGAGCGGTTGACGTCCAGGGGGAGGACCTCCACGCCGCACTGGCGGGCTTCGTCGAGGATGACGCGGTTGGGGTACATGCCGGGTTCGTGGGTGAGGACGCCGGCGAAGAAGGCGGCCGTGTGGTGGCGTTTCAGCCAGGCCGACTGGTAGGTCGGCAGGGCGAAGGCCGCCGCGTGGGCCTTGCAGAAGCCGAAGGCGCCGAACGCGTCGAGGACACGCCAGGTGGCCTCGACCGTCGCGGCGTCGAACTCGGGGCGCACGTTCATCTCCCACCAGGTCCGGACCCGGGCGCGGCCGTCGGGAGACGACAACGAGCGGCGGATCCTCTCGGCCTCCGACAGGCCGCAGCCGGTCATGGCGTCGACGACCCTCAGGACCTGTTCGTGAAAGACCACCACGCCGTTGGTCTCGGCCAGCGCCGGGCGCAGCTCCGCGTGGGGGTAGAGGGCCTGGCGGAAGCCGTGCCGCGACTCCAGGTAGGGGGTCACCATGTCGGAGTTGACCGGGCCGGGGCGGAACAACGAGATGTCGACGATCAGGTCGTGCATGGTGCGGGGTTCGAGCTTGGCGACGAGTTCGCGCTGGCCGGGCGACTCGATCTGGAAGCAGCCGATGGTGCGGCTCTCGCGCACCATGTCGTAGGTCGCCGCGTCGTCGTGCGGGACCTCGTCGAGGGCCACCTCGACTCCGTCGACCCGCTTGATCTCGGTGAGCGCGTAGGCCATCGCCGACTGCATCCGCACCCCCAGGACGTCGAGCTTCAGCAGGCCGGCGTCCTCGACGTCGTCCTTGTCGAACTGCGACATGGGGAACTCCAGCAGGCTGCGTTCGACCGGGGTGCGGCCCCGCAGGCCCATGTTCCCGACCAGCACGCCGCACGGGTGGAGGGCGATGTGCCGGGGCAGGCCGTCGAGGCGTTCGGCCAGCCGGAAGACCGTCTCCAGCGCCCGGTCGTTGAGGCCGCTGTCGCGCAGTTCGGGCAGGTCGTCGAGGGCGGCCCGGATCTGCTTGGCGCGCACGTGCGGGAACGCCTTGGCGATGGCGTCGATCTCGTGGGGCGGCAGGCCCATCGCGGCCCCCACGTCGCGGATGGCGCTGCGGGCCCGGTAGGTCTCCATCATCGACACGCAGGCGACGCGCGACTCGCCGTACCGGTCGAGGATGGCCCGGTAGCAGTCGAGGCGGCGGGCCGACTCGACGTCGACGTCGATGTCGGGCAGCCCGACGCGGCCCTCGGACAGGAAACGCTCCATCAGCAGGCCGTGGTCGAGCGGGTTGACCTCGCCGATCTTGATCAGGTAGTTGACCAGGCTGCCCGCGCCCGAGCCCCGGATCGCGCAGCGCACGCCCATGCCGCGGATCATGTCGGTGATCCCGGCGACCGCGACGAAGTAGCCCGACAGGCGCTTCTTCTCGATGATCGCCAGTTCGGCGGCCAGGCGGTCGCGCGCCTCCCGCGACCGGCCGAGGCCCCGGTCGAGCAGGCCGTCCTCGCAGCGGTGGCGCAGCAGCGGGACCGGGTCGCTGCCGATCTCCGGGAGATGCAGCCGGGGGTCGACCTCGTCGATCAGCGGCACGATCTCGACCGGGTCGAGCACGCACGCCTCGGCCGCCCGCCGGGTCACGCCGAGCAGCCGGGTCGCCCGCGCCCGGTCGCCGCCGCACACGCGCAGGGCGACGCGGCCCATCTCCTCGGCGTTCTTCAGGTAGGCGTGCGACGACGACTCCACGTGCCGGCCGTGCAGCGGGACGAGCTTCCTGGCCGCGTCGAGCACGTTGCCCACCTGGTAGTCGGCCGGGTCGAGGTGCCTGACCGCGTTGGTGAGGATCGCGGGCAGGCCGAGGGAGTCGGCCAGGGCGAGCAGGTGGGTGGCGGTGTTGACGTCGCGGTAGCCGTAGAGGTCGACGATCTCCACGGCCGTGCCCGGCACCGCCGCACGCCAGCGTTGCAGCAGGTCACGAGCCTGCTGGTCGCGGCGGGCGGCGACCGCGCGGCCGACCTCCGAACGCGGGCCGAGCAGCACGATCAGGCGGCCGTCGGCGGCGTGGCGGCCGACGAGGTCCATGGTGACCCGGGGGGTGCCGCGTTCGCCCGCGTAGTGGGCGGCGGTGACCAGGCGGCAGAGGTCGGCCCAGCCGTCGCGCCTGGCCAGGACGACGATGCGGTCGTCCTCGTCCGACATCGCGAGATCCACTCCGACGACGGCCCCGATGCCCGCCGCGTGGCAGGCCCGGACGTGCTTGATCGCGCCGTACAGGCCGTCGCGGTCGGTCAGCGCGAGGGCGTCCATGCCGTGCTCGACCGCGCGGGCCACGAGGGCCGCCGGGAAGGCGGAGCCGTAGCGCAGCGAGTAGGCGGAGGCGACATGGAGGTGCTGGAACGGTCCCATCAATCCCACGCCCGCAGCAGCAGCCACGCGTCGGTGGCGGTGTCGTAGCGCAGCTCGTAGGTGCCCGACTGCGCCTCCACCCGCCAGAAGCGGCGTTCGCCGGGGTCGGCGGCGGAGGTCTTCCACCACTCCCGGGCCACCACCCAGTGGTCGAGGATCTGCCGGACCACATAGAGCCGGTCACGCCAGACGAACCTGACGGGCCGGCCGTCTCGGACCCACACCTCGATCGGATCGCCATACAGTCTGCTCACGGACCTTCTCCCGATGGCTCCCAGTTGCCTGTGATCGCCACCCGGGGGAAGGGGCGGGCGGTGCTGTATCGAACATATGTTCTCAGCACGTTGAACGCAAGTTCGAACGTCAGGGTATGACGTAGTTCATTTCCGCTGGTTTCTGTACGGTTGGTCGTCGTGGCGAACGAACCTCAGCAGATAGGGCCCTATCGCATCACCGGCCGTCTCGGCCGGGGCGGCATGGGCACCGTCTACCTCGGCCAGGACGAATCGGGCCGGAAGGTCGCCGTGAAGGTGATCAACACCGAGTACAGCCAGAACGAGAACTTCCGGGTGAGGTTCCGCCGCGAGGCCGAGTCGGCCCAGCGGGTACGCCGCTTCTGCACCGCCGCCGTGCTCGCCGCCGACCTCGACGGCGAGCAGCTCTACGTCGTCACCGAATACGTCGAGGGCCCCAACCTCGAACAGGCCGTGGAGACGTCGGGCCCGCTGACCGGGTCGAGCCTGGAGGCCCTGGCGGTCGGCGTGGCCACCGCCCTCACCGCCATCCACGCCGCCGGCATCGTCCACCGCGACCTCAAGCCCTCCAACGTGCTGCTGTCCCCCGTCGGCCCCCGCGTGATCGACTTCGGCATCGCCCGCGCGCTCGACACGTTCGGCGGGGTCACCCACACCGGCGAGCTCGTCGGCACCCCCCGTTACATGGCGCCCGAGGTGCTGCGCGGCGAGGCGATCTCGCCCGCGTGCGACGTGTTCTCGTGGGGCTGCCTGGTGGCGTTCGCGGCCAGCGGGCGGGCCCCGTTCAACGGCGAGGCGCTGCCCGCCGTGATCTTCCAGGTGCTCAACTCCGAGCCGGTGCTCGACAACCTGGAACCGCAGATGCGCCAGCTCGTGCGGGCCGCGCTCGACAAGGACCCGGCCAACCGCCCGTCCGCGCAGCAGCTTCTCGACAACATGGTCGGCCGGGTCACCCCGGAGATCGCCCAGCACACGGTGGCCCAGACCTGGAAGCAGAGCGCGCCGCTGCGCCGCCGCCCGGTCAACCGCAGCCGCCTGGTCGCCGGGGTCGCGATCGCGGCGGCGGTCGCGGTGACGGCCGGCGTCATCGGGGTGCGCGCCCTGGCCGGGCCGGGCGGCCCGCCGGTGAACCTGGCCACCCTCTACCAGGAGGACTTCACCACCAACGGCGACTGGCCCGGCACCTACGACCCCGAGTCGGGTTACGGCTACGGCTACACCCCGCAGGGCACCTACGCGGTCGACCTGAACTCCGAGAACCCCGAGAACGTGACCCCCGCGCCGATCCCGTTCGTCGCCGAGCAGGAGCCGACCCCCGGCCCCTCGCCGACCCCGGTCACCCCGGCGAACCTGCTCATCGGCGCCGACATCCAGACCGCCGACCTGGTCGGCAGCGGCGAATACGGCCTCTTCTGCCGCGCGTCCAAGGACAACTACAAGGACAACCGCTACGAGTTCCTGCTGACCAGCTCCGGCGAGGCCCGCATCCGCCGCGTCGCCGGGGGCTCCGGCGGGATCGTCGCCAGCGGCGCCGTCGAGGGACTGACCGACAAGCTCAATCTGTACGTCTCCTGCGAGCCCGGCGACGGCAAGTCGGTCGCGCTGCAGATGTGGGTGAACGGCAACCCGGTGTTGTCGGCCACCGACACCAACGGCCTGCCCACCGGCGACGTCGGCGTCCTGGGCCGGGTCCAGCCGGACGGGGAGTCGTCGGTGCGGCTGGCCTTCGACAACTTCGTGCTCAGAGGACAACTGGACGGGTAGGACAGGCCCCATGCGAGCGATCATCGTCACCACGCCAGGCGGTTCATCGGCTCTCGACCACGCGGAGGTGCCCGACCCCGTGCCCGGGGAGGGCGAGGCGCTGGTCGAGGTCGCCGCGAGCGGCGTCAACTTCATCGACGTCTACTACCGCGAGGGCCGCTACCCCCTCCCCACCCCGTTCGTCCCCGGCTCCGAGGGCGCCGGCACGGTCTGCGCCACCGGCCCCGGCGTCACCCAGGTGGCCGTGGGCGACCGGGTGGCCTGGGCCAACGTCGTCGGCAGTTACGCCGAGAAGCAGATCGTCCCGGCCGACCGGCTGGTGCCCGTCCCCGACGCGCTCGGCCTCGACCTGGCGGCGGCGGTGCTGCTCCAGGGCATGACGGCCCACTACCTGACCCGCTCGACCCACGACGTGCGCGAAGGCGACGTCGTGCTGATCCACGCCGCCGCCGGCGGCATGGGCCTGCTGCTCACCCAGATGGCCAAGATGCGGGGCGCCCACGTGATCGCCACCGTCTCCTCCGGCGCCAAGGAGAAGCTCGCCCGCGGGGCCGGCGCCGACGAGGTGCTCCGCTACGACGACGTGGCCGCGAACGTCCGCAAACGATGTCATGTCGTGTACGACGGCGTCGGCGCCGCCACCTTCGAAGACTCCCTGGCGGCCCTGCGCCCCCGGGGCCTGCTGGCCCTCTACGGCGCCGCCAGCGGCCCGGTCCCGCCGTTCGACCCCCAGCGCCTGAACGCGGCCGGCTCGTTGTTCCTCACCCGCCCGACCCTGGGCCACTACGTGATCACCCGCGCCGAGCTGCTCGAACGGGCCGGCGACGTGCTGGGCTGGGTCGCCGACGGCTCGCTCGACGTGGCGGTCTACGGCCGCTACCCCCTGGCCGAGGCCCGCCGGGCCCACGACGACCTGGAAGGCCGCCGGACGACCGGGAAGTTGCTCCTCATCCCCTGACCTAGGTTGGAAGACGTGAACCAGACGGCGTTCGTGCTCGGTGGCGGCGGGGTGCTCGGCGCCCACGAGGTCGGCATGCTGCGTGCCCTCGCCGAGGCCGGGATCAAGCCCGACCTGATCGTCGGCACCTCGGTGGGGGCGCTGAACGGTGTCGTGCTGGCCGCCAACCCCGCCGACGCCGTCGACCGGCTCAGCGAGTTGTGGAGCACCCACATCGTGCGGACCGCGTTCGCCGGTTCGTGGATGACCCGCCTGTCCACCCTGGCCCGGACCGGCACCCACCTCCACCCGATCGACCCGCTGCGCCGCCTGCTGGGGGGCCATCTGCCCGACACGTTCGAGGAGCTGGAGGTGCCCTTCCAGTGCGTCGCCGCGTCGATCCAGAAGGCGCGCGCCCACTGGTTCACCGAGGGCCCGCTCGCCGACGCGGTGCTCGCCTCGTGCGCGGTGCCGGGGTTGCTGCCGCCCGTGCGCATCGGCGGTGAGCACTTCGTCGACGGGGGGCTGGTGCACAGCATCCCGGTCGGCCGCGCGGTGGCCCTGGGGGCGACCCGCATCTTCGTCCTGCACGTCGGCCGGATCGAGCGGCCGCTCGAACCTCCCGCGAAACCGTGGGAGGTCGGCCTGGTCGCCTTCGAGATCGCCCGCCGCCACCGTTTCGCCGAGGAGATGGCCTCGTTGTCCGACGACATCGAGGTCCACGTGATGCCGGCCGCCTTCGGCGGCCGTCCGGGCCTGTCCGACCTCCGCTACCGTGACGCCTCCCGGATCGCCCGCCACGCGGGCCGCGCCTATGAGGCCTCCGCCGCCTACCTGGCAGAACTATGAGCTGAAGGAGGCCCGGTCATGCTCCCTCCCCGGATCGTCCGGCGGCTGGTCTTCGCGCCGCTGGTGATCGTGCTGACCGTCGCCGTCATCGTCACCCTGCCGGTGTGGCTCGTCTTCGGCTTCATCGTCGGCCTGCGCCTGCCGCCGCCGCGCCGCCGGGGCATGCGGCTGGTGGTGTTCGCCGTGGTGTGGCTGGCGCTGGAGTCGGCGGCGCTGATCGCCAGCCTGGAGTTGTGGGTGGCGTCGGGGTTCGGGGGACGCCTGAGCGAGGCCGCCCACCAGGAACGCCACTACGCCCTGATCCGCTGGCTGCTGACCAACGTCTACGGCGCGGCGGTGGCCATCTTCCGGTTGTCGGTCGCCATAGACGAGCCCGCGCTGACCGGTGAGGAGGCCGCCCGCCGGCTGACCCGGCCGATCATCGTCCTGTCGCGGCACGCCGGTCCCGGCGACTCGTTCCTGCTCGTCTACCACCTGCTGGCCCGCTACCAGCGGCGTCCGCGCATCGTGATGAAGGCGGCCCTGCAGTTCGACCCGTCGGTCGACGTGGTGATCAACCGGCTGCCCAACGCGTTCGTGCCCAAGAAGATCGCCGAGAGCGGGATCGTGGCGGAGATCTCCCGCCTGGCCTCCGACATGGACGCCGACGACGCCCTCGTGATCTTCCCGGAGGGCGGCAACTTCACCCCGGGCCGCCGTTTCCGCGCCATAAGGCGGCTGCGCGAACGCGGCCTGCGCGCCGAGGCGGCCCGTGCCGAACGCCTCGCCCACCTGCTGCCGCCCCGGCCCAACGGGGCCATCGCCGCGATGACCGCCTGCCCGGAGGCTGACGTGATCTTCGTCGCGCACACCGGCCTCGACGACCTGATCACCCTCGGCGACGTGTGGCGGCACCTGCCCGAGGAGGCCCGCATCACGGCGAAGTGGTGGCGCTGGGCGGCCGAGGACGTGCCGAGGGAACGCGAGGCCCAGATCTCCTGGCTCTTCGACCAGTGGACGGCCATCGACAACTGGATCAGCGCCCAGAAGGCCTCGTAGCGGTCACGGGCGGGGCGGCCGGCGGCGGTGGTGCCGCCGGACCGTCGCCAGCAGGGCGATCCCCGTCGCCAGGCCCACGACGGCGAAGGCGGCGGTGACCGCGATCAGGCCCATCGGGGGCCGCCCGGCGGGATGACGGCCTTTCCGGGTCGCGGTCCTTTCGTGATCAGGTCGACGAGGGCGCCGGTGTCGAGGTGGCGCTCGATCAGGTCGCCGATGGCGTCGAGGCGCCGCTCGCGCAGCCCGGCGAAGTCGACGGCGCTCTCGACCGGCAGGCCGATCTCGGCCAGGAAGGCCCGGCGGAACCCGTCGTTCTCGAAGGCCCCGTGCCAGGTCGTGCCCCAGACGTCGCCACGGCGGCACCCGTCGAGGAACGGTTCGGCACCCGGGGCGGGGGTGACGACGCCGTGGTGGATCTCATACGCGGCCACGCGGTGACCGTATGCCTCACCTGTCGGCCTGGCCAGCACTTTTTCCGGTACGAACCGGACTGTGGCCGGGAGGAGGCCCAATCCGGGCACGGTGCCCTGCCGGGATTCGACGTCGTCGTGGATGGTCTCGGCGAGCATCTGGTAGCCGCCACAGATCCCGACGACCGGGCCGCGTCTGCTGAGCAGGGCGTCGGCGATGCCGCGTTCCCTGAGCCAGGCGAGGTCGCTCACCGTGGCCCGCGAGCCGGGCAGCACGACCAGGTCGGCCGTGGCGATCTCGCGGGGCGAGGTGACGAACCTGACGTTCACCCCGGGTTCGGCGGCGAGGGCGTCGACGTCGGTGAAGTTGGAGATGCGCGGATAACGCACCACGACGACGTCGATGTGGCCGTCGCCGGTCTCCGGCCGGTTGTCGAGCGCGAGGGAGTCCTCGACGTCCATCCACAACCCGTCGAGCCAGGGCAGCACCCCGTAGACCTCGCGATGGGTGAGCCCGCGCAGCATGTCGAGCCCCGGTTCGAGCAGTTCGACCGCGCCCCGGAACTTGTTGATCACGAACCCCGAGACGAGCGCCTGGTCCTCGGGCTCCAGCAGCGCCAGGGTGCCGTAGAGGTGGGCGAACACCCCGCCCCGGTCGATGTCGCCCACGACGACCACCGGCAGGCCGGCCGCCCGTGCCAGGCCCATGTTGGCGATGTCGTTCGCGCGCAGGTTGATCTCCGCCGGGCTGCCCGCGCCCTCGCACACCACGACGTCGTACTCGGCCCGCAACCGGGCCAGCGACTCCAGCGCGACCGCCTTGAGGTGCCGCTTCAGGTTCGGGTACGTCAGCGCGTCGACGTCGGCGAGCGGCCGGCCCTTCACCACGACCTGGCTGCGGCGGTCGCTGCCCGGCTTGAGCAGGACCGGGTTCATGTCGGCCGTCGGCTCGATTCCGCAGGCCGCGGCCTGGGTGGCCTGCGCGCGCCCGATCTCGGCGCCGTCGGCGGTGACGAAGGAGTTGAGCGACATGTTCTGCGCCTTGAACGGCGCGACCCGCACCCCCTGGCGGGCCAGCCACCGGCAGATGCCCGCGGTGACGACGCTCTTCCCGGCGTCGGAGGTGGTCCCGGCGACCAGCAGCGCGCCCTTCATCGCCGCCTCGCCAGCACCGCCAGGGCCGCCGCCGCCCAGGCCACCCGCCTGGCCAGCGTCACCGCCCGGGAGATGTCCCGCTTCGCGGGCCGGGGGCCGTCGCCGAGCTCGGGGCGGTGTTCGAGGCGGCCGCCGTAGTCGTTGACGCCGCCCAGGGTGACGTTCAGGGCTCCGGCGAAGGCCGCTTCGCACTGGCCGGAATTGGGGCTGGGGTGGCGGGAGCCGTACCGGAAGACGGCTCTGAGCGTGGGCCGGAGGCGGCCGGAACAGAGCGCGGCGAGCAACGCCGTGAGACGCGCCGGAACGTAGTTGGCGGCGTCGTCGAGGCGGGCCGCCGCCCAGCCGAACCGCTCGTAGCGGGGCGAACGGTGGCCGACCATGGCGTCGAGCGTGTTGATCGCCCGGTAGGCCAGCAGGCCGGGCACACCCGCGACCGCGCCCCAGAAGAGCGGCGCGACGACGGCGTCGGAGGTGTTCTCGGCGAGCGACTCGACGGTCGCGCGGGCCAGTTCGGGTTCGCCCAGGTTGCTCGGATCGCGGCCGCACAGGTGCGGTAACCGGCGGCGGGCGGCGTCGAGGTCGTCGTCGGCCAGGTGCCGCGCCATGGCCGCGCCCTCACGCGCGAGCGTCGTGCCGCCGAGCACCGCCCACGTGGCGGCGGCCGTGATCGCCGTCTTCCTGGGGAGCAGGGCGCCCAGCGCGGTCACCGAGCCGACGCACACCGCGGTGAAGATCAGTCCTCGGGTACGCGAGTCGCGGTAGACCCGCCGTTCCAGCGCGGTCGCGGCGGTCCCGAACAGCGCCACCGGGTGACCCCGCCGGGGATCGCCGACCAAAGCATCCAAAGCCACCCCGAGCGCGATTCCCCGCGCTTCCTCCCCCATCACCCACGCATTCTCTCCTATTGGAGGAAACGGTGCAGATCATCCTCATTCGCATCAAGCCACGCGGCAGCCCGCCGGATACGCTGCCCGATGCCCGACTCCCACATGACCGCCCACCCGCCGCCCTCGGTCTCGGCCTTGTGCTTCATGGCGACGTACGAGCGATCGAGCCGCAACCGCGCGGTGGGCAGCAGCCGCAGCCGCTCGGCGGCGCTCAGCCCGTAGGCGTCGGCGAACACCCGGATGCGCCGCCCGGCGTCGAGATCGGCGTGGTCGCGGTCGACCGGATCGGCGATCGGCGCCCAGTGACGCAACGTGGTCACCACGTCGAACAACCGGGACACCGGCCGCGCGATGTCGAAGTCGATCAGCGCCACCGGCAGCCCGTCGCGGAAGACGACGTTCTCGGGCGTGACGTCACAGTGCCCCACGACCTCGGGCTCGGCGTCGTCGGCCGACCCGGTCTCCCAGACCGCGCCGGGCCTCGGCCGGAACCCGGCCACCGCGTCGTGGTAGCGCCGCTGCAAGCGGGCGAGTTCGGCGAGCACGTCCTCACCGGCCGGAAAGGGCCGCCCCGGCACGTCGCCCGGCACGAAGGTCAGCACCTCCCGGCCCAGCTCGTCGATGCCCAGCACACGGGGCGCGCCGTCGAACCCGACGGCCTCCAGATGACGCAGCAGGGTGTGGACGGCGGGCGAGGTGGCCTTCAGGGGACGGCGGACCGTGTCACCGACCCGGACCACACCCTCGGTGACGTCGCCGCCGGACAGCGGGACTTCGTCGGCCCGCGACACAACGAACATGCGGCTTGAGGGTAGCCGGAATCCGCCCCCGTGACACGAGGCACTGGAAAAACCGGCGACGACCTGCTACGGAGCGTGACTACCGTCGGGTAGGCTCGCGGCAAGCAAGGGCTTGATCTTTTGAGTCACTGCTGAGCGAAGGGACCCGGACACGAAATGTCTCTCCCGTGAACGCCAGGTGGGTCGTGCCCACATCGAGCGCCGCCGCGGCCGCGGGGTCATTCGCGATGGCCCCGGAGGATTCCACCGGCCTGTTTCTCGCGGTCGCGCTCGGCGTGGCGGCCGTGCTCGCGATATTGCTGGTCGTCGAGGCCTCTGCGGCGACGTTCTCCGAGAAACACAGCGCCAGGGCCATGAAGGTGCTGGCCTTGCTGTTCGGCCGGGAGGAACCGGCCGACGAGCCGGAGGAGGAATCGTCGGCCTAGGGAGAAGCGCGCGCCCTGAGGGATTCGAACCCCCGACCGGTGGATTAGAAGTCCACTGCTCTATCCGGCTGAGCTAAGGGCGCTCAGTGCCTCATTCTGCATGATCCCCGTACTGGTTTCACAACGCAAAATGTCGGCGCCGGTCGATAGCGTAGAGGAGCTACTCCTCCGCTCCCGGTAGGGGGCGGTTTCTCCCGTCCGCCCGCTGCCGATCTCCCCGTCAGGAGGCTCCGATGGACTCTCAGCTCATCGGGCGCGACCATCCCGCGGGGCTGCTGCGGGCCGAGATCGGCCGGGCCCTCGACAGCCACGGCGGCCTGGTGCTGGTCACCGGCGAGGCCGGGATCGGCAAGACCACGCTGGTCACCCGCGGGGTCGAAGAGGCCAGGCGGGCCGGCGCGCTCGTGCTCGGAGGGTCGTGCTGGCAGTCGGGCGGCGCGCCCGGCTACTGGCCGTGGGTGCAGGTCATCCGGGCGCTGCGCCGGGCCGGCGAGTGGTCGTCGGTGGGGGCCGAGGCCGCCGAGGTGCTGGCCATCCTGCTGGGTGAGCGGTCGGGCGGCGGCAAGGAGGTGCTCGACGGGTTCCGGCTCTACGACGCGGTGACCACGGCGCTGGTGTCGGCGGCGCAGCGCCGTCCGGTCGTGGTGGTGCTCGACGACCTCCACTGGGCCGACACGGCGTCGCTGAAACTGCTGGAGTTCGCCGCGCAGCACACCTGGTTCGAGCGGCTGCTGCTGCTCGGCACCTACCGCGACGTCGAGGCCGAGGCGCCCGACCATCCGCTCGCGCCGCTGATCATGCCGCTGGTGGCGAAGGCGACCTGCATCTCCCTGAGCGGGCTGGGCCGCGACGAGGTCGGCGCGCTGATGGCCCGCACCGCCGGGCGGGCGCCCGAACCGGCGCTGGTCGACGAGGTCCACCGGCGGACCGGCGGCAACCCGTTCTTCGTCGAGCAGACCACCCGTCTCTGGCAGGGCGGCGGCTCGGTGACCGCGATCGCGCCGGGGGTGCGCGACGCGCTGCAGAAACGGGTCTCGCTGCTGCCGCCGCAGGTGGCCGGGCTGCTGACCGACGCGTCGGTGCTGGGGCGCGAGTTCCACCGCGACGTGCTGGCGGCGCTGGCCGGGTTGCCGGCCGCCCGGCTCGACGGGCTGCTCGCGCAGGCCGTGGCCGCGCGGCTGGTCGTCCAGCTCACCGAGGGGCGGCTGGGGTTCGCCCACGACCTCGTCCGGGAGACGCTCTACGAGTCCCTCGGCGAGCGTGCGGCCGGGCGGCACGCCCGGGTCATCACGGCCCTCGATGCCGACCCGGCGCTGAAGGCCCACCTCCTGCCCGCCGACCAGGCCCGCCACGCCTACCAGGCGGGCCGCGAGCTGCCGCCGTCGGTCGCGGTCGAGCGGCTGCTGTCAGCGGCCGGCGAGGCCCACGGACGCATGGCCATCGACGAGTCGATCGTCCACCTGCGGCGGGCCGCCGACCGGAGCGAGGGCCTCGAACCGCGCCGCCGCGCGATGATCGCGATGGAGCTGAGCTCCTGCCTGTTCCACCTCGACGACATGGAGGAGACCCGCGCCACCCTCGAATCGGCCTGGACGTTCGCCCAGCAGACGGGCGACGCCGACCTGCTGGCCCGGGTGGCGATCAGCTACTACCGGATCGAGGGGCCCCGCATGATCGGCGGTTTCTCCGGTGGCCGCAGCTCCGAGGTCGTGCAAATCGCCTACCAGGCGCTGATCGGGGGCGACCCGACCACGCCCGACGCGATGGCCGACGAACTCGCCGTCCACATCGCGGCGGTGGCCCGCGCGGACGACGACCACGAGGCGCTGACCTTCGGCCTGGCGGCCCGCCACGACGTGCTGTTCGGGCTGGGCACCGCGGCCGAGCGCATCGAGCTGACCAGCGAGATGGAGACGGTGGCCCGGCGTGCCTCCGACCCCGACACCGAACACTTCGCCGCGTCGCTGCGCTGGGTGGCGCTGCTGGAGGCGGGCGATCCCGCCTATCTCGACCAGTTCAGCGAGTCGACCGCCTTCGCATTGCGGATCGGCGGCGAACGCATGATCTTCGCCGCCCGCGTCGACCAGTCGATCATCATGACCCTGGCCGGCCGGTTCGCGGAGGCCGAGGAGTTCCTGCGCGGCGCGATGGAGGTCATCGCCGAAGACAGCCGCGACATGTTCGGCTTCATGAGCGACCACGTCCTGTGGTCGGTGCTGCTGCACCAGGGCCGGTTCGCCGAGATCCCGGCGGTGCTGGAGCGTCTCCGGTCGACGGCTCACAGCCAGGTCGACCTGCTGGCGGGCATCACCGCCCTCCAGGCCGGCGATCTGGCCGGCGCGCTGAGCGTGCTGCCCGATAACGGCCTCGGCGCCTATCCCCGCAGCTTCGCCCCGCTGGGGCTGCGGTTCATGGCCCACGCGGCGGCCGAGTCGGGCGACGCCCGGCTGACGGCGTGGGCGACCGAGACGCTGAGCCCTCATTCGGGCGGCTGGCTGGTCAGCATCGGCGGCTGCGACATCGCCGGGCCGGTCGACCACTGGCTCGGCGTGCTGGCCGCCTCGCGCGGCCGGTGGGACGACGCGATCGCCCGCTTCACCGCCGCCCGCGCCTCCGCCGTGGCGTTCCAGGCCCGGCCGTGGGTCGTGGAGGCTGGGGTGGAGCTCGGCCGGGCGCTGCTGGCCGCCGGCGAGCCGCTGCGCGGCCGGGTGACGCTCGACGAGGCGGCGGCCGAGGCGGCCGAGCTGGGCATGCGTCACATCCGGCGGAAGGTCGAGGAGATCCGGCCCGCTCAGGCGGCCGGTCCGGCGCGGCCCGCCCGGGTCACCCCCACGTTCCGCCGCGACGGCGACGTCTGGGAGCTGGCCTACGACGACCTGGTGGTCCGCATGCCCGACGCCAAGGGCCTGCGCGACCTCCACCTCCTCCTGGGCGCGCCGGGCACCGACATCCCGGCGGTCCGGCTGCTCAACCCCGAAGGGGGGCACGAGGTGGTCGCGGCCCGCGGTTTCGGGGGCGACGCCGTGCTCGACGGCGAGGCCAAGGCCCGCTACCGCCGCCACCTGGCCCGGCTCGACGACGAGATCGACCGGGCGGCCGGGCTCGGCGACGACGACCGGGCCGCCGCCCTCGACCGGGAGCGGCAGGCCCTGCTCGACGAACTGCGCGCCGCCGCCGGGCTGGCCGGGCGCGACCGGCGGCTGGGCGACGAGGCCGAGCGGGCCCGCAAGACGGTGACCGCCCGCATCCGCGACACCCTGCGCAAGCTCGGCGAACGCCATCCGTCCCTCGCCTCCCATCTGCGTGAGTCGATCAGCACCGGCTCCTCCTGCGGCTACCGGCCGGGGTCGCCGGTCCGCTGGCGGCTCTGAACGGGCTACTTGCGGTTGTAGGCCCGCATCGTCAGCGGCCCGAAGACGGCCAGCAGCGCCGCCGTGGCGACGAACACCCAGGTCAGCTCGCCCATGTCGGGGTTGCCCGACATCAGCGACCGGACCGCCGCCACCAGCCGGGTGATCGGGTTGACCTCGACGAACGCCTGCAGCCACCCGGGCATGGTCGACGGGTCGACGAAGATGTTGCTCAGGAAGGTCAGCGGGAACAGCACGAGCATGCTGACCCCCATGACCGACTTCTCGCTGCGCAGGTAGAGCCCGCACATCGTCCAGATCCACGAGAACGCGAACGAGAAGACGACCAGCAGCCCGATGCCCGCCGCCGCGCCCACCACGCCGCCGCCGGGCCGGAACCCCAGGATCAGCCCGACCACGGTGATCACCAGCGAGGCCAGCACGTAGCGCAGCACGTCGCCCAGCAGGTTGCCCACCAGGGCCGCGGGCCGCCAGATCGGCAGCGACTTGAACCGGTCGAACACGCCCTTGGCGATGTCGATGTTCACCGCCAGCCCGCTGTACATGGTGGTCATCACGACGCTCTGCACCATGATCCCGGGCAGCAGGAACTGCAGGTACTCCCCGGTCGACCCGGCCAGCGCGCCGCCGAACAGGTAGGTGAACATCAGCGTCATCATGATCGGGAAGGCCGTCACGTCGAACAGCTGCTCGGGCACGTGCTTGATCTTGAGCACGGCCCGCCACCCGAACGTCAGCGACGCCGACAACGCGCTCGGCCGGGCCGGGCGCTCCCGGGGGTCGAGGACCGCGCCGATGGTCTCGGCGGCGGGGACGTAGACCGGCTCGGCCGTCTCGGTCGCGGTGGTGGTGGTCATGCCGCGGTCTCCTTAGAGGTGGCGGGGTGGTCGGTGAGGGCGAGGAAGACCTCGTCGAGGGAGGGCTGGCCGAGGGAGAAGTCGTCGACGACGATCCCGGCGGCGGCCAGTTCGGAGAGCGCGCGGGCGGCGTCCTCGGCCGCGCCGCGTTCGCTGCCGTGGCCGGGCACCCGGACCACCACCCGGCGGGGGTCGGGGTCGGGCGTCGCGGGGGCGCCGAGGGCGGCCGAGAGGAGCTTCTCGGCGTCGGCCCGCCGGCCGGGGTCGCGCAGCCGCACGTGGACGGTGCCCGCGCCGACCGACGACTTCAGTTCGCCGGGGGTGCCCTCGGCGATCAGCCTCCCGTGGTCGATCACGGCGATCCGGGAGGCGAGCTGGTCGGCCTCGTCGAGGTACTGCGTGGTCAGCAGGACCGTCGTGCCGTAGGAGACCACCGCCCTGACGATGTCCCACACCTGGTTGCGGCTGCGCGGGTCGAGGCCCGTCGTGGGTTCGTCGAGGAACAGCAGCCGGGGCGTGTTCAGCAGCGTCGCCGAGATGTCGAGGCGCCGCCGCATGCCGCCGGAGTAGTTCTTGACCTGCCGCTCCGCCGCCGCCGTGAGGCCGAAGGCCTCCAGCAGCTCGTCGGCGCGGGCGCGGGCGGCCGGTTTGCGGAAGCCGAGCAGGCGGCCGATGAGGACGAGGTTCTCGCGGCCGGTCATGTCCTCGTCGAGGGAGGCGTACTGACCCGTGAGGCCCACCAGGGAACGCACGGCGTCGGCCTCGGCGACCACGTCGTGGCCGAAGACGCGGGCCGCGCCGCCGTCGGGACGCAGCAGCGTGGCCAGCATCCGGACGGCCGTGGTCTTGCCGGCGCCGTTGGGGCCGAGCACGCCGAACACGGCGCCGGCCGGGACCGTGAGGTCGAGCCCGTCGACGGCGCGGTTGTCGCCGAAGACCTTGACGAGACCGTTCGTCTCGATCGCGGTGTCTGTCATGCCCTTGGGGCGCGAGGCGGCGTGCTAGATCGGATCTAGCGGCCCGCGAGATACGGTCGGATCGGAGATCAACGGGAGGAAGAGATGGCTGACGTCTTCGACGTGATCGTTATGGGCGCGGGGCCGGTCGGGGAGAACGTGGTCGACCGGGCCGTACGCGGCGGCCTGTCGGTGGCCGTGATCGAGGCCGAGCTCGCCGGGGGCGAGTGTTCGTACTGGGCCTGCGTGCCGAGCAAGGCCCTGCTGCGCCCCGTCGACCTGGCCGGAGAGGTCGAGCGGGCGCCGGGCCTGACGGTGGGGCCGATCGATGTGCCGGCGGTGCTGGCGCGGCGTGACTGGGCGGTGAACGACTACAGCGACAACGGCCAGGCGCGCTGGCTGGAGTCGCTGCCCTCCACGTACATCAGGGGCCGGGCGCGGCTCGCCGGGGAGCGCAAGGTCGACGTCGGCGGCCGGGTGCTGACCGCGCGGCACGCGGTCGTGGTGGCGACGGGCAGCCTGGCGGCCATCCCGCCGATCCCGGGGCTGGCCGAGTCGAAGCCGTGGACCAACCGCGAGGCCACCGGTGTGAAGAAGGTGCCGGGCCGGCTGATCGTGCTGGGCGGCGGCGTGGTGGCGTGCGAGATGTCCCAAGCGCTGCACGCCCTGGGCGCGACCGAGACGACCATGGTCGTTCGCGGCCACCGCGTGCTCGAGCGGTGCGACGGCTTCGCCGCCACGATGGTCGCCGACGCGCTGGCGGCCCGGGGCATCGACATCCGCTTCGGCACCCAGATCGAGCGCGTCGAGCGGACCGGAGGCGAGGTCGTGGCCCAGCTCTCCGACGGCACGACGCTGACCGCCGACGAGATCCTGGTCGCCGCCGGGCGCACCATCGGCGCCGACATCGGCCTGGAGACCGTCGGCCTGCCCGACGCCCGCCCGATCGAGGTCGACGACAGCATGCGCTCGGTCGCCCACGACTGGCTCTACGCGGTCGGCGACGCCAACGGCCGCGCGCTCCTCACCCACATGGGCAAGTACCAGGCCCGCTTGTGCGGCGACGTGATCGCCGCCCGCGCCAACCGCCGCCCCGACGACCTGCCGTCGATGCGCGACCAGGGCGACCACTACGGCCCGCCCCAGGTCATCTTCACCGACCCGCAGGTGGCCACGGTCGGCCTGACCGAGCAGGTGGCGCGGGAGCGAGGGCTCAACGTCCGTTCCGTCGAGTACGACATGAGCGGCATCACCGGCGCCTACCTGTCGGCCGAGAACTACATCGGGCGCGCGAAGGCCGTGGTCGACGAAGACCGCAAGGTGCTCGTCGGGATGACGTTCGTGGGCCCGGCGGTGGCGGACATGCTCCACTCCGCCACCATCGCGATCACCGCCGAGGTGCCGCTCGACAAGCTCTGGCACGCCGTGCCGTCGTTCCCGACGGTGAGCGAGGTGTGGCTGCGCCTGCTGGAGGCCTACGGCCTCTGATCACATCTGGTAGGCCGAGTCCCGGACGTCGGTGATCGCCATGTGCCCCGGCGCGTGGCCGATCGCGAACGGGATCCCGGCCGCCATCACCGCGGCCTGCGGGGTCACCCCGCAGGCCCAGAACACCGGCACCTCCCCCGGCCGGACCTCGACCGGATCGCCGAAGTCGGGCGCGTCGAGGTCGTCGATCCCCAGGCCCGCCGGGTCTCCGATGTGGACGGGCCCTCCGTGGACCGCCGGGTAGCGCGCGGAGACGCGGACCGCGTCGGCGACCCGCCCGGCCGGGACGGGCCGCATCGACACCACCAGCGGCCCCGACAACCGCCCGGCCGGGCGGCACGGCACCGAGGTGCGATACATGGGCACGTTCCCGCCCGTCTCCAGATGCCTGACCGGGATGTCCTCCCTGACCAGAGCGTCTTCGAACGTGAAACTGCAGCCGATCAGGAACGGCACCAGATCGTCGCGCCAGAACCGGGTCACGTCGGTCACCTCGGCGACGGGGGCGCCGTTCTCGTACACGACATAACCCGGCAGATCGGTGCGCAGGTCCCCCGCGAAGATCGGCAGACTGGTGGCCCCGGGATCTCCGACGTCGAGGACCGGACAGGGCTTGGGATTGCGCTGAGCGAAGAGCAGCATGTCGTAGGCGAGGTCGGCGGGCACGGCGAGCAGGTTGGCCTGGGCGTACCCGGGACACCACCCTGCGGTGGGCGTCTTCAGCCCGGCCCGGAACCTGCTCCGTGCCTCGTGAGGGGTCATACGGGAACGTCCTCCGGAATAGTTGAATCCTCAACCAAGTTGTGGCTGCATAGTCGACAGAGCGAGACGCGGACGGCCGGAGGCCGGTTGTGGCTCGCGCCGGCGAACCTGGCTCGAAACAGGAAGGAGCCCCAGATGCCCGCCGTAACCGTGGACAACCCGCTCACCCTCCCCCGGCTGCCCGAGCCCGTGGCGGCCGTACACGAGCGCAAGGTCCTGACCGTCACCACCGCGCCTTCGGGCTTCGAGGGTGAGGGATTCCCGGTCAGGAGAGCACTGGCCACGATCAAGCCAAAGTATCTCGATCCGTTCATCATGATGGACCAGATGGGCGAGGTGGACTACGCGCCGGGCGAGCCGAAGGGCACCCCGTGGCATCCGCACCGGGGCTTCGAGACGGTGACGTACATCATCGACGGCGTCTTCGACCACACCGACTCCCACGGCGGCGGCGGCACGATCACCAACGGCGACACGCAGTGGATGACGGCCGGTTCGGGCCTGCTCCACAAGGAGGCGCCGCCGGAGTGGCTGGTCCAGAAGGGCGGCCTGTTCCACGGCATCCAGCTCTGGGTGAACCTGCCTTCCAAGTCGAAGATGCTCGCACCGAAATATCAGGACATCGGGCGATCCAATGTGGTCCTGCTGAGCAGCCACGACGGCGGCGCCCTCGTGCGCGTGATCGCCGGCGACGTGGCCGGGCACCTCGGCCCCGGAGCCACCCACACGCCCATCACGCTCATTCACGCGAGCATCACCCCCGGGGCGCGGTTGTCCATCCCGTGGCGGTCCGACTTCAACGCGCTCGCGTACGTGCTGTCCGGCCGGGGCACCACGGGGAGCGACGGCCAGCCCATCGAGATGGGACAACTGGCCGTGTACGAGGGCTTCGGCGCGACCCAGGCCGAGACGATCACCCTGGCGGCGGCCAAGACGCAGGACACGCGGTCGCCGAACCTGGAAGTGATCATCCTGGGCGGCAAGCCGATCGGCGAGCCGGTGGCACACTACGGGCCGTTCGTGATGAACACGCAGGCGGAGCTCAAGCAGGCGTTCGAGGACTTCCAGGCGGGACGGCTGGGCACGATCCCGGCGGGACACCACTGATGTGCGGCTTGAGAGGACGGCCGGGTCACCGACCCGGCCGTCCTTCGGCGTTTCTGAAGGCGGACGTGGCGGCTTTCCCGCCCTTGCCCATCGACGCGTTGTCTGTATGGCATGGCCGGCGGAACACCAGGCCAACCTTGGCTATGCGCGCCATCGCGCGATGCAGCACCTGGACAACGGGCCGACGTCCACGAACGGCCTGGAAAACGGGTGGATCTCGGCGAGCTGTGCGCCAAACTCGCCGAGATCCGCGACGATCCCGTCCACCCGCCGGGTGGCGGGACGGTATACCTGTTCCCGTTTGGTTCTCGTGCCGTCGGCACGGGAACTGACCGTGGGACCGACCAGTTCCCGAGCCGTCGACGATCAATCGCGAACGCGCCGACTTCCCTGCGGCCGCAGGCCGGTCATGGGGAGGCGGAACTCGCCGGTCCGGTCGAACTCCTCGTCGCGGCGCGGGCCGTCGAGCAGGTCGGCCGGCCGCCGGGTGAGCCGGGTAGTACGCATGCCAATATCCCCCGATAAAGCGGTGTTTCTCGTGAGTTAGTTGTATTCGGCATCGCTTGCAGAGCGCTTGCCGCCCGACTGATCACCAGGTAGAAGCCCCATATTTCATCTCCTGTCTATTGAAAGCCGACAAACAGTTCGCTTCGGTGGTGTCCCATGAGTGAAATGGTGGGCGCGGGCGTCGGCCGGCCGGTCGTCGTCGACGCGACCGTGGTGCGTGACGCGGCGGGAGAACTGGCCCGCGAGGGCAACAGGGTGCCGGACATCGTCGCCCTCGACGCGCGCCGATGGATCGTGTGCTGGCGTTCCGGCGTACCCGACTTTCATGACCGCACCCCCACCGACCAGGGCGCCATCAAGTTCGCCGTGACCGGCGACGGCGGCGCCACCTGGAAGAAGGGCACGCTCGCGGCGGCGACCGCCACCCATCGCTACCACTACGCGATGCTCTTCACCGAGGGTTCCTTCGTGTACGCCCTTCTCGGCCGCATCACCGTCGCCGAGGACCGCGAGGAATCCGACGTCGATGGATTCCCCGTCCACCTGACCATGAAGCGCTCCCCCGACGGCGGCACGACCTGGGTCGACCAGCCGATCACGGTCGACGTCCCGCCCAACACCCGGGGTGTCGTGGTGGCCGGCAAACCGGTCAAGGTCGGCGACGTGTGGACGGTCCCGTTCTGGCGTCAGGGCGCCGGGGCGTCCCAGGCGGCGGTGCTGCGCTCGACCGACCTGAAGACGTGGCAGGCCGGCGCACTGGCCGCCAACCCGCCCGGCATCGGCGTCGAGGAACCCCAGATCGCCCTGCGCCCGGACGGCACGCTGGTGATGGTGACCCGGGCGCTCGTCCGCCGCGCCCGGCCGGAGGACCGCGACCCGTACTACCGCGTCTCGGCCGCCCACTGCGCGACCACCACGAGCACCGACGGCGGCCTGACCTGGGCGCCGATGCGGCTCCACCCCGACCTGCCGAACTACTACGTGAAGACCTTCTACATGATCGACTCCGCCGGACGGGAGATCGCCCTCTACAACACCTTCGCCGGCCCGATCAGGGAACCCCGCCCCGACCGCTTCCGCGAGGTCCTCCACTACAAGGTCGCCGACCCGGGCGAACCCTGGCAGCCCGGCCGCCTGTTCGCCGACGGCCCCCGCCTGACGAAGACGACCGCCCGCGGCTGGGACGTCTACCCGAGCGCCGCCGAAATCTCCCCCGGCGTCCTGGCCGTGGTCTGGGAGCACAACCAGATCGAGATCAAGGTCGCCCGCCTGACCCTGAACACCCCCTTGCCCAAGGACCTGGCCCCCGGCCGCTGGACCCTGGACCCTGGCGCGACCGTCGGCCCCGACGGCGCCCTGCGGTTGCGCTCCACGACGGCGAAACCGGTCGCGGCGCGGAAGACGATCGCCGAAATGTGCGACTTCACGGTGGAGTTCCAGGGCCAGGTCGTGGACGACAGCGCACTCGACCCCGCGACCGGCCAGGGCGTCTGCCTGGGGACGAAGGTGTGCAACGGGGCACGGCGGCTCATGCTGACGGTGCAGAAGGGAGGCGTCTGGACCATGCGGAAGGGCTCGACCACCTGGGAACGCGTCTTCGCCACGCCGTCGGCGCCGGCGGTGTGGAAGGTGGTGACCGACAGCACGGGCGTGGCCCGCCTGTTCCGCGACGGCGCCGACACCGGGGTGACGTGGGTGATCCAGGACAGCGGCGAGACACCCCAGCTGAGCCACTGGGTGACGGGAACACGCGGGGGGAACACGGCGGAGGCCCGGATCGCGTGGACCCGCCTGACCCCGACTCTCGCAGAGAGCCTAGCCTGACGACTACCCTGCCTACGCGGTCAGCGACAGGGATATCCGTAGCCGATCGAGGTCGACGTCCAGGACGGTCACCGTGACCTCCTGCCCGACCAGGACGAGATCCTCGAACCGCCACGACGACGCATTCGCCGCCGACACCATCCCGTCGACTCCGCCGATGTCCACGAAGATGCCGAAGCGCATGATCGCGATGACCACTCCACGGCAGACCTGCCCGTGCTCGAATTTCTCAACAATGGCACGCAGATCCGGGACGGACCGTCCCGCCGAGTGACTTGTGCAAATTCCGAGCCAGGCTCTGGTTCGCCGATATGCGCACCACTCGTATTCGTCATACTCGGGCTTAGGTGAATTCGGCGGCTTAGGCACATCTTCCGGTGTGTGAGGCCACGCGGCGGCCGACCGTGGGATGACGGGCGGCCGGGCAGCGTTGCCGAGCCCGCCCCGAAAGGCTCAGCACGGCACCACGGAACAAGAGGCCAGGTAGGCCACACACGGCGGCCGGGCAGCGTAGCCGAGCCCGCCCCGAAAGGCTCAGCACCGCACCACGGAACAAAAGGCCAGATAGGCCACACACGGCGGCCGGGGCAGCGTTGCCGAGCCCGCCGCGAAAGGCTCAGCGCGGTGCCACGGAACAAGAGGCCAGGTGGGCCACGCGGCGGCCGGCCACAGATACCGGCGGCCGCGTTGACGAGCCCGCGGTTGAAGGTTCAGCGCGGCACCGCGCGTGACAGCACCAGCGCGAAGTCGCCGTCGGGGTCGGTGTACCACCGTTCCACCTCGAAGCCCGCCATCGCCAGTTCGCGGGTCAGCCCCGCCCGGCGGAACTTGGCGCTGATCTCGGTGCGCATCTCCTCGCCCTCGGCGAACATCACCGTCAGGTCGAGGGCCCTGATGTGGACGACCATGTCCTTGGTCGCGCGCAGGCGCATCTCGATCCAGTCGTGGTCGGTGTCGTAGATCGCCACGTGGGCGAAGTCGGCCGGCACGAAGTCGGCGTCGAGGCGGCGGTTGATCACGCGCAGGACGTTGCGGTTGAAGGCCGCCGTCACCCCGGCCGAGTCGTCGTAGGCGGCGATCAGCCGGGAGGTGTCTTTCACCAGGTCGGCGCCGAGCAGGAAGGTCTCCCCGTCGGTCAGGGTCGAGCGCAGTTCCTTGAAGAAGACCTCGCGGGCCGGTGGCTCCAGGTTGCCGATCGTGCCGCCGAGGAAGGCGACCATGCGGTCGGGGCGTTGCGGGAGCTGGGACAGGTGGTTCTCGAAGTCGGCGCAGACGCCGACCACCTCGAAGCGCTCCGACAGGCGGTCGGCCGCGGCCTTCAGGGTCACCGAGTCGACGTCGACCGGCATGTAGGTGCGCAGCGTCCCGGCCGAGGCCAGGGCGTCGAGGAGCAGTTCGGTCTTCTCCGAGGTGCCGGAGCCCAGTTCGACCAGGGTGGCGGCGCCGCTGACCGTGGCGATCTCGCGGGCGTGGGCCTTGAGGATGGCCAGCTCGCGGCGGGTCGGGTAGTACTCGGGCAGGCGTGTGATCTTGGTGAAGAGCTCGCTTCCGCAGGCGTCGTAGAACCACTTGGGCGGCAGCCATTTCGGCGCCGCCGTGAGGCCCGCGCGGACGTCGTTCTCCAGCGCCTGCCGAAGGTAGTCAGCGTCGATCAGGTTCACAGGTCCCTCCAGTCGATTCCGTCGGGCGTGACGATCACGAGAGTCCGGTCGGGCACGCTGACCCATCCGTCGTCGCGGTCGTCGAGCGGCTCGCTGGCCACCAGCACCCCCTCAGGGAGTGAGCGCACGAAGAGCGTGTCGCCCCAGGTGGTGGCCGCGATCGTCTGGCCGTCGGTGGCGAGGAGGTTGACCCTCGCCTCGGCGTCGGCGCCTCCGGCGGTCGTGGTGACCTCGGCGATGGCGTCGCCGAGGCTCCAGCCCAGCCGCCCGAGGGCGAACACCCCGGCGGCGAGCTTGGCCGAGTCGCAGGTGCTCTCGGCCTCGTGGGCCTTCAGGCCGGTCAGCGCCTCGCCGGGGACGCGGCCGTTGTGGCTAAACAGCCACTTCCCCTCCATGAAGGGGGCGGTGGCGGTCTCTTCTATCGGCATGCCGACGGTGGCGGAGCGGACCGCCGCGATCAGGCAGCCGGAGATCGCCGAGGCGGCGAGGCCTTCGAGGTTGGCGTCTGCCCACATCGGGATGGATCGGCGATATCGGATGACGCGGTCGTGGGCGTACCAGCCCATGCCGAAACCATCGGCGTTGACGGTGCCCCAGCGTTGGCGTCTCGGTACGTAGGACTGTTTCAGCAGGCCGTGGTCGGGCTGCTGGATCAGTGACGACAGCGGGCGCGGTTCGCCGAGCCAGGCGGCGTGGCGGCACATCAGCGGGCCTCCCCCGGCGAAGCGTCGCGGGCGCAGCGGAAACCGGAGAAGATCTGGCGGCGCTGCGGATAGTCCCAGTTGCGGAAGGTGGCGCGGACGGCCGCCGGGTCGGCGGCCCATGAACCGCCGCGCAGCACGCGGTAGTCGGGCCCGAAGAAGACCTCGCTGTATTCGCGGTAGGGGAAGGCGCGGAAACCCGGATAGGGCTGGAACGTCGACGACGTCCACTCCCAGACGTCGCCGATCATCTGCTCGACGCCGTAGGCGCTCGCCCCTGCCGGGTAGGCGCCCACAGGCGCCGGGCGGGCGGCGCGGTGGCCGAGGTTGGTCAGGCCCGGTGCCGGCGGTTCCTCGCCCCATGGGTAGCGGCGGGACCGGCCCTCTTCGGGATCCCAGGCACAGGCCTTCTCCCATTCGGCCTCGGTCGGCAGCCGCTTGCCCGCCCAGCGGGCGTAGGCGTCGGCTTCGTACCAGCTCACATGCTGGACCGGCTCGTTCGGCGGGATGAGTTCGGCCCGGCCGAAGCGGGTGCGCCACCAGCTGCCGCCGTCGTCGCGGGTCCAGAACAGCGGCGCCTGAAGGCCGAGCCGGAAGCCCTCGGGGTGCCACCAGCGCGGGTCGCGGTAGCCGCCGTCTTCGACGAAGGCCAGATAGTCGCCGTTGCTGACGGGCACCCGGTCGATCCAGAACGCGGGCAGGTCGACCGTGTGGGCGGGGCGTTCGTTGTCGTAGGCCCACGGGTTGACGTCGGTGCCCATGGTGAACGGGCCGCCCGGGACGAACACCTCGCCCGACACCGGCCGCCCGGCGGGCAGGTCGCCGTCGCTGACGAGACCGGGCTCGCGGGACAGCTGGAGCGTGGCCAGCATGGTCTCGTCGTGTTGGTGTTCGTGCTGGATGACGAGCCCGAAGACGAAGCCGCCCGACTTGAGCGGGTTGGGGTCGTCGAAGTCGACCTTGTCGAGGACGTCGAGCACGCGGCCGCGTACACCCTCGATGTATTTGCGGGCCTCGGCCGGGCCCAGCATCGGCAGCGACGGACGGTCGCGGCGGGGCGTCTTGAACGCGTCGTAGATGTCGTCGATCTCGGGCCGCAGCGGCGTGATGCCGCCGACCTCGCGCAGCACCCACAGTTCCTCGTAGTTGCCGACGTGGGCGAGGTCCCAGACCAGCGGTGACATCAGCGGGGAGTGCTGTCGGACGAGGAGGTGGTCGTCGGCGTCGGTGTAGCTGAGCGATCGGTCGCGCACGGCGAGAAGCTGGGCGGCGATCTGTTCCTTCATCGCGTCTCCAAGAGGAGGTCGGCGGCCGGGGACCGGCCGGGTTCGACGAACCGCACGGCGTAGTCGGTGACCTGGTCGATCAAGCTCGGTGGTGCGCCCCATCGGGGCAGCGCGTCGGCGGCGGCCCGGAAGACCGCGACGGCCGCCTGGCGGAAGGCCGGGGCCGCGAGCCCGCACCGGGCGGCCTCGGCCCACTGCCCGGCCACGGCCGAGGCGTCCGCGGCCGCCGCGGCGGCCGCGTCGTCGTCGACGATCAGGGCGTAGGAGACGGCGACCGCGACCGGCCATTCGACCGGCCCGAGGGCGTCGAGGTAGCGGATCTCCATGAACCCGCGTGGCCGGACGGGCGGGAAGAGCGTGGTGGCGTGGTAGGCGAGGTCGTCGAGCGTCGGTGGCCGCCCCGCCGCCTGCCGGAAGTCGCGAAACCGATGTTTTTCCGCCGTCTGCCGGCAGGACCCGTCGGTCTCTCTGACGAGCATGAGCTTCGCGGTCTGCAGGTAGTCGGCCCAGGCGGCGGCCGGATGCCCCTGGCCGCCCGATTCGCCGGCGGCCCGGTGTGCCGCCCCGACGGGTGCCGTGCGTGACGGGTCGAGGGCCAGCCAGACGGCCTGCCGCCCCGACAACCACGACCCGAACCAGGGCACCGGCCCCGGCGAGTTGGCGAACGCCGCCACCAGCGCGGGACCGAACAGATGGGCGCGGCGCCATCGGGTGAACGGGTCGGCGCCGAAGTCGAGGTTGACCTGGATCGACGCGGTCGAGCACATCATCAGCGCCCCGTAGGGCTCCCCCAGGCAGGCCGCCATGGCGTCGTAGCGCGGGGTGTGGAGCTGGCGCAGCGGGCGGCGATGGCCGTCGAGCCCCGACCGGCCGAGGGTGAGGCCTGCGGCGGCGAGCGCGGAACGTACCCGATCGACGTCTTCCTGGAGCGCGGCCACGGCCGCCGGGAGGGGCCCCGGTGGGGCGGACAGTTCGACCTGCCCCCCGGGTTCGTAGGTGATCACGCTCTTGCCGGGGAGGGTCAGCCCGCCGAGGGCGCCGGTGGTCCGCGCGATGGGGACGGTCAGCGCCGGGTCGGACACATCGTGGACGAGGAACTCCAGCTCGACACCGACCTGATCGCCGGGGCTCCCCGTGAAACAGCCTTCCGCGTATGCCAGCACATCGGCCATGAACACTCAGATCCGCGACCGGCCCCGGCGTTACACCCTCACTCCGGCTTTTCTGAACTCGCTTCCCGGAAGGCCGTCAGCAGGTGGGATCGCGTCTTCGGCGACAGACCGGGGGCGGGGAGCTCGCCGAGGACGGTGATCGTGGTGGTGAACTGGCCGTAGTAGCCGGTGCAGCCGGAGCACCGCGCCATGTGGTCGAGGAAGAGGGGACGGGAGGAGTCGTCGAGCGCGTCGTCGAGATAGGCGGTCACGAGTTCGGCGAACTCGTCGCAGTTCATGGCCCTCCTTTCCCGTCGTAATAGGCGGCCAGGTGGTCGCGGACGGCCGCCCTGGCACGGTGGAGCAGCACCCGCTGGTTGGCCGGGGAGATCGAGAGGATCTCGCAGACCTCGTCGGAGCCGTAGCCCTCCATGTCGCGCAGCGTGATCACGGCGCGCTGCCGGGACGGGAGGGTTCCCACCGCCTTGTCGATCAGCTCCCTGACCTCGCCGGCCAGCGCCGCCCCCTCGGGACCGCCCTCGGCCCTCTCGGGCGGGACGCCGTCGGGACGCTCGCCGTCGACGCTGCTCACAGGGATGGTACGGCTCTCCCGCTCTCCCCGTCTCCGCGCCGTGTTCACCAGGATGCGGTAGACCCACGTGCGCAGCGACGACCGGCCCTCGAAGGTGCCGACGGCCCGGATCACGGCGAGCCAGGTGTCCTGGACGACCTCCTCAGCCGACGCCGCCGTCGACACGTATGACCTGGCGAGGCGGAGCATTCCCCGTGACCACTCG
Source organism: Herbidospora sp. NBRC 101105 (assembly GCF_030269205.1). NCBI lineage: Bacteria > Bacillati > Actinomycetota > Actinomycetes > Streptosporangiales > Streptosporangiaceae > Herbidospora > Herbidospora sp. NBRC 101105. The sequence goes on along the minus strand of NZ_BSSX01000007.1, from coordinate 510,635 downwards.
TCGAGGAGCAGCGCGAAGACCTCTTCGTCGCCGTTTCGCAGCCCGGCCACGATCACCGGATCGGGCGGAAAATCGGTCACCCCACCGAGCCTAACGACGCCCTCCGACATTCCCGCGACCCTCCAGTGAACGCCCGATGCCCGAGATGTCCCCTCTGCCCGGCATCTCCCCCTGTCCACCTAATCACCCTCTGTGAGCGATCTTTTCGGCAGGGTGTCGAAGTAACGTAACCGACGCATGCGAACTCCCGTTGACGCCGTGTGAATCCCGATGGCGGCCCGCTTCCGGGCCCGGTCACCCAACGTGACCACAGGGGTGAACGGAGAGCGAACACGACGTGGCCACCTGTGGATATCCGATCGCGGGACGGGGTTGTCCACAGGCCGGTTCCCGCGTCGTTTGGGCCGGGGCGGGGGCGGTAGGTTCTTGAACCGTGACTTTCATCGAATCCGGTGCTCACGGAGTGGGGCTCGCGACCGTCACCCCCGACGGCACGGTCCTCGACGTCTGGTTCCCCAACCCCGCCCTCGGCGACCCCGGCGAGCCGGGCGTCCGGCGCCTGGCCGCGGTCGAGGTGGGCGACCTGGCGAGCCTGGTCAGGGAAGACCCCGAGCGGGGTGTCGAGGTCGTGGCCGTCTCGGTCGGGATCGGCAAGCTGTCCGACCCGCCGGCCGACACCTATGACGTCTACCTGCGCCTCCACCTGCTGTCCCACCGTCTGGTCCAGCCCCACCAGGCCAACCTCGACGGCATCTTCGGCCTGCTGGCCAACGTCGTGTGGACGAATTACGGTCCCTGCCAGGTCGAGGGCTTCGAGAACGTCCGCGCCCGGCTGCGGGCCCGCGGCCCGGTGACCGTCTACTCGGTCGACAAGTTCCCCCGCATGGTCGACTACGTGCTCCCGACCGGGGTGCGCGTCGGCGACGCCGACCGGGTCCGGCTCGGCGCCCACCTGGCGTCCGGCACGACCGTCATGCACGAGGGCTTCGTCAACTTCAACGCCGGCACGCTGGGCACCTCGATGGTCGAAGGCCGCATCTCGGCCGGCGTCGTCGTGGGCGACGGCTCCGACGTCGGCGGCGGCGCGTCGATCATGGGCACCCTGTCGGGCGGCGGCAAGGAGATCATCCAGGTCGGGCAGCGCTGCCTCATCGGCGCCCAGGCCGGCATCGGCATCTCCCTGGGCGACGACTGCGTCGTGGAGGCGGGCCTCTACGTGACCGCGGGCACCAAGGTGACCCTGCCCGACGGCACCGTCGTCAAGGCCAAAGACCTGTCAGGCCAGAACGGCCTGCTCTTCCTGCGCGACTCGGTGACCGGCGCGGTCGTCGCCAAGGCCCGCACGGGCGGCAAGGTCGAACTCAACGCGGCCCTCCACGCCAACGACTGACCCGAAGGGCGGCGCCTCCCCGGCGCCGCCCTTCGGCTCGTCCGCTCCGAGCCGTCATTCGCGGCCGTCGTTCCCGGCCCGTGGCGCCCGGCCAGTCGTTCGCGGCGCGTAGTTCGGAGTCCGTCGGCTCCCAGCTCATGGTTCCGGCTCATCAACTTTCCGGCTCATCAACTTTCCGGCCCGCCGGCTCCCCGACCCTCCGGCTCCCCGACCCTCCGGCTCCCCGACCCTCCGGCTCCCCGGTCCGGCGTAGCCGCTGCCGTGCCGCCGCCCGTTGCAATCCGCGGGCCGTCGCTCCAAGATCGCCTCATGCTATGGATCGGTCGGCTCGCGGCCGCGGTGCTGCTTCTCGGTGGGTTGGCCGCGGCGTTCTACGACAACCCCTACGGCTGGGACGGCCACAGCACGCTGACCTGCGGCGGGGCCTTCTTCTTCCCCGCGGCCTACAGCGGCGAGCTCAACCCCGACTGCCCCGCCCGCTTGTGGGAGATGCGGTTCGGCTCCGTCGCCCTGCTCGTGGCCGGCGCCTCGATCGCCTGGGTGACCCGCACCCTCGGCAGACGAGGAGAAGCTCCCTCCTGACGATCGTTCTCAGGCCAGCGGTTCCTGGATCTCCGTCACCCAGTTCTCCGGGTCGCCCATCCCGTACTCCAGGTAGACCTCCCGGCTGTACCCCACCCCCCGCTCCCCGTGGTCCTCGATCCAGCGGTGCAGGTCCTGGATGGTCGCGTCCACGCCGTCCATCAGCCCGTGGTGGATGATCGTCGCCGCCCGTTCGATGGCCGGCAGGTCCACGACGTCGAAGTCGTACGCCGGGTCCGGCGCGACGTTGACCGGAAAGGCGGCGTGGATCCGCACTCCGCCGGACGGCTCCTCCTCGTAGTAGGCGATCCCGGGCCCGACGAGATCCACCCCCGCTCTGGTCAGCCGGGCGTGCAGCTCGGGGTAGAGCGGCTGGATGACGGGCCCGATGTGCTCGCTCTCGTAGCTCTCGGCCACGGCCGACAACTCGGCCACCCGGACGGCGGGGACGGACTTCACGACGACGTCGGCAGGCAAGACGCCCTCCTTCTCGATGATCTGGATTCTCGCCTCGACCCCCCGCAGCCGGGCCCGGTCGGCCTCGACCCGGGCTTCCAGGTCGGCCCGGCGGAGCCGGAGCATCCCGTGCAGTTCGGCCACGCCGACCTTCTCGTCGAGGATCTGGCGGACCTGCTGGAGGCTGAACCCGAGGTCCTTCAGGGCCACGACCCGGTTGAGGCGGCTGAGCTGGGCGGCCTCGTAGGAGCGGTAGCCCGTCAGGGGGTCGACCCGGGCGGGGGTGAGCAGGCCGAGTGCGTCGTAGTGGCGCAACATGCGCACCGACACGCGGCCGATTCTGGCGAAGTCTCCGATGTTGTACATGACGCCTCCGGGTCTATCGGCTGACACCGTGTGAGGGTCAACGACCGCCCCTGAGACGCCCCTGAGTTGTCCCTGATGTTGCCGCCTGACCCGCGATTTCTCGGCAAATGAGACTTACCGTGAAGCCTATGGGACGCATTCTTCTGTACGCCGTCATCGCGGTCGCCGCCTTCTTCGTCATCGGCTGGCTCATCGGGCTGGTCTTCGGCCTCCTCAAGTGGGTTCTGATCCTCGGCCTCATCGGCCTCGCCGTCATGGGGGTCATGAAGCTCGCCGGCGGCAAGGGCAAGTCGCCCGACTGGTCGTGAACCGGGGCCCAGAGCCCACCCCCCAGCGCAACGCGAGAGCCCCGGCGCCGTCGGCACCGGGGCTCGCGTACTTCATCTAGGTGTTAGCTGATGGGCGGGTAGGCGTTGGCCAGCAGCTGACGGAACTGGGCCGAGAACCAGTGACCCGACAGCGGGGCGTTGGCCAGAGCCCCGGAGGGGTTGTTCCCGTTACGGTCGTTGCCGCCGTAGGTCGGGTCGCACATCCGGTCGAAGCCCTTGCCCTCGGTGTTCGGGATCTCGGTCGAGGAACCGTCGGACTCGCCCGGAGGCTTGACCCACACGTAGGCGTCGATACCGGTGGCCGGGTTGGCCCGCGGACGCTCACCCAGACCCGCGCCGCTCTGGTTGCACCAGTTGCCGGCGTGGATACGACGGTCGACCTTGGAGTTGTTCACGAAGGTGTTCAGGTCGGTCGAGGTGCTCGGGCCGGTGGGCCGGTTCGGGCCACCCCAGCCGTTACGGCTGGTGTCGATCAGCATGCCGATGTTGGAGGAGAAGCCCTCCTGGATCAGCCGCTGACGGAAGGCCTGGGCGAAGGACAACTCGTCGATGTAGAAGTTCCAGTCCACCCACCGCGACGAGCGGATCATCTGGCCGTTGACGGTGCCGTTCACGGTGAAGTGCGGCTCGACCAGCGCCGAGTAGTTGGCCGTGTTGGTGATGAAGCCGTGGACGGTGGCCTTGCCGCCGGTGGCCAGGTCGGCGGTGGAGCCGAACAGGTCGGCCGACGGGCCGAAGTTGGTGTCCCAGCCGAGCCAGCCGTGGTGACCGGCGTCCACGTAGTTGTAGACGTTCGGGATCGCGTAGAGCTTGCTCAGGGCGTAGGCCACGCCCTGCTCGTAGGCGCCCGAGGTCTTGGCCTCCTGGCAGGCGGCCAGGTTCAGGTTGGTCACGAGGTTCGGCAGCGAGTCGATCTCCACGATCGCCACGATGCGCAGGTTGCGGTACTTCGAGTCCGACATGATCGAGGCGATCGGGTCGATGTACTCGGTCTTGTACCGGTTCAGGCCGTTCTGCGCGATCTTGAGCTCACCGTTCGACGCGAGCGCCGAGCAGTCACGGTTGGGCAGGTTGTAGATCACGACCTGGATGACCACCGGCGCGGCGCCGTTGGCGGCGTCCTGCTGGACGGCCAGGTCCAGGTGCTCACGCAGGCCCTTGCTGTTGTTGCCGGCCGAGCCGCTGGTGATGGCGGCGATCCGGTCCAGCCAGATGGCGGTCGAGGTGTTCGCCACGGCGGCGCCGCCCGGCTCGGAGGCGGCGTTGGCCGACCAGTCGGGGTTCACGTAACCGGTCGCGCCGTCATAGGGGTTGTCCACTCGGGGGCCGGGCGGGGAGGGAGACGGCGACGGGCTCGGCGAGGGCGACGGAGACGGGGACGGGGAGGGAGAAGGCGAGGGCGAGGGGCTGGGCGAGGGGCTCGGCGACGGCGACGGGCTGGGCGACGGCGACGGGCTCGGCGAGGGGGACGGCGACGGAGACGGAGACGGGTTCACGCCGCCGCAGGTCACGCCGTTCACGGTGAAGGACGTCGGCTTGGGGTTGCTGCCGCTCCACGTGCCGTTGAAGCCGAGGCTCAGGGTCGCGCCGCTCGCCACGCTGCCGTTCCACGGCATGCTCGCCGCGGTCACGTTCGCGCCGCTCTGCGTCCAGTTGGCCGACCAGCCCTGGCTCACGCGCTGGCCCGAGTTCGGGAACGTGAAACCGAGGTTCCAGCTCGAGAGCGCGTCGCCGGTGTTGCGGACCGTCAGGTTGGCGGTGAAGCCGCCCTGGCCGGGGCTCGTGGTCCAGTCGTTGGTCGTGTACGTCACGTCACACGTGACCGCTGCCTGCGCGGACGTTGCGGTGACGACGGCCATGGTGGATCCGAGCGCGGCCACCGCGAACGCGGCGAGGCCACGGCGCAGTCGGGAGCGCGCGGCTCCGGATCGGGGGGTGGATCTCATTGCGGGGGTCCTCCTGCGATGATTCACTGCGCGCTGGGAGCGCTCCCACGGACCTTAGGTGCGCGGTCCCGTGCCGTACAGGAAGACCGTCCACCCCCAGCCTCCCTCTCGCTCGCGCCGAAACACCAGCACCGGCGGCGACCAGCACACACGCCGCCCGGTCACCGGCCGAAAACCCCGTTTGTAACTTGAAAGTTTCAGCTTTATCGCCATGTTTGCCCGGTTTTCGGGATGGGCGAGGCCTACCGGCGCCCGCTCACCGAGGTGCTGAAGGACTCCCGGGTGCTCGACCGCCTCAACGTCGCCGCCGTCGCCTCGGTCACCGAGGGCGGCTCCGCGAGTCGGGCGGCGGATGGTCGGATTCTCGGCGTACACATCCATGAATTGCCGCAAACCCGTGGCCTGAGCATAAGTGGGGCTCGACTGGCGAGTAGCATCCGCAGGACACGTACACCGCCCGAAGGGGAATCGTCATGACCGTCAAAGTGACCGTCACCGGCGCGGCCGGCCAGATCGGTTACGCCCTGCTCTTCCGCATCGCCTCGGGGCACCTGCTCGGGCCGGACGTGCCCGTCCAGCTGAGCCTGCTGGAGATCACTCCGGCGCTGAAGGCGGCCGAGGGCACCGCGATGGAGCTCGACGACTGCGCCTTCCCGCTGCTCAAGGGCATCGACATCACCGACGACCCGAACTACGCGTTCAACGGGACCAACGTCGCGCTGCTCGTCGGCGCCCGTCCCCGCACGGCGGGCATGGAGCGCGGCGACCTGCTGTCGGCCAACGGCGGGATCTTCGGCCCGCAGGGCCAGGCGATCAACGACCACGCGGCCGACGACGTGCGCGTCCTGGTCGTGGGCAACCCCGCCAACACCAACGCGCTGATCGCGCAGCGGCACGCGCCCGACGTCCCGGCCGACCGGTTCACCGCCATGACCCGGCTCGACCACAACCGCGCCCTGTCGCAGCTCTCGTCGAAGCTGGGCGTCCCGGTCACCGACATCAAGAAGATGACGATCTGGGGCAACCACTCCGCGACGCAGTACCCCGACCTCTACCACGCCGAGGTCGGCGGCAAGATCGCCGCCGAGCTGGTCGACCAGGACTGGCTGAAGGACACCTTCATCCCCACGGTCGCCAAGCGCGGTGCGGCGATCATCGAGGCCCGGGGCGCGTCCAGCGCCGCGTCGGCCGCCAACGCCGCGATCGACCACGTGTACTCGTGGGTGAACGGCACCCCCGAGGGCGACTGGACCTCCGCCGCGGTCGTCTCCGACGGCTCCTACGGCGTGCCCGAGGGCATCATCTCCTCGTTCCCGGTGGTCTCGCGGAACGGCCAGTGGGAGATCGTCCAGGGCCTGGACATCGACGACTTCTCCCGCGGCAAGATCGACGCCTCGGTCAAGGAGCTCCAGGAGGAGCGCGACGCGGTCAAGGAGCTCGGCCTGATCTGACGCCATATGGGCAGGTAGCCGGGCATGGATGAATTCGACGTGATCGTGCTCGGCATGGGCCCAGGTGGCGAGGACGCCGCCGGCCGGCTCGTCGAGGCCGGGCTGAGTGTGGCCGCGGTCGAGGCAGACCTGGTCGGCGGCGAATGTCCTTATTGGGGCTGCGTACCGTCGAAGATGATGATCCGGGCCGCCCACGTCCTGGGTGAGGCCCGGCGCGTCTCCGGCCTGGCCGGAGCGGCGACCGTCTCCCCCGACTGGACGCCGGTGGCCCGCCGCATCCGCGCCGAGGCCACCGACGACTGGAACGACCAGGCCGCCGCCGACCGCTTCGAGAAGAAGGGTGGTCATCTCGTACGCGGCCACGGCGTCGTCACCGGCCCCCGCGAGGTGACCGTGGGAGACCGGGTGCTGCGCGCCCGGCGCGGCCTGCTGATCTCCACGGGGACCCGTCCGGCGATCCCGGACATCGACGGACTGGCCGGCACGCCCTATTGGACCAACCACGAGGCCGTCGCCACCGAGAGCGTGCCCGAGTCGATGATCGTGCTGGGCGGCGGGGCGATCGGCCTCGAACTGGCCCAGGTCTTCGCCCGCTTCGGCACCGAGATCACTCTTCTGGAGGCCGCCCCCACCCTCCTGCCCGGCGAGGAGCCCGAGGCCGGGGCGCTGATCGCGAAGGTCTTCCGCGACGAGGGCATGCGCGTGCTGACCGGGGCGTCCGCCTCCCGGGTGTCCTACGACGGCCGGTTCGCCGTGACGGTGGGCGACGAGGTCGTCGAGGCGGCCAACCTGCTCGTGGTGACCGGCCGCAAGACCGACCTGACCGGCCTGTCGGTCATCGGGGTCGACGAGACCGCCAGGTTCATCCCCACCGACCCCCACATGCGCGTGACCGACGGCGTCTGGGCGGCCGGCGACGTGACCGGCCACGGAGGCTTCACCCACGTGGCCAACTACCAGGGGCGGATCGCGGCGCTCGACATTCTCGGCGAGGAGGTCGCCGGGGCCGACTACCGCGCGGTCCCCCGCGTGACCTACACCGACCCGGAGGTCGGCGCCGTCGGCCTGACCGAGCGGCAGGCCCGCGACGAGGGCCTGTCGGTGACCACCGGCATCACCACGGCGGGCGCGCGCGACTGGATCCACGGGACGAAGGACATCCTGATCAAGCTGGTGGCCTCGGACGACGTCCTGGTCGGCGCGACGGCGGTCGGCCCGGCGGGCGGCGAGGTGATGGGCGCGCTGGCGGTGGCGGTGCACGCGCGGGTGCCGGTGATGACCCTGCGCTCGATGATGTACGCCTACCCGACCTTCCACCGCGGCATCGAGGACGCGCTGAAGAACCTGCTGAAACAGGATCGCCCCTAGCCTGGCCGGGTGGACTTCGCCGGAACCCCCCGTCCCGCCCCGCGCTGGCACCACGCCGAGAGCGAGCTCGACGACTTCGTGATCGTGAGTTTCCGGGTGCCCGCCGAGCGGCTGGCCGCCCTGCTGCCACCCGGCTTCGCCCCTGTGCGGTTCGACTGGGCGGCCGGGGGCTCCGGAGCGCTGGTGTCGGCGGTGGGGTTCCGCGACCGGGACTTCCACTTCCGGTTCTGCCCCCGCGTCGCCATCGCCTGTGGCCAGATCAACTACCGCGCCTACGTCACCCGCCACGGCGAACCCGGGGTGTGGTTCTTCCGGACCGCCCTCGACCATCCCCTGGTGGCCGTGCCGCGCCATCTGTGGGGCATGCCGTGGCGGCGCACCCGGATCAGGATCACGGGCGACTGGGGGCCGGAGCCCCGCTGGGAGCTCGACGCCGACGACGCGGAGTGCCGGGCGGCGGGCGTGGGGCCGTACACCCCTGATGGGCTGGGAGACGACTGGTTGCCGCTGCTCACCCACCCCACGACGGGCTGGTACCGGGGGCGGCGGTCGGTCGGGACCTACAGCGTGTGGCATCCCGTCATGGAGCCGGTGTTCCTGGAGGCCGCGCACGCCCGGTTCCGGGTGTTCGAGGAGCTGGGGCTGGTCGAGCCGGGCCAGCCGCCCCATTCCGTGCTGGGGCAGGCCTCGATCCACTTCGACGTCCACGTGCCGCCTAGGGTGTCGGCATGACCCAGACGACGATCATCCGGTACGACGACCTCGACGTCCGGTTGCGGGTGCTGGTCGACGGTTACGCCGACCAGCACCTTCTGGGCGACCTGACCGACCGGGTCGTCATGTGCTGCCAGACCCGCGGCGCGAACCTGTCAGCGGGGGTGCTCACCCCGGCCCTGATCGTGATCGTGCTGGTCCGCCCCGACGGCGAATCGGTCCGGCTGGGCGCCCGGCTGGCCGGGGCCGACCTGCGCGTGGCGGACGGCGGCGTCTGGGTGCACGCCCAGTGGTTCGGGGCCGACCCGAGTTCCTACCTGCTGCCGCTCGAAGAGGGCAGCGTCTTCCTCGACGCCCTGCGCACCCGGATCATGGCCGCCCGCCACACGTGACGATCGTCACGGCGCGGTCGCCGGGTCGGAGATGCGGAACCAGCGGCAGCTGTACTCCTCCACCTCCACGAGGGCCCGCCCGTCCTGGATCTCCACCGTGTCCTCGGAGAACAGGTCGGCCAGGACCTTCCCCTGCTCGTCGAGGCCCAGGGTCACCTTCGCCACCCGCCCGGCGAAGTTGTGCAGGGTCACGACGCCCTCGTTGCGGATCGCCAGGACCGCGTCGTCTCCCCCGTCCAGGACCTCGTAGGAGCCCCACGCCAGTTCCGGCGACTCGCGGTACTGCTCGACGAGCCGTCCGATCCACGACAGCAGCGACTCGGGGTCGCGCCGCTGGGCGCTGACGCTGATCTCGTCGGGGCCGTAGTCGCCGCCGGGCATCGGGATCGCCGGTTCGACCGTGCTGAAGCCGCCGTGCCGGCCGGAGGTCCACTGCATCGGGGTGCGGACCGACTGGCGGCCCTCGATGGCGAGGTTCTCGCCCATCCCGATCTCCTCGCCGTAGAAGAGCACGGGGGTGCCGGGCAGGGCGAACAGGAGGCTGTAGACCATGCGGATCCGGCGCTGGTCGCCGCCGAGCATGGTGGGCAGCCGCCGCCGGATGCCGCGGTCGTAGATCCGCATGTCCTCCTCGGGCGCGAAGGCGGCGAAGACCTCCTCCCGTTCGGCGTCGGTCAGCTTGTCGAGGGTCAGTTCGTCGTGGTTGCGGACGAACGAGGCCCACTGGCTGTCCTTGGGGGGCGCGGGGCGCTCCCGCAGGGCCTCGGCGAGCGGACGGGCGTCCTCGCGGGCCAGCGACAGGTACATCCGCTGCATCCCGATGAAGTCGAAGCACATGGTGATCTCGTTACCGAGCGGGGTGTCGCCGAAATAGGCCATCAGGTCCTTGTACGGCAGGTTCACCTCCCCCAGCAGCATCGCCGTCCCGTCGCGGCGGTTCATGAACGCCCGCAGGTCGGCGAAGAACTCGTGGGGGTCGGGCAGTGCGTCGTCCTGTTCGAGCACCCGTTCGACCAGGAAGGGCACCGCGTCGACGCGGAAGCCCGACAGGCCCAGCTCCATCCAGAATCCCAGGATGCGGGCGATCTCGTCCCGCACCTCGGGATTGGAGGTGTTGAGGTCGGGCTGGAACTTGTAGAAACGATGGAAGTAGTACTGCTCGGTCTGGGCGTCCCACTGCCAGAGGCTGTCCTCCTGGTCGGGGAACACGACCCCCTTGGGGTCGTCGGGCTCGGGCTCGTCCGACCAGATGTACCAGTCGCGGTGCTTGGAGTCCCGGGAGGAGCGGGCGTCCTGGAACCAGGGGTGCTGGTCGGAGGTGTGGTTCACGACCAGGTCGGCGATCACCCGGATGCCCCGGTCCCGGGCCACCCGCATGAACTCGACGAAGTCGCCCAGGGTGCCGAGGCGGGGGTCGACGCTGTAGAAGTCGACGATGTCGTATCCGTCGTCGCGGTCGGGGGTGGGGAAGAACGGCATGAGCCAGATGCAGGTCACACCGATCCGGTCGAGATGATCGAGATGCTGGATCGCGCCCCGGAAGTCACCGATCCCGTCGCCGTTCCCGTCGGCGAAGGTCTCGATGTCCAGGCAGTAGACGATGGCGTTCTTCCACCACAGTTCGGAGGTCTGGGTCAGCCGCATGGGCAGCGCCCCTACCCATTTCCGGCACGAGAAAGCCGACCGTTGCACGAGGCAATCGGTCGGCTTCTGGTTGATGCTGGATGGAACTTAGATCGGCGTCACGTTCTCGGCCTGCGGACCCTTCTGGCCCTGCACGGTCTGGAAGCTGACGCGCTGGTTCTCGTCCAGGCTGCGGTAGCCACCGCTGTTGATCGCCGAGTAGTGCACGAACACGTCAGGGGTGCCGTCGTCGGGGGCGATGAAACCAAAGCCCTTTTCGGCGTTGAACCACTTGACGGTGCCTTCAGACAACTGCTTCTCCTTATGCGGAGCCTCACCGTCTCGTCAGGTCAACGAGACGGGCTGCTTAGCGGACCAGCCCTGCATCCGCCTACGTCGGAAAAGCAGTACGCCCGCTACCGGCCGTGAGGCCGGAGGCGTTCTTTACAAAACACCACTGCAACACGTCAAGCCTAGCGCACCCCGAGCGCGGGGGCAGCCATGTACCACCTCGCGTGGCCATCGCCTCTGGTCAGCGAGTCCAAACGGCGTGGAAGTTCCTGCCGGGAGAAGGGATCGCCGAGGGCGTTGCGGATGTGGATGCCGACGGCGTACATGTCCCTGATCTCCATCAGAGTCGCGTAGCCGGGCCAATCTCGCAGGTCAGAGCCGTAGGCGTGGGCGAAGGCGTCGACGTCGCCGGCCGAGAGGCCGAATCTGCGCTGGCCGTGGTAGGTGTGGACCAGGTCCCACTCACGGGGGCCCACCGCCACGCCGTCCCAATCGCAAAGAATCGCGTTGCCGTCGCGGCAGCGGAGCAGGTTGTCGATCCAGGCGTCGCCGTGGAGGAGGACCGGCGGGCCCGAGTCGAGGGTGTGCCAGCGATCGGTCAGTTCTTCGATGCGGTCGCCGAGCCAGCGGCGCTGGTAGGGGGTGAGCACCTCGGCCCGGTGTTCGACCGCGTGGCGGACCTCGGCGAGCGGGTCGGTGAGCCGCCGGAGCGGGATCGACGTCGGCACCGGTTCGCGGTGGAGGTCGCGCAGCACGTGGCCGAGCTCGGTGGTGGTCGGGGAGCCGTTGGAGCGGACGTAGCGCCAGAAGGTGACCGCCCGGCCGCCATGCACGATGGGCTGGTGGGGGATCTCGTCGACCGGCCGGACCGTCGGGAAGCCCCGGTCGGCCAGCCAGCGGGCCACCGCCAGCACGGCCGGGAGCCGGGTGAGGGCGTCGGGGGCGGTGGCGATCCGCACCACCATGTCGCCCCGCAGCTTGAAGACGGCGTTGCTGCGCAGCCGCATCAGCCTGGCCCCGCCGGCGTCGACCCCGATGCGGTCGCAGACCGCGCGCAGGACCGTGAACGCCTCGTCGGCGAGCGGACGGGCGGCCGTGGCGCGGGTGAGGTGCGTGATCGTCACGTGTGAGGCGCTCATATGGCCAGCCGGAGGGACGACTCCGACAGGACCTGGTTCAGGTTGCGGACGGCGGGGAGCCGCGGATCGGCCTCGTTCAGCAGCGCCTTCGCCCGGGTGATGACGATCGAGGTGCGGTGCTCGGCCGGGACCTGGCTGAGCGCCTGGGCGGCGAGGCGGCAGGCCTCCTCGTAGTCGCCGTGGCGGGCCAGGTGGGTGGCCTGGTCGAGCAGGATCAGCGCCGGGTCGATCGTCTGGAACCCCGAGTCCATCTCCAGGTTCTGGAGCTGGGAGTCGTCGCCGAGCTCGATCAGGGTGCCGGTGCGGTAGAAGCTCATGCGCTTCTCGGTGAAGACGAAGGCGAGGTCGTCCTGGCTCATGCCGCGCATGCGGGCGAAGATCTGCTCCGCCTCGGCGAGCGCGATGCGGGCCGCCTTGCGGTCGCCCATCCGGGCCAGGGCACGCGCCTCGGCGGCGGCGGCGAGGGCCGCCGGGGAACTGGGGGCCGAACCGGCCAGCATGCGGGCCTCGCGGGCCAGCCGGACGGTCTCGGTGAGGTCGCCGTAGTAGTAGGGCAACATCGTCTGGTTGGCCCTGACCAGGGCGCGTAACCGCAGGTCGCCGACGTCGTCGGCGGAGGTGCGGGCGGTGCCGTACCAGGCGTGGGCCTGGCGGGTGTCGCCGAGCTTCATCAGGGCGTCGGCCGACAGCAGGGCCAGCATCGTGGTGGCCGTCAGGAGGCGGCGCTGCACGCCGGCGGGCTGGCGGGCGCCGGTCAGTTTGCGGACGTCGGCCAGCTCCAGCATCACCCGGCACAACATGGGCGTGGGCGGGGTGGTCATGTATTCGCGCCGGTAGCGCAGCACCTGCTCGTCGAGCCGGTCGAGCTGGTCTTCGGTGACGGTCGTGGTGGCCAGGGACCGGTCCAAATCGTGCCGGGTGCCCTCGACCTCGGCGAAGAACCTGCCGTTGGGGGTGCCCATCAGCATCGCCTGGTGGAACAGCGCCCGCCGGTCGGTGTCGTCGTCGGCCAGGTCTTCGACGTGGACGGCGTCTTCACTGGACCCGTTGGCCACGACCACGACCTTCTGGCTCACGCCGGGGTCGTCGCAGTAGTCGGCCGCGAGGCCGAGGCGTACCGCGTTGGCCTTGTAGAGCCGGGCCAGCAGGTCGATCGTCTGGGGGCGCGGCCGCGCCCGGTTGTTCTCCCATGCGTTGAGCAGGTCGATGCTGGCCCTGGGCAGGCCGAGCGACTGCTGCTCACAGAGGTGTTCGAGCTCCTCGATCGCCTGGCGCGCGGACCATCCCCGGCCGAGCCGGTGGGCCTTCAGCATGCTGACGCCGCAGCAGCCGTGAATCGCCTGAACCGTCTGCCACATCGACCACTGCCGTGCCTCGGCCTGCTCGCGCCAGCGACGAGCACATGCCGGAGAGTGCTCTCCTCGGGCCATCCCGCCTGCCCTTCCGCTGCTGACATCCCGCCGCTCCCAGTCTGCCCTCAAGCAGGGGGTTTGGCGATTACGGGTGTTACCACCACGTTAATCGGCCAGCACTCAACCGCCAGCCCTGTTATGGGTTCGTAGCCCCGGAACCGTGTGTCTTCCACTTAATACCAGCGGGTTCCCTGGTTATTGCACGTATTCGGCTAGTACGCCCGATTGCCGGGCAGTCATCCCAGGTTCACCCTTTCCGGAGAAAGGTCGCAACGTCCCCTGGAGACCACCATGGCGATGAAGGCAGATCGCAGCGAGGCGATGGACCACCTCGAACGGCTCGCCGCCCAACTTGAGGCGCATTCGTTCCAGGTACGCCTGTCGGCGCCGGCCGGCCTCTACCCCCGGCTTCGAGTGGTGAACCCGATGGCTCCGGCCATGGCGGAGGACGTGCTGGCGTCCAACGCCAACGACGGAGAGTGGTGGTACTGGCTCTCCTGGGCGGGCCGCATCGGGCACGCCTCCGACGTCGTGACCGCCGCCGAGCGCATCGCCTCGGTTCTGCACGTGATCCGCCGATAGTTTCGGACACCCCCTAGCCGGTACGGCCCGCGCCTCCGGCGGCCGGCTGTCAGGCGGCACCCGCGCTCCGCCTCTCGTCAAAGAGAGGGGCGCGGCCCACAAGCCGAACCGGACCAGCTGTCGCCGGCCGCCCACGCCCACCCACCGGGGCGCGGGCCGTACCTCCACCCGACCGATTTGTCCATAGCCGATCTCTTAGCCGCACGCGTGGTTCATTACCCTGTCAACCCGTTTGACCTGTCTCACAATGTGGCATTCATGATGTGCACCGCACGTCTGCCCGTTTCTATCGACAGGACGCGGATTTCTGGCTTACCCTCGGCTAGGTGGGACTTCGCCTATACGATACTTTCAGCCGGTCGGTCCGCGATTTCTCCCCCCGAATTCCGGGAATCGCATCGATTTATCTCTGCGGTCCCACCGTCGTCGTCCCACCCCATGTCGGGCAGATACGCTCGCAAGTGAACTTCGATATTCTGCACCGCTGGCTCCTGCATTCCGGATATCGCGTTCTCTTCTGCCGGAACGTCACCGACATCGAAGACAAAATCATCAGCCGCTCGCTTTCCGAGGGCGTGCACTGGTGGCGGATCACCGACCCGGTCCACCGGTCGTTCGAGAGCACCTACGAGGCCCTCGGGTGCCTTCCGCCCAGCGTGGAGCCCCGGGCGACCGGCCACATCCCCGAGATGCTGGAGCTGATCGAGCAGCTGCTCGCCTCCGGCAACGCCTACACCGCCGACGGCGACGTGTATTTCTCGGTCTCCTCCTTCCCGAATTACGGCGAACTCTCCGGGCAGCGGCCGAGCCAGATGCGCGGCGGCGAGGAACCCGGCCACGGCAAACGCGACCCCCGCGATTTCGCGCTCTGGAAAAGGGGCCGTCCGGGAGAACCCGTCTGGCACGCGCCGTGGGGAGACGGCCGGCCCGGATGGCATCTGGAATGTTCGGCGATGGCGCGTAAATATCTGGGCGCCGAATTCGACATCCACGGCGGCGGGGCCAATCTCATTTTCCCGCACCACGAGAACGAGATCGCCCAGTCGCGCGCCGCCGGCGACGGTTTCGCGCGATTCTGGATTCACAACGGACCGGTTACCCACCGGGGCGAGAAGATTCGCAAGACGGCGAAGAACCCGCTGGCGGTGCACACCTTACTGCGGCGGATCAGGCCACAGGAACTGCGGTTCTATCTGGCCGCCGCCCATTATCGGTCGCCGATGGAATTCTCGGTGGGGGCGGTGGAGGAGAGCGCGGTGGCGTACCGGCGGATCGAACGTTTTGTGCACCGCGTGGCCGTGGACGCGCCGGGCGCCCTTCCGCCGCAGTTCAGAGAGGCGATGGACCACGACCTGAACCTGCCTCAGGCGGTTTCGCTGATTCACGCGGCCGTCAATGAGGGGAACGCCGCCCTCGATTCCGGCGACGTTCGGAAGGCGGCGCGGAAATGCGCCGAGGTAAGGGCGATGCTCGACGTGCTGGGCCTCGATCCGATGAGCGCGCACTGGGCCAGGGAAACGCAGTTGCGGGAAGTCGCGGGGGCCGTGCTGGGCGTGGTGCGAAATCTCGCCGAGGCGAGCGCGGAGCGGGGTGAGTTCGAACGGGCGAGGATCATGCATCGGCAGATCGACAGCGCCCTCAAGATTCGCCAGCGGGTTACGCTCTGAGGCGTGCCCGCACCAAAGAAGATCCTCATTGACTGCGACCCCGGGATCGACGACGCACTGGCCATCACCCTCGCCCACGGCTGCCCGGCGCTCGACCTCGTCGGGATCACCACGGTCGGCGGGAACGTCTCCCTGGAGCTGACCACCCTCAACGCCCTCAGGCTGCGCGAGTTCCTCGGGTTCCCCTCGGTGCCCGTGGTCGCCGGCTCCCCCGGCGCGCTGGTGGCCAGCCGGATCGACGCGGCCGAGGTCCACGGGTTCGGCGGGCTGGGCGCGGCGGTACTCCCGGAACCCCGGCTGCCGGTCGGCGACGGGCACGCGGTCGACTTCATCGTCGACACCCTCGCGGCCTCCCCCGGCGAGATCTCCCTGGTCGCCGTCGGTCCGCTCACGAACATCGCCCTGGCGGTGCGCAGGGAACCCCGCATCATGGAGTGGGCGCGCGACTTCACCATCCTGGGCGGGTCGTACACCCGGGGGAACCGCACCCCCGCGGCCGAGTTCAACATCGCGGCCGACCCCGAGGCGGCGGCGATCGTCTTCGGTGCCGGGTGGACGGTCAACCAGATCGGCCTCGACGTCAGCCTGACGGCCCTGGCCAACGGGCCGATTCTGGAGCGCATGCGGGGCCTGGGACGGCTCGGCGGGGAGCTCCTGATCCCCAGCCTGGAGTTCTACGGCATGACGACGGCCCACGACGGCCCGGCGGTCCACGACGCGCTGGCGGTCGCCTTCGTGGCCGACCCGACCCTGTTCGAGTTCACGCCCGGCGTGGTCGACGTCGAGACGGCGGGCCGGTTCACGTCGGGGATGACGGTGATCGACTTCAACCTGCGCGGGCGGGTCCCCAACGCGAACGTGGCCCGGAGGATCGACGTGAAGCGGTTCTGGGACCTCACGCTGGAGAGCTTCGCCGAGGTGGCCGATCGGCTTCCCTAGCCAGATACTCCGTCAGGATCAGGTGCGGGAACCGGTAACCCTTGCCGTCACGGCGCAGGAGGCCGATCTCAGCCGCCTGGATCACGAAGCGCCGATAACGGAGGGGCAGCAGACCCGAAAGCACCAGAAGGGCCCAGCCGCCGACCCCGCGAACGGAGAAGACGACGGGCACTGACAGGAAGACCCCCGCCAAGACCCCGACGAGCATCCCCAGCACCGCATCGAGTGACAGGTCGTCACCGGCCCCCCAGAGGACTCCGATCACCACCCCCGGCAGCACCCCCGCCCCCATCACGAACCACGCGATCCGGTCACTGAGTTGGACGTCGAAGGGGTCCATCGCCAGATCGGGCGAGTAGACCGTCATGGTGAGGAACGCGGCGCAGAACGCCACGCCCACACCCACGAAGAACGACGCGGTCCCCTTCTCCTCGACCGGCCAGGCGAGGGCGGCCAATACGACGCCCATGAGGAGCGCGGGCCACTCCAGCCTTCTTCGCAGCCTCATACTCCCGAGGAACGCCACGACACACAGGGCCAGGAAGACGAGGGCGGCGGCCCTGACCGGCGAGAACGTCAGGCTCCGCGCCACGAGACCACCGAGCCCGGCCATTCCGATGATGATCGCGGCACCGGCGACCCCGATGACCGCGCCGTAGATCCAGCCCTTGATGCGGACCGCCGCCACCCTGACGACGGGGTCTTTCGAGGCCAGCAGTATCCGAACAGAGGCCATCAGGGCCAATGACATGACGAATCCCGCTATGCCACCGGCGCCGCCGCCGGTCACGATGAGCACGGCGGTGAGCGTGGCCGACCACATGGCCACGGCGATGTTCGCCCCTTCGCCGGCGACGGAGCTCCGCGTCGCCGGGGGCAGTGCCCACCACCACAGGAACGGCCGGAGACCCGGAAGAGAACCGGGCAGCGTGCGCGAGTTCAGCGCCAGCGTCACGCGGGCGAGCTGCGAGATCCACCTGAGCATCTGGTCTTTCCCGTAGTGCTGACGACGCGCTCGCTTCAGATGGAACATCTGCTCCACATACGCGGCCAGCAGGTCGTTCCGGCTCCAGCCGCCGGCGCCCGGATCGGCGTCGGTGACGGCGCCCGCCAGGACGTGCAGCCAGAGTGGCGCGCTGATGAGTTCGAGCATCTCCGGGTCCCGCTCGACCGCCTCATGCGCGGATCGGAGCTCAGGGCCGCCGGAGGCCAGATACGCCAGCACCCGTTCGCCGGTCAGCGGCCGGATGACCACTGCCCCGTACAACCGGAACTGCTGCCGCGCGGGCAGCGCGTCGTACTCTTCGGCACGGCTGCCGATGACCATGGAAAGCTGCGGATACCGGTCATAAAGCGCGTTGACCTCCGTTAGGCAGCGGGCGCGAAACTCCGGTCCGACTTCGTCGAAACCGTCGAGCAGCAGCGTGACCGTGCCGTCTTCCAGCCACCGGTCGGCGATGTTGGCGCCGACGTCGTAGAGCTTCTCGATCTGGCGCAGCAGCCATTCACGCAGATCTTCAGGTGGCCGGGTGCGCAGCAGGGTTCGACGCCGCCTGCCCCACTCGCCCAGTTCAACGACCAGCGGCAGCGGCCCGTCCGCCCGGTCGAGAAGAGCTTTCGCGAGTTCGAGGATCATGGTGCTCTTGCCCGCGCCCGGCGCGCCGAGGATGAGCATCGAGCCGTCGAGCCGGTCGTAGACGTCCAGAGGCCTGGCATTCTCCATCACCCGCAAGGGTGCGCCGGGACCCACACGATCCGCGGGCGGCGGGGGAAGGACCGCGTCGGGGACGAGGTCAAGATCGAGCTGCACCCGGATGGCCCGAATCGGCTCCTGGTCGAGACGCTGGTCCAGGTGATGCCGCACGTGAGCGGAGGCGCGGTCGCGGAAACCGGGGCGGATGAGGCGCCCGATCTTGCTTTCTGGGCTCGCCGCAAGTAGCTGGAGAACCGCGAGCACGATCGAGACCAGCCCCAGAACCAGGACGACGGGCCAGGCCCAGCTGCGATGGGGCTCCAGCCAGGCCGGTACTGCGCCCCCGGTCGCGATGTTGATCGCGACCGGCAGGAGCACGGAGCCGACGGCGGTGGCCAGCACGACCATCAGCGCGATCGGCGGAATCTTCGGCACACTCGTCTATCGCTACGTGGATTTAACACGTCACGGTATGCACCGAATCGCCTTTCAGATATTTTGTCGACAATCGACGAGAGGCCTCCAGAGTGGATCTGCAGATTTCGGCGTTGAAGGCGGCGTACAGGACCGGGCTCCACCCCCGTGAGGTCGTCGCCGAGGTCTACCGCAGGATCAAGGCCCGGGGTGACGACGGCGTGTGGATCACCCTCCGGCCGGAGGAGGAGGTCCTCGCCGGGCTGCCCGGCGATCCCGGCCTGCCCCTCTACGGCGTCCCCTTCGCCGTCAAGGACAACATCGACGTCGCCGGGCTGCCCACGACGGTCGCCTGTCCCGACTTCGCCTACGCGCCCGGCCGGTCGGCGCCGCTCGTCGACCGGCTGATCGGCGCGGGCGCGATCCTGATCGGGAAGAACAACCTCGACCAGTTCGCCACCGGGCTCTCCGGGTCGCGAAGCCCCTACGGCTCGGTGGAGTCGCCGCTGGTCGAGGGGCTGATCTCGGGCGGATCGTCGTCGGGGTCGGCGGTGGCGGTGAGCGCCGGGCTGGTGAGCTTCTCGATCGGGACCGACACGGCGGGCTCGGGGCGGGTGCCGGCGGTGATGACCGGGACCGTGGGGCTGAAGCCGTCGAAGGGGCTGGTCAGCACCCTCGGCGTGGTCCCGGCGTGCGCGTCGCTCGACTGCCCGAGTGTCTTCGCGCTGAACGTCCACGACGCCCGGGTCGTCCTGGAGATCATCGAGGGGTACGAGCCGGACGACCCCTGGTCGCGCAAGCTGCCCCGGCACGACGAGCCGATCCGGAGGGTCGGCGTCATCCGGGGCGACGACGACTGGACCGGGATCCTCGCCCGATTGGCCGGCCTCGGCTACGAGCTCGTCGACGTCGACATCGAGCCGTTCCTCGAAGCCGGGCGGCTGCTCTACGAGGGGCCGTGGGTGGCCGAGCGGTGGAGCGTGCTGGGGCCGTTCGTCGAGAGCCACCCCGAATCGCTCCACCCGGTCACCGCGAAAGTGCTCGGCACGGGGGCCGGCGTCACCGGGGCGGACGCCTTCCGGGGCCTGCACCGGCTCAGGGAGCTCATGGCCGAAACCCGCCGGACCTGGGCCCAGGTGGACGCCCTCGCGGTCCCGACCGTCCCCCGCACGTTCACGCTCGCTGAGATGGCCGAGGATCCCATCGGCCGCAACTCCGTCCTGGGCACCTACACGACCTTCGCCAACCTCCTCGATCTGGCCGGGATCGCCGTCCCGGCCGGCTTCACGTCCGCGGGCGGACCGCACGGCGTCACCCTGCTGGCCCCCGCAGGCGCCGACGGTCCGCTCGCGGACGCCGCCGAACGGTTCCACACGGGGATGGCGGGAGCCACCCCGTACCGGATCAGGAAAAGGGGCACGCCGCTGGCCGTGGTGGGGGCGCACCGGACCGGCCATCCGCTGCATCCGGAGCTGGTGGCGCTCGGCGCGACCCCGGCGGGTCTCGCCCGCACGGCCGCGGCCTACCGGCTCTACGACCTCGGCGACCGCCCCGGCATGGTCAGGACGCCGGACGGCGCGTCCATCGAGGTGGAGCTCTTCCACCTCGGCACGGCCGAACTGGGCGAGCTGCTCACGAAGATCGCGCCGCCGCTCGGGCTCGGCTCGGTCGAGCTCGACGACGGGAGCCTCGTCACCGGGTTCCTCTGCGAGGCCCACGCGGTCGCCGGAGCCGCCGACATCACGGGTTACGGCTCCTGGCCGGCCTACGTGAACGCGCGGCCGTAACATCCGGCGGCATCGCGCGAAACATCGGTTTCCTACGCTCCGGACATGGCGGACATATTCGACTCATATGCCCTGGCCGACGCATGGGACGAGATGTTCGAGCGGCCGGGCACACCCCGGCCGCCGTACCAAGGGCTGTTCGCGGCCCTGCAACCCCTCGGGGCCGACGAGCTCCGGTTCCGGGCCGACCAGCTCGCCCGGGTGTTCACCGACCGGGGGGTGACCTTCGACTACGCGGGCGAGGAGCGCCCGTTCCCGCTCGACCTGATCCCGCGTGTCATCGACGCCGCCGAATGGGACCTGATCTCCCGCGCGGTCCGGCAGCGGGTGCGCACGCTGGAGGCCTTCCTCGCCGACGTGTACGGCGGCCGCCAGATCTTCCACGACGGGGTCGTCCCGTGGGGGCTCCTGCACAGCTCCCCCCACTTCCACCGG
The DNA here is from genome assembly GCF_030269205.1 of Herbidospora sp. NBRC 101105. Lineage (NCBI taxonomy): Bacteria > Bacillati > Actinomycetota > Actinomycetes > Streptosporangiales > Streptosporangiaceae > Herbidospora > Herbidospora sp. NBRC 101105. Next base: position 489,659 of record NZ_BSSX01000007.1, on the reverse strand, counting down.
ACGGCCGACGGGATCAGGCCCGCGAACGGGGTGCGCGTGCACATCGCGGGCATCGACATCATCCGCGACGAGACGGGCGCCTTCCGGGTGCTGGAGGACAACGTCCGCACCCCGAGCGGCGTCAGCTACGTCCTGGAGAACCGGCTGGCGATGATGCGCACCCTCCCGGCGCTGTTCACCGAGCAAAGGGTGCGGCCGGTCGACGAATACCCGGCCCGGCTGCTGGCCGCCCTGCGGCGGGCCGCGCCGGCGGCGATCAACGATCCGACGGTCGTGGTGCTGACCCCCGGGGTCTACAACGCCGCCTACTTCGAGCACGCCCTGCTCGCCCGGCTGATGGGCGTGGAGCTCGTCGAGGGACGCGACCTGGTCTGCGAGAACAACCGGGTCTACATGGTCACCACGCACGGCAAACGGCCGGTCCACGTGATCTACCGGCGGGTCGACGACGACTACCTCGACCCGCTGCACTTCCGGCCCGACTCGACCCTCGGCTGCCCGGGGCTGCTGAACGCCGCCCGCGCCGGCACGGTCGCCATCGCCAACGCGGTCGGCAACGGGGTGGCCGACGACAAGCTGCTCTACACGTACGTGCCGGACCTGATGAAGTACTACCTCGGCGAGACGCCGCTGATCTCCAACGTGGAGACCTACCGGCTGGAGGACGCCGACACCCTCGAATGGGTGCTGGCCAACGTCGGCGACCTGGTGCTGAAACCGGTCGACGGCGCCGGGGGCAAGGGCATCGTCATCGGCCCCCGGGCGAGCGAGGAGACCCTCGCCGGGCTGACGGAGAACGTGCAGAAGGATCCGAGGAAGTGGATCGCGCAGCGGCCCGTCGCCCTGTCCACCTCCCCCGCCCTCATCGGCGACCTGCCCCGGCCCCGGCACATCGACCTGCGGCCGTTCGCGGTCAACGACGGCGACGACGTCTGGTTGCTGCCGGGCGGCCTGACCCGCGTCGCGCTGCCCGAGGGGGAGCTGGTCGTGAACTCCAGCCAGGGCGGGGGCTCCAAGGACACCTGGGTGTTGTCGGAGCCGGGGCCGCGCATCCCGCACGTCGCGGCCGGCGGGCACCAGCCCCCGGCGCACTGGCAACCGAGCCGCAACGCCGCCTGGGACGGGGAGAGCGAACAGTGAGAGAGCTGCTGAGCCGCATCGCGGAGACCCTGTACTGGATCGGCCGGTACGTCGAACGCTCCGACGACATCGCCCGCCTGCTCGACGTCTCCCTGCACCGCACCCTCGGCGACGACGAGGACTGGTCGACGGTGCTGGCCATCCTCGGCCACGAGGGCGGCGACAACCCGACGACCGAGACGATGATCCAGCGCCTGGCCTACGACTCGGCCACGCCGAGCTCCATCGCCGGGTGCGTCAGGGCGGCCAGGGAGAACGCGCGCGGGGTGCGCGAGATCATCTCCAGCGAGGTCTGGGAGTGCCTCAACGTCACCTGGAACGAGCTGCCGATCCGCCAGATCGGGGCCGAACGGCTCGGCCCGCACGGCTATCTCCGGTACGTCCGCGAGCGCGCCGCCCTGTTCTCGGGCCTGACCGACGCGACCATGAGCCGCGACGACGGCTGGTTGTTCATCGTGCTGGGCCGCAGCCTGGAGCGGGTCGACATGACCGCCCGCCTGCTGGCCGTGCACGCCGAGGTGCTGCCCAGCGAGTTCGCGCCGCCGTCGGAGTCGACCGGCTGGAAGGCGCTGCTGGAGGCGTGCGGGGCCGACGAGTCGTTCACCCGGACCCACCGGGGCGACGCGAAGCGGGTGCTGGAGTTCCTCCTGCTGGACCGGCTCTTCCCCCGCTCGGTCATGCACGCCCTCACGACGGCCGAGCAGTGCCTGGCCGAACTCAGCCCCAACCAGGGCAGGGCGGGCATGAACGACCCGGCGCGGGCGGCGGTCGGGCGGGTCCGGATGGCTTTGGAGTACGCCGACACGGCGGGCCTCGAAGAGCAGCTCCCCGAGCTGCTGATCACCCTCCAGGCGGCGTGCGTGATCGCCTCGGAGGGGTTGACGGAACGGTTCTTCCAGCACGCCTCGACGTTGCGCTGGGAGCTGGGCGTGCAGGCGCTGGGAGGTGCGGTGTGGAAACCGGCTGGCGTGTGAGGATCCGCCACTCGACGTTCGTGGAGTACGAGGGCGAGGCGGCGTCGTCGTACAACGAGGTGCGGATGACCCCGGTCGACGACCACCGGCAGGCCACGCTCGACTGCAGCCTGGTCGTCCGGCCGGCGACGCCGGTCTGGACCTACCGCGACTACTGGGGCACCCACGTCAGCGTCTTCGACGTGACGGGCGGCCACCGGACGCTCGCGATCGAGGCCGAGGCCCGGGTCGACACCTCGCCGGTCCGGCCGCTGGCCAGGCCGCTGAGCTGGGACCTGCTGCGCAACGTGTCCGGCCCGGTCGCCGAGCTGCTGCGGCCCACCGAGCGGACCACGATCACCTGCGGGGAGGTCGGCCTCGCCCAGACGCACGGCCGCGACCCCCACGAGACCGCCGAGGCCATCGCGTGGGCGGTGCACGAACGGGTCGAGTACGTGCCCGGCGCCACGGGGGTGCTCACCAGCGCCCAGGAGGCCTGGGACCAGGGGAAGGGCGTCTGCCAGGACATGGCGCACCTGACCGTCGCGCTGATGCGGGCGGCCGGGCTGCCGGCCCGGTACGTCTCCGGCTACATCCATCCGGCGGCGGACGCGGTCATCGGCGAACCCGTCGCCGGGCAGTCGCACGCCTGGGTGGAGTACTGGTCGGGCGAGTGGAACGCGCTCGACCCGACAAATCGCTCAAAAGTAGGCGAAACACATGTAGTGGTAGCGCGCGGGAGAGACTACGCTGACGTACCCCCTTTGAAAGGTATTTACCAAGGACCACCTGCGGGAAGACAAGAAGTAAAGGTCGAAGTGACCCGGTTGGCGTGATCATTACGTATTACTGGGAAGGCTGAGACCAATACGAGAGAGGAGAGCCTCTTGTGAAAAGGGTCCAGATCGTCCAGCGCCCCCGTCCGCCCCGGCAGCCGCTGCCCATCGACCTACGCACTCCGTCGGGGCGGGTCCTCCCTTTTTGACCCGGCCCTCGTCTACCGCCGGCCCGACGAAGCGTCGGCGGCCCGTTCATAACAGCGCTCGAATCCTTCAAGGACCACCGGCCACGAGCATCTGACCGGCGACGTCGACCGATTGTGCTCGGCGATCGCCCCTCGTAGCGCAGGGTCCCCCGCGAGCCGGGCCACCGCACCGGCCAGCTCGTCGAAGGTGCGCCCCAGCAGGCCTTCCTTGCCCGGGCTCACGAAATCGGCCACACCGCTCTGCGACCGTGCCACCACCGGCACCCCCGCCGCGCGCGCCTCCAGCGCGGCCAGACCGAACGACTCCCGGGGCGCCGGGGCGACGAAGACGTCGGCCTCCGCCAGCAGCCCCCTGATCTGGTCCCGGGTGTACCTGCCCGGCATGTCGACCCAGTCGATCCGCTTCGACTTCAGATGGCGCTCCATCTGGCCCCGTGCGGGCCCGTCGCCCACGATCGTGGCCCGCAGGGTGACGCCCTTGCGTGTTCTGGCCTTGGCGGCCTCAAGGAGCTTCAGGAGTCGTACGGGCTGCTTGCGCGGCGCCAGCCGCCCCACGGCCACCACGTGGACCTCGTCGGAGGGCACCCGGGCCGGGCCCTCGGGCCGCCAGCCCGACAGATCGAGCCCGTTCGAGACGACGTGGACCGGCACGTTCGGCCCCGCCACCCGCCGGATGTGCCGGGCGGCCGCCTCGGAGACGGCCGTGCCGACCAGCCCCCAATCGCTCCAGTTCGCCGCATTGAGCACCCGGTAGAGGTTGGCGGTCACCGGATCCCACATGCTGTGGACGGTCACCACCACGGGCAGCCCCACCCGGTGGGCGGCCAGCACCCCCATCCACGCGAACGGCGACACCGCGCCCGTGTGGACGTGGACGACGTCGGGGGTGCCCCGCGTCATGATCCGGGTCAGATGGCCCGTGCCGCGCGGGTGGACCGGCAGGTCGAACGGCATGCGCGCAGTCACCCGGTGGACGCCCGGCAGCGGCTCCCCCGGCGTGGCGGTCACCACCTCGACGTCGTGCCCGGCCTCGCGCTGGCTCCTGATCAGGTCGGCGACCTGCACCTCGATGCCGCCCAGCCGGGGCAGGTAGCAGTCGCTCACGTGAAGGATGCGCACCCGATCAGCCTCTCAGAGGTCCGGACCCGGCTCAAACGCGCGATCGGAGGGTGGGATCATGTGTCGGGTGAAGACAGCGGTGTTCTTTCACGCCCATCCCGACGACGAGGCGCTGCTGACGGCCGGGACCATGGCGATGCTCGCAGCCGAGGGCCACCGCGTGGTCCTGGTGGTGGCCACGGCGGGCGAACACGGCCTGGCCGAACTACCCCACGGCGACGAGCTCGGCGAAGCCCGCATGAACGAGCTCTACGACTCGGCCGCCCGGCTCGGCTGCGCCCGCGTGGTGCGCCTCGGCTACGCCGACTCGGGCCTGGAGGCCGGCGGCGGCGCCGAAGACCGCCCCGCCGACGCCTTCATGGACGCCGACATCGAAGAGGCCGCCACCCGCCTGGCCGCCATCCTCGACGAGGAGAAGGCCGAACTCCTGACCATCTACGACCCGTCGGGCGGCTACGGCCACCCCGACCACGTGCAGGTCTACCGGGTCGGCACCCGGGCGGCGAAACTGGCCGCGATCCCGCCGATCCTCCTGGAGGCCACCGTCAACCGCGACCCCCTGCTCAAGGGCGTGCGGCTGGCCGCGAGGTTCTACCCCCAGCTCGACATCCGCTCCTTCGAGACCGCCTACTCCGCCTCGGCCGACATCACCCACCGGGTCAACGTCCGGAAGTGGACGTCGGTCAAACGCCAGTCGATGGCCGCCCACGCCACCCAGGCCAGCGGCGGCGACGGCGACCGCACCCTCGCCGCTCTGCTGAAGATCCCGGCCCCGGTCTACCGCTACGTCTTCGGCACCGAGTGGTACGTCCGCCGCGACCTGCCCCCCGGCACGAAGATGACCCATCCCTTCGACGACTGACTCAGCCTGCCTCGCGGAGCGGCTGGAACTGAACGTCGAGACGCACTTCGAGCGCCTCGGCGAGACGTTCCAGCAGGGGGATGGTGGGCATGGTGCCACCCGCCTCGAAGCGGGCGACGGCGGGCTGCTTGAGACCGGCCCGCTGCGCCAGTTCGGCCTGCGTCAGGCCGAGTTCCTCGCGGCGCCGGCGCACGGCCTCTCCCAGCTCGAACCTGAGACGAGCGGCCTCGTGGGCGGCTCCCGCGCCGGGACGGCTCATGATCTCGGCACGCTTGTCGGCCCATGCCCTGCGTTCACCCATGACCAGCACTCTCCTCCGCCGTGTGCGCCTCGGCGATGCAGCGCTCCATGGCGCGCACCGCCCGCTCGATCTCACCGGCCTCGCGCATCCGCTGTTTCTTGAACACCGTGAGATCCAGTAGGTGACCCGCACCGCTCGCGAGAGAGATGAAAACGGAGCTCCCGGAGCTTTCCGTGCAACTGTCTGGTGTACGGCTCGCCGAGCAACACACCCCGTTCCGCCAGGAGATCGACGTAGAAGACCGCCGTCTCCTGATCGTCCTGGCTCAGCGAGTCGAGCCAATCGTCGACCTCAGGCTCCAGTTCCACCTCTCCCCAAGTCATAACACGGACGTTATAAGGCGGGCAAGGGTGACGTCCGGCGAACGGGCGTCAACCTTGGGGACCTGCCTGGTTCGTCCCAGAGGATGAGCGAAGCGGTCCGCGTGCCCGGCAGACTGGGGCGCATGAACAGGTGGGTGCGGGTCGCCATGTCGGTCGCGTCGCTGGCGCTGGCCGCGGGGCTGATCGTCTACCTGCCCTCGATCATCGGGTCGCTCACCGGGGCGACGATGTCGTGGGGCCAGATCGGCGGCCTGTTCGCCGAGGTCTCCTGGCAGCTGGCCGCGCTGATGACCGTGGTGTGGCTGGCCAGCCTGCTCGCCTACACCTTCGTGCTCACCGGGTCGCTGCCCGGCCTCGGGCACACCCAGGCGCTCACCCTCAACGCCGCCGGGAGCGCGGTCAGCAACCTGCTGCCGTTCGGCGGGGCGGCCGGGGTGGCGCTGACCATGGCGATGACCAAGGGGTGGGGCTTCCCCGTCGGGGCCATCGTCGCCTCGACGCTGGTCAGCGGGGTCTGGAACATGATCTTCCGGTTCCTGCTGCCCGCCGTGGGCATCCTCGCCCTGCTGCTGTCGGGCACCCCGCTGTCCCCCACGGTCACCAAGGCCGGATGGGCCGCATCCGGGTCGCTGCTGGCGCTCGTCGTGCTCGTCGGGGCGGCGCTGTTCTGGGATCGGGGGGCCCGCGTCATCGGGCACGGCGCCGACCGCCTCGTGGCGCTGTCGCCTCGCAAGATCCGGCCCGCCGAGCGGTGGGCCTCCGGCGCCATCCACAAACTGCGTGCCGACATGGCCGGAGTGGTCCGGTCGGGCTGGCTGAAGATGTCGCTCGGGATGGTGTTCTTCCTCGGCTTCCAGTGGCTCGTCCTGGCCCTGTGCATGGTGGGGACCGGCTCGTGGGTCGGCACGGCCCAGTCGATCGCGGTGTTCGCGCTGTCGCGGGTGCTGACGAGCGCGCTGGCCACGCCCAGCGGCGCGGGGTTCATGGAGGCCGGCACCGCGCTCGCGCTGATCGGGTTCGGCGCGGGCGAGGCCCAGGCCACCGCGGCGGCGATTCTGTTCGGATTCTGGACGTACACGATCGAGATTCCGTGGGGCGGTCTGGCCCTCGGGGGCTGGGCACTTCTGCGCAGGCGCGACGGGAGGCGGGAATCCGAACCGGTCACGCGCGAGAAAGCATCATGATCTTGCGCGACAATTGACCTCACTCTCCCCGAAGTGAGGATGACCGGTGAACGTCTTGTGTACCGTTTGGCGGCGCGCATAGCGTGGCGGCTGACATGAGCACGGTGGTCTTCCGGGTCCTGGGTCCGGTCGAAGCGTACGACGGTGAGAACGAGCTCGATCTCGGCGGCCTCCGCCAGCGGGCCGTCCTGGCCCGGCTTCTGGTCGCCCGGGGCCAGGTCGTACCCGTCGACACCCTCCTCTTCGACCTGTGGTCCGACGACGCCGCCAAGGGCGCGCAGTCGGGCCTCCAGGTGTACATCTCCCGGCTGCGGCGGGTGCTGGAGCCCAACCGTCCCCGTGGCGGGCCCAACCGGCTGCTGGTGACCGTCGCCTCGGGCTACGCCCTGCGGGCCGCGCCGGAGCAGATCGACGCGCTCCGGTTCGAGGCGACCGTCCGGGCCGCCGGCGAGCGGCTCGACGACAACCCCCAGACGGCCAGGGCGCGGCTCGAGTCGGCTCTGGGGTTGTGGCAGGGCACGCCGTACAGCGACTTCCAGGACCAGCCCTGGGCCGAGGCCGAGGTGACCCGCCTGAGCGAGCTGCGGCTGGTGGCGCGGGAGCGCCACGCCGACGCGGGGCTGCGCCTCGGGCTCCACGCCGAGACCGTGCCCGACCTCGAGGCGCTCACCACCGAACACCCGCTGCGCGAGGAGGGCTGGCGGCTGCTGTCGCTCGGCCTCTACCGCTGCGGGCGGCAGGGCGACGCGCTGGCCGCGCTGCGCCGGGCCCGCACCATCCTCGACGACGAGCTCGGCATCGACCCCGGTCCGGCCCTGCGCAAGCTGGAGAGCGACATCCTGTCGCAGGACCCGGGGCTCGACCTGACCCCGCTGCCGCGCCGGGCCGAGACCACCCCGACCTGGCCGCCGCGCCCGGTCGAGGTGAGCCCGCTGCCGCCGCTGGAGCCCGAGCCGTTCGTCGGCCGCGACTCCGAGCTGACCTCGCTGCTGGCCGCCGCGCCCCACGCCAAGTCGGGCCGCCTGGCCATCGCGATCGTCGGCGGCGACCCCGGGTCGGGCAAGACGACGCTGCTGCGCCAGTTGTCCGGCCGCCTCGAAGGGCAGGGCTGGATCATCGCCGGGGGCGGCTGCCCCGACAGCGCGGCGACCCCGCCCGGCTGGGCCTGGGTCGAGGTGCTGCGCGCGCTGATCGCCCGGCGCGGCGCCGGGGAGTACGGCGCGCTGCTCGCGCCGCTGCTCGACGACCACGCGCCCGTCCCCAACGACGACGACGCCTCCGGCGGCTTCCGGCTCCACCGGGCGGTCGGCGGGTTCCTGTCGGGCGTGGCCCGCGAGGCGCCGCTGCTGATCACCCTCGAAGACCTCCACTGGGCCGACGACCAGACCCTCGCGCTGCTGCGCGCGCTGCCGAGCCTGCTGGCCGCCAGCCGGGTGCTGCTCGTGGTCACCTGCCGCGAGGGCGAGCTGAACGACCCGCAGCAAGACGTGCTGGCCGCCCTGGCCCGACTCGGCCCGGTCCGGGTGGAGCTCGACGGGCTCGACCCGGCGCAGACGGCCGAGCTCGTGCGGGCGACGTCCGTGCGCGGCGAGATCGACCCCGACGTCGTGGCCGCCATCGTCGAACGCACCGGCGGCAACCCGTTCTACGTGAAGGAGACGGTCCGCCTCTTCGAGGCGGAGGCCGACATCTCCCAGGTGCCGTCGGGTGTACGCGACGTGCTGCGCCGCCGCATCGCGCGCCTGCCCGAGAAGGCCCAGCAGATCCTGCTCCAGGCCGCCGTGATCGGCCGCGACGTCGACGTCGACGTGCTGGTCGACATCTCCGGCGAGGAGGACTCGGTCGTCGACGCGGTCGAGGCCGCGCTGCTGGCCGGCCTGGTCACCGAACCGGGCGCGGGACGGCTGCGCTTCGACCACGAGATGGTGCGCGACACCCTCTACTCCGACGCCTCCCGGCTGCGCCGCTCGCGCCTCCACGCGGCGGTCGCCTCGGTCATCGAGTCGCGCAACCCGGGCGACGTGGCGGCCCTGGCCCACCACTACGACCTGGCCGGCACCGCCGACACGGCCGCCAAGGCGGTCCGCTACGCGGGCCTCGCCGGTGAGCAGGCCGAACGCCGCTACGCCTACCGCGAGGCCGCCTCGCAGTGGGAACGCGCGATCAACGCCTACGACCGGGCGGGCGGACGTCCAGGAAAGGACCGGCTCGAACTCCAGGTCCGCACGATCCACGCGCTGGCCCTGGCCGGCGACATGACCGCCGCCCGCGCCCACCGGCGCGACGCGATGGACGTGGCCCTGCCGCTCGGCGACCTCGAACTGACCGCCCGGGTGGCGGCGGCCCTGGCCGTCCCCCACAAGGGCATCGCCCGCGACTTCACCCGCACGGCGTGGGAGATCGTCGACGTCACCGAGAAGGCGCTGCTGGAGCTGCCGCCCAGCGAACACTCGCTGCGCGCCAGCCTCCTGGCCACCCTGGCCCTGGAGCTCGAAGGCTCGGCCACCCCGCGCGGCGAGCAGGCGTCACTGGAGGCCGAGGAACTGGCCCGCGCCAGCGGCGACCCCAACCTGCTGGCGATGGCGCTGAGCGGCCGCCTGCGGCAGTCCTACACGCTCGCCCAGGTCGACGAGCGCGAGGACATCGGCCGCGAACTGCTCCGGGTCGGCGCCGAGTCGGGCCAGATCTCCGTGCAGACCCTCGCCCACCTGGTGCTGCTCGAATGCGCGGCGGCCCGCGGCGACTTCGCCGAGGCCGACCGCCAGCTCGCCCGCGCCGACCAGCTCGGCCGCCAGTACGGCCTGGCCGCCCCCGCGGCCGTCGGCGCCTGGTACGCCGGTCAGCGCCTGATGATCGCCGGCGACTACGCGGGCGCCGAGACGGCCTACCGCAACGCCGCCCGCCTGACGGCCCGCGCCGGCATGCTGGAGGGCCGCCAGGACCTCCCGCTGATCGCGACCTTCTGCCTGCACCTGGTGCAGGGCAAGGCCGACGAGATGGCCGACGCCCTGGGCGAGGCGCACACGCGTGGCGCGAAGTGGACCCTCGACGCCTACGCGGTCGCCCTGGCCGAGGCGGGTCACCTGCGCGACGCCCGTGCGGTGGCCGTGACCAGGGAGCCGGTCCGCGGCGACTTCCTCTACGAACTCGCGATGACCTGGCGGGCCCTGGCCGGCCTGCGCCTCGACGACGCCGACCGCATGAACGAGGCCTACACCGCCCTCCGTCCCTTCCACGACCGCATCGCGGGAGCGGGAACGGGTGTGGTGGCCCTGTGGCCGGTCGCCCGGACCCTGGGCGACCTGGCGGTGAAACTCGGCCACCCCGACGCCCGCGCCCACTACGAGAAGGCGCTGGCGGTGGCGCGGCGGGTCGGCGTGCAGAGATGGGTGGACGACGCGGAGATCGCCCTCGACCGCGCCTGACACGGTCATCCGTCGCCGGAGCCGAACCACGCGTTGACCAGCACGGTGTCGGGGTACTTCGCCGTCTTCGTGAGGAAGACCTCGATCAGGCGGTCGTCGGCGTGCTTCTCCACCCCGGCGACGAGGCTGTCGCCCTCCACGGTCTCCTCGGCGACGCGGGCCGCCGACACCGGGCTCCACCCCATCGACCGGAACCGGCCGGTCAGTTCGTCGACGGACGCGCCGTCGACGTGCACGGCTATCGACGGTCCGACTTCGGGCGGCGCACAGCCGCTGTCGCCGTCGACCTCGCTCCGGCCTCGCTGCGGCAGAACCGGCACGACGATCCGCGTCAACCGCTCGATCTCCACGGCGCTGTCGGCGACGCAGCCGGGGTCCTCCCGTTCGAAGAGGTACGCCGTGTAGCGGTCGAAGGCGTAGAACGCCGCGGCTCCGGCCAGGACCACCGCGACCGCGACCGTCCCGACGAGGATCTTCAACCGCGATAACTCCGGCGCCGTCTCCATGACCGGAGAACGTACAACAATGGATCAGTCGTGTTCGACCGTCGGCACGTACGGGAACTCGCCTCTCGGCTTCGGGGTGACCGACTCCCGGCCGATGCCCAGGGTCACCGGGGTGTTGGCCGCGAAGGAGAACATCACGTCCGGGGCGTTGTCGGTCAGGGTGCGGCCGTTCCAGCCCGCGAAGGTGAAGGCGGCCTTGGTGCCGACGCGGTACGGCAGCATGTTCGGCAGCATGCGTTCCATGACCGTCTGGGCGTAGGCCTCCGGGTCGGCGGCGGTGCCGTAGGCGCGGACCACGCCGGCGACCTTCGAACGGATCAGGTCTCCGTGGACGCGGATGTCGTCGGCGGGGTCGTTGGTGTTGAGGCGGTCGCCGAGGTCCTCGTCGTACTGGGTGAACAGCGGGTGGATCATCGGCAGGCCGCAGCGGTTGATCGGGCGCCAGCCGCCGCTGTCGGTGGCGAGGCTGGTCTGGGCCCAGACGCCGATGCGGCCGTCGGGGCCGGCGATGGCGAGCAGTTCGTCGTCGGGGAGTTCCAGCACGATCGAGTAGACCGTGTGGCCGGCGAAGAGGTTGCCCGCCTTGTCGGGGTTCCAGCCGGTCAGGTCGACGGTCGTGCCGTGCTGGAAGGCCTGGCCGACGGCGTGCAGGACGTCGGGTTCGATCCAGAACGAGTCGCCGGCCTGGCCGGTCCAGACGCGGCCGCCGCCGTCGAGTTCGGTCGTCTCGCCCAGGCGGCCCTCGGCGATCGGTTTCTCGTCGCCGGAGGTGACGCGGTGGAGGCGGAAGGTCTGGCCGCCCTCGTCGTCGCGCTCGCCGAAGGTGAAGCGGAAGGTCACGTCCTCGACGGCGTCGCCGTCGCCGTCGATCTTGAACTCGTAGCGGCCCTCCGGGTGGAAGCCCTTCGGGGCGTCCGGACCGGCGAAGGAGTGGCTGTGGTCGGCGGCGAGGACCGTGCCGCGTTCGCCGCGGAAGACGTAGAGGTCGCAGACGTCCAGGCGTGGGTCCTGGCGGGCGAGGGGTGAGTCGAGGTGGTGGGACATGGGTGCTCCCGGTCTCGAGAAGGGGTCCTGACCCGAACCACCCTGCCTCTCGCCAGGAAGATCCTGACCCATGAATCAGCAGTTGACCTGGAACTTCTCGCTTATGGTCCGGTGGTCTGCCACGTCCAGGACCGCCCGGTAGAGGCCGGGGTTGCCGGGGACGCGCACCCGCCAGTCGACGGTGCGGGCGGCGCCGTCGAAGCCGCCGGTGCTCGACAGGTAGTCCTGCCAGGCCTTCGCGGCGGGGCTGTAGCGCTGCAGCGTCCACTCGTAGGAGACGGCGCCCGAGTCGACCGCGCCGCGGACGCGGTAGGAGCAGTCGGGCAGTTCGCCCACGGTCAGCCCGCTTGCCAGCGGGGCGGCGAGCGTGTTCTCGGCGGGGATCGACTGGGCCGACGACAGGGTGACGGAGCGGGCCGGTTCGTCGGTGACGGCGGTTCCGGTCAGGTAGGCTGCGGCGACCGCGAGGGTGGCGACGAGGAGCCGCAGCGCGGTTCCGCCGCCGCTCGCGACGACCGGAGCGAGACTGCGGGATTTCATGCCCTTTTTGTAGAACGCCATGGTTGAGCGGTGGTTGCCGTCCGCTTGCAGGGACGTGCGCCGCCTGGCGCGGTCCATGATGCGTCGCTTAAGGTAAGGCTGTCCTAATTCCCGGGAAGAGGCGGCACACGGTGGAGTTCGGGGACCCGTTGTTCGGGCTGCCCTACTGGCTCGTCGGGGCGATCCTCACGGTCGCGCTGTTCGGCGCCTTCCAGGTCTACTACTGGGTGGGGCACAAGGTCGGCGACGCCGTCTACGAGTCGCGGCTCGGGCGCAGGATCGGGCAAGAGCGCATCATCAAGGTCGAGAACGTCGTCCGCAAATGGGGCGCGCTCGCCGTCTACGGGTGTTTCTTCGTGCCGGGCCTGCGGCACACGCTGCCCTGGGTGGCCGGGGTGCTGCGGATCAACTACCGCTGGTATCTGGTGGCCAGCGCGCTGGGCTGCCTGACCTGGGCGCCGCTGGTGTGGTTCGGGCTCTATTCGGTCATCTGGGCCTGGCTCGGGCTCGCCGCCGACTCGCCGGTGGTCGCGGGCGTCGTCGCCGTCGTGGTGCTGGCCCTGCTGGTCGGGTACGTCCTGTGGCGCCGCCGCAGCCGCGACACCACGGCGGCGTCCACGAATTAGAGCTCCGAGTCGTCGAGCGCCGCCTCCGGCGCGGTGCGGCGTACCGACTCGATGCCGTTCACGCAGGCCGCGCGGCTGGTGAAGGCCTCGCTGACCACGATGGTCTGCCCGTTGCCCAGGACCAGCCGGAACCGGTAGGCCCCCGCCGCGTCTCTGCTGATGACGAATCTGCTCGCCATGTCTTCCCCCCGAATGCCGTCCGGCCGTCGCATGCCTACCCGTGCGATCATGCGGGCATGCGTGCCGTCGTTCTCGTCAGTACCGTCCTCACCTGGGCGATCGTCCTCTCGGCCCCCGCCCATGCCGACCCGCGGGTGACCGCGAGCGAGGTCTACGTCGTGGATCTCACGTCGGGAACGGTCCCGTACGCCAAACACGAGAACCGGCGGGTGCCGGTCGCGAGCCTCACGAAGGTGATGACGGCTTATGTCGTGCGACGGCAGGCCAAGCTCGACGACCTGGTGACCATCACCGCCGCCGACGTGAACCACGCCCACTCCAGCGGCGCGACCCACGCGGGGCTGCGGGCCGGGGAGCGGCTGACCGTCCGGCAGCTCCTCTACGCGCTGCTGCTGCCCTCGGCCGCCGACGCCTCCAACGCGCTGGCGCGCGCCTACGGGCCGGGCAAGCGCCGGTTCGTGGCCAGGATGAACGCCGCCGCCCGCGCCCTCCACCTCGACGACACCCGGTTCGTGAACGCCGACGGGCTGCCGGCGGCGGGGCAGTACTCGACCGCCCGCGACCAGCTGGAGCTGACCCGGGTCGTGCTGAAGGACCGGGTGCTGGCGCAGATCGCGCGCACCCGGGTCGCGTGGGCCTCCGGGCACACCTGGACGAACACCAACAAGCTGCTCGGCACCACGCCCGGCGTCATCGGGCTGAAGACGGGTTTCACCCGGGCGGCCGGCTACTGCCTGGCGTTCGCGGCGCGGCGGGACGGGCGCACCTATCTCGGGGTGATCCTGGGCGACACGGGTGACCTGCGGCGGTTCACGACGGCGCGGAACCTGCTGAGCTGGGCCGAACGAGTGAGTGACAGGCGATAGCGGCGGCGGCCACGACGTTGAGCGAGTCGACGCCGTTCTTCAGGGCGGCCGGGCTCATCGGGATGCGGACGCGCTCGGTCGCCTGATCGAGCCAGCGTGACGACAGGCCGTCGCCCTCGGAGCCGAGCAGCAGCGCGGCCTTCTCGCCCAGCCGGACCTCGTCGATCGGCACGGCCGAGGCGTCGGGGGTGAGCGCGAGGGTGTCGTAGCCGTCGAGGGCGGCCAGGCCGCCGTGCCAGTCGTCCATGCGGGCCCACGGGATGGCGAAGACGGCGCCCATCGAGACCTTGATCGACCGGCGGTAGAGGGGGTCGGCGCAGCGCGGCGACAGGATCACGGCGTCGACGCCGAGCGCCGCCGCCGACCGGAAGATCGTCCCGACGTTGGCGTGGTCGACCAGGTCTTCCAGGACGATGACGCGCTTCGACCGCCGGGCCAGCGTGGCGACCGAGGGCAGTTCCAGGCGCTCGAACGAGGCCAGCGCGCCCCGGTGGACCGGGAAGCCGGTCACCTGCTCCATGAGGGCGTCGCTCACGACGTACACGACCTGGTTCTCCAGCACGTCGGCGAGGTGGGTGAGCCATTTCGGGGTGGTCAGGAAGGCCCGCGCGGGGTGGCCGGTCTGGAGGGCGCGGCGGATGACCTTCTCGCCTTCGGCCAGGAACAGGCCGTGTTCGGCCTCCAGGCTCTTGCGGAGCTCCACGTCACGCAGGTGGGTGAAGTCGGTCAAGCGCGGGTCAGCCGGGTCGTGGAGCTCGATGACCATCACGCAAGCCTACCCTTGCCACCCCTTGGCAACGGCAAACCGGCGTGACGGAACGTGGCCGATAAAGTACTCAGCGCTGTATCCGGCGGTGCGAGGGCGATCGGGGGTCAAGGTGCCTGACCAGCGGACGCTCACGCGCCCGGCCGTTTCGGCCGAGAGCTGGCTGAGGGACGCCCGCCGCGCGCGCCTGCTGTCGGTGGCGACCCTCGGCTGGCTCGGCGCCGAATCCCTGGTGGGCGTGTACGCCGGCTGGGCCGCCGACTCGGTCGCGCTGCTCGGCTGGGGCCTGGCGGCCCTGGTCGAGGCGCTGGCCAGCCTCATCGTGGTGTGGCGCTTCACCGGCGCCCGCCTGGTGTCGCCGGTCGCCGAGTTCCACGCGACCCGCGCGGTCGCGGTGAGCTTCTGGCTGCTGGCGCCCTATCTCGTGCTGCACGTGCTGCACGACCTGGAGCACGGTCAGCGGGCCGCGCCCACCGTGCTCGGTGTTCTGGTCACCACGATCAGCCTGGTCAGCATGCCGGTCCTCGGGTGGGCCAAACGGCGGGTCGGGGCCCGCCTGGCCTCGGCGGCGACGACCGGGGAGGGCACCCAGAACGTGCTCTGCGGGCTGACCGCGGCCGGGGTGCTCGCCGGGTTCGCGGCGGGCTCGATCGGCTGGTGGTGGGCCGACCCGCTGGTGGCGCTCTCGCTCGCGGGGATCGCGGTCTTCGAGGGCGGCAGGGCCTGGCGCGGGCACGTCTGCGACCACTGAAGAGACAACACCGCGACGTCCATCCCGGCGCCGCGGAGGGCCTCGATCACCTCGGAGGCGCCGCCCGGGACCGTCCAGACCCGTCCGTGGCGGCCCGTCAGATGGACGGCGCGCAGCCCCGGCAGGGCCCGCATCGCCTCTCTGGCCGAGGGTGGCAGGCCGGGGCGGTTGAACTCCAGCAGGAGGAGATCTCCGTCGCGCATCCCAGCCCCCGGGTGCAGAATCGCCTGATTTTACGAACACGATACATCGCGAGATGCCGATGTCAAGATGTATCGCGATGCCCATCATCGCAGTAAAAGGACCGTTTTGCCGGTCTAAGGGTTGCCACTATGGTTCCGTAAGCATTACGGAGAATCTCCCTATATGCCTGGCAGGGGAGAGCAACGACTGACGAAGAGGCCATCGTGGGACGTCACCGCACTGACGAGATCGAGGGCGGCTACCCCGCGTACGAGCAGCCCCCCTCCCGGCGCAAGTCGGCCGGGCCGGGCAAGGTGCTCGTCCCGCTGGCGGGGGCGGTGGCCCTGGCGGTACTGCTGGGCGTGGCCGCGTACGTCGTGGTGAACAAGGACCCGGCCGGGTGCTCCGGCGAGAAGGTGTCCCTGTTCGTGGCCGTCGCCAAGGACATCGAACCGGCCGTGAGCGAGATCGCCGACCGGTTCGTGAAGGCCGAGAAGACCGTCGACGGCAGCTGCGTCGACGTGGCCGTGAAGGGGGCCGACTCCGACGGGGTCGCCGCCGCGCTGGCCGGGACCGGCGGCGCGAGCTCCGCGCCGGACCTCTGGATCCCCGACTCCTCGTTGTGGTTGTCGCAGATGCCGGCCAAGTCGGCGCCCAAGGTGAGCGCCAACCTCGCCAGCTCGCCGATCGTGCTGGCCGCGCCGAAGGCCGCCGCCGCGAAGCTGGCCGAGTCGCTGGAGCCGAGCTGGACCGGCATGATGACGGCCGCCAACGCCGCCAACCCCGACGGGCTCGCCAGCAAGGTCCGCGTGGTCGTGCTCGACCCCGCCAAGAACGCCGCCGGGCTCGGCGCGCTGCTGGCCGGGGCCGGCATCCTGCGGCAGAGCGGCGACGAGGGCTCCGAGGAGCTGCTGGTCGGCGTGCTGCGGCAACTCTCGGAGTCGAAGGTGACCTCGCCCGACAACCTGTTCGCGACCCTGTCGAAGACCGCCAGCCGGGTGCCGATCGGGGTGACCTCCGAGCAGTCGGTGTGGGCCTTCAACAAGGACAACAAGAACGCGGCCGTGGCGCTCTATCCGGCCGAGGGCACCGTCAACCTCGACTACCCGATCATCACCACGGCCAAGGACCCGGAGAGCGCCCAGGCCGCCAAGTTGTTCACCGCCGAACTGGCCTCGACCGCCTCCCGCAAGACCATCCAGAACCACGGCTTCCGCACCCCCGAGGGCCAGGGCACCGTCCTGACGCCCGAGACCGGGATGCGGGCCGAGGCCCCGACGGCCCTGCCGATCCCCGACGCCAAGACCGTCGTCACGCTCGCGCAGTCGTGGAAGCGCGTCGGCCTGGGCACCAAGTTGCTGTCGCTCCTGGACGTCTCGGGCACGATGGCGCTGCCCGCCGACTCCTCCGGCATCACCCGCATGCAGGCGATCTCGCAGGTCAGCACCGAGGGCCTGAAGCTGTTCCCGGACAAGACCGAGATCGGGACCTGGATCTTCTCCGACAACCTCAACGGCGCCAAGGTCGACTGGAAGGAGACGGTCCCGGTCGGGCCGCTCGCCCAGCAGATCGACGGGGTGACCCGGCGCGAGGTCATCGCCAAGCAGATGACCCAGATCAAGGCGATCCCCACGGGGAACACCGGCCTCAACGACTCGCTCTGGGCGGCGTACCAGAAGATGACCGACGAGTACGAGGCCGACAAGATCAACACGATCCTGCTGTTCACCGACGGCGTCGGCAACGACGACCCGAGCGGCGGCATCACCAACGCGGGCATCCTCAAGCGCCTCAAGGCCTCGTTCGACCCGGCCAAGCCGGTCTCGATCCTGATCATCTCGTTCAACACCGAGGGTGACGCGAACCGGACCCAGATGGAGAACATCGCCAAGGCCACCGGCGGCCAGGCGTACTTCCCGGAGACGGTGCTGGAGATCCGCAACATCTTCCTGCAGGGCATCGCCCGCCGCCTGTGCGCGCCCAACTGCCCCAGCGCGAAATAATCTTCACGCCAGTCACAACTGTCGCTGTTTTCCCAGGTCATGCCACTTGAGCATGGCCTGGAAGACAGTAAACGCGGCGCCGGAAGGGGGCGTCCTTCTCGTGTGGGGACCGGGAGGTCCTGTTCTCGGGGAGGAATCCGTTGCCCGGATGGCCGACTGTCGGGCGAGCCGACGACAACCGTCTGCTCGACGCGCTCAGACGCGACGACGCGCACGCACCAGCCAGCCTGTACGACGCGTACGCCGACCGGCTGAACGACTACGCGTTCGCCCGGCTGCGCGACCTCGACCTGGCGGCGAGCGCCGTGCACGACGCGCTCGTGCTCGCGGTCGCCTCGGTGGGCCGGCTGGCGGAGGCTCAGCGGTTGCGCGCCTGGCTCTACGCCCTGGTGCGCTTCCAGTGTGCGTCCCGCACGCCCGGCACCGCGACGACGCCGATCGACCTCGCCGACAGCCCCGACCCCGAGATGACCATGCTGGTCCACGAGGCGCTGGGCGAGCTGAGCGAGCCCGAGCGGGAGGTGCTGGAGCTCTCGCTGCGCCATGACCTGACCCCGGCAGAGGCGGGCGCCGTGCTGGGGCTGACCTCCCGCCAGGCGGCGACGCGGCTGGAGCGGGCCCGCGACCACCTGGAGAACTCGGCCGCCGCCGTGGTGCTGGCGCGGACCGGCCGGGCCCACTGCCCCGACCTGTCGGCCATGGTCGACTCCTGGGACGGCCCGCTGAGCACGCTGCTGCGCCGGCGGCTGAGCCGCCACATCGCGGGCTGCGAGGTCTGCGCCGAGGGCAGGCAGCGGCACGTCTCGGCGCCGAAGCTGCTGGAGATGGTGCCGGTGGCGTTCCCGCCGCTGTCACTGCGACGCCGGGTCGTGGACGCCTGCGCCCACCCGGAACGAGACGAAACGAAGATCCTCATCGTGCGGGACGGGGATCACTTCGACCGGAACGGTTTCCCCGTGCCGGTCGAGCGGCGGCCCCGAGTGAAGCGGGGCCGCCGGGCGGGGGGCGTGTCACGGCGGGCGGCGGGGAAGAAGAAGTCCCGGCGCGCGACGCCCGCCGTGGCCGCTCTCGGCGTCGCCCTGATCGCGGGGGGCGGGGTGTTCTGGCTGAACGGCGCCGGCGCGGGCGCGCCCACCCGAATCGAGGCGATGCCGCAGCCCACGGATGACACCCCGGGCGACACCGTCCAGGCCCCCCAGTACGAGGTCACCGAGGAGGACACCCCGCCGCCAGCCGTGGAGGAGGAGAGCCCCACGCCCGTGGAGGCCGAGGAGACGTCGTCCACGCAGGCTCCCGGGCCCGTCCCCACGGCGGCGGGGCAGCCGCCGGCGCGGCCGAAGCCGAGCCGGAAGCCGGTGAAGACCCCCGCGCCCACCAAACGCCCGGCCGCCGCCAGGGCCGCCCTGTCGATGACCTGCCCCGGCGACCTCGGCGAGGCCACCGGCGGGGTGCTCTACCTCACCGCCAGGAACGCTCCAATCGCGTGGAGCGCCCGCGCCGGCGACAACGTCTCGATCGCCCCGGCGCGGGGCGTGCTGAAGAAGGGCGCGAGCGGGCGCATGACGATCTCGATCGTCGACCCGAAGTCGGCCGGCGGCACCACGATCTCGATCACCTCGCCCGGCGGGAACCCGTCGTGCCGGATCAGCTGGCGCGGCGACGGCTACTCCCCGCCCGGCGGCGGGGTGCCCGACCCGACCAACCCGCCCCGGCCGACCCCGACGCCCCCGAAGACCGACGAGCCGACCTCCGCGCCCAGCGAGACCCCCGCGACCCAGGTGTCGGAGGGGCCCCAGCAACCTCAGGCATAACACGGGCGGTTGCCGAGTCGTTACCGATAGAGTCCTGGTCCTTTGTGAACCGGGCGCCGCGGAAGAGCGTCGCCATTGACGCGCGTGCCCCCGGTTGATCCTATGAAGTGCCTCCACCAGCCGGGAGAGTGACATGGGGACCAGTAAGACCGTCCTGATCGGTGTGGTCGGCGCGTTGTGCGCGGCGGGAGCCGTGCTGGCGCTGGCCGACGTGCAGACGCCCGCCAGGCTGATCTTGACGCCGCTGTTCCTCCTCCTGGCGCCCGGCGTGGCCATCGCCGGGTTGTTGCGTGATCGTGACCCCCTATCGGCTCTAACCGTGGGACTGGCGGCCAGTCTGGCTGTCAACGTTCTTCTCGCCGAGGCGATGCTCCTCTTCGACGCCTGGTCACCGCGTGCCGGCGTGGCCACCGTCGCGGTCGTGAGCGCGTTTCTGGTGATCCTGCGCCAGCTTCACCGCCCCCGCACTCGCGTCACCCCCGCCCAGAACTCCGGGTGACGACCCCACACACCCTCTGCCCCACGACCGGGACGAGCCCGTGCCCCATCTCGTCCAGTCGCGCCGGTCCGCTGGCAGTCTCCGCTCATGACAGACCGCCCGGAAGGACATCTCCGTCACCATGAGTCCCGAGATCACCGGCTTGCGGCCGCTTCCGCACGTCGAGCGCTACACCCCCCTCGGCCCTCACCTCGCCGTCTCGCCGACCGTCAGCGTCGTCGTGCCGGCGATGAACGAGGCCGAGAACCTGCCCCACGTGTTCGCCACGCTGCCCACGTGGGTGCACGAGGTCGTGCTGGTCGACGGCCATTCGACCGACGACACCGTCGAGGTGGCCCGGCGGCTGCGGCCGGGCCTGCGGATCGTCCACCAGACCGGGCGCGGCAAGGGCGACGCCCTGGCCGCCGGGTTCGCGGCCTGCACGGGCGACATCATCGTGATGATCGACGCCGACGGGTCGACCGACGGCCGGGAGATCATCCACTTCGTCAGCGCCCTGGTCAGCGGCGCCGACTTCGCCAAGGGGTCACGGTACGTCCCCGGCGGCGGCAGCGACGACCTCACGGTCACCCGGCGGGCCGGCAACAGCGTGCTGCGCACCATCGTCAACACGCTCTACCGCACCCGTTACACCGATCTCTGCTACGGCTACAACGCCTTCTGGGCCCGCCACCTGCCCGCGCTCGACCTCGACTGCGAGGGCTTCGAGGTCGAGACGCTGATGAACATCCGGGCGGCCAGGGCGGGGCTTAGGGTGCACGAGGTGCCCAGTCACGAACGCTGCCGCATCCACGGGGAGTCGAACCTGCGGGCGATCCGCGACGGGCTGCGGGTGCTGCGGACCATCGTGCGGGAGTGGCGGCGCCGCCACGCGGCCCCCGCGCCGCTGCCGCAGCCGGCCACGGCCGACCAGGGCGCGGCATGAACACCTCCGTCGTGATCTGCGCGTACACCGAGGAGCGCTGGGACGACATCGCCGCCGCGGTCGCCTCGGTGCGGGCGCAGACGGTCCCGGCGCGCGAGCTCATCCTGGTCGTCGACCACAACCCCGACCTCCACCTGCGGCTCAAGCGCGCCCACCCCGACGTGATCGTGCTGGAGAACGTGCACGAGAAGGGCCTGTCCGGCGGCAAGAACACCGGCGCCGAGGCGGCCACCGGCGACTACGTCGCGTTCCTCGACGACGACGCGGTGGCCGACCCGGGCTGGATCGAGGGCCTGGAGTCGGCGATGGCGCAGCCGGGCGTCGTCGGCGCGGGCGGGGCCACCCGTCCTCTGTGGGCCACCCGGCGTCCGCGCTGGTTCCCGGTGGAGTTCGACTGGACGGTCGGCTGCACCTACAAGGGCATGCCGGAGACCCGGGCGCCGATCCGCAACGTGATGGGCGGCAACGCGATCTTCCGGCGCGAGGTGATCGGCGCGGTCGGCGGGTTCTCCACCGGCATCGGCCGCAGCGTCAGGGGCGGCAAGAGCAGACCGCTGGGCTGCGAGGAGACCGAGTTCTGCATCCGGCTCACCCAGAAGCTGCCCGGCTCGGTGCTGCTGTTCGAGCCGTCGGCGGGCATCGGCCACCGGGTGCCGGCCGCGCGGGAGACCTTCCGCTACTTCCGGTCCCGCTGCTACGCCGAAGGTCTGTCCAAGGCCCTGGTGACCCGGAGCGTGGGCAGCGGCGACGGGCTGGCGAGCGAGCGGTCGTACACGTTCCGGACCCTGCCGCTCGGCGCGCTGAAGGGCTTGGTCACGCTCCAATGGGGGAGGACCGTGGCCATCGTCGTCGGGCTGGCCTGGACGACCTGGGGTTACCTGGTCGGGAGGGCGCGGCGATGAACCGGGTGCCGATCCTGATGTACCACTCGGTCACCGACCGGCCCAACGCCGAGACCCGGCCGCTCGCGGTGCGGCCGGGCGACTTCGCCGAGCAGCTCGCCTACCTGGCCGGCAACGGGTTCACGCCGATGACGTTCGCGAGCCTGATCGCGGCCGTGAACGGCACCGGCGCGACCCTCCCGGCCCGGCCGGTGGTGCTCACCTTCGACGACGGCTACGCCGACTTCCACTCCGAGGCGATGCCGATCCTCGACCGGTTCGGCTTCCCGGCCACCCTGTTCCTGACCACGGGCTGGGTGGCCGACGCGGGCGGCGAGGCGGCGGGCCGGCCGCTCGACCACATGGTGAGCTGGTCGCAGGCCCGGGAGGCGGCCGCGCAGGGGCACGAGATCGCCGGGCACAGCCACAGCCATCCGCAGCTCGACCAGTTGCCCGACGCCGAACTGCGGCAGGAACTCCGGCGCGGCAAGGCGGTCCTGGAGGACAGACTCGGGCTCCCGGTGACGACGATGGCCTATCCCTACGGCTACTCCAGCGCGCGGGTGCGCCGGGAGGCCCGGCGGGCCGGATTCTGGGCGGCGTGCGCGGTCGCCAACGACCTGGCCGGCCTGCCCGCCCCCGACATGCTGGCGGTTCCCCGCCTGACGGTGAGCCGGACCACCGGGCCGGGCCGGTTCGCCCGCGCCGTGGAGGGCCGGGCGCTCCCGCTGGTCTATCTCCGGGAGCGCGCGTTGACCCGCGGCTACGCCGTCGTACGCCGGGGCAGGTACGGAATCGCGCGTTTCGCCCGAAGAGCATAAGGGGAGAAAACAGGGCGACCGAGGACATGAGGGGGCACAGTGGCCCAGGCATGGCTACCCGTCGCCAGTCGCATTCCCGCTCCCCAGGACGCCGGCCCCATGATCGGGGGCGCGCCCAGGGTGGTCTGGTTCATTTGGCCTACGGACCCTCAGGGGATCTCGGCCAAATCCGTGGCCCAGCGGCTCGTCCAGCTCAACCGCCCCGCCCACCTGGTGTGGAACCCGGTGACGGGGCAGATCATCCAGCAGTTGCCGCCCACCCGCGCGGCCTGCGGCCTCACCGGAGACCTCAACCGGCAGGGCCGGGTGTGCGTCCAGATCCGGGTCTTGGGGTCGGTGCACGAACCGTTCACCGACAGCAAGCTCGACGGTCTGGACGAGATCCTCGCCTGGCTCGACTCGTGGGAGGTTCCCCGGCGCTGGCCGGCCGGTCCGCCCCTACCCATGCCCCATTCGCTGGTGCAGGACGGCAACCGCCGCCTCTGGGCCCGTGGGGGGCACTTCGGGCATTCGCAGGTTCCGGGTTCCGCCGAGGGGGATCCGGGGGCCATCGACGTCGCCCGCATCATCGGAGACAGCGCGCCGCAGTTAGAGGTGCCCCGTCCCCGTGAGGAGCTGCGGCTCCTGGAGAGCGTGGTCTAGCAGGCTCCTGACGATCCCGCAGCCGTGGCGGACGTCGTGGAGTGCGGCCGAGCCGTACCCGACGACCAGGCCGTGGACGCGGGGCGGGCCGTGGTGGTGGCGAACGGTCGTGTCGACCAGGACCCCCCGCTCACGGGCTCCGGCGACCACTTCCGGCACGACGTGTTCCGGAAGTTCCGCCAGGACGTGCAGACCGGCCGTGTCGCCCTTGGTCCACGGGCCGAGGGCGGCCACCACGGCCTCCCGCCTCCGGGCGTACTCCAGGCGCATGCGCCTCAGGTGCCGGTCGAGGTCGCCGCGGTCGAGCAGCACGGCGACCGCGCGCTGGACCGGGCCCGAGGTGCGGTCGGCCAGTTCCTTCCGCGTTCTCGCGATCTGGTCGAGCAGCGGCCTTCCGGCCACCAGCCAGCCGACGCCCACGTCGGGGCTGAGCGACTTCGACAACGTGCCGAGCAGCACGACCTGTTCGGGGCCGAGGCCGTAGAGGGCGGGGAGCGGGGCGACGTCGTAGCGGAACTCGGCGTCGTAGTCGTCCTCGACGACGAGCGCGCCGGTGGCGCGGGCCCAGGCGAGCAGGCGTTCGCGGCGCGGGATGGGCAGGCGGCCGCCGGTCGGGAACTGGTGCGCCGGGGTCGTGTAGATCATGCGCAGGCCGGCCGGCAGGTCGTCGACGACCAGGCCGTCGGCGTCGACGGGGCAGGGCACGATCTCGGCGCCCCGCGAGGCGAAGATCCGCCGGGCCGACCGGTAGCCCGGCTCCTCCACCCCGACCCGGTCGCCGGGTTTCAGCAGGGTGGCGGCCAGCAGGTCGAGCCCGTTGCCGGTGCCGCGCGTGATCAGCACGTTCCCCGGCCCGGCGGGCACCGCGCGGGCCCGGCGCAGGTGGTCGGCCAGCGCCTCGCGCAACATCGGGTCGCCGTAGAGGTCGGGCCAGGCGCTCATCGGCAGGTCTCCGGCGGCCCGCCAGGCCCGGCGCCAGGCGGCGGTGTCGTAGGCCATCACCCAGGGGCGGCCGGGGCGCAGGTCGACGAGCCCGGCGTCGGGCGCGTGCAGCGGCGGGTAGAAGTCGGCGTCGGCGGAGGTCCCCGGCTCGGCCGGGCTCGCGGCCTCGACGGCGTGGACGTCGGCCACGTAGGTGCCCGAGCCGTGCCGCCCGTCGAGCCAGCCCTCGGCGTAGAGCTGCTGGTAGGCCTCGGTGACCACGGTCCGGCTGACGCCGAGCAGCCCGGCGAGGCCCCGGCTGGAGGGCAGCCGCTCCCCCGCCCGCAGTGCGCCGTCGCGCATCGCCGCGCGCAACTGGTCGCCGACCTGGACGACCAGGGGCGTCGGGCTGGACCGGTCGACGGCCACCGGCAGCTCGACCTGCTGCTCCCGCAAAGTGGTCTCCCTCAACACCGCGAAAGTGGACGTGTTCCTCCAGGCCACTCGGCTCCTACGGTAACCGTAT
The DNA here is from genome assembly GCF_030269205.1 of Herbidospora sp. NBRC 101105. Taxonomy (NCBI): domain Bacteria; kingdom Bacillati; phylum Actinomycetota; class Actinomycetes; order Streptosporangiales; family Streptosporangiaceae; genus Herbidospora; species Herbidospora sp. NBRC 101105. Next base: position 464,876 of record NZ_BSSX01000007.1, on the reverse strand, counting down.
GACCGAGCTGTCCAGCACCCCTCGTACCGTCCTCGGCCGTTCCAAGGCCCGGGGCCGCACCGACCGCGCCGAGCTCCACGCCGTCCTCGACGCCGGCCTGATCTGCCACCTGGGTGTGATCGTCGACGGCTCCCCCATGGTCATCCCGACCGGATACGGCCGCATCGGCGACACCCTCTACGTCCACGGCTCCACCGGCGCGCGGTCCCTGCGCACCGCACCCGGCGACACGGTCTGCGTCACCGTGACCCACCTCGACGGCATCGTGCTGGCCCGGTCGGTCTTCCACCACTCGGTCAACTACCGTTCGGCGATGATCTACGGCGTGCCGCGCCTGGTCACCGACGAGGAGGAGCGCATGGCGGGCCTCGCGGCCATCACCGAGCAGCTCGCCCCGGGCCAGTGGGACTACGCGCGCCTGCCCAACGGCAAGGAGATGGCCGCCACGGCCGTGCTGGCGCTGTCGCTGGAGGAGGCCTCGGTCAAGATGCGCGCGGCCGGCCCGAGCGACGACGACGAGGACTACGACCTGCCGATCTGGGCGGGGGTGCTGCCCGTCGTCACCACGTGGGGCGAACCGGAGACCGATCCCAAGATGACCCGGGACATTCCGGTTCCCGCCCATATCTCCGGAAGATGACCTTTGACAACCACGCCGCCCGTCCGGGCGTCTTCTTAACGCAGCACGAGGCGACCGGCGCCCATGTGGCCATCGAGTACCCGGCAGGGACTCGCATGGGCGGCCGGGTCGCCTTTTTTCTTTCTCCGTTACGCCTCCGGAGTGGCCGGCCGCATCCGGAGCAGGCGTCCCCCGCTGTGATCACGGTCACCTGATCGCGGGATCGTATGCCCGCCGGGCATGGATCGGCACCTCGCCCAGTATGGGGTCCGGAACGGCCGGTGTCACAATATGCCCTGGTCAACCGGCCGGACGGCGCCGCCGCCCGCTTCGGGACCGGATCCCGGCGTTCCCGGCCCACCCACCTGTACCACTAAAGTCACGTTTGACACTGAGTCACTACAATCTCATGACTTTTCCCATCACGTAGTAGACCCGCCGTTAGGCTCTGTGGTCGTCATGGTGGGGGCCCGGGCACAGAAGGAGACCGCATGTACGGCCAGACCGGCGCCTGGCGGGTTCCCGGCTATACGGAGCTACGCGAGCTCGGCACCGGCGCAGCCGGACAGGTCGTGCTGGCCAGGCACGATGCCGATGGAACCCTAGTCGCGATCAAATATCTCTCCCAGGAACTCCGAGCCGACCTCAACTTCATCGCCCGGTTCCGGCACGAGGCCCGTCTCCTCGCGCTGATGGACCGCAACCCGCACGCCGCCCGCTTCTACGAGTACGTCGAGCAGCCGCACGGCGCCGCGATCGTCATGGAGCTCGTCGACGGCGTCTCGCTGCGCGCGATGATCCGCTCCGAAGGCCCCACGGGACCCGAGGCCGCCCTGGCGGTGCTCAAGGGCTCCCTCATCGGCCTCGCCATCGCCCACGACATGGGCGTGGTGCACCGGGACTTCAAGCCCGAGAACGTCATGGTCGACGGCGACGGCCAGAGCAAGCTCGTCGACTTCGGCATCGCCGCCCGCGCGGGCGAGGGCATGCCCGCCTCGGGCACGCCGTCCTACATGGCCCCCGAGCAGTGGGCGGGCGCCCCGGCCGGTCCGGCGACCGACGTCTACGCCGCCACCGTGGTGTTCTTCGAGTGCCTCACCGGCCAGCGCCCCTTCCAGGCCAACAACCTGGCCGCGCTGGCCCACCAGCACCAGGCCGCCCCGGTCCCGCTCGACCAGATCCAGCCCCAGCTGCGCGGGCTCATCGAGCGCGGCATGTCCAAGCACCCGCAGGAGCGCCCCGCCTCGGCCCACGCCTTCCTCCAGGAACTGGAGTCGGTGGCGCTGGAGACCTACGGCCCGCAGTGGGAGGAGCGCGGACGCCGCCGCCTGGCGGCGCTGGCCGGCCTGCTGGCCGCCTTCTTCCCGCTCGCCGCGTCGGTGCCCGAGGCCAACACCCAGCTCGCCAACACCCAGCTCGCCGCCGGCGGCGAGGACTTCGGCGGCGAGGAGGAGCGCAAGGGCGGCTTCTTCAGCAAGGCGTTCGTGAAGATCGGCCTGACCGTGGTCGGCATGGCCGTGATCGCGGGCGGCACGGCCGTGCTGGTCGGCTCGATCAGCGGCGCGACCCTGTCGGCCGGGACCACCACGCTCACCCCGAGCCCGGTGAACACCTCGACGACGCCCGACCCGCTGGTCGAGGAGGTCGACGACGGCCTGATCGAAGAGGTCCCGGTCACCGAGTCCCCCGAGGTCACCGAGTCGCCCGAGGCCGACGGAACCCAGCCCCCGGTCACCCAGCCGACCTCGAACGTCCAGCCGAAGCCGACGCAGCAGCCGAAGCCCAAGCCGACGAAGAAGCCCACCAAGAAGCCGACCGCCAAGCCGACCAAGAAGCCGGGCGGCGGCGGTGGCGGCCTGGAGGAGCCGGGCGACCCGACGGCCTCCAGCGAGCCGGGTGACGAGACGCCGACCCCGAGCCCGTCGCCCACCCCGACGACCAGCTCGCCGACGCCCACGACGTCGTCGTCCCCGACCACGTCGTCCTCGCCCTCGTCGCCGCCGCCTTCGAGCCCGTCGACCGACCCCACCATCACCCGGGACTCCGGTTCCCCCGGCGGCCCCGGCTCCCCCTCCACGGAGGAGTCGCCCACCCGTGACCCCGAGGTGCCGACCGTCGCGCCGACCACCGGAGAGACGGCCGCCGCCGGATTCTTCGCCCTCGGCCTGATGACGACCGGCCTCGTGCCCGCCACACTTGCCGTGAAGCGATCGATGGCGGGAAGGCACCGGCGGAGGCGTAAGTAGTCATGCATGACGGGGGCACTGTCGCGGGCCATCGGCTGACCGGCAGGACGCGGGTCAGCGAGGTCGGCACCTGGCACGACGCGGAAGGCCCCGGCGGCGAGCCGTCGGGGCTGCTCCGGTTCAACGATCACCTCCTGGCCGCCCCGGGCGCGCGTGAGCGCCTGGTGGCGGCCATTTCCGCTGATCGGCGGCTGGCCCAGTCGGGCCAGTACGGCCTGCTGCCGGTCGCCGACCTGGTGGCGGCCCACGGCGAGGTCTGGCTGATCGTCGGCCGCCGCGCCGTGCCGACCGTGGCCGACCTGCTCACCGGGGGGACCCAGCTCGGGTGGGGCCCGGACGCGGGCAGCGCCGCCACGATCCTGATCGAGACCGCCCAGACCCTGCTCGGCCTGCACGCCGCGGGCCTGGCCCACGGCGCGGTCCACCCCGGCACGGTCGTCATCGGCGAGGACGGCTCGGCCCTGCTGGCCGAACGCGGCCTGCTGGAGGCGCTGCGCAGCGAGCCGGTCTCCCCGGAACGCGACATCGCCGCCTGGCAGGGCCTGGCCCGCACCCTGTCGGCGAGCTGGGCCACCGGCCAGCCGGCGCAGCTGCTCGACCAGGCCGCCGCGGTGGCCGCCTCCCACGGCCTGGCGGCGGCCCGCGACGTCCTGACGAACGGCCGCGACCTGCTCCCGGCCGGGTTCACCACCCGCGAGTCGCTGGTGCGCACCCTGCACGCCTGGTCGGCGCTGCCGCCGGTGGCCGCCGCGCTGCCGCCCGCGCGGCTGCCCGAGAGCGGCGAGCTGCGCACCCTGCTCGACCCGGCGCGGCACCCGGGCGGGCCGCCCCCGGCGGAGTCGGGCGGCATGCGGTTCGGTCCGGGCGTGCCCGCCGACACCTCGGCCGCCCAGATCTGGCGGCAGGGCGCCACCCAGCACGCCGATCCGGCGGTCAAGAGCCGCCGCAGGGCCCGGCCGAAGCGCCGGGGCGCGTTGCTCAGCTCGCTGGTGGTCTGCCTGCTGATCGCCGGGTTCGTCCTCTACATGCGGATGGCCCCGCCCGCCGAGATGTCGGTGACCAAGGTCAGCGTGTCCGCGCCGAAGAAGACGCAGGGCTGCGACGCGAAAACCAAGATCATGGCGGTGGTCACCACCAACGGCGAGAGCGGCACGTTCAAGTACGAGTGGGAGCAGAGCGACGGCCGGGTGACCGAGGGCACCCAGCGGGTCGAATCGGGTACGACTTCGGTAGATCTTCCGCTCATCTGGCAGGTGAGCGGTCCGGGCCGGTTCAAGGGCACAGCCACGCTGCGCGTGCTCGACCACACCCCCGAGGGGAAGCCCATAGCCGCCAAGGCGAGCTTCTCGTACAAATGCTGACTTCACTAGGCTGCACGGCATGACGACGACCCCCGCCGGCTGGTACCCGGACCCCTACGGCTCGCCGCAGCTGCGGTGGTGGGACGGTTCGCAGTGGACCGACGCCACCCATCCCCTGGAAGGCCAGAACGCCCCGGAGTCTCCGGAGCCCGCCGAACAGGAGACCGCGGCGGCCGTCCCCGCCGCACCGGCCGCCGCCACCGCCCAGTTCGCTCCCCCGCCGGCCCCGCCGCAGTGGGCCTCGGCGCAGCCCGCCCCGTCGCAGGCGTGGGGCGCGACGAGCCAGCTTCCGATGCCCCAGTTCGGCGCGCCGCCCAAGCCGCCCTCGCCGCTGCCGTGGGTGCTCGGCGGCGTCGGCATCGTGCTCGTCATCGCGCTCGTCGTGGGCGGCGCTTTCGTGCTCCTGAACCAGAACTCCGTGGAGCCCTCGATCGCCCGGCCGCCGGCGACCAGCGAGCCGGTGCCGCCGCCCCAGACCGAGCAGGCGCCGCCGCAGGAGCAGGAGCCCACCCCCGACCAGCAGCAGCCGCAGCCGCAGCAGCCCCCGCAACCCTCGATCACGTCGTTCCCGCAGCCCGAAGACGGCCGCATCAACGACTCGGTGTCGGGGCTGAGCTACGCGTACCTGGGCGAGCCGTGGAAGGTCTCCGACCCGAAGACCATGAACGCCCCGAACGACCCGACCTACCCGCTCTTCACGAGCGGCTACGGCGCCGTCTCCCAGCCCGGGTTCAACGGGCAGGAGGGCGTCGACTGGATGGGCACGGTCGCGGCGGCCCAGCTCCCCCAGATGCTCCCCTACCGGGGCGTGCAGGACCTGGAAGTGGTCACCACGACGCTGCTGTCGGCGTACGAGCCGATCTTCTACTCCATCCGCCACGAGCGGCAGATCCTCCGCAACGAGGCGATCAAGGTCGGCGACCGCGACGCCTGGATCATCGAGTACAAGATGGACTTCAGCGCCGAGGCCAAGGCGAACAAGTACAAGTTCAAGACCGAGTCGGGCGCGTTCGTGCTGGTCGACATGGGCGAGGGCAAGCGGCCCTCGTTCTTCTACGTGTCGATCCCCGACAACCTGAAGTCCGAGCAGGTCGGTGATGTCCTGGACTCGCTCCAAACGCACTGAGCGGGAGCACTACGCTAAGGACATGAACGACCTGCTGGTCTGGATCGACTGCGAAATGACCGGGCTCGACGTCGGGCGCGACGCGCTGGTGGAGGTCGCCTGCGTCGTCACCGACGGTGAGCTGAACCAGTTGGACCAAGGGGTCGACGTCGTCATCAAGCCCCCGCCGGAGGCGCTGGAGCAGATGTCGGAGATCGTGCGCACCATGCACACGGCCTCCGGCCTGCTCGAGGCCCTGGCGGGCGGCGTGACCCTCGCCGAGGCCGAGGCCATCGTCCTGGAATACATCCGGGGCCATCTCCCGGAGCCCAAGAAGGCTCCGCTGTGCGGCAACTCGATCGCCACCGACCGCTCCTTCCTGGCGCGCGACATGCCCGTGGTCGACAACCACCTCCACTACCGGATGATCGACGTCTCGTCGATCAAGGAGCTGGCCCGCCGCTGGTATCCGCGCGTCTACTTCGCCTCTCCCGAGAAGCAGGGCGGCCACCGCGCCCTCGCCGACATCACCGAGAGCATCCGGGAACTGCGCTACTACCGGGCGACCGTGTTCGTCCCGCAGCCCGGCCCCGACTCGGCGACGGCACGCGACACGGCGGAGGCCGTTAGTAGTTCGTAGTTGTCTCGCGATACCGCTACACTCGTGCTTGTACGCGAGACCGGGTGAGCGGGATCGCGCACATGGTGGGTATAGCTCAGTTGGCAGAGCGCCAGGTTGTGGTCCTGGATGTCGTGGGTTCAAGTCCCATTACTCACCCAGCGTAAGGGCCGGTCCTTCGGGACCGGCCCTTCCTCGTTCCTCACCTTCTTCCGGCCTTCCGGTGCGATTTGCCCACGAAGCAACCCCCACAGGGCTTTCACGCGAGTTAAACTCGCTCACAACCGCTACGCCGGACGCGGGGGCCCTCGGCGACTTAACTCTCTGCCAAATGGATCTCTGCCACGGAGGCCAGATGCGCGTCGACGATCCCACCGGAACGGCTCTCAGCAAGCGCGAGACCGAGGTCATGGACCTGATCGCCAACGGTCATTCCAACAACCAGATCGCGCAGCGGCTGTTCCTCAGCGAGAAGACGGTCAAGAACCACGTCAACCGGATCTACGCCAAGCTGGGCGTCGCCTCCCGGGGGACCGCCATCGACCTGTGGTCAGGACGCGAGCCCTCGCCTTAGGCGGGACAGCCCCACTTCGATCTCCTCCGGAGTGACGTTCAAGGGTGGGCGGAGCCGTACAGTCCCCTCTGAGGCGGGCAGGACCAGCAGCGACTCACGCTCGCGCAACCGGGTGACGACCGCGTCGCGGTCGGGCACGTCGAAGGCGGCGAGCAACCCGCGACCACGGGCGTTCCGGAGCAGGCCCTCGGCCTCCAGCTCGCGGAGGGCGCCGAGCAGCTTGTCGCCCAGCACGCCGGCGTGCTCGATCAGGCCGTCGCGTTCGATGATCTGCAGGATCCGGGTGGCCCGCACGATGTCGGTCAGGCCGCCGCCCCACGTGGAGTTGATCCGGCCGCTGACGCGGAACACGTTGTCGGGCACCAGGTCGACCCTGCGCCCGGCCATCACCCCGCCGACCTGCATCTTCTTGGCGAACGCCACGACGTCGGGCTGTAGCCCCAAGCCCCGGTACGCCCACGCCGACCCGGTCACCCCCACCCCGGTCTGGACCTCGTCGAGCACGAACAGGGCCTGGTGGTGGTGGCACAGGTCCTGCATGGCGCGCAGGAACTCCGGGCGCAGGTGGTTGTCGCCTCCCTCGCACTGGATGGGCTCGGCGATGAAGCAGGCGATGTCGTGGGGGTACTTGCGGAACGCCTCCTCGGCCTGGCCGAGCGCGTGGCTCTCGGCCGCCTCCACGTCGCCCAGGTGGATCGCGGGCGTGTCGATGCGGGGCCAGCCGAACTTGGGGAACCGGTCGGTCTTGACCGGCTCGGTGTTGGTGAGCGAGAGCGTGTAGCCGCCCCGGCCGTGGAAGGCGCGGCTCAGGTGGAGCACCTGGGTGCCCAGGCCGGGGTGGCGGCCGTTGGCCTCGTTCCAGCGGCTCTTCCAGTCGAAGGCGACCTTCAGCGCGTTCTCGACGGCCGCCGCGCCGCCTTCCACCAGGAACAGGTGGGGCAGTTCGGGGTCGCCGAGGACGCGGGTGAAGGTGTCGGTGAAGTCGGCCAGCTCCTCGGTGTAGAGGTCGGAGTTGGCGGGCTTGTTGGCGGCCAGCCGCCCGAGGCGGGCGAGGAAGGCCGGGTCGTCGTCGAAGGGGTTGAAGCCCAGGGGCGACGACGCGTACGAGGTGAAGAAGTCGAGGTGTCTCCGGCCGTCGCGGGCGTCGACGAGCCAGGAACCCGAGCTGCGCGCCAGATCGAGGACGACCGGCAGGCCGTCGACGAGCAGGTGCCGGGAGAGCCGCTCGTGAACCGTCATGACGAAGATATTCCCGACTTATGACGCCATACGCGGAAAATCTTATGCAGGCATGTTCTTCACCCGGAAGGCCAGGTAGAAGAGCGAGAGCCCGAGGATGATCGCCAGGGTGCCGATCAGCCAGGCCAGCGACAGGGCGCCGGCGGCCGGCCAGATGACCAGGACCACACCGAAGATCACCGACAGGACTCCGGCCAGCATCAGGCCCCAGTCGCCGTCGATCCGCCTGCGGGCGTTGACCGCGGCGACGATCTCCAGCAGGCCGGTGACGACGAACCAGGCGCCGATCAGCCACAGCAGCACGATCGCGGTGATCGCGGGCCAGCTGGCCACGACGATGCCGACGATCACGCCGACGACGCCCGAGAAGATCATCCATCCTCGGCTGCCCTTGTTGACCTCGCGGAACGCGCCCGCGATGGTGAACAGGCCGTTGACGATGGCGTAGGCGGCGAAGACGTAGACGAGGGCGAGCAGGGTGATGCCCGGCCACGCCAGGGCGATGACGCCGAATATCACCGCCAGGACGCCGCGGACCGCTAGCACCCACCAGGTGTCCCGGCTGACGGGGCGCAGGCCCGCGTTCAGGTCGGCGTTCAGATCATGCATGTGACCCACCTCCATCAGGAGGTATATGTCCAGAAATATCCCGCTTTCAGACCATATGTGGGCCAAGCATTAGAGGGCGTTCAGGAACCGGGCCGCGATCGGGATCGCCACGTCACGGCCGGTGCCGCCGTTCTTGACGAACACCGCGAACGCCAGGTCGTCGTGGAAGCCGACGAACCAGGCGTGGTCGTCCTGGCCGGCTTCCTCGGCGGTGCCGGTCTTGCCGCTCACCCCGGCGGGCAGGCCGGTGCCCTCGGCGGTGCCCTCCGACACGACCGACGACATCATGGCGCGCAGGCCCTCGGCAACCCCGGGCGCGAGCGGCGCCTCGGCCGGCTGGCCGGACGCGTCGGCGAGCAGTCTCGGCCCCCGCCAGACCCCGCTCTGCACGGCCGCCGCCACGCTCGCCATGCACAACGGCGTGGCCACCACGGTGCCCTGGCCGAACGACGCCTCGGCCAGCGCGTCGTGGTTGTGCGGCTCGGTCAGCGAGCCGCAGGAGCCGCCCGCGCCGGTCGACAGGGTGGCGCCGAAGCCGAAGGCCGCCGCCTGGGCGGTCAGCGTCGCCGCCGGCACCCGCTCGACCGCGAGCTGGGCGAAGGTCGTGTTGCACGACTCGGCGAAGGCCTGCCGGAAGGCCAGCGTGCCGAAGTCGTGGGCCTGGTAGTTGTTGATCACCCGCCCGAACGGGATCTGGTAGGTGGCCGGGCAGCTCACCTGCTGGTCGGGGGTGACCCCCGCCGCGAGCAGCGCCGCCGCGGTGACGATCTTGAACGTCGACCCGGGCGGGAAGGCCGAGGAGAAGGCGCCCTTGCCGCCGAGCCGGTCGGCCACCGCGAGCACCTCGCCGGTCGAGGGCCGGATCGCGACGATCGCCGCCGGCTTCGCCACCGGGTCGAGGGCGCGGGCGGCGGCCATCTGGACGTACTTGTCGATCGTGGTGGCGAAGGCCGGGCCCTCGGTGGCCGGTTGCTCGTGGCGGTAGACCTCCTCCACCTCGTCGCCGAAGGGCTTGTCGATCACCACGCGCCAGCCGCCGCTCTCGGGGTTGGGGGGTGCGTGCGCGGTCAGGTCGCCGACGTAGGAGTCGGCGTAGCTGTTGGGCGGCAGGGCCTCGCCCTCGCGGGTGGCCAGCCGGTAGGGGGCGCCGGGCAGGTCGCGCCGTTCGATGGTGTCGCCGTGTTCCAGGTCGGGGTGGATCGTCTCGGGGGTCCAGTCGACCATCCACTCGCGCTTGACCACGATGAGGCGGACCGTCGAGGTCAGCTTCATCGGGGGGCCGTCCGCCATCGTCCACTCCCCCGTGAACGACAGGTCGGCGGTGACGTCGTCGATCTCGTCCACCGAAAGGGGGATGAAGACCCGGCTGACCGCCTGGAGCGCGGTGTCCGCGGCCTGGTGGAGCGTGGTGAAATCCTCCGGGGGGTCGTGGACGAGCGCGCGCATCGCCGCCAGGTCGCCCTTCTCCCACTCCTTCAGATAGGCGCTCCCGGCGTCCCAGGGGGTGTTGCGGTTGGGATTGTCCGGCTCGACCAGTTCGTCGGGCACGCCTTCGGGCGTCGCGGTGATCACCGGTTCGGGGGGCGGCACGCTCCGGCCGCTCACGATGAGCCCGGACACCCCGGCGACGAACATGGTGACGACCGCCGCGACGAGAACGAGCAGGGGCCGCCTGCGCATTAGGTTCTCCTGGGGGTCGGAGTGCACTCCTGGATATACCACGCGAAGACGACAGGCAGAGAGATTGTGATGGCGAAGTCCACGAACCCGGTACCGGGCCGCTACCTCGTCGTGTTCGGGGAGGTCGAGTTGCTGCGCGACCTCGACAACCCGGCCGGGTGGATGCTGCTGATGGACGGGGTCCCGCAGTCGTACGTCGACCTCGCCGACCCGACCCATCTCGACTTCGAGTACGTCCAGCTCATGGGCATCGCGGTCGACTGCCTGCCGGAGGGGCCGCTCGACGTGACCCACGTGGGCGGGGGCGGGTTCACGCTGCCCCGCTACGTCGCGGCGACGCGGCCGGGCTCCCGCCAGATCGTCATCGAGCCCGACCACGCGCTCGTGCAACTCGTCAGGGACCAGCTCGCCCTGAAGACGGTGCCCCGGCTCAAGGTGCGGACGACCGGCGGACGTGAGGGCGTCGCCACCCTGGAGGACGCCTCGGCCGACCTCGTCATCCTCGACGCCTTCTCGGGCGCGGTCATGCCCATCGAACTGGCCACCGCCGAGTACATGGGCGACCTGGCCCGCGTCCTGCGGCCCCACGGCACGCTGCTGGTCAACGTGGCCGACGGCAAGGGGCTGCGGTTCGCGCGGCGGCTGCTGTCGACCGTGAAGGGCGTCTTCCGGCACGTCACCCTGCTGGCCGAGCCGGGCGTGCTGCGCGGACGCCGGTTCGGCAACCTGATCGTGGTCGCCTCCGACCGGGACCTGCCGCTCGACCGGCTCGTGCGGTCGGCCGCGGGCGGGCTCACGCAGGCGCGCTGCGTGGCGGGCGAGGACCTGGTGAAGTTCGTCGCGGGGGCCAAGCCCATCCACGACGGAGACCCGGTGGCGGCGCCGGTGCCGCCACCCGCGGTCTTCGGTTGACGATCCCGCTCAGGCCCCGTGGGAGCGGGCGATCTCGTCGATGCGCTCGGCCAGCCGGTAGTCGAGGTCGGTCAGGCCGCCCGCGTCATGCGTCGTGAGCGTGAAGTGGAGCTTTCGCCAGCGGATGTCGATGTCGGGATGGTGGTTCATCTTCTCGGCCTCCTCGGCCACCCGGTCGACGATCAGGATCGCGGTCGGGAAGTCGGGGGCCTCGATGGAGCGCCGGAGCGTCTCGCCGTCTTTGGTCCATGCCATACACCTCACCGTCTCACAGACGGGGCCAGCCGCCTCCCGTGGTCGGCGCGGCCTTGGCGCGGGCGCGGCGGGCCATCGACATGATGCCGCGCACCATGTGGGTGGCGTGGGTCTGCTGCCGGGTGGCGATCGACTTGGCCAGGATCGGCTCCAGGTCGGACATCAGGCGCGGGAGCTGGGTGACGCTCCACTCGTGCCAGCGGGAGAACTGGGTGCCGCCGCTGTCGCCGTCCTCCTGCCGGTAGGCGACCATGACCGGGCAGTGGTCGTGGGCGTAGGCCAGCCACGACTCGATGGCCGAGTTGAACCGCTCCACCCGCGAGTGGGCGGCGTAGAACCAGCCGTCGTCGCCCAGGTAGTCGTCGTCGCCGGGCTTGGCGGGGTAGGCGCGGGCCAGCGCGCCGTGCAGGAACAGGCCGGAGGCCACCATGAGCTGACGGCCGTCGGCCCAGTCGATGGTGTCCTGGAGCGGTCCAGGGCAGCTCGACTCGATCGCCGAACGCTGATAACTCGAGGGTTCGCGCTCGAACCGCACGTGGACCTCGGCCCACATGTAGTACTTCGCCTCTCCCGCCCCGAAGAAGGGGAAGGGGAAGGGGAACTCGTTCAGCAACACAAACTCCCGGAGGGGGGTGTCGGATGGCGGAGTCCCACCGTGACATCCGTTCAACCTCCTAGCATCCGTAGGATTGCGGGGTTTTACTGTCTTTCGTGTTCGTGGGACGTGAAGCGGAGTCAGCCGCGCTGGCCGGAGCCCTGGAGACGGGCGGTCTCGCCGAGGTGACCGGGGAGCCCGGCATCGGCAAGACCCACCTGCTGACGCAGTTCGCCCGGGAGGCGGGCGGCCGGGGGGTCAAGGTGTTCCGGGGGGTGGCCACCGAGTACGAGCGCGACCTCCCGCACCGGGTCTTCGAAGACGCCCTCGGCCCGCTCGACGGCGGCGACCGGCTGGCGCTGGCCCGGACCGTCCGGGCGCACCTCGCCGAGCTCGGCCGGGTGGCGCTGATCCTCGACGACCTCCACTGGGCCGACCCGGCCTCGTGCGAGCTGCTGGCCTCGCTGGTGCGGCGGCCGGCCGAGGAGCTGCTGCTCGTCTGCGCCTACCGCGACCGGCAGGCCGGCCACCGGCTGCTCGGCGCGCTGGCCGAGGCCGGGCCGGCCGCGGTCCCCCATGTCCGGATCAAGGTGGGGCCGCTGTCGCTGGGCGAGGCGCGCGAGCTGGTCGGCGACCGGCCGGAGCTGCGCGACCTCCACGACGAGAGCGGCGGCAACCCGCTCTACCTGAAGGGCCTGGCGGGCGGGGCCGCCGGGTCGACGCTGACCGGGCTGCTGTCGGGTGAGCTCGCCCGCCTGTCCGACATGGAGTTACGCGCGGCCCAGGCCGGGGCGGTGCTCGGCGACGCCTTCACCCCCGACGACGTGGCGATGCTCGGGCCGGTCCCGGCCGTGCTCGGCGAGCTCGCCGCCCGCGACCTCATCCGCGACACCGGCGACGGCCGCTTCCGGTTCCGGCACCCTCTTCTCCGGCAGCTCGTGTACGAGGGCGCCGACCCCGCCTGGCGCATGCTGGCCCACCGGCTGGCGGCGCGGGAGTTGTCGGCCCTGGGAGCCCCGGTCCGGGAGGTGGCCCATCACGTCGCGCGTACCGCCAGCAGGCACGAACCCGGCGACCTGCCGACGCTGATGGCGGCGGCCCGCGAGGCCGTCAACATCGCGCCCGCCGCCGCGGTCGAGTGGCTGCGGGCGGCGCAGCCGCTGGTCGGCGACCTGACCGACCCCGTCTCCGTCCAGCTGCACGTGCTGCTGGCCCAGGCGCTCATCTACGACGGCCGCCTGGAGGACGCCCGCGCGGCCCTTCACGAGCTGCTCCCGCACCTGCCGGTCGGCCACCGCAGCGAGCTCGTCGCCGCCTGCGCCGTGGTGGAACGCCTGCTCGGCCGGTACGCCGAGGCCGCCTCCTTGCTGACCAACGAGGCCGCCAAGGGCGGCAAGGGCGCCTGGCTGCACCGCGAGCTGGCCACGCTGCGGCTGCACCTGGGGGACGTGCCCGCCGCGCTGGCCGACATCTCGGCGGCCGTGGAAGCCGCTGAGAACCCCGAGGAGGAGGCGGCCGGCCGTTCGCTGCTCGCCTTCGCCGCCGCCTACGAGGGAACCCCAGGCCCGGCGGCCGAGGCCGTCGACGCGGCCGCGCACGCCGCCGACGCGCTCAGCGACGCCGCCGCCACCCAGGAGCTGACCGCGCTGACCCGGCTGGTCTGGGCCGAGTCGTTCCTGGAACGGCAGGCCGACGCCGAACGCCACGCCCGCCGCGCGCTGACGCTGGCCCGCTCCCTGTCGCGCAGCGGCCTGCTGGCCGACGTGCTGATGGCGCTCACCCAGCTCTGCGGCCGGACCGGCCGGCTCGCGGAGGCGATCAGGTTCGGCGAGGAGGCCGAGGACGTCGCCTGCCAGTCGGGCAGCCCGCTCCTGCTCGCGCTGGTGCGGTCGATCCTGGCCGAGTCGGTCGCCTACACCGACGTGGAGCGGGCGGTCAGCCTCGCGACGTGGGCCGCCGACTCGGTGGCCGGGGTCGACGGCTGGTGGTCGGCCAGCACGGTCTGCCTGTCGGCGCAGGTGCTGCTGTCCGCCGGGGAGCCCGACCGGGCCCGCTGGATGCTGCTCGGCATCGGCGGCGGCGTCGGCATGCCGCAGTGCCAGCCGGGCTACCGGCCGATGTGGCTGGAGACCCTCACGCAGGCCCTGCTCGGCTGCGACGAGGTGGCCTGGGCCAGCGCCGCCGCCAATGCGGCGCTGGCCGCCGCCGGGGCGCTCGCGCTCCCGGCCCAGCACGCGTTCGCGTCCCGCGCGCTGGCGTGTGTGCGGGCCGCCGAGGGCGACCTCGTGGGGGCGGCGGAGTCCGCGGCGCGGTCGGTGGAGCTGTTCGGCGCCGCCGGGTTCCGGCCCCACATGGCCCGTACGCTGATCATGACCGCCCCCTTCCGCGACGACGGCCACAAGGCGCTGGCGACGGCGAAGGCGCTCGCCGTCGAGGTCGGCGCAGGGGTGCTGGCCGAGGAGGCCGAACGCGAGCAGCGCCGCCTGGCCGCACGCGGCCCCCGGAGGGGCGACCTGCTGACCAAGCGGGAGCGGCAGATCGCCGAGCTGGCCAAGACCGGCCTGACCAGCAAGGAGATCGCCGCCCGCCTGATGCTGAGCAGTCGTACGGTCGACGACCACCTCGCGCACGTCTACCGCAAGCTCGGGGTCTCCTCGCGTACGGCGCTCGCCAACGTGCTCGGCATGTAAGTCACTTGCCGACTCCCGCGGTCAGACCGGTCTGGATCTGGCGCTGGAAGATGACGTACACGATCAGGATCGGGATGATCGCCATCGACAGGGCGGCGAACAGGCCGGCCCAGTCGGCCTCGTAGCCGGCGCTGGTCGAGATGTTGGCGATGCCCTGGGTGATCAGCCACTTGTCCTGCTTGTCGCCCGGGAGCAGGGCGATCGGCAGCAGGTACTGGTTCCACTGGCCGATCACGTTGAAGATCGTGATGCTGATCAGGCCGGGCCTGGCCATCGGCAACATGATCTGGAAGAAGGTGCGGGCGTGCCCGCAGCCGTCCATCATCGCGGCCTCGGCGACCGTCGTCGGCAGCGTCTTGAAGAACGCCGCCAGGAAGAACACCGTGAACGGCAGCGAATAGGCGACGTAGACCAGGACGACGCCCGTGTGGGTGCCGAGCAGGCCGACGTTGTCGACGACCTTGTAGAGGGCCGACAGCGCGAGGAAGGGCGGGATCGACAGACCGGCCACGAACAGGGTGTAGATGAGGCGGTTGCCGCGGAAGTCGTACCGCGACAACACGTAGGCCGCCATCGAACCGAGCAGCATCGTGAAGAACGTGGAGAACGCCACCACGATGACGGTGTTGACCAGGTACTCGCCGATCCGGGAGGTCTCCCACGCCCGGCCCCACGCGCCCCAGCCCCACTGCCGGGGCAGCGCCAGCGGGCTGTCGCCGAAGATCTCGGTGTTGGTCTTGAACGAGTTGAGGAACGTGTAGACGATCGGCGTCACCGTGAGGATCGTCCAGAGCACGAGCATGACGTGGGAGACGCCGCCGAGCAGCCCGGCCGACTGCTTCCCGGCCCTCCGGGAAGGAGCGGTCTCGGTCTTCATCAGTACTCGATCCTCTCGCGCCGGGTGACCCGCATGGTGAGGGCCGCGAACGTGAGCACCAGGAAGACCAGCGCGACGCCCATCGCGGACGCGTAGCCGAACTTGTAGTAGGTGAAGGTCTGCCGGAAGATCTCCAGCGGCAGCACGGTGGTGGCGTTGTCGGGCCCGCCCCGGTCGATCGAGAGCACCTGGACCAGCGCGAACGCGTCGAACGCGGCGATGCCCAGGTAGACCCAGCCGACCTGGACGGTGTTCCACACCAGCGGCAGCGTGATCTTGAAGAACAGCGTGAACCGGTTGGCGCCGTCGAGCGCGGCCGCCTCGAAGATCTCCTTCGGCACTCCGGCCATGCCGGCGCTGAACAGCACGACGTAGAAGCCGACGCCCTGCCAGACCATCACGCCGATGATCGTCCAGAGCGCGAGGTCGGGCTTGATCAGCCAGCCGACGGGGTCGACCCCGAACCAGCCCAGGACGCTGTTGAGGATGCCCGACTTCTGCGGGTTCAGCACCGCCTGGAACAGCACGCCGACGATGACGACGGCGAGGACCTGCGGGAAGAAGAAGACGACCTTGTAGAAGGACGACCCCCACACGCCGCTGAGCTGCCCGTTCTTCTGCCCGCCCCCGAGGTTGAGCAGGAACGCGAAGAACAGCGCGATCACGATCGTGACCAGTGGCATGACCAGCAGGATCAGCCCGTGGTGCCGGACCGCGGCCCAGAAGACCTCATCCTCGAACAGCCGGGTGAAGTTCTCCAGCCCGACGTACTGGAAGTCCGGGGAGATGCCGCGCGAGTTCGTCAACGCGAGCTGCAGGGCCTGCAGGTTGGGACTCACGAAGAAGATGATGTAGATCGCCAGCGGCACGGCCAGGAAGGAGGCGATGAAGCCCCACTTCCTGACCGCGCCCGGCGTCAGCCGGCCACGCCGCATGGGTCACACGTTCCGGGTCTGCTTGACGATCGAGGAGTCCGCCTTGGTCTTGTCCGCCGCCGCCTGCATCTTGGTGGCGAACTCTTCGGCGCTGATGCGGCCGAACATCAGGGCGTTGGTCTGCTTGCGCAGCTCGGTCTCGAGCTCCTTGTACCAGCCCTCGAAGGAGGAGAAGGTGACCACGTTGGTCCCGGCGGCGGTCTGCGCGGCGGCGACCGAGGTCAGGCCGGGCGACAGGGTCAGGCCCTCGGTGGCGCCGATGACGACGGTCAGCGACTTGGTCTTCTCGGTGAAGTCGCGGGCGCCCTGCTTCGAGAGCATCTGGCGCAGGTACTCCAGGCCGCCGGCGGCGTTCTTGGCCTTCGACGGCACGATGAAGCCCTCGGCCGCGGCGGCGCGGATCGCCTCGTAGGGCATCTGGTCGGCGGCGGTGACCGAGGGGGTCGGCACCATCGCGTACTCGAAGCCCTCGGGGGTGTCCTTGGCCTGCTCGGCCTCCAGCCAGGAGCCCGACGGGTAGAACGCGATCTTGCCCTGGTTCTGCTGGGTCTGGACCTCGGTGTGGATGAGGCCCTCGTACGCCGGGTCCATGTACTTGCCGATCTCGGCCCACGCGGCGGCGGCCTGCTTGACGGCGTCGTTGTTCCAGGCGTTGTCGGCCAGGTTGTCGATGTCGAGGAGGATCTTGTTGCCGCCGATCTTCGCGGCCGAGATCAGGATCATCCAGTAGGCGTAGTAGGAGGCGTTCTTGCCGGCGTAGCCGAACGGCACGATGTTCTTGGCCTTGGCGGCCTCGGCGAAGGTCTTGAACTCGTCGAAGGTCTTCGGCGGCGTCCAGCCCTCCTTCTCGAAGAGCTTGGCGTCGTACCAGAGGCCGTAGGCGGTGTAGACGTAGTTCAGCGTGTACGGCTTGGCGGGGTCGCCGCCCAGGCCCGACTCGATCGTGCCGGGCACGATGACGTCCTTGACCTTCTTCGTCGGGTCGTCGACGCTCGGGGCCTCGAACAGCGGGGTGAGGTCGAGGAGCTGCCCGGCGTTGATCAGGGCGCCGCCGTCGAGGTTGTCGGTGCCGGAGTTGTTGACCACGTCGGGCACGTCGCCGCCGGCGAAGCGCGGGGTGAGGGTCTGCCCGATCGTCTGGATGCCCTGGTGCTTGATCGTCGCGCCCGGGAACGCCTTCTTGTAGAGGGGCTCGTGCGACTGGGTCGCGTACTCGTCGCTGTAGCCGCCCTTGAAGATGACGACTTCGAGGGGGGCGTCGGCCTTGACGTTGAAGGGGTTGTTCGCCGAGGCGCTCGCGCCGCCCGCCGAGGGGGCGGCGGCCGAGGGAGCGGCCTCCTGGGAGCCACCGCCACCGGTGGCACAGGCGCTCAGAAAAGGACCGGCGACGAGGGCGGTCAGTCCGACGCGGGCCAGCAGCTGACGGCGCGTGATGTCACGGGGCGTGATGGTCATCCAACTCTCCTGATACCGGGGGGATCAATTAGGAAAGTTTCCTAAACGTTCGTGAACGTACGAGCGAGGCCCAAGCATCGTCAAGGTGTCGGGGTCGGTCTAGACCAACCTGTGACGTGACCGCGATGGTCTGTGTGCCGATCGCGGCGTTTTGCCTGCTTATGGGGGATATTAAACATGGGACGATCCCCTCTTTACACCCGAGCTTTACCGCATCTTATGCCCTATATGGGGGCTACTGGTATAGACCGGCTGCCAGATAATGTGATCGCCATGAAGGAGCTCCAGGAGGAGGTGTGCCGTTACGGCCGCCGCGCCGCCTCCCTCGGCCTGGTCATCGGCACCTCGGGAAACCTCAGCGTGCGCGCCGGCGACCTGGTCACGGTCACCCCCTCGGGCGTCGCCCTCGACGCGCTGACCCCCGACGACTGCCCGGTCCTGACCCTCGACGGCGAGCTCGTCTCGGGCTCGCGCGCGCCGTCGTCGGAGACCCCGATGCACCTGTCCCTCTACAAGGCCACCGGCGCGGGGGCGGTGGTCCATACCCATTCCGTGTTCGGCACCGTGGTCGCCTCCACCCTGACCGAACTCCCGGCGATCCACTACAACGCCCTGCTGCTGGGCGGCACGGTCCGGGTCGCCGAGTACGCCACCTACGGCACCCCCGAGCTCGCCGCCAACGTCGTGCGCGCCCTTTCGGGGAAGCAGGCGGCCCTGATGGCCAACCACGGGAGCGTGTCGATCGGCCGCACCCTGGAGGAGGCGTTCGAGGCCACCCGGCTGCTGGAGTGGTTGTGCGAGGTGTACGTCCGGGCCCTCGGCGTCGGCACACCGCGTGTGCTCACCGAGGACGAACTGGTCGCGGTGATCGCAAGGGCGAGTAAGGGTTCGGGAAACGCCTGATCGTCGCCCCGACTGGGCGGGATCCCCATTGGTCGAATGGCTCGGGATCTTCTCGCCAACAGGGGGACACGATGAGGTTGCTCGTCAATGCCGCGATCGTCGCAGGGGTGGCGGTCTCGGCCGCGCAGGCTCCGGCGGCCGCCGCGCCGAACCCGGTCAACACGGTCAGGGTTCCGTGCAGTGTCAGCGCGCTCCACAACGCCGTCGTCGCGGCCAACACGAACGCGGCCGTGCTGAGGCTGGCGCCGAGCTGCTCGTACAACCTGACCACGCCGCTCCCGGTCATCACGGGCCGGATCACCCTGAAGGGCGCCAACACCTCGATCAAGCGCGCCCTTTCGGCCGTCCCCTTCCGCATCCTGGACGTCGGCCTCACCGGCGACCTGACCGTCGAGGACGTGTTCGTCATGAACGGCCTGGCCGGCACCGGCGACGGGGCCGGGATCAGGAACGCGGGCCGGCTCACCCTGCGCCGCGTCACGGTGGCGGGCAACGTCGCCCAGACCGGCAACGGCGCGGGCCTGGCCAACACCGGCCGCGCCGGCATCCGGAACTCCGTGTTCACCACCAACCTGGCCCTGGCCGGCAACGGCGCCGGCATCCACAACAACGGCGAGCTGCACCTGACCGACAGCACGGTGGCCGGCAACGCCCTCAACGCCCGGGGCGCCGGCGTCTACACCGCCGCCGGCCGCGTGACGCGGATCGTGCGGAGCGCCGTCAACAGCAACCTGAGCGCCTCCCAGACCGGCGGCGGCATCGCCAGCGCGGGCACCACGACCCTCGACAACACCTGGGTCCGGCTGAACAAGTCGGTCGGCGCGGGCGGCGGCATCCTGGTCCTGCCCGGCGGCGCCGTGACCCTGCACCGCACGGGCGTCCGCGACAACGTCCCCGACAACTGCGCTCCGGCGAACACGGTCCGGGGCTGCGTCAACTAGGTCTGCGGCCGATCCGGGGTCTGGCCCTCAACACGGGCCAGGCCCACACCGGCGCCGGGCGCGTCCCCCGTCACGCCACGCTGCCCGGCAGCCGGTAGATCGGGGCCGGCTCGATCTCCGGGGCCCGTCTCCGGCCCCGGCGCGGGGGCGCCTCGTCGGCGCAGAGATAGGCGTACATGCCGGCGAGGAGGCGTTGCACGTCGGCGTGCGGGCGCACGACCAGGCGCAGGAAGCGGCTGTTGAAGCCCAGCTTGTTGCCGCACTCGCGGATGTAGACGCCGTGTTCGCGGATCAGGTAGTCGCGCAGCTCGCGGCCGTCGCGGCCCTCCGGGAGCTTGCACAACACGAAGTTGCCCTGCGACGGGAAGACGGTCAGGCCCGTGAGCGAGGCGAGCTGGCGGATCATCATCTCCCGGTCGTGGGCGACCAGGCGGAGGCTGTGCCGGTACTCGTTCATGTGGGCCTTCAGCATGAAGACCACGACCTCGGCGAAGCTGTTGAGGTTCCACTTCGGCAACACACGCCGGACCAGCCCGGCGATCTGCGGGTTGGCCACCAGGTAGCCGAAGCGGACGCCGTGCAGGCCGAAGTTCTTGCCGAGGCTCTTCAGCACCACGACGTTGGGCCGGATGACCGCCTCGTCGGCGACGCTGGCCGACGGCTCGGCGTCGACGAACTCGATGAACGACTCGTCGACCACGATCAGGTCGAGGTCGGTCAGCCGGTCGAGCATGCGCACGACCTCGTAGCGGGGCAGGTAGCCTCCGTCGGGGTTGTTCGGGTTGCAGATCACCGCCACCCGCGAGCCGCGTTCGCGGACGAACCGGATGTAGCTCTCCACGTCGAGCCGGAACCGCTGCGACTCCAGCAGCGGGAACATGTCGCAACGTTTGCCGGTCTCCAGCGGCTGGTCGGTCCAGCGGCCGAAGGTGGGCACCGGCACGGCCAGGCTCTCGCGGACCAGCAGGTGGTCGAGCCAGGTGATCAGCTCGGTCGAGCCGTTGCCCATGGCGATCGTGGAGGGGTTCAGGTCGAGGGTGTCGCACAGCTCCTTGGTGATCGTCTCGGCGTCGCTCGGGTAGTACTTGAGCACGTCGACCAGGTTGGCCCGCAGGTCGTCGAACATCGCCGTGGTCGGGAAGTACGGGTTGCACGGGATGCAGAAGTCGACCAGGTCGTCACCTGCGGCACCGCGCCGCAGGGCGAAGTAGGACGGGCTGTGCGCGTCGCTCCGCAGCAACGCCAGATCCACGGATGCTGTCACGCCGGAGAATACGCGCCACGCCGTCGCGGCGTTCAGCCGAGCACGGCTTTGCGGGCCAGCCCGAGGGGCAGGCCGCCGCTCCCGGCGAGCCGGTCGTGGAAGCTCTTCAGGTCGCCGGTGTACTCGTCTCTGATCTTCTCGATCTCGATCGCGCCGGTCAGGTAGCTGGGCGCCTGGGTCGGCCAGGCGCAGTAACGGTTCACCTCGCCCTTGGCGGTGCCGGGCGACAACGACGCCTTGGTGGCCATGTGGGTCTCGGCCTCCTCGATCGACATCTCGCCGCAGTGCAGGGCGGTGTCGACGACGATGCGGGCGGCCCGCCAGATGCGGCAGTCGAGGTGGGCCAGCTCGGTCTCGGGGGTGTCGTAGTAGCCCTGCTCCCACATGAGCTTCTCGACGTAGAGACCCCAGCCCTCGACGAAGTAGGGCGTACGGAACACCTTGCGGATCCGGCGGGAGCTCTCGCCGATGTGGGCCAGGTGCCAGTGGTGCCCGGGGTAGGCCTCGTGGACGGCGATCGAGGGCATCTGCGGCCGCGAGTTGGTGCGCAGCCGCTGCCTGACCTGCTCCTCGGTGAAGTCGTCGGGGGTGTACGGCACGAAGAACACCCCCTCGCGGGCGGTGCTCAGCGGCGGGGGCGCCAGGTAGTTGGCGACCGCGATGATGGGCCGCTGGAACTCCGGCGACGGCAGCACCCGGCAGTGTTCCCCGGCCGGGAACGTGACGAGGTCGCGGTCGCGCACGTACCGGCGGGCGCGTTCGGTCTCGGCCTCGTACTCGGCGCGCATGGCCTCAAGGGTGGGCGGGTGGTCGTTCATCAGCGACTCCATGGCGGGACGCCAGGCGTCGAAGCCGAGCTTGCCGGCCACCTCGTTCATGCGGGCGTTCAGCGCCTCCCACTCGGCGACGCCCTTGGCGTGGAGGTCGGCCGCGCCGTAGCCGAGCATCTCGCGTTCGCGCAGCAGGCCCGAGTAGAGCTCCTCGCCCATCCGCCAGGTGCCGCCGGCGGTGAAGCCCTCGAGGAAGGCGACCAGCTCGTCGAAGGCCCGCGCGGCCGGTTCGGCCGCCGCCGCCAGGCGGGCGCGCAGCGCCGGCTCACCGACCTGCGCGGGCAGCGTCTCGGTGAGGAACCTCCGGCCGGTGCGCGCCTGCCCGAGCCCCCGGGCGACCAGGAGTTCGGCGGCGAGGTCGGGCGACAGGTTGGCCCGGCAGGCGGCCAGCATGGCGGGCACCTCGCCGAGCCGCGCGACGGCCGCCTCGACGAGCTCGGGTTCCGGGGAGAGCCGCTGCTGGAACGGGGTGAACATGGCCGCGAAGACGGCGTCGAGGTAGGGCGCCGGAGCCCGCCGCCACTCGGGCCAGCGGGCGGTGAGCACCTCGCCGTGCAGGTAGGACAGGGCGAGCTCGTGGTCGATCCGGTCGTCGAGCGAGGGCCCGGGGTCGGCGTTGGAGAGCCGGTCGAGCCACAGTTCGGCGGCGCGCTCGCGGCGGATGAACCCCTCTTCGCTGAAGTCGCCCAGAGTGCGGTCGAATCCGGGGGCCCCGAGCAGGGTGGCCCGCACCGGGTTGTCCTTGAGATACCAGTCGACGAACTCGTCCAGCAGCGTCATGCGGCGACCCTACCCCCGACCCCGGTCGCCACAAATGACCGACATCCGCGACACTTATTCGCATAGGTCCCCCCAAAGTAGGAGCAACCAGGTGCCACTTCAGATGACCGGCGCCCCTTCGGATCCCGATCTCATCCGGCTCCCCTGGGACGTCCCCCTCGAAGAGTGGCCCGAGCACCGCCTGGTCGCCCTCCCCCGGGGCATCTCCCGCCACGTCGTCCGGTTCACCCGCATCAACGGCACCGTGTACGCCATCAAGGAGATCAGCGAGCGCTACGCCAAGCGCGAATACCGCCTGCTCTGGGACCTCAACCGGCTCGACACCCCCTCGGTCGAACCGGTGGCCGTGGTGACCGGCCGCGAGAGCAAGACCGGCGAACGCCTCGACTCGGCCCTCATCACCAGCCACCTGCAGTACTCCCTGCCGTATCGGGCGGTCCTGTCAGGCGCCCTGCGCCCGGAGACCCTGGAGCGGCTGCTCGACGCCCTGGCGGTGCTGCTCGTCCGGCTGCACCTGACCGGCTTCTACTGGGGCGACTGCTCGTTGTCGAACACCCTGTTCCGCCGCGACGCGGGCGCCTTCGCCGCCTACCTGGTCGACGCCGAGACCGGCGAGCTGCACCCGATGATCAGCGAGGGCCAGCGCCACCACGACATCGAGGTCGCCCACGTCAACATCTACGGCGAACTGCTCGACCTGGAGGCCGGCGACCTGCTGCACCCGTCGATCGACCCGCTGGTGTTCGCCGAGCAGATCGTCGAGCGCTACCACCGCCTGTGGGACGAGCTGAACTCCGACGAGATCATCGAGGAGGTCGACTGGCACAAGGTCGACCAGCGCATCCGCCGCCTCAACACCCTCGGCTTCGACGTCGCCGAGATGATGGTCCGCCGCAAGGCCGGCACCGGCCGCCTGATCGTGCGTCCCAAGGTCGTCGACGCCGGCCACCACCAGCGCCGCCTGCTGCGCCTGACCGGCCTGGACGTCGAGGAGAACCAGGCCCGCCGCCTGCTCAACGACCTCGACTCCTTCACCGTCACCCACGGCCTGCGCCACGAGGACGAGGCGATCGTGGCCCACCGGTGGCTGGCCGAGGTCTACCAGCCGGTGATAAACGCGATCCCGCCGGAGCTGCACCGCAAGCTCGAACGCGCCCAGTTGTTCCACGAGGTGCTGGAACACCGCTGGTTCCTGTCGGAGGCGGCCGGCAAGGACGTCGGCCTGACGGCGGCGGTCCGCAGCTACATCGACAACGTCCTGGTCCACCGCCCCGACGAGAAGGCCATCATCGGCGCGGATCTCTGATTTCCGTTACGGCTCCGCCTACTGCGGCCCCGCCCGCCGTCGCGGCCTCCCGCCGCACCCGGCGGCAACCGGCCGCGCGGCCGACCGGTCAACGGCCGAGCACGTGCTCCCGCCCCCAGTCCCCCAGCGGGGCCAGTGCCTTGTTGAGCGAGTCGCCGAGGGGCGTCAGCGAGTATTCGACGCGGGGCGGCACCTCGTCGAACTCCTCGCGGTGCACGATGCCATCGGCCTCCAGCTCCCGCAGGTGGGAGGCGAGCACCTTCTCGGTCACCCCGGGCAGCAGCCGGCGCAGCTCGCCGAAGCGGCGGGCCCGTTCGTCGAGCGCCCAGAGAATGAGCACCTTCCACTTGCCGCCGATCACGTCCATCGCCGCGTCGATCCCGCACTCGTACGACCCCGGCCGCCGTGCCACCGCCCCGCCCCCTGCCTGCTCGCTCACCCCGAGGTGACCACGCACCTTGAAGTGCGTACTTGAGCGTTTCCGGGGCCGGCGACGAGTCTGGCCGGCATGGAACTCACTCTTCTCGGGCTCGGCGCCATGGGCACCGCCCTGGCCCGCACGTGGCTGACCGCCGGATACCCGCTGACTGTCTGGAACCGTACCTCCGGCCGGGCCGAACCGCTCGCGGCCGAGGGCGCCGCCGTCGCCGCGACGGCCGCCGAGGCGGTGGTCGCGGGCGATCTCGTGGTCGTCTGCCTGCTCGACGACGCCTCGGTCGGCGAGGCCCTGGCCGACGTGGATCTGACCGGCAAGGACCTGGTCAACCTCACCACCGGCACGCCCGCCCAGGCCCGCGCCCGCGCTGAGTGGGCCGAGGCCCGGGGCGCCCGCTTCCTGGACGGCGGGATCATGGCGGTCCCGCCGATGATCGGCGTGCCGGAATCGGGGGGTTACGTCCTCTACAGCGGGTCCCGCGCCCTCTTCGACGCCCGGCACGACGTGCTGGCCGTCCCGGCCGGCGCCCGGTACGTCGGCACGGACCCCGGCTTCGCCGCACTCCACGACGTGGCGCTGCTGAGCGCGATGACCGGGATGTTCGCCGGGGTCTCCCACGCCTTCGCGCTGCTCCGCGGCGAGGACCTCGCGCCGAAGGACTTCGCCCCGCTGCTCGTCGAATGGCTCACCGCCATGGCGCCCGCCGCGTACGAGATCGCCGGCCAGCTGGAGAGCGGCGACTACACCGAGGGTGTGGTCTCCAACCTCGCGATGATGGTCGAGGGCAATTCGACGCTGCTGCGCACGGCCGAGGAGCAGCGGGTCAGCGCCGAGCTGCTGATCCCGTTCATGGCGCTGATGGAACGCCGCCTCGCCGAGGGCCACGCCGACGAGGGCACGACCGGCGTGATCGAGCTGCTCATCCGCTGAGCCGGGCGGCGGCGTCGGCGATGCGGTCTTCGCCGAAGACCTCGATGCCGTTGGCGACCAGGAGGGCGGCCGTCACGCCCTCGCCGGGCAGCTTGCGGCCGCGGAAGGTGCCGTCGTAGACGCGCAGGACGCCGCACGACGGGCTGCCCTCCTTCAGGACGGCGATCCGGACGCCGAAGGAGCGGGCGACCGCGAGGCACTGGCGGGCGCCTTCGAGGAAGTGGGCGGTCACGTCGTGGCCGTCGGGGGTGAGCACGCGGGCCGCTCCGGCGAGCACCGCCGCGCCGCCCGCGCCGCCCTCGATCTCCGCCGGGGGGCGGGGCACCGGGAGGCCGCCCTCGACCTCGGGGCAGAAGGGGACCAGCCGTCCTTCGGCCCGCCACGCTGCGAAGACGGCGTCGTCGCTGGTCTTGGCGCCGCCGTCGTAGCGCACCCGGCGGCCCATCAGGCAGGCGCTGACGAGAATTCGTTCCACTCCGTCAATTTTGCAACACGGTTTGCACCGGGTATCAGGTTCCTTCTCCTGCTGACGAAGTCTTTATGTCAGCAAACAAGCGAACACGTGATGTTTCGGAGGGTGATGCTCCGATTTCTCTAAGGTTGCACCCACCACTGGCGGGGGTAACCGGATGAGGAGTTGCGGGTGATCGGCATCGAAGACTGCCTGTCCGAGGCGATGGCCATCCCGGGAGCGCTCGGCGCCATCCTGGTCGACCACACCAGCGGCACGGCGCTCGCCATGGAGGGCCTGCCCGACCCCGAGCGGTCGGCGATCGGGCTGAGCGAGACCTTCCGCGCCACGCTCGACGGGCTGGCCCTGTCATCCCCCGATGGAACGGTCCGGATCGACGACCTGATCATCACCACCGACCACGGCTACCAGCTCATCAAGCCGATGGAGACGATGTGGGACGGCCCGTTGCTCATCTGCCTGCGGCTCGACCGCGACCGGGCGAACCTGGCCCTGGCGCGGCGGCGCCTCGACAGCATCTCCCACGAACTGATCGCGTCGTGACCGGTGCCGATCGACGACGTGCTCTCCGAACTGGCGGAGAGCAGGGCGACCGGCGCCCTGAAAGCGGGCCGGAGCGGCACCGTCTACCTGAGCAGGGGCCGGGTCTGTTACGTCGAGTGCGCGCGGACGCCGACCGTCGAGGAGCTGCTGACGGCCTCCGGCCGGCTCACCCTCAGCGGGATGCGGACGGCCCGGCAGACCGCCGCGGCCACCGCCGACGGCGGCGACCTGCTGGTCCGGCGGGGTGTGCTCAGCCGGGGCGAGCTGCAGCTGTGCGTTCTCGGGGCGACCCTGGACGCCTCCTTCTTCCTGTTCGGCGCGAACGTGCCGAAGCCCAAGTTCCGCGAGGGCGACCGGCACTGGCTGGGGATCCACTGGTTCTTCGACGTGCCGGGCCTCTTCCGGGAATGTCACCGCAGGAGGGCCCGGTTGGACCGCGCCTGGCCATCGGCCGAACTCGACAGCCGCCCGGTGGTGCCGGTGCGGCGCATCCGGTCGCAACACGTGGTGCTGACCGCGCTCCAGTGGGAGATCCTGCTCAACGCGGACGCCGAGACCACGCCCGCCGAACTGGCGAAGCGAATCGGGCGGCCGGCGTACACGACGCTCCTCGCGGTGCGCGAGATGGCCGCGGCGGGTCTGCTGGAGTGCCCGGAGCCGCCGCCCCCGGAGAAACCGCCGGATCTGCCCAAGCGCGTGGCCGGTTCGGCCCCCCGGGCGGCGGCCGGAGCCGGGGACGGCGGGCGGGCGCGGTCGTCCTATCCCGAGATCAGCGGAGACCCGACGGACGTGAATCTGCTCATCAGGCTGCGGAACGCGCTGGAGGCCTTCCAGTGATCACGCGCCCGTGGCTCAAGCGGGCCGGAAAGGGCATCCCGATGGATCTGCGCCGCGAAATCCACGAGGAGATGCTGCTCCTCAGAGGTCGCACGAACGAGATCACCGGCGTCCTCACCTGCACCGTCGACGGCATGCTCGTCTCCGCCGACCTGGCGGAGAACGTCGACCAGACCGCGGCGCTCACCTCGGCCGTGCTCTCGATGAGCCGCCGGATGACCGACCTGACCAGGATCGGCGAACTCGAGGAGACCCTGATCTCCGCCACCCGCGGCTTCACCGCCCACTACGCCGCGGGTCCCAAGCTCGTCCTCACCGTGCTGGCCGTACCGGGGGCCAACCTCGGGCTGCTGCGGATCGAGGGCAGGAAGACGGCGGCGAAGATCGCCGCCATCGTCGAACGCGAATGACAGGAGAAGACTCGGCATGGCGAACATGGACATCTCCCTCAAGGAGATGATGGCGATCGACGGCGCTATCGGCGCCGCCGTGGTCGACTACAACAGCGGCATGAGCCTGGGCGTGCTGGGCGGATCGAAGGACCTCGACCTGCAGATCGCCGGGGCCGGCAACACCGAGGTCGTGAAGGCCAAGCTCCGCACGATGGACAGCCTGGGCCTGAAGGACGCGATCGAGGACATCCTCATCACGCTGTCCGGCCAGTACCACATCATCCGCCCGATCACCGGCCGGGGCGGCAAGGGCCTGTTCCTCTACCTGGCCCTCGACCGCAACCGGGCCAACCTGGCGATGGCCAGGCACCAGCTGCGGTCCATCGAGGACAAGATGGAGATCTGATCGCGTACCGGCGTGAGCCGCTCAGGCGGAGCCCAGGAGCGGCTCACGGTTCTCCGTCGCCGGGAACAGCTTCTCGCCCGGCATGGGCAGCCCGAGGACGTCGGTCACCCGGCGGATCAGCTCGGCGTGCGACCTGATGCCGGGCAGCCGCAGCAGTTCCTCGCCCTTGCGGGTGAGCAGCACGGTCGGGGTCCGGTCGACGCCGACCGAGGCGGCCGCGCCGATCGCGGTCTCGACGTCGACGATCGCGCCGATCAGCTCGTCGTCGTACTCGGCGACGATGCGGTCGATCACGGGAGTGATCCACTCGCTGGCCAGGCAGTCGGTTCCGGTGAAGGCGAGGAGCACCGGAGCCGGCCCCATGACCAGTGACGCGAGGTCGCGTTCCCCGGTGACGATCCGGCGCCGGGGCGCGGCCCGGGACGGCCGGTCGGGGCCGGTGAGCATGCGCGCGTACGCGTCCGCCAGCCGGGGCGGCCCCGACAGGCCGTTGACGGCCAGGCCGTGGAACAGCAGGCGGGCGCAGTCGGCCCGGGAGACCTGGTCGAGGTCGATCTCCTTCAGCGGCGGCGCGAACGACAACACCGCCTCGCAGTCGACCGGCCCGGCCAGCGACAGGATGGTCAGCGACTCGGTCGACCCGAGCCGCCACAGGCAGCCCGGCTCCATGTTCTCGGTGCCCAGGCGCAGGTACCGCAGACCGGTCATGCCGCCGAGGGCGCCGAGTCCGTGGCCGCGTACCTCACCCCCGGAGACGCCGACCACCGCGGCCGAGGTGCGGGCGATGTGACCGAACGCGGCGTCGGTGATCGAGGCGCCGCCGAGCTTCACCTTGATCAACGGGCTGTTCTCGGGCAGCGGCACGTCGCCGGTGATGTTCGGCGACCACAACTCCAGGCTTTCGAGCGTGGTGAGCCCTTGGATGGCGCGGACCCCCTCGTCGGTGAACTTCCCGGTCACCGCCAGGTCGCGCAGCGCGGACCGCTTGGCGATCAGCCGCAGGTCGTCGTCGCAGACGCCGCTCAGCCGCAGGCCGGTCGTCTCGGGCACCTCGGCCAGCCGTTCGGTCGTCGCGGCCACGTAGGCGAGTTCGACGTCCTCGGGGACGGGGATCTCCCCCGTGGGCCGGAACTCCCCCACGGTCTGCCCGGCCGGTCGATCTCCGACCACGACGAAGTGGACCTCACCCGGCAGGGCCGTCTCAGGGAATCTCAGCACACGCTCCATTCGCGAAGAATCCCCAGGTCAGCGGCATTACCAAACGCCTTGGAAGGTACGTTGGAAGCAATGACCCTCCGAGCGTGTTTTTATGGGGCATATGGCGAATCCGGCGATCCTGACGGTGGACGACGACCCCGCGGTGTCCCGCGCGGTCTCCCGTGACCTGCGGCGGCGCTACGGCGACCGCTACCGCATCGTGCGGGCCGACTCCGGCGAGTCGGCCCTTGAGGCGTTGCGGGAGATCAAGCTGCGCGGGGAGCAGGTCGCCGTCCTGGTGGCCGACTACCGGATGCCGCAGATGAACGGCATCCAGTTCCTCGAAGCGGCCATGGACCTCTTTCCCCTGGCCCGACGGATTCTTTTGACCGCCTATGCCGACACCGAGGCGGCGATCGACGCGATCAACCTGGTCGACGTCGACCACTACCTGCTGAAGCCGTGGAACCCGCCGGAGGAGAAGCTCTACCCGGTCATCGACTCCCTGCTGGACGCCTGGATCGCCACCCCCGACCGCCCGGTCACCGAGATCCGCGTCGTCGGGCACCGCTGGTCGGCCGAGTCGTACGCCGTCCGCGACTTCCTGGCCCGGAACCTGGTGTCCTACCGGTGGCTGCTGGCCGACGACCCCGAGGGGCGCCGCCTGCTGACCGCGGCCGGGCTGACCGAGAACGACGTGCCGCTGGTGGTGACCCCCGACGGCAAGTCGCTGGTGCAGCCGTCGGAGATCGACCTGGCCCCCCACGTGGGCCTGACGACCACGCCGGCCAGCGACTTCTACGACCTGGTGGTCGTCGGCGCGGGCCCGGCGGGGCTGGGCGCGGCGGTCTACGGGGCGTCCGAGGGGCTGCGTACCGTCCTGATCGAGCAGCGGGCCACCGGCGGCCAGGCCGGGCAGAGCAGCCGCATCGAGAACTACCTGGGCTTCCCCGACGGGGTCAGCGGCGCGCAGCTCACCGAGCGGGCCCGCAGGCAGGCCCTGAAGTTCGGCACCGAGCTGCTGAGCGCGCGCGAGGCGGTCGCGCTGGAGGCGGGCGGCTCGACCCGGGTGCTGCGCTTCGACGACGGCACCTCGATCGCCGCCCACACCGTGGTGCTGGCGACCGGCGTCTCCTACCGGATGCTCCAGGCCCCCGGCCTGGCGGGCTTCACCGGCCGGGGCGTCTTCTACGGCTCGGCCTCCACCGAGGCGCCGTCGTGCCTCGACCAGGACGTCTACATCGTCGGCGGCGCCAACTCGGCCGGCCAGGCGGCGGTCTACTTCTCCCGGTACGCCGCCCGCGTCCACATCCTGATCCGCGGCGACAACCTCGAACGCTCGATGTCGAGCTACCTGATCAAGCAGATCGCCTCCCATCCGACGATCCAGGTCCACCCGAACACGGAGATCTGCCAGGCGGAGGGCGACGAGCACCTCGAACGGCTGACGCTGCGCGACACCCGTACCGGCCAGATCCGGACCGCCGACACGACGTGGTGCTTCATCTTCATCGGCGCCGAGCCCCGCACGGCCTGGCTCGACTCCGTCGTCGCACGCGACGACCACGGCTTCGTGCTGACCGGGCCCGACCTGCTGAGCGGCGGTCAGCGCCCCGCCGGGTGGACCCTGCCGCGCGACCCCTACCACTTGGAGAGCAGCATGCCCGGCGTCTTCGCGGCGGGCGACGTGCGCTCCGAATCGGTCAAACGCGTCGCCTCCGCAGTGGGCGAGGGCGCCATGGCCGTCTCCCTCATCCACCGTTACCTGGAGGCGCAATGAGCGGCCTTCTGACCCCGGACGACCTCCGTGGCCTGTTCCTGTTCGAGTCCCTCAACGACGACCAGCTCCGGCTGATCGCCGACTGCGGCCGTGTGATCCCCTACGCGGCCGGCACGCTCGTGTACGAGGAGGGCCAGCCCGCGACCTGTTTCATCGTCCTCCTCGACGGCACGATCACCCTGAGCCGTCGGGTGCGCGGCGACGACGTCGAGTTCATCCGCAGCGACCAGCGCGGGGCCTACGGCGGCGCGACCCAGGCCTACATGAACGACCAGAGCGAGCGCACCTACAACAACACGATGCGCGCGTTCACCGACGTGACCGTCTACGAGATCCCCGCCGACTCCTTCGCCGAGTGGACCCGCACGTGGTTCCCGATGGCGATGCACCTGCTCGAAGGCCTCTTCGTCGGCATGCGCTCCACCCAGACCGCCGTCGGCGAACGGGAGCGCCTGCTCGCCCTCGGCGCCCTGTCGGCCGGCCTCACCCACGAGCTGAACAACCCCGCCGCCGCGGCCGTCCGGGCCACGTCGATCCTGCGCGAGCGGGTGGCCGGCATGCGCCACAAGCTCGGCATGATCGCCGACGGGAGGATCGACGGAAGCCGCCTGCACAAGCTGGTCGAACTGCAGGAGATCGCGGTCAAGCGGGCCGCCTCCGCGCCCGAGCTGACCGCGCTCCAGACCTCCGACGCCGAGGGCGCCCTGGAGGACTGGCTCGACGACCACGACATCGCCGGGTCATGGGACATCGCGCCCACCCTGGTCGCCGGGGGCATCGACGCCGAGTGGCTGGAGACGGTCGAGGCGTGCGTCGGGGAGGGGAACCTGGAGGGGGCGATCCGGTGGCTGACGTACACGATCGACACCGAGCTCCTCATGGGCGAGATCGACGACGCCGTCTCCCGCATCTCGGGCCTCGTCTCGGCCGCCAAGCAGTACTCCCAGCTCGACCGGGCCCCGCACCAGACCGTCGACGTGCACGACCTGCTCGACGCGACGCTGACCATGCTCCAGGCGAAGATCCCCGAGGGGGTCAAGCTGGTCAAGAACTACGACCGCTCGCTGCCGCTCGTCCCCGCCTACGCGGCCGAGCTGAACCAGGTGTGGACCAACCTGATCGACAACGCGCTCGGCGCCATGGAGGGCTCCGGGACGCTGACGATCTCGACGTGCCGCGACGGCGAGAACGTGGCGGTCGACATAGAGGACACCGGGCACGGCATCCCGCCGGAGGTCCGGCCGCACATCTTCGAGCCGTTCTTCACCACCAAGGCGGTCGGCGAGGGCACCGGGCTGGGCCTCGACATCTCCTACCGGATCGTGGTGAAGAAGCACCACGGCGACATCCGGGTCGAGTCGCGGCCGGGGCGCACCAACTTCCGGGTGCTGCTGCCGCTGGAGGACTCCTGACGTTCAGCGGATGACGAAGACCTCCTCCGGCTCGCGACGGGCGGGCCTTCTTCTGAGCAGCAGCACCAGGCCGCCGGCCACCGCGAGCCCGCCCAGGGCGTAGGGCCAGGCCGGTGTCTTCGGCACGGCGGCCGGGGCCGCCTTCGGGATGGGGGTCACCCCCGGGACGGGCCGGAACGGCGTCCCCCACGGGTGACCCGGCGGTTTGACCGCGCCCCACGGGTCGGGCATGTCCGCCACCCGCATCGGGTCGTACTCCGGCGGCGACAGCGTCAGGCCGCCCGGCACGGTCAGCGTGCCGATCTCGTCGTGCCCGTAGTAGCCGAGCAGCGCCTCGACCTTCCACTCGCCGGCGGGCAGGATGATCGACGTGGCGTAGTGGGAGGGTTCGGCGAGGCGGGTGCCCGTGAAGTCGTACCGTTCGCCGTTCCGGCTGAAGCGGAGTGTGGTCTCGCCGAAGGCCTCGTCCGTGATGGGCTCGGTGCCCAGGGCCAGCGCCCAGTAGCCGATCGTGTAGGCGACGCCGGGCCTGATCTCGGGGATCGGGTCGAGTTCGGTGGACGCGAACCCTCCGGCGGCGGCCGGGACCGGGACGAGCAGCAGGGAGAGCACGCCCAGCAGGCAGGCGATTCTTCGGATCATGTCCCTGATACCCGGGTCCGGGCCGGAAGGTTCCGGTGTGGTTGTCAACCGGGGGGCGGTCTCGCGGCGTGTCCGGGAGCGGCAGACAACCGGACAAACGAAGGGAGCGCGGGTGGATGCGGATTTCGCGGACTTCGTCCGCCGCCGGGGTGACCACCACCTGAGGACCGCCGTGCTGCTCACCGGAGACTGGCACGCGGCCGAGGATCTCGTGCAGACCTCGCTCGGGAAGCTCCTGGCGGTGTGGGACCGGCTCGACACCACGGCGGGGCCGGACGCGTACCTGCGGAAGATCATGGTCAACACGCATCGGTCGTGGTGGCGGGCGCGGTGGCGGCGGGAGATCCCCCGGGCCGAGTTACCCGACACGGCGGGGCCGGGCGACCTGTCGGAGGGGCGGGTGGTGGCCGAGGAGGTGCGGGCGGCGTTGCGGCGGTTGCCGGCGCGGCAGCGGACCGCGCTGGTGCTGCGGTTCTTCGCCGACCTGTCCGAGGCGGAGGTGGCCGGGCTCATGGGGTGCTCCGTGGGCAGCGTCAAGGCGCACGTGCACAGAGGGCTGAAGGCGATGCGGAAGCTGGTCAACCGGACCGAGGACGAAGGGAGTGTGCTCCGGTGAACGATCGACACGAGGAGGCTCTGATGCCGGAGAACGAACTGCGCACCCTGCTGGCCGAGGCCAGCGCCGACCGCCCGCCGGGCGTGCGGATCCTACCCGTCGCCCCCCGTCCGCGCCGGATGTGGCTCCCGGTCGCCGCCGCCGCGGCGGCGGCCGCGACGGCGGTGGTCCTGGTGCTGCCGGGGACGACGCCGTCGGCCAACGCGCAGGTGATGGCGGCGGTCGACACGACGTCGTCGGAGAGCTACCGGATCGAGACGGTGTCCGGGGCGAAGACCTTCACCGGGGCCTTCGACCCCGAGCGGCGGGTGGGGGTCATCGTCAGGAACGACGGCGCCGAGACCCGGTTCGTCGGGGACACGGTGTACGGGAAGGACCCCGGCGACGCCAAGTGGTTCGCCGGGCCGCGCTTCGACGACGAGCTCCGGCAGGCGCCGGCCGTGGTCGGGCTGGTGAAGCTCATGCCGCTCGACCCGCCGGCGGCGCTGAGCCGGCTCCGGGCGGCGACCGAGGTGACCGAGCAGGGCCCGGCGTCCGGCGACGGGTGGACCGGCGCCCGGTTCGCCTTCACGCTGCCCGACGGCGTCTCCGGCCTGGTCGACATCGACGACCAGGACCGGATCAGGCGCCTGGAGGTGACCTTCGCCGCCGAGAACCACACCAACGTGATGGAGTTCGGCGACTTCGGCACGGCCGTGACGGTCGAGGCCCCGCCGCAGGACCAGATCACGACCGAGCCCGGCGACAAGCACGCCGGTGGGGTCCCCAAGCCCGTCGGCACCGCGTCGCCCGTGAAGCCGTGACGCTTCGACGACGCCGAGCGTCGTGAGAGCCGCCTCCCCCGTCACGGCGGGGGAGGCGGTGCGGCACGCCCCGGTGCCGCCGGTCAGCCGCGGGAGATCACGTACGTGTCCTCCCGGTCGCCGGCCGGCGGAACCGGCCGGGGCCGGCGCAGCCGCCCGGCGAGGAAGACCGCCACCGCGCCCACGGCCGCGCCGCCGGCGGCCCAGCCCCACGGCAGGCCGTCGTCGGCGCGGGCGGGCGGGGCCGGGGCGGCTGCGGCGGCCGGGGCGGGCGCCGCCGACTGCGAAGGGGCGGGAGCCGGGGCCGTGGCGGTGGTGCCCGCCGTCACGACGTGCTTGGCGTCCCACGGGAAGCCCGGCGGCTTCACCGGCCCCCAGTGGTCGGTGACCGTCCCGCCGGTCTGGCTGGGGAACGGCGGGGGCGCGACCTCCAGACCACCCGGCACGGTCAGCCGGCCGAGGTTGTACGGCGGGAAGATGCCCTGCACCCCTTCCAGCTTCCACGTGCCCTCGGGCACCTGGATCGTGGCGGCGAAGTGGGCGGGCTCGGGCAGCGGCGTCCCGGGGAAGTCGAGCACCTTCGACCCCTGGGTGAGCCGCAGGCCGGTCCGCATGTCGGACTCGGGGCCCTCGAAGGGGTGCGTCCCGTGCTGGAGCACCCAGTATCCGATCGTGTACGTCGCCCCGGGTTCGATCGACTGGGGGAACGTGTCGAGTTCCGTCACCGCCCACGCGCCGGCGTTCGCGGGAACGGCCGGGAGCAGGACCGCGGCGACGACCGCCAGGGCGGCCAGAATTCGTCGTGTCATACCCCTGCTACCGGCCCGCCCGGGAAAAGGTTCTCAGCGGTGCACGATCAGCCACGTCGCCACGGCGGTCACCCGGTCGGACCGGTTGCCGATCAGGTGGGGGCGGTCGCACGGGAAGGTCACCGAGTCGCCGGGGCCGAGGGTGACCGTCTCCGACTCGAACTCGACGGTCAGCTCCCCTGCCGTGACGGTGCCGACCTCGTAGCCGTCGTGCTTGAGGAACTGGCCGTGGGCGTTGGAGATCGACAGCGGCGGATAGGTCGACTCGAAGAACTCGACGTCGGGCGTGGGCGACGGCGACAGGCGGCGGAAGGTGATGCCGCCGCTGAGCAGGATGGGCGCCACCTCCCCGGCCCGCCGTACGGCGAAGGCCACCGGCGTCACGTCGGCGGGGTCGAACACGTCGGCGAGCGGCACGCCGATGGCGGTCACGTAGGCGATCAGGCGGGAGACCGACGGGCGCATGAGGCCGCGCTCGATCTGCGAGACGGCCGACGGGGAGATGTCGAGCGCCCTGGCGACGGCGCGCAGGGAGAGCCCGGACCGCCGGCGCAGCTCACGTAGCCGGGCCCCGAGCTGTTCGGTTCCGAGGGCCTCGGCGTCCATGGCTCCTTACCGATTGTCACAACGGGTTAACGACACCGAAACGGAGCGGGCGTTAAGTCATTGCTTAACACCAGCATACCCCCCGAGGAAGCCGCGATGACCGACGTCCGAACAGGCCTCATCAAACCCGGCTACGACCCCCGCCTCGCCAACGAGGACCTCGCTCCGCTGCAGAACCAGACCTGGTCGTCCTACAACATCTTCGCATTCTGGATGTCCGACGTGCACAGCGTCGGCGGATACGTCACCGCGGGCTCGCTGTTCGCGCTCGGGCTGGCGTCGTGGCAGGTGCTGCTGGCCCTGCTCGTCGGCATCGTCATCGTCCAGGTCTTCTGCAACCTGGTCGCCAAACCCAGCCAGGTCACCGGCGTGCCCTATCCGGTCATCAACCGGGCGATCTTCGGGGTGCTCGGCGCGAACATCCCGGCGATCGTGCGGGGCGCCATCGCGATCGCCTGGTACGGGGTGCAGACCTACCTCGCCTCGCAGTCGCTGCTGATCATCTTCCTCAAGTTCTGGCCGTCGACGGCCTCGCTCAACGAGACGACCTTCCTCGGGCTCTCGCCCCTGGGCTACATCTGCTACGCCATCCTCTGGGTCGCCCAGGCGGCGGTGTTCTGGAAGGGCATGGAGGCGATCCGCCGGTTCATCGACTGGGCCGGTCCCGCCGTGTACGTCGTCATGGTCGTCCTGGCGGTCTACCTGGTGAGCGAGGCCGGGTGGGAGAACATCTCGCTCGACCTGAGCGCGGGCGAGAGCCTCGGGTTCGCCGAGTCGATCCCGGTCATGCTCGGCGCGATCGCGCTGGTGGTGTCGTACTTCTCGGGGCCGATGCTGAACTTCGGCGACTTCTCCCGGTACGGCAGGTCGTTCGAGGCGGTCAAGCGGGGCAACCTGCTCGGGCTCCCGGTGAACTTCCTGTTCTTCTCGATCCTGACGGTCATCACCGCCTCGGCGACGGTGCCGGTGTTCGGGGAGCTGATCACCGACCCGATCCACACGGTCGAGCGGATCGACACGCCGTTCGCGATCCTGCTCGGCGGGCTGACCTTCGTGATCGCCACGATCGGCATCAACATCGTGGCCAACTTCATCTCCCCGGCGTTCGACTTCTCCAACGTGTCGCCGCAGAAGATCTCGTGGCGGATGGGCGGCATGATCGCCGCGGTCGGGTCGGTGCTGCTGACGCCCTGGAACTGGTACAGCAACCCCGACGCCATCCACTACACGCTCGGCGTGCTGGGCGCGCTGATCGGGCCGCTGTTCGGCATCCTGATCGCCGGCTACTACGTGATCAGCAGGCAGTTCGTCGACGTCGACGCCATGTTCACCATGTCGCCGACCGGCCGCTACTACTTCAGCGGCGGCTACAACCCCAACGCGATCTACGCGATGCTGGCCAGCGGGATCCCGGCGATCCTGTCGGTGGTCGTGCCGAAGCTGATCGGGTCGGGCCTGTGGATCGCCGACTACTCGTGGTTCATCGGGTGCGGGCTCGGCTTCGCCGCCTTCATCGTGTTCGAACGGCGCAACCCCCGGATCCTCGTGTGATCCACGTCAAGGTGATCAACCCCAACACCTCCCGGGACATGACCGAGACCATCGGCGCGTGCGCCCGGGAGGTGGCGGCCCACGTCACCGCGGTCAGCCCCGCCATGGGACCGGCCTCGATCGAGAGCCACTACGACGAGGCGCTGGCCGTGCCGGGCGTGCTGAGCGAACTGCACGGCGCCGACGCCTACGTGATCGCCTGCTTCGGCGATCCGGGCCTGGACGCCGCCCGCGAGGTCGCCGACGGCCCGGTGGTCGGCCTCGCCGAGGCGGCGATGCGCGTCGCCACCCTGGTCAGCCGGAGCTTCAGCGTGGTCACCACGCTGGGCCGGACCGTCCAGCGGGCCCGCGACCTGGCCGACCGCTACGGCTGCGCGGCGGCCTGCCGGGGCGTGCACGCGTGCGAGATCCCGGTGCTCGACCTCGACGACGAGGCGTGCGACCTCGTCGCGGAGGTCGCGGAGGCCGCTCTCCGGGAGGACCGTTCTGAGGCGATCGTGCTCGGGTGCGCCGGGATGGGGGCGTACACGAAGGAGATCGCCCGCAGGATCGACGCCCCGGTGATCGACGGGGTCCAGGCCGCGGTCACCCTGGCCGAGTCGCTGGTCCGGCTCGGGCTCACCACCAGCAGGAAGGGCGAGTACGCCGCTCCCCCGCCGAAGCCCTACGCGGGCCTGCTGGCCGAATTCGCGTTGCGGGCGGAACGCCCGATCTGAGAACTTCCCCGCATGACTCCGCTGCGGCAGATCCGGGCCCGCCACGACGAGCACACGATCACCGTCTACCAGGCCTACAACCCCGAGATCGGCGAGTACGCCGCCATCCACGGCCGGTTCGCGCCCGGCTACAACAGGAACCGGATGACCTGGGTGAAGCCGTCGTTCCTGTGGATGATGTACCGCTCCGGCTGGGCGACCAAGCCCGGCCAGGAGCGGGTGCTGGCCATCCGGATCACCCGGGAGGGCTTCGAGTGGGCGCTGGCCAATTCGGGGCTCAGCCACTTCGACTCCTCCGTGCACAGGGACCGGGCGGAGTGGACGGCCACCCGGCACCGGCCGGTCCGCGTCCAGTGGGACCCGGAGCGCTCGCCCGCCCTGCACGCGCTGCCGCACCGCTCCCTCCAGATGGGCCTGTCGCGCGAGGCGGTCGACCGGTATGTGGACGAGTGGATCGTCGGGATCGACGACGTGACCGACCTCGCCCACCGGCTGCACGCGCTCGACCCCGGCTCCCGCGCGGCCGAACTCCCGGTGGAGCGCCCCTACCCGCTCCCGGCGGACATCGCCGCGACCTGCGGGCTTTCCTCATGATCGAACATGTGTTTGATAGCCTGGCGAGTTATGAGCGTTGTGTTCCAGCCGTCGCTGCTCGACGCGACGGCCGACCACGAAGGGCCGGGGCCGCTCGGCGGCCACGTCCACCGCACCCTTCTGTCTGACGGCGCCTGGATCGACGTCCGCCCCGGCTGGATCTCCGGGGCCGACGCCCTCTTCACCCGCCTCGCCGACACCGTCCCCTGGCGCGCCGAACGCCGCCGCATGTACGACAACGTCGTCGACGTCCCCCGCCTCCTGGCCTTCTACGACGAGGGCGAGCCCCTGCCCGACCCGCTGCTCGACCAGGCCAAGGCGATGCTCGACGACCACTACCGCGAGGAGCTCGGCGAGCCGTTCCGCACCGCCGGCCTGTGCCTCTACCGCGACGGCCGCGACAGCGTCGCCTGGCACGGCGACCGCATCGGCCGCGGCTCGACCGAGGACACGATGGTCGCGATCGTCTCGGTCGGCACGCCCAGGGCGCTGCTGCTGCGGCCTCAGGGTGGCGGCACGACCATCCGCCACGACCTGGGCCACGGCGACCTGATCGTCATGGGCGGCAGCTGCCAGCGCACATGGGAACACGCCATCCCGAAGTCGGCGAAGGCGCTGGGCCCGCGGATCAGCATCCAGTTCCGGGTGAGAGGGGTCCGCTGACCTCTCGGGGGATATCGAAAAGGGGACATCGACAATGGACATGAAGCTCGAAGTCATCGTCCTGCCCGTCGCCGATGTGGACCGGGCGAAGAACTTCTACACCGCGCTGGGCTGGCGCGAAGACGCCGACCTCGCCACCGGAGACGATTTCCGCGTGGTCCAGTTCACCCCGCCCGGCTCCCCCTGCTCGATCATCTTCGGCACCGGCGTGACCTCGGCGCCCCCCGGCTCCGCCCGGGGCCTGCACCTCGTCGTCGACGACATCGAGGCCGCGCGGTCCGAACTGGCCGACCGGGGGGCGAACCCGAGCGAGGTGTTCCACGACGAGGGGGGCGTCTTCCACCACGGCGGCGGCAAGGCCCGGCTCCCCGGCCCGGCCCCCGACCGCGCCAGCTACGGCTCGTTCCTGTCCTTCGACGACCCCGACGGGAACGGCTGGTACCTGCAGGAGATCACCACCCGCCTGCCCGGCCGCTGAGCCAGACCGGCGAAACCATCACCGGCCTGACGGGCGGGGGATCCTGCCGCACTTGACGTGGGAGGACAACGCCGCATCTGACACGCGGGGGACACCGCCACACCTGACGCGCAGGGGACAACACCGCCCATGGCCCGCGGGCACACCGACGTTTCCGGAAGCAGTGGCCGCCGGATCATCGCCGTCGGCGCGCAGCGAAATGGGTCATGTCGTTATCGCCGGCCCGAATTCCCAAGGCGTGCTGAATGACGACATTCGTCTGGATGTATTCGCGCTACGATCGTCGCCCTGCCGTCAATAGTCGGGGAATGACGTGACAATTCGGATTGCGACGGTAATTGTCGGCATTTACGCCGTCGCCATGCTGGGTGCTCTCGCATGGGCGATAATCACCGGGGATTGGCACGTCTTCTTCCTCGCGACCCTCGGGGAGCGTTATGACCCCGCCGATCTGACGCTGGTCCTCCTGGTGCTGGTCGCGGCCGGGTTACGCGGCTGGCTGATCTGGACGGTGCTGGTCCGTCCTCCGTTCGAGGGTCCGCTGTGGATGCGGGTGCTGCGGGTCCTGCTCTACCTGAACGCCGCCCTGGTCGTGGTGGCCCTGGCCGTTCCGATCGCCGGATACGCCGCCCTCCTGCTGACCCTTCCGGTGGTCGTGATGACGCCCCTGGTGTTCCGCCAGGCGCCCTTGGCGGTCCGGGTGGTCGTCGCGGTCGCGGGAGTGGCCTCGCTCGTCGTGGCGGTCGTCCTGGACCTGCCCGGCGCGGCGGTCGGGTGGCCGATCGCGGTGGTGCTGCTCCAGGTCTTCTGCGGGTGGAGCCCGCTCACCCGGTGGCTCGGACTGGCCGCGCTCGTCCACGCCGGCGTGATGAGCATGCTGCCCAGTCAGTTCACGACGTTCGTCGATCTGAGCCGGTGGTTACTGCTGCTGAGCGCCTTCGCGGTGGTCCAGGCGTTGTGGCTGGCCCACACCGCCGCCGACCTGAGCCGCGACCACACGACAGCGCCGCTCGCGTTCCGGATGGGCGCGGTGGTGCTGGCCTCGGTGGTGGCGGGGACGGTGGTCGTGGCGGCGATGCGTGCGCCGGTGGAGACGCTGGTCGTCAACGAACTGACGAGCGGCGAAGAGGACCCACCGGACTTCGCGGCCGGGTGCGAGCCCTGGACCCTGCTCGGGCAGGAGTACGTCGCCACCCCGCCGAACGAGCGGGAGAAGGCCTACCTGTGCCTGGCCGGTCAGTACGACGAGCGGTCCGACGCCGAGCTGCTGGCGGACGGGCGGAACCTCTGCGCCGCGGAAACGCTCTACGGCGGCACCATGGAGAGGCTGGTCTACCTCTGCCCCGAGAGGGTCGCGGAGGTCGAACCCGGCCTGCTGCTCGGCCGTGCCGTGGTGGACGCGATGCACGCGGCCTGCGCCGACCCCTGGCCGCGCGTCCGGTCGCGCGGGGACTTCCCCACCATGCCCTACCTGCTGGAGAAGCCCGGCGAGGGCTACCGGGTCGTCACCCAACGCCTCCACGACGGCCCGCCCGGCCTGCTCGACGACGTACCCGTCACCGTCGGAGCGGGGGTGCAGGGGGTGTGCCTGACGTACAAGACGCTGAAGCAGGCGCCGCCCCTGCGGGCGGACGAGTGGCGGAGCGTCGTCGAGGTCCCGCTGCTCTCCCACGGCTCCGTGGCGCTGCGCGGGCTCGACGCGAACTTCATGGACGAGATCGGCGAGGGCCGCCAGCACATGCGGGTCTACACCCGCGACCTGACCGTCGAGGGCCTGCGGGCCGAGCAGCACCTGATCGTCACCTTCCCCGGCCGCTCCGCGAGAGTGGTCGTGCACAAGTGATCCGGGTCTGGATCGTCGCCCCCGGCGACCTCCGGCATCTCGCCCCCGTCACGGGGTCGGGCCATATGCCGATGTCCGCGCTCCTCTGGCCGCAGACGCTCGTGCGGGGCGCGCTCAACGCCTGGCCGCTGTGGGAGCGGCCGGGTGGGCGGTGCTCCCCTGACGGCCGCTCCCGTGACGGCGGGGTCCGGTGGTCGCGGCGGCCGGTCCATGTCTGCGTGGCCATGGACCTGGGCGTCCTGACTCTGATCTGGTGGCTGCGCACCGCCCGCGAGGCCGATCGCCGCCCGGTGGAGGAGGTCGTGCCCGCGTGAGGCGGCTCCTCGGGTTCCTCGTGTACGGCCTGATGGTGGCGGCGACGCTGTACACCCTCGCCCTCAAGGTCACGACCTGGAGATCCCTGTGGCCGGAGCTCCCGGTTCACTGGATCGCCGGGGTCATGCTGGTCCTGCTGCTCGCTTCGCGCGCCCACGTGGCGTGGGTGCTGCTGCGCGCCCGCTGGCCACGAGACGTGCGGCAACGCTGCTTCCGTGTGGCCGTCTGGCTGGGGTTCGCGAACTTCGTCGAGCTGGACGACCTGCTGCCGCTGCCACGCGCGGTCGAACTCACCGTCGAGGTCGTGCTCGAACTGGCGGTGCCGGTCATGCTGCCGGTCCTGCTGACCTCGGCACCGCTGGTCGCCCGGGTGTTCCTCGGCCTGGTCGGAGTGGTCGTCTACCCCGCCGAGACACCCATCTCGTGGTTCTGGGTGGCGCTGGTGCTGCTGGCCCAGACCATGGACGGGCGGTGGCGCCGTTCGGTGCTCTGGCTCGGCTGGGCCTACAGCGCGGTGCTGGTCATCGGCGGGGTCTTCGCGCACTCGTGGTTCATCGTGGCGATACCGCTCGAAGTCCTGCTGGTCACGCAGATGTGGTGGCTCGTGCGGACGTC
The DNA here is from genome assembly GCF_030269205.1 of Herbidospora sp. NBRC 101105. NCBI lineage: Bacteria > Bacillati > Actinomycetota > Actinomycetes > Streptosporangiales > Streptosporangiaceae > Herbidospora > Herbidospora sp. NBRC 101105. The sequence continues at coordinate 422,425 of NZ_BSSX01000007.1, read as the reverse complement.
CGTCGAGGCCGATCGCCAGAGCGGCGATCGGCCTCTTGGGGTCAGGCAACCGGTTCGACCGGAGCGGCCACCGCAGAGCGGGGAGCCGTCAGGACCGGGCGTTCGACCAGCGTGACGTCGACCTTCAGGCCCGGCGCGAGGCGGACCGCCTCATGGCCCGGGACATCGGCCAGCACTTCCCCGCCGCCGTCGAGCTGGACGCGCAGCCGGGCGATCGAGCCCCGGAACGACGACGCGAGGATGAACCCGCGCCCGTCGCCCGACGGGGTGACCCGCACAGCCTCAGGCCGGACCAGGACGTCCACCTCCTCGCCGGGGGCGGTGCCGTCGAGCGGGAGGGTCTGGCCGAAGACCTCGACGGTCTCCCCCGACACGCGGCCCGGCAGGTGGTTCATCGTGCCGACGAACTCGGCGACGAACGGGGTCGCCGGGCGGTCGTACACCTCGGCCGGTGGGGCCACCTGCTCCAGCCTGCCCGACTTCAGCACCGCGACCCGGTCGGCGACCGACAGGGCCTCCTCCTGGTCGTGGGTGACGAAGATCGTCGTGATGCCGAGTTCGAGCTGGAGGCGGCGGATCTCCTCGCGGAGGTTCACCCGCACCTTGGCGTCGAGCGCCGACAGCGGCTCGTCGAGCAGCAGCACCTTCGGCTGGAGGGCCAACGCTCGGGCCAGCGCCACCCGCTGCTGCTGGCCGCCCGACAGCTGGTGGGGGTAGCGCTCGCCGAAGCCGCCGAGGCCGACGAGCTCCAGGAGTTCGGCGGCGCGGTTGTGGCGTTCGCCGGCGGGCCGCCGCCGGACCCGCAGCCCGAACGCCACGTTGTCGCGCACGTTCAGGTTGGGGAACAACGAGTAGCTCTGGAACACCATCCCGGCGTCGCGCCGGTTGGCGGGCACGCGGGTGACGTCGGCGCCGTCGATGAACACGGCGCCGGTGTCGGGGCGTTCGAACCCGGCCACGCAGCGCAGCGCGGTCGTCTTCCCGCAACCCGACGGGCCGAGGAAGGCGATCAGCTCGCCCTGCTCGATGGTCAGGCTGAGGCCGTCGAGGGCGACCGTGCCGCCGAACGAGCGGCGCAGCTCACGGAGTTCAACGGTCATTTCGACTTCCTTCCCGCCCCCGAGAGGGTGAGCAACAGCAACCAGATCAGGCCGAGGCTGAGCACCGACAGCGCCACCGAGAGCTGGCCGTCGTTGCCGGAGACGGTGACGATCCACACCGGGAAGGTGCGGTAGCCCATCAGGGCCGCGATCGTGTACTCGCCCATGACGAGCGCCAGGCTGAGGAACGAGGCGCCGGCCACCGCCGAGCGCAGGTTCGGCAGGATCACCCGGAACAGCACGTACGGCCACGAGGCGCCCAGGTTCCGGGCCGCCTCCACGAGGGTGCGCACGTCGACGGCCCGCAGGCCGGTGTCCAGCGAACGGTAGGCGAACGGCAGCGCGAGCATGACGTACGCCAGCACCAGGACGACGGGGAAGTTCTCGTCCTGGATGGAGATGAGGGTCTGCCACAACGGCGTGGCCGCCAGGGCGTCGGTGCCGCCGCGCAGCGCGTTGGCGATGCCGACCACGTAGGTGATCGGGGGCACGATCAGCGGCAGCGTCGTGATGGTCTCCAGCACCGGGCGCAGGCCGGGGGCCCCCAGACGTACCGCCAGCAGGGCCGGCAGCGCCAGGAGCAGGACCAGCACGATCACGGCGGCGCCCAGCAGCAGCGACTTGAGCAGGCTCTCGCCGAAGCCGGGGGCCGAGACGATCCGGCCGTAGGCGCCGAGGGAGAAGCCGCGCGACTCGTTGTAGACGGTGAACCAGACCGCGATGGCGAGCGGCACCAGGAAGTAGACCGCCGCCACGCCCAGCGTCAGCCGCCGCCACGTCACGCCAGCCATCGTGAGCTCCTCTTCTGCAGCGGCAGGTAGACGGCCATGACCAGCAGCGCGATCACGATCATGTCGAGGGACAGCGCGAGGGCGATGTTCTCGTACCCGATCAGCACGTTGCCCGTGAGGGCGTCGGCGATCTGCAGCGTCACCAGCGGCACCGACGCGCCGACCATCGCGGCGGCGGTCGCGTAGGCGGCGAACGCGCCGCCGAACAGCAGCACGGCCCCGCCGAGCAGCGCGGGCCCGAGCACCGGGATGCCGACGTGCCGCCAGAACTGCCAGGTGGACGCGCCGTTGTTGAGCGCGGCCTCCCGCCACTGCGGCTTGAGGCCGTCGAGCGCGGGGGCGATGACGAGCACCATCAGCGGCACGGAGAAGTAGAGGTACACCAGGGCCAGGCCCCAGAAGTTGTAGAGCACGCCCGAGCCGAGGCCGAGGGCGGCGGTGACCACGCCGGAGTTGCCCAGCGTGGCGATCCAGATGAAGGCCAGCGGCACGCCGCCGAAGTTGGCCAGCACCCCCGACGCGGTCAGCACCGCCTCCCGCAGCAGCCCCGACCGGGAGGTCAGCACCGCCTGCGCGAGGAACGCCCCGAGGACCGCGCCCAGGATCGCGACGACGGCCGACAACGTGACGCTGTTCCACAACGCCCCGAGGTAGGGCTCCCGCATCGTCGCCGACAGGTTCTCGCACCCGAACCCGCCGCCCTTGACCGAGAACGCGCCGACGACCAGGACGACCGTCGGGATGCCGAACGCGATCAGGGTGACGACCAGCAGGGGCGCCGCCGCCAGCCACCCGGCGCCGCCACCGCGGCGCCGGGAACCCGTGAGACCGGCCATCAGCCCGCGACCGCGGCGCCCCAGCCGGAGGCGACGGCTTCGTTCGCCTTCGTGACCTGGTCGGGCGTCGGGAAGGTCGGCTCGCCGTCGACCGGCGGGAGGGCGGCGGAGGCGGCCTGGTCGACCGAGCCGTCGGCGATCATCGCGGGCAGCAGGACCGGGCGGGCGAAGCCCTTCAGGTAGAGGTTCTGGCCCTCGGTGCTGTAGAGGAACTCCTGCCACAGGCGCGCGGCCGCCGGGTGGGGGGCGTCCTTGTTGATGGCCTGGGCGTAGAGCGAGATGTACTTGCCGTCGGTGGGGATGACGGTCTTCCAGTCGAGGCCCTTCTCGGCCATGATCGGCGCGTAGGCGGCGTTGTTGTAGTCCCAGTCGATGGAGATCTGGGTCTCGCCCTTCTCGATGGTCGCCGGCGTCGTCTCGACCGGGTTGAAGTTGCCGGCGTCCTTGAGCTTCTTGAAGAAGTCGATGCCGGGCTGGATGTCGTCGAAGGAGCCGCCGTTGGCCAGCGCGGCGGCGTACACGCCGGCGAAGGCCGAACCGGCCTTGGTCGGGTTGCCGTTCATCGCGACCTTGCCCTTGTACTCGGGCTTGAGCAGGTCGGCGAAGGTCTGCGGGCAGGCCGCGATCTTCTTGGCGTCGCAGCCGATGGAGACGTAGCCGCCGTAGTCGTTGAACCAGAGGCCGGTCGGCTCCTTCTGGCCCTCGGGGATCTTGTCCCAGTTCGCGACCTTGTACGGCGCGAACAGGCCCTCGGCGGCGCCGCTGATCGCGAACGACTGGCCGATGTCCAGGACGTCGGGGGCGCGGTCCTGGCCCTTGCGCGTCTTCACCGCGTTGATCTCGTCGGCGGAGGAGGCGTCGGGGGTCTCCTCCTCGATCTCGATGCCGGGGTACTTGGCCTTGAACGCGGCCAGGATCTCGCCGTAGTTGGCCCAGTCCGGGGGCAGCGCGATGACGTGCAGCCTGCCCTCGGCCTTGGCGGCCTCGTACAGCTTGTCGATCCCGCCGAAGTCGGCGGCGGAGGTGGCGGTGCGGGCGTCGACCGCGGCGGCGCCGCCCGGGGCGGCGGCGGAGGAGGTGGAGGTTGCCTCGGTGCCGGGCGCGGACCCGCAGGCCGCGACGGCGATCAGCAGACCGGCGGTGAGGCCGGTGAGACGGACTCGGGAAGAGACCACGGTGAACTCCCACTGGAGCGATGTGCACAGAACTTGTCCAAACAAGCTAGGGACACCACATCGCCCGCCACCGTCCTGACGGTGAACAGTCGGAGACCATTCGTCAAATGGCTAAACCCCTACTTTTCCGGACGATTCGTCGACCGTACGGTTGAGCCGGACCTGTACACACACAGCGGGGAGCGCCTGTGCATCCGCGTTACGCGCGCATCGCCGACGAGCTCCGGGCGGCCATCCTCGGCGGCGAGCTCCCGGTCGGCGCGCCCCTGCCCTCGGAGACCGTGCTGGCCGCCCGGCACAAGGTCGCGCGGGGCACGATCCGCCAGGCCGTCGCCGTGCTGACCGCCGAAGGACTGGTGGGCTCCCGCCAGGGTGCCAGACGGATCGTGCTGGGGCGCGAACGCAGCCAGAACTTCGCGGTGCTGCACAGTTTCGCGGAGTGGGCACGGGCCGCCGGGCACGAGGTGACGGGCCAGGTCATCGGCCAGCGCCGCCGGACGGCCGGGGCCGCCGAGGCGGCCCGGCTCGGGCTGGCCGCCGGCGATCCGGTGCTGCAGGTGCTGCGGCTGCGCCGCCTCGACGGCGTCGCGGTGCTGCTGGAACGGACCGTGTACGCCGGCTGGCTCGCCCCGTCGGTCGAGCGGTTACCGGCCGACTGCGACTCGGTCACGCGGGCCCTCTACGAGTCGCAGGGCCTGGTGTTCGCGTACGGAGAGCATCTGATCGACGCCGTCGCGGCCGGGACCGAGGACGCCCGCCTGCTCGGAGTGCGGCGGGGCGGGCCGCTGCTGCGGCAGCGGCGGGTGACCACGACGCGGGAAGGGCGCCCGGCGGAGTGGTCGGACGACCGCTACCGGGCCGGCAGCGTGACGTTCGCGATCCGCAACGCGGCGGGCGCCCTGGCGGTGCACCCGCGGGACTAGCCGTAGTAGCCGCTCTCGATGCGCTGCTTGAACACCGACTGGATGCCCTGGTGGGCCATGACGCCCTGCGACACCGTGTAGTCGATCAGCAGGACGCTGGCCTCGAACCTCAGGTTCTCGGTCACCCGGGTCCCGGCCGCGCCGAGGTCCTCGAAGGTGATCGTCTGGTGGGTGATGACGTTGGGCAGCGTCCACGAGTCGACCTCGTAGAAGTAGCCGGCCGCATTGATGCGCTGCTGCGCGTGGGTGTTGATCGGCGTCGCGGGCAGCCCCGGCTGGAGCGGCGTGTTCTCGATCGCGGTCTGGTTGATGGTCCGGACCCCGTCGGCGGTGGTGTCGGAGTGGACGACCACCCGCTGGAGCAGCGGGTTGGCGCCGATGTGGTTCTCGAAGTTCGAGTAGATCGCGAAGACCTGGTCGCGCGGCGCGGCGATGTCGACCGAGATGCTCTGCGACCGGGCGGCCCGGCCGAGGGCGGGGTTGGGGTGGTTCAGGGCTTCGACCAGGGTGTACGTGGTGCGGGCCAGCTCCCACTGAAGGGCGATCAGCGGGTCGGAGTCGGCCCTGGCGGGCGAGCTCATGACGGACAGGACCATCGTGAGGGCGAGCAGTGGAGCGCTTAACAGCCGGAACGGCTTCTTTCTCATGGGCACATCACACCCCAGAAGCCGTTGGAACGCTCCTGGCAACAACTGCCAGGATTCTCAGGGGAGCAACCGGTACCCCACTCCGCGCACCGTTTCCACGACATTCGGCTCGCCGAGTTTGGCGCGCAGATGCGCGATGTGGACGTCGAGAGTCCGCGCCGCCGACCGGCTCAGGTCCTTCCAGTTCTCCAGCAATAAGGTCTGCTTGGTGACGACCTCTCCGGGCGTCTGCACGAGCCGCCGGAGTAACGCGAACTCCTTCGGCGTGAGCGGCACATTCCGGCCGTCGCGCCAGACCAGATAACGCCGCGCGTCGATCTGGATGTCACCCGCCTGGAGCACGTCGGTCTTGCCGCCCCTGGTGCGCCGCAGGACCGCCTCCATGCGGGCCTCCAGTTCGTCCATGCAGAGGGGTTTGACCAGGTAGTCGTCGGCGCCGGCGCGCAACCCGCGGACCCGTTCGGCCCGGTCGTCGCGGGCCGACAACACGATGATCGGCACGTCGCTGACCCGCCGGATCTCCCGGCAGGCCGCGCTCCCCTCGTCGCCCCGCACGCCGAGAAAGACGACGTCATATCCGAGAGTCGCCGTCCGGTCGGAACCGACCGTGACCGAATAACCGGATTTCCCCAGCGCGGCCTCGATCTCGGCCGCGGTCTGACTATCTTCGTCCACGACGAATACCCGCATGTCTCCCCGTGTTTAAAGCTGTGGCCCCCGCCCCGTCCGGGCAATACTGGTGGGTATCCGTTGACCTGTCAATAATTGCCGAAGAACCAATTAGGGACTCGTCAAATGAATGGCCGCCTCAGCCGTGTACGGCAGGAAGGTGAACGACTCCTGGAGATAGAGCGTCACCGTGGAGTCGGTGTGGCTCAGATATCCGATGGAGACGTCCTGCCCGAGGTGCAGGTCGAAGTCGCCGCCCCGGGTGGTGAGCACGACCGCCCCGCTGATCGCGGGGGCCCAGATGATGTCGCCCGACACGAGCCGCTGGATGTGCTCCAGCACGGGGTAGCCGTGGTCGGCCGTCTCGGCGACCCCGGTGTAGGCGTCGGCCGACAGCAGCACCGAGTAGGGGCCGTCGACCCCGGCCATGCGCAGGATGCCGAGCGCCTGCGCGATGGCGTCGGGGTAGCCCCGCACGTCGGCCGGGAGCACCAGCGGCGCATGGGCGCTGAGCGGGATGACGCCCGAGATGTGGCCGGGGGCGTACCCCTCGAAGACGGCCCGGTCCTCGGCGATGGCCAGCGCGGCGGCGGCGTCCTTGACCGGCTGCCAGTCGGAGTCGTTGGAGCCGCGCTCGACGTCGTCGACCGCCTCCCGGTCGAGCTCGAACGGCCGGCGCAGCTCGACCAGCCGCGCCACCTCCCGCTGCCAGGCCTGCACGCCGTGCGCCGGCGGCTGGATCGGGGTCGTGTGCCCGGTCGACACGGCCGACAGTTCGGTCCCCCCGGGGCCGTGGACGTCGACCACCCGGCGTCCGGCGATGTGCCGTTTGAAGGTGCGGGCGGCCTCCTCCTCGATCTGCGCCCAGGCGGCGCCGGAGATCGGGGCCAGCTCCCGATGGAGGTTGTTCATGACTGCGGCACTCCCTTGAGGTCTCCGATGATCAACCGGCCCGACCGCACCGGCTCGGGCGGGTCTTCCAGGAAGGCACCTGAGGGAACGAAGTAGAGGGAACCGGTCAGCGCAGTGGAGAAGTCGAGGATCCGGTCGTAGTTGCCGGGCGGGTCCCCGATGAACATGTTGGTCAGCATGTGCTCCAGCAGCGCGGAGCTGCGCGCGTAGCCGATGAAGTAGGTGCCGAACTCGCCCTGCGAGGCGTTGCCGAACGGCATGTTGTCGCGCAGGATCTTCAGCTCCCTGCCGTCCTCCTCGATGACCGTGAGCGCGTTGTGCGCGTTCGGCGGCTTGTCGTCGTCGTCGAGCTCGACGTTGGAGAGCTTGTGGCGGCCGATGACCTTCTCCTGGTCCTCGGTGGCGAGCCCGTTCCAGGTGGCCAGGTCGTGGACGTACTTCTGGACCAGGACGTAGGAGCCGCCGGCGTAGTCGGGGTCCTCGTCGCCGATGAGCACCGACTCCGACGCCAGGTCGCCGGTGGGGTTCTCGGTGCCGTCGACGAAGCCGAGCAGGTCACGGGCGTCGAAGTAGCGGAAGCCGTGCACCTCGTCGGCGCTCGCGACCGCGTCCCGGATCCGGCTCATGATCAGCATGGCCAGCTCGAAGCAGAGGTCGTGGCGGTTGGCCCGGATGTGGATCAGCAGGTCGCCCGGCGTCGAGGGCGCGTAGTGGGCACCCCGGATCTCCTGGAACGGGTGCAGCCCCCGCGGCTTCGGCAGCCCCGGGTAGAGCCGGTCCCAGAACTGGGACCCGAACCCCAGCACGCACGACAACCCCGGGTCGAGCGACCGGAACCCGACCGTGCGCAGCAGCCCCGCGAGGTCTTCGCCCAGGTCCCTGACCGCCTGGTGACCCGTCGGCTTGATCGTGGCCACGATGAAGACGGCCGCCGGGCTGAGCGAGCCCAGGACCGCCTGCACGCCGCTCCTATGGTCCTCCACTCCGTAAGGCGTCGCCCGGGACACGGCAGGCGAACCTCCTGATCCGGTACGGGTTCGTCTATGCCCGGTAGTGGGAGACGACGGCCGGCTGGCCGGTGTAGTTGGGCCCGGCCGTGTCGTCGGCGCCGAGGTATTCGTAGGGCAACTCGACCACGGCGGGGCCGGTCCGCGAGATGCGTCTGTTCCTGGGGTCGTAGCCGAACCCCTGGCTCCGCAGGGCGGCCAGCAGCTTCCGGCGCGATCCGGCCTCGACGGAGGCGACGTCGAAGTTGGCCACGAACCTGCCGTGCTCGGTGAGCCATCCGGCGATGTCGGCGAGGACCTTGAGTTTGTCGCCGAGGTAGTGGAGGCCGTGGACGACGGTGACCAAGTCGAATTCCCTTCCCGGCTGCCAGCCCGGAATCGACGCGACGACCAGTTCCAGGCCCTTTCCCGGCGGCACGGCGAAATGGTCGACCAGATCGACCCCGATCACGTCCGCGCCGAGCAGCGCGCCCTCGGCCAGCGCATGACCCTCACCGCAGCACAGGTCCAGCCACGTCTTCCCGCTGAGGGTCGCGGCGAGGTCCAGTCCCAGCTCACGCGAGTAGCCGCGCAGGCGGCGGCCCCGGTTCATGGCGTTGTTGGCGACGACCGAGGAGGCGTCCAACTCGGCCGGACCGAGCAGCCTCATGCGGCCCGGGCCGACGATGTGCATACGTCTTATTTTGTCGCCAGTTTCTGGAATCGGCGGGCATTTCTGACCGCCGCGCCGGTGGCGTCGTTGTTGAAGTAGACGTAGGCGTCGCCGGGCAGTCGTTCGAGCCAGGTCTTCATCGCGCGGTCGCCGTATTCGGGCGGGTTCTTCCTCGACGTTCCTTCGTGGAAGCGCAGGTAGGCCCAGGTCGTCGTCCGCCACAGCGGGCCCTGGATCCTGCCCAGCCGATCGGCCCAGACGAGGGCGGCGGACCGGTTTTCGAGGGTCCGCCGCAGGTCGTCGTTCCACCACGATTCGTGGCGGGGTTCGACGGCCAGTTCGACGCCTTTGGGGAAACATTTCAGGCAGTCGTCGAGGGCGTCTCTTTCGTAAGGGAGATTGGGCGGAAGCTGGATGAGAATCGGGCCGAGTTTGTCGCCCAGCCCCTCGGCCACCCTCATCAGCCGCGAGACCGGCTCCTTCGGGTCTCTGAGGCGTCTGACGTGGGTCAGATAGCGGCTCGCCTTGACCGCCATGACGAAATGGCCGGGCGTGCGGTCGTGCCATTCCTCGAAGGTCTCCCGCCGGGGCAGCCGGTAGAAGGCGCCGTTGTTCTCGACGGTGGCGAACTCCTCGCCGTAGTGTTCCAGCCAGCGTTTCTGCGGCAGGCCGGGCGGATAGAGCACCCCGCGCCAATCGGCGTACTGCCAGCCGGACGTCCCCACCAACATTCCCTCAGCCTAGGCTTCGGCGGGTGAACACCAGGGAGATCGCCCGCCGCTTCGCCCGGACCTGGCAGACCGGCTGGGCCACCCACGACGTCGACCTGCTTCTTTCTCTGTACGCCCCCGGCATCGTCCACCACTCGATGCCCTTCCGCGAGCCGCACCGCGGCCTCGACGCGCTCAGGGAGTATCTGACGTGGTCGTTCTCCGAGGAGGACGTGCTCGACGTGCGGTTCGGCGAGCCGCTGGTCGACGGCGACACGGCGGCGATCGAGTTCCGGGTGCGCGCGAGGGAGGGAGACCTGGCGGGCTGCGTGTTCGTGACGTTCGACGCGGCGGGATTTGCCGTCGCGACCCGCGACTATTGGCACATGTCAGATAATCCCGAACATGTCGAGAATTCGATGTGACCGCTGCGACCTCATCGTGGGAGAAGGTTGTTCGTGCGGCGGAATTCCGGTCCGGACCTCACCTCCGCCCGAAATTCTGATTTCCCCCATCGGATTCGCCCATCTGCCGGGCGCGTGCGTGCACTTCCCCCCGCCTGAGGTGTTCGCGCGGGAGTGGGGCCGGGTGTCCTCCCCCGCGCTCGGCGTGTGGCAGCGGATCAGCTCCGACCAGCCGTTGCGGGCGAACACCGGAAATCTGGAGCGGTCCGCGGTCACCCGCTGCTCCGACTGCGCCCGCGCGCATTCCGGATACGTCTAGAACACCATGAAGCGAATCCTGCCGCTCCTCCTGCTGGCCGCCTCCTGCCCCGCCCCCGCCTCCACGTATGCCTGCAACGGAGAACCCGTCCCCCTGGCCGCTCTCACCGGTCCACCGGCGACACGCCTGGGAGCCGACGGGCAGGCGGCGCTCAAGGGCACCGAAGTCCGCGCCCCCGCCGATCTGGAGGACTGGCACATCGTCGAGGAGAGCTCCGATCGGGTGGCCCTGATCCGCGAGATCGAGAAGCCCGTCCCCGCGGACTTGGGCGACAGCACCCACCAGTACCTGCTGATCGAACGGTTCGGCGCGAACGACGGCTGGCACCTGCGCCGGTCCACCCGCTGCTCCCTGCACCGGGTCTTCCCCGGCCTCGACGACGCCGACCTCACCTTCGGCTCGTCGTCGGGCACCCACTTGAACCTGCTGGTCACCGAACGGGGGTGCGCGAGCGGCCAGCCGGCGGCGGGCCGAGTTGAACTAGTCGAACTGGAGGAGACCGACCAGGAGGTGCGGGTCGCCGTGGCGGTCCGGCCGAAACACGGAGGGGCGACCTGCCAGGGCAACCCGCCCACGCCCTTCACCGTCGAACTCTCCCGGACGTTGGGTGACAGGTCCGTCGTGAACGTCGGGGTCCATCCCGCGCGGCGGCTGTAGCATCGGCCGGTGAATCTCCCCGCGTGGTATGCCGCGCTCCCGGTCGCCGTCTCCGCCGCCGGTGTGCTCTTCACCGACGAAGACGGCCGGGTGCTGCTGGTGCGGACGACGTACAAGAACGACTGGGACATCCCCGGCGGGGTGATCGAGGTCGGCAGCGGCGAGACCCCCGCGGCGGCGGCCCGCCGCGAACTGAGAGAGGAACTGGGCCTCGACCGCCCCGTGGGCGAGCTGCTCAGCATCGACGTCCGCCCGGCCCGCCCCGACCGCCGCGCGCTGCTGCACTTCATCTTCGACGGCGGCGTCCTGACCGCCGCCGAGGTGGCGGAGATCCGCTTCACCGACGGCGAGATCGCCGAAGTCCGGTTCATCGCACTCGACGAGATCGCCGGCCTCACCGAGGCCGCGCTGGCCCGCCGCATCCGCTCCACGCTCCGCCACCCGGGTCCGGGCCTGCTCTTCCTGTCGGACGGCGAGCCGACCAGGGATGATCGTGCCCATGGACCACATGACCGCCCTGATCGACCAGAACGCCCGCTTCGCTGACCTCGTCGGCGACGCCGACCCGGCGACCGAGGTGCCGACCTGCCCCGGTTGGACCCTGAAGCAACTCTTCCGCCACGTCGGCCGGGGCGACCGCTGGTCGGCCCAGATCATCAGCGACCACGTCGGCGAATACCTCGACCCCCGCGAGGTCCGCGACGGCAAGCCCCCGGCCGACACCGAAGGCGCGCTGGCGTGGTTCCGCGAAGGCCCCCGCATCCTGCGGGACGCCGTCGACGCGATCGGCGCCGACACCTACGTGTGGACGTTCTTGGGCCCCCGTCCGGCCGAGTGGTGGGTGCGCCGCCGCCTCCACGAGGCGACCGTCCACCGCGCCGACGCGGCCCTGGCCCTGGGGCGGCCCTACGACCTGTCGGCCGACGTCGCCGCCGACGGCATCGAGGAGTGGATCGACACCGTCGCCTCCTCCCGCCCGACCCTCGACCCCGGGGTGACCGTCCACCTGCACACGACCGACGTCCCCGGCGAGTGGATGCTGCGCGGCGAGGAGGACCGGGTGGTCTGGGAGGTCGGGCACGGGAAGGGCGACCTGGCGGTGAGGGGGCCTGCGGCCGACCTGTTCCTGGCACTGGTGAACCGGCGGGAGGGGGATCTGGAGATCTTCGGGGACGCGGGGATCTGGACGTCGTGGCGGGAACGCACCCGCTTCTGAAAGACCACGACATGAGACCGACCGACTTCCTCACCAGCCACGGCGGCGCCTTCTCGCCTCGCCGCCCTCTTGGACAAGTGGGACGCCCTCGAGGAGGTCCGGTCGGCCGGCCCGCTGTCCGCCCGTATATCAGCCTCGGACACGGAATAGGCCGTCCGCACCTGGATGTCCACCACGACTCATTCATCCGCGCCTTCGCTGATTTACCACGCTGACCATCCACCTCCGAGGTCAGCCGGCCTCTGTCGGCCGAGCACCCGTCCGCAGTACGCGTCACCGTGAAGCCCTCCGGGCTCGGTGGAGGCTCTGATCGGTGACTGAATGGCGCCCAGGTCGGCGGAGACGTAGCCGCTCGCGATGGGTGTCGGGCGTCTCATGCTCATCAACCCAAGCCACGGCATCCGGGGCTTTCAGTCTCTCCCGCCCCCACATACCCAAAGCGGTCTAGTCATGAAATGTCGGTTATAGCCCTTACGCTGAGTCCCCTCACACGAGAAGGGATCTCCTGCGTGGCAATCTGGTGGGTGAATCAGCGGCACACGTTCGATCAGGAGCTCGCAGCCGGCATCCTGTGGGCGCCCAAAGCAGATAAAAACGGAAACCGCAAGTCGCACTGGACGACCATGACGGAGGTGCGTGTCAACGACACGGTGCTTCACTACGCCTCCCAGAGAGTGGTCGCGCTGAGCCTGGTGACTGCCGAAGCGGTCGATGCCCGCCGCCCGAATGACCTGCAAAGCGATTGGGAGGACGACGGTCGCCTTATATGCGTGGCCTACCGTCAGGCCACCCGCGCCGTGCACCGAGATGAGATCCCGAAGGCTTGGCGCACCGAGCACTCTTCACCAGGCGGCCCATTCAAGAAGGACGGTGGCGTCAACCAGGGCTATCTCTTCCGCGTGGATGACGAATTCGGTGACCGCTTCCTGGAAAGGTTCGGTGATCGGTTCGAGCCAGTAGTTCTTCCTGCCGAAGCGCACGACGACGCGACCAACCTGCTGCGGCGACTCCTGGGTCGGGACATCTCAACTATCAAAGGCCGACACAACCGCGTGCTCGAAGTACAGCCGCCCTATGCTCGCGTCGCGACGGATAGGTCACCCGACGGCCAGCTGGTTTCGATCGCCGAGGTTGACTTCGCGCTCAGATTGCTTCGAAAGAACGGCCGAGTGTCGATCGACCCGGACAAGATCGGCCACCGCAGCTCCTTCATCGGAGCGGCTCTAATGACGTTGCCCAGTGCAGAAGTTATCGAAGGAAGGCCACCGTCGGTTGCGATCCGACCTCCAGGAAAAACTGGGCCGGCCGAAGGCTGCGATCAGTCTCTGTACTTCGACGGTGACCTGAACCGACCGACCACAGCGACTCAACGTCGAGAGCAAGCAAGTCTTCGCCAATCGCTGCTCGGATCAGCCGCTGAAGCCGAGTGCTCCATCTGCGGGGAAACCTACCCCGTCCGTTTTCTCATCACTGCGCACATCAAACTCCGCAGCCTCTGCAGCGATGATGAACGCCTGGATAAGCATGTAGCGATGCTCGCCTGCCAGTTCGGCTGTGACGCCCTCTACGAGACCGGCTACATCTCAGTTGGCAGCGACGGCAAGATCGTGACTGTAGTGCCACCGACCGATGGAGCCCTCGCTAATCAACTTACCCGTCTTGCTGGACGTTCGTGCGGATCATTTACCGATGGTAGTCGGAGCTACTTTGAGTGGCATTTCGCCAACCGCTTCCTCGGATGAGATACCTATCGCTACTTAGGGGCCAGATACGGTTACTCAACGATGCTCTATACCGAGTCGCCGTAACGAAGATACGGACGCGAATGGCCCTGGCAGCAGAACAAGCGCTGATCATGGGCAGGTACTCGAAAACTGATCGGTGGTCGCATGGACCTGGGTATGGCTATCGTCGGCATGGGCGGACAGGCCATAACCTCATTTCCAGCTTGTTCGTGGCATTGAGCTCCTGGCCGTTGCGGGTAAGACGGCCCCTCGATGGCCCGGCCGAGGAGAAGGCACGAAAACAGGCCCACAGTCATCTTCGATCACGGCTTCTCTTGGGCGCCCATGCCGCTTAGCTTCGCGGCGTGGGCAGCCACTGCTTCGAACACATCGCCCTGTATACCAATCAGTGCGGCCAGGTCCATAGCCTGCGGGTCACCTAAGTTCCGCCACCACCGATATCCGGGTACCGTGGCCCGCAACGCCTGGACTTTGTGTTGGACAATTTCAAGACAGAACGGCCAGGCCTGCAAGGGCAGTCGACCCGGGCATCTCCTGACTGGCCCGCACTCCAGTCCACATGGAAGCCGAACGGTCCACGCCCTGGTTACTGAACACCGAGCCGAACCCCAGCCGTTACACCTCAGCCTGAGCTGAGTCAAGGGAGACAATCTCTGCCTGGCCTCAACCTACAAATGGGCCATAGGACAGCACAGGACGAGTTCAGGCGGTGTGCCGGCCCTCAATACCCACTCTGGGCACCGATCTAGCGCGCGTCCCAGTCCACTGTGTCGGGCGGCTCGAGCTAACCGCCCGAAGCGAAGGTCCCGCCGGAACTGCACGTCTTGCCTGCCCGGCAGACCAGGCTGCCTGCAAGAAGAAGATGAGTGCAGGTCAAGCGACTCCAGCACCGACTCCTTCAGTCCAGCGGAAGAACAGGTCCCGTCTCCGCAGCCTGTGGGCGAAAGAGCGATCGGATGCACCAGACCACTATCAAGATCAAACTTTCGCAGACAGGCGACCATGTCGAGGCGTTGAACGAAGAAACCCCAGATCGGATATGCCCGACTGGGGTTTCTATCAAGTGCGCCGCCAGGGACTCGAACCCCGGACCCGCTGATTAAGAGTCAGCTGCTCTAACCAACTGAGCTAGCGGCGCTTGAAGCCCTTGTAGGTTACCGCGACTCCGAACCCCCACCAAATCGGGCTACAGTAGAACATCATTCGGTTCACCCAAGGGGAAGCCCACGTGACTTGGTTCGCCTCACCGTCGGAAGCCGTCACCCGTCTCCGCCAGACCGGATACCTCTCCGACGACGCCATCGCCACCTCGGTCTTCCTGGCCGGCGTACTGCAGAAACCGCTGTTGGCAGAAGGCCCGGCGGGCGTCGGGAAAACCCAGCTCGCCAAGGCGATAGCCGAGGCGACAGGGGCGGACCTGGTCAGGCTCCAGTGCTACGAGGGCCTCGACGAGGCGCGAGCCCTCTACGAGTGGAACTACAAGAAGCAGCTCCTCAGGATCCAGGCCGACGACGACGCCTGGGACGACATCTTCGCCGAGGAGTTCCTCCTGGAAAGACCCCTCCTGAAGGCCATCAGGTCAGATCGCCCCACCGTTCTGCTGATCGACGAGACCGACAAGGCCGACGTCGAGGTCGAGGGGCTCCTCCTGGAGATCCTCTCCGACTTCCAGGTCACCATCCCCGAGCTCGGCACCATCACCGCCGCGAGGAGACCCTTCGTCGTCCTGACCTCGAACGCCACGAGGGAGCTCAGCGAGGCCCTCAAGCGCCGCTGCCTCTACCTCCACCTCGACTACCCGACCCCCGAACGTGAGCGCGACATCGTGCTCGCCCAGGTCCCCGGCATCGCCGAGACGGTCGCCGAGCAGCTGGCGCGCACGGCGGCCACGTTGCGCGCGCTGGAGCTGAAGAAGTCGCCGAGCATCGCCGAGACCGTCGACTGGGCGCACACCCTGCTCGCCCTCGGCCGGGAGGTGCTCGACGAGCGGACCGTCGCCGAGACGCTGGGCGTCGTGCTGAAACACCACTCCGACCAGCAGCGGGCGGCCAAGGAACTGGGCCTGCGGTGATCGACCGGCACATCGGCTTCGTGCACGCCCTGAGGGAGACCGGGCTTCCGGTCTCCCTGGCCGAGGGGCTGGACGCCGCCCACGCCCTGCGGCACATCGACCTCGCCGACCGGCGGACCCTCCGTGAGGCCTACGCCGCGACGCTCGTGAAACGGCCGCAGCACCGGGAGGGCTTCGACGTCCTGTTCGACCTCTGGTTCCCGTCCACGACCCAGGGCCCGCCGAAGCAGCGCGACGACGACCCCGAGGACCTTCGATCGGAACTGGCCGAACTCCTCAGAGGAGATCCTTCCGCTCCCGAGTTCCGCGCCTTCGCGCAGGCCATGGTCGAGCGCTTCGGCCGGGTGCAGGCGGGGCCGGGACGCCAGTCGTGGTTCTCCTATCCGGTGCTGCGCGCCCTTTCCCCGCAGACCCTGATCGCCAGGCTCCTCGGTGAACGCGGCGGCCTCCCCGAGAAGCTCGCCCGGCAGCGTGTCACCACGAACATCGCCGCCTTCGAGGCCGAGGTGGCCGCCGACGTCAGACGCAGGATCGCCGAGGAACAGGGCCGCGAACGCATCACCAGATCGGCCGTCAGGCCGCCGATCGACCGCCGCGACTTCCTCCGCGTCACCAAGGCGGAACTCGCCGAGATGCGGAGAGAGATCCATCCCCTGGCGAGACGGCTGGCCACCCGTCTTTCGATGAAACACAAGAAGGGCGACCGGGGCCGCCTCGACTTCCGCCGGACGGTCCGCGCGTCACTCCAGTCGGGCGGCGTCCCGCTGGCCACCCACCTGAAGCCCCGGCGTCCGCACAAACCGGAGCTGGTCGTCCTCACCGACGCCAGCGACTCGGTCGCCGGATTCGCGCAGTTCACCCTGCTGCTCACCTTCGCGCTGCGCGAGCAGTTCACCAAGGTCCGGGCGTTCGCCTTCGTCGACACCGTCGACGAGATCACGAAGTATTTCGCGCCGGGCGCCGACGTCCTCGACGCCGTCACCCGCATGACCACCGAGGCCGACATCTCGCGGTTCGGCCGCACCGACTACGGCCACGTCCTGAAGACCTTCGAGGAACGCCACGCGAGCGTCCTCACCCCGAAGACGAGCCTGCTCATCCTCGGCGACGCGCGCTCCAACTACCAGCCGCCGAACACCGAGACCCTGAAACGCCTGACCGAAAAGGTCCGGCACGCCTACTGGCTCAACCCCGAACCGAGGAACCAGTGGGACACCGGCGATTCCGTGGCGAGCGGCTACGCCGCCGTGATCCCGATGCACGAATGCCGAAACGTCCACCAGCTCGCGGCGTTCGTCGAAGAGATCGTCTGATCCCGTTACGGCTCCGCCCACCCCGGCACCGCCCGCCACTGGGCGCGACCGCCGTAACCGGCGCCGACCGGCCGCGCAGGCCCTCACCGCAACGAGCAACTCGGGCGTGGACGACCGGGAAAGGGGCCACGGGCGCCACCGCCCGACCGGCCGTGCCCAGTCCGCGCCCGCACGGTCCGCCTGTGCCGCCCCTGGCTACGATGCGGTCCATGCCCTGGAAGACCGGGATGGTCGCCCGCGACCCGTCCGAACCGCACCGCACCGCCACGCCCCTCGAACTGCTCTTCGACCTGGTCTTCGTGACGGCGGTCGCCCAGGTCGCCGCGCAGCTCGACCACGCGCTCCTCGAAGGGCACACCGCCGAGGGCGTCGTCGGCTACCTGATGCTCTTCGGGGCGATCTGGTGGGCCTGGATCGCGTTCACGTGGTTCGCCAGCGCCTTCGACACCGACGACGGGCCCTATCGCATCCTCGCGTTCGTCCAGATCGCCGGGTCGCTCGTGCTGGCGGCGGGGGTGCCGGCGGCGTTCAACGACCTCGACTTCCGGTGGACCGTCCTCGGCTACGTGATCATGCGGATCGGTTACGTGGCGTTGTGGTTGCGGGCCGGACGGGAGCATCCGGCGGTCCGGAAGCTGGCGGTCAGGCTCGCGGTGGGGACCACGGCCGTGCAGGTCCTGTGGGTGCTGCAGCTCCTGCTGCCCGACGACTACCGGATCCTGGCGTTCATCACCCTGTTCCTGCTCGACCTGTCGGTGCCGTGGTTCGCGGGCTGGAACGCCGACCAGGGCGGCTACCACGCCCACCACATCGCCGAGCGGTTCGGGCTGTTCACCCTGATCGTCATCGGCGAGTCGGTCACCGCGGCGACGCTGGCCATCCAGGGGGCGTTCGCGGCGGAGGGCCACGTCGCCGAACTGATCGTGCTCGCCGTGGCGGCGCTGCTGACCTCGTTGTCGGTCTGGTGGCTCTACTTCGGCTACATGGACCACAAGGCGCTGACGACCAACCCGCGCACGACCTACATCTGGTCGTACGGCCACTACTTCATCCTCGCCGCCATCGCGGCCGGCGGGGCGGGCGTCGCGGTGGTGGCCGGGTCGGTCGGCGGGCACGGCGCGCACCTGCCCGAGTGGGGGGCCGCGCTGGCGTTCACCGCTCCGGTCGCGGTGTTCCTGTTCGCGTACGCCACCATCGACGCCCTGGCGAACGGCAGGCGCGACCTGAAGCCGGTCGTGTTCGCCGTCACCGGGGTGGTCGTGCTCGCGGTCACCCCGCTGGCGACGGTGATCGGAGGGCCGTGGACGGCGCTGGTCACGGCCCTGATCGTGGTCGCCCTGCTGGCGAAGGAACTGCTAGCGCATCCGGCGGAGGATGCGCGCAGCCGTGCGGCCGAGTAGCTCGACCTGATCGGCCGTCAGTTCGGCCGTCGGGTTGCGCCGGATGAAGCCGGGGATGCGCCTCGGGTAGGCCACGGTCAAGCCCTCGCCGCTGACCACGCCTGCCCTGTTGGCGATCGTGCACCCGTGCAACGCGAGCACCGGGCTGATGGTGACCTGGATGCCGGTCTCCTTCGACAGGACCTGGGCCAGGTCGGTCGCGGCCCCGATGAGGCCCTTGGCGACGCTGGTGCCGTACTTCTCGTCGAAGAAGAGGCGCTTGCCGTGCTTGGCCACGATCGTGTCGGGCGAGTAGGCCTCGTTGTCGACGATCCACAGGCCGCCGGGCCCGATGATCAGATGGTCGACCGAGGCCTTGCCGGGCACGGCGCGGCCGTCCATCACGTGGTAGCCGCGGCGGCGCAACATCGCCCGGAGGAGGCGGCCGGTGCGGACCTCGCCCCGGCGTTTGCCCCGCCAGACGGCGGTGCGTTCGTGGGACCGCCAGGCGATGAAGGCGTCGGTGCCGCCGGCCAGCGCTCCGAAGAGGAGCCCGGTGACGACGACGTTCCAGCCGAACCGTCCGGCGAGGAGGCTTCCGGCGATGAGACCGGCGACCGCGTAGGCGGCCCGGAGCCGGAGGCGGTTCTTCCGGCCGGCGAGCCAGAAGGTCAAGTACAGGTTCTGCGGCGACGAACCGGTGAACTTGTCGTCGCGCGGGACGTAGATGGACCCGTTGGGCACCCTGCACTCCCTGCAAGTTAGGACTGCTTTGCCTAAGGCGTACCCGAACAGGAATCCCAGCTCCCGATGGTGAGGGAACTAGCACGGTTACGCCACCACCGGTATAACAACCTCGTCTTGACCGACCAGTCGGTATGCTGGTCGCCTATCAGAGGGGGTCGACATGGCGCGGTTGGGCACGTCCGTCGAAGAACCGGTACGCCAGCGGTTGCTGTCGGCGGCGACGCGCCTGTTCGCCGAGAAGGGCTTCGAGAGCACTTCCGTCCAGGAAATCGTAGCGGCCGCCGGCGTCACAAAAGGGGCGATGTACCACTATTTCGACTCGAAAGATGATCTTCTTCATGAGATCTACGGACGGGTCCTCCGCATGCAGATGGACCGCCTGCGACGTTTCGCCGACGGTGAGGGAACCGTCGCGGAGCGCCTGCACGCCGCGGCCGCCGATGTGATCAACACCACAGTCGACAACCTCGACGATTCCAAGATCTTTTTCAGGTCCAACCACCAGCTGGCCCCCGACACCCGCAAGATCGTCCGCGCCGAACGCCGCCGCTACCACGAACGCTTCCGCGACCTCGTGATCGAGGGCCAGCAGCAGGGCGTGTTCCGCGACGACGTCCCGGCCGAGATGGTGGTCGACTTCTTCTTCGGCTCCGTCCACCACCTCGGCACCTGGTACCACCCCGACGGCCCCCTCACGGGCACCGAGGTCGGCCGCTACTTCGCCGACCTCCTCCTCCGCTCCCTCACCCCTTAAGAGCCGATCTTCCGTTACGGCTCCGCCCACCCCGGCACCGCCCACCGCCCCGCCTCGCCCCGCAACCGGCGCCACCCGGCCGCGCCCGCCCCCGCCTGCGACGACCCACCCTGGGGCCGAGCCGCCTCGGCCGTGACGACTACTCCGGCCCCGGAAGGCCTACCAAGGGCGCGAGAGCGCTCCGATGGTCGCCGGGGGTGCCGAAGGCGATCGAATCGGCCTTGGCGCGCTTCAGGTAGAGGTGGATGGGATGCTCCCAGGTCATCCCGATGCCTCCGTGAAGCTGCAGGGCCTCCTCCGCGGCCCGTACCGCGACCTCACCGCAGTGGGCGGCGGCGACCGCCACGGCCACCCGGGCATCGCCCCCCGAGGCGAGTTGATCGGCGGCGTTGCGCGCCGCCGCCCGCGCCCCCGCGACCTCCAGCCAGAGATCGGCGAGCCGGTGCTTGAGCGCCTGGAACGACCCGACGGGCCGCGCGAACTGCCGCCGCTCCTTCAGGTAGGCCACCGTCGTGGTGAGACACCACTCGGCCACCCCCACCTGCTCGGACGCGAGCAACCCGGCCGCGAGGAGCAGCGCCTCGTCCACCGACCCCCCGTCGAGCACCACGGCCGGCACCCGCTCGAACGTCACCGTGGCCAGCGGACGCGTCACATCGAGCGAGACCACCGGCTCGACGAGAACCCGCTCACTCTCCACCACGGCGACCCGGCCCCCGTCGAGCGGCACCACGAAGAGATCGGCCCCGACGGCCCCCGCGACCCCGCTGAACCGCCCACTGACCACACCCGCCAGCGAACCGGCCGCGCCTCCAGCGCCATCCGCCTCGCCGCCGGCTGCCGCGACCGTCGGGCCACCCGGCGCGGCCGGGCCACCGTCCCCTTCTTCAAGCACTCCCACCGGGACGTCCCGATAAGGCGACGCCGCCAGCGACACGCACAACGCCGCCGTCGCCTCCCCCGACGCCAGCCGGGAGATGCCGGCGTATCCCGCGCTCGACAACACCCGGGTCGCCAGCACCGACGAGGTCAGGAACGGCGCGGGAGTGCCCGCCCGCCCCAGCTCCTCCAGCACCACCGCGGCCTCACGGGCCGACGCGCCCGCGCCGCCGAGGTCTTCGGGCACCAGCAGCCCCGCCACGCCGATGTCGCGGGCCAGGCCGTGCCAGGCGGCGGCGTTCTCGCCCTCGGCGGCGACGGGGGCCTTGTCGGCGAGGAGGTCGCGGACGGCGGTCCGGAGCTCCTCCTCGACCTCCGTGTAGAGCAGCGTCATCGAGGCAGGTCCTTCCAGGGCGCGGCGACGTCGGTTCGGGGTTCCGCCGGCAGCCCGAGCACCCGCTCGGCCACGATGTTGCGGAGGATCTCGGAGGTGCCGCCCTCGATCGAGTTGCCCTTGGCCCGCAGATAGCGGTAGCCCGCCCCGCGGCCGAGGAAGTCGACCCCGTCGGGGCGGCGGAAGGTCCAGTCGTCGTAGGTCAGGCCGTCTTCGCGCAGGAACTCGACCTCCAGGGCCGAGACCTCCTGGTGGTGGCGGGCGAACAGCAGCTTCATGCCCGACCCCTCGGGGCCGGGATGCCCGGCGAGCAGTTGCTCGCGCAGGCGCTGGCCGGTCAGCCGCATCACCTCGCCCTGCACCCACAGGTCCAGCGCCCGCCGGTGCAGGTCGTGGGTGCGCAGCTCGGGGCGGGCCTGCCAGGCCTCGGTGAAGACGCCCATCATGGTGCGGCGCGGCGACCCCGACGCCCCGATGGCGACGCGCTCGTTCATCAGCGTCGTCTGGGCCACCCGCCAGCCGTCGCCGACCTCGCCGAGCCGCAGGTCGTCGCCGAGCCGGACGCCGGTCAGGAAGACCTCGTTGAACTCGGCCTCGCCGGTGATCTGGCGCAGCGGCCTGACCTCGACCCCGGGGGCCTCCATGTCACAGACGAAGTAGGTCAGGCCCCTGTGTTTGGGCAGGTCGGGGTCGTGCCGGGCGACCAGGATGCCCCAGCGGGCGAGGTGGGCGCTGGACGTCCAGACCTTCTGCCCGTCGACCACCCAGTCCTCGCCGTCGCGCACCGCCCGGGTCGCCAGCCCGGCCAGGTCGGACCCGGCGCCGGGCTCGGAGAAGAGCTGGCACCAGACCTCCTCCCCCGTCCAGAGCGGGCGCAGGAAACGTCTCTTCTGCTCGTCGGTGCCGTAGGCGAGGATCGTCGGCGCCGCCATGCCGAGACCGATGCCGATGCGGCCGGGATTGTTGTCGGGCGTGCCCCGGAAGAGCTGGTCGACGACCCCCTGGAGGTCGCGCGGGGCGCCCAGGCCGCCCAGCCCTTCGGGAAAGTGCACCCAGGCCAGCCCGGCGTCGAACCTGGCCCTCAGCCAGTCGAGCGGGCTCAGCTCGGAAGGGTCGTGCCCGGCCAGGAACGCCTCCGCGCGCTGCCTGACCGTCGTCGCGTCCACCACGTGGTTCCCCTGTTCTTAGGTGCCGTGCCAAAGTCGTACCGCACCCACTCTTCGGTCCGGTATCGGTGGAATCACGTGTGCTTCTTCAGCTCCCGGTACGCCAGCGAGCGCTTGTGGACCTCGTCGGGGCCGTCGGCGAAGCGCAGGCTGCGGGCGCCCGCCCAGAGGGCGGCCAGCGGGAAGTCCTGGCTGACGCCGCCGGCGCCGTGGACCTGGATGGCCTTGTCGAGGATCCACTCGACGGCGGCCGGCGTGGCGATCTTGATGGCCTGGATCTCGGTGTGCGCGCCCTGGTTGCCCACGGTGTCCATCAGCCAGGCCGTCTTCAGCACCAGCAGCCGCAACTGCTCCACCTTGACCCGCGACTCGGCGATCCAGTCCTGGACCACCCCCTGCTGGGCGACCGGCTTGCCGAAGGTCGTGCGGGCCAGCGCCCGGCCGCACATCATCTCGATGGCGCGTTCGGCCATGCCGATGAGGCGCATGCAGTGGTGGATGCGGCCCGGCCCGAGACGGGCCTGGGCGATGGCGAAGCCGCCGCCCTCCTCGCCGATCAGGTTGGCGACCGGGACCCGGACGTCCTCGAAGATCACCTCGGCGTGGCCGCCGTGGTCGTTGTCGGTGTAGCCGAAGACCGACATGCCGCGTTTCACGGTCAGGCCGGGGGTGTCGCGCGGCACCAGGATCTGGCTCTGCTGCCGGTGCTT
The DNA here is from genome assembly GCF_030269205.1 of Herbidospora sp. NBRC 101105. Classification (NCBI taxonomy): domain Bacteria; kingdom Bacillati; phylum Actinomycetota; class Actinomycetes; order Streptosporangiales; family Streptosporangiaceae; genus Herbidospora; species Herbidospora sp. NBRC 101105. The sequence goes on along the minus strand of NZ_BSSX01000007.1, from coordinate 399,249 downwards.
GGGCGCCTCGGGGTCGGTCTTGCCCATGACGATGAAGACCGCGCAGTTCGGGTTCATCGCGCCGGTGATGAACCACTTGCGGCCGTTGATCACGTACTCGTCGCCGTCGCGGACGATCGAGGTGGCGATGTTGGTCGCGTCGGAGGAGGCCACGTCGGGTTCGGTCATCGCGAACGCCGAGCGGATCTCCCCGTCCAGCAGCGGTTCGAGCCAGCGTTTGCGCTGGTCGTCGGTGCCGAACTGGTGCAGCACCTCCATGTTCCCGGTGTCGGGGGCGGCGCAGTTGGTGGCGACCGGGGCGATGGCCGGGGACCGGCCCATGATCTCGGCGAGAGGGGCGTACTGGAGGTTGGTGAGGCCCTCACCCGGCAGGAACAGGTTCCAGAGGCCGCGTCGCCGGGCCTCGGCCTTCAGCTCCTCGATGATCGGCGGGGCGCTCCAGCCGCTCTCCCGCGCCTGCTCCTCGAAGACCGGTTCGGCCGGGTAGACGTGCTCGGCCATGAAGGCCTCAAGCCGCTCACGGTATTCACGAGTGGTCGCGTCGAAGCCGAAATCCATCTGTCAGACCTCCCGAAGGCCGCGCTCGACCAGCGGCGCGACGATGTCCCCGATGCCGGCGAACCCGTCGCCGACGGTCAGCCCCTGGGTGAAGCGGAAGTGGATGCCCTCGGTGATGACCGCGAGCTTGAAGCAGGCCAGCCCGACGTACCAGCCCAGCCGCGAGGTGTCCCGGCCCGACCGCTCCGCGTAGTGGGCGGCCAGCGCGGTCACGTCGACCTCGCCGCCGGGCGCGCCGACGTCGAGGTCGGCGAAGTCGGCGTACAGCAGGAACAGGGCCAGGTCGGTGAGGGGGTCGCCGAGTGTGGACATCTCCCAGTCGAGCACCGCCGCGACCCGGCCGTCGCGGATCAGCGTGTTGCCGAGCTTGAAGTCTCCGTGGACGATCGCCGGCGCCCCCGACACCGGCAGGTCCTTGGCCAGCCGGGCGTACAACTCGTCGATCCCGGCGACCTCGCGGCTGCGGGAGGCGTCGAGTTGCCGCTTCCAGCGCCTGACCTGCCGGTCGAGGAAGCCCTCGGGCCGCCCGAAGTCGCCCAGCCCGACCTCGGCCGGGTCGATCACGTGCAGTCGCGCCAGCACGTCGGCCAGATGCTCCCCCACCTCGGGGGTGAGGCGGGTGGGCGTGCCCTCGACGTACTCCATGACGTAGAAGGGGGCGCCGACCACCTCGGCGTCGTCGCAGAAGTGGTACATGCGCGGCACCGGCACGTCGGTGTCCTGGAGGGCGCCCATCACGCGGAACTCCCGGCCCATGTCGTGGGCGGTGGCCAGCACGTGGCCGAGCGGCGGGCGGCGCACGACGACCGCGCGGACGCCGTCGCGGACGATGTAGGTGAGGTTGGACTTGCCGCCCTCGATCAGCTCGGCGGTCAGCGGGCCGTCGGTGACACCGGCCTCGGAGAGGCGGGCGGCGAGACGGTCGAGATCGAGTCCGGGCACTGTCACAGCTCGCGAGCATACCGACCAGCCGGTATGAGTGTCGACGACACCCGGGGGTGACAGAGGCAACCGAGAGGACTTTTCTGGATATATCAGGACATGGATACATCAGGTCATGGTGTCTTGACCGGCCCGCCCCCGCGACCATAGGTGATTGCCCATGGAACCGACGTTCTTCGAAACCCCCGACGAGTTCTACGCCTGGCTGGCCGCCAACCACACGACCGAGACGGAGTTGTGGGTCGGCTTCCACAAGCGTTCCACCGGCAGGCCGAGCCTCACCTGGCCCGAGTCGGTCGACCAGGCGCTCTGCTTCGGCTGGATCGACGGCGTGCGCAAGAGCCTCGGCCCCGAGTCCTACGTCATCCGCTTCACCCCCAGGAAGCCACGCAGCACCTGGAGCTCGGTGAACATCAACCGCATCCGGGAGCTGATCGAGCTGGGGGTCGTCCACCCGTCGGGCCTGGCCGCCTTCGAGGCCCGCAGCGCCGACCGCTCGGAGATCTACAGCTACGAGCAGCGCCAGGCCGCCGAACTGCCCGAGGAGTACGCCGCCCGCTTCCAGGAGGACAAGGCCGCCTGGGACTGGTTCGAGGGCCAGGCCCCCTGGTATCGCCGCACGGCCATCTACTGGGTGATCAGCGCCAAGAGGGAGGAGACCCGGCTGCGCCGCCTGGCCACCCTCATCGAGGACTCGGGGGCGGGCCGCCGCATCAAGTCGGTGACCCGTCCCTGAACACTGCGGACAGGTATTCGCCGAAGGCGGCCCGCAGGTCGTCGAGCGTGGGGGTCACCCCGGCGCCGACGACGGCGTCGAACAGCAGGCCCTCGGTGAACGCGACGAGCTGCCGCCCGTGCCGCACCGGGTCGGCGGTGCCCGCGGCGGTGAACACGGCCACGCCCTGGTCGCGGTAACGGCGGCCGATGTCGTCGTAGACGGCCCGCAGCTCCGGACGCCGGGTGGCCTCCAGAGCCAGCTCGTAGCGCGCGATGCTGCGCCGGCGGTCGACCACGATCATCTTGTGCGTCGACACCGACAGCAGCTCGACCATGGCTTCCCGCCCGCCGGCCGGCATCGGCCGGGTGAGCAGCTCGGCGAAGTGCTCGTCCTCCAGCTCCGTCAGCCGGGCCAGGGCCAGTTCCAGGAGCGCGGCGCGGCTGCGGGCCAGGTTCGACGTCGACCCGGACGGCAACCCCGCCGCCGCGTCGACCGCGCGGTGGGTAAGCCCGCGCATGCCCAGGTCGGCGAGGATCTCGATCGCGGCGTCCCCGATGATCCGCGCCCGCTCAGTGCTCACTTTCGCAGACTACACATGTAGTGCATACTACAGATGTAGTTCCCAAGGAGGCATCATGAGACACGCCGTGGTGGTCGGCGCCGGAATCGGCGGGCTGACCGCAGCAGCCGCGCTCAGGCAGCAGGGGTGGGCGGTGACCGTGCTGGAGCGGGCCGCCTCGATCGAACCGGTCGGCGCCGGGCTCGCGATGGCGCCCAACGCACTGCGGGCGCTCGACGTGATCGAGGTGGGCGACCAGGTGCGGAAGCTGGCGGCCTTCCAGGGGTCGGGCGGCATCAGGACCAAGACCGGGAAGTGGTTGTCGCGCACCAGCGCCGAGGCCGCGCAGGAACGCTACGGCGACCCGACCGTGCTGCTGCACCGGGCCGTGCTGGTCGACCTGCTGGCCGCGCAGGCCCCCGAGATCGAGCTCGACACCGCGGTGCAGTCGGTCACCCCCGACGGCGTGGTCACCACCGCGAAGGGCGAGCTCAGCGCCGACCTGGTGGTGGCCGCCGACGGCCTCCGGTCGCGCATCCGGGAACAGATCTTCCCGTCGCTGCCCGGCCCGGTCTACGCGGGCGTGACGAGCTGGCGCATGATCACCCCCACCGCCGGGGCGCAACCGTCGGAGTCGTGGGGCGACGGCCAGGTCTTCGGCGTGATGCCGCTCGCCGGCGACCAGGTCTACGCCTACGCGACCGCACCCGCCCCGCCCGGCGGATCGTCCCCCGACGAACTCGGCGACCTGAAGCGCCTGTTCGCCGGCTGGCACGACCCCATCCCGGCCGTGCTCGACCGCACCGACCCGGCGAAGGTCATCCGCACGGACATCTTCAGCCTGGAGACCGCTCCCCCGGCCTTCCACTCCGGCAGGGTGGCCCTGCTCGGCGACGCCGCCCACGCCATGACCCCCAACCTCGGTCAGGGGGCCTGCCAGGCGATCGAGGACGCGGTCACGCTGGCGTACACGAACGATCTGGAGAGCTACTCGGCGGCGCGGATGCCGCGCACGGCGCCGATCGTGAAGCGGTCGCGGGCCATCGCCCGGATCACCTCGTGGCGCAACCCGGTCGCGACGGCGGCGCGGAACACGATGATCAGCCTCGTCGGCAGGCTCGGCACCACGGCGGCGCTGCGCCAGATGGACTCGGTCTTCGCCTGGGAACCGCCCGTCAGACCGTGACGGGCTCGGGCTTGGTCTCCTGCGCCACGGGCGAGTGGTCGGGCGCCAGCCGGCTGAGCGTGATGGTGCCCCAGACGAGGATCGCGGTCGCGACGAGGGCGGGGACGACCTGTCCGACCCCGGCGGGCAGGGGTTCGCCGAGCAGGACGGTCCCGGCGGTGATGGAGGTGATGGGGTCGACGATCTGCACGGTCGCGTAGGCGATGCCGAAGTAGCCGACCTCGTAGGACTTCTGCAGCAGCACCACGGCCGCGATCAGCAGGAGGGGGATGGCGAAGGCGAACCAGTGCAGTAAGCCGCCCCACGCGCCGTCGAAGTTGGCGCCCACGACCCGCACGAACGTCGAAACGGTCGCGGTCACCGCCCCGGCGCCGATCGACATCCAGATGGCCTTGCCGGGCCCGGCGAAGAACCGCGCCGACACGAAGCTGGCGGCGGCGATCAGGCCGACCACCAGGATCATGCCGACGCCCTCGCCGGTGGACATCGACGGCTTCACGTTGTGCGCCGGAACCAGCAGCATCAGCCACAACAACCCGACCGCGACGGCCAGCGAGCCGAGGTACTCGGCCCGCTTGGCCCTGCGCCCGTGCAGCCAGGCCGCGAGCGGCACCGCGAACACGAGCGTGGCGACGCTGATCGGCTGGACGACGATGAGCGGCGCGAAACTGAGCGCGACCGCGTGGAGGCAGGCGCCGCTGAAGCTGATGACCCCGCCGATCCACCAGCGCGGGCGGCGGACGAGCCGTAGGGTGGCTCCCTGGGCGACGGCCTCGAACTGCTGGAGGGCCGCTCCCAGCGCGTATCCGAGCGCGCCCAGCAGGGCGATGGTGAACCCCAGCCAGGTCATGGGCATGCTCCGGAGAATTCGTGGGTGCGGGTCACCCGATTCAGCTTAGGGACAATCTCCTGTTCCCCGGGTCGAGTCTCCCATATCTACCAGAACGGCCATTGCGGCATTCCGCCCATTCAGGGCGATCACACTGCCGCCCGGGTGGGTCGCCGCGCCGCACAGATAGACCCCTTCCATGGGGGTGCGAGGCGTCAGCCGCCGGTCCCACATCTGGTCCGGCCGCACCTCGCCCTGGAAGATGTGCCCCCCGGTCAGGCCGACGCGCGCCTCGATGTCGGGCGGCCCGAGCACCTCGTAGTGGGCCAGGCAGTCGGCGAAGCCGGGGGCGTACCGGCTGATGAGGTCGACGAACTGGCGGGCCACCTCGTCGCGGCGGGCCTCCCAGCCGCCCTTCAGGGCGTAGGGGGCGTACTGTCCGAAGACGCTCATCAGTCCGTCCTGTACGTAGATCTCCCCGAACCCCACCGCCGGTTCGCCGGCCTGGCAGCGCTCGAAGGCACGCTGGGCCTCGTCGAGGCCGGTCGTCACGTCGACCACACCCTCGGCCATGAAGGTCTGGCAGGGGGCGGCCGTCCAGGAGGGCAGGCGGCGCAGGGCGGCGTTGAACTTGACCACGGGGCTGCGGACGTCCCATTCGGCGACACGCAGCCGGTAGTCGTCCGGGGCGTCGACCATGGTCATCAGGCGCTTGGGGTCGGCGTTGGAGACCACCCGGCCGGCGGCGATGAAGGTGCCGTCGTCGAGGCACACCCCTTCCCCTGGGAGCACCCGCGCCACCGGAACCCCGGCCGCGAGCACCGCCCCCGCTTCGCGGGCGGCGTCGGCGATGGCGAAGCTCACCATCCCCATGCCGCCCTTGACGTAGCCCCAGACCGCGCCGACGCCGTCGAGCTCGCCGATGAAGTGCATCAGCTTGACGGCGGCGGTGCCGGGGTCGCGCGGGCCGGCGTAGGTGCCGATGATCCCCTGGCCGAACAGGGCGTCCTTGAGGCGCTGGTCGGTGACGAAGTCGTCGATCACGTCGGCGATCGAGGCGTGGAAGAGGACGTCGGTCATATAGGTGTCGCCGAGGATCTCCCCGAGCTCCTCGCGGCTGGGCGAGTCGCCGACCCAGGTGTCCCTGGCGCCCTTGCGGAGCTTGATCCGCATGCGGTCGAACAGGTCCTCGTACGCGAAGTAGCCGTCGATCTCCTTCTGGGGCAGGCCGAGGTCCTGGAGCGCCCGGGTGGTCCGGTCGTGGTCGAGCCACTGGGCGAAGGCGGTGCCGTCGTCGTAGGGGATCCAGAGCTGGGGATCGGCGATCGTGAAATCGAGGCCCCGTCGTTTCAGGTCGAGTTCGCGGATGACGGTCTCGTCGAGCAGCCCGACGACGTAGGCGCAGGGGCTCACGACGTACCGGGGATCCTCGAACGGGCGTTCCAGGGTGCACGCGCCGCCGAGGCGCTCCCGGGCCTCCAGCACCAGCACCCTTTTGCCCGCCCGTGCCAGGTAGGCGGCGCACGTCAGGCCGTTGTGACCGCCGCCGACCACCACCACGTCCCAGCGGCGACGCGCCAGGTCTTTCACGGGTTCGGGGAGGCCCACCCGCCCGAGCTGGGCGGCGATCTCGTTCATCCATCAACACTGACTGGATAACCAGTCAAAGCGCAAGGGCCGCCCGTGGGTCTAGCATCGGTCATTCCGGGGTTTTTCCTACGGGGTGCCCTGGAACGACCTACTCGTGCGGCGCGTTGGAGCGGGCGTGGCCTCTCTATCCCAGATGATCCGGCGTTTCCTGGAGAAGCCCGGCAGCGTCGACATCGCGCCCTTCGAGCGCACCGTCGCCGCCGCCGGGGCGCTCGCCGACCGCGCGCGCGACCTCTCCCTTGAGGAGTTGCGCGAGATGGCCGCCGGAGGAGTCGGCTCGGCCGAGTTCTGCGCCGCGGTCCGCGAGGTCGCCGACCGCACCCTGGGTGAGCGCCCGTTCGACGTGCAGCTCGTCGGCACGCTCGCCATGTTGTCGGGGAACGTCGTCGAGATGGCCACCGGCGAGGGCAAGACCCTCGCGGGCGCGCTGGCGGCCGCGGGCTTCGCCCTGCGCGGCAAGTCGGTGCACGCCATGTCGGTCAACGACTACCTCGCCCGCCGCGACGCCGAGTGGATGGCGCCCTTCTACACGGCCATGAACCTGACCGTCGGCTGGATCGCCGAGGCGTCCACGCCCGAGGAGCGCCGCGCCGCCTACGCCTGCGACATCACCTACGCCAACGTCAGCGAGATCGGCTTCGACCTGCTGCGCGATCGCCTGGCCACCGACCCCGAGGCGACCGTCCAGCCGGTCCCCCAGGTCGCCCTGGTCGACGAGGCCGACTCGGTGCTCGTCGACGAGGCCCGCGTGCCGCTCGTGCTGGCCGGCGCCACCGATGCGGGCGCGGCGGTGCCCGAGATCGCCGCGCTGGTCCGCCGCCTGTCCCGTGGCTACCACTTCGAGATCGACGACGAGGGCCGCAACGTCTTCCTGACCGCCAAGGGCACCGACACGGTCGAGAGCGCCCTCGGCATCTCCCTGTACGACCACCCCGGCACCGTCACCGAGGTCAACCTCGCCCTCCACGCCCACGCGCTGCTGGTGCGCGACGTCGACTACATCGTGCGCGACGGCCGGGTGCAGCTCGTGAACGCCTCGCGCGGCCGGGTCGCCCAGCTCCAGCGCTGGCCCGACGGCCTCCAGGCGGCGGTGGAGGCCAAGGAGAAGCTGGCCCCGTCCGACACCGGCGAGATCCTCGACTCGATCACCATCCAGGGCCTGCTGACGCGCTACCCCGAGATCTGCGGCATGACCGGCACCGCCGTCGCCGTCGGCGAGAACCTGCGCGAGTTCTACAAGCTCAAGGTCGCCGTGATCGCGCCGAACCGCCCGTGCGTGCGTGAAGACGAGCCCGACCGCATCTACCCGTCGCTGATCGACAAGGAACTGGCCCTGGCCGACGAGATCGTCGCCCAGCACGCCACCGGCCGCCCGATCCTGATCGGCACGCTCGACGTCGCCGAGTCCGAATCCCTGGCCAAGGAGCTGCGCTCGCGGGGCCTCGAACCGGTCGTGCTGAACGCCAAGAACGACGCCGAGGAGGCGGCCATCATCGCCAGGGCGGGCGAGCTGGGCGCGCTGACGGTGTCGACCCAGATGGCCGGGCGCGGCACCGACATCCGCCTCGGCTCCCCCGAGGTCGCCGAACTGGGCGGCCTGCTGGTCATCGGCACCGGCCGCCACCCGTCCAGCCGCCTCGACGACCAGTTGCGCGGCCGGTCGGGCCGCCAGGGCGACCCCGGCCGGTCGGTGTTCTTCGTCAGCGGTGAAGACGACCTGCTCAAGGCCTACCTGCCCGACGAGACCCTGCCGAAGGCCGACAAGGACGGCCGGATCCGCGACAAGCAGGCCGCCTACCTGGTCGGCCACGCCCAGCGCATCGCCGAGGGCGTCAACACCGAGATCCACCGCAACACCTGGCGCTACACCCGCGTCCTGGAGGAGCAGCGCGCCCGTCTGCTCGACCACCGCGACCGCATCCTCTACGGCGACGCCGGCGCCGAGGCCCTCCGCGAGGCCCGTCCCGAGCGTTACCGGGAACTGGTCGAGCAGTCGTCGGAGGAGGCCGTGGCCACGGCGGCCCGCCAGATCGTGCTGTTCCACCTCGATCGCTGCTGGACCGACCACCTGGGCTACTTCGCCGACCTGCGCGAGGGCATCCACCTGCGGGCCCTCGGGCGGCTCAGCCCGATCGACGAGTTCAACCGGGAGGCGCTCCCCGCCTACCGGAAACTCCTGGAGGAGATCGAGAAGCGCTCGACGGCGAGCTTCGACGCCCTCGACCTGTCCTCCCCGCTGGCCGAACAGGGCTTGAAGCGGCCGTCGGCGACGTGGACCTATCTGGTCTCGGAGAACCCGTTCGGCAGCGACTGGGACCGGGTGCTGCGCCGTGTCTCCTCGGCGCTGCGCGGCCGCAAGAAGGGCTAGGTGTACTGACCACAGAGGTTTGAGTACGGGGCGACTCCGAACGGCTCTGGCTCGTCTCGGAAAGGCTGACCGGAGTGGTCGCGTGTAAAAAGGGTCCGAGCCCTTCCGGGCCGGACCCTCATCGTTTACGCGGATTTACCGCCACGCGGTGAAGTGCCACTTGTTCGCGGTCGAGTAGGTGCACGACGACACATTCCACCCGGCCGCCTTCACGGCGGATCGCCAGTAATTGCAGTTACCCGAGTCGGGGTAGCCGCCGTAGAACTTGCTTTCCGCGTGGGCGGTTCCCGACATGGAGAAAACCGCTCCGGCGATGGCGAGACCGACGAACGCCCTTTTCAGAACTTTCATGGTGTTGCCTTTCCTGTGGCTGCGCGGGGAATTGCCGCTACTCCGGTCATCCTCAACCGGCGATCAGCGGCACGCAAGGCCGCCGAGGAGGTGGAACGCGCCATTGGCAGAAATAGGCAAATCGCCGTGACGATTTCGAGTCGCTCGAAATTCACCGTGAATTCAGCGCCACACACGAGACGATCCGCGCCCCCTGGGAGAAGGGGCGCGGATCGCCGGTTCGGGGCCCGCTTCTTCCTTATGCCCCGGTCTTCTCGTGCCTGCCCTTCCTGGCCTGGACGATCAGGAAGCGCATGCCGACCGCGACGAGCGCGCAGGCCACCAGCCCGGAGGCGATGACCGGCACGGGCGTCTCCGGCCGTGGTGTCGTGGTGTCGGCGGCCACGTGGCTCGCCGACGGGATGGCGATGGTCTTCTCCTTCACGGGGGTCGTCGTGGCCTTCGGCCCGGGGGCGGCCTTGGCCGTTTCCTTGACGGGGTCTTTGGCGGGGTCTTTGGCGGGGGCGATCTTCTGGGCCGCGATGGGCGCCTCGTCGGGGGTGCAGGTGACGTCCTGGACGTCCGACACCTTGAACCTGACCGGCGGCGCCTCGCCCGAACCGCCGCGGGAGTTGTAGGCGCCGGACGAGAAGGGCTCGGGGGCGCCCTTCTTGCCCAGGCCGTCGCCCCACTTGGTGATGACGTAGTCGACGTCGATGTGGCCGGCGCCGCCGTTGCCCTCGACGGTGAGGCTGCCCTCGTTCCAGGTGCCGCCGGTGAGTTCGGCGAAGGTCTTGCCGTCGAGGTCGAGCATGACGCCGTTGCTCGACGGCGAGCCCGGCCCTCGGTCGCCGACGAAGAAGGGGGCCTTCTTGCCGTCGTGCATGACGTAACCTTCGGTGCCCATGGGCCAGCTCGGACTGGCCGCCAGTCCTTTCTGCATGGGCTCGCCCGACGCGGGGGCGCCGGTGTCTCCGTTGCGGCCCGAACCGTCGTCCCAGAAGTAGGACGCGGTGGTCGAGCCTTCGTACAGGGGATGGACGACCAGGTCCGGCACGCCATACCCGGAGAAATCGGACGTGGGCCGGGTCACCCGCTGGACCGAGCCGTTGAGGGCCTCGATCGTGGTGACCTTGCCGTCGGCCGTCTTCTCGACCACGCCGACCTGGCCGTGGTGCTTGAGGAAGGCGATCGCGCCGGGCTGGGGCTCGGTGGTCCAGGCGTCCTTCGACCTGAACCAGGCGGCGTGGTCGGCGGAGGCGGCGAAGCTGCCGACCTGCTTCAGCACTCCGGCCGACTGGCCGGCGTACGAGACGAACGTGTCGCACCAGGGGGCGGAGGCGAGGGCGGGGTCTTTGCCTTCGCTGTACCAGGCGCCGTACTTGCTCTGCTTGCCCGCCTGCGCGCTGTAACCCAGCTCCTGCCGGGCCGCATCGAGCAGCGAGTCGGTGATGGGGGAAATGGGGGAATCTCCTTTGGTCACATGCGAGTAACCGGACATTAGGCCCCTTTTACGACAGACCATAAGAGAACCTGACAAAACTTTGCCTGGGGTTTACTGATCGTCCTTGAAGGAAGAGGGGGTCCAGCCACAACGAAGGGACCTCCCATGACGACCACGGAGACGGTCGGCGGCGCCGCCCGCAGGGCCGTACAGCACCCCCTGCTCGACAAGCTGGCGAAGGTCGGGTTCGCCGCCAGAGGCGTCCTCTACGCGCTGATCGGACTGGTCGCGCTGCAGATCGCCTTCGGCGGGTCCAGCGGGGAAGAGGCCGACAAGTCAGGCGCGATCCACATGGTGGCCGAGCAGCCGTTCGGCTCGGTGCTGCTGTGGGTCATGGCCGTCGGCCTGGCCGGCCTGGCCGTCTGGCAGATCGGCGAGGCGATCTGGGGCAACCCGAAGATGCGCCAGCGCGTCGAGTCGATCGCCCGCGCGGTCGTGTACGTGACCCTGGTGATCTCCATCACCAGCCTCCTGCTGAAGGGCAAAGAGGCCTCCAGCACCGACTCCCAGTCGCAGGACGCCACCCGCGCCCTGTTCGAACTGCCCGGCGGCCAGTTCCTGGTCGGCCTGTTCGCGCTCGGCCTCATGGCCCTCGGCGTGTACTGGATCCACGAGGGCTGGACCGAGAAGTTCATGCGCGACATGCACGTGACCGAGCCGAAGGCCCGCACGACGGTCGTCCGCCTCGGCAAGGCCGGCTACATCGCCCGCGGCATCGTCGCCATCGCCGCCGGCGTCCTGGTCGGCCAGGCCGCCCTGACCTACGACCCCGACCGCGCGGCCGGCATCGACGACGCCCTCAAGTCCCTCTCGGAGACCCCGATGGGCCCGTGGCTCCTCGCGGCGGTCGCAATCGGCCTGATCCTCTTCGCCGCCTACTGCTTCGCCGAGAGCCGGTGGCACCGCACCTGATCCAGGGCGAAGAAAAGGGACCTCCCGACCGGCCGGCGGGAGGTCCCTTTCTTTGTGTGTCAGGCCTCGACCGGGGTCTCCTCCTTGGCCTCGGCCGGTTCCGGGGAGCGGCCGCGCCAGAGGCCGAAGCCCGCCAGGACCAGTGCGGCGAAGACGTAGCCCAGGGCGATCTGGCCGCCGACGTTCCAGCCGACCTTCTCCGCGTGGACCAGGCCGATGAACGACAACAACGCGCCGAACAGGGCGTAGCCGGCCGCCCAGTAAAAGTTCCGGTCGATGATGAACGCCACGATCGCGCCCAGCACGAGCCCGGCCAGGATCGCGCCGCCGCCCAGCAGGACCGTGCCGTGGTAGACCGAGCCCGCCGCGGCGATCTGGTCGCTCGTGACGGCCACGCCCGAGGCCGCGATGACGTTGTTCATCTGGCCGGCCGCCCAGGCGGCGATGTTGGGGATGATGGCCATCACGACCGCGACCGCGTGGACGCGGGGCACGGCCTGGAAGGCCTGGGCGCCGATGAGCAGGCCGATGTAGAGCAGGATCGGCACGATCGCGGGGGTCGGCAGCAGGGTCGCCAGGACGCTGAACAGGCCGAGGAAGCAGAACAGGGCGATCACGACGCCGCTGGCCATCGAGTAGCCGGCCCGGCCGCCCGCCTCCTTCCAGCCGGGGTGGCCGATGTAGACGGCGGGCGGGAACGGGGAGCCCAGGGCCGAGCCCACCACCGCGCCGGCGCCGTCGGCGAGCAGGACCGAGCGGAGGTTGTAGGTGTCGCCCGCCACGGCGGCCGACTCGACGTTGGTCATGCCCTCGGTGAAGTTGTAGATGCCCAGCGGGATCGCCGTCGCCAGCAGTGGCGCGACCTCGCTCAGGCCGCTGACCAGCAGGTCGATCTTCAGTGTCGGCAGGCCCACCGCGATGTCGCTGATGGCCGCGCCGACGGCGGCGGGCTCCATGTAGCCGCCGATCCAGCCGATGGCCGAGCCCACCAGCAGGGCGGCCAGGCCGACCGGGATGTTGCCGGGCAGCTTCAGGTCGGTGAAGAAGCCGACCAGGATGATGACCAGCACCGGCAGCGCGATCCAGAGCGCCTCCCACATCTGGGCGGCCGGGCGCATCGAGATGAACGCGATCGAGATGCCCGCGAGCGTGCCGAGCATGGCCGCCTGCGGGGTGTACTTCCTGATCACCGGGCCGACGAACGCGCCCAGCAGGACGATCAGGCCGATGATGAAACACCAGGCCAGGCCGGCCTGCCAGGCGGCGATCGGGTCGTTGGTGGCCAGGTACGTCGGCAGCATGATCACGAACACGACGATGAACATGTGCGGGACCGACGGACCGTACGGCATCGCGCAGACGTCGAGCCGGTTCTCCTTCCTCGCCAGCCGTCTGGCCAGGTAGGTGTAGTAGACGTTGCCGATCAGCAGCTGGATGCCGAGGGCCGGGAGGATCACGCCGTACACGTCGCCATCGGAGATGTGCACCACGCCGACGCACAGGGCCGTGAGGGTCAGGACGTTGACCAGGACGTTGAAGCCCAGGCCGAAGAAGGCGTTGGTGTCGCCGGGCACCCACCAGGGCACCTTCACCGCGGGAGTCGTCATCACAGCACCTCGATCAGGTTCTCGGAGGGGGCGACCCAGCCGAAGATGCCGCCCTGCGCGGCGATCATGGCGAGTCCCGCTTCCTGGAACTCGTCGAAGTACGATCCGACGCAGTCGGACACGACGAGGCACTCGAAGCCCCGGTCGTTGGCCTCCCGCACGGTCGTATGGACGCAGACCTCGGTCGTGACACCGGTCACGACGAGCGAGGTGACGCCCTTCTCGGCCAGCAGTTCGCCGAGGTTCGTGGCGTAGAACGAGCCCTTGCCGGGTTTGTCGACGACCGGCTCGTCTCCGAGGGGTTTGAGGTCGTCGACGATGTCGTGACCGTACTCACCCCTGATGAGGATCCGGCCCTTCGGGCCGGGATCCCCGATGCGCATCGACGGCGCGCCGCGGTTCAGCTTGGCGGGCGGGCAGTCGGACAGGTCGGGCAGGTGGCCCTCCCGCGTGTGGACGACCAGCAGCCCGGCCGCGCGCGCCGCGCCGAGCAGCCGGGCCAGCGGCGGGATGACCTTCTGGAGCTTGCTGACGTCGTTCCCGAGGGTCTCTCCGAAACCACCGGGTTCGACGAAGTCGCGCTGCATGTCGATGACCAGCAGCGCGGTTGACTCGGGCTCGAACGTGAACGAATAGGGGGACGCGTCGACAGTGGGCACGACCGGCTCCTCTGTGTCATGTGAGGCAGATTCACAGCGCGAGCCACAGCCGGTACGTCCCCCGACGCCGGACCGGCCGGGCGGTCTATTCGTCGATTGTCGACAGAATATGTATCCGCTGCCGCCGCGCCGCGTTAACGCCGGGTTACCCGATATAGGTGCGGGCGCCGTGGGAGGCCAGTGCGGCCAGCACGGTCGGCGCGTCCTGGCTGACGACCGCGTCGAACAGCTTGCGGTGGCGGCGCACGCCGTCGCCCGGGTCGCCGACGTGCTCGACCTCGCGCCGCAGGTTGGCGGCCATGTAGAGCTGGAGCTTGTGGATGACGGGCCGGTAGGCGAGCAGCAGGTGGCGCTGCCCGGCCAGGGCGACCATGGCGATGTGGAACCGGCAGTGGGCGTCGTTCTCCTCGCGGAGGTCGCCCTTGCGGGCGGCGACGTCCATGGCCTTCAGCGCGTCTTCCAGGTCGCCCACGTGGGTTCCCTCGGCGAGGGGCGTGAAGAGGGAGACGGCGTACTGTTCGAGCACGTCGCGCAGCCCGAACAGCTCGTCGACGTCACGCTCGGACAGCTGCGCCACCCGGACCCCGCGCCGCGGCAGGTGCTCCACGAGCCCCTGCTCGTCGAGCAGCCGCAGGGCCTCGCGCAGCGGCGCCCGGCTGATGCCGAAGCGCCGCGTGAGCTGCTCCTCGATCAGGCGCTCCCCCGGTTGGAGCGCGCCACTCAGGATGTCCTCGCGGAGCTGGTTCATCGACAGCTCGACGAGACTGGCCGCTTCGAGCACGCCCACCTCCTCAGACCCCAACTCTGGCAGATCATGCGCCTTCGCGGGCACACCTTCCCACCAGCCCAAAAAGGCACTTCTGTACCATTAGAAGTGCCTTTGGGGGAGGTAAAGCGTGATATTGCGAGTAATTACCATAATGGGGCTTTTGTCGACTCCAGCGTCGACACCGACACCGCCGTCACCGGTGCCCGTGGCACCCGCACCGGCCCCGACACCGGTTCCGGCGCCGACGCCCGTGACCACGCCGGCGCCCATCCCCGAGCCCGCCGCCGAACCGCTCAAGTTCCTCACCTTCAACGTGTGCGGAGGCCTGTGCGAAAACGCGTTCTCCCTGGCGAGGTGGACGTCGTCCCTCCTGCGCGAGACCCATGACGCCGACGCCTTCTTTCTCCAGGA
The DNA here is from genome assembly GCF_030269205.1 of Herbidospora sp. NBRC 101105. Lineage (NCBI taxonomy): Bacteria > Bacillati > Actinomycetota > Actinomycetes > Streptosporangiales > Streptosporangiaceae > Herbidospora > Herbidospora sp. NBRC 101105. Next base: position 384,247 of record NZ_BSSX01000007.1, on the reverse strand, counting down.
ACTGTGCGGCCGGCAGTTCGACGCCCTGCGGAACCGGCTCTCCGGCCGATACCAGGCCACTTACGTGGTGACCGTGCGCAAGAACAAGGCGTGCCGCCGGAATTGGGGGGACCGCCGTTTCGGCATCGCCGTCTTCGTCAAGGGACCGGTCTTCGCCCGCGGGGTCTGGGCGCTGCCGAACCCGCACCACGACGAACCGCGCGCCCTCCTCTGCGTGGACGCCGTCCTCGCCTACCGCCCGACCCGCCTCTGCACGACGCACGTCGACTACAAGGGCCACAACCGGGAGATGCACGTCAACTACATCAACACGGTCATCCGGGGCTGGACCGGCCCGCTCGTCATCGGCGGCGACCTCAACCTCAGCCCGGGAACCGCGCCGATCCGCAACCTCTACCGCCGGTTCCACGAGATCGACCCGCTGGCGCGGGTGACCTTCCCCGAACAGGACCTGAAGATCGACTACATCCTGTTCAGCAACCACTTCTCCGGCTTCACGGCCAGCGGCGGAGGCTGGCGGCCCTGGATGTCCGACCACCGCGTGCTGCGCGGCACGGCCCGATCCCAGGACATGTGAATACTTGCTCAGACGTTTGATCGATGGTCGAACCGTCGATAACTCTCCGTAACCATCATCGTTCAGACGGAGGGGACATCGATGAACGACCACCCGCATCACGACCACGAGGACGCCGACCACGAGCACGAGCTCGACTGCGGCGCCGAGGCCGCCTGTGGTCCCGGCCACTGCCACGACCACTCGGCTCACTAGGAGGAACGCGTCCGGGCGGGCCGGCGCTAGGCTCGCCCGGACGCGGGTTCGTCAGGCCGGGCGGGCGCTCTTGGGGCGCATGTCCGTCCAGACCTCCTCGATGTGGGCCAGGCACTCCTCCCGGGTGCCTTCGAAACCGTCCGGGTGCCAGCCGTCGGGGATCTCCCGCCCTGCGGGCCAGAGGGAGTACTGCTCCTCGTCGTTGCGGACGACCAGGTGGGTCACGACGTGCTCCTTGCGGTGATGAGGGTGTGCGTGGGGGAACGGGTCAGGTCGGTTCGGGTGACGTCGGCGGCTCCCGCTTCGCGGAGCCAGGCCTCCAGCTCGTCGGCGGTGTAGAGGCGGCCGCCCTGGGTGAGCCACAGGTTGAGGGCGAAGCCCTCGGTGAAGGCCTGGTCGGCCACGCCGCCGCGCGGGGTCGTCGTGGTCTCCAGGATGTGGACGTCGGCTCCCGACGCCACCGCCTCCCGCACCAGCCCCCTGGCGCGTTCGCGGGAGAAGCCGTGGACGACGTTGAACAGCAGCACGTGGTCGTAGCCCTCCAGCGTCAGCGGCTCCGACAGGTCGGCCTCCACCAGGGTGAGCGCGCTGGGCGTGCCGGGCAGGTCGACGACGACCGCGTCCAGGCCGGGGGTGGCGTCCACGAAGGCCTTGGCGAAGACGCCGTGGCCGCCGCCGACGTCGGCGAGCCGGCCGGGGGTCATCGGGACCAGGCCGACGACCTCTTCGGCGAGCCAGCCCGCCAGGCCCGACTGGAGCTGGTGGAAGACGGCCAGTTCGTCCGGCCGGCCGGAGAGCCAGCGGTAGAAGTCGGCCCGCGGCCGCCCGGTGGAGACGCCGTCGAAGAGGTCCTTCCAGAACTCGCCGAGGATCGCCGACCACAGGACCAGCGGGGTGCCGTATCCGGCGGAGACCCAGCCGGGCGAGGCCGCGAAGACGTCGTCGTCCCGGGTCAGGTAGCCGGTCGTCACGAGCAGGTCGAGCAGGAGGGTCAGGCCCTCCTCGTCGGCGCCGAGCATCTTGGCCAGGTCGGGGGCCGTGCCGGGCAGCGCGTCGAAGACGCCGAGCCGCACGGCCGCCGACGCCGCGTGGGTCGACATCGCGCCGACGATGTCGAGCAACGGCATCGGCGGGGTCTCATGCGGTGGCGGGTTCAACGGCATCGGACACCTCCTCCTTCTCGCGGGGCGCGGGCTCCTTGCGCAGCAGCACGGTGACGGCGACGACGGCCAGGATGAGCGCGTCCACGAGGATGACGAGGGCGATGCCGCGCCCCTCCCCCGTGCCGATCAGCCGGCCGACGTTCCCGGCCAGCGCGCCGCCGTCCCGCAGCAGCGGACCGGCGACGAACTCGGCCAGCGGCCCGGCCAGCAGGTAGGCGAACGGGCTGCCGATGCCGCCGATCGTGTGCACGGTGCCGAGCACGCGGCCGAGGCTGTCGGGTTCGATCCGGCTCTGGAGCACGGCGTTGCCGGAGCCCTGGACGACCGGGAGCGTGAACAGGAAGGCGGCCGCCGCCCCGGCGACGAGCCACGGGTTGGGCTGGAGGGTGTGCAGCACCAGGAACACGCTGCCGAGCAGCATGAACACGCCCATGCCGCGGACCCGCTTCTTCGGGCCGCCCCACAGGCCCATCACGATGCCGCCCAGGAACACCCCCGACCCGCCGGCGAACATGAGCGCGCCCAGCACGGCCGGGGAGCCGAACGACAGGATCAGCGGCTGCACCAGCACCCCGGCCACGGCGAAGCAGAAGTTGTACGCGGTGAACGTCAGCGTCAGCCGCATCAGGTCGCCGCGCCGCCGCAGGTAGTGCCAGCCGTACGACAGGTCGCTCAGCGGCGCCTTCGCCGACCCCGCGCCGGGCGCCCTCACCACCGACGCCGGCAGCTTCACGACCAGCAGCGTCGTCACCGCGATGGCGAAGGTCACCAGGTCGAGGACCAGCACGCCGGTCATCCCGATCGCGGCCAGCAGCGCCCCGGCCGCCAGCGGCGCGGCGATCTGGGTGGCCATGGTGATCTGCATGAGGCCGTTGGCGCGGGCGAGGTGGCGTTCGGGGATGAGCAGCGGGGTCATCGCCTGGTAGGTCGTCATGTGCAGCGTGCCGCAGACCGCGCCCACGAACGAGCCGAGGCAGATGTGCCACACCTGCAGCGCGTCGTTGTAGAGCAGCAGCGCCTGCGCGCCGGTGCTCAGCGCCACGACGCAGTCGCTGATGATCAGGACGCGGCGGCGGTCGAACCGGTCGACGATCACCCCGGCGAACGGGCCGACCAGGATGGCGGGCAGCAGCCCCGACACCATGACCAGCGCGAACAGGGTGGTCGACTCGGTGTTCTGGTAGACCCAGACGCCGAGCACGAAGCCCGTCAGGCTCGATCCGACGCCGGAGACCAGCGACGACAACCAGACGATGCCGAATCTCACGAGGTCAGGCACATCGCCTCCACGTAACGCCGGATGAGCGCCCGGTCGGCGGGCGGGCAGGTGATCCCGGCGGCGGTCAGCACCCTGCGGGTGCGCGAGCAGTCGAACCACGGCCGGGGGAAGACCGGCCGTTCCTCGGGCAGTTCGGTGACGAACGCCGCGAGCGGCAGGTCGGGCAGCCCGTCGTGGACGGCCGCCCGCCACTCCGGCCACGCCACCAGCCGCACCCCGAGGGCCTCGGCGATCTCCGCGTAGCTGATCGTCGCCTCGTTGAAGTAGTGGTGGTCCTCCCCCGCGCCGTGCAGCACGTGGTGGACGATGGCGTCGGCGACGTGGTCGACCGGGGAGACGTCCTCGTCGAAGGGCATGTCGGGGGCCATGCCGAGGCGCGTCATCGTGGCCAGCAGACGGCTGAAGTAGTCGCCGTCGTTGCCCCATCCGGTCCGGCTGTCGCCGCCGATCCTGGCCGGGCGGTGGATCGAGACCGGGATGCCGCGCTCCCGCGCCTGCGCGGCGAGCCGGTCGGCGACCCATTTGGTCTGGTTGTAGCCGCCGCCCAGGCCGGTCGGATCCTCGGGGACGTCGGCCTCGGTGATCCGGCGGCTCTGGTAGGCCTTGCCGAGGTGGACCCCGAGCGTCGAGACGTGGTGGACGGGGACGCCCCCGCCCAGCGCCGACAGCCGCAGCACCTCCAGGGTGCCGCCGACGTTGACGTCCTTCAGCCGGTGGTACGGCTCCGCGAAGTTGATCAGCCCGCCGTTGTGGCAGATCACGTCGACCCGTTCGGCGAGGGCGGCGAACTCCTCCTCCGACAGGCCCAGCCGGGGCGAGCCGAGATCGCCGGGAACGCCGACGACCCGGGCCTCGGGCAGCCCCTGCGCGGCGAGCGCCGCCCGGACCCGCGCTTCGGCGGCGGCGGGGTCGCCGGCCCGGACGAGACAGAGCAGTTCCGAGACGGGGGCCAGCCGGGCGGCGAGGTGCGCGCCCAGGAAGCCGGTCGCGCCGGTGAGCAGGACCGTCACGCCCGACCGGTTCCTCGGGACGGTCACCCGGATGTCGTCGGGCAGCACCGCCTCCGCGAGCAGGTCGGGCTCGTCCGAGGTGGCGTGGGTGCCCTCGATCGTGGCGGCGAGCTCGGCGAGGTCGGCGGTCTCGAACAGGGCGCGCAGCGGGAGGGCGACGCCGAGCCGGTCCTTCAGCGTCGCCAGCACCCTTGCCGCGAGCAGGGAGTGGCCGCCGAGTTCGAAGAAGTTGTCCCGCCGCCCGACCCGCCGGTCGCCCGCGACGACGACCGACCAGACGTCCGCGACCGCCTGTTCGGCGGGGGTGCGCGGGGCCTCGTAGGGGGCGGTGACCGTGACCTCGGGCAGGGCGGCCGTGTCGACCTTGCCGTGGCTGGTGCGCGGCACCGTCTCCAGCGCCACGAACACGTCGGGCACGAGGTGGTCGGGCAGCCGTTCGCGCAGGTAGGAGCGCAGGTCGGACTCTCCCGCGACGAACGCGACCAGGCGGTCGCCCGCCGACGTCACGTGGGCGTCGCGCACGCCGGGATGGGCGGTCAGCGCCGCCTCGACCTCGCCCGGTTCGATGCGGTGGCCGCGCACCTTGAGCTGGCGGTCCTTGCGCCCGGCGAACTCGAAGCTCCCGTCGAGGCGCCGCCGGACCAGGTCGCCGGTCCGGTACATGCGCGCCCCCGGCGTGCCGGAAAACGGGTCGGGCACGAACCGGTCGGCCGTCATCCCCGGTTGCCCGAGGTAGCCCCAGGCCAGGCAGTCGCCCGCGAGGCAGAGCTCGCCGTAGACGTTGTCGGGGGCGAGCCCGCCGTGGCTGTCGACGACGTAGGCGCGCACGTGCGGCAGCTCGGTCCCGATGGGCAGGTGCAGCAGGCCCGAGGGCTCGGTCGCGGTGTGCGTGGTCGCGCACACCGTCGCCTCGGTCGGGCCGTAGTGGTTGACCAGCGGGGTGCCGGTCGCGGCCAGCCAGGTCTCCAGCGCGGAGCCCGGCACCGACTCGCCGCCGACCATCATCAGCCTCACCGGCCAGTCGATCTTCCGTCCGGCCAGCTCGTCGGCCCAGCGACGCCAGAGCGAGGCCGCCGTGTCGACGGCGGTGATCCCGTGGCGTTCGACGAAGGCGAGCAGCGCGTCGGCGTCGAGGCGGGCCGGTTCGTCGTGCAGGACCAGCGCGCCGCCGGTGGAGAGCACCGGGAACAGGTCGCCGACGGACGCGTCGAAGGTCAGCGGCGGGATCATCAGCACCCGGTCGGCGGCCGTGAACCCGTGGACGTCCACGAAGGCCCTGGTGAACCTCCGCAGCGAGTCGTGGCCGACGGCGACGCCCTTGGGCGTGCCGGTCGAGCCCGAGGTGAAGATGACGTAGGCCAGCGAGCTCGGTTCCACCGGGGCGTGGGCGCGTGGGTGGAAACCCTCGTGGTCCACGACGCCCACGGCGTTGGCCGCCCCCAGCAGTCCTTCCACCCGTTCGGAGGGGTGGCCGGGGTCCAGGGGCAGGTAGGCGCAGCCCGCCTGGAGGATGCCCACGATGGCGGCGACGGCGTCGGGGCCGGTCGGGAGCCGCACCCCGACGACACTGCCCGGGGTCAGCCCGGCCAGATCCAGGGCGGCCGCCCGTCGCAGCAGCTCACGATAGGTCACCGTCTCGGTGTCGGTGATCACCGCGGGCTCGTCGGAGGGCCTGATCTCCCAGGGCGGCGCCTCGCCGGAGACGCCGCCGGGCGGGCGGGTCTGGAGGGGGACGTCCCAGATGCCCCGGTCGGCGTCGTCCACCGTCGCGCGCAGCACGGCCACCATGTGGTGGCCGATCGCGTCGATGGAGGCGGGGTCGAACAGGTCGGTCGCGTAGTCGATGTGCACGCCGTCGCCCTCGACCACGAGCGTCAGGTCGAACCGGGCCGGCGGCGCGGACAGCGCGTAGGCCCGGCCGGTCAGCCCCGGCGCGACCTCGATCGCCCCGCCGGGCTCCCCGGTCACCAGCATGACCTGGAAGATCGGGTTGTGGCTGAGGTCGCGCCGCCCGCCGGTCAGCTCGACGACCGAGTCGAACGGCAGCGTGCGGTGGTCGAGCGCGGTCATGGTCGTCTCGCGGGCGAGCCGGACCACCTCCCGCAGCGTCGGGTTCCCGGTGAGGCGGGTGCGCAGCGCCACGGTGTTGACGAACATCCCGGCCGTGCGCTCCAGCTCGGGCAGTTCGCGGTCGCTGACCGGGGTGCCGATCACGACGTCGTCGGTGTCGGCCATCCGGGCCAGCACGACGTTCAGCGCGGCCAGCACGACCATGAACACGGTCGTCCGGTTGACCTGCGCCCACGCCCGCAGCTCCCCGGCGAACCCGTCGGGGTAGACGACCGACCGGCGCTCGCCGTCGAAGGTCGGCCGGGCCGGGCGCGGCCGGTCGAGGGGCAGGTCGAGCAGCCCGCTGACGCCGTCGAGCCGCTGCGCCCAGAACGCCCGGTCGGCCGCGCCGGTGTCGCGGGTCGCCAGCCAGGCCGCGTAGTCGGGGTACTGCACCTGTACGGGCGGCAGGTGCTCCCCCCGGTAGAGGGCGTACAGCTCGTCGAACAGGATGCCGGTGGTCTCCCCGTCGCACACGATGTGGTGCCAGCACATCGCCAGCACGTGCCCGTCGCCGTGCGGGATCAGCAGGGTCCGCATCAGCGGGGCGCGGGCGAGGTCGAAGCCGTACGCGAGGAACTCCTCGATGGTGCCCTCGGTGAAGAAGGGCACCTCCGCCGACGGCACGACGTGCTGGTGCGGCACCCCGTCCCGGACCACGATCGCGGTCCGCAACGACTCGTGCCGGGCGACCAGCGCGTCGATCGCCCGGCGCAGCCGGGGCACGTCGAGGTCGCCGGTCAGCTCGTGGGCCGCCCAGCACAGGTAGCGGTCGCCGTCGAACCCGGCCTGGTCGAGGAACCAGAGCCGTTCCTGCGACGGGGCCAGCGGCGCGTCGGCCCCCGGCGGGCGGCGCGGGATGCCGGACCGCTGGGCCGCGACCCGCGCCATACGTTCGGACAGTCTGCTCACGAGGGCACCACGTCCCGCAGATGGGCCGGGACGCGGTCGCCGAAGATGGCACGGTAGGCCGACACGTGCTGCTCGCGCGAGGTCAGGAACGGCAGGTCGGTGCTGACCATGTGCCGCACGACCAGCATCGGGACCGGCGCCTCCAGCGGGCGCAGCAGCGGGTTCCAGAGCCCGCCCTTTTCAGGGGGGCCGTCGTGGAACTCGCCGACCATGACCCCGGAGGGCACGTGCCGGTCCTTGAGGATCTCCTGGGCGGCGTCGATCAGGTCGAGCCGCCGGCCGGCGTCGGGGAACAGCACGAGCACGGCCGTGTGCATCGAGTCGGCGATCGACCGGGGGGCCAGGTCGCCGAACCACTGCCGGTACGGCTCCACCGCGGCGACCACCTCCTCGACCGTCTCCGGCCGCCCGGGGCGGATGGCGAGCAGGAACCGCCCGCGGTCGATGGAGCCCTGGGCGTAGGGGCAGACCGGGCCGCGGCGGCCCAGTTCGGGGTGCGGGCGGCACAGGTACTCGCGGGCCCACGTCGTCACGGTGCGGAGCTGGCGGATGTACATGGCGCCCAGCGGGTGAAGGGGGCGCCCGCTCTCGACGTCCTTGACGTCGAAGAGGCGTAAGGTCGGCTCGTCGGGGTGGGTGATCACTTCGGGTGCCTCCTGTCGCGGCGCCAGAGGAGCGCGGCCGCCAGCCCCACGGCCGCCGTCATCCCTCCCGCGCGGACGATCCGGTCCTGCGTTCGCGCACGCCGCAGCGCCTCGCCGTACGGCATGGTGGTGTGGCTGACCATCGTGTAGAGGGGTCGCCACGTGTCGGGCAGCAGCCGGCTGAGCACGGTGTCCACCTGCTTGCGGGCCAGGTGGAGCGGGGAGCGCAGCCGGTCGCGGAGTTCGAGGAAGTTGTCGGCCGACAGGTCGGCCAGCACGTCGGTGTGCGGTTTCCTGCGCCGCTGATACGCGGCGAACGCCGCGCCGAGATCGTGGGGCCGGGCCTCGACGCACTCGGCGAGGACGACGCAGTCCTCGAACGCCGAGTTCATGCCCTGTCCGTAGAAGGGGTAGACCGCGTGGCAGGCGTCGCCGATCAGCACCGCCCGGCCGTCCTCGTGCCACTTCGAGGTCCGCACGGTCACCAGGTGGCCGACCGGGTTGCGGGCGAGCTGCCCCGCCAGGTCGGGCAGGTCGGCGGCGGGGAGCACGCTCTTCACGAACGCCGCCAGGTCGGGCCGGACCAGATCGTGGTGGTCCATGAACAACGTGCAGGTCAGCGACCCGTCGACGTTGGGGTGGGCGACCATCAGGCCCTGGTCGCCGGGCCAGACGTGCAGCGCCTCCAGCCGTTCGGTGTACGGCAGGTGCAGCTCCTTGTAGCCCCACGGCAGGAACTCCTGCCGGAAGTCGGCCGGCCGGCCGCGCAGGAGTTCGGCACGGACCGCCGAGAACGCTCCATCGGCGCCGACGATCACGTCGGGGGTGATCGTCTCGCCGCCCGCCTGGAACGACGGGGCGTCGCGGTCGATCGCGGTCACCGGGGTGCCGAAGAAGAACCGCACCCCCGCGAGCTTCTCCGCGTGCTCGACCAGGGTCCGGCTGAGGGCGTCGCGCCGGATCGAGTAGAGGATCTCGCCGGGGTCGCGCCCGTACGGGTGGAAGAAGGGGCGGCCCTCCCTCGGGTGCACGTAGCGGCCGCGCATCGGCACGGTGTGGGTGCGCACCGCGTCCCACAACCCGGCCTTGCGCAGGGCGCCGATGCCCCGGGCCGACAGGCCCAGGTTGATGGAACGGCCCTCGTCGGGCGGCGCGACCCTCGGGTCGGCCCGGCGTTCGTAGACGTCGACGCGGTGGCCCTGCCCGGCCAGGTACACGGCCAGCAGGGAACCTGCCAGCCCCGCACCGACCACCGCGAAATGGATGTTCAGGTCGTCGCGCATCAGCGCTCGGCCTCCTCCAGGATCTCGTCGACCGCGGCCGCGAACTCGGCGACCGTACGGCTGGCGAACAGGGTGCGCACCGGGACGACCAGGTCGACGGCCCGGCGGATGCGCGCCACCACGCGGGTGGCGAGCAGCGAATGCCCCCCGAGGGCGAAGAAGTCGTCGGCGGCCCCCACGCGGGGCACCCCGAGCACTTCGCCGAATATCTGTGCGACCAGCTCCTCGGCGTCGGTCCGGGGGGCGACGTACGCCTCTCCGGCCGCGTCGGGGGCGGGCAGCGCCGCGCGGTCGAGCTTGCCGTTCCGGGTCAGCGGCAGCTCGGGCAGCGGCACGATGTGGCCCGGCACCAGACGCTCGGGCAGGGTGCGCCGCAGGTGGGCGCGGAGGTCGTCGCGGTCCGGATCGCCCGTCACATAGGCGACCAGCGAGCCGTCGAGCGCGATCACGGCGGCGCTGCGCACCGAGGGGAAGGCGGTCAGCGCGGCCTCGACCTCGGCGGGCTCTATGCGTACACCCCTGATCTTGACCTGGTCGTCGAGGCGGCCCAGGAACTCCAGGTTCCCGTCGGCCCGGACGCGGGCGCGGTCTCCGGTGAGGTAGAGGCGCCCCTTCGGGACGGGGACGAAGCGTTCGGCGGTCAGGCGCGGCCGGTTCAGGTAGCCCCACGCGACACCGGCGCCGCCGATGGCCAGCTCGCCGGGGACACCCGGCGGCACCTCCCTGCCGGAGGAGTCGAGGACGGTCACCGTGGTGCCCGCGATCGGGCGGCCGATCGAGGGTTTCCCGTCGCCGAGGTCGGCGGCCGTGGCGATCACGGTGGCCTCGGTGGGGCCGTAGGTGTTGACCAGGCGGATCCGATCGCCGAACCGGCTGCGCCAGCGCTTGACCGCGGAGGCGGCGACGGGGTCGCCGCCGAGGATGACGAGCCGAAGACTCGGCGGCCAGGCGATCTCGTCGATCTCCTCGACGAGGGCATGCCAAAAGGAGGTCGGCAAATCGAGCACGGTTACTCGAGCCCCTTCGGAAGTGGTCAGGAAATCCGGCAGGGTGCGCCCGCCATTGGGCAGCATCACGACCGTAGCCCCCGCTTCCAAGGATGGGAAGATCTCTTCCACGTGGGCGTCGAATCCCAGCTCGGAAAACTGCGCCACACGGTCGCCGGGCCGCAGGTCATAGGCCTTGCGCATCCAGGAAACGCGTTCCGATACGCTTTGGCGATCGATCACGACACCTTTTGGCAGACCGGTTGACCCCGACGTGTAAAGCACATATGCGGGTAAGGAATTGTCGGAGATTTCTGTCAGGAAAGGCCCGCTCAAATCCCCCGGCCGTACCGCCGCGATTCCCTGGACGAAGGCCGCGTCGCCCACCAGAATGCGCGCGCCGGCGTCGTCGATCAAGGCCGAGACGCGGGCGGCGGGAAAGGCCGGATCGACCGGCAGATAAGCGGCCCCGGCCCGCCACACGGCGAGGAGGACCGGGACCAGGTCGAGGGTCCGCTTGAGGCTCACCCCCACGACGTCACCGGGCCGCACCCCGCGCGCGGCCAGCCCCGACGCCATCCGCGCGACGCGTTCGCCCAGCTCCCGATAGGTGAGCTCGACGCCGTCACAGGCGACGGCCGGGGAGCCGGGGTCGATCTCGGGCGGCCGATCGGCTTCGGGCGCGAGGTCGACGTCCGGCGGACGCCTGTCGAGGGCGCAGAACAGGTCGAGGTCGCCGCATCTCTCGCCGGGCCGCCGCGTGACGTCGGTCAGCAGGGCCTGGAACCGCGCCGCGAACCGCTCCGCCGTGGCCCGGTCGAAGCGGCCCCTGTCGTAGGTGAGGACCAGCCCGGTCTCGGTGGGGCCCTGGTAGACGTCCAGGGCCAGGTCGCACTTGGCCGAGGCGAGGCCCGAGTCGTAGATCTCGACGTCGAGGTCGCCGAGCCGGGGGCGTTCGGTCGTGGTTCGGGTGTACTGGAACATCGCCTGGAACCGCGCGCCGTCCGGCACCCCGTCCGGCACCGGGCCGTGGTCGAAGGAGCGCAGCACGGCGCCCCGCGCCCGGCGCAGCGCCTCGGTGAACGGCGGGTCGTCGCCCAGGTCGGTGCGGAGCATCGCCAGGCCGGTGAAGTAGCCGACCAGGGGTTCGGTGTCGACCCGGTCGCGGCCCAGCGTCGGGACGGCGACGCAGACGTCGTGCTGGGCGGCGTGCCGGGCCAGGAACACCTGGAAGGCGGCCAGCAGCACCATGAACAGGGTGCCGCGCTCCTTCCTGGCGAGGTCCTCCAGCCCGCCGACCAGCTCCGGCGGCAGGGTGGCGAAGACCTGTCCGCCCTCCCCGGTCGCGCGGGGCCGGTCGCCGGGCAGGTCGAGGACCGGCAGGCAGCGCAGTTCCTCCGCCCAGTAGCCGGGGTGGGAGCGGTCCCCGCGTGCCACGTGGTCGGCGTAGGTGATCGGCAGCGGCGGGAGCGTGCCGCCCCGGTAGAGGACGTCGAGCTCGCGCAGCAGCACGTCGACCGACCAGCCGTCGGCGGCGATGTGGTGGACGACCAGGCAGAGCACGTGGTCGTCGGGGGCGGCCCTGATCAGGGTGAACCGGGCGACCGGGCCGGCGGCCAGGTCGAACGGCCGGTTGGCGCGTTCGGCCACGGCCGCCCGGGGGTCGGCGGTCTCGATGCGCTCCAGGACGGGCCCGGCCGGGGTGACCAGCCGGACCGGGTTCCCGTCGTCGTCCTCGGCGTACCGGCCGCGCAGCACGTCGTGCCGCTGCGTGATCGCGGTGAGCGCGGCCTCCAGCGCCGCGTCGTCGAGGCGGCCCCGGATGCGCAGGGCCACCGGCATGTTGTACGACGCGTCGGCCGGGTCGAGGCGCTGCAGGAACCAGAGCCGCCGCTGCCCGGCCGACAGCGACGTCACAGCGCACTCACAGCAAGGCCCGGCGATCGGCCACGTCGGCGGCGATCCCGGCCACGGTCGGCACGTCGAAGAACACGTAGAACGGCACGTCGACGCCGAGCCGGTCGTGCACGCGCGCGGCGATCCTGGCGATGGTCAGCGAGTGGCCGCCGAGCTCGAACAGGCTCTCGTCGTCGCCGATGTGGTCGAGCCCGAGGACCTCCTCCCAGATCTCCCGCACGACCTCGACCGTCTCGTCGGCGGCGGTCCCGGCTTCGCCCGCGGGAGTCGGGTCGGGCGCGGGCAGCGCCGCCCGGTCGAGTTTGCCGTTGGGAGTCAGCGGCATCCGGTCCAGCGCCACGAACACGCTGGGCACCATGTAGGCGGGCAGCACCCGCGCCGCCTCCCGACGCAGGTCGCCGACGGCGCCGACCGTGTAGGCGACGAGCTCCTCCTCGTGTACGGCCACCGCCGCCTCCTGCGCGTGCCCGAGCAGCACCGCCTCGATCTCCCCGAGCTCGATGCGGTGCCCGCGCACCTTGACCTGGTCGTCGGTCCGGCCGAGGAACTCCAGCCCGCCGTCCCTGACGCGCACCCGGTCGCCGGTCCGGTACATGCGGGCCCCCGGAGAGCCGAACGGGCACGGCAGGAACCGTTCGGCCGTCAGCGCCGGTCTGCCGAGGTAGCCGCGGGCGAGCCCGGCGCCGGTGATGTACAACTCCCCCGGCACCCCGGTCGGCACCGGCCGCAGGTCGTCGTCGAGCACCAGCAGCCCGGTCGCGGCCAGCGGCCCGCCGATCGAGATCCGCGCCGGGTCGGGCGGCACCTCCGAAACGGTCGACCAGATCGTGGTCTCGGTCGGCCCGTAGACGTTGAGCAGCCGAGCCACCCTCGGCCGCAGCCGGGCCGCCAGCGGCAACGGCAGCGCCTCGCCGCCGACCAGTGCGGTGACCGGCGCCTCGAACCCGGCGTCGGCCAGCAGCCGCCAGGTCGAGGGCGTGGCCTGGACGTGGGTGACGCCGTGGGCGGAGATGAGCGCCCGCAGCGCGCCGCCGTCGGCGGCCTGGGCCTCGGTCGCGACGACGACCCGGCCGCCGGTGACCAGCGGCAACCACAGTTCCAGCCCGGAGATGTCGAACGACAACGACGTGACCGCCAGCCACGTGGCCGAGGGGCCCGAACGTGTCTCGTCCCGGATGGACAGCAGCAGGTTCGTCAGCGCGGCGTGCCCGACCTCGACCCCCTTGGGGCGGCCGGTGGACCCGGAGGTGTAGATGACGTAGGCCCGCTCCCCGAGCAGGCCGGACGCCGGTGCGGATTCCTCGCCGCTCGCGGACCCGTCGAGGGCCACTCTGACCGGCCCCGACAGGTCGCTGCCCGCGTCGGCCAGCAGCGCGCTCGCGCCGCTGTCGGCCAGGACGTAGCCGAGCCGTTCGGCCGGGTAGGCCGGGTCGAGCGGCAGGTAGGCCGCGCCCGCCCGCCAGATGCCCAGCACGCCCGCGACCAGCCGCTCCGACCGGGCCGCCGAGATGGCCACGAGGTCGCCGGGACGGACCCCCGCCCGCCTGAGGCGGCCCGCCACCGCGTCGGCCTGCTCGACCAGCTCGCGGTAGGTCAGCCGGTGCTCGCCGACGACCGCGACGGCGTCCGGGGTCCGGGTGGCCTGGGCCGCCACCAGGTCGGGGACGGCGGCCGCCTCCGGGTAGGCCCGGGTGGACCACAGGCCCGCCGGCTCCTCGGCCACCGGCAGCGCGCTCAGCGGCGTCGCCGGTTCGTCGGTGACGTGCCGCAACACGTCGAGCAGGTGGGCGGCGACGCGTTCGGCGTCCGGGCGGGGCATCGACGCGGGCGGGAACTGGAGCATCACGCCGAGCCCGTCGGGGCCCTCGACCAGGTGGAACCGCAGGGCGTTGCGGGCGACGTGGTTGAACTCGACCCACTTCACCTCGGTCCGCAGGCCGGGGAACTCGGGGGGCGCGATGCGCCGCCGGTAGGTGAGGGAGACGGGGGCCAGCGCGATGCCCGGCCGGGTGCCGGGGGCGGCCCGGCCGAGGGGCACCTCGCGCACCCGGTAGAGCTCGCGCAGCCCGGCCCTGACCTGCCGGGCGTGGTCGGCGAACGTCTGGCCGGGCCGGGGGTCCGAGGCGAACGGCAGTTCGTTGACGTGGACGCCGATGCGCTCGGCCGCCCCGGCCTGCCGGGTGCCGAGGTCGAGGGCGGTGACGGGCCGGGCGTTGCCGTACCGGAACAGCAGCGCGTGCACCGAGGCCACGACCAGCTCGAACCGGGTCACCCCCAGCCGGTCGGCGGCCTTCTCCAGGATCGGCTCGGTCAGGAAGAACTCGACCGACTCCCCCGGCTGCACGGCGTCGTCGGGCCGGTCGAGACCGGGCAGCACGACGTCGGGGAACTCGGTCGGCCGCCCCGACCAGTAGGCCCGCGCGGCCGGCAGCCCCTCGGCGACCCGGCGGGCCTCGGCGGCGAGGTCGAACGGCTCCGGCGCGCTCACCGGGACGGCCTGCCCATAGAGGCGGGCCAGGTCGGCGACGAAGACGTCGGTCGACTGGCCGTCGAAGACCAGGTGGTGGGCGACGACCAGCAGTTCGTGCTCGGCCGGGCCGAGCCGGAACAGCGTGATCCGGGTGAGCGGCCCGGCGGCCAGGTCGAAGGGCCGCAGGATCGCCTCCCGCCGCGCCCCGGCTGATCGGCCGGGATCGATCTCGACGATCTCGAAGGGCACCGGCGGCCCTTCGACCTGGTAGGGAGCGCCGGCCTCCTCGCGGACCGCCGCTCGCAGGGCGGGGTGCAGGGTGACCACGCCCGCGCAGGCGTGGCGCAGCGCGTCCACATCGAGATCCCCGGAGAACCGGATCGCGAAAGGCATGTGGTGGACGGCCCCCGCGCCGCCGAGACGTTCGTTGAACCAGATGCCGCTCTGCGGCACCGAAAGTGGTACTCGTGACATTGCCTGCCCCAACGCTTCGCTTATTTCGTGAGTATGACCAGAAATTGCATTCACTTGCTAGATACTTGTGAGGATTCGTCTGGTCTGATTTACTCCCCTTCCGACCGCCTGCTGGACGCGGAAGAGGTGGGCCCATGACCGCGACCCTCCCCCACTTACTTCGAGCGAGGGCCGTCGAACAACCGGACAGAACCGCCCTGATCAGCACAGACGGCAGGGAGCTGACGTTCGGCGAATGGGACGCGGGCGCCGACTCCGGCGCACACGCCCTGCTCGGCAAGGGCTTGCAACGGGGCGACCGGGTCGGTCTGCTCTTCGACAACGATCGATGGGTGGATTTCGCCATCGCCTGCATGGCTGTTTTGCGGGCCGGTGGCGTCGCCGTGCCACTTTCCGCCCGTCAGTCGGCCACCACCCTGCAGGTGATGACCGACGACTGCGCGGCCCGGTGGGTGCTGACCGAGGTCCCGGAGGGGCCGCCGTCGGGCGCGGGGGTGCCCGACGTCGGCCTCTCCCCCGGCGACCCGGCCCAGATCCTCTACACCTCGGGCACGACCGGGACGCCGAAGGGCGTCATGGCCACCCACGCCAACCTGGCCTGGGGCCACTCCGAAAAGCCCCCCTTCCGGGCCTTCGCCCACTCGGAGCACTTCCTGCACGCGTTCCCGATCGGCACCAACGCCGGGCAGATGATGCTGGTCAACACCCTGACGGCCCATCCCGCGGCGGTCGTGGCGGCCCGCTTCGACGCGGACGATTTCTGCGCGCTGATCGAGAAGTTCCGCGCCGGGACGGTGTTCGTGGTGCCCGCGATGGCGACCGAACTGCTCGACTCCGGGGCCTGGCGCGGCCACGACCTGTCGAGCGTGGTCCTGCTGAGCTCCTCGGCCGACGCGCTGCCGCCCCGCGTGGCGGCCGGCCTGCCGGAGGCCTTCCCGAAGGCCACGATCGTCAACTACTACACCTCGACCGAGGCGGTGCCCGCCTCCACGACGATGATCGTCGACCCCCGCCGCCCCGACTCGGTCGGCCGCGCGACCACCCGGGGCGACCTGATGATCGCCGACGAGGACGGCACGCCCGTCGCCCCCGGCGAGGTCGGCGAGGTGTGGCTGCGGGCCCCCGCCGCCCAGCGCACCTACTACGGCGACCCCGGGACCAGCGCGAAGACCTTCAGGAACGGCTGGACCCGGATGGGCGACCTGGGCCGCCTCGACGCCGACGGCTACCTCTACCTGATCGGCCGGGAGAGCGACGTCGTCAAGTCGGGCGGCCTCAAGATCTCCCTCCCACAGGTCGAGACGGCGATCCGCGAACACCCGTCGGTCGCCGACGCGGCCGTCGTCGGCCTGCCGCACGCCACGATGGGCCAGATGATCGCCGCCGCGGTCGTCCGAAAGCCGACACGAGCAGAACGGCCACTCACCGCAGGCGGCAACGGCCAAGAAGAATTCGAATCCGGGGGCACGACTTCGGAGGCACTCCCCCCGGGCGACAACGCCCCGGTAGGAGTCGAAAGCGGCGCCATCCCGGAGTCACTCCCATCCGGCGGCAACAGCCCAGAAGGATCCGGATCCGGCGACAACGTTCCGGGAGCGCTCACATCAGAGGGCGGAGGCCCACAAGCACTCGGATCTGGCGCCACCACTCCGGAGGCGTTCGCGTCCGGCGGCGACGTCCTGACCGCTGACCGGCTGCGTGCCTTTCTTCATCAGCGGCTCGCGCGTAACGAGGTGCCTTCTCGTTACGTCTTCGTCGACGCCTTGCCGCGCAACGAGCTCGGCAAGGTCGTCAAGGCGGAGGTGCGGGCGTTGTTCTCGGTCGCCAAGCCGGCCGGTCGGCCGTTGGAGACCGACGAGGAGCGCGCCCTGGCCCGATTGTGGACCGGGGTGCTCGGGGTGCCCGCGACCAGCGCGGACGACGACTTCTTCGCTCTCGGCGGGGACTCCCTGCGGGCCGCCCAGCTCGCCGCGCGGGTCGCCGAGAGGTTCGGGGTGCCCGTCGAAGGGACGTTCGCCTTCGACCGGCCCGTGCTGGCCCATCAGGCCGGCCAGATCCGCGACGCCGTCGCCACCGCCGCGGGCGACGACCACGTGGTTCTGGCGGACGGCGCCCTCTCCGGAGTGCAGGCCCACTGGTGGCGGTGGATGCACGCCTCCGGAGAGCGGCGTCACATGCCGCCCGTGCACGTCGCGGTGCGGGTCCCGGGCGGACTCGACCTCGACGTGCTCGGCCGGGCGGTGGCGGAGCTCGTCCGGCGGCACGACAGCCTCCGGACCGTCTTCCGCGATCCGGGGGTGGGGCCGGTGCTGGAGACCATGCACGTCCCCGTCGCCGTGCGCCGATGCGCGTCCGCCGAGGAGGCCGCCGCGCTGGCGGCCGAGCGGGTGCGGGCGCCGTTCGACGTCGAGAACGGGCCGCTGCTGCGGGTCGAGGTGATCGAGCTGCCCGAAGGGTGCCTGCTGGTCGTCTCCGTCCACCATCTGGTCTTCGATGGCGGCTCGGCCACGGTGCTGCTGCGCGAGCTCGGCGTCCTCTACTCCGCCTTCCGGCACGGCGCGCCGTCGCCGCTGCCCCCGGCCGTCTCCTATGGCGACGTGGTGGCGTGGGAACGCCTCGAATGGACCCGGCACCGCGCGTGGTGGGAGGCCGCCCTGGAAGGCGCTCCGGCGTCGCTGGAGCGTCTCCCCGGGCGGGCCAGGGACGTCCGGCGCTACCTGGCCGACGCGCATCACTTCGCCGTCCCGGACGTGCAGGAGCCGGCCCGGTCGCGGGGCGCCACGGTGTCGATGACACTGGCGGCGGCCTGGGCGCTGACCCTCGGCGCGTGGGCCCGCGCCCCCGAGCTCGTGCTCGCCACCCCGGTCAGCGGGCGGTCGAAGCCCGGGTTCGAGAACGCGGTCGGCTGCCTGTTCCGGTGGAACCTGATCACCGTCCCGGGAACGGGGGCGCTGCCCGATGTGGTCGACCACGTCCGGCGCGAGTCGCTCGCCGCCGCCGAGCGGCAGTTCCACGACTGGGGCCGCCTGCACGCGGCGGTGCCGTTCCCGGCATACTTCCGGTTCGAGAGCTGGGGGCACCCGGCCCACCTGCCGGGGGTGCCGTCGGAGGAGTTCGCCGTCCCGGCCGGGCCGATCATGGAGTGGACGCTGCCCGACGACGACCCCGACCTGCACCCGCCGGAGATCCTGATCAGCGAGGCGCACGACGGGACGCTGCGCGGCCAGCTCATCTACAACCGGCACGCCTACGAGGCCGCCGCCATCGCCGACCTGGCCGCCGACTTCGTCCGGCGGATCACGTGATCACGGCCGCGGCGCTCCCGGCGCTCCGTCAGTTCCGCTGTCACCATGCCCGCCACGGCGAAAGGCCCCGCGTGCGAACCGCGCCGCCTGCTCTAACGCAATGGGGCTAATGATTCACCACCGTTTCTCCTTCGCCGGAGGGAGCGGGCCAAAGACGAGCGTCGCCGCGGGACTCGAACTTCAGGGAGACCGCCGGCGCGTACCGTCAGGTGGCGGAATCGGCCCGCTGCTTCCGCCACCCAAAACTGTGAACCGAGACGGTGAACAATCAAGGCTTGGGGGCGACTCACCCACCGCGCCACCTCGACATGTACGTCCCCGGGGTTGAGTCCCCACACCCAGGTCCTACGCGACCACCGAGCCCGGCCGTCGCGGTGGGCGCGCCGACGATAACCCATCACCCCAATAGCCGCAGCACGACGCTGAGCCGCCTCATCCAGATCCGTGACATTGGTCAGCTTGGGCCACAAAGCATGTCCGTAACCAATACGCAGAAGACCCGAAGGAAACGACTCGACGAAGAACCGCCACCCCGACAACGTAACCTCGTTGCGCATGCCGACTCCTTCGATCAGTTGCCTGCTTGCACTGCCGGGGGGAATACCCATACAGGGTCAACCGAGGTCCTTATCGTAGGCAACCCAGGTCGGCGAAGAGGACCGGCACACTGTCCAGTCCCAGCGCCTCCATTTGTCTAGTCCCGGCCGCATCGCCGAATTGTTCTTATAGATGTCTAGGCCCAGACGGCCGCGCGGACGGCAGAACGCCGCCCATTCCGGCCACCAGCACATGGCCCAAAGCCATACTGACTCCATGGACTACAACGCCCGCAGAGCCGACCTACCCGGGCATGTGATCAGAATCGTCCACCTTCAAGAGCTCCACATATTCGATCCCGAACGACTCATCGCGGCAGCCAGGGAAGCGGGATGGCGGCCAACACCCGACAGACCGGACCGCCCCAAAGAGGACCCGACAGAAGACCTCCAAGGAGCCGCTTCCTATCTCGCATACCTGCACCCCCCGATCCCTGGTACGGAACGCCTCGCCCAGCAACAGACAGCATGGCTACTGCGTGAGGGAGACGAGGTGATCGACTGGAGCGAACACCCCATCACAGCCGAGTTCGCAAACGGCCGACTCCTCCAAGGAGAAACCCCCGGCCCCCTCTCGCCACGACGACCAGAGCGCCCGGGAACATGATGGCGCCACCCTTTCCGCAGCTGCACGGGATCAACGGGACCGCCACGGGTTGCCGAACACATCCGCCCCGGCCGGACCAATGGACGCACCAGACCTGATGGGCGCAGAGCTCTCTGGGGCCGTCTGGCGAAAGAGCTCCCGCAGCGGCAACAACGGCGGAGACTGCGTCGAAGTCGCGGACAACCTTCCTGGAATCATCGCGGTCCGCGACAGCAAGAACCCTCACGGACCAGCGCTCGTCTTCATCCCAAGTGAATGGTCGGCATTCCTCGGTGGCGTCAAAGACGGCGAATTCGGCTGACTCATAGGTGCCATGCGCAGGCGGATCCGTCTCTCATAGGCACGAGTAGGAGCGCTGCACCCGCCGCTCGATTGTCCGGTCGGCCGGTTCTGTCAGGGACGGTCCTGCACGCGGGGCAACCAGTCATCCTGGAAGGTCACCGGCAACGTACACGCGAGTCCATCCTTGACTGACCTCCGCCTGATAGACCAGAAGAGGGCAGCAAGCGGGAGTGGCACACGCGCCGAAGCCACCCGGAGACGCCGAGCAAGACCCCTCTGCGAGCGCGCTGCCGGACTCTCCCCACTGGACGATGCGCCAGGTCACGCTTAGGCCGCACTTGAAGCGGCCTACATGTCCAGGTCAGAAGGACCGTTAGGTCACTCTAAGAAGGTCTGTTTGTCCAGACGTCGGCGGCCCCGGCGTCACCTGGCCATCAGGGTGGCCCAGCGTGACTGGGCCACCGCCGCCATCACGCCGCCGAACACGAGCAGGTAGGCCGCGTTCAGCAGCAGCCCAGGACCCAGCTCGCCCAGCGCCAGCCCCCGGGAGAGCTCGATCGCGTGGTACAGCGGGAGCGCTTCCACCAGCGCCCGCACCCACTCGGTGTAGACGGTGACGGGATAGAAGGTCGTCGCGAACAGGAACATGGGCAGCATCACGAGCTGGACGTACTGGAAGCTGTGCCAGCCCCGGGCGTAGCCCGCCGCCGCCAGGCCGAACGCGCCGAAGGCGAACGCGGTCAGCAGGCCCGCCGGGACCGCCAGCACCGCCCACGGCGACCTGACCAGGCCGAAGGCCGCGATCACGGCAAGGAAGCCGACGCCGGTGACCAGCGCGCGGGCCGCCGCCCAGAGGAGCTCCCCGGCGACCATGCCGCGCACGGTGATCGGGGTGACCAGCAGCGAGTGGTAGTAGCGGTCGAATTTGAGCTTGCCGTAGACCGTGTTGGTGGTCTCTTCCAGGGCGCTGTTCATCATGGCCGCGGCCAGCAGGGCGGGGGCGACGAAGGCGGCGTACGGGACGTCGATGCCCGGGACGTCGCCGACGAGCGCTCCCACGCCGACGCCCATCGCCAGGAGGTAGAGGACCGGCTCGTACACGGAGAACAGGGCCATCGTCCACGGGGTGCCGCCCTTGTGCACCCACACGTTGCGCAGCACGACCAGGTGGGCGCCGCCGGCGGCCGGGAGCCTAGACATGGAGCACCTTCCGGAAGGTGACCCGCCCGACCAGGACGCCGACGGCCCCCAGCACGCCCAGGTAGGCGATGTGCAGCAGGGTCATGCCGGGGGTGGCGGTGCCGAGGGCCAGGGAGCGGCAGAGGTCGGCGCCGTGCCAGAGCGGGAGGGCGTACATGATCGTCTGTAGGGCGGCGGGCAGTTGTCCGACGGAGAAGAACGTGCCGGAGAACAAGTACATCGGCATGACCACGAACCGGAACACCGTGTTCAGGCGCGGGAAGTCGGTCACCGTCACCGCCCAGGCGGCCACCGCCGCCGCCGGCGCGACACCGGTCAGGGTGGCGGCCAGCAGGAGGGCCAGCGCCGTGCCGGCCGAGGAGACGAGCCCGAAGAGGGCCATCACGACCACGAAGGCGAGCGCTCCCACGAACACCCGCAGCGCGACGAACAGCAGATGCCCGCCCATCACCTCGCCCGGCGACAGCGGCGTCGCGACGGCGGTCTGGTAGACCCGCTCCCGCCCCCGTGCCGACGCCACCCCGAACCCCGCGTCGATGAACGCGTTCTGGAACGCCGCCGCGGCCAGCATCCCGGGCGCGAAGAACTGCAGATAGGACACACCTTCGACGTCGCCCTGCACCAGCGACCCGAGGCCGGCCCCGATGGCCAGCAGGAACAACAGCGGGTTCGCCACCGAGACGACGACGGTGCCCTGCCAGGTCCGGCGATAGCGGAACAGCCAATAGGCCAAGGCCCGGATCACCGGCTCACCCCCGGCCTGTACACGAGCCCGGCCATCAGCCGACCACCGATCCGGCCGTGAGGCCCGCGAAGCCGCCAATTCGCCCACCCGGCCCCATGCTTGAACCCGGCCATCAGCCGACCACCGATCCGACCGTGAGCCCCGCGAAGCCGCCCATTTGCACGACCGGTCATCGGCCGACCGCCGAGCCGCTCATTCGGCCACCCCGTCATCAGTCGGTCAGCGATCGGCCGGTGAGGCGGAGGAAGACGTCCTCCAGCGTGGCTCGGCGGACCAGGGCGGTCAGGGGGCGCAGGCCCAGTTCGGTCGCGCGGGTCAGGACGGCGTCGCCGTCGTCGGCGTAGCAGAGGAGGCGGTCGGGGAGGATCTCCACGTCGCCGCCCAGTTTCTCGGCGGCCTGTTCCTGCTCCCCGGGTGGGAAGCGCAGTTCCAGGACCTCACGGGTCACGTGGCGGTCGATCAGCTCGCGCGGGGTGCCCTCGTCGGCGATCAGGCCCTTGTCCATGATGACCAGGCGGTCGCAGAGCTGCTCGGCCTCGTCCATGTAGTGGGTGGTGAGGATGAGGGTGACGCCGGCGCTCTTCAGGCGGAACAGGCGGTCCCACAGGATGTGCCGGGCCTGGGGGTCGAGGCCGGTGGTCGGCTCGTCGAGCAGCAGGATCTCGGGGTCGTTGACCAGGGAGCGGGCGATCGTGAGGCGGCGCCGCATGCCGCCGGAGAGGTGTTCGACCCGCTCCCCCGCCTTGTCGGCGAGCTGGGCGAACTCCAGCAGTTCGGTGCTCTTGGCCCGCATGTGCTTCAGGGAGAGGCCGAAGTAGAGGCCGTACACGATCAGGTTCTCGCGGACCGTCAGTTGCAGGTCGAGCGCGTCGTCCTGCGGGACCACGCCGAGCCGGGCCCGTAACGCCCGGCCGTGGGTGACGGGGTCCTCGCCGAGGATGCGCAGGCTGCCGCCGCTGGGCTGCGACACGCACGCCAGCATCCGCATCGTCGACGACTTGCCGGCCCCGTTCGGCCCGAGGAAGCCGAAGGCCTCCCCGCGTTCGACCCGGAACCCGATCCCCGCGACGGCGGTGAAGTCGGTCCCGGGGTATCGCTTCGCCAGCCTTTCGGCCTCGATCAGTGCCATGTTCAAGACCCCCGTTGGCGCGGGCCCGTGACCGGTCTATTTGGGCAGATTCAGAGCGCGAGACACGGCCGGCCTTCGGCCGACCGCATCTCGCCCTTCCCACGAGCGGTCACGGGCCCGAGTTCTCAGCGCAGCCAGACGGCTGTGTCGGAGGGCAGTTCGTCGCCCTCCAGCGGACCGCTGGCCAGCAGCACCTCGGTGTGCGGGGGCAGCGGCGCGGGCTCGGAGCCCAGGTTCACGACGCAGACCAGGCCCGACTCCCGCTGGAAGGCGAGCACGTCGTCGCGCGACTCGCACCAGGTCAGGGTGCCGTCGCCGAGCAGTTCGCGGCGCAGCCTGAGGCCGGAACGGTAGAGGCTCAGCATCGAGCCGAGGTCCTCGCTCTGCGCCTCGACGGTCAGCTTGTTCCAGTCGGCGGGCTGGGGGAGCCACGGCTCGCCGGCGCCGAACCCGAACGGCTTCTCCTGGCCCGACCACGGCAGCGGCACCCGGCAGCCGTCACGCCCGGGCACGGTGTAGCCCGAACGCACCCACATCGGGTCCTGGCGCAGCTCGCCGGGGATGTCGTCGACCTCCGGCAGGCCCAGCTCCTCGCCCTGGTAGACGTACACGCCACCGGGCAGGGCCATGGCCAGCAGCGCCGCCGCCCTGGCCCGGCGGTAGCCGAGCTCCAGGTCCGACGGGAAGCCGTCACGGCGGGCGCCGTGGTCCCATGAGGTGATCTCGCGGCCGTAGCGGGTCACCACGCGGGTCACGTCGTGGTTCGAGAGCACCCACGTGGCCGGGGCGCCCAGCGGGGCGTGGGTCTCCAGCGTGGTCGTGATGGAGTTCCGCAGTGCCTGCGGCTCCCAGGGGGCGGCCAGGAAGTCGAAGTTGAACGCGGTGTGCAGCTCGTCGGGGCGCAGGTAGCGGGCGAACCGCTCCTGGTCGGGGAACCAGACCTCGCCGATGAAGATCCGGTCGGTGTACTCGGTGTCGGCCAGCCGCCGCCAGCTCCGGTACACGTCGTGCACCTCGGGCAGGTCGGTGTAGCCGTCGGGGTCGCCGCCCTCGAAGTTCTTGACCAGCACGGCCGCCGAGTCGATCCGGATGCCGTCGACGCCGCGGTCGAACCAGAACCGCAGGACGTCGTGGAACTCCTGGTGGACCTCCGGGTTGGTCCAGTTGAAGTCGGGCTGCTCGGGCGCGAACAGGTGCAGGTACCACTGGCCGTCGGGCACCTGGGTCCAGGCCGGGCCGCCGAAGATCGACTTCCAGTCGCCGGGCTCGTCGCGGAACCAGAAACGTTCCCGCTCCGGTGAGCCGGGCCCGGCCGCCAGCGCCGCCTTGAACCATTCGCTCTGGTCGGAGTGGTGGTTCGGGACGACGTCGATGATCACCTTGATGCCCAGCTCGTGGGCCTCCTCGATGAACCTCTCGGCCTCCTCCAGGTCACCGAACGACGGCTCGATGGCCCGGTAGTCGGCCACGTCGTAGCCGCCGTCCGCCATCGGCGACGGATACCAGGGATTCAGCCAGACGGCGTTGATCCCGAGGTCGGCCAGGTAGGCCAGGCGGCTGCGCAGACCGGCGAGGTCGCCGATGCCGTCGCCGTTTCCATCGGCGAAGCTGCGCAGGTAGACCTGGTAGATCGCGGCCCCCCGCCACCACGTTTCGGGCATGCTGGAACAACTCCTTAGGCTTTATTGGAGAGTGGGCGGCAGGGTCAGCCTTTTAGGCTTCCCGCCGTCAGACCGGCCATGATGCTGCGCTGGAACACCAGGAACACCAGGATCGCCGGGATGCTCGCGATGACGAGAGCCGCGATCAGGACGTTCTGCGGCATCTGGGCAGACAGGGAGGAGATGCCGACGCTGATCGACATCTTCTCGCTGTCCGGCAGGACCAGCAGCGGCCAGACGAAGTCCTTCCAGACGTTGACCACCGCCAGGATGGAGACCACCCCGAGGATCGGCCGGGACACCGGAAGGACCACCGACCAGAGGATACGCATCGGCGACGCGCCGTCGATCTGGGCGGCTTCGAGCAGCTCACGCGGGATCGAGTCGAAGAACCGCTTGAGCAGGAAGATGAAGAACCCGTTGGCCGCCGCGGGCAGCCAGATGGCCCACGGGGTGTTCAGCAGGTTCCACCCGAATATCGGCAGCTCCACCACGCTCAGGTACGCGGGCAGCAGGATCACCATCGGCGGGATCATCAGCGTCGACAGGACCAGCGCCAGGACCACCTTGCCGAACACCGGCCGCAGCTTCGACAGCGCGTAGGCCGCCGCCACGTCGAAGGTCAGCGTGAAGAACCAGGCGCCGGCGGCGTAGATCAGGGTGTTCTTCAGGAACGTGCCGAGGTCGAGCAGCTCCCACGCCTCGGCGTACACCGAGAAGTTCAGTTCCTTCGGGAAGAAGCTCGGCGGCACCGCGACGAGTTCATCGGGCGACTTCATCGCGCCGGTGACCATCCAGTACAGCGGGAACACGAAGGCAAGCGTGAACCCGGTGATGACGAACGTCAGGACGGTCCAGTAGATGATCTTGCCGCGCCGGGTGGTCAAGGTGTGGGGCGACACCAGGCCGCGGAACTGCTGCGGCCGTTCCTTCGTCTTCCGGCGCCGCCGCGTGTGCTTCGGCGGGGGCGGGGTGTCCTTCACGGCCCGGACGGGCCGCTGGACGGTGCTCTGCGACATCGGTGTTCCTCCTCTCTGCCGGTCTCGGCTAGGTACGGTCGCGCGAGACGCGCAGGTAGAAGGCGGAGAAGACGATGAGGACGAGCATCAGCATCAGCCCGAGGGCGCCGCCGCCGCCGAAGTTCCCGAAGCTGAAGGCGTACTGGTACATCAGGTAGGCCACGGTCACGGTCGCGTTCTCGGGGCCGCCGCCGGTCAGCAGGAAGGGCTCGATGAAGACCTGCATGGTCGCCACGATCTGGAGCAGCAGCATGACCAGCAGGATCAGCCGCGTCTGCGGGATCGTGATGTGCCACACGCGCTTGAACAGGCCCGCGCCGTCGAGCTCGGCCGCCTCGTACAACTCGCTGGGGATGCTCTGGAGGGCCGCGAGGTAGATCAGCGTGCCGGTCCCGAGGTTCATCCAGGTGGAGACGATGACGAGCGAGGGCAGGGCGGTCGTGGTCGAGTCGAGCCAGCTCAGCGGGGGGATGCCGACCACGCCGAGGGCCTGGTTGAACAGGCCGGCGCCCGGGTCGTAGAACCACTTGAACAGCAGCACCGCCACGGCGGGCGGCAGCATGACCGGCAGGTAGACGATCAGGCGGAGGTAGCCCTGGGCGTGCCGGAGTTCGTTCAGGACGACCGCGAACACGAACGGCACGATGTAGCCGAAGACCAGCGCCAGCAGGGTGAAGATCGCGGTGTTGACCCAGGCGGAGATGAAGGCCGGGTCGTCCAGGACGGTGCGGAAGTTCTCCAGGCCGACCCACTCCGTCGAGTTCACGAAGTTGGTCTTCTGGAAGGACAGGATGAACTCCCGGACCATCGGGATCCAGGAGAAGAACGCGAAGCAGATCAGCGCCCCGGAGAGGAAGCCGTAGGCCGTGAGGTTCCGGCTGACCGCGCGCCGCAGGGCCCCTGGGGGTTGCCGCCGGGCGCCCTTCGCGGAGAGTGTCGTCATCGGTTTGCGCTCGCAATCTCAAAGTGGGGGCCGGCCCCGTAGACCGGCCCCCGAACTTCAGGTCAGCCCGCTGCCAGCAGCTTGTTGACCTTCTCCTCCGCGTCCGCCAGCAACTCGTCGATGTTGGCGTCCTTGCGCGTCAGGACCGCCGACATCGGGGTGTCGAGGATGGCGTAGATCTCCTGGGCCTTCGGCGGCTCCAGCTTGAAGGTCACCGACTTGGTGCCCTCGACGTAGGGGGCGAAGTGCTCGGTCGGGACGTTCGCGTTGGCCTCGCGGTCGGCCTGGATCTGGGCGCCGGGGGCGGCGCTGCCGTACAGGTCGGTGAGGGGCAGGCCGGTGGGGAGACCGTCGGCCTTGTTGCGGGCGTAGTCGAACTGGCCCTGGCCCGGGGTGAGGAACTTGAACTCCAGCCACTTCAGACCGGCCTTGATCTGGTCGGGGGTGGCCTTCGCGTTGAACATGTAGCCGTCGCCGCCGGACAGCGACTGGGTCGACTCGGGCACGGCGGTCACGCCGTAGTCCTCGAACTTGCCCTTGAAGTCGTTGTTGACGGCCTGGACGACGTCGGGGGCGCCGATCATCATGCCGAGCTTGCCGGAGCCCATCAGCCGCATCAGGTCTTCCCAGCGGTGCAGCTGCTTGGTGCCCATGCTGTTGTCGTCCCACCGCATCTTGCGGAGGTTCTCCAGCACGGCCTTGCCCTCGGCGCTGTTGAAGGTGGCCGTCTTGCCGTCGTCGCTCACGATCGAGCCGCCGCGGGCGTAGATCGACGAGGTGAAGTGCCAGCCGCCGGTGTTGCCGGCGGAGTACTCGCCGAAGCCGACGTAGCCGGCGCCGAGCCCGGCGATCTTCTTGGCGGCGTCCTGGACCTCGGCCCAGGTCTTGGGCGGCATGTCCGGGTTGAGGCCCGCCTGGGTGAACAGCGCGCGGTTGTAGACCAGGCCGGTGGCGTAGTTGGTGCGCGGCACGCCGTAGGTCTTGCCGCCCGACTCGAAGACGCCCTTCACGTCGGGGCGGATCTCCGCGAAGTGGGGGGCCTCGCTCAGGTAGGGCGTGATGTCGGCGGCCTGGCCGGCCCCGATGATGCGGGCGGCGTCGGTGTAGTAGACGTAGAACAGGTCTTCCATCTGGCCGCCGGCGAGCTTGGCCTGGAAGGTCTCAGGAACGATGCAGGGGAACGCGTCCTTGCTCTCGATCGTGATGTAGGGGAACTTCGCCTGGAACGCGGTGACGTCCGCGTCCCACTGCGCGCGCTCCTTCGGGTTCGTCTTCGGCGGCTGGCAGCCGACGCTGATCGTCACGGGGGCGTTCTCGGCGGCGGCCGGGGCCGAACCACCGGCAGAGGGGTTCGCGGCCGGGGCCGGGGTCTCCTCCGTGCCACACGCCGCAGCGGCGAGGGTGAGCCCCGCCACGGCCAGCAACGTCGCGATTTTACGGGATTGCATCAATGATTCCCTCCTGCCGTGGCCAACCACGACACCTTGAGAGCACCTGTCCGTCTGGCAAGTTCCGGAACGAGCCCCCCGAAGGCCCGATCGATGAAGGTGGAGTTACGAGTCCGCTTCGTGTTACCGGTTGCGAGAAACATACAGAGACGAACAAGGCCTAGCAAGAGTCATGTACTCAAGATGCAAAAAAGTGACAGTGCGACGCAGCGAACACCCTCGAAACAAGAACCCGCAGGTCACAGAGATGACCTGCCTCGATGGTCGCTCCCGGCGCGCTGTCATGCTTGAGATGGCACCTGACAGGGTCGTGACCGTTCCAGTCAAACACCGGGGAACGGCCGCAAACAAGCTCCTGTCAGCACGCACGGAGTCGACGACCAGATGAACCGGAACGACGCGGCTTTCGCCACACGGGCATGCAAAAGCCCCGCGCTTCCGAGGAAGGGCGGGGCTTCGGGCTGTGGGGGTGTTGCGAACGTCAGACCGCGACTCCGACGCCGACACCGATCTTGGCGGGGCCGGTGGAGCCCCGGACGACGAGCTCCGGTTCGTAGAGGAGCTCCTCCGCCGTGACCGGGGTTCCGTCGATCTGGTTCACCAGCAGCGTGACGGCGGCGCGGCCGATCGCCTCGATCGGCTGGCGGACCGTGGTCAGCGGCGGGTTGGTGCAGTTCATGAAGTTCGAGTCGTCGAACCCGACCACCGAGACGTCTTCGGGCACCGACATGCCCATCCGGCGGACGGCCCGGATCGCTCCAAGCGCCAGCGGGTCGGAGGCGCAGATGATGCCGGTGACGCCGAGCCGGATCAGCCGGTTGGTCACGGCCTGGCCGCCTTCGAGCGAGAACATGGCGTGCTCGACCGCGACGTCGGCGAGGCCGGCCTTCTCGGCGGCGGCGTTGATCGCCGCCAGCTTGCGGCGGGAGGGGATGTGGTCGTCGGGGCCCAGCACTATGCCCAGCCGTTCGTGGCCGAGCGAGACCAGGTGGCTGAAGGCCTGTTCCACCGCGACCGCGTCGTCGGTGGACACGCGCGGGAAGTCGAGGTTGTCGCTCGCCGCGTTCACCAGCACGACCGGCAGGCCGATGTCGAGCAGCCGGAGGTAGTGCTCGTGGGGGGCGTCGGCCTCCATGTAGTGGCCGCCCGCGAAGACCACCCCGGAGACCTGCTGCTCCAGGAGCATCTCGACGTAGTCGGCCTCGGAGAGCCCGCCCGCCGTGCGGGTGCAGAGCACGGGGGTGAAGCCGCGCTGCGCCAGGGCGCCGCCGACGACCTCGGCCAGGGCCGGGAATATGGGGTTGCCGAGTTCGGGCAGGACCAGGCCGACCAAGCGGGCGCGCTCCCCCCGGAGCTGCGTCGGGCGCTCGTAGCCGAGGACGTCAAGGGCGGTCAGCACGGCCGCGCGGGTCGCGTCGGAGACGCCCGGCTTGCCGTTCAGCACGCGGCTGACGGTCGCCTCGCTGACTCCGACTTTCTTCGCCACTTCTGCAAGTCGACGTGTCACAGCGCAAATCATACGCCCAGAGAACGCAACCTGCTTGCATTCCACCGATGCCAACTCGCCATGAGAGCGTTTTCCACCCATCGGCCCGGGATCATGGAATGCCCACCCGCTGACCAACACTCCAGGTCGTGAGCGGAAAACGATCGTTTGCGAGGAGATACGCGCACTTACGTTTTCCTTACACCGGGGCTGGGACACATGAACGTTACACACCTCCGACCTTTGACCGTCCGGGCGAAAGTTTGCGTACCGGACCTACGGGAGCGCCCAAAAGGCCAGCTCAGTGGCGCTGCCGGAGAGCAAGCACGGGCACGTGGGGCACCCCGGACCCCATGACCGTAGGGGTCAGGTCGTGTCAGACGTCCCCCGACGAGTGCTTTTGCGAAATCAAGTTGAAATATTGCGGACTTCTGTTCGCCATCCTATGGTGTGCTCATCTCGCACCGCCGATCGCGACGGAGGTGGCGAGGCACCCCTCAGGCTCGTTCCGTCCGCCGACCCCCCGGCGGCGGCGCGGGCCCGCACCTGACAGAAGGGTCCGCCGATGCCTGAATCGGTAATCCGATCACGTCGTCTGTCCGCCGCCCTCGCGAGTGCCGCACTGATCGCGGCAGGTGTGGTGGCCGTTCCCAGCCTCTCCGGCACCGCCGCCGCGGCCGCCTCCGCCGACTCCGTGTGGGGCATCCCCGGCCGCGGCGCGACCGTGCCGTTCACCGAGTTCGAGGCCGAGGACGTCGCCCACACCGGCACCGTCATCGGGCCCAGCCGCATCTACACGACGCTCCCCTCCGAGGCCTCCGGCCGCCGGGCCGTGACGATCGACTCCCCGGGCGAGTACGTCGAGTTCACCCTGACCAAGCCGGCCAACGCGATGACGGTGCGCTACAGCATCCCCGACGCGAACGGCGGCCAGGGCCAGACCATCAACGCCGACATCCGCGTCGGCGGCGCCAAGCTCAAGGACATCTCCCTGACCTCGGTGTACAGCTGGTTCTACGGCGGCTACCCGTTCAACAACAACCCGGGTGACACCAACC
This sequence comes from Herbidospora sp. NBRC 101105, assembly GCF_030269205.1. Classification (NCBI taxonomy): domain Bacteria; kingdom Bacillati; phylum Actinomycetota; class Actinomycetes; order Streptosporangiales; family Streptosporangiaceae; genus Herbidospora; species Herbidospora sp. NBRC 101105. The sequence goes on along the minus strand of NZ_BSSX01000007.1, from coordinate 353,749 downwards.
CCCACCACTTCTACGACGAGACCCAGACCCTTCTCGGCCAGACCTACCAGGCCGGCACGAAGATCCGCGTCCAGGCCCAGTCGAACATCCCCATCACGGTGGACGTGGCCGACTTCGAGGTCGCCCCCGGGGCGATCCAGAGGCCGGCCGGCTCGCTGTCGGTCGACGAGTTCGGCGCCGCCCGCAACTCGTCGACCGACTCCACCGCCGCCTTCCAGGCCGCGGTCGACGCGGGCCGGGCGCAGGGCAAGGAGGTGTACGTCCCCGAGGGCACGTACACCCTCTGGGACCACGTCGTCGTCGACGGCGTCACGCTGCGCGGCGCCGGCCCCTGGTACACCAAGCTGACGGGCCGCCACCCGACCCAGCGCAACCGCGCGGTCGGCATCTACGGCAAGTACGTCTCCGGCGGCGGCTACCAGGGCGGCATCCGCCCCCACGAGGCCGGCGGCCCGAGCCGCAACGTGGTCGTCCGCGACCTGCACATCCTCGGCGACATCCGCGAGCGGGTGGACGACGACCAGGTGAACGCCATGGGCGGCGCGATGACCGACTCGGTCGTCGACAACGTCTGGATGGAGAACACCAAGGTCGGGGCCTGGATGGACGGGCCCATGAACAACTTCGTCATCCGCAACAGCCGGATCGTCGACCAGATCGCCGACGGCGTGAACTTCCACACCGGCGTGACGAACTCGACGGTGACCAACACCTTCGTCCGCAACAGCGGCGACGACGGCCTGGCCATGTGGCCCGACCGGATGGCCAACGTCAACAACACCTTCAGCTTCAACACGGTGATCGCGCCGATCCTGGCCAACAACATCGTCACCTACGGCGGCCGGGACATCAAGATCACCGACAACGTGGTCTCCGACACGCTGACCAACGGCGGCGGCATCCACATCGCCAACCGCTATCCGGGCGTCAACTCCGGCCAGGGCACCGCCGTCGCGGGCACCCACACGGTCGCCAGGAACACCCTGATCCGGACCGGCAACAACGACTACAACTGGCGCTTCGGCGTCGGCGCGATCTGGTTCTCCGGCCTCAACGAGCCGGTCAACGCCACGATCAACGTGACCGACACCGACATCATCGACAGCTCGTACGCCGCCATCCACTTCATCGAGGGCAGCACCCAGACGGTCAACTTCAAGAACGTCAACATCGCCGGCACCGGGACGTACATGATCCAGGCCCAGTCCGGCGCCCGGACGACGTTCGAGAACGTGCGGGCGTCCTACCTCGGCGCGGGGACGGCGATCCACAACTGCGTGGGCGGCTCGTTCGTGGCGACCGACCTGGGCGGCAACTCGGGCTGGTCTCCGAGCAGCACGACCTGCACCGGGACGTGGCCGAACCCGAACTACATCTATCCGGGCGGCGGCGGAGGCAACCCCAGCCCCTCGCCCAGCCCGTCTCCCCCCACCAGCCCGTCGCCGTCTCCGTCGCCCAGCCCGTCGCCCAGTCCGTCGCCGTGTACCAGGACGGCCACGGCGACCAGCCAGAACCAGTCGTTCACGCCGCAGAACGCGATCGACGGGAACGCCGACACGTACTGGGAGAGCGCCAACAACGCCTTCCCGCAGACGCTGACCGTCGACCTGTGCGCACCGGTCAACGTCCAGCGTGTGGAACTGAAGCTGCCGCCCGCGTCGGCCTGGAACACCCGCACCCAGACCATCGCGATCGAGGGCTCGGCCAACAACTCGTCGTGGACGACGCTCTCCGCCTCGGCGGGGCGGACCTTCAACCCGGCCACGGGGAACACGGTGTCGATCAACACCACCCCCGCGACCGTCCGCTACCTGCGCGTCGTCGTGACGGGCAACACCGGCTGGCCGGCCGCGCAGCTCTCGTCGGTCGAGGTCTTCGGCACCCCGGGCACGAACCCGTCGCCCTCGCCCTCACCCTCGCCGAGCCCCACCCCCACCCAGCCGGCCGGGAACCTGGCGCTGAACCGCCCGGCCACCGCCAGCGGCGTCGCCCAGAACTACGGCCCCGGCAACGCGGTCGACGGCAACGCCAACAGCTACTGGGAGAGCACCAACAACGCCTTCCCCCAGACGATCACCGTCGACCTGGGCCAGAACCGCACGGTCGGCCGCGTCGTCCTGAAGCTGCCCCCGGCGACGGCCTGGGCGACCCGCACCCAGACCCTGTCGGTCCTCGGCTCGCAGGACAACTCGACGTGGAACACCCTGTCGGCCTCGGCCGGACGGGTCTTCAACCCCGCGAGCGGCAACACGGTGACCATCACGTTCACCGCGAGCAGTCAGCGTTACCTGCGCCTGAACGTCACCGGCAACACCGGCTGGCCGGCGGCGCAACTGTCCGAGTTCGAGGTGTACGGCTCCTAGCTCGGACCACGTGACCGGCGCCCGGGAGGAGGGAGGACGCCCCTCCCCCCGGGCGTCAACGTGTGTCTAGAGGGAGTCGGCCGGGACCGGGATCGCCGGGAACGGGTTGTCCGGCAGCAGGATCACCCGCCGGGCGTCCCGCCCGTCACGGGCCGCCGCCAGGTGCAGCAGCGCCGCGCCGATGCCCGCCGCCCCCACCATGTAGCCCGTGTCGGCCGTGATCTCGTGGGGCCGCAGCCGCCGGTAGGCCTGGTACCAGCGCATCCCTCGCCCGTCGTCGCGGGTGGCGCGCTCGATCAGGTCGTCGCCCAGGTCGCCCGCCACGTCGAGGTACTCCTGGGTGCCCGTCGCGGCCCACAGGCCGACGAAGAACTCGATCAGCCCGGCCGCGCCGCAACACTGGCATGCCACGTTCCAGTAGCCCTCGCTGCGGCGTTCGGGGACGCCGCTGTTGATGACGCCGCGGGCCAGGCGCTCGACCCAGTCGAGGTCGCCGGGGTCGCCGGTCACCCGGTAGAGCTCGTGGAACAGCCGCGCCACCCCGGCCGAGCCGGAGCAGAAGCCCAGGTAGTTGAGCGCCCGCGCGTGGGGCACGTGGTGGGGCACCAGGGCGCACTTGTCGCTGACGGAGCTGACCATCCGGACGAAGTCGGCCGCCCGGCGGGCCGCCGCGAGGAACATGCCGTCGCCGGTCACGCCGTAGAGGCGGGCCATGAGGAAGCCCGATCCGGCCGTGCCGGAGAGGAAGCCGGGGGTCACCGCGTCGACCGGGAGGTCGCCGCCCTCGCCGCCGAACTGGTGGCCGGGCACGACCTGCCCGGCGATGGTGCGGCCGGTCATGACGGCGACCTCTTCGAGGTCGTCGCGGCCGAGCATGCCGGCGATGTGGAGGAGGCCGAGGGCGATGCCGCCGTCGCCGCGCTGCGACACGTCGCCGGTCCAGGTCAGGCCCTCTCTGGACGGCCGCTGCGCGGCGAGCACCCGCTCGGCGATGCGCTCGGCGGCTACCTGGTGGGTCGCGTCGCCGGTGGCCCAGTAGGACTCGGTCAGCGCGAAGACCAGGCCCATCAGGCCGTGGTAGAAGGTCGGGTCGGTGATCGTGCCGGAGACGGTGACCAAATGGTCGGCCCCGGCGAGGGCGTCGTCGAGGTAGGACTGGTCGCCGGTCGCGGCGGCCAGTTCCAGGTAGAACAGGACGATCCCGGCGGCGCCCGAATAGAGCGTGGCGGAGTGGCCGGCGTTGGCGGATCGGCCGCCGGGGTCGGGGTTGGCGAGCCAGTGGTGGCCGTGGTCGTCGTCGACGGCGGCGTCGCGGATCCACCGGGCGGCGTGGATCGCCGCGGTGACCGGCGTGTCGGCTTCCGTCCGCCCCATGTCGCCTCCCGGTATTTCCTACAAGGATAGTCCTATTTAGCGAGCCCCGCGAGCGGCGGCGGCAGCTCTCGCTCATGGATCAGCACCAGGCGGCGGGTCGCCCTGGTCATCGCCACGTAGAGGTCGCGACCGGCCAGTTCCTCGGGCCACACCACGATGACGCCGTCGAATTCGAGCCCTTTTGAGGTCGTCACGGTCAGCAGCGCCACCGGCGAGTCCAGCGGATCGAGCGTAACGGCTTCCGGGACCAGCGACGCGACTTCCGCATGGCGATCACCGGACGTGATGATCGCCAGCCGGCCCTCCCCGTCGGCGAGCAGGTCGTCGGCCGCGGCGGCGATCTCCGCCCTGAGCACGTCGTTCAGCCCGGACCGGGTGGCCTTGACCACGCGGGGCGGCTCCTCGGGGGGACGTACCGAAATCGGGGGTTCCTGGTCGGGGGCGACCTCTTTGAGGACCTCGGCGGCGGCGTCCATGACGTCCTTGGGGGTGCGGTAGTTGACGGTGAGGCGCTCCCCGCGCCAGGAGACGTAGGGGTCGAGCATCTCGCCCCAGCTCGTCGCGCCGGCCGGGGAGCCGGTCTGGCCGATGTCGCCGACGATGGTCATCGAGCGGGTCGGGATGCGCCGCATGATCATGCGCCAGGCCATCGCGGAGAGCTCCTGGGCCTCGTCCACGATCACATGGCCGTAGATCCACTTGCGGTCGCGCTCGGCCCGCTGGGCGGTGGTGACCTCCTCGCCCGGGGTGGCGTTCCAGTCGGCCAGCAGCGCCGCCTCGACCTCCTCGACGCCGGTGACGGTGAGCACCTCGCGGGCGAACAGCTCCTGCTCGGCCCGGTCGTCGTCGCGCCGCGCCGGAGCGGGCTCCTCGCCGAGCAGCTCGGCGGCCTCGTCCAGAAGGGGGATGTCGCCGATCGTCCACGGGTCGCCGGGCGCCTTGCCGAGCATGCCCCGCACGAGCTCCTGCGGGGTGACGACCGGCCACAGGGCGTCGATGGCCGCCCTGACCGGGGGTTCGTGCCACAGGACCTTCCTGATGTACGCCAGCTCGTCGTCGTCGGCCGGCCGGTCGAGTTTGGCCGTCTCGTCGATCGCCAGGGCGCGCAGCAGGTCGAGGACCACCAGCTTGCGGGCCACGTTGTGGGGGCGGCCCGACCTGCGGGCCCGGTCGCGGGCCTGGACGCAGAGGTGGTGCGGGACCACCAGGTCCATGCCGTCGACGTGGATCTCCAGGTCGCCCTCGGGCACCCGCTGCCGGTCGGCCACCGCCCGCGCGACCGCCTCGACCATGCCGAGGTCGCCCTTGATGACGGCCTGGAACGGCTCGTCGTCGGCCGTGGCGGTGACGCCGGGGAACAGGTCGCCGACGCCGGCCAGCACCACGTCGGTCTCGCCCAGCGAGGGCAGCACCTGGCTGATGTAGCGCAGGAAGGTCGTGTTGGGGCCGACGACCAGGACGCCGCGGCGTTCGAGGGTCTCGCGGTAGGCGTACAGGAGATAGGCGGCGCGGTGGAGGGCGGCGACGGTCTTGCCGGTGCCGGGGCCGCCCTCGACGACGAGGGTGCCGTGCAGGCCCGACCGGATGACCCGGTCCTGCTCGGTCTGGATGGTGGCCACGACGTCGCCCATCCGGCCGGTGCGCCTGCGCCGGAGGGCGGCCAGCAGGGCGGCCTCGCCGACGAAGCCGCCCTCGACGTCCTCGCGGTCGAGGTCGAAGACCTCGTCGTCGACGCCGACCACGGTGCGTCCCCTGGTCCGCAGGTGGCGGCGGCGCACCAGCGTGCCCGGGTAGGAGGGGGTGGCGGCGTAGAAGGGCCGGGCGGCGGGGGCCCGCCAGTCGACCAGGATCGTCTCGTGGTCGTCGTTGCGCAGTCCGACGCGGCCGATGTAGAGGGTCTCCTCCAGGACGTCGTCGATGCGCCCGAAGCACAGGCCGCGCTCGACCGCGTTGAGCTGCGCCAGCCGCCGCGCGTGCTCCTTGGCCGACACCTCGCGCTCGACCCGCGCCTGGTGGGTGCCGCCCGAGGTGCCCTTGGCGTATTCGGCCCTGAGCGCCTCGGCCGTCCGGCGCCGGACGGTGTCGAGCCGGTCGTAGAGCTGGGTGATCCGACTCTGCTCCAATTCGAGCACTTGACGATTGGCCACGCGAGTGCTATCCTCTCCAACGGAGCTATGTGATTTGTGCGGCGCAAAGGCTGCGACTCACCAGGATAGCTCCTTTTTTCATGCCCGCATCCGGCGTCGCCCGACCGGTGATTTCGCCGATGCGCGGCCCCCGGTTCGCTCCTGACTATGGCGCAGTCAGCAATTCCGACAGGGCCGTCGTGCGGAGCCGGAAACGTGCCCGCAACACCAGCGGCCCTTCCGAGAACCGGGAGACACCCCCTTGCGACCCCACTTCTCCTCCCGACTGTCCCGCTTCGCCACCGCCGCCCTCGCGTTCACCCTGGCGACCGGGACCGCCGTCACCCTCGCCCCCTCGGCGCAGGCCGCCGGGTTCGAGCGCGGCCCGAACCCGACCAGCGCGATCCTGGAGGCCTCGCGCGGCCCCTTCTCCGTCGCCACCACGAGCGTCTCCTCCCTCGTCTCCGGCTTCGGCGGCGGCACGATCTACTACCCGACCGACACCAGCCAGGGCACCTTCGGCGCGATCGCGATCTCCCCCGGCTACACCGCCCGGTGGTCGAGCCTGGAGTGGTTAGGCCCGCGCATCGCCTCGCACGGCTTCGTCGTCATCGGCATCGAGACCAACTCGACCCTCGACCAGCCCGCAAGCCGCGGCAGCCAGCTCCTGGCCGCCCTCGACTACCTGGTCAACAGCAGCTCCACCACGGTACGCAGCCGCATCGACCGCAACCGCCTGGCGGTGGCCGGCCACTCGATGGGCGGCGGCGGCACCCTCCACGCCGCCGAGGACCGGCCGTCGCTGAAGGCCGCCGTGCCGATCGCGCCGTGGAACCTCGACAAGACCTGGGGTTCGGTCCGGGTTCCGACCCTGATCGTGGCCGGCGAGAGCGACAGCGTCGCCTCCCCGACGTCGCACGCCAGCCCGTTCTACAACAGCATCTCCCAGACGGAGAAGGCGTACCTGGAACTGAACGGCGCCAGCCACTTCTTCCCGCAGACCACCAACACCCCGTTCGCCAAGCAGTTCGTCGCCTGGCTCAAGCGCTGGGTCGACGAGGACACCCGCTACAGCCAGTTCATCTGCCCCGGCCCGAGCGGCCTGGCGATCGAGGAGTACCGCAGCACCTGCCCCGTGTGACCCGGTGTGACCCGGCCGGAGAAGCCCCGTGACGGCGGTCACGGGGCTTTTCCCTTCGCGCCGGAACGCGGCGATCCGGCTGCGGCGGACGCGCCCGGCCTGTATGCCTGTGACGTGATCCGATTCCTCGGCTACGCCGCCATCGCGCTCGTCGTCACCGCCTGCGGCTCCACCGCTCTTCCGAGCCCCCTCCACACCGGCCTGAGTGCCGCGGACGTCGTCAGGGGACTGTCCGAACACGGTGTGGAGGCGCACCTCGGCGCGACCTACCAGGAGGAGGGCGTCAGCGGCGCCTCGTTCCAGGCCGACGCGATCGCCGCCACGGGTCCGGGCGGCGGCCCGGCCGACCTCGCGACCGGCGGGCTGGTCCAGGTCTTCGCGGACACGGCCGCGGCGGCCGAGCACTCCGGGGAGGCCCCGGCGCACACCTACCAGTTGGGGAACGTCGTGCTGCGCGTCTACAAGGGCCTGCCGGAACGGGACGCGCGACGCTACCGGGACGCCCTTGAGGAGGTGCTGCGGCAGGGCTGAGCCCGCTACCGGGCGAAGGCGTCGTCGACCGAGTCGTAGACCTTCAGCCGGGTGCGCAGGCCCAGGAGATCGAACAGGCGGGCCACCCGGGGGGTCAGGCCGCAGTAGGCGGCCGGCCCCCGGCGGTGGGCGTCGAGGAGAACCTGGAGGCCCGCGCTGTCGATGAAGGTCAGGCCCGCGAGGTCGAACACCACGCGTTCGCCCGAACGCTCCCGGACGTAGTCGTGGAACGCCGGTTCGGCCAGGGCGTCGATCTCGCCCCGGACCACGATGACCACGTCGCCCCCACGCCGGTGGGCGGTCACCTGGAAGGTGCGGCCCGACAGACCGGGCTCGCCGTCGTCTTCCGCCGTCAATTCGCGCTCTCTCTCCAGAACGGCCCGCGCGGCCTCGCGGAGGTCCACCCCGCCGCTCCACTCCGCCAGGTGCGCCAGATGATGGGCGGCGGCGTAGCGGCGTTCGGCCGGGTGGGCGGCGCGCTGCCGCTGGTCCTGGCGGACACGCTCGGCGGCACGACGATGATCCTCCACATTCCCCACTCTTTCACTCATCCCCGACGCCCGCCACATCGGCGTCGCCGGGGTGGTGCCAGCACCACCTTTTTCCCGGATGCCTCGTGGATGGTGACCACCCCACCTGGTCTCTACGGTTGTCCCCATGGCCCTCACCCAGACGCTCACCCCCTGGGACCGGCTGCGGTCCCACTGGGCCGCCCCGGCCTGGCTGCGCACCGCACACGTGGTGACCGGCGCCCCGGTCGCGCTGCTGGCGCTGGCCGTGATCGGCGGCCTGGCGGCCGTCTCGATCATCTTCATCTGGACGATCGTGGTCCCGCTCGTCGCGCTGCCGCTGATGTTCTGGCTGCTGCCGAAGCTGACCGGGCTGCAGCGTGGGCGCTTCGCGGCGTTCCTGTCGGTCGAGATCCCGGCGGCCCGGCGCCGGCCGGGCACCCGGAACCCCATCAGGTTCCTCTACGCCGAGATCCGCGACCCCCGCACCTGGCGGCAGCTCGCCTACCACCTGCTCGCCCCCCTCATCACCGGGGTCGGGCTGTTCGCCATGATCGTGGCCTGGTCGGGGGCCCTGGCCTCCCTCGCGGTGGCCATCGGCTACTGGACCGACCGGGGCACCGTCGAGGGCGAGGGCTGGCTGGTGCTGATCCTCGCGGGGGCGCTGGCGGTGGCCGGGCCGTGGGCGGCGCGGCTGATCTGCTCGGTCGACGAGGTGGCCGCCGTGTCGCTGCTGGGCCCGAGCGCCGCCGACGTGCTGACCGAACGGGTCGAGAGCCTGCGCGAGAGCCGCGCCGAGGTGATCGACGCCGCCGACGCCGAGCGCCGCCGGATGGAGCGCGACCTCCACGACGGCGCCCAGCGCCGGCTGGTGTGGCTGGCGATGAACCTCGGCATGGCCCGCACCACCCTCACCGACCTGCCCGAACCGGCCCGGCAGGTGATCGCGCAGGCCCACGACGAGGCGAAGCTGGCGCTGAAGGAGCTGCGCGACCTGGTGCGCGGGCTCCACCCGGCGGTGCTCGACGAGCAGGGCCTCGACGCGGCGCTGTCGGGGGTGGCCGCGCGGTCCCCGGTGCCGGTGCGGCTGACGGTCGACGTCGACCGGCGGCCGTCGCCGACGATCGAGGCGGTGGCGTTCTTCGTGGTGTCCGAGGCGCTGACCAACGTCGCCAAACACGCCCAGGCCCACGAGGCGTTCGTGACCGTGCGGCGAGAGGGCGACCGGCTGATCGTCGAGGTGCTCGACGACGGCCGGGGCGGCGCCGACCCCGCCGAGGGCTCGGGCCTGCGCGGCCTGATCCAGCGGGCCGGCTCCGTCGACGGGGTGATCACGATCCTCAGCCCCGAGGGCGGGCCGACCACGATCCGGGCCGATCTGCCGTGCGGGTAGTGCTCGCCGAAGACTCGGTGCTGCTGCGCGAGGGCCTCGTCTGGGTGTTCCGGTCGGCCGGCATGGAGGTCGTGGCGGCCGTCGAAGACGCCGAGGGGCTGCTGCGCGCCGCCGAGGAACACCGGCCCGACCTGGTCGTGACCGACGTGCGCATGCCACCGTCCCACACCGACGAGGGCCTGCGCGCCGCCCTGGTGCTGCGGCGGCAGTGGCCCGACCTGTCGATCGTGGTGCTCTCGCAGTACGTCGAGGAGCGCTACGCCGCCACCCTGTTGTCCACGACCACCACCGGGGTCGGCTACCTGCTGAAAGACCGGGTGGCCGACGTGCCCGAGTTCCTCGACGCGCTGCGCCGGGTCGCGGCGGGCGGCACCGCCCTCGACCCCGAGGTGGTCGCCCAGCTCCTGGTCCGCCGCCACAGCGACCCGCTCGACCGTCTGACCCGCCGAGAGAAGGAGGTGCTGGCCTTGATCGCCGAAGGCCGCTCCAACACCGGCATCGCCGAGGCCCTGTCGGTCTCGGAGAGCGCCGTGGGCAAACACATCAACAACATCTTCGCCAAGCTCGACCTGTCCGGCGACGACAAGGACCACCGGCGCGTGCTGGCCGTGCTCCGTTTCCTGAGGGTGTCGTGAACGGGGCGGCGCGGCTGCGCTGGCGGATCGCCGGCGGGGTCCTGACCACCGCGATCCTGGTGTTCGGCGCGGCGGGCTTCGCCACGGCCGCGCTCGACGAGCCGGGTGTCCCGATGGCGCTGGTCGACACCCGCACGACCGAGACCGTCCGCGACGAATACCTCCTCTACGCGCAGCGGTTCGTGCTGGTCGACCGCAGCGGCCCGGGCGTCCCGATCCACGTCCAGCACGGCACGGGCGACCGCGTGATCATCGAACGCGAGACCGTGTGGGCCCGCGACCGGCCTAACCTGTCGCAGTCGTGGGACGGCCAGACCCTGACCATCGACTCCGGCGGCTGCCTGGGCTGCTCGGTCAGCTACCGGATCACGGTGCCGGAGCACATCGAGGTGGTCCGGCGGTGAAAAATCAGGTGAAACACCCTGCGGGGCGGGGTAGCGTCACCGGGTGATTCCGCTGGTAGAACGAGAGATACGTGCCTCGTTCGTGAACTGTTCCAAGGGTGAGGCCTCCCGCCTCAACCTCCCGCGCGACCTGCGTGAGCTCGACTGGGAGTCGCTCGACTTCCTCGGCTGGCGCGACCCGCAGTCCCCCGAGCGGGGCTATCTGGTCGCCGAGCACGGCGGGAAGCTGACGGGCATCGTCATGCGCTTCCCGCAGGGCGTCAAGCGCAGTGTCGTCAAGACGACCGTCTGCTCGGTCTGCGTGACCTCCCACGGCGGCACCGGCGTGGCGCTGTTCGTGGCGCCCCGCGTCGGGGCGGCCGGGCGGCAGGGCAACACGGTCGGCGCCTACCTGTGCTCCGACCTGGCGTGCTCCCTGTACGTCCGGGGCAAGAAGGCCACCGACCGGCTGTCGGGCTCGGAGACGCTGTCGCTGGAGGACAGGGTCGCCCGACTGGTGCTGAACCTCGACGACTTCGTCGCGAAGGTGCTCGCCTAGGGAGGAGACCACCATGAGCAAGCGGACGCCCCGCTTCCAACCCGGCCCCGGGCAGGCCTGAAGCCTCCCGGGGCCTTCTTCATGCCTCGATTTCTTAGGAAACTTTCCTAACCATATTGACCCGGACAGTCAGGACTGTGTTTGATGAGCGCTCAAGAGCGCTCGTCCCACCCGTCTCTTTTCTGTACGGAGTCTGCCGATGGCACGCTCGTTATGCGCACTCCTGGTGCTCTTGTCCGCCCTCGTCGCCACGCCCGCCCAGGCCGCCCCCGCCGTGTTCGCCCATCCGGGCGTCATGGTCAGCCGGGCCCAGCTCGACTTCGTCAAAGGCCGGGTCGCGGCGAACGCCCAGCCGTGGAAGGCCGCGTTCGACCAGATGGCGGCCTCGCCGTTCGCCTCGCTGACCCGCAACCCGACGCCGCGCGCGGTGGTCGAGTGCGGCTCCTACTCCAACCCGAACATCGGCTGCACCGACGAACGGCAGGACGCGCTGGCCGCGTACACGCTGGCACTGCGCTGGTACATCACCGGTGACGCGCGCTACGCGACCAAGGCGATCTCGATCATGGACGCCTGGTCGGCCGTGCTGCGCGACCACACCAACAGCAACGCCCCGCTCCAGTCGGCCTGGGCCGCCTCCACGTGGCCGAGGGCCGCGGAGATCATCAGGTACACCTACACCGGCGGCTGGCCGAACATGCAGCGGTTCGCCACCATGCTGCGCGACGTCTACCTGCCCGAGGTGGTCAACGGCTCCTCCAGCAACGGCAACTGGGAGTTGTCGATGATGGAGGCGGCCATCGGCATCGCCGTCTTCCTGGAGGACAAGGCCGTCTACGACCGCGCCGTCGCCCGCTTCCGGGCCCGCGCGGCGGCCTTCCTGTACGTCGCCGCCGACGGCCCCCAGCCGAAGTATCCGCCGGTGGGCAGCGTCGACACCTACGCCGAGCTGGTGAACTTCTGGCACGGCCAGACCACCTTCGTCGACGGCCTGAGCCAGGAGACCTGCCGCGACTTCACCCACACCGGCTACGGCATCAGCGCCATCTCCCACGTCGCCGAGACCAGCCGCATCCAGGGCCAGGACCTCTATCCCGAGCTCGCCGACCGGCTCCGGCACGCGCTGGGCCTGCACGCCAAGTATCAGCTCGGCACCGCCGTCCCCTCGTGGCTCTGCGGCGGCTCGCTCAAGCTGGGCCTCGGCCCGGTGACCGAGGTGGGCTTCAACGCGCTGAACACCCGCATGGGCATCGCGATGACCAACACCCAGACGCTGACCGAGCGCCAGCGCCCGGCCGGCACGAACTACCTGTTCGTGGCGTGGGAGACGCTGACCCACGCGAGGAACCCGAACTAACGCATCAGGGCCAGGCGCCGGGTCAGCTTCGTGACCGGCGCCTTCGGCCCGAAGACGACCAGGCCGACGTAGTCGATCTCGGCCGCCGGGGTCTCCGCCAGGATCCGCAGGTACTCGCCGTACTCGCGGGCCCGCCGGGCGACCTCGGTGAAGCCGACCACCCGCACCTCCTCCGGCACGGCGTCGTGCAGCTCGCGCAGCGTGTCGCCGGAGGCCGTCAGGACCGGCACCGGATGGGTGTTGAGGCCGGGGTGGACGTTGCCGTCGGCGTCCTTGCCGTCGGAGCCGAGCCATTCGGTCAGCGCGTCGCCGAGGCTGAGGGCCAGCACGGCGGCGGCGTTCACGGCCAGGCCGGCGGGCAGGTCGTCGCGGAGCACCATGACAAGTTTGGTCTCCATCGGTGAACTCCGTTCAATCGATTGCTCAACGCCGACGACTCTAGACATTCATCTGGCGCTCAAGCGTCCCAACCGAACGTATGATCGGCGCTAGGGTCCAATTCATGGATTTGGACGACATAGATTCGGCGATCATCGCCCAATTGCAGCTCGACGCACGGCAGTCGAACCGGGAGCTGGCCCGGCGGGTCGGCATCGCCGCCTCGACCTGCCTGGAGCGGGTCCGCGGCCTCCACGAGCGCGGCGTCATCACCGGCTACCACGCCCGGCTCGACCTGTCGAAGATCGGCCGGAGCGTGCAGGCGATCGTGGCGGCGCAGGTCAGGCCGTCGAGCCGGACCGTCATCAACAGCTTCCACGACTTCGCCTCGTCCCGGCCCGAGGTGCTGGAGGTGCTGGTCGTGGCGGGCGGCGACGACTTCCTGATCCGGGTGGCCGTCCAGGACAACGAGCGCCTGCACGGCTTCCTCATCGACCACCTGGCCAAGCGCAAGGAGGTGGTCGGCTTCCGGACCCTGGTCGTCTTCCAGCACTCGGCGACGACCGCGATCACCCCGCTGTTGACCATGACGTAGCGGCAACGTTTCTAATCGGAGGCATGCGGATCGGGGAACTCGCCGAGATCGCCGGGGTCTCCACCCGGACCATCCGGCACTACCACCACACGGGCCTGCTGGCCGAGCCCACCCGGCGGGCCAACGGCTACCGCGACTACCGGTTGCGCGACGCGGTCGTGCTGGCCCGCATCCGGCGGCTGGCCGAGCTCGGCCTGTCGCTCGACGAGATCCGCGACGTGCTGGCCGACGACGAGGGCCGGGAGCTGCGCGAGGTGCTGCTGGAGCTCGACGCCGACCTGGCCCGCGAGCAGCAGGCCATCGCGGCGAAACGAGCGCGCCTGTCCAGGTTGCTGGCGATCGAGGGTGATCTGAGCGCCGACGCGGTGGTCTCTCCGGAGATGGCCGACGTGCTGGGCGCGCTGCCCGGCGAGGGCTTCGCCAAGTTCGACCGGGAGATGATGTCGCTGCTCCCGCCCGAGGTGCTGGCCGAACTGGGTCCCATGGTCGAGGGCGCGGCCGACCTCTACGCCCGTCTCGACGCCCTCCACGACGCCGCGCCCGACGACCCCCGGGTGGCCGCGCTGGCCGCCGACCTGCTGCGTGCCCTGCCCGCGTCGATGCTGGGCGGGCTCGGCGAGGAGAGCGGGGAACGCTGGCTCGGCGAGCTCGGAGTCGAGATCCTCCCCGCCCAGGCGGCGGTCTTCCACCAGGTCATGGCGATGGCGAGGGAGCGGAACCGGTGATCGTGCGACTGTTGCGGTTCGAGGTCGACGGGCTCGTGTCGGTCGGCCGGTGGTTGCTGCGGCGGCCCGACGTGCCGGCCGGGGCGGTGGCGGTGCCCTACGCGAAGGCGCAGAACCCGCTCCTCACGGTCTTCCTCGTCGTCCAGGTCGTCGAGACCGTCGGCGTGGAGCTGCTGCTGCGGGGGCTCGGCGTGCCCGAGGCGGTGCGAGTCCCGCTGCTGGCCCTGGGCGTCTACGGGTCGGTCATGGTGGCCGGCATGATCGCGTCGGGTGTGGTCAGGCCCCATGTGGTGACCGGCGCCGAGCTGCGCGTCCGGCTGGGCCACTACCTCGACGTGCGGGTGCCGGTCGAACTCGTCGAGAGCACCGGCACGGTCCGCGGCTACGAGTCGTCGCTGAAGGTCGACGGCGAACGGCTGATCGTGCCGGTCGGGTCGCAGACCAACACCCGCGTCACCCTGCGCGAGCCGATCACCGTCACCCGGCCGCTCGGGAGAACGGCCGAGGTGCGAGTGATCGACTTCTATGCGGAGTCACCACCGGCAGCAGTGGGGAGACCGTCGTCAGCTCCCGGGCGGTGAGCACCATCCAGAGCGCGTCGGCCACCAGCGTGGCGTCGAGCAGGACCTCGTAGGCCGTCCAGTCGGGGTCGCCGTCGACGAGGATCCCGGGCGGCATCGGCACGATCTGCCCCAGCAGCGTGGTCGCGGCGGCGAGCAGCCCGGCCGCCAGGGTGGCGAGGCTCCACCGCCCGTCGAAGAACTGGAGCGTCAGGACCAGCCCCCACCAGACGACCAGGATGGTCGTGAGCGGCGGGCTCAGCAGCCAGCCGATCAGTCCGAGGATCATCAGCACGATCCGCACCTGCCAGGGCAGCTCCGGGAACACGTCGGGCAGCAGGACCACCACGGCGACGATCAAGGCGATCGGGATCAGCGTGGACAGGAGGTCGGGCAGCTCCGCCAGCACCGTCCACAGCAGGGTGTCGCACAGTGCCAGCGCGATGAGGGCCTGGCGCAGCCCCCGGTGCACGGTGAGCGGCGGCATGCGCAGCAGGGCCCAGAGCAGGCAGCCGTGCAGCGCGCCGATCACGACGAGGCCGGGGATCAGCGCCCACCCGCCGGCGTCCTCGTCCCACCAGCCGTTCATGGTCGCCACGGCGTGCAGCGCCCGGACCTCGCCGGTGATCGCGAAGTAGGCCAGCACCACGCCATAAATGCCGACAATTGCCGCAACCAACGATTTCGACATGTCATTCATCCCTTTTCTGGGCGCAAAGCGACGATCTTAGCGCGGATTATTCGGATGAATGTGGGTGAAGCGACAAGCGCCTGACCAGGAGCAAAGCGGACTGCGATCCTGTCTCGGTCATGGTGGACCAGACTGCCTCCCTCGAACGGGTCACCGCCATCGCCGCCGAGCACCACACGGCACTCGATCAGGCGACCCGCCTGGTGCACGCCATCGCCTGGACCGGCGGTGGCGCCTCGGCATTCGCCGAACTGCTCACCGAGCAGCGCACCACCCTCCACGCGGCCCTCTCCGAATCGATTTCCCTTTTTTCCGGTACGCCCGAACTCGCGGCCGGAATACCCCGGCTCCCCCGCCCGAAAGGCGCGTTCGCGGGTTTCTCCCGGAACGTGCTGCCGACCCTCGCCGGTGAATTGTGCGCCGCCTCCCGAAATCTGGAGGAGATGGCCGTGTTCCTGTCACAGGAGCTGTCGGCGGCCGGGATGTCCGACCGTCCGGCCCGGGTCATCGCCGACATCGCGTTCTGGTCGGGCGAACAGGCCAGGGACATCCGCGCCCGGCTGGTCGAGCTGCCTCCCGGTGAGACCCTGCCCGCCGCCCTGGCCGCCTACGGCGTTTTCGGCGCCCACGCCGGCGACGAGGCCGGCGCCGGACCCCTGCTCACGCGGGTCGCCGCCGGCGACCCGGCGGCCGTCGACGCCCTGCTGGGCCTCCAGCACCGCTGCGCCTCCCCCGGTCTCGGGGCCCGGGTCGGCGCCTGGTGGACGCTGCAGCGTCCGGCGGTCCAGGCGACCTCCCTGGGCCTGCCCGCCTTCGGCGGCCTGCACGGCCTGCCGGCGGTGGTGCGCGACTCCGCCAACCGGGAGTTCCTCCGGGTCGAGCACGGCCTGCTCACCCACGACCTCCACCGGCTCGGCGCGTCGGTGATGTGGCAGTCCGACCGCGACCTGCCGCGCAGCTGGGACCGGGTGAACATCCAGCTCAAACGCCTGGAGACGATCAAGTCGGTGACCGCCCCGGTGCCCGGCTACCCCGACCCGATGCTGCTCGGCTTCGACGTCTCCGGCCAGGGACGGCTCACCGTCTCGTGGGGCGACCCCGACACCGCGCAGACCACCGTGATCTTCGTCCACGGCCTGAACACCGGCCTCGCCGGCGCGACGACCAGCGTCACCCGCGCCCAGTTGTTGTGGCGGCAGGCCTCGACGATGGCGGGCACCCCGGTGGCCTGCGTCACCTGGGACGGCTACGACACCCCGCTGGTCGACTTCGGCGCCTTCACCCCCGACCGCAACGCCGCCCTGGGCGGCCAGGCGCTGACCGCGTTCTGCCTGGGCCTGCGGGCCGCCCACACGCCGTCGGCGACGGCCAGGAGCGTGCTGATCGGGCACGGCGACGGCGCGCTGACCGTCCACCGGGCCCTGGCCGGGTGGGCCGGGCTGGCCGACGACGTGATCCTCCTCGAACAGGGCGACGGTGACTGGCGGCCGGAGTCGGCCGCCCTCCGCGACGTGGCCACCATCGTCAACGGATCGGCGCCCCGATGAAGACCGCGCTCGTGTTCTGGTTCCTTCTCACCCTCACGGGATGTGGCATGTCGGACGACGACGAACTGACCCAGATCCGGGCGACCGACCGGGTGGAGAAGCTGGTCCGCGACACGGCGGGGGCGCTGACGCCGCCGCCGCAGCTCGAACTCATCCCGGTGTCGGTCACCCCGACGGCCTGCCTCGACAAGAGCGAGTCGCTGCAGAAGATCGTGGTCAGCCGGGCCTACTGGCTGCGCGGCGTCGACCGCAACCAGCACATGGTGGTCTCCCGCCAGGTCGCCGACTACTGGAAGGAGCAGGGTTTCCAGGTCATCGCCAAGAACGCCGACCCCGGCGACCCCGACCTCAGCGGGGTCACCGAGCCCGACAAGTTCATCCTCGCGCTGACCTGGGGTTCCGGCGACCACATCTATCTGGCCGCGACCTCACCCTGCGTCTGGCCCGAGTCGTACCGGTAGCCGGTCGAGGGCGCGCAGCAGCGGCAGCGGCCGCCACCGCAGGTCCTCCGCCGGCACGGCCAGGCTCAGCTCCGGGAAACGCTCGAACAACCGCGCCAGCGCGATCCGCGCCTCCAGCCGGGCCAGCGGCGCCCCCAGGCAGTAGTGGATGCCGTGCCCGAAGGCCAGGTGGGGGCCGTCGTCGCGGGTGAGGTCGAGCCGGTCGGGCTCGCGGAACTCCGCCGGGTCGCGGTCGGCCGCCGAGATGGCCACCGCGACCAGCTCGCCCGCCGGGATGGCCACCCCGGCGATGGTGACCTCCTCCCCGGTCACCCGCTGCGGCGCGAAGTTGAGCGGGCCGTCGTACCGGAGGAACTCCTCGACCGCCCGGTCGATCACCTCGGGGTTCCCGAGCAGCTCGGCCCGCTGGTCGGGGTGGGTGAGCAGGGCGAGCACGGCGTTGCCGATCAGGTTGACCGTGGTCTCGTGCCCGGCCAGGAACAGCAGGAAGCAGGTCGAGATCAGCTCGACGTCGTCGAGCCTGTCGTCGTGGTCGCGGGCCTGCACCAGCCCGGTCAGGATGTCGTCGCCCGGCGCGGCCCGCTTCTCCTCGATGAGCGCCGAGAACCGCTCGACCAGCCCCGCGACGCTGCGGTCGCGCTCGGTGGGGTCGTCTCCGGCGCGGAAGGGCCGCGCCAGCAGCTCCCGCAGGTGCGCCCGCAGGTCGTCGCGGTCACGTTCGGGCACCCCGAGCAGTTCGCAGATGACCGTCATCGGCAGCGGGTAGGCGAAGGCGTCGATCAGATCGACCTCGCCGTCCATCCGGTCGAGCAGCCCGGCGGCGATCTCCTCGACCCGGGGCCGGAGCCGCTCGACCGCCCGGGGCGTGAACGCCTTGCTGACCAGCCGCCGCAGCCGGGTGTGGTCGGGCGGATCGCTGTTGAGCATGTGCGAGGCCAGCTCGGCGGGCTGGACGCGGGCGTCCGGCGTGGTGACGGCCCGCTGGAGCCCCTCGCGGAGAGCGGCGGCGTCCTTGCGGAGCCGGGGATCGGCCAGGGCCTCGCGGGCGTCGTCGTAGCGGGTGATCAGCCACATGCGGATCCCGTTGGGCATCACGACCTGGACGACCGGCCCCTCGGCCCGGAGCGCCCGGTAGGCGCCGTACGGATCGCGCAGGTAGTCGTCACCGAGCTCGGTCAGACCGTGCGACACACGAGGCTCCTTTCCCCACCCGTAGTCATGGCCCGCCGGCCCGGCCGCGACGCCGACGGGGCCGAGCCTTTACGGGAAACGGTGCAGACCAGGACCTTTGCTACCCAGGACGTCGCCGGGGTTCGAGTAGGGGCACGACACCAGCGACAGGCAGCCGCAGCCGATGCAGTTGGAGAAGTTGTCGCGCAGCGCGGTCAGCTCCTCGATGCGCCGGGTCAGGTCGTCGTGCCATTCGCGGCTGATGCGGGCCCAGTCGCGTTTGCCGGGCACGCCGTCGGCCGGGAGGCGGTCGAGGGCCTCCTTGATGCGCTCCAGGGAGACGCCGACCCGCTGGGCCACCCGGATGAAGGCGATCACCCGCAGCACGTCGCGGCGGTATTCGCGCCGGTTGCCGGCGGTGCGGCGGCTCTGGATGAGGCCGAGGCTCTCGTAGTAGTGGAGGGCCGAGACGGCCACGCCGGCGCGTTCGGCGACCTGGCCGGGCCTCAGCCAGACCGCGTCGGGATCGATCACCCTTCGTCCCCCCGTTGACGTCAAGTGCGCTTGATGAAGTGGACTCTACCCATGGCAATCATGCGGGCGGCCGGAGTGGCCGAGTTCGGGGCGGCGGACCGGCTTCGGATCGTGGAGGTGCCCCGGCCGGAGCCGGGGCCGGGCGAGGTGCTGGTCCGGGTGCGGGCGGCCGGGGTGCAGCCGGCCGACGTGGCGGTGCGCTCGGGGTGGCTGCCGCCGGGGGCGCCGCCTGCGCAGTTCCCGGTCGTCCCCGGCAACGAGTTCTCCGGGGTCGTCGAGGGCACCGGCGAGGAGGTCGTCGGGTTCCGGGTGATGCGGTGCTACGCCGAATACGTGGTGGTCCCGGAGACGCAGGTCGTGCCGAAACCCGAGGGGGTCGCCTGGGCGGCGGCCGGGGCGTTGTCGGCGTCGGGGCAGACGGCCCACACCGCGCTGGAGCGCCTGGCCCTTCGGAAGGGCGAGACCCTGCTCGTGCACGGCGCGGCGGGCGGGGTCGGGACCATGATCACGCAGCTCGCCGTGCGGAAGGGCGTGCGGGTCGTCGGTACGGCCGGCGCCGCCAACCAGGACCATCTACGGAACCTCGGGGCGGTCCCGGTCGTGTACGGCGACGGCGAGCTCGACCGGCTCAGGGAGACCGGGCCCTTCGACGCGGTGCTCGACGCGGCAGGCCACGGGAACCTGCACACCGCCGTGCGGCTCGTGGAGGACCGGACGCGGATCGGCTCGATCGTCGACTGGGACCTCGCGAAGGAGCTCGGCTGCCGGTGGATCGGCAGCGACCGGAACCGCGACCGGCTCGCCGAGCTGCTCGACCTGGTCGCCGAAGGGGAGCTGCGGGTGACCGTCAGGGCGGCGTACCCGCTGGAGGAGGCCTCGAAGGCGCACGCCGACGTGGAATCGGGGCACGGACGGGGGAAGGTCGTGCTGATTGTCGGGTAGGGGAGGCCGATGGACGAAAACGGACTCACCGTGAACCTCATCGGCTATCACGTCGAGGCCGTCGACGGCCGGATCGGAACCGTCGACGCCGTCAGCGACGAGATCGACGAGGGCTACCTCGTCATCGACACCGGACCGTGGATCTTCGGGCACCGGGTCATGCTGCCCGCCAGCGTGATCACGCAGGTCGACGCATCGCAACGGAAGATCTACGTCGACCGGACCCAGAAGGAGATCAGCGACGCGCCGGACTTCATCATGGCCGACGACCCGCCCCACCGGGCCTACGCCGACCGGTTCCCCTACGGGATCTCCTGAGAAACGAAAATGCCCCGCCCCTCAGGGGGCGGGGCATGAGAAAACGTCTACGGCCAGCGGTCGACCCGCACCGGGGTCGGCTTCTCGATCACGCCGAGGCGCTCCAGCAGCACCAGGAACGTCGAGGCGTAGGGCGACGACTCGGCCACCCCGGCCACGCGGTCCCAGTCGACCTGCTCCCGCATCGCCCGGACGGTCGGCAGCAGCCCCGAGTAGTCGCAACTGTGCTCCGACAGCGGCAGGATCCACGAGATCACCAGGTCGGTCGCCTCCAGCACCGGCAGGCTGAGCGCCGCGGTGTTGATCATCGTGGCGCGCCCGATCATCTCGGGGGTGACGGGCCGGTCGGCCAGCTGGAAGATCAGGTCGACCAGCACGCCCTCTTCGTCGAAGGCCTTGACCAGCCAGTCCTCGGGCGGGCGTTCGGTCCGGAAGCCCATGTTCTCCAGCGTCTTCAGCGCCAACGGGACGTCCTCTTCGACCAGCGCGAAGTCGACGTCGTGCAGAGAAGGGGCCGCTCCCCTGGCGTATCCGGCGCAGCCGCCGGCCAGGGCGAAGCGCACGCCCACCTCCTTGAGGCCGGACCCCGCCCGCTTCAGCGTGTCCAGGATGGCGTCGGTTACCTCGTGACTGTGACTACCCACGCGCACCGTTTGCCCCGGAACGTTCGACCCAAACAATCCGGGGTAATACGTCGCGCCATGACCGAGACCCTCAGAGAGATCAACGACGCGTACTCCAAGGAGCGCCCTTTGGCTTCTTACGCCAGGGTCCTCGGTGTGTACGGCACCGCCGTCGCCGCCCTCCTGGCCGCCGGAAGGCTGACCGGGCGCAAGGCCCCCGACCGGGTGGCCCCCATGGACCTCGCCCTGATGTCGGTGGCCACCCACCGCCTGTCCCGGACGATCGCGAAGGACACCGTCACCAGCCCGCTCAGGGCGCCCTTCACGCGGTACGTCGGGGTCTCCGGGCCCTCCGAACTGAAGGAGGAGGTCCGCGGCGAGGGCCACCGCCACGCCGTGGGCGAGCTCCTGAGCTGCCCGTTCTGCCTGGCCCAGTGGATCGCGACCGGCTACGCGGCCGGGATGGTCTTCGCCCCCGGGGTGACCCGCCTGGTGGGGGCGACGATGACGGCGGTGGCGGTGTCCGACTGGTTACAGCTCGCGTACTCGAAAATGATCAAGGTGGCGAAATGAGCGAACAAGAGCACAGGATCCTGTTGACCAACCCCGAGGAGAACCCCAAGGAACGGGTGGACCGTGAGCTGAGCGAACTCCTCCAAGGCCTGCGCGTCCAGTCGACCGGGGTCCAGGTGCTGTTCGCGTTTCTGCTGACGCTCCCCTTCTCCGCGGGGTTCAGCCGGGTCGACGAGTTCGGCAAGTGGCTGTTCTACGCCGCCCTGGTGTCGGCGGCGGTGGCCTCGATCTGCCTGCTGGCCCCCGCGGTGCAGAACCGGATCCTGTTCCGGTCGGGCCTGAAGGAGATCATGCTCCACCGGGCCAACGAGCTGGCGGTGGTCGGGGGGATCGCCCTGGCGGTGTCGATGACCTGCTCGACCGGGCTGGTCGTCGAGGTCTACCTGGGCGCCACCCCGGCCATTCTGATCGCGGCCGGAGTGGTCTTACTGAGCACCTGGTTGTGGTTCGTGCAGCCGCTGCTGACCCTTCAGCGGAACCGCGGCAGGATCGCCGACTCGTAGAACTCGAAGAAGCCCTCCTGGTCGGGCCCGATCTGGGCGATGTAGATCTCGTCGTATCCGGCGTCCACGAACTGCTGGATCGCCGCGATGTGCACCTCGGGATCGGGACCGACCGGGAGGGTCAGGTCGTCGGGCCGGACCAGCGTGGCGAGCTGCTCGAAGTGGCGCGGCAGCGGGAGCAGCTGGCTGGCCTCGCCCTCGATGCCCTCGGTGGGCCACAGACGGTGGGCCAGCCGGCGGGCGTCGTCCTCGTCGGTGCCCCAGCAGACCTTCAGGCCGGCCTGCGCCGGCTTGCCCGCTCCCCCGGCCTTCCGGTACGCCTCCAGCAGGTCGGCGTCCGGCAGCACCGACACGAAGCCGTCGCCGATGCGGCCCGCGAGCTCGGCCGAGCCGGGGCCGAAGGCCGAGACGTAGACGGGCGGGGGTTCGTCGGGCAGCGTGTAGAGCCGGGCGTTCTCGACGTCGTAGAACTCGCCGTGGTGGGTGACCAGGCCGCCCTCCCACAGTTCGCGGATGACGCCCACGGCCTCCTCCAGCATGCGCTGCCGGTCGCCGGCCGGGGGCCACGGGTCGCCGAAGATGTGCTCGTTGAGGGCCTCGCCCGTACCGACCCCGAGATGGAAGCGGCCGTCGAGCAGGACCTGCGCGGTGGCCGCGGCCTGCGCCACGATCGCCGGGTGGATCCGCACCAGCGGACAGGTCACCGCCGTCGTCACCGGCAGGGAGACCACCTGGGAGAGCGCGCCGATCACCGACCAGACGAAGGAGCTCTCGCCCTGCTCGTCGATCCAGGGGTGGAAGTGGTCGGAGATCCACAGACCCTCGAACCCCGCCTGCTCGGCGAGCACGGCCTGCCTGACCAGCTCTTTCGGGCTGTGCTCCTCGGAGCTGAGGAAGTAACCAAAACGTGTCATGAAATCTCCCCTGCCCATGTTCCCTGGCGTTAATGACCGCTTCGGGAGGGCAGTCGAGCTTCATGGCTACTTTGCTCTGGATCATCGCGGTCGTACTCGTCATCGCCGGGATCTACGTGATCCTCGCTCGTCGGGACATCCTGTGGGGGATCGTCCTCATCGTCCTCGGGTTCCTCGTGGGGCCCGGCGGCGTCAGTATCTTCAACGTATAGCGACATGAGAACACGACAATGGCGGCCGGAGGGTCCGGCCGCCATTACGTGTTCCTAGCACTCCTCCGAGCCGAGGCAGTAGGTGGCGTAGGCCCGGCGCAGCACGGGCAGCGCCACGTTCCTGACCCGGATCCCGCCCGGGGTCATGCCCTTCTCGGTGCCCGCGTGGGCGTGGCCGTGGACGATCAGGTCGGCGCCCTCCGCGTCGACCGCCTCGGCGAGCAGATAACTGCCGAGGAAGGGGTAGATCTCCGGCGGCTCCCCGTGCAGGGTCTCCTTGACCGGCGAATAGTGGCTGAGCACCACGCGGTATTCGGTGTCGAGGCTCTTCAGCGCCACCCGCCACCGGTCGGCGATCTCCCGCGTGTGCCGGACGAACGCCTTGGTCTCGGGCTCCCCGAACTCGCTGGCCGACTTGCCGGCGAACCCGCCGCCGAAGCCCTTGCCCCCCGCCACCCCGAGCCGGCCGCCGAGGAGCGTCTCGGCGGTGTCGTCAAGCACGATCCCGCCGGCCTCCCGCAGGACGGCGATGATCTCCTCCTCGACGTCGGAGTGGTAGTCGTGGTTGCCCAGCACGAAGACGACGGGCACCGGCAGGCCGCGGAACTCCTCGGCGACGATCTTGCCTTCGTCGAGGGTGCCGTGGCGGGTCAGGTCGCCGCCGACCAGCAGGACGTCGGCGCGTTCTTCGATGCCCTCCAGGTGGGGCCGGTAGCTGCCCCGCTGGGCCTCTCCCAGATGGATGTCGGCGACGGCCGCGACACGGATGCTCACAGCTGCTCCTCCTCGCCGGGGTCACGCACTTCGACGCAGGTCACCTCGTTGTGGACGGTCAGGCCCGGGGCGGCCTCCTGGGCCACCTCGGTCAGCAGATGTCGCTGGTCGTCGCCGGTCACCTGACCGCGCAGGAAGAGCTGGTCTCCCCGCACGTCGACCCGGATGCCGAGTTCGTTCGTCCGGCCGTCCTCCGCGATGGCTTGCTGCACGCGGGCGGCCACATAGTGCGGTGTGTCCATAGAGAAAACGCCTGCCCGCCTCTTTTCCGGCGAAACAGGATGTTTGCTGGACGGCCCATAGGTTAAAGTGAAGGCAATCTTGTGCCTAGGAAGCAGGCACCTCCCTCGCTGACGCATGCCGTCCCGGAGGTCCCTTGCTCACCGCACATTCCCCCCTTTTCGCCGCGTCTAACCGGCGTGCTCTCCTCCCGGCTCCCGTGACCCCGGACTCGGGCCACCCGTTCGCCCGCGATCCCGCCCGCGAGCGGGACCAGCCGTTCCCGGAGGCAACCCCATGAAGATCGCCATGATCTCGGAGCACGCCAGCCCGCTCGCCTGCGTCGGCACCACCGACGCCGGCGGCCAGAACGTCCACGTGGACGCGCTGGCCAGGGCGGTCGCGGCGCTCGGTCACGAGGTCGTCGTCTACACCCGCCGCGACGACGAGAAGGCGCCGGAGCGGGTGCGCATCGCGCCCCGCGTCACCGTCGTGCACGTGCCGGCCGGACCGGCCCGGAAGATCCCGAAGGACGACATCCTCCCGTGGGTGCCGCACTTCGCGAAGTGGCTGCGGGAACAGTGGCTGTTCGACCGGCCCGACGTGGTGCACAGCCACTTCTGGATGAGCGGCCTGGCCGCCCTCGGCTCCGCCCGTGAGCTGGGCATCCCGGTCGTGCACACCTACCACGCGCTCGGCTCGGTCAAGCGGCGCCACCAGGGCGCCGAGGACACCAGCCCGGCCGACCGCATCGAGGCCGAGACCCGGATCGGCCGCGAGGCCGACGCCATCGTCGCGACCTGCACCGACGAGGTCGACGAACTGCGCCGGATGGGGGTCAGCCGCCAGCGGGCCCGGGTCGTGCCCTGCGGGGTCGACCTGGCCCGGTTCAACCCCCACGTCGCCGCGCCGCCCACCGACCGGCCGAGGCTGGTGACGATCAGCCGCCTGGTGCCCCGCAAGGGCGTGGCGACGATCATCGAGGCGCTGCGCGGGATCAAGGGCGTCGAGCTCGTGGTGGCCGGCGGGCCGCCCGCCCACGCGCTGCACCACGACCCCGAGGTGACCCGGCTGCGCTGGCTGGCCCAGCGGAACGGCGTCGCCGACCGGGTGACCTTCGCCGGACAGGTCGCCCGCGAGGACGTGCCCGCGCTGATGCGCTCGGCCGCCGCCGTCGTCAGCGTGCCCTGGTACGAGCCCTTCGGCATGGTCGCGCTGGAGGCGATGGCCTGCGGGGTGCCGGTCGTCGCCTCGTGCGTGGGCGGCCAGAAGGAGACCGTGGTCAACGGGATCACCGGCGTGCTGGTGCCGCCCCAGCGGCCCGGCGCGCTGGCCCGAGCGGTGCAGCGGCTGCTGGCCGACCGGGTGCGGATGAGCGCCTACGGCATCGCGGGGGCCGACCGGGCCAGGGCGCGCTACGGCTGGAACAGGATCGCGACGGAGACGGTCGCCGCCTATCGAGAGGTCGGCGTCCGGTTGGAGGCGACCGCATGACGACCGCACTCGTGCTGCGCGCGCAGGGCATCGGCCATCTCCTGACGGCCGTGCCCGCCCTGCGCGCCCTGCGCCGCAGTGGCATCAGGATCGCCCTGGCCTGCCCGCCGGAGCTGAGCGAGCTGGCCGCCCTGACCGGGGTGGTCGACCGGCTCATCCCGGCGTACGGCCTGGAGCCGATCATGTGGCCCGGGCTCACCGACCGCAACTCCGACCTGC
The DNA here is from genome assembly GCF_030269205.1 of Herbidospora sp. NBRC 101105. Lineage (NCBI taxonomy): Bacteria > Bacillati > Actinomycetota > Actinomycetes > Streptosporangiales > Streptosporangiaceae > Herbidospora > Herbidospora sp. NBRC 101105. The sequence continues at coordinate 327,926 of NZ_BSSX01000007.1, read as the reverse complement.
CCTTCTTCCCCGAGATCGCGGTGAACCTGCACGGCCGGGGGCCGAGGTCCACGGAGCTGCTGGCCGACCTGCGGCCCCGGAGGTTGTGGGCGTACGCGGAGGAGGCCTATCCCCCCGGGCCGAAGTGGGACGACGACGAGCACGAGACGCGGCGGTGGTGCCGCCTGGTCGAGTGGTACGGGCTGAAGGCCGACCCCCGCGACCTGCTGCTGCCCCCGCCGATGATGCCGAGCCCGGCGGCAGGCGCGGTGGTGATCCATCCGGGCGGCACGGGCCTGTCGCGGCGCTGGCCGCCGGAACGCTTCGCCGAGGTGGCGCGGGCGATGGCCGGAGAGGACCTGCCGGTCGTGGTGACCGGGTCGCGCAAGGAGCGCCCGCTGGCGCTGTTGGTGGCGACGCAGGCGGTGCTGCCGCCGCAGATCGTGCTGGCGGGCCGGACGTCGTTGCGGGAGTTGTGCGCGGTCGTGGCCGGAGCGCGGCTGTTGATCAGCTCCGACACGGGGGTGTCCCAGCTCGCGACGGCCTACGGCACCCCCTCCGTGACCATCTTCGGCCCGGAGCGGCCCGAGCGCTGGGGCCCGCCCCGGGAACGGCCCCGCCACCAGGCCCTCCGTCGGGACGCCGATCCGGCGAGCGTGACGACCTCGGACGTCCTGAGAGCCGCGTCCGCGGTGCTGAACGACGGGCTGGTCAGGCGTTGAGCAGTTCGTCCGCCTGAGCCGCCACCGCGTCGGCCCCCACGTCGGTCAGCCACGACACCGGGTGGTCGCAACCGCCCGGTTCCCGCAGGCCCGCGCCTCCGCAGGTCGGGCACTGCGTCGTCCACGAGATGAGCGGGCGGTGGTGGCTGCGGGTGAGGGGCCCGGCGTTGATCAGGTCGCCGCACCAGTAGACGCCGACGGTCGGCGTTCCGGTCGCGGCGGCCAGGCGACGGGGGCCGCTGTCGTTGGCGATCACCACGTCGCAGGCCGTGTAGAGGGCCGCCAGGCCGCCCGCCGACAACGCGCCGACGACGGGGATCGACCTCGGGATCAGCGCGGCGACCTTCTCCACCAGGTCGCGCTCGTGCTCCCCGCCGGTCACCGCGACCGGCCGGCCCAGCCGGGCGGCGGCCTCGGCGAAGCAGGCGGCCGGCCAGCGGCGGCGGGCGTCGCGGCCACCGGGGTGCACCGCGATCAGGCCGCGCGGGAGCTGCCCCAGGACCGACCGCAACTCGGCGTAGTCGTCGCGGGTCACCCGCATGCGCGGCTCGACGTCGTCGGAACTGGCCCCCACCAGGCCCGCGACCTCCAGGAAGCGCAGGGTCTCGTGCTGGTAGGGGACGTAGGGCACCCAGCGGTCGAGCGGCTGGGCGTCGTCGCCGCGCAGGCCGGCGGTCACGCGGGCGCCCAAGCCGTTGACGAAGGCGTTGGCGTGGTGGCCGTCGCCGTTCATCTGGAGGGCCAGGTCGAAGCGGCCGACGAGTTCGGGCGGCGGGTCGGGTGACTCCTCCAGGGGAGGCACCGGCACGACGTCGTCGACCGGGCCGGGACGTCCGCGCAGGAACGGCACCTGCCACTCCTTGCCGAGCAGAGTGATTCTGGCGGCCGGATAGGCACGGCGCAGCGCCTCCACGGCGGGGAGGATCAGCAGCAGGTCACCCAGGGCCGTCGCCCGCAGAACGGCGATCCGCTCGACGCTCTCGACGATGAGGTTCATCGCAGGACCTTCGATCGGTTCGGTTTCGGTACCTCGGCCCGGTTACCCGAGGGGTCCATGAGCAAACACGCTGCGGTTTTCCCCGCACGCCCCCGGGCAGCAGAGATCCCCATGACGGAAGAGACAGTGCGCCGCTTCCCCGGCCTGACGGCCGTGGTCGTCGGGGACGTGATGCTCGACTCGTGGCTCCAGGGCCAGGCCAGCCGGATGGCGCAGGAGGCGCCGGTCCCGGTGGTCAGCGTCGAGCAGATCGAGGACGCCCCCGGCGGCGCCGCCAACACCGCCGCGAATCTCGCCGCGCTGGGTGCCCGCGTGCACCTGCTCGGCGTCGCCGGCGCCGACCCCGCGGGGACGGCGCTTATCGGAGCCCTCCTCCGCCACGAGGTGGACGGGCCCATCGTCACCCGCAGCCGCCGGACCGCCGTGAAACGGCGGGTCATGTCGGGCGGGCAGATCGTGGCACGGTACGACGAAGAAGATCGTTCCCCCATCCCGGCGCAGGTCGAGCAGGAGCTGATCGCCCAGATCCGCGAGCTGGCCGACGTGGCCCACGTGGTCATCGTCTGCGACTCCGGCGCGGGCGTCTGCACCGAGGAGGTCCGCCGGGCCCTCTCGGGCCTGCCGATGCTGGTCGTGGACGCCTACGACCCCGAACTGTGGCGCGACGCCGGACCGGCCGCCGTGCTGGCCAGGCACGACGCCTGCGACCTCCTCCCGGACGACTGCGCCCCCATCGTGGTCACCGACGAGGGCGACGGCGCGGTCGTCCACCGGGAGGGCCGTGCGCCGCACCGGACCCGGCCGGGCTCGGGCGACCTCGTGGGCGCCGGGGCCGGCGACACCTTCACCGCGGTCTTCTCGCTGGCACTGGCCGCCGGGGCCGATCCGGCGACCGCCGCCGATCTGGCCCAGGCGGGCGCCGACGTGGTGTCCCGCCGTCCCGGCACGGCGGTCTGCGACGCGGCCGACCTGCTCGCCGAGCTGGGCCGCCCGCGCCCGGCCATGCCGGCCAAGGTGCTGGCCGAACGGGTCGCGGTCGAACGTGAGCAGGGCCGCCGCATCGTCTTCACCGACGGCTGCTTCGACATCCTGCACCCGGGCCACGTGACCTGCCTGGAGCAGGCCCGCCGGTTCGGCGACGTGCTGGTGGTGGGGGTGCGGGACGACCGCAGCGCGGCCCGCAGGAAGGCCCCCGACCGGCTGGTCAACACCGCCGAGGACCGGGCGGCCGTGCTGGCCGGGCTGGGCTCGGTCGACTACATCACGCTGATCGAGGACGACACCCCGGCGTCCCTGCTGAAGCTCATCCGCCCGGACGTGTACGTCAAGGGCGGCGTCGGCCACCCCGACCTGCTGCCGGAGGCCCGCCTGGTGCGGGAGCTGGGCGGCGAGGTCCGCGTCGTCGAACGGCGATAACGCACGAATCGGAGGGTAGGGGATAAATCATGACAGAGCCGAGAAAGACGGAAGAACAGGTCGACGCCCGGGGCAAGCCCATGGTGCCGGCGACGCCGCGCGACGTCGTCCACGTCAGGCTCGGGTCGTTCGGCCTGGTGATCGCGATCGCCGTGGCGGTGATCGCCGGCCTCAGCGGCGTGTGGTGGCTGATGATCGTCGGCATCGTGGGCGCCGTGGCCATCGGCATCGACATGTACGTCGCCACCCGCCGCCAGAAGTCACTGGGCGGCGGACCGCGCTCCGAGGCCGGCTGACCGTCCGAGGAAGGACCGGGCCGGGACACGACGTCCCGGCCCTGGGTTTCTCGGCCCGGTTTCCCGGCCGGGCGCACGGGCCGGTCATTGAGCCCTTCTCGTTCTGATGGCGCTGGTCAGGCTGGGGCTGTCGCCAAGACAGTGGCCGGCCATGATCCGATGCCCCGGCCGGGAGCCTCGTCGTTGTCTTACCGTGCTCACCGTGCCGCGATTCCGCCCATCATGGCGTCTGCCGGTCGCGGCGGGTCTGCTTCTTCTCGCGGATGACCGCGTGGGCGTCGGCGACCGGGCCCAGGTGAGCGAGCTTGTCGGGATTGACGATCGAGCGGATGGTCTGGATGCGACCGTCCAGGATGTCGAGCGTCCAGACGTTGAAGATGTGGCCGTCGCGGTCGCGGATGACGGCGCCCGGCTGGCCGTTCACCTCGTGCGCCTCCAGCACCGCGCCGATCTGGGCGAACGGCGGGATGGCGACGGACAGCACCCGGGCGACCTTCGCGACGCCGAAGAGGGGGATCGTACTCCCGATCTTGCCGGCGCCGTCGTTGACCAGCTGGACGTCGGCGGCCAGCAGTTCCTGCAGCCCGGTGACGTCTCCTTCCCTCATCGCACGGAAGAACCGCCCGGCGAGCTGGTCGCGGGCCCGGCGATCCGCCTCGAAGCGGGGGCGGCCCGCGTCCATGTGACGGCGCGCCTGCACCGCGAGCTGGCGGCAGGCCGCCTCCGACCGCTCCACCGCGGCGGCGATGTCCCGGTAGCTGAAGGCGAACACCTCGCGGAGCACGAAGACCGCACGTTCGAGCGGGCTGAGCCGCTCCAGCAGGATCAGGGCCGCCATCGACACCGAGTCGGCCAGCTCCGCCGACCGCTCCGGGTCCTGGTACGGGTCGGTCAGCAGCGGTTCGGGGAACCATGGCCCGACGTAAGCCTCGCGCCGGACGCGGGCCGAGCGCAGCACGTCGATCGAGATCCGCGTCACCGTGGCCGACAGGAAGGCCTTGGGCGACTCGGGCAGGGTCGGGGAGCCGTCGTAGCGCAGCCAGGCCTCCTGGACGGCGTCCTCGGCCTCACTCACGCTGCCCAGGATGCGGTAGGCGATCGCGAAAAGCAGCGGCCTCAGTTCCTGGAAGTCCTCGACGCGAGTCACGCTGACCATTGATATCAGCACTCCGGACAAAGGTGACATGGTGTCGCAGGTCACACTCGGGCGATCTCACATCTCTGCCGGGCTATCTCGTCCAGGGGGTTGTAACGGCTGAAAGCGGCAACAAGGAGCACACCATGCAGAAGGTCTGGTTCGTCACCGGCTCGTCCCGCGGCCTGGGCCGCAACTTCGTGGAGGCCGCCCTGGCCCGCGGCGACAAGGTCGCCGCCACCGCCCGGAACACCGCGAGCCTGCGGGCGCTGGCCGACACCTACGGGCACGCGGTGCTTCCACTGGAGATGGACGTGACCGACAGGGCCGCCGTCTTCGAGAACGTGAAGCGCGCCAAGGAGCACTTCGGCCGGCTCGACGTCATCGTGAACAACGCCGGCTACGCCCAGATCGGCGCGGTCGAAGAACTCACCGAACAGGAACTGCGCGACCAGCTCGAGACCAATCTGTTCGGCGCGGTGTGGGTGATCCAGGCCGCGCTGCCGTACCTGCGCGAGCAGCGCTCGGGGCACATCATCCAGCTGTCCTCGGCCGCCGGGCTCATCGCGATGCCGCTCGGGGGCGCGTACCACGCCTCCAAGTGGGCCCTGGAGGGCCTGAACGAGGCGCTCGCCGGCGAGGTCGCCGAGTTCGGCGTCAAGGTGACCATCATCGAGCCCGGCGGCTTCGCCACCCGGGACGGCAACAACCCCGACCCGCTCGCCAACGGTCACATGGCCAAGCCGGACCCGGCCTACGACACTCTCCGTCAGCGCCTCGGGGCGATGACGGGGAAGATGCCCGCAGGCGACCCCGCCGCCGCGGCGCAGGCACTGCTGAAGCTCGTGGACTCCGCCAACCCGCCGGTGCGGGTGCTGTTCGGCAAGGGTTTCCAGCCTTTGATCGAGCAGGCCTACGCCGACCGGCTCAAGACCTGGGCCGACTGGCAGGACCTCTCAATCGAGGCACACGGCAACCTCGAAGCCCGCTGACCCGGTTGAAAGGCCTCGGCTTGTACCCAATAGGGAGGAGCCGGCGTCGACCTTCACGTCGTGACCCGCCGCCAGAAGTCGCTGGGCGGCGGAGCCCGCTCCGAGGCGGGGTAGCCGGGGGGAGACGACGGGCCGGGATATGGCATCCCGGCCCGCCGTTTCTCAGCCCGGTCTCACTGGCCGGTCTCACGGGCCGGTCTCTCAGCCCGGTCTCTCCGCCCGGTCTCTCAGGCGTCGACCGAGAATCGTTCCACCACGATCGAGCTGCGGGTGAACCCCCCGGTCAGGCAGGCCGCCGCTGCGGCGATGAGGTTGCCGGTGGCTCGGCCGTCGGCGTGGGCGACCCCGCCCTTGAAGGCCCCGGCGGCGACGTCGCCCTCGACGTGGAGCGCCTTGCCCACGCGGCTGAAGGCCGATTCCGTGATCGTCGACCGGCTGCCGTCGTTCCAGGTGATCGTGACCTTGGCCGAGGCCGGGTCGATCGGCCCCGGGCACCTGCCCGTGACGGTGGCCCTGACCCGGACGACTCCCCGCGTGATCCCCGGGTGCTTGGCCGACTGGCAGGAGCTCAGGTCGCCGGTGCCCCGCACGCGGATGGTCTTCTCGGTGAACGTCAGCCCGGGGGTGTACCGCAGCTGCAGGGTGCCGGACAGGCAGCTGACCCCGCCGGTGTCGTCGTCGGCGGCGGCCGGCGGGAGCGGCGTGAGGACGAGGCCGGCGGCCAGGGCGACGGCGGACCACAGGAGTGAACGCATGGGCCCATCGTCAGCGCGGCACGTCGTCGCAGACCGTGGGGCACGCGCGGGCTTTGACGAGGCGCAGCCGTAACGGAAGGGCCTTTTGACATAGTCACTCTGAGTGCTTGATCTATTACGTCAAGTGAGGAAAGGTGATCATGCTCTGATCGACCCTCTCCGAAGGAGGCACTCATGCCTTTCATCCGTCGCATGTTGTCCTGCGCCGTTCTCGCGACCAGCGTCGGCGCGGGCCTCGCGCTGCCCGTCTCGGCCTCCGCCCAGGCCGCCCCGGGCGCCGTCTGCGTCGACGCCACCAACAGCCGCGCGAACAACACCGAGGTCCGCCTCTGGGGGTGCCTCGACCACGCCAACCAGAGGTTCGTGATCGACGCCGGCCAGATCAAGGTCAAGGACACCGTCGGCACCGCCCGGGAAGTCTGCCTCGACACCACCAACAGCCGGGCCAACAACACCAGGTTCCGCCTCTGGACCTGCCTCGACCACCCGAACCAGAAGTTCGTGATCGACGCCGGGCAGATCAAGGTCAAGGACACCATCGGCACCGCCCGGGAGGTCTGCCTCGACACCACCAACGACCGGGCCAACAACACCAGGGTCCGCCTCTGGACCTGCCTCGACCACCCGAACCAGAAGTTCGTGATCGACGCCGGAAAGATCAAGGTCAAGGACACCCTGGCCTGATCCGTTCCCGCCCACGGCACGAAGAAGCCGGGCCGGAGGCTCAACGGCCTCGGGGCCCGGCTCTTCCGTTTCCGCGTGGCTCAGATGGGGTCGTTGTAGCGGCGCTCCTCGTAGACGCGACGCTGGGTGGTGTGCACCTCGTCCACGGGGGCCACCGGGGTCACGGTGGTGGACGCGCGGCGGACGGCGCTCAGCCGGTAGAGGCCGAACAGCAGCCCCGCCAGGCCGCCCACCATGAGGATGACCCCGATGACCTGGATGTCGAGCCCCGCGAGGGTGAATTCGACCGCCCAGGTGAGAATGGCGCCCAACATGATCAGGATGATGCTTCCGGCGATGGTCATGGCGTTCCTCCTTCGACCGGTGCACTATCCCGTGAGCGAATCTCAAACGCGGGGGGAGCAAAACCGCACCACGCGGGCAGAATGCCCGTCATGAACGAGACCCCCGTCGTGATCATGGGCTTGATGGGCGCCGGCAAGAGCACGGTCGCGCGCCTGGTCGCCGAGGCGCTCGGCCGCGAGATGCGCGACAGCGACGGCGACCTGGAGGCCCGCTACGGGCAGACGGCCGCCCGCATGAACGAGACCGTGGGCGCCGACGTGCTGCACGACCGCGAGACCGAGGTGCTGCTCGACGCCGTGGCCGCGCGGCCCGCCGTGGTGGTGGCCGCCGCCGCCAGCACGATCGAGGACCCGGCCGCCCGTGACGCGCTGACCTCGTCGTTCGTGGTCTTCCTGGACGGCCCGCCCGAGGTGCTGGCCGAACGCATGTCCTCCAGCAGCCACCGGCCGCACTTCGAGCCCGATCTGGTGCACATGCTCAAGACGCAGCGGGACAAGCGGCGGCCGAAGTTCCTGGAGGTCGCCGACCACGTGGCCGACGCGACCCGGACCCCCCACGAGATCATGACGGGAGTGCTGGCGGCGTTCCGCGGCTGACCCGGCGCGGCCGGTCGGCGCCGGGTGCGGCGCCGGCCGGGGACGACGGGCGGCGCCGGGGTGGGCGGAGCCGTAACTAGGAGTCTCCCAGCACGAACCAGACGATCTTGCCGCCACGCGCGCCCGGCGCGTGGCCCCACGACGCGGCCAGGGTGCCCACGATCAGCAGGCCCCGGCCGTCGGTGGCGTCGGGGCGCGCCTCGCGCGGGCGGGGCGGCATGGCGCCGGTGTCGAAGACCTCGCCGTAGACCCATTCGCGGGTGCCGCGCAGGCGGAGCGCGAAGGCGGTGCCGGCGTGGCGGACGGCGTTGGTGACGAGCTCGCTGACGATGAGCTGGCAGTCGTCGACGAAGGAGGCGCAGCCCCGGCTGGTCAGTTCACGCCGGACCAGACGGCGGGCCTCGGCGACGCTGGCGCCGACGGCGGGGAGGAGGCATTCGGCCGACCAGGTCTCGAAGTCGTCGAGCCCGTCGAGCGCCGTGGCGGCGAAAGGGACACTCATGCCCGCGTCCTCCTTCACCGTCCAGATTGGGAGCGCTCCCACTCCTTTACCACGGTACGGCACCCCGCCGCTCATGTGAACCAGCGGCGTCGAACTTGTTACATGCCGCGACGATCTACCGCTGGACAGGCGAATTGGACGGTGTCCAATCGCATCCGGTTCCACAGAAAGAATGTGATCTGGGTCACAGTTATAACGACCTGGGGGTTCTATCCGAATCGTCACAGGTAACGTCCTTGCCAATCCATTTACTGACGGATGGGGCGCAAGTGACGTCCCACGGCAGAGCAAGGGAGACCCCGCAGTGCAGCGCACCCTCACCCTCGGCAGCACCTTCGCCGGTTCCATCGGACTGCTGGCCGCAGCGCTGGTCGCGAGCCCCGCCGCAGCCGCCCCCCAGTACATCGAGAAGGAGGTGCTGGCCGGTTCCAGCGAGGCGCAGGCCATCGCCTACTTCTGGGACAAGGCCCAGCTCCAGGACGCGACCCCCTACAACGTCGAGACGACGGTCGCGGCCAAGCACATCTCCACGGGCGGCCCCACCGCCGACACCAAGGCGGGCACCGTCCCCGCGATCGGCGACGAGAAGAAGTCGACCTCCACGTCGAAGAACGTGAACCTGCCCCGCACGAGCGGCAAGGTCTTCTTCATGGGCGCCGACGGCAAGCCCCACTGGTGCTCGGGCACCTCGCTGCAGTCCAAGTACCGCAACCTCGTGGCCACCGCCGGCCAGTGTGTGTACGACACCGAGAGCAACAAGCCGGTCCTGAACAACTGGGTCTTCGTGCCCGGCTACTACCAGGGCAAGACCCCCTGGGGCATCTACGTCGGCAAGACCGCCTACACCCACTACGACTACGACGTCTACGAGGACGGCGACCGCAACTACGCGTTCGTCACCGTCTACAACGGCGTCAAGCTCACCGGTGACAAAGAGGTCGACAAGAAGACCTACGACAAGTGGAAGGGTCAGAAGAAGATCCTTTCCGAGGTCGTCACCAAGGCGGAGTTCGAGGCCAAGTACACCGAGGGCGGCCCCTACTGGAAGAAGACCCTCGCGCCCGTGACCTCGCCGGTCGACCCGCCGAAGGCGTCGTTCACCCAGGCCGAGGCCGAGAAGTACTACACCGACGGCGTCGACGGCGTGAAGCTGACCACCGAGTCGGTCACCCAGGCCGCCTACAACGCGGCCCCCACCGGCACCAACGCCATGAAGAACGGCGAGAAGTGCCCGACCTGGTGCGGGCCCGACTCGGGCAAGGAATACCCGATCGACGAGGCCACCTACAACAAACTGAAGGCCGACCCCGCCTTCAAGGGTGTGCTGCGCAAGACCGAGCAGAACCAGTTCTTCAAGAAGGAATGGTTCGTGAAGAAGTGGGTCAAGACCTCCGTGGCGGAGGCCTACTTCAAGGACCACTACATCGTCCGCGGCGTCGAGGACGTCGGCCGTCTCGGCGACAACGTCGGCGGCCAGGGCCTGGCCTACAACCAGAAGCTCGGCAAGGCCCACTACGTCTTCGGCTACCCGAGCGGCGCCCACCCCGACGGCAACCGCGTCTTCTCCGGCAACACCCTGAAGTGGTCGTACGGGAAGACCTTCGCCGCCTCGGCGTCGGCGATCAAGGCGCAGGAGCTCGTCGGCATCAAGTCGTCGTTCACCGGCCAGGGCGCCATCGGCTCCTCGTGGCTGGCGGGCTACAAGAACACCCGCCGCCTCGGCTACCTGAACGGCGTCACCATCGCGGTCTCCGACCGTGACGGCAACAAGCGCATCGACACCTCGGTCTCGGCCTACTTCGACGGCGAGACCTACGGCGTCTACAAGCAGGCGGCCAACGTCTGGTCCGGCTCGATCCTCTAGCCACCTTTAAGGGAGCGCCCGTATCCAGGGGGATGCGGGCGCCTCTCGTTTTTGTGACTTCGCATCCCAGGCGGGATCGTGAAGTATGGTCGCAAGCGCGTACCAGACGGGATTAGAGGGGATTCGCCGGATGCCGTTGCGCCTCACCGGAGCGTTCCGTCCGGGCAAGGGGCGGCGCCGGGCGGCCGGGGCCCGCACGGCGCTCGCTCTGGCGGTGTTGCCGTTCCTGATGATGCTGCTCGTGTCGGTGATCGACCTGAGCACGGGCCCGGAGATCGGGTTCCTGCCCCTGCTCGCGGTCGGGCCGGCCTTCGCCTCGCTCACCGGCGGGATCCGGCGGACCATGCTCGTCGGGGTGACCGCGCTGGTGCTGGCGATCGGGCTGGCGGCCTACAACCAGCTGGAGTTGCGCCGGGCGTACATCACGATGGGCTCGATCGCCGGAGTGACGGCGGCGAGCGCCCTGGCGACGGTGGGCCGCCGCCGCAGGGAACGGGAGCTGGCCCAGGTCAGGTCGGTGGCCGAGGTCGCGCAGCGAGTGCTGCTGCGGCCGGTGCCGCGCCGGGCCGGGCACATGCGCGTGGCCGTGTCCTACACCTCGGCCATGGCCGAGGCGCACATCGGCGGCGATCTGTACGAGGTCGTCACCGCCCCCACCGGAGTCAGGGTCATCGTGGGCGACGTCCAGGGCAAGGGCCTGGAGGCGGTCGAGACGGCCGCGCTGGTCCTGGGAGCGTTCCGGGAGGCGGCCCACGACGAGAAGGACCTCGAAGGGGTCAGCGCCCGGCTGGAGAAGGCGCTCAACCGGCGGCTGTCCGGCGAGGAGTTCGTCACCGCCGTGCTGGCCGAGTTCAGCATCGAGGAGACGACCATGACGCTGCTCAACTACGGCCACCCGGCGCCGCTGGTGGTCAGGGCGGGCGGGGAGATCGAGTTCGCCGACCCCGACGACCACGTGCCCCCGCTGGGACTGGCGGTCCTGGGGCCCGAGGGGCCGGCGCCTTACTCGATCACCTTCGAACCGGGCGACCAGATCCTCTTCTACACCGACGGTGTCATCGAGGCCCGCGACGCCCTGGGCCGGTTCTATCCGCTGGCCGACCGGGTTCCGCTGCTCAAGGACGACGACCCGGAGGCGGCGCTGGAGTCCCTGCGCCGCGACCTGATCGCGCACATCGACGGCCCGCCGACCGACGACGCGGCCATGCTGCTGATGCGCTGCCGGGAACCCGGCCTGGATCTGTAGGGCCGTGGTCCCGCCGAGGAGGACCCCCAACCTCGGCGGGACCACGACGTTCGGGGTCAGCTGATGGGCGGGTAGGCGTTGGCCAGCAGCTGACGGAACTGGGCCGAGAACCAGTGACCCGACAGCGGGGCGTTGGCCAGAGCCCCGGAGGGGTTGTTCCCGTTACGGTCGTTGCCGCCGTAGGTCGGGTCGCACATCCGGTCGAAGCCCTTGCCCTCGGTGTTCGGGATCTCGGTCGAGGAACCGTCGGACTCGCCCGGAGGCTTGACCCACACGTAGGCGTCGATACCGGTGGCCGGGTTGGCCCGCGGACGCTCGCCCAGACCCGCGCCGCTCTGGTTGCACCAGTTGCCGGCGTGGACCCGGCGGTCGACCTTGGAGTTGTTCACGAAGGTGTTCAGGTCGGTCGAGGTGCTCGGGCCGGTGGGCCGGTTCGGGCCGCCCCAGCCGTTACGGCTGGTGTCGATCAGCATGCCGATGTTGGAGGAGAAGCCCTCCTGGATCAGCCGCTGGCGGAAGGCCTGGGCGAAGGACAACTCGTCGATGTAGAAGTTCCAGTCCACCCAGCGGGAGGAACGGATCTGCTGGCCGTTGACGGTGCCGTTCACGGTGAAGTACGGCTCGACCAGCGCCGAGTAGTTGGCCGTGTTGGTGATGAAGCCGTGGACGGTGGCCTTGCCTCCGGTGGCCAGGTCGGCGGTGGAGCCGAACAGGTCGGCCGACGGACCGAAGTTGGTGTCCCAGCCGAGCCAGCCGTGGTGACCGGCGTCCACGTAGTTGTAAACGTTCGGGATCGCGTACAGCTTGCTCAGGGCGTACGCGACGCCCTGCTCGTAGGCACCCGAGTTCTTCGCCTCCTGGCAGGCGGCCAGGTTGAGGTTGGTGACCAGGTTCGGCAGCGAGTCGATCTCGATGATGGCGACGATGCGCAGGTTGCGGTACGCGGGGTCGGCCATGATCGAGGCGATCGGGTCGATGTACTCGGTCTTGTACCGGTTCAGGCCGTTCTGCGCGACCTTGAGCTCACCGTTGGAGGCCAGCGCCGAGCAGTCGCGGTTGGGCAGGTTGTAGATCACGACCTGGATGGTCAGCGGGGCGGAGCCGTTGGCGGCGTCCTGCTGGACGGCCAGGTCCAGGTGGTCGCGCAGGCCCTTGCTGTTGTTGCCGGCCGAACCGCTGGTGATGGCGGCGATCCGGTCCAGCCAGATGGCCGTGGAGGTGTTGGCGACGGCCGAACCGCCCGGCTCGGAGGCGGCGCTGGCCGACCAGTCGGGGTTCACGTAGCCGGTGGCGCCCGCGTAGGGGTTGTCGACCCGGCCCGGGTTGACGATGTCGTCGTCGCCCTCGGTCGCGGTGACGGTGACGCTGGTCAGGCCGGAGGAGGCCACGACGATCGGCCGGGTGCCGGCCGTCTGGTCGCTGTCCTGCGCCGCCGCCAGGGTGACGGTCTGCGGGGTCTGCCAGTTCGACGTGGTGAACGTCAGGCTGGCGCCCGAGCTGACGGTGATGTTGGTGTCACCGGAGCCGGCCGTGTTGGTCACGGTCACGTTGCCGCTCGGGGCGGCCTGGAGGCGGACCGTGTAGGTGGCGGTGCCGCCCTCGGGGACGGTCACGGCGGTCGAGGAGACGACCAGCGCCTGGGTCTGCGTGCCGTCGTCGTCGGCCTCGGTGGCGGTGACGTTGACGCTGGTCAGACCGCTGGAGGCGACCGTGAAGGTACGCGAGCCGTTGGTGGAGTCGCTGTCCTGCGCGGCGGCCAGGGTCACGTTCTGCGGGGTGTTCCAGTTGCTGCTGGTGAACGTGAGGCTGGTGCCGGAGGTCGCGGTCAGGTTGGTGTCACCCGAACCGGCGGTGGTGGTCACCGTGACGTTCGAGCTGGGCTGCGACTGCAGGCGCACCGAGTAGGTGGCGGTGCCGCCCTCGGGCACGCTCACGCTGGTCGGCGTCACGATCAGCGCCTGCTGCTGCGGCGACGGGCTGGGCGACGGGCTCGGCCCGCCGTTGCAGACCGTCCCGTTCAGGGAGAACGAGGTCGGGTTGGTGTTGGTCCCGCTGACCTGGCCGTTGAAGCCGATCTGCACGGACTGGCCGCTGTTCAGCGCGCCGGCCCACGGGGGAGCCACGACGGTCACGTTCTGGCCCGACTGGCTCCAGGTGCCGTTCCATCCCTGCTGAACCGTCTGGTTCCCCGGCCACGTGTACGTGAGCCGCCACGGGTTCACCGCGTCACCGAGGTTGTTGATCGTGATGTTGGCGCCGAAACCGCTGCCGTTGTCCCACTGCTTGGCGTACGTGACCTGGCAGGCGACGGCCGCGCCCGCTGGGGTCTGCATGACGGCGAGACCGGTGACGGCCAGCAGCATGGCCGCCGCCGTCATCGCGGCTCTGCGCCAGGAACTCAATCGGGGTCCCATAGCTTTCTCTTCTCCTCGGCGTACACGATTGGGAGCGCTCCCAACATGAGTTCGTTTCGCCGAGGTGTACAGCATGTTTCCGGGTTCGCCGGGATAGGGCCAGGATGCCTATGAAAGATTCAGGGTCCGTGCGGCGAGCCGGTGGAGGTGCCGCCGGAAACGGGCGAGCACCTCGGGGTTCTCGGGCCCCAGCCGGTCACCCGACTCGTCGAGAACGCCGCCCTGCACGAACCCGTGGACACACCAGATCAGCGTCCACACGCAGTACTCCATGTCGGCCGTGTCGTCGATGTATCCGGCCTCTGCGGCCTGTTCGAGCACGGAGGTCGTCATGGTGATCAGCGGCTGGGAGTACTGCCGCTCCAGGCCGGTGAGGTCGGCCGCGTCGTACAGCCACCGGTGGATCCACAGGGCCGGGAACTCGGGGTTGGCGACGCAGAAGTCGATGTAGCGGTCGACGATCTCGTGCACCGCCCCCGCCGCCGTCATCTGGTCGGCCGACATCATGTCGTTGACGACGCCTTCGAGCGCCTCGGTCTCGATCCGGGAGGCCCGCTCGATGACGGCGAGGTAGAGGTCCCGCTTGGACCCCCCGAACCCCTCCTTGGCCGGGTCGAGCCCGGTCGCCTCGGCGATCTGCTTCAAGGTCGTGGCGTCGTACCCGAGTGCGGCGAACAGCCGCGTGGCCCCCTGCAGCAGGCTTTCCATCCAGGGCTCCCGATCCCTTCGGTCCTTACCTTTTCCCAAGTCCAGCACCCGGCCGGTCACGGGAGGGCAAACGGCACGCTTGACCACGGAATCCCCTTATTTATGGGCGTTTCATGGCCTTCTGAGATGTTTTACTGTCTGAGGTTTGCCATGTCATGGTTTGGTGGCTAGTGTCGCTTTCGTTGCCAAGTGCTGACCAACCCACAAGACAGCACTTGACCTTCGGATCCGGGAGCGGCCCGTGGGGCCCACCGGACACGCCACCCCTGATGACTCGCGTGGCAGTCCTGTCGTCGTACGGAAAGATCTCCCTTTTTCATGTACGCCCTCAAAGGCATCCTGAAGAACAAGACCGCGACCACCGCACTCGCCACCGCCGGCCTGGCCGTCCTGGGCCTGGGCACCACCGGCGCCGCCAGCGCTCTGGCCGCACCTCCGCACGCGAACCACGTCCGGATCCACACCAAGCCGGCCGCCGTCGTCAAGCCCCTGGAGAAGCCCGCCGCCGCGGCCAAGCCCGCGATCAAGGAGCCCTCCTTCGTCAAGCCGGCCGTGCTGACCGGCAAGACCACCGCCTCCTACTTCTGGGACGACGCCTCCGGGCGCGCCGGGGACACGGGCCTGCCCGCCAGCGGCAAGCCGATGCAGAAGGGCATGGCCGCCTCCCCGAGCTGGCCCCTCGGCACCGAGGGCTACGTGGTCTACAAGGGCGTCAAGAAGCCCTTCTTCGTCGGCGACCGCGGCCCGGGGAACCCCTCGTCGCGCGGCGTCATGCTGGACCTCGACGGGCAGACCTTCGCCGAGCTGACCGGCGGCACCTTCGACATGAACACCCTGGCCGTGAAGGGCAACGGCGGCTTCGGGCACATCCCCATCGAATACCACATCACCAAGTGGGGCGACGGGACGGGCCTCAAGGCGGCGCCGGTGCCGTTCTCGGTGGGCGCGTGGAAGCACTGAGCCTTATCGATGTGCGTAGGAGGGCTTGGAGCTGCTAAAGTCTTCCTCGCGGGCGCCGCTAGCTCAGTTGGTTAGAGCAGCTGACTCTTAATCAGCGGGTCCGGGGTTCGAGTCCCTGGCGGCGCACCAAAGAAAATCCCAACTCAGTCCGACTGAGTTGGGATTTTTTCATTTCGGCGAATTGTCGTCGGCCGCTGATATCAATTGCGGCCATGGAGATCAGTGCCGAGCTCGACCGCTGGGGCCACACCGACCTGTTCGCCGAGACCGAGCGCCTGGCCTCGACGGTTCCCGAAGAACGCGCGTGGCAGTGGCCGCTCTCGCCGCTCGGCGAGACCGAACTCGGGCGGCGCATGGCCGGTTTCGACGACGTCCGGTGGCGGGTGCTCGGGCTCTGGGCCCAGCACCGCCTGAGCGGGCCCCACTACGACCGCCTCGCCGAGGAGATCGCCTCCCGGGTGGCGCGCCGCAAACTGAAGTGGACGACCGAGGAGGCCGACCTGCTGTGGCGGTTGTGCCACGGCCGGGAGGACAACGGGTACATCGCACTCTGCAGGCTGACGCTGCCGCTCACGGCTACCGCGTCGCTCCCCCACGACATGCGCCGACGCTACGTGGAGCAGGCCGAACGGGTGCGCAAGACGCTGGGCGATCACGAGTGGCCGTCGCGGGCCGGAACCGCCCGGCGGCTCGACGACTTCCTCGCCGAACACGCCGACGCCGCAGATCCGGTCTCGGCCGTCCGCGCCCTGCTGGGCGAGCGCGACCGGTTCGCCGCGACGCTCGTCGCCGATTTCGGCGCCGCGCTCGCGGCTCCCGAGGTCTTCCCTCTGTTACGCCACTGGCACGGCGCCACCGCCGCCAAGCCCAGCGGCGTCTGGCTCGCCACGGCAGGGAAGCTGCTCACCCCCGAGGCCGTCGTCCTGGTCCGGGAGATCCTCCAACGGCTGTCGGCCCACCGGGAGGGCCCCGTCACGTTCCGCCACGACGACCGCGAGTGGACCACCACCGTCTTCCTCCACGACCGCACCGCCACTCCGCTGCGGGGCCTGATCTGGACCTGCCGGCTGATCGACGAGCCGTGGGTGACCGCGCTGCTCGGCGACTGCGCCGTGACCTGCGGGACCGGCATCGGCGGCTCGGGACCGAACTGCCGTGACGAGAGGCTGGCCAACGCCGCCGTCGGCGCCCTGGCCCACAGGGGCGGCCTCGACACCGTGCCCCACCTGGCCCGGGTCCAGGCGAAGGTGCGCAAGAAGACCGTCCTGGCCGGGGTGGCCCGCGCCCTCGACGCGGTCGCCGAGGCGGCCGGGCTCTCCCCCGAACGGCTGCTCGACCGGACGGTGCCGACGTTCGGGCTCGGCCCCGGCGGCGTGCGCGAGGAGCCGGTCGGCGACTGCCTGGTGCGGCTGCGGGCCGACACGCAGGCGCTGGAGTTCGTCAACGCCAGGGGCAAGACGGTGAAGGCGGCCCCGGCGGCGATCCGGAAGGACCCGGCGCTGGCCGAGCTGAAGGCGACGCTCAAGGACCTCAGGCAGCTGCTTCCGGCCGAGCGGTTCCGGCTGGAGCGCGCCCTGATCGAGGAACGCATCTGGCGGTGGCGCGAGGTGACCGAGTTCTTCCTCGACCACCCGGTCACCGGCCTCTACGCCCGCACCCTGATCTGGCGCATCCTCCAGGGCCCGGCCGGCATCCCGGTGCGGACCGACGACGGCTGGGAGCTCACCGACCCGGCGGGCCGCCGCATCCAGCCCGACCCGAACACCCCTCTGCATCTGTGGCACCCCATCGGCGAGACGCCGGAGGCGGTCCGGGCCTGGCGCGACCACCTGCTCGACGCGGGCGTGCGGCAGCCCTTCAAGCAGGCCTTCCGCGAGGTCTACCTGCTCACCCCCGCCGAGGAGCGGACCGGCACCTACTCCAACCGGTTCGCCGGGCACACCCTGCGCTACGGCCAGGCCAAGGCGCTGCTGAACCAGCGCGGCTGGTCGGGCCCGTCGATCGGCCACTGGGATCACGAGTTCGGCTCCGACCGGGGCGCGGCGGTCAAGGATCTGTCCGGTTACCGGGTCCGCTGGGCCATGTCGGTCAACGGCGACCCCGAGGCCGACGGCTGGGGCACGGCGTCCTTCTGCGCCAGCGAGCAGATCCGCTTCTACCGCCCTGACGAGGACGACACCGACGTCTACGGGTACGCCCGCGACGGCATGCCGTTGACGGAGGTCCCGCCGCTGGTGTTGTCGGAGGCGCTGCGCGACGCCGACCTGGCCGTGGGCGTCACCTCGATCGGCCTCGACCCCCACATGGTCGCGGGGCACGAGGACTACTGGCACTCCCACGGCTTCGGCGAGCTGACCGAGACGGCGCGCACCCGCCGCGACGCGCTGGCCCGCCTGTTGCCCCGGCTGAGCCTCGCCGGGCGGGCCGAACTGACCGACCGGTTCCTGCGGGTGCGCGGTGACCTGCGCACCTACAAGATCCATCTCGGGTCGGGCAACATCCTGATGGAACCCAACGACGCCTACCTGTGCATCGTGCCGGGGCCCGACCGCTCGGAACAACCGGTGTTCCTGCCGTTCGAGGAGGACGGCGGCATGTTGTCGATCATCCTGTCCAAGGCGTTCCTGCTCGCCGGCGACACGGCCATCACCGACCCGACGATCACCCGCCAGATCGGGGGGTGAGAGATCAGCGGCCGAAGGCGATCGTGCGGCCGGTCCGGACCTGTTCCTTCTTGTACGTCACCGTGTCGATCACCACGTCGTCCGGCCCGACCAGCATGATCGAGTCGCCGGCGTTGTCGAGCCGGCTCACCGTGACGACTTCGACCGTCCCCGCCTCGACCGGGCCCGAGAGCGCCGTCCGGTTGCCCGAGGTGTCGCGCAGGTGCCAGCCGTCGAGGTCGATCGCGCCGGGGGTCACGTTCAGCAGGGTGACCTTCTCGGCGCCCGCGTCGGCGCCGGCCGGGTTGGGCAGGGCGGCCACGATGACCACGTCGCCGATCGCCGCCGGCGGCGGGGTGGTGGGGCCGGTCGCCGGGTCGGGGGCGATGACGAAGTCCTCGGGCCAGACCGTCAGTTCGATCTGGTCGCCCGAGGCGCGCACCACGTCGTGCAGGTTGCCGCGTTCCTGTCGTCCGATCAGCCAGATGGCGTCGTCGCGGTGGACCGGGTCGGCGCGCAACCAGGTGTCGAACTGGCCGAAGTCCGGGAAGCCCGCCGCGAAGTAGGGCACCAGGCGGCGGAACAGCTTGGGCCAGATGACGGTCTCGTCGAGCGAGTCGGCCGTCACCCTGGCCGGTCTGCCGGGGTGGCCGTCGGCGACGGGCCACAGGCCCGCATCGGGCCGGGCGGCGCGGGAGACGCCCGCCAGGTGGTCGCGCAGTTCGGCCGGGAGGGTCGCGTAGTAGGCCGGGTAGACCAGGCCTTCGGCGAGCAGGACGCGGTTGGCCGACTCGTCGGCCAGCGCGGGGGTCAGGAAGACGGGCGCGCCGTCGGGTGTCTCCGTGGTGCCGCCGTAGACGAAGGCGATCAGGCGGCCGTTGGCGTCGACGCCGTTCGACAACACGTAGCCCCTGGTCGTGTCCTGGTCGGCGCGTCTCACCTTGTTCGGGAGGTCGTCGAAGAACTCGACGCCGGTGAAGCCGAGCAGGGCCAGCAGGCGGTCGCGGGCGGCCCGTGCCCAGTCGAGCCGCTGGTGGGTCTCCTCGAAGTGGGTCTCCAGGGCGTCGACGGCCTCCAGCCGGACGGAGATGCCGCGCCGGTTCAGGTCGGGGGAGGTGCCCGACGGTCGGGGGAGCGCCTCGATCAGCGCCGGCGTGTCGGGGAGGAACTTGATCGTGTCACCGTCGGGCTCGGGGCCCTGGCGCGGGAGATCGGGATATCTGATCACAAAATTGCCGCGCAAAAGTGTATATGTCATCGCCTATCACCCCGTGGCGAGAATAACCGGGGGCGGATTTCAGATCCAGCCCGCTTCCGTGGCTATGCGTATCGCGTCCACCCGATTTCTCGCGTTGAGTTTGGTGACGATTTTGGTCAGATAGTTTCGTACCGTTCCGACTGAGACGTGCATCTGGGCGGCGATCTCCGGGGGTTCCGCTCCCCCGGCCGCCAGGCGGAGCACCTGGATCTCGCGGCCCGACAACGGGATCTCGCCGACGTCCCACGCGGTCAGCGCCAGTTGCGGGTCGATGATGCGGCGGCCGGCGGCGACCTCGCGCACGGCCTGCGCCAGCCGCTCCGACGGGGTGTCCTTCAGCAGGAAGCCCGACACCGAGACCGACAGCGCCCGCCGCAGCGTGCCGGGGCGGCCCAGGCCGGTGAGGATCAGGGTGCGGCACGACGGGAGTTTGGCGTGCAGCTCCTCCGCGGCCGACAGGCCGTCGACGACGGGGAGGTCGACGTCGAGGATCGCCACGTCGGGGCGGTGTTCCAGGGCCGCCGGCACGATGTCGGCGCCGCTGCCGACCTGGGCCACGACCGTGAGGTCGGGCTCCATCTCCAGCAGGGCGGCCAGGGCGCCCCGGACGATGCGAACGTCCTCGGCGAGGAGGATCCGTAACGTCAGCACGTCCATTCCCCCGGCCGGTCCAAATGGTCAAAATGAATCTTGTACCGAGGTTACGCATATAGGCAATGCCGACATTCTTGACAGAACGTCATTGTGGGATGTCGGCTTTTAACCGGAACGTCGCGGCGCTTCGTTCATATTTCAACGAACCGCCGATGGATTCCAGGCGTTCGGCCAGGTCATCCAGGGCGGTGCCGGGTTCGGCGGGGGTCATGAGCGTGCTGACGCCGTCGTTCCAGACGGTCAGCGAGCCGTCGGCGAAGGTGATCTCGCAGCGGGTGGCGGCGCTGTGCCTCAGGACGTTCGTCACCGCCTCGCGGAGCACGACCGCCAGGATCGCGTCGACCTCCGGCGGGACGTCACAGGCCTGGGCCCGGACGCACACCCCGGCCGCCGCCAGGGTCGCGCGGGCGGAGTCGAGTTCGGCGGTGAAGGACATGTGGCGGTAGCCGCTGGCCACCGATCTGACGTCGGCGACGGCGCGGCGGGCGACGTCCAGGACGTCGGCGAGTT
Source organism: Herbidospora sp. NBRC 101105 (assembly GCF_030269205.1). Classification (NCBI taxonomy): domain Bacteria; kingdom Bacillati; phylum Actinomycetota; class Actinomycetes; order Streptosporangiales; family Streptosporangiaceae; genus Herbidospora; species Herbidospora sp. NBRC 101105. The sequence goes on along the minus strand of NZ_BSSX01000007.1, from coordinate 307,230 downwards.
CGGTGCGGGCCCGGTCGCCCGAACCGGGGAGCAGGCGGTAGGCGCGTTCGCTCTTGACCGTCATGGCGGCCAGGTCGTGGCCGAGCAGGTCGTGCAGTTCGCGGGCGACCCGTAATCGCTCCCGGGTGACCGCGCCGCGCGCCAGGTCGTCGCGGGCCTGGTCGACCTGGGCGACGAGGCCGGACAGTTCGCCGATGCCGTACACGACCAGGCCGGTCAGCAGGGTCGAGAGGGTGAGGTAGGCGGTCCACTCCCCCGCGTCGCCGTGCAGCACCGACAGGGCGGCCACGCTGACGCCGACGGCGGCGTAGCAGCCCCAGCGCCAGACGCCCGGCAGCACCATCAGCGCCGTGCCGGCCAGGAAGCCGCCCATCGAACCCCACGGCGCGCCGATCCACACCAGCGGCAGGTAGGTGGCGGCCGCCTGGATCGGCAGCGCGGCGCGGCGGAGGAACCCGAGGGACACGGCGATCTGGACGCCGACCAGCACGGCCGCGCAGAGGGCCGACTCCACCAGGCTCAGCGCCCCGGGGTGCTGCCCCAGGACGTTCACGACCATCAGCACGCCGTAGCCGAGCAGCACGACGACGGCGATCGTGCGGGCCACCCGCAGGTGCCAGGGCTGGCCGGTGATCTGCGCGAACGTCCACGTCACCGGGTCGTCGGCGACCGGCGCGGGCGGTCCGCCGACCGGGACCTCGGCGGTGAAGGTGAACCACTCGCCGTCGAGGCTCGTGGTGCTGACGCCGCCGGCCGCCTCGACCCGGGCCGACAGGTTGTCCAGGCCCGCTCCCCCGCCGGGCTCGGGGCCCGCGACGTCGGCGGCGTCGTTGACCACCCGCAGCGTGATGTGGTCGCCCTCGCGGGAGGTCTCCACCAGGCAGTGCTGGGCCTTGCTGTGCCGCAGCACGTTGGTCACGGCCTCGCGCAGCACGATGGCCAGGACCGTATCGACCTCCTCCGGCAGCGGGCCGGGCGCGAGCCGCACCTCGACGTCCATCTCGGCCGCGATCAGCATCGACTCGGCCGAGCGGGCCTCGGCGGCCAGCGACATCGGGCGGCTGCCGCCCGCGACCACCCGCACGTCGCCGAGCGCCTGGCGCGACAGCGTGAGCACGTCGCGCAGCTCGCGGCGGGCGCGTTCGGCCGAGCCGGGCAGCAGGCGGTAGGCCAGCTCGCTCTTGAGGGTGAGCGCGGAGACGTTGTAGCCGAGCAGGTCGTGCAGGTCGCGGGCGACCCGCAGGCGTTCCTGGGCGACGGCCACCCCGGCCAGCTCGCCCCGGGCGGCGTGCACGGTCAGCGCCAGCGAGGCCAGGGAGCTCACGCCGTAGACCATCAGCCCGGTCAGGGCGGTGAAGTAGGCGCCGTAGACGACGTCGACCGTGGCCATGCCCGTCCAGGTGAGCGCGAGGGACATGGCAGCGGGGACGGCGGCGTACAGGGCCCAGCGTTGCCGGCCCTCGACGGCGAGGAGCATCGAGCCGGCCAGGAACCCGGCGAGCGACCCGGCCTGCGGACCGGCCCAGAGGAACGGCGCGAACGTGACGACGGCCTGCGCCGACAACGTCGCCGCCGTGCGCGGCCCCGGCCACGACAACACGTCGCGGGTCGAGTGGACGAGCTGGAGCCCGAAGCCGGCGAGGAGGCAGGTCGCGAAGGCGACGAGCGGCCAGCCGCGCAGGCCCTCGTCCCAGACGAACATCAGGGCGTTGAAGGTGTACCCGAACAGCACGGCGCCGATGACGCCGCGCGCCATCAGTACGGGGCGCATCCCTAACGACACCACGGTGCCCTCACTTACCGGGAAATGTCGGCTTATGCGAGAAGAGCGGCGGCCAGCATGGGCCATTCGGCGTCGTTGACCGGATATCCGTCCTCCGGGGAGGCGGTCCGGGCGTGGCCGACGGCGTAGCCGCACACGCTCGACTCGGTGCGCCAGTCGAGCCCGAACACCTGCGCCGAGGCCTCGATGTCGGGCCCGTCGAGGCGGCGTCCGGCCAGCCCCAGCGCCGTCGCGACCAGCGACAACGTCTGCACCAGCGCGCCCGCGTCGGTGAGCACGAGCGAGTAGCCGAGGCCGTTGTACTTCCACGACAACCGCCGGAACCGGGCGGTGACCATCAGCAGCACCGGCGGCGCGGAGGCCAGGTTGGCCGAGACGAGCAGTTCGTCGGGATCGCCGTCGAGGGGGCTCAGGCGGTGGTGGTAGGGGTCGTAGTGGTAGACCCCGCGCGCCAGCCCGGCGCACCGGTCGACGACGGCGTAGAGCTCCAGCTCGTGGCAGTCGCCGCTGGTCGGATGAGGGCGGTCGCTCGTGGTGGCGGTCGCCTCGGTCGACGGCGAGCCCGTCAGCGACCGGACCCGGGCGGTCCGGTAGAGCAGCGCGCCCAGATCGGTCAGCGTCATCGCCTCGTCGGAGAAGGCCTCGGCCGGGCGGTGGGCCTCGACGACGGCGGAGAAGGGCGGGTCGGCGGCCAGGTCCTCCCACGACGGCCGGGGCAGCGCGATGCCCTCCGCCGCCTCCTTCACGACCGGCTCGACGCTGCCGTGCTCACCGAGCGGATAGGTCACGCCGAAGTCCTGGTCGTGGCGGCCCAGCGTGGAGCGGGTGTGGAACATCAGGTCGATCGGGGTCCACGCGGTCAGCGCGGGATCGTGGTCCTCGGCGAACTCCACCCGCTGGAACGGGTCGCCGGTCACCGCCTCGACGACCATCCCGGCCGCCATCAGGTAGGAGATGACCGACCGGGTCTCGGGTCCGGCGGCCGAGGCCGGGCCGGGGCGCATCAGCGTGCCCAGATGGCCGAGCGCGTCGGCGCGGTGCAGGATCACGCGGTGGTGCGACAGCGGCGACTCCAGCAGGTAGTTGCCGCCGTCGGTGGTGAGGACGGCGAAGCGCGACAGACGCACCGGATTGACCGGCGGCCGCTCCGGCAGGTGGAAGGCGGCCTGCGGGGTGAGCGGCACGACGGAGATGAGCGGCTGCTCCCGGTCGACGCCGAACGACCGGACGACCAGGTGCCCCAGCCGGTCGAGCAGCGCCGCCAGGGCCCGCCGCTCCGCGCCCGACCTGAGGACGTTGCCGAGCGAGATCGGCCCCAGGCTCATCCGGCGCATCGCCTCCACGACGGCCGGCGCGGGCATCGGGAGGACGGTGTCCTCCCAGCGCGAGTGCACGACGATCACACCCTGGTCCGGGTCGGGTTCGACGAAGACGTCCTCGCGGAACGACCACAGGGGAAACGGGGGGAGCGTGTCGTGCATGTCGGCTCCTCTCACATGAACAGGGCGACCGGGTTCAGGTCGTCGTAGGCGGTCGGCCGGTCGAGCCGCCCCAGCGCGACGGGGACGTCGAACAGCCGCCCCGGGGCGAACCTCGGCCAGAAGTGCCGCAGCCCCGGCACCACCACCTTGACCACCGGCATCCCGATGTCGGGCCGGGTCTGGTCGAGGATCAGCGGGTCGAAGGGCCGGATCAGGTCGACGTCGTCCGCGAGGTCGTCGTTCCGGGTGTACGCATGGGGCGCCGCCACCCCGTCGGGCAGCAGGCACGGATGGCTGCGCAGCGAGACGCGCCCCCACCACGGCCGCATGTCGAGGTCGGTGGCGGCCGGCAACAGCTGGCCGAGTTCCGTCAGCGCGCGGCGGGCCGCCGTGGCGGGGTCGAAGTGGGCGCCGAAGCCCAGCATGACCTCCTCGCCGTCCTTGGTGGAGACCGCCGCCATGGCCGGGATGCCGAGGTCGGTCGTCAGGTCGAGGACCCACAGGTCGCGGCCGAGCTTCGCGTAGTCGTCGCGCAGGCCGTCGGTCCACGGGTCGTCGAGCACGACCTCGGGCTGGCGGGTGCGGTTGTACCACCAGATCCCGACCGCGTCGCGTTCGACCAGTTCGAGGAAGCCCTGGAGGATCGCGTCCTCGATCGACGACCCGGCGGCGTTGCCGTTGGAGTCGGCCTCGCCGCCCTCGGAGAAGTAGAGCAGGCCGGTCGGCAGGTAGCGCCTGCGGCCGTCGAGGGTGAACAGGGGCGTCCACTCGGTCTCGGCGGTCTCGTCGAAGGGGGCACGCTGGCGCACGTCGTAGAGAAGGACGTCGTCGGGGTGCACGGCTTCGGCGCCCAGCCCCCGGTAGGAGTCGTGGACGACGTGCTCCTCGCCGAGCCGGGAGCCGCAGTAGCGCTCGACCGCCTCGCAGAGCGCGCCCACCTTCGCTTCGAGCGGGCTGCCGCCCTTGCCGCCGCTGTTGGCCCGCAGGCCGGAGACCGGGAGGGCCAGGTTGCGGCCGGACAGATAGCTGTTGAGGAATCCGGGCGCGCGGGGGTCGCGGCGGACCCGGTCGACGACGCCGGTGACGGGGTCGGTGAGGTGGACGTAGCGGTCCCAGGTCTCCTGAAGCCCGGCCGCCCGGTGGGCGTGCACCTTGGGCCTGGACGTGATCTCGACCGGGGCCGGTCCGGCGCCGGGCTCCCCGCACGCCGGGCACTGCGGCCTGCGCGTGACACGGTGATGCGCGGCCTCCAGGGTGAGCGGGTCGAACGTCCACAGGGTGTCGAGCCGCCGGCCTGCCAGCCACCGCGCGACCTGAAGGGCGGCGAGCTGCGCGCCGACCGACGAGGTGAGCGGCAGCGCGGCGCGCGGCGCGAGCCCGAGCGGGGCCTGCCGCCGGATCCGCAACCGGGCCGCCAGGCACTCCCAGCAGGCCGAATCCCCCGGGTGGAAGCCCGGCCCGATCCACAGGTCGGGCCCGTTGACGGCGACGGGCAACCACGGCCGGCCGTCGGCCAGCCGATCGGCGTTGACCGAGGCGAGCACCGGGTCGAGATAGTCGTCGCAGACCACCACGACGGGCCCTTCGCGGCCGGCGCGCAACCCCAGGTCGGCGAGCGCCCGGTCGACCAGCGGCGACCGGCCGACCACCTCGACCGTGCCGTCGGGGACGTCGAGCCCGGCCAGGTCCCAGTAGGCGGCGACGTCGGGCGGCACGTCGTCGTCGGACTGCGGCGCGACGAGGTCGGCCTCGGCCAGCCGCCCGAGCAGCCGCCCGAGTTCGGCCGCGCCGAGCCCGCTGCGCTCGTGCAGCCCGGCCAGGTCGTGGCTGCCGTCGAGCAGGGGCGCGACCTCTTCGATGTGGTCGCCGTGCAATGCGACCGTGGCCCGCGCCGAGGTCAGGTAGACCCCGTCGCCGGGCACGGTCACCGCACGCCAATGCCGCTTGAATCCGACTTTCATCCGCAATACGTCCATTTCGCCGACGAAAGGGACGGTTTGCTCAGGTCGGCGATCTGCAGGGGGTCACCACCCGCCGCCAGCGGGGGCGCCTCGTCTTCGCCCAGGTCGATGCCGAACTGGGCCAGGGTGCCGGCCGGGTCGTCTTCGTAGCGGGCGGCCAGATCGGGTTCCGTCCACGCCCGCATCACCAGTTCGGCGAAACGCCAGTCTTCGTCCGCGTGAGTCATCGTGGTCATGCATTCGATTCTCCGCAGGCGGGTTGCGCGGCCATAGTCAACGATTCACGAGGCGGGTGTGAGATTTTCACATCGGAATCGTGAAAGCCGGTGAAGACCGGGCGGTGTAAGCGCTTCTAGGCTGAGCCGCGTGAATCGCATTCGAATCCGCCGGCCCAGGAGGCCGCGGCCCGGGACGGTCCGGGACATCGACACGCGTACGCCGTCCGGCGTCCATCTGCCTTATTGAGGGAAACGCATGTATCACGATCTGCAAATCAATCGGCTGAGGGCCTTGGTGACCGTGGTCGAGCTCGGCGGGTTCCGTAAGGCGGCCGAGGCGCTGCACGTGACCCAGCCGGCGGTGAGCCAGCAGATCCGTCAGCTCGGCGGTCTCGTCAAGGGGCCCATCTTCACCTCGACCGGCCGCAGCCTTGAGCTCAGCACCGAGGGCGAGGAACTGCTCGGCTACGCGCGCCGGATCGTCGCCCTGAACGACGAGGCGGTCGGCCGGTTCGTGCCGCCGTCGGGCACCGCCCGGTTGACGATCGGCGTGGTCAACCAGCTCGCCGAGGCGCTCCCGGAGATCCTGCGGCTGCTCAACCGCGGCCTGCCGCATGTGCAGGTCGGCGTGCAGACGGGGCTGAGCGAGTCGCTGGAGAACCAGGTGTCGTCGGGCCAGCTCGACCTGGCGCTGCTGCTCCAGTCGGAGCCGGTCACCGCGCCCGCCCACCAGCTCGGCGAGATGCGCATGGACTGGTTCGGCCGCCCCGCCCACGGCGAGGGCGCCGCCCTCCCGCTGACCCTCTTCACCGAACCGTGCACGCTGCGGCGCCGCATCGTCGACGCCCTCGACGCGTCGGAGGTGCCGTGGCGGGTGGCCTACGAGGGGCCCGAACTCGTCGGGTTGCGCGCCGCCGCGAAGGCGGGGCTGGGGGTGGCCTGCCTGGTCGCCAACGGCGACGAGTTGTGGGGCCTGCCGCGCGCCGCCCGGCTCGCGCTCCCGTCGGCCCCGGGCCCGCTGCCGGTGACCGTGGCCCTGTCGGCGAACGCGAGCAATTCGGAGTACGTGCCGATCGCGGAACGGGCCTTCCAGCAGGCCTTGCGCGACTATCCGTTCGCCTGATCCGTCGCGGCCGATCCACGCACTGCCGGACATTTTTACGTTTTCTTGACGCCCCGTCTCCCTGGCACAGACCCGCGCCGTCAGTAGCGTGACCACTCGTCTGATTTGCCCGGATAGCGGAGGTACCCCGGTGACCGGCACGCTCCGGCAGTGGTTGCTGAAAGGGCTCAAGCGCCCCGAAGGTCTGGTCGGCGGTACCCACGACGAGGAGCCGCCCGAGCACCAGCACTCCTGGTGGCAGGTCATGTGCCTCACCGGCGTCGACTACTTCTCGACCCTCGGCTACCAGCCGGGCATCGCCGCGCTGGCCGCCGGCGCGCTGAGCCCGGTCGCCACGCTGGTGCTGGTCGCGTTGACGTTGTTCGGCGCGCTGCCCACCTATCGGGCGGTGGCCGAGCAGAGTCCGCACGGGCTGGGGTCGTTGTCGATGCTGGAACGGCTGATGCCGGGCTGGGGCGGGAAGCTGCTGGTGCTGTTCCTGCTCGGGTTCGTCGCCACGGCGTTCATCGTCACCATCACCCTGTCGGCGGCCGACGCGACCGCGCACATCCTGCACAACCCGTTCGTGCCGCACGCGCTGGCCGGGTGGCAGGTGCCGGTGACGCTGCTGCTCATCGCCGCGCTGGGCGGGGTGTTCCTGGCCGGGTTCAGTGAGGCGATCTCGGTCGCGGTGGTGCTGGTGGCGGTCTATCTGGTGCTCAACGTGGTCGTGGTGGCCACCGCCGTGCAGCATGTGCTCACCGCGCCGGAGAAGGTGCACGACTGGCAGAACACGCTGAACAGCGACTACGCGAGCCCGCTAGCGATGGTCGCGGTCGCGTTGTACGTGATGCCGAAACTCGCCCTCGGACTTTCGGGCTTCGAGACGGGCGTGGCGGTGATGCCGCTGGTCAGGGGCGACGTCGCCGAACGGGTCAGGGGCGCGCGCAAGCTGCTGACCACGGCCGCGCTCATCATGAGCGTCTTCCTGATCGCCTCCAGCCTCGCCACCACCGTGCTCATCCCGCCCGCGGAGTTCGCCGAGGGCGGCGCGGCCAACGGGCGCGCGCTGGCCTACCTGGCCCATCTCTATCTCGGCGACTGGTTCGGCACGGCCTACGACCTGTCGACCATCGCCATCCTGTGGTTCGCGGGGGCCTCGGCGCTGGCCGGGCTGCTGAACATCGTGCCGCGTTACCTGCCCCGCTACGGCATGGCGCCCGACTGGACGCGCGCCTCGCGGCCCATGGTGCTGGTGTTCACGGCCATCGCCTTCGTCATCACCGGGGTCTTCGGCGCGGAGGTCGAGGCGCAGGGCGGCGCGTACGCGACCGGGGTGCTGGCGCTCATCCTGTCGGCGGCCGTGGCGGTGGCGCTGTCGGCGTGGACGAGCGGCCGGGTGCGCGCCGCGTCGTTCTTCGGGGCGGTCACCCTGGTCTTCGCCTACGCCACCGTCGCCAACATCGTCGAACGCCCCGACGGCCTGGTCATCGCGCTGCTGTTCGTGCTGGCCATCGTGGTCGTGTCGCTGGTCTCCCGGGCCACCCGCTCCACCGAGCTGCGGGTCACCCGCATCAGTCTCGACGACGCCGCGCGCCGGTTCGTCAACGAGGCGGGCGAGATCCACCTCATCGCCAACGAGCCGAACAACCGCGACGCGAAGGAGTACGTCGACAAGGCGCGCGAGGCGTGGGAGCTGCACCGCCTGCGCACCCGGGAGGGGCTGCTGTTCCTGGAGGTGACCGTGCCGGACGCCTCGGAGTTCGCCGGTGAGCTGCGGGTGATCGGCGAGGAGCGGCACGGGTTCCGGGTGCTGCGCATGCAGAGCACGACGGTCGCCAACTCCATCGCCGCCCTGCTGCTGCACCTGCGCGACCTGACCGGCAAGACGCCGCAGGTCTACTTCCACTGGGCCGCGGAGGGCAACCCGATCGGCGCGCTGCTGCGCTACCTCGTCTTCGGCGGCGGCGACATCCCTCCCCTGACCCGCGAGGTCCTGCGCCAGGCCGAGCCCGACCCGTCGCGCCGCCCGGTCGTGCACGTCGGCTGACCTCTTGTCACCCCTCTGACGGTATACGTATGCTTATGCGTATACCGCTCCGGTACTTGCGCCGCCCCCGCTATTCAGCGCTACTATGTACCGGTAGTCAGTAGTACTTAGTAGCTGAGGGAGAGCGATCGACATGACCCCCGAATCACCGGAAGACAAGAGCCGTTACCGGCGCTATCTGGAGCTCCTCACCGGTTCCCTCGACGACAAGAAGCGCTACCGGCAGGTCAAGGCCCGCATGGGGCGGCTGCCCGGCGACTACCGCATCGCCTACGACGCGCTGGAGCGCTACCTGATGTTCTTCGGCCGGGCCGACGGCCCCGGCTGGCTGGAGATGTACGAGGACCTCGCCGACCTGTTCGAGCAGAGCGCCGCGAACGCGACCCCGATCCGCGACGTCTTCGGCGACGACCCGATCGAGTTCGTCGAGACCTTCATCCAGAACTACCCGGTCGGGCGGTGGATGGCCCGGGAGCGCGACCGCTTCACCGACGCCGTCGCCCGCGCCGCCGGCGAGCAGGACCGGAGGGCCTCGTGATCCGCGTGCAGGCGCTGGAGAAGTCGTACAAGGACCTGAAGGTTCTCCGGGGCGTCGACTTCGAGGTGGCGCGCGGCAGCATCTTCGCCCTGCTCGGCTCGAACGGCGCGGGCAAGACCACGGTCGTGCGCATCCTGTCGACGCTGCTGACGGCCGACGCGGGAAGCGCCGGCGTCAACGGGTTCGACGTCGCCGCCCAGGCCGCGCGGGTGCGCGAGTCGATCAGCCTGACCGGCCAGTTCGCGGCCGTCGACGAGATCCTCACCGGGCGCGAGAACCTCGTGCTGGTGGCCCGGCTGCGCCATCTCAAGGATCCCGGGAAGATCGCCGACGACCTGCTCGACCGTTTCTCGCTGACCGACGCGGGCGGCCGGAAGGTGGCGACCTACTCGGGCGGCATGCGCCGCCGCCTCGACATCGCGATGAGCCTCATCGGCGACCCGCCGGTCATCTTCCTCGACGAACCGACCACCGGCCTCGACCCCGAGGCCCGCATCGAGGTGTGGCAGGCGGTCAGGGAGCTCGCCGCCCGGGGCACGACCGTGCTGCTCACCACGCAGTATCTCGACGAGGCCGAACACCTCGCCGACCGCATCGCCATCCTCCACGAGGGCCGGATCATCGTGAACGGCACCCTCGCCGAACTCAAGCAACTGCTCCCGCCCGCCAAGGTCGAGTACGTCGAGAAGCAGCCGACCCTGGAGGACGTCTTCCTCACCCTCGTCGGCAAGGACAAACGATGACCAGGCATTTCTTCGGCGACACCGGGACCCTCCTCGGCCGGTCGCTGCGCCACATCACCCGCAGCATGGACACCATCATCACGACCACCGTCATGCCGATCATGTTCATGCTGCTGTTCGTGTACGTCTTCGGCGGCGCGATCCAGTCGGGGTCGGACTCCTACGTCACCTACCTGCTGCCGGGCATCCTGCTCATCACGGTCGCCTCCGGCATCTCCTACACCGCCTACCGGCTCTTCCTCGACATGCAGAGCGGCATCTTCGAACGGTTCCAGTCGATGCCCATCGCCCGGTCGGCCGTGTTGTGGGCCCACGTGCTGACCTCGCTGGTCGCCAACCTGATCTCGCTCGTGGTGGTCGTCGTCGTCGCCCTGATCATGGGCTTCCGCTCCTCGGCGGGGATCGGGGCCTGGCTCGGCGTCGCCGGTCTGGTGATGCTGTTCACCCTGGCGCTGACGTGGCTGGCCGTCATCCCCGGCCTGACCGCGAAGACCATCGACGGCGCGAGCGCCTTCTCCTACCCGCTGGTCTTCCTGCCGTTCCTCAGCTCGGCCTTCGTGCCGACCGACACCATGCCGGGGCCGGTCCGCGCCTTCGCCGAGAACCAGCCGGTGACCTCGATCGTCAACACGATCCGCGACCTGTTCGCCCAGCAGCCGGTCGGCGGCGAGGTCTGGGTCGCCGTCGCCTGGTGCGCCGGGCTCCTCGTCGTGGCCTACGCCTTCGCGATGACGACCTACCGCCGCCGGATCTCCTGACCGGCCAGGCCGGTCAGATCGGGAAGGCGCCGCGACGCCACCGCCAGTGGCGGCCGGCCCGCAGATGGTCGACGACCGCGCGTTGCAGCACGGTGCGGCGCGGCAGCCGGTCGAGCGGCGTGGTCAGCGAACGGAACACGAACCGCAGCACCTCGACGTCGGCGTCGATCCCCTCGGGCTCCTCGTAGGGCTCCAGCTCGAACCTGCGCTGGAACCGGACGATGTTGGAGTCGTCGGGCAGATACTCGGCCAGTTGCGGGTCGAGCAACCACGAACCGCAGGCGAACGCCGTGTACGTCTCGCCGGGGAAGTGGCGCGGGAAGAATTCGCGGGCCCGGTCGAGCGAGTCGTCGATCGCCTCCGGGGTCATCGGCCCCGTCTCGGGGATGTGCAGGTCGAGGGTGGCGCCGCCACGGTGGAACTGGAGCCGGCCCAGTTCGTAGATCGCGCCGCGCACGTGAAGCGTCAGCCAGCTCTGCATGACCGGCCAGCCCTCACGGTTCATCCGCCGGTCGATCGCGAGGTTGCGGCCGAGGTCGGCGAGGCTCAGCCACGTCAGGTCGCCGGCGACGCCGTGGTCGCGGTGGAACCCGACGGCGACGTCGACCAGGGCCAGGTAGGCGTACACGTAGAGGTGCCGCCAGGCGGGCCCGCGGTCGCGGGCCAGTTCGGGGCCGGGCGGCAGCCAGCCGTGGCCTCCGAGGTCGGCGCGGACCAGGGCGATGGAGCGGTCGAGCAGCCAGCGCAGCTCCGGAGTCCAGAACGGGGAGCCCGGATCGGGCCAGCCCTCCATGATCTCGGCGGCGTCGTCGGGCCGGACCGCGAGCCGGTCGAGCAGCTCCGGGACGTCCGCCTTGGCGGGCAGCGGGACGGAGGGCAGGTCACCGGCGAGCCGGTGCACACGCTCGACCTCTTCGGCGGGAACTCCGAGCCGGGCGGCGATGGCGGTCAGGTCCACGCGGACGATCCTAGGCGAACAGGACGTGATTGCTTTCCTACCTACATAGTAGGAAAATCATGGAAAGGACGTCGGTCCGGGAGCCGGGGGTCTCCGAGATGCGCATATCGGCACGTACCCAGTACGCCCTGCGCGCCATGGTCGCCCTGGCCGCCGGAGACGGTCCGCTGGCCGCCGGGAAGATCTCGGCCGACCAGGACATCCCGCGCCGCTTCTGCGACAACATCCTGCTGCACCTGCGCCGCGCCGGGCTGATCCAGAGCGCCCGGGGTCCCGAAGGGGGCTACTGGCTCGCGCGCTCGCCGGAGCAGATCTCGGTCGCCGACGTCATCCGGGTGACGGAGGGCGTCGAGCCCCCTCCGCACTTCCCCGGCGTGTCCGGCCCGCTGACCGAGATCCTGGAGAAGGTGCGCGACCGGGAGCAGGCGCAGCTCCGGGAGATCACCCTGGCCGCCGTCGTGGCGTCCTCGCGGCCGCCCGCGCCGTGGCGGCCGCCCGCTCCCCGGCCGTCGGAGTGAGTCGTCAGCGGACCTGGACGAAGACGGGGTTGGAGTAGAACCAGAGGTCGTCCCAGGGGCTCTCCTTGCCGTCGGCCAGCGGCTCGGCCTCATCGGTGCCGGTGCCGCGGACCCGGGCGTACAGGTCGGTCTGGACGTCGCGCAGGGTGTGGCGGATCACGTAGTCCTGGCCCTGGCGGCGCCAGTCGCGGGGGCCGAAGCGGGCCTCGACCTTCGTGGTGGGGTTGGTGTCGGCGTCGCGGTCGGCGTTCGGGCCGGTGACCTGGCCGACGATCAGGTCGACGCGGCGGACCTGCGGGAGGTCGCCGTTGCCGTTGGCGACCAGGCGCGGGCGGAACCTGATCTCGATCTCGACGTCGCCCCGGTTGCGGCGGCTGAGGGTGACGGTCTCGCCCATCGCCGCCTCGCGGCCCTGGCCGCGCGCGGTCACGTCGAGGCCGGTGATCAGGTCGCCTGTGGTGACGAAGATGCGGCCGTTGCGCAGGCCGTCCATGATGTCGGCGTAGTCCTGGCGGGCGTACACGTAGGTCTTGCTGTACTCGCCGGGCCAGAAGTCGGCGCCGCCGCGGGTCCAGTGCACGTGGGAGTCGGAGGTCGCGGTGATCCACCAGCGGCGTCCCTCGCCGAGCAGCGCGTCCCAGAGGCCGCCGACACGGGCCGTCATCTGGTCGAAGCCGCCGTAGGTGGGGTGGTTGCCGTAACCGCCGCGCGCGCCGCCGTTCAGCGGGCCCGCCTGGTGGCCGGGCGCGCCCTCGAAGCCGACGTAGACGTCGGGGGCGGCGTCGTTGCCGTTGCGGAACTCGCGCGGGGTGTCCTGGCCGTAGACGCCCAGGCCCGTGGCGGAGCGCGACGCGTGGTGCGCGATCACCAGGGGCTTGTGCGGCATGCCCTTGGCGGCCTTCAGGAACTCGATCATCTTGGCTTCGGTGTCGCGCCCGGGGTCGGCGGGGAACGCGTCGTGCTTGGCGAAGCGCTGCTCCAGCTCGAAGAGCTGCTGCGCCTCGTCCCGGTGGTGCGGGATCATCAGCGTGTGGTGGTCGAGGGCCGGGGCGTCGAACTCCATGCCCCAGAACTGCAGCACCTCGGGCACCAGGACACGCGAGCGCAGCAGGTCGGGGTAGGCCTGCTCCAGGTTCACCTTCGAGTGCGTCGGCCCGCCGTGGTCGGTGCACATGGCCCAGGTGAGGCCGAAGTGCTTGGCCATGATCGCGTTGGTGACGATCGGGTAGACGGCGTCGGCGCCCTTGTGGAACCGGGGCGGGGTGACCGAGGTGTCGAACTCGCCGCTGTACTCCGAGTGGACGTGGTGGTCGCCGGCGCGCCAGCTCCGGCCGCCGGGGGCGGCGGGCTTGTCGTGGCCCCGGGCGTCGTCGTCGGCGGCGGCCGTGCCGGTGGTCGCCAAGGGGCTCGCGGCGACCAGGGTCGCGCCGATTCCGGCGTACCGGACGAGCTGCCGACGCGAGATGGCCGCGCCCTCGGAACCTTCGTTGTGCTTGTCTGTCACTTCGAGCCTTCCGCTCGCTGTTGAGAAGGGTGCGACAGACGAGTCTCAAGCGGCAGGCTGAACAGGACATAAATATTGATCAGGATCATAGAGAACAGAAGTCGCCATTATGGACGTCACGGACATCGTGCTGGCGATCGTCGCCGCCCTCGCCCTCACCTGGCTCACGCTGGTCGCCGCGCTGGTGTTCCTCCGGCCACGCGGCGGCCTGCTGCGTGAGGCGCTGCGGGTGCTGCCCGACGTGCTCCGGCTGATCCGCCACCTGGCCGCCGACCGCGACCTGCCGCGCGGGGTGCGCGTCCGGCTGGGGCTGCTGCTGGTCTACCTGGCCGTCCCGATCGACCTGATCCCCGACTTCATCCCGGTCCTCGGTTACGCCGACGACGCGATCGTCGTCGTGGCGGTGTTGCGGTCGGTGGTGCGCCGCGCGGGCCTGCCCGCCGTCCGGGCCCACTGGCCGGGCACCGACGACGGCTTCGAGGTGGTCAGACGCCTCACCGGGATGGGCGGAGGCCGTCCATGAGGAGGTCGAGCAGGCGGCCGGCCTGGTCCCGCTGCTCGGGTTCGCCCGCGATGAGGGCGATCCCGCCCAGCGCCATGAGCACGTCGAGGGCCGTGACGTCGCCCCGGACCGTGCCCTCGTCTGCGGCGGCGTCGAGCAGGGAGCCGAGCGCATCGGTGATCCGCGTCCGGATCGCCAGCCGCCGCTCCTCGTCGCCCGCGAGCACGACCTTCAGCGCGTCGGCCATGGCGCGCTTGGCCGCCAGGAAGTCGAGGAAGTCCTCCATCCAGACGCGCGGACGCACACCCGGCGCCTGCGCCTCCTCGCAGATCCGGTCGACCTCGCCGCTGTAGACGGCCCAGACCAGATCCTCGCGGGTCGGGAAACGGCGGTAGAGGGTGCCGATGCCCACGCCCGCCTCCTTCGCGATCTCCCGCAGCGACGCGTCGGCGCCGTCGCGGGCGAAGGCCCGGCGGGCGGCGGCGAGCACCAGATCCTGGTTGGCCTTCGCGTCGGCACGCAGGCGATCGGCCACCTGACCTCCCCTGACTTGAAAGCGGAGCATGCTCCGCTTATGGTCGGACGTATGCGGACGGCGCTCCGCTTATCCCGAAGTCTAACGAGGAGGAACGATGACGCATTCACTGACCGGCACCGTCGCCCTGGTCACCGGGGCGAGCAGCGGGATCGGCGCGGCCACGGCCCGCGCCCTGGCGGCCGAAGGCGCCGCGGTGGCGCTGGTGGCCCGGCGCGGCGACCGGCTGCGGGCGCTCGCGGCGGAGATCCGGGCGGACGGCGGAACCGCCGCGGTCGTGACGGCCGACATCGCCGACCGCGCCCGGGCGCACGACGCCGTGGACCGGGTCGTCGACGAGCTGGGCCGCCTCGACACGGTGGTCAACAACGCGGGCCTGGCCCTCGTCGGCCCGGTCGAGGCGGCCCCCGAGGACGAATGGGACCGCATGCTGGCGGTCAACGTCGAGGGCCTCCTGCACGTCACCCGGGCCGCGCTGCCCCACCTCGTCAGGGCGGCGGAGGACGCGCCCCGGCGGGTCGCCGACCTGGTCACGATCAGTTCCACCGCCGGCCGGGTCGCCCGCGCCGGTCAGGCCGTCTACAGCCTGACCAAGTCGGGCGTGAACGCCTTCTCCGAGTCGCTCCGGCAGGAGCTGCAGCCCCAGCGGGTCCGGGTGGGGATCGTCGGGCCCGGGACCGTCGACACCGAACTCTCCTCCCACCTGCGCGAGGGCGTGCGGGAGGCGGTGGCCGGCCAGATCGGCGGCATGGAGCTGCTGCGCCCGGAGGACGTCGCCGACGCGGTCCGCTACATGGTCACCCGGGAGCGGCGGGTCGCGGTCAACGAGATGCTGGTCCGGGCCGGCGCGCAGACGTGGTGACCGGTCAGGCGACCGAGATCATGCCCGCCGACCGGGTCGCGCCGTCGCCCGGGTCGATCAGCAGGCAGGCGCCCGTGATCCGGCTGTCGGCGTAGTCGTCGACCGCCAGATCCGAGGCCGTGCGCACGACCACGTCGCCGATGTCGTTGACGGCCAGCGGGCCGCCCGACCCGATGTGCTCCACCACCGCGCGGACCGTCCGGGTCGTGTGCTTGACCAGCACCTTCTCGCCGACCGTGAGGGCCTTCTCGTGCAGGTGGCAGACGGTCGCGCGCAGCTCCCGGGTGGCCTCTGGCGCGGTGGCCTCGGGCGAGATCAGCGCGCCGCGCGCCACGTCGAGGTCGTCGGCCAGCCGGACCGCGATCGACTGCGGCGCCCACGCCATCGCCACCGGCTGCCCGAGCACGTCGATGCCCGCCACCGTCGTGGTGTGGCCGCCGGGCTGGACGACCACCCGTTCGCCGACGTGCAGGATGCCGCCCGTGAGCTGGCCGGCGTAGGCGCGGCGGCCCCGCGTCTTGATGACGTACTGGACCGGGAGACGCGCGGGCAGCCCGGTCAGGTCCTCGCCGGCCTCGGCCGTCTCCAGGAACTCCAGCACGGTCGGCCCGGTGTACCAGCCCATGTGCTCCGACGGGGTCACCACGTTGTCGCCGGTCAGGGCCGAGATCGGGATGGCCGTCACCTCGCCGGGGTAGTCGAGGTCGCCGGCGATCGACGCGAAGACCTCCTCCGACCAGCCGACCAGGTCCATCTTGTTGACCGCCAGCACCAGCGCGGGCACCCGCAGCAGCCCGGCGACGGCGGCGTGGCGGCGGGTCTGCTCGGTGACGCCCTTGCGGGCGTCGACCACGAGCACGACGAGCTGCGCCGTCGAGGCGCCGGTCACCATGTTGCGGGTGTACTGCACGTGGCCCGGCGTGTCGGCCAGCACGAACCGGCGTCGTGGGGTGGCGAAGTAGCGGTAGGCCACGTCGATCGTGATGCCCTGTTCCCGCTCGGCGCGCAGGCCGTCGGTGAGCAGGGCCAGGTCGCTGGGCGAGGCGATCTTCTCCAACTGGTCGGACATGACCGACTTGGAGTCGTGCAGCAGACGTCCGACCAGCGTCGACTTGCCGTCGTCGACGGAACCGGCGGTGGCCAGCCTGAGCAGTGTGGACATCAGAAGTACCCTTCTCGTTTGCGGTCCTCCATGGCGGCCTCGGCCAGCCGGTCGTCGGCGCGGGTCGCGCCACGTTCGGTGATGCGCGAGGCCGCGATCTCCTCGACGACCTCGGCGGGGGTGCGGGCGGCCGACTCGACCGCGCCGGTGCAGGACATGTCGCCGACCGTGCGGTAGCGGACCGTCCTGCGGACCAGCCGCTCCTCGTGGCCGCCCCACGCGCCGGGGCACAACCACATGCCGCGCCGGTCGAACACCTCGCGTTCGTGGGCGTAGTAGATCGACGGCAGCGCGATGTCCTCGGCCGCGATGTACTGCCAGACGTCGAGCTCGGTCCAGTTCGACAGGGGGAAGACGCGCACGTGCTCGCCCGGGCAGTGGCGGCCGTTGTAGAGGTTCCACAGCTCCGGGCGCTGGCGGCGCGGGTCCCAGCCGCCGAACTCGTCGCGGAGGGAGAAGACGCGCTCCTTCGCGCGGGCCTTCTCCTCGTCGCGCCGCCCGCCCCCGAACACGGCGTCGTGGCCGCCGGCCTCGATGGCGTCCAGCAGCGGCGTGGTCTGCAGGCCGTTCCGTTCCGGCACGTCCGGCAGCACGCCCCGGTCGATGTAGTCCTGCACCGAGGCGACCTTCAACCGCAGGCCGGCCGTCACCCGGTCGCGGAACTCGATGACCTCGGGGAAGTTGTGGCCGGTGTCGACGTGCAGGAGCGGGAAGGGCACCGGCGCGGGCGCGAAGGCCTTGACGGCGATGTGCAGCATGACGATGGAGTCCTTGCCGCCGGAGAACAGCAGCACGGGCCGGTCGAACTCGCCGGCGGTCTCGCGCATGATGTGCGCGGCCTCGGCCTCCAGCGCCTCCAGATACGTGGTGGTCGTCATCACGCCGCCCTCTCGACCAGCCGCGTCTCCGCGGCGATCCACTCGGCGACCGCCCGCGACAACACCGCGCGGGCCCGCCGGTATTCGACGGCGTCGAGATGCTCGTGGGGGGTGTGGTCGAGCTTGGCGTCGCCGGGGCCGTACGCCACCATCGGCACCCCCTGCCACGTCGTGGCCAGCGTGTTCATGTCGCTGCTGCCCTTCTTGGCCAGGAACCGGTTGACCACCCCCTCGGCCCGGAAGGCCCGCGAGAAGGCCTTGACCAGGGGGCTGGTACGCGCGGTGAGGTGTCCGGGGGTGGCCCGCAGCACCTCGACCCCGACGGGATGGGCGACCTTCCGGATCAGCCGGGTCAGGTCGTCGACCGACAGGTCGGCGGGCACCCGGACGTCCACGACCGCCTCTCCGCGCTGCTCGTCGCCGCCGTTGACGGCGTGGATGCCGAGCACGGCCAGCAGGGCGTCGGGCCCCGCCTCGGCGAGGGCGGCGCGCAGCCGGGCGAGCACGTCGACCATCTGGTCGGCCGCCGTGGTGACGCCCTGGCCCGCGGTGTGCCCGACGGGGTCGGCGACCGCCATCCGGACCTTCAGCAGGCCGTAGTAGCCGATGGTCAGCGCGCCCGCGCCGGACGGCTCGCCGATGACGACGGCGTCGGCCGGGTAGTGGTCGCGGACGAAGAACGCGCCCGCCGAGGTGATCTCCTCCTCCACCGCGCCGACCACCCGCACCTGGACGTCGGGCGGGACGTCGAGTTCGTGCAGCGTCTCCAGGTAGGCCACCAGGCTGCCCTTGGCGTCGACGCAGCCCCGGCCGGAGATGGTGCCGCCGTCCCAGCGGACGGGCCAGCGGTGCGGGACGGTGTCGAGGTGGCCGAGCATGAGGAGGCGGCGGCGGCCGGAGCCCTTTGAGGCCACCAGGTTCCCGGCCTCGTCGATCTCGGCGTCGATGCCGCGTTCGCGGCACCACCCGACCAGATATCCGGCCAGTTCCCGCTCGTCGCGGGAGACCGAGGAGATCTCCACGGCCCGCGACAGCAGCGTGAGGTCGTCGGCGGGCGGGGCGGCCCGCCAGAAGCGGGTGCCGGCGTCCAGGGAGTGGGGGCCGGTGATGGCGACGTCGGCGCTGCCGTCGAGGGCGATCTCGGCGGCGCGCACCTTCTGCCGCATGCGGCCCTGGGCGTGGCGCAGGCCCTCGCCCCGGCCGAGGTCGGAGATGCCGGATTTCGGGTCGTCGACGTCCGCCAGCAGCCCGGGTGTCCCGGTCACCAGCCGCAGGTGGTCGGCGTCGAGCGCGTTGGCCAGTTCGGCGGCCAGCACGTCGGCGTCCACGTTCAGCGGCGTGCCGCCGTCGGAGGCGGCGGCCGGGGGCGCCAGGCAGACGACGTCGAACGCGTCGAGCAGGGTGGCCAGGCAGTCGGCGTCCACCGACGAGACGACCCCGGCGCGGTGGTCGCGCACGATCACCGCCCGGTCGCCCGACACCGCCCGCAGCGGCGGGTTGGGCCGGGCCGTCACCAGCGAGCCCGCCTGGGCGGTCGAGGTGAAGCAGGTCAGCCCGCGGGTGGTCAGCGCGGCGTGGACCCGGGGCAGGGTGACGCGCTCGTAGGCGGCCACGATGTGGTCCATCTCCTCCGGCGGGCAGTACCGCGCCGTCGACCCGTTCTTCAGCGTGAGCGAGCGCACCGGACGCCCGATGGCCGCGTAGTGGGCCGCGATGCCGGCCGCGCCGCCCGCCACCAGGAGGATCCGCGCGCCGCGCCCGCGCAGGCGGGCCACCTCGTCGAAGACGGTCTCGTGGGCGAGGCTGGCGCTGCCGATCTTGACAACGTAGAGGGCCGCCGTGTGGGTGGTGGCGACCTCACCGAGAACAGACACGATTCACACTCCTCTGGTGTTGCCGCCGTCGGCCACGAAGACCGTGCCGGTGACGTAGGAGGCCTGGTCGCTGGCGAGGAAGGCGGCCAGCGCGCCGAAGTCGTCGACGTCGCCGATCCGGCCCAGCGGGATGCGCCGGGCGACGGCGGCGAGCTCCTCCTCGACGGAGGCGCCGAACTGCTCGTCGAGGATCGGGGTGCGGTGGAAGCCGGGGGCCAGCACGTTCACCGTCACCCCGCTCGCGCCCAGCGTGGCGACCAGGCCCTTCATGTAGCCGAGCAGGCCGAGCCGGGCCACCGCCGACAGGCCGCTCTCGGGGTGCGGCTGCCGGACCGACTCGGAGGCGATCATCAGCAGCCGTCCCCAGCCGTCCTTCTTCACGTAGGGCAGGGCGGCCAGCGTCAGGGCGATGTGCGGGATCAGGTTGGCGTCGATCGCGGCCCGGTAGTCGGCCACGCCGAACGCGTCGACCGGGCCGAACGGCACGCCGCCGGAGTTGGTCACCACGATGTCGATGCCGCCGAGCGTGGCGGCGGTGTCGCGGACCCAGGCGGCGGCGGCGTTCTCGTCGCACAGGTCGACCGGGACGCTCAGCACGTCGCCGTCGCCCATCGCGCTCACCTCGACGTGGGCGCGGGCGAGCTTGGCGGGGTCGCGGCCGCAGATGGCCACGCTGGCCCCCTCGGCGGCCAGGGCCTTGGCGACGCCGAGGCCGAGGCCGCTGCTGGAGCAGGCCACCAGGGCGACCCGCCCTCTCAGGCGCAGATCCATGGGATGTCCCCTCAGGTCAGAATCGGGTAGCCGTACCGGCCGAGCAGGGGCAGGGCCGGGGCCGTGGCGGCGGCGCGGGCGCGGGGCGGAAGGCCGGTGCGCCAGCGTTCGTCGGCGCGGATGCGCGCCGGGCCGGCCGACAGCCGGTCGGGGTTGCCGGTGACCGTGTGGTTCACGCTCAGCGTGACGTTGCCGTCGGCGTCGGCCGGCGGGTCGTCGTCGAGGCCGGCGAACCGCAGCACCCGGGCGAGGGTGCCGCGCGGGTCGCGGCACAGGTCCTCGTGGCGGACCCGCAGGTAGCGGTCGGGGGCGGCGTGGCCGGACAGTTCGGAGGCCAGGTTGAAGCCGGTCCAGTAGCCGCTGCTGCGGGCCGGGCTCATCGGGTCGATGTAGTCCTTGGCCCTGGCGTAGGAGAACGCGGTGGCGCGGGGGTCGCGCACCATGTGCAGCACCCGCACGTCGAGGTCGGCGCGGCCCAGCAGGGCCGCCGCCTCGGCCGGGAACTTCGAGCCGTCGACGACGAGCCGCTCGCCGCCGTGCGCGGCGAGGGTCCGGTAGACGTCGGCGGTACGCCCGACCGCCTCGGCCACCCCCGGGGCGGTGGGCACCCGGCCGGTCGACTCGGCGATGCGGTCGCGCGTGTGGCGGGTGCGCAGCAGCGCCCGCTGCTGGAGCGTCATCAGCCGCGCCTCGCCCTCCGACGAGGTGATCACCTGTGACCAGAGCCCGCAGGAGGTGACGTCGGCCCCGCAGCCGCACGTGGAGTTGGTGCCCGCCTTCAGGATGCCGTTCTGCCAGAGGTAGTGCAGCTCGCCGGCGTGCAGCACGCCGGGCAGCTCGCCCAGCACGTTGCCGAGCATGGTGCTGCCGCTGCGCAGCCAGCCGGTGATGTAGAGGATTCGCGGCTCACCCATGCCACGTCACCGCCATCAGGTGCTGCGGCAGGTGCACCGCCAGCCCGATCCTGGACGTGGCCCTGACGGCGCCCGGGACCAGCGCGATCGACGCCACGCCCGGCATGAGCAGCGTGCAGGCGGCCCGGAAGTCGCCCATCAGCAGGGTGTCCTTGGGCATCATGCGGGTGCGCGAGACGGTGATCCCGGCGTTCTGGAACCGCGCGAGCAGGTCGTCGCGGACCATCTTCCAGTACGTCTCCGGATGCGCCACCACGCCGTCGCACGACCCGCCGGTCTCCTCGATCTCCCCGGCGGCCCGGGTGACCGTGGTCGCCAGGTCGTCGCCGCTCTCGGCCGAGCGGCTGCCCGGCAGGCCGAGCAGGCCGGTGATCGCGCCGTCGGCGGTGCCGTGCAGCAGCGACTCGTTCTCGACGACGGACAGGCGCACCAGCACCCGGTAGTCCACATACGCGGCGAGCAGCGCCGGGTCGGCGGCGACGCCGTCGGGGAGCGGCACCTCGACGGAGAGGTCGGTCAGCGGCGCCTTCATGAGGCGGGGCGCGAACGCGGCCTCCGGCGTCGCGCCGTAGGCGGTGCCGGCGGCCTCGATCCGCCCCTTGGGCGGCTCGTGGACGTAGGACACCGACCCGTCGGCCACGTCGGCCGTCTTCAGCAGGTGCCGGACCGTGTAGCGGGGCCGGGACGCGAACAGCGGGAACGCGGCCGGAAGGTGCAGGTCGAACGGGACCTCACGGACCCCGGCGGCCACCTCGGCGGCGAACCGCTCCCCCGGCGACAGGGCGGCCGGGGCTTCTTGCAGGGCGATCGCTCGCATTGAGCCCTCCTAGGGATATACGACTCCAATCGAGCCTATGAATTCGCCGGATGAATTTCCGCACCAAATCGAGTAGCGCCGCTTATGCTCGGGGAATCACCTGTTTATATGGCCCCCGATAAGCGCGGGAATTCACTTCGATCGGCAACCCTTATTGGCGATCGGCCGCCGATTCTGGTTACGGTTGAAACGCCGATATTTCCCCGAGACATAGGGACGAGCCATGCAGAAGGTTATGAACGCCCCCGAGTGTCCCGAGTGCGCGGCGCCGGTCTCCATCGACGCCGACGCCCGGGTGAGCGAGATCGTCGAATGCCTCGACTGCCGCAGCGAGCTGGAGATCTCCTCCGTCACGCCGCCGTCCCTCACCCTCGCCCCCGAGGTCGAAGAGGACTGGGGGGAGTAATGCGCTCCGGCCACCGCCTCGCCGTGCTCGCGTCACGGGTGCGGTTCGAGGAGAAACAGATCATGGCCGCGCTGGAACGGCGCGGCGCGACATTCGTCCACCTCGATCCCCGGTCCCTGGTCGTGGCCGACGGCGTTTCCCGCAGCGATTTCGTGCTCAACCGCGAGGTCGGCCACTACCGGGCCCTCTACGCCGCGAGCGCGCTGGAGTCGGCGGGGGCGACGGTGCTGAACACCGCCGCCGCCACCCACGTCAGCGGCGACAAGTGGCTGACGACCTCGGCGCTCATGGCCGCGGGCCTGCCGACCCCCCGCACGGCCCTGGCCATGACGCCGGAGGCGGCCGTCGACGCGCTCGACCAGATCGGCTACCCGGCGGTCGTGAAACCGCTGGTCGGCTCGTGGGGCCGCCTGGTCACCGCGCTGCCCGACCGGGCCACCGCCACCGCCGTGCTGGAGCACGTCGCGGCCCTGCCGTCGCCCCAGCAGCACGTCGTCTACGTGCAGGAGCTCGTCGAGAAGGCCGACCGGGACATCCGGGTGCCGGTCGTCGGCGGGCGGGCGCTGGGCGCGACCTACCGGCGCGGCGACGAGTGGCGCACCAACGTCGCCCGGGGCGCCGTCTCGACCCCGTTCGAACTGACCGACGTCCACGCGAAGCTCGCGGTGGCCGCCGCCGAGGCGGTGGGCGCCGAGATCGCGGGGGTCGACCTGCTGGAGGACGCCGACGGGCACCTGACCGTGCTGGAGGTCAACGACCGCGTGGAGTTCCGCGGCTTCCAGAACGCCTGCGGCATCGACGTCGCCGACGCCGTCGCCGCCCACGTCATCGCGAGGGCAGAGGCATGATCAGATGCGCCGTCGTGGGAGGCGCCGGCTACATCGGCGGCGAACTCCTGCGCATCCTCACCGGGCACCCATCGGCCGACCTGGTGGCCACCACCTCACGGCGGCTGCGCGGCCGGCAGATCGACGGCGCCCACCCCAACCTGCGCGGCCGCACCCGGCTGGCCTTCGTCTCCGACGAGGAGCTCGACCAGGACGGCCCCTACGACGTGCTGTTCCTGGCCACGCCCCACCGCGAGACGATGCGGCGGATGCCCGAGTACCTCGGGCTGGCCGCGACCGTGGTCGACCTGTCGGGCGACTTCCGGCTGCGCGACCCTGCCGTCTACGCCGACTACTACGGCGTCGACCACGCCGCCCCCGACCTCATCGGGAGCTTCACGACCGGCGTACCGGAGCTGCACCGCGAGGAACTCCAGGTCGCGAGCCGCATCAGCGTGCCCGGGTGCATGGCCAACGCCGGCATCCTGGCGCTGACCCCGCTGGCCGAGGCCGGGCTGATCCGCGGCGAGCTGACCGTCGACGCCCGGACCGGCTCCAGCGGCGCCGGCGCGACCGCCGGGGCCGAGAACCTGCACGCCGAACGCAGCGGCGCGCTGCGTGTGTTCGCGCCCACCCGGCACCGGCACGAGGCGGAGATCGCCCAGGCCACCGGCCTGCCGGTCCGGATGACGGCGACCGGCGTCGAGGCCGTGCGCGGGGTGCAGCTGCTCTGCAAGGCCCGCCTGACCGACGGCGCCGACGAACGCGCGATCCGGTCGGCCTACCGCGACCGCTACGCCGACGAGCACTTCGTGCGGGTGGTCGCCCACCGGCGCGGGCTGCACCGCTTCCCGGACGCCAAGATCCTCTCCGGCTCCAACTTCTGCGACGTCGGCTTCGCCCTCGACGCCGGTTCGACCACGGTCACCGTGATCGCGGCCCTCGACAACCTCGTCAAGGGCGGCGCCGGCAACGCCGTGCAGTGCGTGAACATCCGCCACGGCCGCCCCGAGCGCGAGGGCCTGGAGTTCGTCGGCCTGCACCCGAACTAGGAGAAGCGATGACCACCACCATCGACGCCCCGCCGGCGGCCGGGACGGCCGCCCGGATCAGGGAGCACGTCGTCAACCTGTGCGCCGGCCCCGAGGGCGGCCACCTGGGCGGCTCGATGTCGCTCGCGGAGATCCTCGCCACCCTGTACACGCGGGTGCTGCGGGTCGATCCGCTCGACCCGGCCCGGCCCGACCGGGACGTGCTGCTGCTGAGCAAGGGGCACGGCGGGCTGGCGCTCTACGCCGCGCTCGCCGAGGCCGGGTTCTTCCCTCCGGAGCGCCTGGACGAGTACGCCCGCCCCGGCAGTGAGTTCATGGCCCATCCGCACCCCGAGATCCCCGGCGTCGAGATGCCCTCGGGTTCGCTCGGCCACGGGCTGGCGCTGGCGGTCGGGTTCGGGCTGGGTTTCCGGCTCGACCACGCCGACCGGCGCTGCTTCGTCGTCATGGGCGACGGCGAGCTCCAGGAGGGCTCGGTCTGGGAGGCCGCCTCGGTGGCCGCCGCCCAGCGGCTCGACAACCTCGTCGCGATCGTCGACCGCAACCGGCTCCAGATCACCGGCGCGACCGAGACGATCGACGCGCTCGAACCGCTGGCCGACCGGTGGTCGGCCTTCGGCTGGTCGGTACGCCAGGTCGACGGCCACTCCTGCGAGGAGCTGGAGGCCGCGCTGACCGAACCGCCGGCACCCGGCCGCCCGACCGTCGTGATCGCCCACACCGTGAAGGGCAAGGGCATCCCGTTCGTCGAGGACCAGCCCCGCAGCCACTACGCCAAGCTGGGCGAACGTCAGCACGCCAGGGCCCTCGCCGCGCTGCGAAGGGGGGCCGCGTCATGACCGCGTCCTCACGCGAGGTCTACCGCGACGCCGTGCTCGACCTGCTGCCGCGGGACGAGCGGCTGGTCTGCCTCGACTCCGACACCGGCCTGTTCGACTCCGCCCAGTTCCCCGAGCGCTATGTCAACCTCGGCATCGCCGAGCACACGCTGATGGGCGCGGCGGCCGGGCTCGCCAAGTCGGGCCGGATGCCGCTGGTCAACACGATGGCGGCGTTCGCGTCGTCGCGCGCCAACGAGGCCGTGAAGATCGACATCGCGCTCAACAACCTGCCGGTGCGGATCGCCGCGACCCATTCGGGCGTGTCCGCGGGCCACCTCGGGCCGACCCACCACGCGCTGGAGGACCTGGCCGTGATGCGGACGCTGCCCAACATGACCGTGGTCGTCCCGGCCGACGGCCCGCAGACCGGGACCCTGTTCCGGCAGGCGCTCCGCCTCACGGGCCCGGCCTACCTGCGGCTCGGCCGCAACGCGACGCCCGGGCTGCCCGACGCGCCGCCGGTCACGCTGGGCCTGGCCCAGGTGCTCAGGGACGGCGCCGACGTCACGATCGCGGCCTGCGGGCCCTATCCGGTGCTGGCCGCGCTCGACGCCGCCGACACGCTGGCCGCCGAGGGCGTCAGCGCGTCGGTGCTGAACGTGCACACCGTGAAGCCGCTCGACGTCGCCACGATCGCCGCCCACGCCGGGCGCTCCGGAATCGTCGTGACCGTCGAGGAGCACTGGCGGAACGCCGGGTTCGGCGCCGCCGTCGCCGAGTCGCTCGCCGAGATCGCACCCAACCTGGTGCTCCGGGTTGCGATGCCCGACGCGTTCGTCCCCGTCTCCGGCGGGCAGCGATATCTGGCCGAACGCGGAGGCGTCACCTCGGCCGCGGTCGCCGCCAAGGCTCGTTCCGCGCTGGGGAGGGATCCGCGATGACCATCATGGACGACCTGCGCGCCCATCCTCCCGGCAAGCTCGCCCTGGTCTGCTACCAGGACGGCGGGGCCGTGGAGCTGACGTACGGAGAGCTGCTCGACCGCGTCGACCGCATGGCCACCCTGCTGCGCGGGCTCGGCGTCGGCAGAGGCCAGGTCGTGACGTTGCAGTTGCCGAACTCGTGGCAGCTCGCGGCGCTGATCCTGGCGTGTTACCGGATCGGGGCGGTCCCCGGGCCGGTCGTGCCGATCATGCGCAGGCGCGAGGTCCAGTTCATGCTGAACCTGACCGAGAGCCCGGTCTACATCGCGAAGGCGGAGTTCCGCGGGTTCTCGTACCGGCGGATGATCGACGACGTGGACGCGCCCACACTGCGCCACACCCTGTTCGTCGACGACCTGGAGCTTCCCTCGCCGGCCCTCGACGGGGTCGCCGAATCGGGTCCGGGCGACCCGGCGCAGGTGGCGTTCACCTCCGGCACGACCGGGGAGCCGAAGGGCGTCGTGCACACCCACGACAGCCTCCACGCGATGAACCGGGCGCAGGCCGACGTGCTCCACCTGACCGACGGCGTCGTCACGGCCATGGGGTCGCCGACGACCCATCAGGCCGGGTTCACCTGGAACCTGTTCATGCCGCTGCTGCTGGGCGGGACCGCCGTGCACGTCGAGTCGTGGGACGCCGGCCGGATGCTCGACATCCTCCAGGAACGCGGCGTCACCTTCTTCATGGGCGCCCCGACGTTCCTGTCCGACCTCATCGAGGCACAGGCCGAACGGCCGCGTGACCTCCGCAAACTGGAGACCTTCGCGACCGGCAGCGCGCCGATCGCGCCCTACCTGGTCGAACGCGCCCGCGACGTGCTCGGCTGCCGCCTCTACGCGTTGTGGGGCATGACCGAGAACGGCTGCGTCACCATCACCCGGCCGGAGGACCCGCCGATGCGGGCCGCCGAGAGCGACGGGACCGTCGTGCCCGGCATGGAGGTGCGGATCACCGGCGAGGGCCGGTTACAGGTCAGGGGCGCCTCGCAGTGCGCCGGCTACTTCCGGCGCGAGCACGTCTACCGGGCCTGCCTCACCGACGACGGCTGGTTCGACACCGGCGACCTGGCCCGCGACGACGGTCACGGCGGCATCCGGATCACCGGGCGCGCCAAGGACGTCATCATGCGCGGTGCCGAGAACATCCCGGTCGTCGAGGTCGAGGCCGCGCTGCTGCGGCACTCCTCCGTCCGTGACGTGGCGGTCGTCGGCTACCCCGACGAGCGGCTCGGCGAGCGGGCCTGCGCGGTGCTGGTGGCCTCGTCCGGGGTGACGCTCGACGACCTCCGGGTGCACCTGGCCGGGCTCGGCATGGCCAAGCAGTACTGGCCGGAACGGCTGGAGCTCGTGCCGTCGCTGCCGCGCACGCCGTCCGGGAAGATCCAGAAATTCGCCCTGCGGGAGGGGCTGCGATGAACCTCGACTTCACACCCCAGCAGGAGACGCTGGCCAAACGGGTGCGCGAGTTCGCCGCCGACCGGGTCGCGCCCTTCCGGGCCGAGAGCGACCGGCGGGCCGAATACCGCCCCGGGCTGCTGGCCGAGATGGCCGCCGAAGGACTCTTCGGTGTGCGCGTCCCGGAGGAGTTCGGCGGTCAGGGCCTGGACGCCGTCAGCGTCGGCATCGTGCTCGAAGAGCTCGCCGCGGCCGACCTGTCGGTCTGCTACCCGGTGCTCAACGCGGCGCTGGTCGGCGGCGTGCTGGCCGCCAACGGCGATCCGGCCCAGCTCGCCCGCTGGCTCCCCGGCATCGCGGCCGGCACGTCCGTCGTCGCCCTCGGCCTCACCGAGGCCGGCCACGGGACCGACGCGGCGGCCATCGAGACCGTCGCGGAGCACTCCGCCGACGGCTGGCGGCTGACCGGCGAGAAGACGTCCATCATGGCCACCGCCTACGCCACCCACGGCCTGCTGTTCGCCCGGACCGGCGAGGCCGGGGCCCGCGGCATCAGCGCCTTCTACACCCCGCTGCACGGCGTGCGCCGCGAGCTGCACACCGACCTGGGCTGCCGCTCGGGCGGGCGGGGCCGCTTCGCCCTCGACGGCCTGCGGGTCGCCGACGAGGACCTCGTCGGCCGTCCGGGCGCGGGCTTCGTGGAGGTCATGCGCGGCTTCGGGGTCTCCCGGGCGCTGATCTCCCTGATGGCCGTCGCCGTCGGGCAGGCGGCCCTGGACGAGGCCATGGCCCACGCCGGACGGCGCGAGGCCTTCGGCCGGCCGATCGGGAAGTTCCAGTCGGTCGCCTTCCCCCTGGTCGAACACGCGACCATGCTTCACGCGGCCCGCCTGGTCTCCTACGAGGCCCTGGCCGCCGCCGACGCGGGCCGCGACCCCCGGTTGCCCGCGAACATGGCGAAGTGGTGGGCCCCGAAGGCCGCCATGGAGGCCGTGCACCAGTCGCTCCTCACGATGGGCCACCTCGGCTGGTCGGAGGACGGGCCGGTGGCCCAGCGCCTCAGAGACGTCATCGGCCTCCAGCTCGCCGACGGCACCGCCGCCGCGACCAAACTCGTCGTCGCCCGTCACCTGCTGGGACGGGAGGCGGCCCCGTGACCGGCCGCGCCCTGGCGGTAGGTGCGCATCTTCGCGCGCGTGCCGCAGACGGCCATCGAGCACCAGCGGCTGCCCCGGTTCCGGGAGCGGTCGTAGAAGGCCCATTCGCAGCGGTGCTCGCGGCAGGCCTTGAGGCGGGACCACGAGCCGTCGGCCACCGCGGCGGCGACCGTGCCGAGGATCGTCGCGAACACCCCGCGCACGTCCTGCTGGACCGGGCGCAGGCCCAGGGTGTCGCCCGACACGACCAGCGGGCAGTCGCGGGCGACGTGACCGATCGTCAGCCGGGCCTCGGGGTCGGGGGCGGCGCCGTTGTTCTCGCGGAGCACGGCGCGCAGCGCCTCCCGCAGGGTGACGGCGTCGCGCCGGTCGAGCTCCCCCACCTCGGGCGTGAAGCCGTGGCGGGCGAGCCAGCGCGCGGCCCCCTCGATGGTCGCGAACTCGTCGGGCCCGAACTCCACGTTGACGCTGTTCACGAACGACTGAACGAGCGCCAGCGGGCCCGGCGCGATCTCCCTGTCTCCCGGCTGACCTTTCATGCTTACCAGTAAACGAATTTCACTGGTAACAATCAAGTTAGAGGAGGAAACCCCATGTTCCAGGAGAACCGGAAACCGGCCCTGGCACTGCTGTGCATGGCCCAGTTCGTGCTGGTCCTGGACTTCGCGATCGTCAACGTCGCCCTGCCCTCCATCCAGCGTGACCTCGGCTTCACCGACAGCGCCCTGCAGTGGGTCGTCGGCGCGTACGCGTTGTTCTTCGGCGGGTTCCTGCTGGTCGGCGGGCGGCTCGGCGACATCGTGGGACGCAAGAGGATGTTCGTCGGCGGGCTGGCCGTCTTCACCGCGGCCTCCTTACTGGGCGGGGTGGCGACCGAGCCGATCGTGCTCATCGTCGCCCGCGCGCTGCAGGGCCTCTCGGCGGCGGCGGTGTCGCCGGCCGTGCTGGCGCTGATCGCGGCGGGCTATCCCGAAGGCAAGGAACGCGCGAAGGCCATGGGCATCTTCGGCGCGGTCGCCTCGGCCGGGTTCACCGGCGGGGTGCTCTTCGGCGGCATCCTCACCGAGTTGTTCGGCTGGCGGGCGGTCATGTTCGTGAACGTCCCGGTCGGCGTCGCGCTGGTGCTGCGGGCGGTCGGCCGCCTGGCCCCCGACCACGTCACGACGCGCACCCAGAAGATCGACGTCCCGGGCGCGATCCTGGTCACGGCCGGGATGTGCGCGCTGACCTACGCCCTCACCACCGCGACCGACCACGGCTGGGGCGCCCCCGGCGTCGTCTACCCGCTCATCGGGGCGGCGGTGCTGCTCGCCGCGTTCTTCGTGCTCCAGACCAGGCGGGAGCACCCGCTGGTGCCGCTGTCCATCTTCCGGATCCGCGGCGTCGTCGCGGGCGACTCGATCGCGTTCCTGTCGGGCGGCGTCATGTCGATCTCGACCTACTTCCTGACCCTCTACATGCAGCACGGCCTCGGCTACTCCGCCATCCAGACCGGCGTCGCGTTCTTCCCGCAGGCCGTCGTGACGGTGTTGTCGGCCAAGTTCGTGGCCGACCTGACCGGGCGGGTCGGGCCCCGGCCCGTGCTCATCGGGGGCGCGGCGTTCCTGACCGCCGGTTCGGCCTGGCTGCTCACGGTGCCCGTGGGCGGGAGCTACTGGCTGCACGTGCTGCCCGGCGGCGTGCTGATCGGGCTCGGCGTCACCGTCATGATGATCTCCACGGCGGTGGCCGCCACGACCGGGGTCGACGGGCCGAGGATGGGCCTGGCCAGCGGCCTCTACAACTCGCTGCGCCAGCTCGGGGTCGGGCTGCTGCTGGCCGTCGCCGTGACGGCGGCGGTGCCGACCACCGATCCGGGCAACATCGGCAGCTACCACGTCGCGTTCGGCATCAGCGTGGTCCTGTCGGTGCTGATCGCGCTGATCGCGGCGGCGGTCCTGCCGTCGCGGAAGCCCGCGGTCGAAAGGGAGAAAGTCGACGCCTGACAGAACCGCGGAAAAGCCGGTCTCCTTTCGGGGAGACCGGCTCTTTTTATTGCATAACAAGCGCTAATCGAGATGCCATTGTTCGGCCTTAGTTACCGCCATAGCGTTTTAAGCGGTAACAGCGAAAGGACGGACATGGCGAACACACTGATCGCCGGCGGCGGGATCGGCGGCCTGGCGGCCGCGCTCTCGATCGCCCGAGAGGGCAATCGCGTGACCGTGCTCGAACGCGGTGACCGGTTCGCCGAACTCGGCGCGGGGATCCAGCTCGCGCCCAACGCGTTCCGCGCCCTCGACCTGCTGGGCGTGGGCGACCGGGTGCGCGACCGCGCGGTCTTCATCGACGAACTGCGCTTCATGGACGGCACCACCGGCCGGCGCGTCGCCGGGCTGCCCCTCACGGGCGCCTACCGGGAACGTTTCGGCAACCCCTACGCCGTCGTCGCCCGGGGCGACCTCTACCAGCCGCTGCTGGACGCCTGCCGCGCCGACGGCCGCATCGAGCTCCTGCCGGGCCACACGGTCACCGGCTACACGCAGAGCGCCGCCAAGGTCGTCGTGGACGGCTTCGAGGCCGACTACCTGATCGGCGCCGACGGCATCCGCTCGGCGGTCCGGGCCCAGCTCGTCGGCGACGGCCGTCCCCGGGTCTCCGGCCACACCATCTACCGGTCGGTCATCCCGATGGACCGGGTCCCGGCCGAACTGCGGTGGAACGTCGTCACCCTGTGGGCCGGGCCCAAGTGGCACTTCGTGCACTACCCGATCGGCGGCGGCCGGTTCCTCAACCTGGCCGCCACCCGCGACGACGGAGCCGCCCGGGAGGTCGCGGGCGAGCCGGTCGCGCGGGACCGCGTACGCAAGGAGTTCCCTGGCCTGAGCGACACGGCCGCAGCGCTGCTGGAACTCGGCGACGAGTGGCGGACCTGGGTGCTCTGCGACCGCGACCCGGTCGACACCTGGACCGACGGCCGGGTGGCCCTGCTCGGCGACGCGGCCCACCCCATGCTCCAGTACGCCGCCCAGGGCGCCTGCACGGCTCTGGAGGACGCGGTCGTGCTCGGCAGGGTCTTCCCCGACCTCGACACCTACGCCGCGCTGCGGCGGGAGCGCACCGCGAAGGCGACGCTGACCGCCCGCCGGCTCGGCGAGCACCTCTACCACCCGGCGGGCCAGGCCGCCCGCGACCGGAACACCATGCTGGCCGCGCTGTCCGAGACGGACCTGCACGACCACGTGGCCTGGTTACACGCCTTCGATCTAGCAGAAAGGATCCCGAGCGATGCGGTTCGATGACATCTGGGTCGCCGGAACCGGCGGCACGCTCGGCGAACGGGTGCCGGTCGAGCGGGCCGTCGCCTGCGGCGACTACTCGGCCGAGGCCGCGAGGAGCACCGGGCAGGTCTCGGTCGCGATGTCGCGGCAGGCCCCGCCCGAGATGGCGGTCGCCGCCGGGCGCCGCGCGGTCAAGTCGGCCGAGGACGGCGGCGCGGCCGTCGGCCCCGACACCTTCTACCTGCACAGCCACAGCCACTTCCAGGGCGTCGACATGTGGCCGGCCGCCTGCTGGATCGCCGGGGAGCTCCTCGGCACCGAGCTGCGCGGCATGCCGATGTCGGTCCAGGCGGCCTCCAACGGCTCCCTGGGCGCCCTGGAGATCGCGGCGACCGTACTCGCCGCCCGGCCCGAGACCCCCTCGGCGCTGATCACCGTCGCCGACCGGTTCGCCCCGCCCGCCGACCGGTGGTACCTGTCGCCCGGCATGGTGTTCGGGGACGGCGCGGCGGCGGCCGTGCTGACGAGAGGAAGCGGGCAGCTCCGGCTCCGCAGCCTGGTGTCGGAGACCGACGCCACGCTCGAGGGTCTGTCGCGGGGGGACGAACCGTTCCGCACCGCGCCCCAGCCGGGAGCCGACATGCGCGGCCGCACCCGGGCGTTCCTCGCCCACGGCGGCCTGTCGCTGAAGGACGTGCGGCGGCGGTCGGCCGAGCGCACCCGCAGCGTGGTCACCCGGGCCCTCGACGAGGCCGGCAAGAGCCTCGATGAGATCGACTGGTTCGTCACCCCGTTCGTGGGACGGGCCCTCCACCAGGACGGCTTCGTCCGCCCGTTCGACGGCTACACGCCGAGGAACACCCTGCTCGACCTCGGCCTGACCACCGGGCATCTCGGCCCGGCCGACGGCCTCTACGCGCTGCACCACCTGATCCGCGACGACCTGCTCGCGCCCGGGGCCACGGTGCTGGTGCTCGGCACCGGCATGGGCTTCACCTTCTCCGCGGCAGTGCTTACGAGGGAGGACACGCCATGCGTCCGGTGAACGCCCGCATCTCCGCGGTGGAACCGCTGCTCACCCCGGCCGAACTGCGCGCCGAGGTCCCGGTGGGCGACCTGGCCGCCCGCACCCTGCTCAAGGGCCGGGAGGAGGTCGCCCGGGTGCTCGACGGCACCGACGACCGCCTGCTGGTCGTGACGGGCCCCTGCTCGGTGCACGACCCGGCCGCCGCGCTCACCTACGCCGAGCGCCTGGCCCGCCTGGCCGAGGAGGTCTCCGACACGCTGCTGCTCGTCATGCGGGTCTACGTGGAGAAGCCGCGCACCCGGCTGGGCTGGAAGGGCCTGGTCACCGACCCGCACCTCGACGGCAGCGACGACGTCAACGAAGGGCTGCGGCTGTCGCGCGAACTGCTGACGAAGGTGCTGGAGCTCGGCCTGCCCACCGGCTGCGAGTTCCTCGACCCGACCGTGGCCCGCTACCTGTCCGACGCGGTCTGCTGGGGCGCGATCGGCGCCCGGACCGTGCAGAGCCAGACGCACCGGCAGCTCACCAGCGGCCTGGCGATGCCGATCGGCATGAAGAACACCACGACCGGCGCGGTCGGCGACGCCATCGACGCCATCGTCTGCGCCGCCCACGGCCACGTCTTCCCCGGCATCGACGACGACGGCCTGGCCTCGGTCATCCGGACCAGCGGCAACCCCGACTGCCACATCGTGCTGCGCGGCGGCGCGGCCGGGCCGAACTACGGGCCGCTCGACGTCGCCCGCGCGCTCGACGCCCTCGCGGGCGCCGGGCTGCCGCGCCGGCTCGTCATCGACGCCAGCCACGGCAACAGCGGCAAGGACCACGAACGCCAGCCGGTCGTCGTCGCCGACGTCGCCCGCCGGATCGCCGCGGGTGAACGCGGCATCGCCGGGCTGATGGTCGAGAGCTTCCTCGCCTCGGGACGGCAGGAGCTCGTCCTGGGCTCCCCCGACCGCCTGGTCTTCGGCCAGAGCGTCACCGACGCCTGCGTCGGCTGGGACCGCACCACCCGGATGATCGCCCAGCTCGCCGACGCCGTCACCGCCGGACGCGCCGCCTCCGTCGCCGCCTGAAAGGACTGATCATGGAAACCGCTCTTCCCCTGGCCCGTCCCGGCGGGGACCCGGCCGTCACGCACGAGCGCCGGGTCGAGGCGCCGGGCCGCGCCCTCGTCGCCCTGCTGCACCGCTACACCGGCGAGACCGAGATCGCCGGCTCCCACGTCACGGGCGACATGACCGTCGGCGAGATCGCCGCGAGGCTGCCCGTCACGATCGGCCCGCTGTCGTTCGACGGGACCACCCTGCGGATGCGGGGCTCCGACTTCGACGCCGACGCCGCCGACCAGTACGCCGCCCACCTGGGCCGCTTCCTCGACCCCGCGGCGAAGGTCCGCGACGTCGAGATCCTCACGCCCGAGGAGACCGAGCGCATGCTGGTCGCCTGGAACCAGACCGGCGAGCCGGTCCCGGCGCCCTACTTCCACGAACGCGTCGCCGAGATCGCCCAGGACACCCCGCACGCCCCGGCCGTCGTCTGGCCGGGCGGCACGATGACCTTCCGGGAGCTCGACGACGACGCCAACCGGCTCGCCCACCGCCTGACCGCGCTCGGCGTGCGGCCCGGCGACCGGGTCGGCACCTGCTTCCCGCGCGGCCCCGAGAGCCTGATCGCCCAGCTCGCCTGCTTCAAGGCCGGCGCGGCGGCGATCCTGCTCGACCCCGACTTCCCCGCCGACCGGGTCCAGTTCATGATCGTGGACGGCGCGGCGAAGCTCACCCTGACGATGGACGCCCACCGCGACGTCGTCACCGGGCACGTGGTGACCCTCGACGGCGACGACTGGCGGCGGGAGTCCCCCGCCCCGATCAACACGGCCGTCGGCCCCGACGACCTGATCCACGTCTGCTACACCTCCGGGTCGACCGGCAAGCCGAAGGCCGTCATGGTCCGCCACGGCGCGGCCCGGAACCTGATCTACTCCATGCGCACCATCTGCGGCGTCACCCCGTCGTCGCGGGGCACCTGGCTGGCCGCGCCCGGCTACGGCATGGTCGAGGTCGAGTGCTTCTCGGTGCTGGCCGCCGGGGCGCCCGTCCACATCCCCGAGCCGTCGGTCGTGACCAGCCCCGAGTGGCTGCGCGACTGGCTCGTCCGCAGCCGGATCACCCACACGCTGCTCATGAAGGCCATGTGCGAACGCCTGTGGGACCTGGAGTGGCCGGCCGAGACCGCCCTCCGCAACATCCGCATCTGCGGCGAGCGGGTCCAGTCGTGGCCGCTCGACCTGCCCTTCCACGTCTTCAACCTGTACGGCTCCGCCGAGGCCACCGTCGTGGCGACCTGCGACATCACCGAACTGGGCCGGGAGCTCGGCGAGCGCGAGCGGGCCAGGCGCCTGCCGCCCATCGGCCGCCCGACCCCCAATGTCCGCACCTACGTCCTGGACGAACGGCTCCGGCCGGTCCCGCCCGGCGTGGTCGGCGAACTGTGCGTCGCCGGGGAGAGCCTGTCGTCCGGCTACCTGAACCGGCCCGAGGCGACCGCCGAGAAGTGGGTCTCCCACGAGCTGGGCACCCTCTACCGGACCGGCGACCTGGCCCGGTTCTGGACCGACGGCAGCATCGAGATCGTCGGCCGGACCGACAACCAGGTGAAGGTGCGCGGCAACCGGGTGCACCTCGGCGAGATCGAGGTCGTCATCGCCGCCCAGCCCGGCGTCCGCCAGGCGGCCGTGCTGGCCAAGAAGGACACCTCCGGGGACACCCGCCTGGTCGCCTACGTCGAGGGCGACCCCTCGATCCGCGACCTGCGACGGGCCCTCGCGAAGCTGCTGCCCTCGTTCATGGTGCCGTCGGCGTACGTCGTCGGCCGGTTCCCGCTGACCACTAACGGCAAGATCGACCGCGCCGCGCTGCCCGAGCCGCCCAAGGAGCGCCCGGACGTCGACAGCCCCTACGAGGAGCCCCGCACCGACGTCGAGCACACCCTGCGCGACCTGTGGGCGACCACGCTCGACCTCGACGGCATCGGTGTGAAGGACAACTTCTTCGACCTGGGCGGCGACTCGATGCGGGCCGCCGCGCTGACCGACCGGATCAGGGCGCGCTTCGCCACCGACGCCGACATCGACGACCTCTTCGACGACCCGACGATCGAGCGCATGGCCGTGGCCATCGCCGCGAAATGAGGACGGCATGCATTACTTCGAGACCCAGGTCCCCCTCACCGAGGACGCGGTCGAGGTCGCGGCCCGGCTCGCCGACTCCGGCCTGTTCGCCGGCCACGTCGTCTACGAGAACGGCGGCGTCTGGTCCTACGCCGGGGGCGCCCGCGCCGAGCTGACCCTCGACCGGTCCGGGGCGCTGCTCCGGCACGAGGGCCGCGACGACGTCTTCGAACCGTGGAACGGCGACCCGCTGCACCAGGTCGCCGGGCTGCTGGACACCGTGTCGATCCCCGAGTGGCGGGCCTACGGATGGGCGGCGTTCGAGTTGTCCTACCCCGAGGAGCACGTGGGCGACGGGCGGCTGCTGCACCTGGTGGTGCCGCGGGCCGAGGCCCGGATCGCCGACGGGCACGCCCGGCTGCGGGCGGCCGACACCGCGACCCTGACGGCGCTGCTCCAGACGGTCGACGCCGAGGGGGTCCACAGGCGCGTCGAGCCGACGCCCCTCGACGTCTGGGGCACCGGCGAGGACGCCTACCGCGAGGCCGTGAAGCTGGCCGTCGAGTCGATCAACGCCGGTGAGCTGCACAAGGTCATCCTGTCGCGGGTGGTCGAGGTGCCCGGCGAGGTCGACCTGACGGCCACCTACCTGGCCGGCCGGCGCGGCAACAACCCGGCCCGCTCGTTCCTGCTCGACCTCGGCGGGCTGGAGGCGACCGGGTTCAGCCCCGAGATCGTCGTCCAGGTCTCCTCGGACGGGCACGTGGTGTCCCAGCCGCTCGCCGGGACCCGCGCGCTGACCCCCGACGAGGTGGTGAACGCGGCCCTGCGGGCCGACCTCTACGGATCGGCCAAGGAGGTCTACGAGCACGCCATCTCCGTCAAGGTCGGCACCGACGAGCTGGTCGGGGTGTGCGAGCCCGACTCGGTCGAGGTGCCCGAGTTCATGGCCATCCGCGAGCGGGGCAGCGTCCAGCACCTGGCCTCCCGGGTGTCGGGCCGCCTGTCGCCCGGGATGCGGGCCTGGGACGCCTTCGGCGCCGTCTTCCCCGCCGTCACCGCGTCGGGCGTGCCGAAGAAGGCCGCCTACGAGGCGATCCGGGCGCACGAGCCCGAGGCGCGCGGCCTCTACAGCGGCGCCGTCATGACCGTCGACCACACCGGCGCGATGGACGCCGCGCTGGTCCTGCGGTCGGCCTACCGCCGCGACGGCCGGACCTGGTTGCGCGCCGGGGCCGGGATCGTCGGCCAGTCGACGCCGGAGCGCGAGTTCGAGGAGACGTGCGAGAAGCTCGAAAGCGTCGCCCGTCACCTGGTGAGGGGCGCGGCATGAGATTCGACGACCTCTACCTGGCCGGGATCGGGTCCGCCCTCCCCGGTACGGTCCCCGCACCCGACGACGGCTCCGGCATGGTCAGCGTGATGGTGGCGGGCGACGTCCCCGCCGTCGACCTGGCCGCCGAGGCCGGGAACGTCGCGATGAAGCGCTCCGGGCACGAACCCGGCGACGTCGTCGCGCTGCTGCACAGCGGCAGCTACCACCAGGGACCCGACGGCTGGTCCGCGCCCCACTACGTCCTGCGCAACACCGTCGACCGCCCGATCACCGCGCTGGAGGTGCGCCAGGGCTGCCTCGGCATGTTGTCCGGCCTGCGCCTCGCCGCCGGGCTGCTGCACGACGAGGACGCCGCCGTCCTGCTGACCACCGGCGACAACTACGGCACCCCGCTGGTCGACCGGTGGCGGGCCTCGCGGATGTTCCTGCTGGCCGACGGCGGCGCGGCCGCCGTCGTGTCGCGGCGGGGCGGGTTCGCGAAGGTCCTGGCGGCCGGCGCGGTGTCCAGCCCGGCGATGGAGGAGCTGCACCGGGGCGGCGAGACGCTGTTCCCGCCCGACCTGTCGCGCGGCCTCAACTTCGAGGAACGCACCGCCTGGTGGCGGGCCCGGTGGGCCGAGGGCGTCGCCCCGCCCATGGGCCACCTGGGCGAACTCGTCAGCGAGGTCGCCTTCACGACCCTGGAGGAGGCGGGCAGCTCGATCGACCGCGTGAAGCGCGTCTGCCACGTCGGCTTCACCGAGGGCCCGCTCACCGACGTCTACCTCGACCCGCTCGGCGTCGACGCCGCCACCGGCACCTGGGAGCTCACCCGGACCACCGGCCACGCCGGGGCCGCGGACCCCTTCATCGGCTTGGAGTGGCTCTGGACGCGCGGCGACGTCGAACCCGGCGACCACGTGCTGCTCATCGGCACCGCCCCCGGCATGGAGGCGGGCTGCGCGGTCGTCGAGATCACCGAAAGGAGCGCATGATGTTAGCCGGTTGCACCCCGTGGCCGGAGGACCTGGCCGCCTACTACCGCTCGCGGCACGTCTGGCAGGGCGTCGCCCTGGGCGGCCTCCCGGCCGAATGGGCCCGCGAGTTCGGCGACCGCACCGCGCTGGTCTGGCGCGACGAGCGCCTCTCGTTCCGCGACCTGGCGCGCCGGGTCGACCGCACCGCCGCCGGGTTCGCCAGGCACGGCATCGAGCCCGGTGACCGGGTGGTGCTCCAGTTGCCGAACACGCCCGACTTCGTGGTCGTCGCGTTCGCGATGTTCAAGGCCGGGGTGAAGGCGGTCTTCTCGCTCGCCTCCCACCGGTCGAACGAGGTCGGCCACCTGGCGTCGGTCTCCGGCGCCGTCGGATATGTCGGCCCGAACCACGACATGGCTCTTTCACTGGGGATCGAGCACGTCCTGTCCCCCGGCGACCTCGACGGCGAGCCCGTCGCCCACCCCGTCGCCCACCCCGCCGCCGACCCGTCGGACGTGGCGTTCTTCCTGCTCTCCGGCGGGACGACCGCGCTGCCGAAGCTGATCCCGCGGACCCACGACGACTACGCCTACCAGACCCGGATCGTCGCCGACCTGTGCAGGGTGAGCGCCGACGACGTCTACCTGGCGGCCCTGCCCGTCGAGTTCAACTTCACCTGGGGGTGTCCGGGCGTCGTCGGGACCCTGCACCGGGGCGGCACGGTCGTGCTGGCCGACGACCCGGGCGCCGACGGCTGCTTCGAACTGATCGCCCGGGAGAGGGTCACCGTCACCTCGCTCGTGCCGACGGTCGCGCACCTGTGGCTGGAGGCCCGCGAGTACCTCGACGACGACCTGTCCTCCCTCCGGCTGGTGCAGATCGGCGGCGCCCGGCTCCAGCCCGAGCTGGCCGCCCGGATCGAACCCGAGCTCGGCTGCCGGCTCCAGCAGGTGTTCGGGATGGCCGAGGGCCTGCTGTCGATGTCCCGCCTCGACGACCCGGCCGACCGGGTGATCGCGACCCAGGGACGGCCCGTCTCCCCGTTCGACGAGATCCGGATCGCCGACGGCGAGCTGCTCGCGCGCGGCCCGTACACGCTGCGCGGCTACTACAACGCCGACGAGCACAACGCGACGGCGTTCACCGAGGACGGCTTCTACCGGACCGGCGACCTGGCCTCGGTCACCCCCGACGGCGACCTCGTCATCGAGGGCCGGATCAAGGACGTGGTCATCCGGGGCGGCGACAAGATCGCCGCCGGTGAGGTGGAGGGGCATCTGCTCACCCACCCCGACGTCGACCGCGCGGCCGT
The DNA here is from genome assembly GCF_030269205.1 of Herbidospora sp. NBRC 101105. NCBI lineage: Bacteria > Bacillati > Actinomycetota > Actinomycetes > Streptosporangiales > Streptosporangiaceae > Herbidospora > Herbidospora sp. NBRC 101105. The sequence continues at coordinate 267,595 of NZ_BSSX01000007.1, read as the reverse complement.
GGTGCCGGTGCCCGACGAGTTCCTCGGCGAGCGCATCTACGCGTTCCTGGTCAGCCGCCGGGTCCGCCCGTCGCTGACCGACCTCAAGCGGGCTCTGCACGAACGCGGGCTGGCCGACTTCAAGCTGCCCGACCGGATCGAGTTCGTGGACGCCTTCCCGCTGACCCCCCTCGGCAAGGTCGACAAGAAGACCCTGGCCGCCGCCGCGGCCGACCCGCTGGCGGCCCGGGGCTGGAAGGAGCAGGCATGAGTGTCAAGGAAGAACTCCGCACGACCGTCGCCGGGATCGTCGGCGCCGACCCGGCCTCCGTGGCCGACGACGACAACCTCGTCGTCCTGGGGCTGGGCTCGCTGGAGATGATGCGCCTGGTCACCAAGTGGCGGCGGGCCGGTCTGAAGGTCGAGTTCCGCGACCTGGCGGCCGCGCCGACCATCGCGGCCTGGTCCGAGCGCCTGGAGGAGGCGAGGGCATGAGCCGCCTGCTGATCAGGGGAGGCACCGTCTACCGGGCCGACCCCGCGCACACCGTCACACCCGGCGGATCGGTGCTGGTCGACGACGGCGTGATCGCCGGATTCGACGACGCGCCCGACACGGACGCGATCGACACTGAGGTGCTCGACGCCACCGGCATGCTGGTGCTGCCGGGTTTCGTGAACCCGCACTGGCACGAGATGTTCGCGCTGCGCTACCCGTTCAAGGGGGCCCTGCGGCCCCCGTCCGACCGGGGTGACAAACCGGCCTTCATGGCCCACGGCGGCGACATCCCGGCCATCTCGATGGCGTTCGACCGCTTCCACGGCCTGGTCGACGCCCTCACCGACGACGAGGCCCTGGCCGTCGCCCGCTACTCGTTGTGGACGCAGCTGCGGTCCGGCGTGACGACGCTCGGCGACGTCGGGTCCGTGAACAAGCCGGCCGCGCTGGCGCGGGCCGCGCGCGAGTTCGGGATGCGCTTGTCGGTGTCGGCCTGGGTCAGCGACGCGGTCTGCGGCCGCCGCACCCGCGACGCCGCCGAGGCGCTGGCCCGCGTCGAGGGGCTCATGGCGCTGAGTGACGCGTTCGTGCGGGTCAGGCCCACCGCCGTGTACGCCACCAACATGACCGACGAGCTCGGCGCCGGCCTGCGCGACCTGTGCGCCACGCACGACCTGCCGTTCGCCGCCCACGTGGGCGCGCTGCGCAACGAGGCGCGGGCGATGGAGGAGTACTTCGGGGTCACGCCGGTACGCCGGTTCGCCGACCTCGGGCTGCTCGACGACCGCTTCACGGCCGTGCACTGCGCGTTCGCCACCCCGGAGGAGCAGGACCTGCTCGTCCGGGCCGGGGCGCACATCACCCATTCCCCCGCCAAATACGGTCCCGCCGGGGAGTCGACCCTGACCGAGACCCGGCAGATCCCCGCCCTCCGGGCCGCCGGGCTCGACGTGTCGTTGTCGACCGACGGGGCCTCCTTGCCCGTCCCGGGGATGGCCGAGAACATGACGGCGGCGTGGCAGGCGTACACGGAGATGGCCGCCGACCCGACCGCCCTGCTGCCGACCGACGCCCTGGCCATGGCCACGCGCGTCGCCGCGAAGGGCCTCGGGTTCGCCGACGTCGGGTCGCTGGAGGTCGGCAACCGCGCCGACCTGGTGCTGATCCGCGCCGACGACTGGCGCTACCTGCTCAACCCGCGTCCGCTGGAGGCGTTCCTGACCCTCGGCGGCTCGGCCGACGTCGAGACCGTCATCGTGAACGGGCGGGTCGTGAAGGCCGACGAGGAGACGCTGCGCGCCGACTACCTGGAGGCGCTCCGGTCGTTCTCGGTCCGGTGTCTGGGGGTGGAGCTGTCATGATCGCCCTGGTCACCGGATCGTCCGGCGGCATCGGCTCGGCCGTGGCGGAGCGCCTGGCCGGCGACGGCTACACGGTGGTCGGCCTGGACGCCGACGTCACCTCCCCCGAGCAGGTCGAGGCCTTCGTCGACCGGGTCGAGAACGAGACCGGCCCCATTGGCGCGCTGGTCAACTCGGCCGGGGTGCTGCGGCCCGGCCGGGCCGTGGACCTGTCGGACGCCGACTGGGCCGACACCCTGGCGGTCAACGCCTCGGGCGTCTTCCACGTCTCGCGGGCGGTGGCGCGGCGGATGATCCCCCGGCGTTCGGGGTCGATCGTCACCGTGGCCTCGAACGCGTCGCGGACCGCCCGCCAGAACATGGCCGCCTACGCCGCCTCCAAGGCCGCGGCCACCGCGTTCACCAAGTGCCTCGGGCTGGAGCTGGCCGAGTTCGGCATCCGGTGCAACGTCGTCGCGCCCGGCTCCACCGACACCCCCATGCTGACCGGCCTCTGGGACGGCGCCGACGCGCTCCGGACCTCGGTCGAGGGAGCGCCCGGGGCGTACCGGGTGGGCATCCCGCTGGGCCGGGTGGCGAGCCCCTCGGACGTCGCCGACGCGGTCGCGTTCCTGCTCTCCGACCGGGCCGCCCACATCACCCTGCAGGACCTGACGGTCGACGGAGGCGCCTCCCTGGGCGTCTGAAAGGAGATGAAAGAGCCATGGCGATCCCCGCGATCGAGCCCTACCCGATGCCGACCGACCTCCCCGACAACATCGCCCCGTGGGAGGTCGATCCCCGGCGGGCGGCGCTGCTCGTCCACGACATGCAGAACTACTTCCTCAGCCCGTTCACCGATCCGTCGGCGCTGCTGGAGAACGTCGCGGCGCTGAAGGAGCGGTTCGCCGCGTGCGGCGCGCCGGTCTTCTACACCGCCCAGCCCGGCGGCATGAGCAGCGAGGACCGGGGCCTGCTGATGGACTTCTGGGGCCCCGGCATGACCACCGACCCGGCCCACCGGGCCATCGTCCCCGCCCTGGAGCCCGCCCCGCAGGACGTGGTGCTGACCAAGTGGCGGCCGAGCGCGTTCTGCCGCACCGACCTGCTGCGCCTGCTCCGCGAGCGGGGCCGCGACCAGCTCGTCATCTGCGGCGTGTACGCCCACGTGGGCATCCTGATGACCGCCCACGAGAGTTTCTCCAACGACATCCAGACCTTCGTCGTGGCCGACGCGATCGCCGACTTCACCCCCGGCTTCCACCGCCTGGCCCTCGACTACGCCGCCGCCCGCTGCGCCGTGACGATCCCGACCGCCGGCGTGCTGGACGCCCTGGAGGCGACATGCTGACCCGGCTGCTGGGGGCCGACCCGCCCCCGTTCGCGCTGCTCCACCGCCCGGGTTCGGGCGTGGCCGACATCGACGTGCTGGCCGGCGAGGTCTCCCGGCATGAGCGCATCGCCGACATCCCCCTCTCGGACGAGGGCCCCGCGCGCCACGAGACGCTCGTCGTCCTGCCCTACCGCCAGATCAGGGAGCGCGGCTACGCCTGCCCCGACGACGCCGCGCCGCTGCTGGCGATGACCGTGACCGACCAGTCGACGCTGTCCCTCCAGGACGCGCTCCAGGTCCTCCCCGACGACCCCGTCGTGTTGCGGGAGGGCTCCTTCGACACCTCCGACGAGGAGTACGAGGCGGTGGTGCGCCGTGTCCTGGCCGAGGAGATCGGCGAGGGCACCGGCGCCAACTTCGTCATCAAGCGCACCTACCAGGCGTCCATCGACGGGTGGTCCCCCCGCACGGCCCTGTCCTGCTTCCGCCGCCTCCTGGGCCGCGACCCCGGCTCCCACTGGACGTTCGTGATCTGGACCGGCACCCGCACGTTCGTCGGGTCGTCCCCCGAACGCCACATCACCCTCGACTCCGGCACCGTCGTGATGAACCCCATCAGCGGCACCTACCGCTACCCGCGCGGCGGCCCCGAACTGCCCGGGGTGCTCGACTTCCTGGACGACGAGAAGGAGGCCGGCGAGCTCTACATGGTCCTCGACGAGGAACTCAAGATGATGGGCCGCGTCTGCGACCAGGGCGGCCGGGCCGTCGGCCCGCACCTGAAGCAGCTCGCCCGCATCGCCCACACCGAATACCTGATCGAGGGCCGCAGCAGCCTCGACGTGAGAGACATCCTCCGCGAGACCCTGTTCGCCCCGACCGTGACCGGCGGCCCGCTGGAGAGCGCCTGCCGCGTGATCTCCAAGTTCGAACCGGAGGGCCGCGACTACTACGCCGGCATGGTGGCCCTGATCGGCCGCGACCCCGGCGGACAGCGGGCGCTCGACTCGGCGATCCTGATCCGCACCGCCGACATCTCAGAGTCGGGCGACATGCGCGTCTCGGTCGGCGCGACCCTGGTCCGCGACAGCGACCCGGCCTCGGAGGCGGCCGAGACCCGCGCCAAGGCCGCCGGCCTGCTGGAGGCCCTCCGGGGCGGCGCCTGCCGCGACGCCCCCGCCGACGTGGGCGCCCACCCGGCCATCTACCAGGCGCTGATGTCCCGCAACGAGCCCCTGGCCGGCTTCTGGTTCGAGGGCCCCGACTGCCGCGACCGCCGCGTCCCCGAACTGTGCGGCCGGAAGGTGCTGGTCATCGACGCGGAGGACACCTTCACGGCGATGGCCCGCCACATCATCACGGCACTGGGCTGCGAGGTGACGGTGACCCGCTACTCCGACCCCTTCGACGTCGCCGACCACGACCTGGTGATCGTCGGCCCCGGCCCCGGCGACCCCCGCGACCTCACCCACCCGAAGATCGCCCGCCTCCGCTCGACGACCCGGGAACTGCTCGACCGGGGCATCCCCTTCCTGTCGGTCTGCCTGGGCCACCAGATCCTGTGCACCCTCCTGGGCCTGGACATCACCCGCAACCCGTTCCCGAACCAGGGCGTCCAGCGCACCATCCCGTTCTTCGGCCGCAGGGAACCGGCCGGCTTCTACAACACCTTCGCCGCCCGCTGCCCAACGGACTCCATCGGCGACATCGCGGTCTGCCGGGAAGGAGACGAGGTCCACGCGCTCATGGGCCCCGGGTTCGCCTCCGTGCAGTTCCACCCGGCCTCGGTGCTGACGAGGAACGGCGTGGAGATCCTGGCCGACCTGCTCACGACCCTGACCAAGGAGGAGGCGACATGCTGAACGTCCGCGAATGGGGAACCGGCCCGAAGACGGCCGTCCTGGTGCACGGCATCCTGTCGGACTCGGGCTGCTGGTGGCGGGTGGGCCCCGACCTGGCCTCACGGGGCTACCGCGTGGTGGCGGTCGACCTGCCGGGCCACGGACGCAGCGCCCCCATGCGCGACGCGACGGTCGAACGGATGGCCGAGGAGGTGGCCCGGGCGGTGCCCTCTGAAGTCGACCTGGCGGTGGCGCACTCGATGGGGTCGTTCGTCCTCGGGGCCGCCCTGACCCCGCGCCGGGCCGTGTACGTGGACGCTCCGACCGGGGCGAGTCACCGGATGCCGGAGGAGGCGGTGCGGGCGACGTACGAGAAGGCGAGATCGAAGCGGACCCTAGAGGCCCTGGCGGAGAGGCATCCGGGGTGGGACGTGTTCGACCGGGAGGCGGAGGCGGCGGCGGCGAAGCACTTCGACGTGGAGACGGCGGTGGCGTTGCTGGTGAACTCCGGGGGGCGGGACTACACGCCGACGCAGGGAGGGCTGGTCATCCGGGCGGAGGGGAGCCGGTTCGTCCCGGAGGACACTCCGGGGGCCGTCACGATCAAGGGTGCGGACCACCACGTCTGGTACGGCCACCACGAGGAGTTCATGGCCGCCGTCAATGGCTGATTAAGGACCAACCAAATGAACTTCGGCCTTTTACCGGAAGTCGAAAATTTATACGAATAGCCGTGACTTCATTGATGCTCGCCGCATTTGATGGTCGAATCTCCGCCTTTTCTGTCGGCGCCGCGATTTAAGGTGCGCTTGTCCCTTTCGCGAACGACAGGAGAGGCATGCCGGACGACGAGGGAGAACGCACGTCACGTCTCGACCACTACCGATACGCGACCGCCGACTACGCCGACCAGTACATCGCCCTGATGCGCCTGTTCACCGGCACGTTGATGACCGATCTCTCGGCGGCCGAGGCGGCGGCTCTGCTCCGCGAGGAGGGAATCGCCCTCTCCACTGACGACGTCGAGGACCGCTGCGCCAAATTGCGGTCGTGGGGCAATCTCGTGCCGTCCGTACGAGACGCCCGCGTCACCTCGGTGAATGAGCTGATCCGATCGCGGTCGCGTTATCAGGTGTCGAAACTGGGCGGCCTGGTCCACCGTCAGGTCGAAGAAGTGCTCAACGCGACAGGCGGAGCCCGGGAGGTGGCCCGAGAACTGCTGGGCGGAACGGTCGACCTGCTCGACCGGATTCTCAGCCGGCTGTCCGCGGGGCGCGAAAGCGACGCCGAGGCGTTGGCCGCGGACGTCACGACCGTTTTCAACAATCAACGGCTGTTCACCGACAGCGTGCGCGACTTCTACGCCTATCTCCACCAGGTGCTCGTCCGCTACGACCTGGCCGGGTCCGAATACGCCCAGTTCAAAAGCATGCTGCTGGCCTACGTCGACCTGATCACCGCCGACGTGGCCAGGCACGCCCCGGCCGTCGCCGACCGCCTCACCCGCATCGCACCCCAGCTTGACCGGCTGCTGGGGCTTCTGGACACCCTGCCGGGCCTTCAAGGTCACGACGGCACTCCGGCCGAGCGCTCGCCGGGCCGCAACCGCTCGGAATGGGACCAGCTCATCGCCTGGTACGACGGCCAGTCGGGTCCCGCCCGGCTCCGCTCCGCCGCCGAGCGGGCACTCGGCCAGCTCATCACGAACGCCAAACGGATGCTGGCGGCCGGCGGAACGGGGGTGTCTCGCCGATCCGACCTGCTGAAGCTGGCCCGATGGTTCGCCGAAGCCGACGATCAGGAAGCACATCGGATCTTCGCCGCGGCCTTCGGCGCCTACCCCTCCCGCCATCTGGCACTCGGCCCTGCCGAGCCGGACGCGAAGGCCACACCCGGCACCTCCTGGCTGGCCGCGGCCCCCGTCCGGGTGCCCGTCTCCCTGCGCGAGAGAGGCGACCGGAACGCGCGCGGACGCGATTCCCGCGTACCCGATCCGGCCGCCCACATCCGGCACCATCACTGGGCGGCCGAACGTGACCGGGCAGGGCTCACAGCCGCCGTCGCGGAACTTCTCGCAGCCGGTGACCTCGATGGGAGCCGCCTGTCCACGGCGGCATGGGATGTGCTGCTGGACCATCTGGGCAGGCTGTTCGCCGCCGCGTCCGATGAGACCGGCCGGTCGGTGGTGCGGGTGCCCGATCTCGGTTTCGAGCTCCACGGCCGGGCCGGAGACCTCACGCGCATCTCCACTGACGGCGGTACCGCCGTGCTCTCCGACCTCGGCCTGCAGGTCATCCCGCTAGGCGGGAGTGCGACCGGATGACCACGTCACATCACTCCGCCGCCGACCGCAGGACGGCTGCGCGGGCGCTGCTCGCCCACCCGATGATCACTCTCGATCGGCACCCTGAGGAGTTCTCGCTGATCCGCAGGCATGCGGTCGCACTCAAGTCGGCGTTCGCCACCTCCCTCGGATACACCCTGGTGGTCGAGTCACGGTTCGCCAGGCTCGTCAAGGCGCCGCTGACGCCCGAGGCGCCCGTCAGACCCGCCGTCCGGGCCAGCGGCCTGGCGTTTGACCCGCCGGCCTACGCCCTGCTGGCGCTGGTGTGCGCGAGCCTGCTCGCCCCCGACACCGGTGACCAGATCCTCGTCTCCCAGCTCATCGAGCAGGTCCGCGCCGACGCCGTTACCGCCGGCATCCCTCTCGGCGACACCCTTCCCGAACGGCGCAACCTGGTCGCCGCCATCGCCTACCTCATCGGCACGGGCGTCGTCACCGAGACTGACGGAACGGTCACGGCCTGGGGAGAACGTAAGGACGAAGCCCTTCTGACGATCAACCGGGCGATGCTGCCCCACCTGCTCAGCCGCCCGCTCCATCCTTTGACGGCGCCCGAACAAATGTGGGAGAACCCGCCCGACGCCGACCAGCCGCGCCGGAGCCTGCGGCGCAGGCTCGTCGAGAACCCCATGGTGCACCGGGCCGATCTCTCCGACGCCGAACGTGACGTGCTGAGCCGCGAGCGAACGGAACTGGCCCGCGTGCTGGACGAGACGTTCGGCCTGACCCTCGAGGTCCGGGCCGAGGGCGCGCTCGCCTACGACGACGAAGGTTCGCTCACCGATGTCGCCTTCCCGGGCAACGGCAAGACGAAGCAGGCGGCACTCCTCCTGATCGGGGCGCTGACGACGGAATCGGCCGGGCCCTGGAATCCAGCCGGCCGGTCCGTCGAGTGGAGTCACATCGACGGTGTGCTCACCGATCTCGCGGCGGCTCACCCCAGGGCTCTCGGTGACCTGACGACCGACCTGCCCCGAAGCCGGAAGACCATCGCGGCCCTGCTGGAGTCGGTCGGCCTCGCAACGGTGTCGTCGACCGACCTGGTGGTCCATCCGGCGGCCGCCCGTTATCGGCCCGAAGTGCTGCCGTCCGACGGCCTCACCCGGGCCAGGAAACGGCTCGAACCGGAACCCCTCTTCCCCGTCGACGAAGGAGCTGCCGAATGACCACACCGCCCAAGCACCACCCCGGGCGGCTGCGGCTCAACCGGGCCGGGATCGTCAACGTCTGGTACTACTACGACACCGAGTTCACACTGAGCGGCGGCCGCCTGATCCTCCGGGGCAGCAACGGATCCGGCAAGTCACGGGCACTGGAGATGCTGCTGCCATTCCTGCTCGACGGCGACCGCCGGCGGATGGACGCCACGGGCTCGGGCAAGGTCCGGCTCGAAGACCTCATGCGCACCGGAGCCGGAGAGCAGCACAACCGGCTCGGATATCTCTGGTTGGAGCTCACCCGAAGCCCGGTGACCGGTGAGCAACCACGCCACCTCACGCTGGGGGCGCAGGTCCGCTTCTCCGCCTCCACCGGAGAGGCCAAGGTCCGCTACTTCGTCACCCCGCTGCGGGTCGGGACCGAACTGCCGCTTCTGGGAGCCGACCGGATGCCGCTGTCACGCGACGAACTGACCAGGCTGGTGGGTGCGGATCAGATCACCGACCGGGCCGAGACCCACCGCGAGCGGGTGCAGTCACAGGTCTTCGGCCTCACCGGACACGCGGGCAAGGACCGATACGCGGGTTTGCTCGAACTCCTGCGTACGCTTCGCTCACCCGACGTCGGCAACCGCATCGAAGAGGGCCGGCTGCCTCAGATCCTCTCCGACGCGCTGCCTCCGCTGAGTGAGGCCGCGCTGGCGCAGGCGGGCGAACGACTCGACGGGCTCACCGAGACCAGGGCCGCCCAGCAGCGTCTCGCGACAGCGAACGGGCATCTCACCGAATTCCTGCGGACCTACCGGAAGTACGCCACCGGAGTCGTCCGGGCGGCCGCGCTGCGCGCCCAGAGATCGGCAGGAGTGGCGGACGACGCCATGAAGGCGCACGACCACGCCCACACCACGCTCCACGCTCTCGTCGAGGAACACACCCTGGCAGGGGAGAAGGTGGCCGAGCTGTCGGATCGCGCGGAGGAGCTCTCCCGCACCATCGACGGCATCCGCGACTCCACGGAGTACGCCGGTCTCCGCGATCTGGAGGACCGCGAGGCGAAGGTGACGGCACTCGGCAAAGCCGCCGACACGGCCCTCCTCGCCGCGGCCGCCGCCCGGCTGGCGGAGGAGAAGGCCGCCGCCGACGCCGACGATCGAGCGGGAGAGCTGGCCGACTCCGCCGAGCGCGCGGCCCAAGCCATGGAAGAGGCGCGGAGTGCCCTGGAGGACGCCGGGATGACCGTTGTCCTCCCCGTTCCCGTGGGGGTGACACTTTCGGCTCCGCCGACCGAGTCCGAGCTCATCCGCACCCATAAGGACACCGAACCCGAATCAGCGGTCCGACGGCAGCCGTTGTCGGTCGCCGTCGCCCCCGCCGATCCGTCCGGGGTGGCCGCCCAGGTGTCCCTCATCCAGGAGGCGGCCAAACAGCGCGGCGTCCACGCCGTGGCCCGCCGGGAGCAGGCGGCGGAGGTGGAGAAGAAGGCGAAGGCGGTCGAGTCGGCGGAGGAGAGGGCCGCCGACGCGGCCGCGGCCCTCGTCACCGAGCGAGAGGCGGAGGAGACGGCCTGGGCCGCACGCGACGACGCGGCCCGCGCCCTGGGGGCCGCCTGGCGCGTGTGGGTCGCCAACCCCCAGACGGTGCATCTGCTCCCAGGCACCGACTGGGAGAAGTACCCGATCTCCCGGCTGCTGCAGGACCCCGACGCCCTGTGCGGCGACGAACCCGCCGACGACCTCACGCCCCTTGACCAGACTGCGCAGCGGGCGGCCGAGCCCGCCCGCACCGCCCTGTCCGACCGGCTCGCCGACCTCCGCTCGGAGGAGTCGGCCGCGCGCGCTGAGGAGCACCGGCTGACAGTGGAACGCGACGCCCTGCACAGTGCCGTCGATCCCGACCCGCCCACACCTGGATGGGTCCGCTCTGGCGAGTGGCCGCTCTGGCGCGCCGTCGAGTTCGCCGACTCGGTTCCAGAGACCGACCGAGCCGGCCTGGAGGGAGCACTTCTGGCCTCCGGCCTGCTCACCGCCACCGTCACCGCCGACGGCTCGGTGACCGCGGCCGACGGTGACCTGCTCGTCCGGGCCGATGGTCCTCTCGCCGCGAGGTCGGCGGATCGAGTGCTGGTCCCGGTCGAGTCGGCGCCGCCCGCCGTCGCCGCGATCCTCGGCAGGATCGCCCTCGGCGACCCCGGTCATCCGGTGTCGGTGGGAGTGGACGGGACGTGGCGCAACGGCCCGCTGCACGGCCGCCATCACCCGCCGATGGCCCGTTACGTCGGCGCCGCCGCCCGAGCCGCCGCCCGGGCCGCCCGCTTGGCGGAGATCGCGGCCGACCTCGCCCGGATCGCGGCCGGCAGAGAACGGCGCCGGACACTCACCAAGGAACTGACCGACCGGCAGCGCGACCTCAACTCCCACGTCCGGACGGCTCCCACCAGCCACACCTTGACGACCGCACACGCCCTCGCCAAAGCGGCGACCACCCGGGCGGCGCATGTGGAGAAGGAAGCGACCCGTCGCCGGGAGGCGGCCCAGGAGCTCCGTGCAGAATGGTCCGCCCAGCTGAAGCGGCATCGGGCCGTCTGCGCCGACTTCGGACTGCCCAGCACCGCGGACGAGCTGAGCACGGTCATCGCCCGTACGACAACCGCGATCAGGGAGTGCCGTCAGGCCGTCACCGACGTCAACGCCGTCGGCACCGCCATGCGGCGGCACGCCAGTGCGATGGACGAGGTCGTCGACCAGCGGCGCAACCGCACGGAGGCGGAGACCCGCGCCGAGGGCGACTGGAGCGACTGGCACGCCGAAGCCAGCCGGCTGGCGGCCACCCGGGCCACCATCGGGGCCGACGCCGCCCGGATCAAGCGCGAACTCGCCGCGGCCGAACTCGACCTCAAGACCTGCCGCGGTCAGTTGAAGACCGGCCGGGCGGGGCTGGAGGAACTGGCGGGCAGGAAGGGCGCGGCCGAAGCCGCCGTGACCGCCTCGAAGGCGACCCTTCGGGAGACCGAACGCGCCCTCGACCATGAATGGCGCCGCTTCGGTTCGGTCCTGCGGCTTCCCGGCCTCGCCGAGGCCGCCCTCGATGTGGCCGACCTGCCGCAACCCCTTTCAACGGTCACTCCGGGCGACGTCCGGACCGTGGCGGAGAAGGTGGTCTCGCTCCTGCGGTCCCGGCCGTCCGCCGACGTCGACGAGACGGCGGTCGCCAGGGCCCAGCAGACGCTCGAACGCGAGCTGGCCGGAGGGTTCGACATCATTCCCAGCATCCGCGACGGCGTCCACACCGTGGCCATAGCCGACGGAACGGGCCGCCACACCGTGGTGGGCGCGGCGGCGGAGCTGAGGCGACGGCACGAAGAGGGCCAGGCCGCCCTGAGCAGCCGCGAGCAGGAGGTGTTCACCGAGTTCGTGCTCGGCGGGATCGCCGACGAACTGCGGCAGCGGCTCGGTCAGGCCGAGGATCTCATCAGGGCCATGAACGAGAGCCTCAAGACCATCCACACCAGCCACGGCATCGGGGTCCGCCTCCACTGGCGGCTGACCGACGCGGCCAAGACCGACATCGGGCGGATCCGCCGGCTCGTCTCGACCGCCGACGTGATCCGCACGCCGGAGCAGTCGGCGGAGCTCACCGAGTTGCTCAAGAACCGGGTCGGCGAGCGTTTCGCGCTCGACGAGAGCGCCGGATACACCACCCATCTGCGGGAGGCCCTCGACTACCGGGCCTGGCACGAAGTGGAGGTCGTGATCACCGGCCCCGAACCCGGCCGCGAACGCAAGATCAGTCGCCGCGCCAAGCTCAGCCAGGGCGAAACGCGTTTCGTGTCCTACGTCGCCCTGTTCGCGGCGGCCGACGCCTACCTCTCCGGTCTGCCCGACGCGTCGTCACCGCTCCGGCTGCTCCTGCTCGACGACGCCTTCGCCAAGGTCGACGACCAGACGATCGCGGTCCTCATGGGATTGCTGGTCCGTCTGGACATCGACTTCGTGATGACCGGTCATGCCCTCTGGGGTTGCTACCCCGAGGTGCCGTCCCTGGACTGCTACGAGATCCGCCGTGGCGACGACAGCCCGGCGGCCACCATCCACATTCACTGGGACGGCAGGAACAAACACCTGAGGGCGACCGGATGACCACCACGATTCCGCCCGCCACCCGCCGTTACCTGTCCGACCCTTGTCTGGATCCTCTGTGGGCGGCGGTCCGCCGCAAACTGGAGCGCCAACGACTCGCCATAGAGGGAGTCGTCACCGTGACCCTTGACGACTCGGGCGCCGCCCACCTTTCCGGGCTGCTCTCCCGGCGGATCACCCCCGGGCGCGTCCGGGTCGCGCTGGACGTGCTCGACGAGGCGCTTCGCCGGTCCGCGGCGGCACACGGGCTGCTCACGGTCGTGGCCGAGATCACCGGGCGGGCGCTCGTCGACCGTACGGCCGTCAGGGAACGGGCCCGGGAGTCGTGGTCGGAGGTCTTCTCGCTGATCGACGAACGTGTCGCCCGGCCGCCCTGGGGCGCCGCCTACGTGGCGGGGCTTCGCAGGTCGGGGCTGCTCACCCGGGTCGGGGTCGCCGCGTCCCTGCACGCGATCGGTCAGGCGGCGCCGATCCTCGACGATCTCTTCGCCGACGGCGCCGGCGACCGCCAGTGGGAACGGGCCGAACTCGCCGCCCGGCATCTCGGTGACGCCCACGGCCTCGACGACGGCCGCCTGGTGGCCTCGCTCGTGCTGCGGGCACTGGCGGCGGCCCAAGGATCGCCGCCGCCCGAGACGGCCGCGGACCGGCGGGACCTGTGGCACGGCGCCGGGGTGATCGCCGATCAGCTGTCGGGAACCGTCCTGGTCTGGGGATTGCGCCCGCCCGGTCTCGACCGCTGGTCGGCGATGATGCGGGAGCGTGCCGATCTCGGCCTGGCGACCCACCTCACCGTGCACGAACTGCTGCGGGCCGACGTCCGCTACCATCCGGCGGGCGGGCCGGTGTTCGCGTGTGAGAACCCGCAGGTGCTGCAGGCGGCGATCAGGACACCGGCGGAGCATCCACTCATGTGCCTCTACGGCAACCCCGCCGCCGCGGGGCTCCTGCTGCTGCGGAGACTGGCCGGCCAGCGCGTGAACGTGCGCTACCACGGGGACTTCGACTGGCCGGGCCTGGCGATCGCCCGGCGGATCATCGGTCTGGGAGCCGAACCGTGGCGGATGTCGGCCGACGACTACGAATCGGCCGTGCCCGCCGACGACCGGGCCACGACGCTCCACGGGCGGCCGGTCGCCACGCCCTGGGATCCCCGGTTGGAGACGGTGATGCGGGACCGCGGGGTGGCCGTCCATGAGGAGGCCGTTCTCGAGTCGCTGCTGCCCGATCTGCTGTGACTGTCGCCGGACATACGTCGGGGCCGACGCAGTCCCCCAACTGCGCCGGCCCCGACTCCAAGCGGTGCCGCCGAGACGCCCTCCCCCAAAGGCGTCTGGACGGCTTCCCCCGCTCTCGGGCGCGGTTCCCCCTCCGCGCCCTTATGGGAAAAAGGCTTGTGTGGTGGCTTTCCAGCCCCCTTGACCTGCTTCCACGTTACTGAACCGACCTTAAGGACCGCGCAATGGCACTGCCGGTTGTTGGTCTAAGTCTCAGGAGTCCGGCAGGTCGAGCTTGACCTCGGTCCCGGCTTCCAGGGATCGGCTCACGATGCAGTGTCTGTCGTGTACACGCTGGGCTATTTCGTGGAACTTCGCCATCGGCATGCCCTCGGGCAGCTCGATTTCGTAGCTGACCGTCACTTTGCCCAGCAGGGTCGGCGCTGACCTTTCCGCGCTGATCGTCACAGAAAGTTCAGGGAGCCGGAGGCCGCGCTGCGTGGTCAGCGGCTCGACGGTCATCGCGTTGCAGGCGCCCACGGCGACCTGGAGCAGTTCGACCGCGCCGAACTCGCCGTCGCCGTGCCCGAGGGCCACCTGCGCGCCCCGCTCGTTGGTCGCCACGAAACCGGATGGGGTCCGGGTAACCCGTACATCTCCCATGAAAAGCACCCTACGGGAAGGCCAGTTTCACGAGCGTGCCGCCGCCGGGGGCGGGACCTGCGGAGACCGAGCCGCCGTGGCTGTCGACGACCTGGCGGACGATCGCCAGGCCCAGGCCGGAGCCGGGCATGGCGCGGGCGGCGGAGGCGCGGTAGAAGCGGTCGAAGACGTGCGGGAGGTCCTCGACGGCGATGCCGGGGCCGTGGTCGCGGACGGTCAGCTCGCCGTCGCGCAGCAGGACCTCGACCGTCGCGCCGGCGGGGCTGTACTTGGCGGCGTTGTCCAGGACGTTGCCGACCGCCCGGGAGAGCCGGTCGGCGACGCCCAGGACCACCACGGGGTCCAGGTCGGAGGTGTATCTGGTCAGGGGCCAGTGGGAGGAGGCGCGGGTGATCTCCCTGGACACGATCTCGTCCAGGCGCAGCGGCTCCACCAGGGCCTGGGGTTCCTCGTCGCGGGCGAGTTCGACGATGTCGGAGACCAGGCCGGTGAGCTCCTCCAGGCCGCTGATCACCGCGGCGGCCACCTCCTCGCGCTCCTCGGCGGGCAGGCGGCCGCGCTGGAGGAGCTCGGCGTTGGTGCGCACCGCCGTCAGGGGGGTGCGCAGTTCGTGCGACGCGTCGGCGACCAGGCGTTTCTGGGCCTTGGCCGAGCGTTCCAGGGCGTCGAGCATCGTGTTGAAGCTGCGGGCGAGGCTGCCGAGCTCGTCGTCGCCGGTGACGTCGATCCGGGTGGTCAGGTCGCTGGTGTCGGCCACCCGGCGGGCGGCGTCCTTGAACTTGCCGACGGGGCGCAGGCCCGTCCAGGCGGCGATCCAGCCCAGCGCCCCCGACAGGCACAGGCCGCCGAGGGCGATGGCGAAGAAGGGCCAGCCGAGGTCGGTCACCTCGGCGAGGCCGGCCAGCACGCCCGACGGCGGGCGGTAGCCGTAGCTGCCCATCGCCGACTCGAAGCGGTTGCAGGTGATCCGGTAGGCCGCGTAGACGACCACGCTGACGCTGACCGCGCCGGCCAGCGCCGAGGCCAGGGCCATCCGCCAGTGCAGTTTCACGAGCGCTCCCGCCCCGGGGACCGCAGGGCGTAGCCCAGGCCGTGGACGGTCTGGATGAGCCGGGGTTCCCCGTCGGCCTCGGTCTTGCGGCGCAGGTAGCGGATGTAGACCTCCAGGGAGTTCGACCCGGGGGTGAACTCGTAGCCCCAGATCCGCTCCAGGATGACCTCCCGCGTCAGCACCTGGCCGCCGTTGCGGATCAGGAGGTCCAGCAGCGCGTACTCGGTGCGGGTGAGGTCGAAGACCCGGGTGCCGCGGCGGGCCTGGCGGCGGTCGGGCAGCAGGTGCAGGTCGGCGAAGGAGGTCTCCGGGGGCGGGGCCGCCCGCCGCAGCAGCGCGCGGACGCGGGCGAAGAGCTCCTCCAGGGCGAACGGCTTGACCAGGTAGTCGTCGGCGCCGGCGTCCAGACCGGCCACCCGGTCACCCACGCCGTCGAGCGCGGTCAGCATCAGGACGGGGGTGCGGTCGCCGTTCTTGCGCAGGCGGCGGCAGACCTCCAGGCCGTCCATGTCGGGCATCATCACGTCCAGGACGACCACGTCGGGAGCGTTCCCGGCGATGGCGGCCAGGGCGGTCACGCCGTCGACGGCGCTGGCCACGCGGTGGCCCTCGACGCGGAGCGCGCGGGCGATGGCGGTCCGCACTTCGGGCTCGTCGTCCACGACGAGCACTCGGGTCTCTGGCACAGCGGACATTCTGCCGTCGGTTCATGAAAAGTCGCTGAGTAAAGTAAATAATCCGACATACCTCTTAAAAGGGACGAACGTTCTGAGATTGAATCGTTATCGGGCTTGAACGCGTCCCTGCTCCGGCGCGTATCTCTGCTCGGAGACGAAGGAGTGCGATGACTACCTCTACGGACACCACCACCCGCCGCATCGACCGCTTCCCCGGTGCTCACCGAGCTGAGGACCTCATGGGATCGCATGTCGGGATCGACATCCGTACGGCTCTCCCGCAGCGGGAGCTGCGCCCGCTCCTCGACGACGCGTTCCGGTGGCTGCGCTGGGTCGAAGAAACGTTCAGCACCCGCAAGCCCGACAGCCAGCTCAACCGGCTGGCGCGCAAGGAGATCACGCCCGAGGAGGCGGCGCCCGAACTGACCGAGGTGCTCCAGCGGATCGCCGAGCTCGACAAGATCACGGACGGGTTCTTCGGCGGCGCGACGGGCGAGGCGGCCGGATCCGGATACGTGCGCGACTGGGCCCTCGAACGGGTGTCCCGCGCGCTGGCCGCCGCCGGGGCGGTGGACCACTGCGTCAGCGCCGACGGCGACGTCCGCGTCCGGGGATCGGCCCGGCCGGGGGTGCCGTGGCGGGTCGGGCTCAAGGACCCCAGCGAGGGGGCCGTGTCACGGGTGGTCTTCGCCCACGACCTGGCGGTCGCCACCGCCGAACGGCCGAACGGCTCGGGCGCCCAGGGCGACCTGGCCTCGGTGACCGTCGTCGGGCCCGACCTCGCGACGGCAGGGGCGTACGCCACGGCGCTGCACGCCATGGGCTCGGTCCGGGCCCGCCGGTTCGCCCGGGAGATCGCGCTGCCGAAGGACACCCAGGCGACCCCCTACGACGTGATGCTCACCGGGCTCGACGGCCGGGTGACCAGCACGCCGGGGTTCCTCGTCTACGGGCCCGACGTCAAGGCGAGCTAGTCGTCGAGGTCGTTGTGCTTGGAGAGGTACTCGATGTAGACCGGCCGCAGTGCCTCTCCCAGCTTGCCCTCGCCCGCGGCCATGGCGTCGCTCAGCAGCGCCGAAACCCTGCTCAGGTCGTTGGCGGTCTCCTCCTCGCGGCCGCTGGCGCCCTGGGCGGCCGGGATGACCTTCAGCAGGTCCCACAGGAACCCGAAGTCGCCGTGGCGCACGGCATACCGGACCGCGCGGTCGTGCAGTTCCTTCGCGGAGAGCTGTTCGAGCTGGTCGACGTTCATGATCTGGCCCACCCCCAAGCGGTGATTTCCCGGGACGATCACCACCTATGCCCAACAACGGGTCAGAGTCACGCGACCTTCGCCCAGAGCGGGCCGGACGTGCGAGGATCACCATCGTGAAATACATCGTCAAGATCCTCGTGGTCGCGGCGGCATTGTGGGTGTCGACCCGCGTCGTCGACGGAATCACGGTCGGCGGCGAGTCGACCGCCAAAGAGATCGGCACGCTGCTCGCGGTGGCGCTGATCTTCGGGGTGATCAACGCCCTCCTCAAGCCGATCATCAAAACGATCGGCTGCGCCTTCTACGTCCTCACGCTGGGTCTGTTCGCGCTCGTCGTGAACGCCGGCCTGCTGCTCCTGACCAGCTGGATCGCCGACCAGCTGACGCTCCCGTTCGAGGTCGCCGGGTTCTGGGCGGCCTTCTGGGGAGCGATCATCATCGGCGTGATCTCCTGGCTGCTCGACCTGATCCTCGGAATTGACGACTAGGACTGTCCTGCTCGACGGCTCGACCCTGACCTGCGACGAGGTCAGGGCGGTCGGCTACGGCACGGCGAAGGTCGAGCTGGGCTCCCCGGCCCGGGCCGAAGACGCCTTCGCCGCCGCCCGGGAGCAGACCGGCCCGGTCTACGGCCGCACCACCGGCGTGGGGGCCAACAAAGACGTCGAGGTGCACGAACCGGGCCTCGACCTGCTGCGCAGCCACGCCGGGGGCGCCGGGCCGCTGATCGAACCGGCCCGCGCGACCGCGATGCTGACGGTCCGCCTCAACCAGCTCCTGCGCGGCGGTTCGGGGATCAACCCGGCGCTGCTGCCCGTCCTGGCCGAGGCGATCAACGGACGGGCCGTCCCGCCGGTCCGGCTCTACGGCGCGATCGGCACCGGCGATCTCACCGCCCTGTCCACCACGGCGCTCTGCCTGCTCGGCGAGACGCCCTGGAACGGTCCCCGCTTCCGGCTGGCCTCCGCCGACGCCCTGCCGTTCATCAGCTCCAACGCCCTCACCCTGGCCGACGCCGCGCTGGCCTGCGCCGATCTGGCCCGGCTGCTGGAGGCGTCGGTGCGGGTCGCCGCCCGCACGTGGCGGGCCGCCGGGGCGTCGGTCGAACCGCTCGCGTACGAGGTCCAGCGCGCCCGCCGCCACCCCGGTCAGGCCAGGGTCGCCGCCGCGCTGAGCGCCCTGCTCGACGACCACTCCCCCGCCGGCCGTCTCCAGGACCCCTACGGCTACCGCGCGCTGCCGCAGGTCCACGGCGCGGCGTTCGACGCCCTCGACCTGGCCCGGCGGGCGGTCACCATCGACATGAACTCGGCGGCCGAGAACCCACTGATCGCGGGCGAGGCGGCCTGGCACAACGGCAACTTCCACACCGCGCCGGTCGCGCTGGCCCTCGACGCCCTGCGGGCCGCGCTGGTGCAGACGGCCTCGCTCTCGACCGCCCGCCTGGCCACGCTGATGGAACCGGCCTACACCGGCCTGCTGCCCTTCCTCGCCGGGTCACCCGGGAAGTCGGGCGCCCTGATCCTCGAGTACGTCGCCCACGACGCCCTCGCCTCCCTGCGCCAGCTCGCCGCCCCGGTGACCCTGGGCGGCGCGGTCCTGTCGCGCAGCGTCGAAGACCACGCCGGGTTCGGCACCCAGGCGGCGCGGGCCTGCCTGGCCGCGCGGGAGCCCTACGAGATCATCCTGGCCTGCGAACTGGTCGCCGCCGACCGCGCCCTGGCCATCCGCACCGGCGAGACCCCGGAAGACCGGTCGTTGGAGGCCGACATCGAGGCGGCCCGCTCGGCATTGGCCGACTGACCACGCCGAACCACCGGCAGCGGGCCACAGGAAAACGCCGCCTCGGAGCCGGCCTGCTTCGGGAGAACCCCGTCAGCGGCGAGCGACCGACCCTCGTTCGCGCAGCGTCGGCTTCTGGACGACCCGGCGCCGGCGCAGTGTCCCGTCGGCGGCGCCGAGCACGAGCCGGACCGCCGACCGGACGATCGTGTCGAGATCCCAGCTCACCGTGGTCAGGCCGAGCAGCTCCGACATCGGGTGGTCGTCGTAGCCCATGACGGAGACGTCTCCGGGAACGGAGAGACCGAGGTCACCGGCCGCTTTGAGGACTCCGTAGGCGATGGAGTCGGAGAAGCAGAACACCGCGCTCGGCCGGTCGCGCAACACCGCGCGGGCCGCCTCGGCCGCCGGGCCGAGTCCCTGGGGGCAGGTCGCCACCGTCACCTCCAGCCCGAGCCGCGCGGCCTCGGCGGTGACCAGGCGGTCGGCGGGCCGGTCGGGCGTCTCGGCCAGGGTCGGGGTCAGCACCGCGACCCGCCGGTGGCCGCGTCCGGCCAGGTATTCGAGGGCGAGGGTGACGCCGCTCTGGTTGTCGAAGACCACCTCGGCGGCGGTGCGGGCCTCTTTCAGCGCGTCGCCGATCGTGACCAGCGGGATGTCCTCCGCGATTCCCGCCCAGAACGGCGCGGCCGGGTCGACCGGCTGGACGATCAGCCCGTCGACCCCCCGGAGCTGCCGGGCCAGGGTGCGCTCGCGGTCGGGGTCGCCGGCGGCGTCGAGGATCAGGCCGTAGTGGTCCTTCTCCCGCAGCGACCGGCCGATGCCGACGGCCAGCGACTGCTGCCAGAGGTCCTCCAGCGAGCCGCAGAGCACGCCGATCATCCCGGTACGCCCGCTGGCCAGCGCCCGCGCGTTGGGATCGGCCTCGTAGCCGAGCTCGGCCGCGGCGCGGCGGACCCGGTGCATGGTCTCCTCGGAGACCTGGAGCCCCCGTAGTGCGTAGCTGACGGCGGCGGTGGACAGGCCGGTCGCCTGGGCCACCTCACGGATCGTCGCTCGCTTCCGTTGGGGCATCGATCCAGCCTACTTGACACATATGGGGTGAAACGGTTCACTTAAGCGAATCAGTGAAGCGGTTCACTAGCCTCAGATCGATATACCTGTATTATGAGTAGGGAATTCGGGTTGGAGGAGGCGGAGATGGCTGTGGACGTGCACCAGCACCTCTGGCCTGCGCCTTTTCTCGACGCGCTGCGTTCCAGGACCGCCAACCCTCGCCTCGACGGCTGGACCCTGCTGCTCGACGGCGAACCGGCCTACGAGGTGAACCCGGCCGACCACGACCCGGCCGCACGCGCCAAGCTGAACTCCGCGCTCGAACTCGCACTCGTCTCGTTGTCCAGCCCGCTGGGCATCGAGCACCTCCCGCCCGACGAGGCGTGGCCGCTGATCGACGCCTTCCACGAGGGCATGGCGGCCCTCCCGGAGCCCTTCGGCTTCTGGGCGGCGGCGCCGGTGACCGACGTCTCCGTGCCGAAGCTCGAAGAGGCGCTCGCCGCCGGGGCGGTCGGCCTCCAGCTCCCGGCCACGGCGATCCAGGACGAACAGGGGCTGGCCCGCGTCGCGCCGCTGCTCGACGCCCTGGGCGAGCGCCCGCTCTTCGTCCATCCCGGACCGGCCTCGGCGCCCGGCACCCCGCCATGGTGGCCCGCCGTCGTGCCCTACGTGCAGCAGATGCACGCCGCCTGGTACGCCTTCCAGGCGTTCGGCCGGGCCCGGCACCCCCGGCTCAAAGTCTGTTTCGCGCTGCTGGCCGGTCTCGCGCCGCTGCACGCCGAACGCCAGATCACCCGCGGCGGCTCGGGCCGCGGCCTCGTCGATCCGGCCGTGTTCGTGGAGACCTCGTCCTACGGCCCCCGCGCCGTCGACGCGGTGGTCCGGGAGCTCGGCATCGACGTGGTCGTCAACGGGTCCGACCGCCCCTACGCCGAAGCGCCCGTGCTCGACTTCGGGCCGGCCGCCCGGCACGCCATCACCGTGGCGAATCCCGCCAGATTGCTGACACGAAAGGAGCCGTCCTCATGAGCACGCCCACCATCCCGGTGCCGGGCACCTGTCCCGCGGCCCCTTTCGAGTCGCTGCCACCACGCCCACTCGACCGGCGTGAGCTGCGGGAACTCGTCGACGACCTGGCCGTCAAGCCGGAGCTCTGGCAGGAGCACCTGTCGTTCGAGGGCTCCGAGGACGGCGGACGCCACTACGCCTCGCTCTACCGCGACGCCTACGTCGACGTCTGGTTGTTGTGCTGGCGGCCCGAAGACGACACGGGCTGGCACGACCACGACGTCTCGTCGGGCGCGGTCAACGTGGTCCGGGGCACGCTGGTGGAGGCCAACCCCCGCATCGGCGGCGAACACCTGGAGACCAGCGTGCGCGCCGGGACCTCCTTCAGCTTCGGTCCCGACCACATCCACCGCCTGACAGGGGCGGAGCACGGCAGCGTGTCGATCCACGCCTACTCCCCGCCCCTGTGGCGGCTCGGTCAGTACTCGATCAGCGACGACGGCATGATGCGCCGCCAGTCGGTGAGCTACGCCGACGAGCTGCGCCCGCTCGACTAGTCACTTGTCCGAGCTGAGCACCGCGCGGGGCATCGCGGGGTCGTCGGCGAAGATGCCGTCGATCTCCTGCTCGAACAGCGCCGCCGCGAAGCCCATGACGTTCCCGACCGCGCGCGGGAAAGCCGGGCTGGCCGGGTTGCCGAACTGGTAGTCGGCCGGGAGCTGCGCGTTCTCGTTGCGCAGCGTCCAGGCGTGCACGATCAGGTCCTCGCGGTGGGCGTCGCGCACCAGCGTGGTCGGCGGCAGGGTGCGGTTGTCGGGGCCGACCGGGAGGATCCGGCGGGTGTTGACGCCGATGCCGTCGGCGTAGGTGCGGATCTCGCGCAGGCCCTCGCGGGTGACCATCTGGTCGTAGGTGAGGGTCGCGGTGTCGAACGGCTTGCCGGCGGCGTCGATGAGCTGGGCCAGCTTGAGCTTGGTCTTGGGCCGCAGCGCCTTCAGGTTGCCGACCTCGAACGACTGGATGATGACCGGGTCGCCGGAACGGCGCCAGCCGTAGCGGTCGAGCACGTCCAGGAGCGGCTCCTCCAGCGACAGGCCGATGGAGTCGAAGTACGTGGGGTGCTTCGTCTCCGGGTAGATGCCGACCTCGTGGCGCTGCGCCAGCTGGATCACCTCCTCCAGGGTGGGGATCTCGGCCAGGCCGTTGAACGCGGCGTTGTTCGGCCGCAGGTCGGGGATGCGCTCGGTGGCCCGCAGCGTCTTCAGCTCGGCGAGGGTGAAGTCCTCGGTGAACCAGCCGGTGATCGGGCGGCCGTCGATGACCTTGGTGGTGCGGCGGCCCGCGAACTCGGTGCGGGTGGAGACGTCGGTGGTGCCGCCGATCTCGTTCTCGTGCCGGGCGACGAGCACGCCGTCCTTGGTGGAGACGAGGTCGGGCTCGATGTAGTCGGCCCCCAGGGCGATGGCCGCCTCGTACGAGAGCAGGGTGTGCTCCGGACGGACGGCGCTGGCGCCCCGGTGGCCGATCACGGTGACGTCGCCGAAGCGGCGCTTGGCGGACGCGGGGGTGGTGCCCATCAGGGCGCCGGCGGCCGTTCCGGCCGCGAGCACGGTGATCGCGCCTCTGCGCGTGAGACTCATGGGCCGGACGGTAAAGGGGTGAGGTGAAGATCAGGTGCCGTGCGGTTGACGTGCGGCGAGATAACCCAACACCAATTGCACGCCGCAGACGCCGAGCCCCACGACCAGGGGAACCGTCCAGCCCCCGCTGACCTGGTAGATGGCGCCGATCACGACCGGGCCGATCGCGGCCAGGGTGTAGCCGGTCGACTGGGCGACGGCCGACAGGGCGGTGACCGAGCGGGGGTCGGGGGCGCGCAGCGTGATGATCAGCAGCGCCAGCGCGATCGAGGCGCCCTGGCCGAGGCCGAGCACGATCATCCACAACCACGGGACGGTGGTCGGCCAGAACAACACGCCGACGTACCCGACGATGGTGACCACGGCCGCCCACATGACGTGCGGAACCTGCGATTTCGCCTTCCCCGCGTGAATCGGCACGGTCAGGGTGGCGGCGATCTGGGCCACGTTGGTCAGCCCGAGCAGGTATCCGGCGTCGTCGGCGCTGAGCCCGGCGTCGGTGAAGATCGTGGGCAGCCAGGCCAGCATGATGTAGAAGGTCATCGACTGGACGCCCATGTACGTCGCGACGTACCAGGTCACCCGGCGCTTCATCAGCGCCCGGAAGGGCCGCGGCGCCTGCGGGGGCGGCGGGGTCGGGGTGCGGAGCACCTGCGGCAACCAGACGATCGCCGAGATCAGGGCGAAGATCGCCGTCGTGGCGGCGGCCCAGCGCCAGCCCATCTCCTGGGCGAGCGGCACCATCACGGCCGAGCCGAGGGCGGCGCCGCTGACCAGGCTGCTGACGTAGAGACCGGTGAACAGGCCCACCCGGTCGGGGAAGTGCTGTTTGACCAGGCCGGGCATGATCACGTTCATGAACGCGATGGCGGTGCCGGCCATCGCCGCGCCCAGGTAGAGCGTGACGACGCCGCCGGAGCTGCGGATCACGACTCCGGCGATGAGGAGCAGCATGCCCGCCATGAGGGTGCGGTCGAGACCGAGACGGGAGGACAGGATCGGGCCCAGCGGGCCCAGGAGGCCGAGGCACAACAACATGATGGTGGTGATGGCCCCGGCCGCCGCGGGGGAGAGGGACAGGTCGGACATGATCTCGCCCAGGAGCGGCGAGACTCCGGCGAGCGCCGGTCGCAGGTTGAGGGCGGCCAGGACGAACCCGGCGACCAGCAACAACCAGCCGTTCTTTCTCATGACCCCCGAACCTACAAGATCGGTCAAAACGGATAAGCAGCGATGTCACCCTGGACGGTCACCCACTGAGTGTGGGTGAACGCGTCGGCGTTCGCGCGGGGTCCGCCGAACCGCGAACCGGTGCCCGAGGCGCCGAGCCCGCCGAAGGGCGCGACTGCCTCGTCGTCAACGGTCTGGTCGTTGATGTGCACGATCCCGGTGGGGATCTGCTCGGCCAGGTGCATCGCCTTCATCACGTCGCGGCTGAGGATGCCGAGCGACAGGCCGTACTCGCTGTCGCCCGCCAGGGCCACCGCCTCCTCGATCGTGTGGAAGGGCATGACCGGGGCGACCGGCCCGAACACCTCGTTGTCGTAGGCGGGGCCCGCTCCGGCGAGCACCGTCGGACGGTAGAAGAGGTCCTCGTACGTCCCGCCCGCCGCCAGCCGCGCGCCCGCCTCGACGCTGCCGGTGACCAGGGCGTGCACCTTGTCCCGCTGGCCCGCGGAGATCAGCGGCCCGAGGGCGACCTGCTGGGTGGCCGGGTCGCCCACGGGCAGGTGGTCGGCCTTGGCGGCGAGGCGCTCGACGTACTCGTCGGCCAGGGAGGCGTGCACGAGGTGGCGGCCGGTGGTCATGCAGATCTGGCCCTGGTGCAGGAACGAGCCCCACGCCCCGGCCGAGGCGGCCAGGTCGAGGT
The DNA here is from genome assembly GCF_030269205.1 of Herbidospora sp. NBRC 101105. Classification (NCBI taxonomy): domain Bacteria; kingdom Bacillati; phylum Actinomycetota; class Actinomycetes; order Streptosporangiales; family Streptosporangiaceae; genus Herbidospora; species Herbidospora sp. NBRC 101105. The sequence goes on along the minus strand of NZ_BSSX01000007.1, from coordinate 242,748 downwards.
CGGCGTCGTCGAGCACGATCAGCGCCGAGTTGCCGCCGAGCTCCAGGTGGGCCCGCTTGAGCAGGCGTCCGCAGGCCTCGCCGACCTTGCGTCCGGCGGCGGTCGAGCCGGTGAACGAGATGACCGGCACCAGCGGGTCGGCGACCAGCGCCTCCCCCGCCTCGGGGCCGCCCGGCAGGACGTGCAGCAGCCCTTCGGGCAGCCCGGCCTCCTCCAGCACCCGGGCGATCACCACCCCGCCCGAGACGGCGGTCCGCGCGTCGGGCTTGAGCACGACGGCGTTGCCCAGCGCGAGCGCGGGCGCGACCGAGCGGATGCCCAGGATCAGCGGCACGTTGAAGGGCGCGATCACGCCGACCACGCCGACCGGGACGCGCCGGGCCAGGCTGAGCCGCTTGCGGTTGGTGGGCAGGATCTCGCCGGTCGTCCCGGAGGCCAGGGCCGCCGCCTCGAAGCACTCCTGCGCGGCGACGTGGGTCTCCAGGCCGGCTTTCGGCGGTACGGAGCCGGTCTCCCGGATGATCCAGTGGTGGATCTCCTCGGCGTACTGCTCGAAGAGGGCGCCCGCGCGGCGGAGCACGGCGGCGCGCTCCTCGAAGTTGGTCGCCGCCCAGTCCTTCTGCGCCTGGGCGGCCCTGCGGGCGGCGGCCCGCACGTCGTCGGCCCCGGCGACGCCGATCCGGCCGAGTTCGCCGCCGGTGGCGGGCTCGACCACGGCCGCTTCGCCCGCCTGCGAGGTGACCCAGCCGCCGCTGTAGATCCGACCGGTCCAGAGTTTGGGGTCCAGCAGGGACATGTGACCCTCCTTGGGGTTCAGGCCACCCAGGTTCGCTATCCGAACGTTGGTTTGTCTGGCGAACGATGGCATATCGGTCGTAAACAGAACAATGGTTCGTTATGAGAACGATACGAGGCGCTAGAGTGCCGGACTATGGCTGAGGAATTCGTGCAGTCGCTGGCACGCGGCCTGTCGGTGATCCGCGCCTTCGACGGATCCTCACCCGAACTGACCCTGAGTGAGGTAGCCAGGAAGACCGGCCTCACCCGGGCGGCGGCCCGCCGGTTCCTGCTGACGCTGGTCCACCTCGGTTACGTCCGCACCGACGGACGGCTGTTCTCGTTGTCGCCCCGCGTGCTCGAACTCGGCTACGCCTACCTGTCGAACCTGTCGCTGCCCGACGTCGCCTTCCCCCACCTCGAACGGCTCGTCGGCGAGGTGCACGAGTCGGCGTCGGTGTCGGTGCTCGACGACACCGACATCATCTACGTCGCCCGGGTGCCCACCACCCGCATCATGCGGGTCACCATCGCGATCGGCACCCGCTTCCCGGCCCACTGCACGTCGATGGGCCGCGTCCTGCTCGCCGGGTTGCCCGCGTGCGACCTCGACGCCTACTTCGCCCGCGCCGACCTGGTCCGGATGACCGACCGCACCCTCACCTCGGAAGCGGAACTCCGCCCGGTGCTGGCCGAGGTCCGCGAGCAGGGGTACGCCCTGGTCGACCAGGAACTCGAAGACGGCCTGCGGTCCATCGCGGTCCCGGTCCGCGACCGGGGCGGCCGGGTCGTCGCGGCCGTCAACCTGTCGTCGCACGCCAGCCGCACCTCACTGGAGGCGGCCCGGCGCGACCTGCTGCCCCCGCTGCTCGCCGGCGCCGCCAGGATCGAGACCGACCTCCACGCCACGCAGCGGTGACTAGACCCCTTCGCGGGCGGGCCGGCTGAGCGGCCGCCACAACAACGCCCCCGACACGAGCACCAGCCCGCCGCAGATCGCGATGGCGTGGTGCACGTCGACCAGTTCGGCAAGGCCGCCGGCCACCACTCCCCCGAGCCCCTGGACGGTCATCATCCCCGACCCCTGCAGCCCGAACGCCAGCCCGCGCCGCGCCTCGGGCACCGCGTCGACGAACGGCCGCTGCAGCATGAGCTGGTAGGCCAGCCCGTTGCCCGCGAGGAACGCCAGGGTGCCGGCCCACCAGGGTCCCGGCGCGGTCAGGAACCCGATGAGCGGCAGCCCCATCAGCGCGACCAGCGGCAGCCCGAGCCTGGCCCGGTTCGCCGGCGACACGAACCGGCCGACGACGAACTCCCCGAAGCCCATCCCGGCGGCCGTCGCGGCCAGCACGAACCCGGCCGCCCCGGCCTGCCCCATCTCGGTCAGATAGGGGATGAACACGGCCTCCGAGCCGACCATGAACATCAGCGGCATCCACCCGGCCAGCAGCAGCCCTCGGATGGTCCGGTCGCTCAGCAGCTGCCAGTTGCCGCGCAGCGTGGCGCGCACCGCGCCGGTGCCGTCCTTGACCGCGCGGGCCGGCCGGTTCACGATGCCGAACCGGACGATCGGCACGGCGGCCAGCGAGAGCCCGGCGGTGATCAGCAGCGCCCACTCGGGCCCGGTCAGCGCGAGCATGGCCCCGCCGACCGCGAGCCCGGCGATCTGCGCCCCGGCGCCCGTCATGGTGAACAGGGCCCGCCCGAGCACGAACCGGTCGCCGTCGAGGATGTCGGGCAGCACCGCGTTGCGGGCCGCCATGAACACGGCGGTCGGCACGCCGGTGACCAGGACGACCGCGAACATCGCCCACACCGGCAGCCCGGCGAACGCCAGGAGCAGGCACACCACGGCCCGCGTGAACTCCCCGGTGATCATCAGCACCCGGGGCCGGACGCGGTCGGCGACCGACGACAGGAACAGGCCGCCGAGCATCATCGGCAGGAAGCCGATCATCCACGAGATGGCCGACAACCCGGCCGACTCGGTGCGGTCGTAGACGATGACGGAGAACGCCAGCATCTTGACCGACTCGCTCAGCGTCAGCAGCAGCTGGCTGCCGAACAGCGCGCGGAACTCGCCGATCCGGAACAGTTCACCGAAGGTCGCGCCCCGGTCGTCAACCACACTCACCGGGCGATGTTATGACAAACCGGTCTATTGGCCACTGTTTTTTGCCGCCAGCACGAGCGCCCGCTGCAACTCCGCGACGTCCGGGTCGTCGATGAAGATGCCGACCGCGTCGTTGATGGCCGCCCGCCAGCCGTCGTTGGCGACGACGCCGTGCTGGATCGACCCGGCCAGTTCGTCGCGCGACCACTCGCCCAGGTTCCAGGCCAGATAGTTCTTGTAGAGCGAGGTGTCGGCGTCGCGGCGGGCCGGGATCGAGCCCTTCAGCGGGTTGAACGCGTCCTGCCCGGCCTTGCTCGCGGCCACCTTGAGCCAGGCCACCGCGCCCTCCCGGTTGGGGGCGCCGCGGGGCAGCGTGAAGCTGTCGGACAACCACATGAAGGTGCCCTCGGTGCCCGGCGAGGCGGCCCAGTCGAAGTCGGTCTTCGAGGTCCTGCCGAGCCCGCCGTCGGGCTTGTTGTGGAAGTAGCTGTAGGCCCAGTCGCCCATGACGGTGAACGCGGCCTCCCCGTCGGCGACCTGCTTGGCGGCCGGCTGCCAGTCGGCCTGCGGCGGCCCGGTCATCGCGAGGATCGCCGCGAAGTCGGTCAGCGCCTTCTTCACCGCCGCGCTGTTCCAGTCGGCGTCGGCGGTCCAGAGCTTGTTGTACGTCCGCGTCCCGAGCGACCCCAGCAGCACCGACTCGAAGAGGTGCACCACGGTCCACTGCGGCCCGATGGCCAGCGGGATCCTCCCGGTGTCGCGCACCTTGGCCAGCGCGTCGAGGAACTGCGGGATGGTGCGCGGGGCGCCGGTCACCCCGGCGGCCTTGAGGATCCGCGGGTTGAACCACAGGACGTTCGAGCGGTGGATGTTCACCGGGACGGAGTAGATCTCGCCGTGGACGGAGATCTGCTCGACGAGCTGGGGCGGGAAGGCGTCGCGCAGCTTCAGTTCGTCGTACAGGAAGTTGAGGGGTTCGAGCTTGCCCGCGGTGATGTAGCCCTGGAGTTCGGCGCCCGCGTGGCCCTGGAAGGTGTCGGGGGGCTGGTTGGCCTGCAGCTTGCTCGCCAACAGGGCGCGGGCCTGGTCGCCCGACCCTCCTTCGACGGCCGCGTCGACGAACGTGAAGCCGGGGTTCTGCTTCTCGAACAGGGTGCGCATCGCCTTGAGGCCGTCGGCCTCGCCTAAGCCCGTCCACCAAGAGAACACTTCGACACGCTGCTTCGCGGAGGGCTCGGGCGTCTCCGCCGCCTCGCCCGAACACGACGTCACCAGAACGAGCAGCGCCGCGGCGACCGCGGTCCATCGTCGCCTCATCGCGGCCGACCTCCGGGTGTGAAATGGCAGCCCATCAACCCACCACCGGAGCCGCCCCGTCAAGCAACGGTTCTATATACGGCGCAGCCCCCGTTTCCCGCACTCCACGACGGCCGCCACCGTCACCCCCAGCTCCCGTCCGCCGCCCGTGACGAGCACCGCCCCCTTCGCGAACGCCAGACCGCCGAGCACCGCCAGGTCGGCCGAGCCCGACGGCGGCCAGTCGACCAGCACGACGTCGTGTTCGTCGAGGCTGACGTGCCCGTCGAGCAGCGCCATCGCCTCGGTGAAGCCGTCGTGGCTCAGCTCGCCCTCCTCCGCGACGACCGCCGGGCTGCGCGCGGCGGCGACCGGCAGCGGCAGCGGGTCGAGCCCGAGCAGCACCTCGAACTCGGTCGCGCCGGGGCCGCCGCCGAAGGAGACGACCTGCCGCACCCGCGACGCCTCCGCCGCCGCGACCGCCTCGGCGGCCAGCCTCTCTCCCGTGAACATCAGCCGCACGTCGTGGGCGAGCAGCTCGGCCGGGTCGGGCACGCCCAGCGGCAGCGCCACCCCACCGGCCGCGACGACCGCGAAGACGGCGGTCAGATGCCCGCTCACGCCGTCGGTGCAGACGGCGGCGGTCTGCCCGGGGCGGGTCCCCCTCCTGACCAGCCCCGTGGCAGCCCTCCTCACCGTCGCGGCGAGCGTCCCGTGGCTGACGGCCCGGCCTTCGCCGAAATCGATCAGCGCCGGCCGGTCGGCCCACAGCGCGGATCGTCCGAACACCGCGCCGGTGACCCCTGACTCCATGTCCGTGACCGTACGGGTCAGGTTCTCCGGCGGGAATCCGCATATGTGTGTAGCAGGGTGTGTAACCGCATGCGCGTGGACGGGCCCGGGTCCTGCGCGACCCGGGCCCGCGGGCCACGTGCCCCCGGTCTCGGTCTCCACCCCTCCGAGGTGACCTCGACCGGCGTGACGGACACGCGGCCGTTTCCAGATGCCCCCCCTGACGTCCGGCTTCAGAAGGCATCCGCCCTCGCGGGCCTGGTGACGGCCACGGAGTCGCCGCACCGGACCACGGACTCACCGTAGGTCGGCGGGGGTTGCCCTCACATCGGCGAATGTGCGCAGGTGCATGTGTAGAAGGGACGCCGTGCGGCGTCTACACACCGTGCTCGACGACCCAGGTGGCGACCTGGGTGCGCGAGGTGAAACCGAGTTTGGCCAGGATGTTGGCGACGTGACGGGCGACGGTCGCCTGGCTGATGACGAGCTCGTCGGCGATGGCCCGGTTGCTGAGCCCCCGGGCGACCAGCTCGGCGATCTCGCGCTCGCGGGCGGTCAGCGTGCTCTGCGGCACGACCGCGACCGGCGCGACGACGGGCGGCGGGCTGCCCGCCGACTCCTCCAGCGCGAGCGTGACGGCCGTGTCGAACGGCAACGCGAGCCCTTCGGCCCACAACGCCGCCACGACGGGTTCGCCCAGGGCGTCGCGAGCGGGCGTCAGCACGTTCTCGACGCGGGCCCCCGGCCGTCCGGTGCGCAACCCGGCGGAGGCGGCGGACAGCAGCACGGCCCGGCGCGGGTCGCCCTGCCTGAGGTGGAGCGCGGCGAAGGTCTCCAGGCGGCGGGCCGACTGCATGCGCAACCCGGCGTCGCGGCCGAGCCGCAGCGCCTCGCCCAGGCGGCGGCGGGCCTCGGGCAGGTCGCCCGCGTCGAGCGCCACCGACCCCAGCCCGGCCAGGCAGGAGATGAGCCACTGGCGGGCGTCGAAGGTGCGCACGATGCGCAGCGCCCGGGTGAAGTGGTGGCGGGCGGCCTGCAGGTCGCCGCGGCGGCGGGCGGTCTGGCCCAGCCCCGACAGGCCGATGACCAGCGCCAGGTGGTTGTCGAGCTCGGTGGCCAGCGCCACGAGTCGTTCGGCCGACCGCTGCGCCTCGCGCAGCCGCCCCTGCGCCAGCGAGAGGAACGCGCGGGTGCCGTGGCCCTCGGCCTCCAGCACCCGTTCGCCGATGGCGCGGGCGATCGTGATGGACTCCTCCAGCCGCTTCTCGGCCGGCTGCGACCCGTCGCTGATGGCGAGCACGAGCAGCGCCTGTCCCTCGCCGAGCCGGTCGCCGGCCTGCCGGCACAGGTCGAGGGCCCGCCGCGCCCGCTCGCGGGCCGCGGCGAAGTCGGCCGTGTTCGACAGCAGGTTGGCGGTGAAGGCCAGCGCCCGGCCGTGGGTGGCCGGGTCGACGTCGGGCAGCGCGAGCTCCAGCAGCCGGTCGACCCAGCGGGTCAGCTCGGCCTGGAACCGGCCGCTGCCGAGCAGCATCCACCGCAGCCCGAGCAGCGCCTGGAGCATCGGCGCCGCGTCGCCCGTGGTGACCGACCACTCGACCGCCGCCCGCAGGTCGCTCTGCAGCCGCTCCAGCCGTTCGGTACGCCGGTGCACCGCCGGCCACGATCCCGCGTCGACCGCGATCTCCCAGTCGCGGGCGAACGCGACGAAGAAGTCGCGGTGCCGCCGCCGGGTCGCCTCCTCGTCGGGGCCGTCGAGTTGTTCGGCGGCGTACTGGCGGATGGTGTCGAGCAGCCGGTAGCGGGCCTCGCCGGCGAGTTCGCCGTCGACCACGACCAGGGACTTGTCGACCAGGGCGGTCAGGTGGCCCAGGACGTCGGGCGCCTCGACCGGGCCGCCCGCGCAGACGAGTTCGGCCATGGGGAGCGTCCAGCCGGAGCGGAACACCGTGGCCCGGCGCAGCAGCACCCGCTCGGGCTCGGTCAGCAGGTCGTAGCTCCAGTCGACGGTGGCCCGCAGGGTGCGCTGCCGGGGCGGCGCGGTGCGGTCGCCGGCCGACAGCAGCCGGAACCGGTCGCCGAGACGGGCCACGATCTGCGGGATCGACAACACCCGGGTCATCCCGGCGGCCAGTTCGAGCGCCAGCGGCATGCCGTCGAGCGCGTGGCACAACCGCGACACGTCGGGCGCGTTGTCGTCGGTCAGCGTGAACCCCGGCCGGGCCGAGGCCGCGCGGTCCTGGAACAGCTGGACCGCCTCGTAGCCGCCGACGACGGCCGCGCCCGCGTTGTGGTCGGGCGGCAGCGCGAGCGGCGGCACCCGCCAGACGGTCTCGCCCGGCACCCGCAGCGGCTCGCGGCTGGTGGCCAGCACCCGCACCTCGGGGCAGTGCTCGGCCAGCCGCCGGGTGAGCTGCGCGCACTCCTCGACCACCGTCTCGCAGTTGTCGAGCACGATGACCGCCTTGCGCCCCGCGAACACCTCGGCGACCGCCAGGCCGAGGTCGCGCCCCGGCTCGCCCTCCACGCCCAGCACCGACGCGATGCGGCGGACGGTCTCCTTGGGCCGGGTGCCCTCGGGGAACTCCACCAGCCACGCGCCGTCGGGCAGGTCGCGCGCGAGCTCGGCGGCGACCCGCAGGCCGAGGCGGCTCTTCCCGATCCCGCCCACGCCGCAGAGGGTGACGACCCGGGTGGCGGTCATCAGTTGCAGGAGTTCCTCGACGTCGGGCTCGCGTCCCACGAACGCGTTGGGTTCCAGGGGGAGGTTGCCCTCGACGGCGATCGAGTGGGAGATCTCAGTGGTCATCGGCCCTCGGGAGTCGCCTTCGCGTGAGCTGCGGGGGGTGGATCGTCACAGGAAGTGTCGCATCAATTCCGGAACGTGCCCAGATCTCGATGTCTCTTTGTCGGTGGACGGGCGCACACTGACGGCATGAGCGTCACCCCCGTCGACAGGGACGACCCGTCGGAAAGCGATGACCTACCGGATTTCTCCGACCTGACCACGCACAAGTGGCACGCCCACGACGACAAGATGAGCCACGTCGGCTTCTTCACCGTCGCCCGCCGGTTACCCGCCCTCTTCGTCCAGTCCTTCCGCATGGCCTGGCAGGCCAGCCCGCGCGACACCGTCGCCACCGTCGTGCTGAACCTGCTGAGCGGCGTGTTCACCGCGTTCGGCCTGCTGGCCACCACGGGGGTGCTGGAGGCGCTGTTCGCCGCCGGCCCGACCCCCGAGCGGGTCCGCGACGCCCTCCCGGCCCTGCTGCTGGTCGGCGCCGCCGCGGTGCTGCGTTCGGTGTTCTCGGCCGGCGCGGGCTGGGCGCAGTCGCGGCTGCAACCCCAGGTGCTCCGCATCGCCGAGGAGCGCCTCTACGGGCTCACCTCCAGCGTCGACCTCGTACGGTTCGACGACCCGGAGTTCCACGACACGCTGGAGCGGGTCCGCATGCGCGGCGTCGGGGCCTCCGACGACGTGGTCGGGTCGGCGATCGACGTGCTGACCGCGGCGATCGGGCTGGTCGCGGTCGGCGGCGTGCTGGGTGTGCTCCACCCGGTGCTGCTGCCGCTGCTCTTCCTCGCGGTGCTGCCCGACGCGTGGTCGACCGTCCGGTCGGCCCGGATGAGCTACGCCACGATGTTGTCGCTGCTGCCGACCTACCGCCGCAAGTGGATCGTCAGCGAACTGCTGGCCGACCGCGACACGGCCGCCGAGGTGCGCTCGTTCACCATGCGCGGCTTCCTGCTGCGCGTCTACGACATGGTGGCCCGCACCCAGCAGGACGCCCTGGTCGACCTGGCCCGCCGCCAGACCGTCGCCCGCCTGGTCGGCGAGGCGCTCGGCGGCGTCGGCACCGCGCTGGTCTTCGTCGCCCTCGGCCTGCTGCTGGCCTCGGGCTCCGTGCCGCTCGCCGTCGCGGGCACCGCCGTGCTGGCCGTGCGCACCGGGCAGGGTGCTCTCCAGCAGCTCCTGTACGCCGTCAACCGCAGCTACGAGAACGGCCTCTACTTCACCGACTTCATCGACTTCTGCAGCGCCACCGAGAAGGCGCCGGTCATGGCGGGCTCGGGCGCCCCGCCCGACGGCTTCGCCCGCATCACGGCGGAGAACGTCGTGTTCGGCTACCCCGGCAAGGACACTCCGGCGCTGAAGGGCGTGTCCGTCCACATCGACCGGGGCGAGGTGGTCGCCCTCGTCGGCGAGAACGGCTCGGGCAAGACCACCCTCGCCAAGATCCTGGCCGGGCTCTACCAGCCCGACTCGGGCAGTGTGCGCTGGGACGACGTCGACCTGGCCACGGTCGACGCCCACGCCCTGCGCGGCCGCATCGCGGTCATCGCCCAAGACCACACCCGCTGGCCGCTGTCGGCCCGCCACAACATCACGATGGGCCTGAACAAGGGCGAACCGGCCGTGGTGAGGGCCGCCGGGGTCGCCGGGGCCGACGAGGTCATCGACGAGCTCCCCCACGGCTACCGCACCCTCCTCGACCGCCGCTTCAAAGACGGCCAGGAGTTGTCGGGCGGCCAGTGGCAGCGCATCGCGGTCGCGCGGGGCTTCTACCGCGACGCCCCGCTGCTCATCTGCGACGAACCGACGGCGGCCCTCGACGCGCGGGCCGAGCACGCCCTGTTCGACCGCATCCGCGCCCACGCCGACGGGCGCACCGTCCTGCTCATCACCCACCGCCTGGCCAGCGTGCGCTACGCCGACCGCGTCTACGTCCTGGACCACGGCCTGGTCGTCGAGGAGGGCACCCACGACGAGCTGATCGACCGCCAGGGCATCTACGCCGACCTCTACGGCCTCCAGGCCAGCGCCTACCAGAGCTAGAACAGAGCTAGAACAGGGCTAGAGCAGGGCGCGGATGACCGCTCTGGCGATGGGGGCGGCCACCCGTCCGCCGAAGCCGCCGTGTTCGACCAGAACGCCGACGGCCACCACCGGGTCGTCGGCGGGGGCGAAGGCGGTGAAGACGGCGTGGTCGGAGCCCTCGTTCTCGGCGGTGCCGGTCTTGGCCGCGACCTTCACGCCCGGGATCGCGGCGGCGGTGCCGGTGCCGCCGGGGCCGGTGACGGCGACCATCATCTCGGTCAGCCGGTCGGCCACGGCCCCGGGCATCGCGTCGCGGTATTCGGCGGGGTCGGTCGAGCGCACGATCGTGCCGTCGCGCAGGCGCACCTCGTCGACCAGGTAGGGGCGCATCAGGCTGCCGCCGTTCGCCACCGCCGCCGAGATCATCGCGATGCTCAGGGGGGTGGCGCGGTCGTCGTACTGGCCGATGGCGCTCATCGCGGTCTGGGCGCGGTCGAGGCCGGTCGGGTAGACGCTCGCGGCCACGGCCAGCGGGACCTTCAGGCCCGCGTCTCCGAAGCCGAAGGCGGCCGCCCAGCGGCTCAGCTCGTCTTCGCCGAGTTCGAGGCCGAGGTCGGCGAAGGCGGTGTTGCACGACATCACGAAGGCGTCCAGGAGCGCGGGGGTGCCGTCGCCGCACGCCGCGCCGCCGGAGTTGCGCAACCACGTCTGGGAGCCGGGCAGCTTCAGCCGGGCGGGGCCGCGCACCTCGGTCTCGGGGTCGTAGTCGCCCGACGCGAGGGCCGCCGCCGCGGTGATCACCTTGAAGGTCGAGCCGGGCGGGTAGTTCTCCCCGATCGCGCGGTTCAGCAGCGGCCGCGCGGGGTCCCGTTGCAGTTCGCGGTCGTACGCCGCCAGCTCCTCCGCCGAGAAGGTGGCGAACCGGTTGGGGTCGTAGGAGGGCAGCGAGACCATGGCGAGGATCGCGCCCGTGCGGGGGTCGAGGGCGACCACGGCCCCGCGCCTGCCCGTGGCGGCCAGGCCGTCGTAGGCGGCCTGCTGGGCGCGGGAGTCGAGCGTCAGCGTCACGGTGGCGCCGCGGTCGATGTCCTTGAGGAGCGCGCGCACCCGTACCCGCGGGTCGTCGCCGCTCAGGGAGGCGTCTTCGGCGCCCTCGATGCCGGTCGTCCGGTAGAGGGAGGCGTAGCCGGTGGCGGCGGCGTAGACGGGGCCGTGGGGATAGACGCGGCGGTAGCCGAACCGCTGGTCGGCGACGCGTTCGCTGGCCGCGACCACGGTGCCGTCGCGCAGCCGCACCTCGCCTCGGGGCTCGTCGAACCGCAGGATCATGGTCCGGTTGTTGCGGGGGTCGGCGGTCAGTTCGTCGTCGCGGAACGCCTGGATGTAGGTGACGTTGCCCAGCAGTGCGAACAGCATCAGACCGGACACCGTCGCGACGCCGCGCAGCGGCACGTTCATCCGCCCGGCGCGCGGACCCGCCATGTAAGCCCCCTCTTTTGCAGTCCGGTCTAACAGCCGGACCGGAAAGAGGGGGCTCGGGGCGGGTAAAGCGGGGAACTAGATCGCTTCGGGGACGATCACGTGGTCCTTGTAGTAGTCGATTTTGCGCTGGATGGCGCCCTGCTTGTGGCGCAGGTCGGCGACCTGCTCCTCGACCTGGCGGTCGTGCGCCTCCAGGAGGCGGATGCGTTCGGGGATGGTGTGGTCGCCCGCGCGGGTCAGCTCGGCGAACCGCAACATCTCGGCGATCGGCATGCCGGTGTCGCGCAGGCAGCGGATCATGCCGAGCCAGCCCACGTCGCCGTCGGTGAACCTGCGCTGACCGGCCGAGTTGCGGCCGACGTTGCCGAGGAGACCGATCCGTTCGTAGTACCTGAGCGTGTCGAGGCTGAACCCCGTCTCCTCGACCACCTGTCCGGGTGTGTAAACGGCCATGTACGGCATCATCACACCTGGAGTCGGCTCCAGGTCAAGCTAGCCGAGGTGGTCGGACAGGTAGCGGCGGACCAGCCGCTTGCACTCGGCGATCAGGTCGGGGTCGCCGTCGGGGCAGGCCCGGAAGGCCAGCTTGAGCACGGCGTCGGCTGCTTCGACGGCCACCACGAACGCGCGTGCCTGGACCTCGCCGGCGGGCACCCCGATGAGCTCGATCAGCAGCGCGCGCAGCCGGTCGGCGACGACGAGGTTGTCTTCGAGCGCCTCGTCGAGCATGCGGGAGGTGCCGGGCGCGGCCAGCGCGAGGCCGAAGTCGAAGACGCTGAAGCCGGGCGTCGACCGCTTCATCCACACGAACTCGTCGATCACGAGGTCGGTGGCCTCGGTCCAGTCGTTGATCGTGGTGTGCGCCAGGGTGGCGGTGATCCGGGCGAGGTAGGCCTCGAGGTTGCGGTAGGCCAGCGCGCGGACCAGCCCCTGCTTGTCGGGGAAGAACTGGTAGAAGGTGCCGATGGGGACCTCGGCCCGGCGGGCGACCTCTTTGGTGGTCAGGCCCTCGTAACCCACCTCGTCGAGCAGCCGGGCACACTCGTCGAGCATGCGCCCCACCCTCTCGGCGCTCCTGCGCTGGGCGGGTTTGCGGCGCAGGGTGCCGGTGGCGGTGTTTGTCATGTCCCCATTTTCTCCCGATTCGATTGCCAACGAGTTAACCTGAGTCGCACTCGTGTTCTAGGGGGGACCGCTGATGTTCCTGTGGGGCGCCGCCACCGCCGCCTTCCAGATCGAAGGCGCGTTGTCGGACGACGGCCGGGGGCCGTCGATCTGGGACTCCTTCGGCCCGGTCCGCGACGGCCACACGGCCGAGACGGCCTGCGACAGCTACCGCCGCTGGGCCGACGACGTGGCGCTGCTGGCCGATCTGGGGGTGAACGCCTACCGCTTCTCGGTGTCGTGGCCCCGGGTCCAGCCCGACGGGACCGGCCCGGCCAACCCCAAGGGCCTCGACCACTACGAGCGGCTGGTCGACGCCCTCCTGGCCGCCGGGATCACCCCGGCGCTCACCCTGTTCCACTGGGACCTGCCCGCCGCGCTCCCCGGGTGGCTCGACCGCGAGACCGCCTACCGGTTCGCCGACTACGCCTCCCTGGTGGCCGGGCGGCTCGCCGACCGGGTCGGCCTGTGGATCACCCTGAACGAGCCGTTCGTGCACACCGTCTACGGCCACGCCCTCGGCGTCCACGCCCCTGGGCAGGCGCTCTTCCTGGACGCCCTGCCGGCCGCCCACCACCAGCTCCTCGGCCACGGCCTGGCCGTCGACGCACTGCGTGCGGACGGGGCGTCGACGGTGTTGATCACCAACAACCTGTCCCCCGTGTGGCCCGCCTCGGACTCGCCCGGCGACCAGGCGGCGGCCGACGCCTACGACACCCTGCACAACCGGATGTTCAACGACCCGGTGCTGCGCGGCGAGTATCCGGACCTGCGCGCCTTCGGCCTCGACACGATGCCGGGCCTGCGCGACGGCGACCTCGCGGTCATCAGCCGGCCGATCGACGGCCTGGGCGTCAACTACTACAACCCGACCCGGATCGCCGCGCCGCGGTCGCCCGAGCTCCCCTTCACCGACGCGGGCGTCGAGGGTCACCCCACGACCGCCTTCGGCTGGCCCGTCGTCCCCGACGGCCTGCGCGAACTCCTCACCGGCCTGCACGAGCGCTACCGAGTGCCCCTCTACGTCACCGAGAACGGCTGCTCGTACGAGGGGATCGACGACCACGACCGCATCGCCTACCTCGACGGGCACATCGACGCGGCGCTCCGGGCCGACGCCGACGTGCGGGGCTACTTCGTGTGGTCGCTGCTCGACAACTTCGAGTGGGCCGAGGGCTACCACCAGCGCTTCGGCCTCGTCCACGTCGACTTCGCGACCGGCGAGCGCACGCCGAAGGCGTCCTACCGGTGGTACCGGGAGCGGATCGCCCGGGGTGCCTGACCTCCACCACGAGTGGCTCGACCGCTGTTCGGGTGGCCGCTTCGCCGACGCCGACCCGCAGACCCGCGCCTGGGTGGCGGCCGTGCACGCCGCCCGCCTGGGGGCGGTCCGGCCGGAGCAGCCCGGCGGCGGCTGGCGCGTCGTCCGGTCCGAGGGGATCCAGGAGAACCGGCACGTCCGCGCGCCCTGGAACAACCAGACCGGCGCGGTGACCGCCGTGGCGGCGGGCCTGCTGTACGGCGTGCCGGCGGCCGTCACCGGCTCCGACCACGGGGTGCTGCGCGCCTGGGACCTGCGCACCGGCCTGCCGCTCGGCGAACAGCGGGTCGACGCCCACGACATCGGCTCGATCGCGGTCATGGACGACGTCGTGGTGGCCACCGACTGGGCCCACCTGTTCACCTGGCACCCGCGCACCGGCGGGACGACCCGGGAGCGCCACTGGGGCGTCGGCCGGGCCGCGACGGTCCGGGACGCGGGGAGATGGCATCTGCTGCTCGCCCAGCGGGGGCGCGTGCGGATCCGCGGCCCACGCGGGCCCTGGCGGGGGATCGGCCATCCCGGCGACACCTCCGCCGCCACGATCCGCGTCGACGGCCGCCGACGCGTCGTCGTCGGAGGAGACACGACGCGCGTCTACGACCTGCGGACCGGCGAGCCGTGCGGCGGCCCGCTGGGCGGCCGTGCGCGTGCCCTGGCCGTCGCCCACGTGGCGGGCCGTCCGGTGGCCGTGGTCGCCGGGCACGACGACACGGTAAGGGTGTGGGACCTGCGCACCGGCGCCCCGCGCGGCCGGCCCCGGCGCGAGCGCGTGACCACCCTGGCGACGGCCGAGTTCGGCGGCCGGGCCGTCGGGATCGGCGGCGCACCCGGGCGGCGCACCCGGGTGTGGGACCTGCGCACCGGCGTGGACCTGGGCACCCTCGGCGAGGCCGGCCGGGCCGTCGCCGCCGTCGGCCACCAGGCCGTGACCTGCTCCTCCCACGGCGTGGTGCGGGTCTGGGACCTGCGCACCCTCCGCGGCACGCCGCTGCCCGGCCACCCCCGGGTGGGGGCGGTCGCCCTCGCGGGGGACGGCGTCTTCTACGCGCGGGAGGAGGGCATGTTCCTCTCGGCGGAGAACCTGGCCGACGGCGAACCGCTGCCTCTCAAGCACGCGCTTTCCCTGCCCGGCGTGTCGGCGGTCACCACGGTCCCCGGGGCCGTGGTCACCACCTGGTGGCGGGACGGCGCGCTCAGGGTCCACGACCTGGAGACCGGGGAACGCCGCCTGCTGGCGGGCCACACCGGTCCGGTCCACGCGCTGGCCGCCGAGGGTGGCACGGTCGTCAGCGGCGGGCTCGACGGCATGATCGGGATCTGGGACGTGGCGACGGGGTCGTCGCGGTCGATCGTGTCCCCCTGCGCCGTCGACACGCTCACCGTCAGCGAGGGCCGGATCTTCGCGTGCGGGGCCGACGGCGTCACCCGGCTCTTCGATCTCCGCACTGAGGAGCCCTTGGGCACGCTGCCGACCGGGGTGGCGCACGCCATTGACGTACAGGATCAGACGGCCCTCGTCGGCGGAGCCGACCTGCGGGTCTGGGACCTGCGCGAACGGACGGGCAGCCGGCTGCACGGGCACGCGGGCGCGGTGACGGCGGTGGCGCTGCGCGGCGGCCGGGCCGTCTCCAGCGGGTGGGATCACACGCTCCGGACGTGGGACCTGCGCACCGGCGACGAGGTCGCGCCGCCGGTCACCTTCCCCTGGCCGGTCTCCGCGCTCGCCTGGCACCCCAACGGGCGGCTCGCCGTCGGGATGTCGTGGGAGATCGTGGTGCTGGAACCGTCAGAGCACTGACACGTGCACGTGGTCGTAGTGGTTGGCGGTCGCGCCGCCGCGGTTGGCCATCATCTTGCCGGGGGCGCCGGTGCGGATGTCGTAGTACTTCTGCTGCCAGATCACGTACATGATGCCGAGGGCACGCCCGTTGGTGATGCACCACTGCAGCAGGGCGTCGCCGCGGGCCTTGTCGGCGCCGGCGGCCATGCGGCCGCCGCTGGACATCATGAAGTCGCAGGCCCGGCCCTTGCCGTGTTCGCCGAAGTCGCCGGGACGCAGGCACCCCACGCCGTAGGGCATCGGGAACTGGGCCTGGATCGCGTTGCGGATGCTGAGCATGCGGGCGGTGAGGCCGGTGCCGGCATCGGGGGTCTGGAAGCCGAACTTGGCCAGCAGCTTCTCGACGTCGCGCTGCTTGGCCTTCAGCTCCTTGATGTCCTTCTCGAGCTGGTCGACCTTCTGGTCGGCCTCTTTGGCGGCCTGCTTCTGCCGGTCGATGAGCCGCCGCACGTTGCCGAGCCGCTCGACCTTCTCACTCGACAGGTAGGTGAGCGTGGCCGCGTTCCCGGGGTCGGACGACATCGAGAAGATGCTGACGGTGTCGAGGCCGCCGCCCATGTAGGAGGTCTGCGCGAACTGGACCACCCGGCGCTGGGCCGCGCCGAGGTCGCGCCGCAGCTTCTTGACCCGGGCGTCGGCCCGCTGGGCGGCCTTGCGGGTGTCTTCGAGGGTGGCGATCTCGCCCCGGTAGGCCTTCTCTAGGTCGGCGGCCTGCTTGGTGAGCTTGTTCAGCCGGGCCTGCCGGTCGGGTTCGGCGGCCGTGGGCGACACGCAGAGGGAAAGCAGGAGACCGGAGACGACGAGAGCCACGAGTGCCCGCCGCATGTGTCCCTCCCATCCCAGTCGGACCGAAACTATAGGAGGCGATCTTGGTGGTCGCCACCCGAACCAGGGAACCCATGCGCCTTTAACGAAGATTCGTCCATTTTGTATGGGACGAGATGATGCGCGAGGACTGTCCCATCCTTGCCAAGGCCTCACAGAACATGATTCGGTCGGGTGCGGCAGACCTTACGGAGGTGCATTCCATGATCCGGCACGAGACGCTCTTCATCGGCGGCGACTGGGTTCCCCCGGCCGGCACCGGCACGATCGACGTGGTCTCCCCCCATACGGAGGAGATCGTCGGCAGGGTCCCCGAAGGCACCCCGGCCGACCTCGACCGGGCCGTCGCCGCCGCGCGGCAGGCCTTCGACCACGGCCCCTGGCCGCGGCTGACGATGGCCGAGCGGGCCGAGGCGCTGGGCCGCCTGGCCGGGCTCTACGCGGCCCGCGCCGCCGAGCTCGCCGACCTGATCACCCTGGAGATGGGCTCCCCCATCACCTTCTCCCACTTCGGCCAGGTCGGCCCGCCGACCGGGGTGCTCCAGTGGTACGCCGAACTGGGGAAGACCTTCCAGGTCGAGGAGCAGCGGCCCGGCATGTTCGGCGCGGTCACCGTGCGCCGCGAGCCGGTGGGCGTGGTGGCGGCCGTGGTGCCGTGGAACGTCCCGCAGTTCGTCATCATGACCAAGCTGGCCCCGGCCCTGCTCGCGGGCTGCACGGTCGTGGTGAAGCCCGCCCCGGAGACCCCGCTCGACAGTTACGTCCTGGCCGAGGTGATCCGCGAGGCCGAGATCCCGGCGGGCGTGGTCAACATCGTCGCGGCCGGTCGCGAGGCCGGCGAGCACCTGGTCTCCCACCCCGGGATCGACAAGGTGGCCTTCACCGGCTCGACGGCCGCCGGGCGGCGCATCGCCTCGATCTGCGGCGAGCAGCTCAAGCGGGTCAGCCTGGAACTCGGCGGCAAGTCGGCCGCGATCATCCTCGACGACTGCGACCTGCCCTCGGCGATGGGCATGTTCTCGATCGCCGCCCTGCTCAACAGCGGCCAGGCCTGCGTGGCGCAGACCCGCATCCTGGCCAGCCGCACCCGCTATGACGAGGTCGTGCAGGCGGTCGCCGAGATGGCCGCCGGGCAGCAGGTCGGCGACCCCGCCGACCCGGCCACCGGCATCGGCCCGATGGTCGCCAAGCGCCAGCAGGAACGGGTGGAGGGCTACATCCGCATCGGCCTGGAGGAGGGCGCCAAGGCCGTCGTCGGCGGCCTCGACCGCCCCTTCGACAAGGGCTGGTACGTCGCCCCCACGGTCTTCGCCAATGCCACCAACGACATGCGGATCGCCCGCGAGGAGATCTTCGGCCCGGTCCTGACGGTGATCCCCTACGACGACGAGGCCGATGCGATCAGGATCGCCAACGACAGCGACTACGGCCTGTCGGGCAGCGTGTGGACCGCCGACGTCGACCACGGGATGGACATCGCCCGCCAGGTCCGCACCGGCACCTACGGCGTCAACATGATGAACCCGCTGGAGAGCGGCACCCCGTTCGGCGGCTTCAAGGCCAGCGGCATCGGCCGCGAACTCGGGCCGGAGGGGCTGGCGGGCTACCTGGAGTACAAGAGCATCGCCCGATTGGGCTGAACCACCCGGGAGGGTGCCCAACACGCCCCCGCGACGCTGGGCCCCTCCCGCACGTTCATGTAGACGACGCCTGCGGCGATTTGGTTCGCGCGAAAATCCATTCTTCGATGCGCCGGATCAGATGGGCGCTCGCGGCGTTCTCGGCGTGCCCGAAGCCCGGCTCGACCCAGAGCTCCTTCGGCTCGTTCGCGCAGGCGTGGAGCTGCTCGGCGTGCTCCAGCGGGAAGAACGCGTCGCTGTCGCCGTGGACGATCAGCAGCGGCGCGGGCGAGACGAGCGGCGCGGCCTCGTAGGGCGCCAGCGGGATCGGGTCCCAGGTGCCGACCTTGATCCGGGTGCGCTTGGCCAGCCGGGCGGCCAGCCGGCCCGACCTCCGCTCGATCGCCCAGTGGACGGTCCGCATCGGGCGGGTGCCCCGGTAGTACCACCGCGCCGGGCCGCTCACCGAGACCACCGCGTCGACGCCCCGGTTGAGGGCGGCGTGCCGGATCGCCACGGCGGCCCCCATCGAGAAGCCGACGGTCGCCACCCTGGCGTAGTGGGCGCGCGCGTGGCGTACCGCCGAATCGAGGTCCAGGACCTCCAGGTCGCCGACGGTGCTCAGCCCCGACGACCGGCCGTGGCCCCGGAAGTCGAACGCGATCACCCCGGCGTGGTGGGCGAACGCGGCGGCGATGCGCCGGTTGGCCGGGGAACGCCAGGTCCCGGTGAAGCCGTGGGCCAGCACGATCCCGAGGTCGCCGTCGCCGGGCAGGTGCGCCGCGTCGATCCGGACACCGTCAGGAGTGCGCAACATGGCCCCATAGAACATGGGGGCAACATTACGACGCTGTGAATTGTCGCCCTCTTGCGGGCGGCAGGCTCGGAGCGGTAATGGCGATCAACTAAAATGGGAAGGTCGCGCCATTGCGCGGCCGAACGCGTCTCCCGATCGGGAGCGAGACGCGGCACCGCCCCGACGACCAGAGCGAGACTCAACTATGCCTATGAACAGCCGCGACGACCTGCGGAACCTCGCGATCATCGCGCACGTCGACCATGGCAAGACGACGCTCGTCGACGCCATGCTGTGGCAGTCCGGGGCGTTCCGCGCCAACCAGGACGTCGACGACCGCGTCATGGACTCCAACGACCTCGAGCGCGAGAAGGGCATCACCATCCTCGCGAAGAACACCGCCGTGAAGCACGGCGGTGTCACCCTCAACATCATCGACACCCCCGGCCACGCCGACTTCGGCGGCGAGGTCGAGCGCGGCCTGTCGATGGTCGACGGCGTGGTCCTGCTGGTCGACGCCTCCGAGGGCCCGCTGCCGCAGACCCGCTTCGTGCTCCGCAAGGCCCTGTCGGCCAAGATGCCGGTCATCCTGTGCATCAACAAGGTCGACCGCCCCGACGCCCGCATCGCCGAGGTCGTCGACGAGGTCTACGAGCTCTTCATGGACCTCGACGCCACCGAGGAGCAGATCGACTTCCCGATCGTCTACGCCTCGGCCAAGGCCGGTCGCGCCTCGCTGACCCGCCCGGCCGACGGCGGCATGCCCGACGAGGAGAACCTCGAGCCGCTGTTCGAGACGATCTTCAAGACCATCCCGGCCCCGGTCTACGACCCGGTCGCCCCGCTCCAGGCCCACGTCACCAACCTCGACGCGTCCAGCTACCTGGGCCGCATCGCGTTGTGCCGGATCCACCAGGGTGAGATCAAGAAGGGCCAGCAGGTCGCCTGGTGCCGCACCGACGGCTCGATCCAGCGGGTGAAGATCACCGAGCTGCTGATGACCGACGCGCTGGAGCGCAAGCCGGCCGACTCGGCGGGCCCCGGCGACATCATCGCCATCGCCGGCATCCCCGACATCATGATCGGCGAGACCCTCGCCGACCCCGAGGACCCGCGCCCGCTGCCGCTGATCACGGTCGACGAGCCGGCCATCTCGATGACCATCGGCACCAACACCTCGCCGCTGGTCGGCCGGGTCAAGGGCAGCAAGGTCACCGCCCGCATGGTGAAGGACCGGCTCGACAAGGAGCTCGTCGGCAACGTGTCGCTGCGCGTGCTGCCGACCGAGCGGCCCGACTCGTGGGAGGTCCAGGGCCGCGGCGAGCTCGCGCTGGCCATCCTGGTCGAGCAGATGCGCCGCGAGGGCTACGAGCTGACCGTCGGCAAGCCCCAGGTCGTCACCAAGGAGATCGACGGCAAGCGCCACGAGCCCGTCGAGCGCCTCACCGTCGACTGCCCCGAAGAGTACCTGGGCGCGATCACCCAGCTCCTGGCCGTCCGCAAGGGCCGCATGGAGCACATGACCAACCACGGCACCGGCTGGATCCGGATGGAGTTCATCGTCCCGGCCCGCGGCCTGATCGGTTTCCGCACCGAGTTCCTCACCGAGACCCGCGGCACCGGCCTCGTCCACCACGTCTTCGAGGCCTACGAGCCGTGGTTCGGCGAGCTGCGCACCCGCAACAACGGCTCCCTGGTCGCCGACCGCTCCGGCCCGGTCACCGCGTTCGCGATGACCAACCTCCAGGAGCGCGGCGTGCTGTTCGTCAGCCCCGGCACCGAGGTGTACGAAGGCATGATCGTCGGCGAGAACTCGCGCAGCGACGACATGGACGTCAACATCACCAAGGAGAAGAAGCTCACCAACATGCGGTCCTCGACCGCCGACGTCACCGAGACGCTGATCCCGCCGCGCCAGCTCTCCCTGGAGCAGGCGCTGGAGTTCATCCGCGACGACGAGTGCGTCGAGATCACCCCTGAGACGGTGCGCATCCGCAAGGTCGTGCTCGACGCCTCGACCCGGGGCCGGACCGCCGCGCGGGCCAAGCGCGCCAACTAAGCCTGAACCAACTGAGAGAAGCCGCTTCGGCCTTTCTCCGTGCGAGCCTCCACCCTCTGTGCTTGCCTAGTCACGCAGAGTTGTGATTCGAGGGGGAGGCTCGCATGCCGGGCAAGATTCATCTCGCGCTCGCCGGAGTGCTGCTCACGGGTGTCGGCGTCATCGGGGCCACGACGGTCGCCGAGGCCGGGCCCTGGAGCCGGGGCCGCTCGATCGCGCTCCACGACGCCGCCGGCACCCGCGTGGGCACCGTCGTGGTGCAGCGCAGAGGCGTCACCAAAGTACGGGTGGGGGTCCAGGTCAGGGGGCTGGCTCCGGGCTTCCACGGGTTCCACGTTCACACCACGGGCGTCTGCGACCCCAAGGCCGTCGATCCGGCGACCGGTCAGGTGACCCCGTTCTTCACCGCGGGCGGCCACCTCGACGTCGCGAGGGCCGCCGCGGAGCCCGACACGACCGTCCTGCCGCTGCCGCTCGCGCCGAAGAACCACGGCGACCACGCGGGCGACCTGCCGCCGCTGCTGGCCGGAGAGGACGGCGTGGCCGCCGCGTCGTTCATCACCGACCGCTTCAGGGTCGGCCGGCTGACCGACGCCGACGGCGCCGCGTTCGTCGTCCACGCGCTGCCCGACAACCTGGCCCACATCCCCGAGCGCTACGGCGCGGCCGACGCCGCGACCCTGCGCACCGGCGACGCGGGCGGACGGGTGGCCTGCGGCGTCCTGCGCTGACCCGAACTCACTGATTGAACTGCAAGTCAGTCACAAGCCGCCGGCGGGATCCTCGGAGCATGAGAATCGTCAGCGGGGGAACCTACGCGGCGCTCCTGGGCGCCTGGGCGCTGATCGCCCTACTCGTCATCGTGATCGGCTAGCTCAGCCGTACTCGCAGCCAGTCGACCAGCGGGGTGAGCTCGCGCCACGCGGCGCGCACCCGCTGGGTCACCTCGGCGGTGTGGAACCAGGGGTCGGGCTCGAAGCGGTGACCCGCGTAGAGAGTCCGGTGCTTCATCAGTTCGATCCGGGGGTGGTCGAGGGAGACGCCGCGGGGGCGCGTCTTCACTCGGTCACCCTCGATCGTGAACCGGCCGGGCAGCTCGGCCACGATCTTCTCCAGCTCGGCGCCGTGGTCGTCGTGGTCGACGGCCTCGCGGAAGCGGTGGGTCATCTCACCCGAGGCCCACCAGCCGCCGGCCACATAGAGGCCCTCGGCGTCGACCTGGACGTAGTAGCCGACGCCGTCGAGCTTGGCCACATAGGCGCCCTGGTGGTCTTTGTAGGGCGTCTTGTCCTTGGCGAACCGGACGTCGCGGTAGGGGCGGAACACGTGGGGCTCGCCGAACTCGTCCGCCAGCTCGGCCATCAGCTCCTGCATGGGGGCTTTGACGGCGCTGTCGTAGAGGTGCTTGTTGGCGGTCCAGTAGGCCTTGCTGTTGTCGGCGATCAGGCCTTCGTAGAACAGCAGCGCCTCGTCGGGGAACCCGGTGAATGCCATTGACCCACTTTATTTGCCCCGGTTGTCGAAGTACTTCTTGCCCGGGGCCATCTCGCCGAAGAGCTCGCTGACGGTGACGTACACGTACCCCTTCTTGTCGAGCGCGTCGAGCAGGCGGGGCACCGACCGGACGGTCGACTCGTGGATGTCGTGCAGCAGGATCACCTCGCCGGGCTTGGCCGAGGCCGAGCGCCGGACGATGCGGTCGGGCTTGCGGACCAGCCAGTCCTGGGTGTCGACGCTCCAGATGATCTGGGCCAGCCCGTGGAGCTTGCTGACCTCGCCGACCATCTTGCTGGTCGCGCCGTAGGGCGGGCGCATGGTGCGCATGCGCACTCCGGTGATCTTGCGGACGACCTGCTGGGTGCGGGAGAGCTGCCGGTCGACGCCGTGGCGGGACAGGCCCGAGAGCATGGCGTGGTCCCACGAGTGGTTGCCCAGCTCGTGGCCCTCGGCCACCATGCGCTTCAGCACCGGCGCCGACTCGGGCGTGACCAGCTTGCCGAGCACGTAGAAGGTCGCCTTGGCCTGGTGGCGGGCCAGGTGGTTGAGCACCTTGCCGGTCTCGGCGCCCGGCCCGTCGTCGAAGGTCAGCGCGACGCACTTGGCCTTGGCGCAGTCGACCCGCCGCACCGGCGGGAACGGCACCCGGGGGAAGTCGGGTTGGGCGAGCGTCAGCTTGCGGTTCAGCAGATCGGGGTCGGGGGTCTCCGCGTGTACCGGAGGCGTGTTCACCATGACACAGACGGTGACCGCCAGCAGCCGCAGAAATCCCCGCATATTTCGTCCCCCCAGACGTTCAAGGGGGTTATGGATGATCGTCCACGGTCTCCCCCCGCAGGACCTCGTTCTGGTCCTCCCACCAGGGCGGCACTTCCTTGATCAACCCGGCGTGCCGCCGGGCCACCCGGACGGCGCACCCGCGCGGATCATCTCCCGGATGCCGACATCGGGAGGCACCTTCCCACCAGCGGAAACAGCCATCGCGATAGACGACCACCAGGCCGATCCACACACAGAGCGTAGCGTCGTCACCCAGCTCGTAGGCGCCGTTCACGCCGAGTTCGATCAAGTCCGAATGCAGTTTTTGTATAGCTGCGCGGGACTCACTCACCGGGGCAACCTCCAGGACGAGACGCGCACATTGGTGGATGTACCCAAATTTGGGACATCGCGGTGCGGCGTCATGGAGTAATCATGGGACTCCATCCCGTCATCGCGCAGGCGTATTCCCCCCTAGGTTTCGCGTCCCGGGAAGTTCCTGCTGTATTCGGTTTATTGTCGCTTCCTGACGCATTGTCACGACGCAAGACGCTTGTTACGTTCATCCCCGTGCAGGCCGAACGGGGAAGTCGCGGTGCGGTGGCCTTCACGCACCTTGCTGTGCCATATGGGACGAGTGAGGAATACCTCCGGCTGGTGCTGCCGGCCCTCATCGACGGGTTGCGGCGGGGCGACCGCATCCTGTTCGTGGCTCCGGAGGAGAACCTCGACCTGATCCGCGCCCATCTGGGCGCCGACACCTCCCGCATCCGCTGCGTCGAGAGCCGGGACTGGTACGGCCATCCGGCCCGCGTCCTGGCCGAGTACGTCGACTACGCGCGCCGGGGCGGCCCGTCCCTGTTCGTCGGGGAGCCCACGTGGCGCTCGTCCCGCGACGCGGCCGAATGGGCCAGGGTCGAGGCGATCGTCAACCTCGTCTGCGCCTCCCTGAAGGGCACCGCGTTGTGCGTCTACCGGCGCCCCGCCGAAGACGCCCTGCGCACCCACCCCCGCTACCTCGACATGGCCGGGGAGCACCGCAGCCGCGGATACGTCCCCCCACAGCGCATGAACTGGGATCCGCCGCCCTTTCCGGCCCCGCCGGAGAGCGCCCGCGTGATGGAGTTCGACCTGCCGACCGTACGCGACATGCGGTCCTTCGTCCGCACCGCCGCCACCGAGGCGGGCCTGAGCGACGACGCGGCCGGCTCGCTGGTCCTGGCGGCGGCGGAGATCGCCGCCAACGCGGTCGAACACGGCGCGGGGCACGGCACGGTGACGATCTGGACGGCCGGCACCGACCTGGTGTGCGAGATCACCAACCCCGACGGGGGCGGGATCGAGGTCGAGTTCCCGGGATACATCCCGCCGGAACAGGAGTCGCCCCGGGGCTACGGCCTGTGGATCAGCCGCCAGCTCTGCGACCTGATGGAGGTCCAGACGACGGGACGGGAGTCGCGCGTCCGCCTGCACATGGCGATGGCCTAGGGTTCCCAGCCGAGGACGCCGCCGACCACCCGGGGCCGCCACCAGCCGAGCGGTTCGTTCCGCTCCAGCGCGTCGGCGACCTTTCGAGCAGTTCCAGGTGCGACCCGATCCGGACACCACCCGGCTCGAAGGTGAGCGTCCCTTCGTGGTCGCTGTCGCCGACGTCCCCGACGACCGAGTCCACGATCAGGTGGTTGCCCATTCCGTCCTCGCCGATAGGGATCATGCGCCCATCCCACCAGTCGTCGCGTGCATCGGCGACGTCCTCGTCGTCGATGTCACACAACGACCGCCAGGTCTCGGCGATCCTGGCGACCGGCATGAGGTGGTCGAGCATGATGCCGAGCCCTCCGTCATGCCGCAGCAGCGAGGCCTTCAGGTCGTCCGGGAACCGCAGGCCCATCACGGCCTCCGCCTCGGCGATCGCCCGCGGACGGGCGGGCGTGCCCAGGGCGGCACGGGACTCGGGCGCGTTCTTGCCGAGCCACGCCTCGATCCGCCGCCACTGGCGGTTCACCAGCCTCGTCGTCCGCTTCGCGGGGGCGGCCACCACGGGCGTGCCCCGGGAGGGGACGCAGTCGGCGTCGGGGCCGACGACGAGCGGGGGCGGCGGCTCGAAGCCGTCGTCCGGGACCGACTCGTAGACCAGCCCGGGATCGGCCTCGGACAGGACGCTCCACGTGAACTCGTCCACCGTCTCGGCATCGCAGCCGGGGGGTGCGCACGCGTGTCCGGGCGCGGCCGGGATGCGGGGCTCGTCGAAGACGGCGTACACGAACAGCTGCCCGAGCCCGGCCACGACGGCGAGCACGATCCCCGCGACCGCCCAGCGCGGCAGCGGTCGGCGCGGTTCGCGCGGTTTGGGCGCCACGTACTCCCCCCGCATCCGCGCGAGGTCCTCTTCGGTGGGCCGCCCCAGAATCGGCTCGGGCGGCCAGGGAGCAGCCGTCTGCTCCTTGGGCTCCGGCGCCACGAGGGGCGCCGGCCTGGGACGCCGCAGGAAGAACACCACGGCCACGGTCGCCGCGACCGTGGCCGAGAAGAGGATCAACGCCCGGGGCGTGAGTAATCGCCGCACGCCCGGCAGGCTATACCGGGCGATGATCTCCAAGAAATGTCGGGGGCGCGCGGCATCATCGGGAGATGACGCATTACCTCATCTCGTTCCCCAGCGCCGCCATGGTCCTCTCGCCCGAAGACTTTCCCGACGTGGTGCGCGACTCCCACGCCGTCATCCAGGAGGCCAAGGATGCGGGCGTCTACGTCTTCGGCGGCGGAATAGACGAGGACGTCGCCCCCGTCCTCGTGGCCGCCGACGGAACGGTGACCGAGGGCACCTACCCGCAGACCGAAGAGTTCGACGGCGGATACACCGTCCTCGACCTGCCCTCCCGCGAGGCGGCGCTGGAGTGGGCGCGGAAGATCGCGAAATCCTGCCGCTGCCCCCAGGAGGTCCGCGCGTTCCAGTACGACCCGCTCGCCTGAAACGCGGAACACCCCTGATCCGGAGATCAGAGGTGTTCCGAGGGCAGGGGGCCCATCGCAGGTGGGCGGCCTCGGATCAGGCCGCGATCGCCTCTCGCACGACGCCCTCCTCACGGGCGTACCCCTCCAGCATGCCCCGCAGCTGACGCCGCCCCCGGTGCAGCCGCGACATGACGGTCCCGATGGGGGTCCCCATGCGGTCGGCGATCTCCTTGTAGGCGAATCCCTCGACGTCGGCGAGGTACACGGCCACCCGGAACTCCTCGGGCAGCGAACGGAGAGCGTTCATCACGACGTTGTCCGGCAGGGAGTCGAGCGCCTCGTTCTCGGCCGAGCGCAGGCCCGTCGAGGTGTGGGACTCGGCCGCGGCGAGCTGCCAGTCCTCGATCTCCTCGGCGGCCGACAGCTTGGGTGAGCGCTGCTTCTTGCGGTAGTCGTTGATGAAGTTGTTGGTGAGGATCCGGTGGAGCCAGGCCTTGAGGTTGGTGCCCTCGCGGAACTGGTGGTAGGACGTGAACGCCTTGGTCACAGTCTCCTGAACGAGGTCTTCGGCGTCGGCCGGGTTGCGGGTGAGTCGCATGGCTGACGCGTAGAGCTGGCTGGTCACCGGCACGACGTCGCGCTCGAACCAGGCCTGACGCTGCTCGTCGGTCATCGAGATCATGTCATCCCCCCTGCTGAACTCTCCCCCGTTACCCGTCCGATGGTGATCCATGCGGGTTGGGCGGATCCCGTCGTCATCGTTTCAACCGGCCCGTAAGTCGGGCGTTAGGCGGCGCATCGGCGGGCGTGGCATCGGTCACACGCAAGCCGGACAGGTCTCATTATCGTAACACCGAACCCCCTAACCGGCGTAAAATGTGTCAAACCACACTCACTACAGTGGGCCACATGAAACACGTGGACCGGCACGACCCCGCTACGCGGACCTGGGTGAACGACGCCATCCGCGCCGTCGAGGCCGACGCCAACCGCAGTTGCGACACCCATCTCCACGTCTTTCCCCTCCCGCCCTCGTGGGGCGTGGACCTCTACCTGAAAGACGAGTCGGTCCACCCGACCGGTTCACTCAAACACCGGCTGGCCCGCTCCCTCTTCCTTTACGGCCTGTCCAACGGCTGGATCGGCCCCAGCACCACGATCATCGAGGCCTCTTCCGGTTCGACCGCGGTCAGCGAGGCGTACTTCGCCCGGCTCCTGGGTCTGCCCTTCATCGCGGTGATCCCAGCCACCACTTCTCCCGAGAAACGGGAGATCATCGAGTTCTACGGCGGCAAGTGCCACCTGGTCGACGACCCGGGGAAGATCTACGAAGAGTCCGCCCGCCTGGCCCTGGAGACCGGCGGCCACTACATGGACCAGTTCACCTACGCCGAACGGGCGACCGACTGGCGCGGCAACAACAACATCGCCGAGAGCATCTACGAGCAGATGGCCATGGAGAGGTTCCCCGTCCCGGCCTGGATCGTGGTCGGCGCGGGCACCGGCGGCACCTCCGCCACGATCGGCCGCTACATCCGCTACCGCCGCCACGCGACGCGGCTCTGCGTGGCCGACCCCGAGGGCTCGTCGTTCTACCCGTCGTGGGTGACCGGCGCCGCCCACCCCGGCCAGCCGTCCCGCATCGAGGGCATCGGCCGTCCCCGCGTGGAGCCGTCGTTCCTGCCGATGGTCATCGACCGCATGACCTCGGTGCCCGACGCCACCTCGATCGCCGCGATGCGCTGGGTCAACGAGGTCACCCACCACCAGGTGGGCGCCTCGACGGGCACCAGCGTGGCGGCGGCCATGGAGATCATCCGCGAGATGCGCAGCCACGGCATCAGGGGCAGCGTCGTGACGCTGATCTGCGACAGCTCCAGCCGCTACAAGGGGACGTACGAGAAGGACTCCTGGCTGAGGAAGAACGGCATCGACATCACCCCGGCCCTGGAGGAGTTCCGGAGTCTCTTCCGCCGGTGAGGTCTGCCATGATCGCCCGATGAGGAAGGCGAGCGCCCGCACCTACACGTGGCTCTACCGCGACTCCACCGACGACGCCGGCGACACGTGGCTGGAGGTCGCGTTCGTGCGCGGCCTGTCCCCCGACGAGGCGCTCGCCCGGCTCACCCCGGAGAAGGAGCTCTACGCCACCCCGGCCGAGGGCGGCACGGTGGTCTTCTTCGGCGGCCTCAGCAAGCACCCCCGCGACCTGACCCCGCTGCTGTCCGCCGGGACGGCGGCGGCCCTGGTCGAGGTGACCGTCGACGACGACCGGTTCGCCTACTGGGAGGACGGCCGCCTGATCACGGCGTTCAACCTGTTCACCTACGACACCCGCGAGGGCCTGGACCCCGACCGGTTCCGGGCCGAGGTCGAAGACCTGCGCCTCCACGTCACGGGCGATTCGGTCGACTTCCCCGCCGACCACGCGGCCCGAGCACTGGCACTGGCCGACCGGGCGACAGGGGTCCGGCTGCCCCGCGACCGGAACGCCTGAGGTCTGGCCGGTGCCAGGGAACGGCGGGTAGGTCCCGCAGTAGGACCGAGGTGATCTTGCCGTTGAGCATGAGAATGCCTCCCGTGTCTCTCAGACTCGGGAGGCATCATCCGAAAACTTGGTCAGTCGCCCAGCAGGGCGTCGACGAAGACCTCGGGGTCGAACGGCGCGAGGTCGTCGGGGCCCTCGCCCAGGCCGACCAGTTTCACCGGCACCCCCAGCTCCCGCTGCACCGAGATCACGATGCCGCCCTTGGCCGTGCCGTCGAGCTTGGTCAGCGCGATGCCCGTGATGTTCACGACCTCGCCGAACACCTGCGCCTGCCGCATGCCGTTCTGCCCGGTCGTCGCGTCGAGGACGAGCAGCACCTCGTCGACCTGGGCCTTCTTCTCGATGACGCGCTTGACCTTGCCGAGCTCGTCCATCAGGCCGGTCTTGGTGTGGAGGCGGCCGGCGGTGTCGACGATCACCACGTCGGCCTTGTCGGCGATGCCCCGCGCCACGGCGTCGAAGGCGACCGACGCCGGGTCGCCGGCCTCCGGTCCGCGGACCACGGGGGCCCCGACCCGGTCGCCCCAGGTCTGGAGCTGGTCGGCCGCCGCCGCGCGGAAGGTGTCGGCCGCGCCCAGGACGACCGACTTGCCGTCGCCGATCAGGGAGCGGGCCAGCTTGCCGGTGGTGGTGGTCTTGCCGGTGCCGTTGACGCCGACGACCAGGAGGACCGCGGGGCGCTCGCCGGGGGCGGAGGTGTGGAGGGTCCGGTCGAGGCCGGGGTCGATCTGGGTGAGCAACTCGGCGCGGAGCAGCGCGCGGACCTCGCTGGGTGTACGGCTGCCGAGGACCTTCACCTTGGTCTTCAGGTCTTCCACCATGGCCCGCGTCGGGGCGACCCCGACGTCGGCCGTGATCAGGGTCTCCTCGATCTCGTCCCACACGTCGTCGTCGAGCCGGTCGCGTGACAGCAGTTCGAGCAGGCCCCGGCCGAGCGTGGTCTGCGACCGGGCCAGCCGGGCGCGCAGCCGGACCATACGCCCCGCCGACGGCGGCGGGACCTCGACCTCCGGCGGCTTGACCAGCTCCTCCACCGGAACGGCCGGAGGCGCCACCGTCTCGGCCACCTCCTCCTCGACCGGCGGCGCGGGCGCCTGCGGGGTCGGGGCAGGGGGCGGCGGCAGGGTCGTCTTCGACCTCGGCCGTACGAGCAGGGCGGTGGTGCCTATGCCCAGGAGAATGACGACGATGATGATCGCGATGATGCCGATGTACCCATCCACAAAACGTCAGTCTCGCAGAGCCGTGTCCATGGCCGCGCCTCCGGCACGGCGGGCTTGCCGCTCTTGTCCGGTGTCTTCCCCCTCCGCTCTGGTCGCCGCGCTTCCCGGTATCGATCGCGTCCCGGCGATCTCAGCACGGCCGTGATCAGCCGGCGCTTCCACCTGATGCCTGACGGCTGCCCTGCGGGATCGTGCATCGAGACCGTGCGCCCAAGAAGGTGCCGCTTCGTGTGAGACTCGTCGACCGTGAACACCGCTGATGTGTGGCGCTTGGTCGAGCAGGCGCGACGTGAGCTCGACGACGCGGGGGCGCGGGCGGACGAGGTCGCACGACGTGTGGTCGAGTTGCTGGCCCAACGGCGACCGGCCGAGATCGTCGCCTTCGAGCAGCCGCTGTGGGATCTGCTCGCCGAGTCGTACCGGGCCGACCTCTGGGCGGCCGCGTACGTGATCAACGGTGGCGCATCCGACGACGGCTTCGACTACTTCCGCGGCTGGCTGATCGCTCAGGGACGAACCGTGTTCCACCAAGCGCTCGCCGACCCGGACAGCCTTGCCGGCCACCCCGTCGTCGTCCGAGCCGCCGCAGCCGGCGAGGACCTGTGGTGCGAGGACATCCTCGGCGTCGCCTGGGACGCGCACCTGGCGGCAACCGGGGAAGAGCCACCGGCCGATGCCTTCACCGTTCGATATCCGCGACTCGACCCCGGCTGGGACTTCGACTTCGACGACGAGGCCGAGATGCGCCGACGCCTGCCGCGTCTCACCACCCTCTACCACCAGCCGGAGGAGGCATAGCGGAAGCCGCCGGACCATCGCCGCACGCCTCGTCCGCCCGCGGCTCAGCGGACCAGGCGGAAGAAGGTCCGCACCTCGTCCACGAACACCTCGGGCTGCTCGAAAGCGGCGAAGTGGCCGCCCCGGTCCAGCTCGTTCCAGTGCCGGATATCGGTGAAACGCTTGGCGGCCCACCGGCGGGAGGGGCGCGGGTTCTCCTTGGGGAAGATCGAGCATCCCGCCGGCACCGTCACCACGTCGGTCGTCGCGCCCGTGAAGCGCCGCTGGACCTGCCTGAAGCTCTCCCAGTACAGCCGGGCGGCCGACGCGCCGGTGCCCGGCAGCCAGTAGAACATGAGGTTGTCCAGCAGCTCGTCACGGCTGAGGGCGTTCTCCGGGTGCCCGTCGCAGTCCGTCCAGGAGCGGAACTTCTCCACGATCCACGCGCACAGCAGCGCCGGGGAGTCCACCAGGCCGTAGCCGATCGTCTGCGGCCGGGTGGACTGCTCCAGCGAGTAGCCGTCCTCCCACTCAGCCGCCCGCTCCAGCGCGGCCAGCGCGGCCCGTTCGGCGTCGGTGAGGTCGTCCATGGTGGCCGGGTCGGGGGCGGCGAGGGGTGGCATGAGGTGGATGCCCGCCACGTGCCCGGGGTCCTGCTGGCCGATGATCGTCGTGATGCTGGTTCCCCAGTCGCCGCCCTGGGCGCCGTAGCGGTCGTATCCCAGCCGGGCCATGAGCCGGACCCACGCGGCGGCGATCCGCTCGACGCCCCAGCCGGTGCCGGCCGGCTTGTCGCTGAACCCGTAGCCGGGGAGCGACGGGCACACGACGTGGAACGCGTCGGCCGCGTCGCCGCCGTGAGCGGGCGGGTCGGTCAACGGGCCGATCACCTTCAGGAACTCCACTATCGAGCCCGGCCAGCCGTGCGTGAGGACGAGCGGCAGCGCGTCCTGGTGCGGTGAGCGCACGTGCACGAAGTGGATGCCGAGCCCGTCGAGGGTGGTGCGGAACTGCGGCAGCGTGTTCAGCCGCCGCTCCGTGGCCCGCCAGTCATACTCCTCGGCCCAGTAGCGGCACAGCTCGCGCAGGTAGGCGAGCGGGACTCCCTGGGACCAGTCGTCCACGGTCTCCCTGTCCGGCCACCTGGTACGGGCCAGGCGCCCACGCAGGTCGCGCAACTCGGCCTCGGGGACCTCCAGGCGGAACGGGGTCACCGGATGGGACATCATGCGATCCTCTCGATCGGGAGGCCGGCCTGGCCGCCGCCCACCCCCGATTACCCCCGAGCAGATCCGGCACGCCCGTGCCGTCCTAACAGCCCGATGCCACCGTGTCCCCTATTGACCGGCTGCGGTCTCCAAGCAGGTGCCCGAAGTCGCCACGGAGGGCTTGTGATTCGTCTGGGCCAAACGGCCGGCAGGCCCGGACTCGTGCACCAGCCAGCACGCGGGATCACGGTTCGGCCTCGCACACAGGTCAGAGAGGGTCAGGTCACCGGCACGGCGGCTCAGCCCTCGTCAGTAGAAACCCCGGCGCGGCAGGCCGGTCAGGCGTGTTCGCGGAGCCGCTGGCTGACGACCTGGGTGACGCCGTCGCCGCGCATCGACACGCCGTAGAGCGCGTCGGCGATCTCCATCGTGCGTTTCTGGTGGGTGATGACGATCAGCTGGGAGTTCTGCCGCAGTTCCTCGAAGAGGGTCAGCAGGCGCTGGGTGTTGGTGTCGTCGAGGGCGGCCTCGACCTCGTCCATCACGTAGAAGGGCGACGGGCGGGCCTTGAAGATGGCCACCAGGAACGCCACCGCCGTCAGCGAGCGTTCGCCGCCCGACAACAACGACAGGCGCTTGACCTTCTTGCCGGGCGGGCGGGCCTCGACCTCGACGCCGGTGGTCAGCATGTCGGTCGGGTCGGTCAGCAGCAGGCGGCCCTCGCCGCCGGGGAAGACCCGTTCGAAGATCGTCGCGAACTCGCGCTGGACGTCTTCGTACGCCGCCGCGAACACCTGCTCGACCCGGTCGTCGACCTCCTTGACCACGAGGAGCAGGTCGCGGCGGGTCTTCTTGAGGTCTTCGAGCTGGGAGGTGAGGAACGTGTGGCGTTCCTCCAGGGCGGCGAACTCCTCCAGGGCCAGCGGGTTGACCTTGCCGAGCTGCTGCATCTGCTTGTCGGCGACGCGGGCCCGCTTCTCCTGCTCCTCGCGCACGTAGGGCACCGGAGGGTCGCCCGGGACGAGCGCCTTCGGGCCGTATTCGGCGATCAGCGCCTCGGACTCGACGCCGTACTCCTCGACCGCTCGTTCTTCGAGCTGTTCGAGGCGCAGGCGCTGCTCGGTGCGGGCCATCTCGCTGCCGTGGGCGCGGTTGACCAGCTTGTCGAGCTCGGAGCCGAGCTCGCGCACCCTGATCCGGACCGTCTTCAGCTCGGCGTCGACGGCCTCCCGGGCCACGGCGAGCTCGTCGCGTTCGGCGGCGGCGCGCATGATCGAGGCCTCCAGGGAGTGGAGGGCGATCCGGGCGGCCCTGACCACGCTCGCGGCGACGGTGGCCTGACGGCGGCGGCGGGCCCGCTGGGCGGCGGCCTTGGCGCGGTCGTCGCGTTCGCGCTGGGCGGCGCGCATCAGGCCGTCGGCCCGGCCGGCGATGCCGCGGACCCGCTCCTCGGCGGTGCGGACCGTCAGGCGGGCCTCCATCTCGGCCTGGCGGGTGACGCCGACCGCGGCGGCCAGGCGGTCGCGTTCCTCGGTGGTGGGCTCCGACTCCAGCTCGGCGGCGAACTCGGCCTCGGCGAGGCGCTCCTCCAGCGTGAGGGACTCCTCGCGGGCCAGCTCACGGCCCTCTTCGGCGAAGGTCACCGAGCCCTGGAGTCGCTCGGCCTCGTCGAGGGCCGCCTTGACGTTGGCCTCCAGGCGGGCGAGCTGCTTGGCGGCGTCGGCGAGGCGCTGGTCGGCCGCACGCTGCCGGCCCCGGGCCTGGTCGAGGGCCGCCTGCGCCTGGTCGAGCCGGGAGCGGGCGGCGTTGACGCCGTTCTGGGCGGCCGACTGCTGGGCCTGCGCCTCGGCCACCGCCCCCTGGGCCGCTTCGAGCGCCTCCTGGGCGGCGGCCTCGGTCTCCAGGGCGGCGTCGAGGGCGAAGGCGGTCTCCTCCGCCGCCGCGCGGGCCTGGTCGAGGTCGAGGCCCGCCTGGTCGAGCGCGGCGCGGACCTGGAGGATCGAACCGCCACCGGAGCCGCCCTGGGCGGTGTGGGCCCCGAGGAGGTCGCCGTCGCGGGTGACCGCCCGCAGGTCGGGGCGCGATTCGACGATCGTGCGGGCGGCGTCGAGGTCGGGGGCGACGACGACGCCGTACAGGAGGTGTTCGAGGGCGGGCCGCAGCTCCGAGGGGACCTCGACCAGGTCGGCGGCCCACTCGAACGATCCCGGGGGCCGCGTGACCGCCGGGGCGGCGCCGATGACCAGGGAGGTCCGGCCGGTCTCCTTGGCCCGGAGCAGTTCCAGGGAGTCGAGCGCGGTCTCCAGCGACGCCACCGTGACCGACTCGGCCAGCGGCCCGAGCACCGCCGCGATGGCGGTCTCGGCCCCGGCCCGCACGCTCATCACGGCGGCCAGCGGCGCGTGGCCGCCGTCGGCCAGCAGAGCGGTGCCGTCGGCCCCTCCGGCCAGGCTCAGCCCGAGCGCCTCCCGCCGGGCCTCCAGCGCGGTGACGGCCTTCTGGGCCTCCTGATCGGCCGTACGGGCGGCGGAGACCCCCGAAGTCGCGGCCGACAGGGCCGCGCGGGGGCCCGCCAGCGCGGCGCGGGCCTCCTCCACGGCGGCCTTGGCCTCCTCGGCGGCCTCACGGGCCACCTCGACCTCGGCGCGGGCCAGCTCGACGCCCTCTTCCGCGACGGCCAGCTCGGCGGCGACCTCGGGGTCGGTGGCGGGTTCGGCGACCGCCTGGGCCTCCAGGTCGCCCTGCGCCTGGGCGGCGCGTTCCCTGGCCTGCCGGACGGCGGCCTCCAACCGGCCGATCTCGTCGTCGGCGGCGCGCACCCGCCCCCGGGCCGACTCGGCCTGGCCGCGCAGCCGCGCGAGGGCCTCACGGCGGTCGGCGGCGGCGCGGGCGGCGATCGACAACCGCCGCTCCTCGGCGGCCAGCGCCTCTTCCGCCTCACCACGCGCGTCGACGGCCGCTTCGAGGCGCATCTGGGCCTCGTCGAGCGCCTCCTGGAGCACCCGCTCCTTCTCGCGGATCTCGGCGGCCTCGCGCTCGAACTCCTCGGGGTCGCGCCCCCGCCGCTCGATCGCCGCCGCGTCGGTCGCGTGGCGCTCCCGCTCGGCGGCCAGGTTCTCGACCGAACGCAGCCGCTCCCGCAGGGCCGACAGGGCGTAGAAGGTCTCCTGGGCGACGGTCAGCCGGGGCTGGGCCTCGGCCGCGGCGGCCTCGAGCGCGGCCTCGCGCTCCTGGTTCTCGTTGAGCCCCTGCTCGACCTGCGAACGCCGGGCCTGGACGGCCGCCTCGTCGGCCGCCTCGCGCTCCAGCGTGTCGCGCAGGGAGACCACGTCGTCGGCGAGCAGCCGCAGGCGGGCGTCGCGCAGGTCGGCCTGGATGACGGCGGCCTTGCGGGCGATCTCGGCCTGGCGGCCCAGCGGCTTGAGCTGACGCCGCAGTTCGGTGGCGAGGTCCTGGACGCGGGTGAGGTTGGCCTGCATCGCGTCGAGCTTGCGGAGCGCCTTCTCCTTGCGCTTGCGGTGCTTGAGGACGCCCGCGGCCTCCTCGATGAACGCCCGGCGCTCCTCGGGACCGGCGTGCAGCACCTGGTCGAGCTGGCCCTGGCCGACGATGACGTGCATCTCCCGGCCGATGCCGGAGTCGGACAGCAGCTCCTGGATGTCAAGCAGGCGGCAGGTGTCGCCGTTGATGGCGTATTCGCTCTGGCCCGACCGGAACATGAGGCGGCTGATCGTCACCTCGGAGTATTCGATGGGCAGCGCGCCGTCGGTGTTGTCGATGGTGAGCGTGACCTCGGCGCGCCCGAGCGGGGGACGCGAGGAGGTGCCGGCGAAGATGACGTCTTCCATCTTGCCGCCGCGCAGCGACTTGGCGCTGTGCTCGCCCATCACCCAGGCGAGGGCGTCGACGACGTTGGACTTGCCCGATCCGTTGGGCCCGACGACGCAGGTGATGCCGGGCTCGAACTGGAGCTTCGTCGCCGACGCGAAGGACTTGAAGCCGCGCAGGGTGAGGGTCTTCAGGTACACCTCAGGAGTCCCTCCCTGCGCCGACAGTACCGGGGAAGACTATCGCCTGCTTCCCGGGTAGGCGGTCAGGGCTGCAAATGACGAGGGACGCCCCTGCGAGGCGCCCCTTGCAATTGTTTCGAGAAAACCCGGTCTCTCAGGTGAGAGCCGGCTCGCGATCCTGCAGCCGGACCAGGTCGTCGTCACGAGTCTGCGCCGCAAGGGCCTCGTTCTGTTCCTGGAGTCGGGTGAGTTCTGCCTCCAGATCACGGATGCGCTGCTGGAGGCGACGCATTTCCGAGACCATCCGAGGATCAGGACCGCCGACGTGGCCGAGTAGAGCCTTAGCCATGGTTAAGGGTCCTCCACGCTGAGTGACCAGACTGGTTCGCGCACTTCAAGCCGCGGGAGGGGTGCGCGTGGTTCTTGTCCAAGAGTCGCACCGGCTGCGAAGTCGGTCAAGTTGAACGCCTCGTAAGGATCAGCCGTTGGACACTGTCGACATGTAAATATACCTCATTTGGGCGGTTTAAGGGAAGAGCTACCGCTCCACGAACCCCACCAAACCGCCCTTGACGTCCGACCAGCGCTCGGACACTCCTAAGACCTGTCCGGGCGCGTCAGAGCCTCTCAGGCGCTCCAGGAGGCGCTCACAGGCCTCTCTGGGGCCCTCGGCCACCACTTCGACCCGTCCGTCGCCCAGGTTGAGCGCCCAGCCGGTGAGGCCGAGCTCCAGCGCCCGCGCCCGCGTCCACCAGCGGAAACCCACACCCTGCACCCGCCCGCGCACCCACGCGGTGAGCCTCACCATCGCCCGTTCCTCGGGCGCGGCTGGCAGGTGGGGCAGGAGTAGCTGCTGCGGTTCATGAAGGCGTCTCTCCGGATCGGCGTGCCACATCTCGGGCAAGGTTCGTCGCGGCGGCCGTACACGTTGAGTGACCGGTCGAAGTAGCCCGACTCGCCGTTCACGTTCACATACAGGCTGTCGAACGATGTACCCCCCTGGCCGAGCGCTTCGGTCATGACCGCACGGGCGGCGGCAAGGAGTTCGGAGATCTTCGGCCTGGTCAGGGTCTCGGTCGCGCGGGCCCAGTGGAGCCGGGCCCGCCAGAGGGCCTCGTCGGCGTAGATGT
This sequence comes from Herbidospora sp. NBRC 101105, assembly GCF_030269205.1. NCBI lineage: Bacteria > Bacillati > Actinomycetota > Actinomycetes > Streptosporangiales > Streptosporangiaceae > Herbidospora > Herbidospora sp. NBRC 101105. Next base: position 205,738 of record NZ_BSSX01000007.1, on the reverse strand, counting down.
TTCCCACGCCGCTGATCAAACCCTGGTCAAGAAGCGCCCGCTTTATACCGGTTTTTCGCTTTCGCAGAGCTGCCGTAAAGGCGTCCTCGTCGAAGGCGTCCTCCAGCGGATCGGGGGCGATGTGCACGATCGGCAGCGGGACGGTACGCCCCCCGCTCGCCGTCAACGGGGCGATCATGAGGTGGCCGAACGTCCGCTGGTCGACGAAGCGCATCTCGGGCCCGTCGTCGGCGAAGGTCACCCGGACCCGCAGGTGCTTCTCGTCGGGCGAGCCCTTCGGGACCATCAGCACCTGGCCGCTCATGCCCAGATGGGCCATCAGTGCGGCGCCGTCGTCGAGCGGCAGCCACAGGTACTTGCCGCGCCGGTCGGCCGACTCGACGCGGCGGCCCTTGAGCTGGTCGGGCAGCACGCCCTCGTGCCGGCGGACCGACCGGGTGTGGAGCACCTCGGCCGACTCGATCGTCCGGCCCGACACCCAGACGTCGAGGCCGCGCCGGACGACCTCGACCTCCGGCAGTTCCGGCATCAGGCCACCGGACCCGCCGCGGCAGCGGCGGCGGCCTCACGGGCGTCGCGCATCGCGCGGATGGCCGTCCAGGCGGCCTCGGCGGCCTGCTGCTCGGCCTCCTTCTTCGACCGTCCGGCGCCGGTGCCGTAGTCCTGCCCGCCGACGCGGACCGTCGCCACGAACGACTTGGCGTGGTCGGGCCCCGACTCCTCGACGTGATATTCGGGCACCCCGAGCACCTCGGACGCGGTCAGCTCCTGCAACGAGGTCTTCCAGTCGAGCCCGGCGCCCAGCGACGCCGACCGCTTGATCAGCGGGTCGAACAGCGTGTGGACGACCCGGAACGCCTCGTCGAGGCCCTTGTCGACGTACACGGTGCCGATCAGGGCCTCCAGCGTGTCGGCCAGGATCGACGACTTGTCGCGCCCGCCGGTGCCCTCCTCGCCCCGGCCCAGCCGCAGGTAGCGGCCCATGCCGAGCGAGCGGGCGACGTCGGCCAGGGCGCGCATGTTGACCACGGCCGCGCGCAGCTTGGCGAGCTGGCCCTCGGGCAGGTCGGGGTGGTCGCGGTAGAGCGTGTCGGTGACCACGAGCCCCAGCACCGAGTCGCCCAGGAACTCCAGGCGCTCGTTGGTGGGCAGCCCGCCGTTCTCGTACGCGTAGGAGCGGTGGGTCAGGGCGCGTTCCAGGATCGCGGTGTCGAGCCGGACCTGGAGGACGCCCTCCAGCTCGTCGCGGACGACCTCGACGGCGACGGGCTTACCGATCATGAAGTTTTCCTCCTCGTGCATGACGAACCGCCGGCACGGTGGCAGGAGTGAACTTCTGGCGAAGCCCCGAAGGCGTGGTGGACGCCGGGTTGAACCCGGCGTCCACCACGACCGCGGGCACGACCGCCGCCGCACGCAGTGGAGCCGCGCCTTGTGACGCGTCTGTGGAGCAAAATAACGCCGACCGGGGTCGTTTGACGATCCCGGTCGGCGGTCGCTTGAGCCGCCGGGGCGGTCAGGCGTTGGGCTCGATGACCTGGCGGCGGTTGTAGGTGCCGCACTCGCCACAGGCCATGTGAGGGCGCTTGGGGGAGCGGCACTGGGGGCAGCTCACGAGCGCGACCGCACTGGTCTTCCACTGGGACCTGCGGGCGCGCGTGTTGGCCCGCGACATCTTCCTCTTGGGAACGGCCACGTCAGGCCTCCTGATCGTCTTCGTCGTTGTTGGAAACCAGGCCCCGCAGCGATGCCCAGCGGGGATCGAGCGTCTCGTGACGGTGGTCGGGACCGGCCTCGGCCAGCCTGACCCCGCACTCCGCGCAGAGACCGGCGCAGTCGTCGCTGCACACCGGGCTCAGCGGCAGCGCGAGCACCACCGCGTCACGGAATGTCGGCTCAAGATCCAGTAGCTCGCCGTCGAGGATCTGGTCGTCCTCTCCGGCGTCTTCCGCCGTGTAGAAGAAGAGCTCCTGGAAATCGACCTCGACATCCGAGGTCAGGGGTTCCAGGCAGCGCGAGCACTCTCCCGTGAGAGGCGCCAGCGCCGTGCCCGTGACGAGCACGCCCTCCATCACTGCTTCGAGCCGGAGATCCAGCTCGACGTCGGCGTCTTTGGGGACGCCGATCAAGCCGACCGCGACGTCCGCCGGAGCCGGGAGAACGGGTTTCATCGTGCGCATCGACCCCGGGCGGCGCCCGAGGTCATGGGTCGAGATTACCCATGGAGCGCGAGGGTCGAGGGTGTGCACTTTCATCCTGGTCTCTTAGGCATGGCGAATCACCGCCGTCGTGCAAGGCCGAAACGCAAGAATACCAGCCCGCCGGGGACCTCAGCCGCGCACGCGTTCCACCAGCAGCTCCAGCACGAGGTCGGGCACCAGGCCCGACACGTCGCCGCCGTAGCGGGCGATCTCCTTCAGCCGGCTGGAGGACAGGAACGAGTATTCGGGGTTGGTCGACATGAACAGCGTCTCGACCCCCGACATGCGGTAGTTGAGCTGGGCCATCTGGAGCTCGTAGTCGAAGTCGCTGACCGCGCGCAGGCCCTTGACGATCGTCGGGATGCCCTGCTGGCGGGCGAAGTCGACCAGGAGGCCGTGGAACTTCTCGACCCGGACGTTGCCGTACTCCTTGGTGACCGCCTGGAGCATGTCGATGCGCTCCTCGACGGTGAACAGGCTCGTCTTCTCGATGTTGATCAACACCGCGACGACGACCTCGTCGTACAGGCGTGACGTCCGGCCAATGATGTCGAGATGGCCGTTCGTCACGGGATCGAACGATCCGGGGCAGACGACTCTGCGCACAACAACCCCCTACTCGGCCCGGTTGGCGTGACCGTACCAAACGGTCGCTTCACCGTAACGGCGCGCCCTGGCCTCCTCGAAGCCGGGGGGCCATCGCAGATCATTCCCTCTGGTCTCGCGTTCGACCGCCACCAGCGCCCCGTCGGCGAGCCAGCCGTTCTCCAGCAGCTGGACCAGCACCCTGTGGACCACCTCGTCGGAGACGGCATAGGGCGGGTCGGCGAAGACGAAGTCGTAGGGCTCGCCTTCGCACGGGCGCGCCACCAGTCGCTCGACCTTCTCGGCCCGCACCACGGCCCCGGGGAGGTTCAGCGAGGCGACGTTGGCCCTGATCGTGCGCAGGGCCTTGGCGTCCGACTCGACGAGCAGCGCGTGGGCGGACCCCCGGCTGAGCGACTCCAGCCCGATGGCGCCCGACCCGGCGTAGAGGTCGGCCACCCGCTCCGGCACGCCGACGAGCGACCCCACGGTCGAGAAGATGCCCTCACGGGCACGGTCGCTGGTGGGCCGGGTTCCCTTGCCGGGCGGGACCTCGATCCGCCTGCCACCGGCGGTTCCGGCGATGAGACGCGTCACCGGCCCATTGTCCCGGAGAGCCGGAATGGAAAAGCTCGGTAATGCCTGGCGAAGGAACGGCCAGGGTCGTTCCGTTCGGGCCGGGAGCCCTGCACTATGAACGTGCGGCCTTCAAGGTGACCCAGGGGAAGGCCGGCCGGCGTGATCGTGAGCCCTTCCGCACGCCGGCGCCCTCGGCACCTGACCCGAGGGTGGGCCCAGCCGGGGACGGCATTCGGGGGGAGGCCGTCCCATGGCTGGGCCCTGGGTCATTTCTATGACCCAGGGCCCTCCATCCGGCAGCCTTCTGCCCGGATCGCTCCCTTTTCGAAACTCTTCTTCGGTTACGGCTCCCGCCTGGGCAACCCCGATCGCCGCCCCCGCGCCTCGCCGCAACCGGCGCCGACCCCCGCTCCCGCCCCGCACCGCCACGCCGGATCAGGTCTTCTCCAGGTACTCCGCGCGCTCCCCCGCCGCCAGGGCGTCGAGTTCGGCCCTGAGCGCCGGGTGGTCGGCCAGTTCCGGGTCGCGGGCCAGCAGGTTCTGGGCCTCCTCGCGGGCGTCGGCGATGACGTCTTCGTCGCGCAGCAGCTGGAGCATGCGCAACGACGACTTGCGCCCCGACTGGGCCGCGCCGAGCACGTCGCCCTCCCGGCGCTGCTCCAGGTCGACCCGCGACAGCTCGAAGCCGTCGAGCGTGCTCGCCACCGCGTCGAGCCTCTCGCGGGCGGGGGTGCCGGGCATGGTCTCGCTGACCAGCAGGCACAGGCCCGGCAGGCCGCCCCGGCCGACCCGGCCGCGCAGCTGGTGGAGCTGGGAGACGCCGAAGCGGTCGGCGTCCATGATGATCATCACCGAGGAGTTCGGCACGTCGACGCCGACCTCGATGACCGTGGTGGCCACCAGCACGTCGATCTCGCCCCGGGTGAAGGCCCGCATGATCGCGTCCTTCTCCTCGGGCGGCAGCTTCCCGTGGAGCACCTCGACCCGCAGCCCGGCCAGCGGGCCGGAGGCCAGCATCTCGGCCACGTCGAGGACCGCCAGCGGCGGACGCCGCTCGTCGGCGTCTTTGGTCAGGTCGCCCTCGTCGCCCTCCAGGTCGCCGATGCGGGGGCACACGATGTAGGCCTGCCGCCCGAGCCCGACCTCCTCGCGCACCCGTTCCCACGTGCGCTCCAGGTAGTGGGGCTTCTCGGCGGCGGGCACCACGTGGGTGGTGATCGGCGCGCGGCCCGAGGGGAGCTGGGAGAGCGTCGAGACCTCCAGGTCGCCGAACACCGTCATGGCGACCGTGCGGGGGATCGGGGTCGCCGTCATCACCAGCACGTGGGGACGCCCGGACGCCGACTTCTCGCGGAGCGCGTCGCGCTGCTCGACGCCGAAGCGGTGCTGCTCGTCGACCACGACCAGCCCCAGGTCGGCGAACTGGACCTTGTCCTGGAGCAGCGCATGGGTGCCGACGACGATGCCGGCCGCGCCCGAGGCGGCGTCGAGGAGGTTCTGCCGCCGCGCGGCGGCGCCCATCGAGCCGGTCAGCAGGGCCACCGACGTGCCGCCGAACATGCCGCCGCCCGCGAGGTCGCCGAGCATGGCGGTGATCGAGCGGTGGTGCTGCTGGGCCAGCACCTCGGTCGGGGCCAGCAGCGCCGCCTGGCCGCCCGAGTCGGCGACCTGCAACATCGCGCGCAGGGCCACCACGGTCTTGCCGGCGCCCACCTCGCCCTGGAGCAGGCGGTGCATCGGATGGTCGCGCCCGAGGTCGGCGGCGATCTCGTCGCCCACCGCGCGCTGCCCCTCGGTGAGCTGGAACGGCAACCGCCCGTCGAACCCGGCCAGCAGGCCGTCGGCGCTGCCGGGCCGGGGCCTGGCGGGCAGGGCGTCGGCGGCCATGCGGCGGCGGACCAGCACGGCCTGGAGGTTGAACGCCTCGTCGAACTTGAGCCGCTTCCTCGCGCGGGCGATGTCGCCCTGGTCGCGCGGGCGGTGGATCAGGGTCAGCGCCTCGGCCAGCCCGATCAGCCCGTGGCGCTCGCGCATCGGGGCCGGGAGCGGGTCGTCGAGGGACAGGGTGTCGAGGATCAGCCGGACCGCGCGCCCGATCTTCCAGCTCGCCAGGTTCTGCGCCGACGGGTAGATCGGCACGGGCGCGGTGGCGAACTCCTCGCTGGTCTCCTCGTCGTCGGTGACGTAGTCGGGGTGGGTGAGCGACCGGCGTTTGGCGCCCTTCGGAGAGACGAAGACGTTGACCTTGCCGGAGAACGTCGCCTCGGTGCCCGGCAGCAGCCGCTGCTCGGCCACGAACGCGCCCTTGCCGAAGAAGGCCAGGTGGATGCGGTCTTTGCCGTCGGTGACCTCGACGTCGAGCCAGGTGCCCTGGCGGTTCTTCATCGGCCGCCGCTGCACCGCCGACACGCGCCCCCGCACGGTGGCGATCTCGTCGTGTTCCAGCGAGGCGATCGAGGTCAGCTCACCCCGCTCGGCGTAGCGGCGCGGATAGTGGCGCAGCAGCTCGCCGACGGTGGCGATGCCGAGGGCGTTTTCGAGCGGCGCGGCGGTCTTGGCGCCGACCACCCGCTTCAACGGCTCGTCGAACCTGGTCACGACACCCAGTTCTACCGCGCCCGGGCGACAGAAATCACTCGACACCGATGAGCAGCGGATAGCCGCCCTGCCCGCCCGCGTGGACGACCACCTCGACGTCGGGCCGCTCGACGGCCAGCAGGTCCTGGACGGCCTTCGCCAGCCCCTCCCCCGTCTCGCCCCCGGTCACCAGGGTCACCAGCTCGCTGGAGGCCGACACCAGCCGCCGCACCACGTCCTCGGTCACCACCCGCAGGTCGGCCCCGATGAGCGCGACGTCCCCGTCGACCACCCCCAGGACGTCGCCGGGCCGGCACACCCCCGCCGACGTCATCGCCTCCCGGTTGGCCACCCAGACGTGCCCGTGCCGGGTGTGGGCGGCGGCCTCGGCCATGGCCAGCACGTCGTCGTCGAACCGCCGGGCCGGGTCGTGCACCGCCAGGGCCGCCAGCCCCTGCACCGAGGCGAGTGTCGGCAGCACCCCGACCACCGTGCCCTCCTCGCGGGCGATCTCCGCCGCCGCGGCGGCGACCGAGCGCACCGCGGCGTCGTTGGGCAGCACCGCGACCTCCGACCCGGCCTCCCTGATCGCCGCGAGCACCGCCGCCAGCGGCGGCGACGAGCCCGGTTCCCGGGTGACCACCACGGCCCCCGACTCGCGGAAGAGGGCCGCGAGCCCGTCTCCGGCGGCGACCGCGACGACCCCGCGCCCGCCCCCCACGTGGGCCCGCCCGCCGAGGTAGGTGATCCTGATCCGGTAGGGCCGCCCGGCCGCCAGCCCGGCCTCGATCGCGGCCCCGGCGTCGGCGGCGTGGACGTGCACGTTCCAGAGCCCGTCGCCGCCCACGATCACCAGCGAGTCGCCCAGGGCGTCGAGCTGCTCCCGCAGGCGGTCGACCGAGGGGGCCTCCAGCAGGTACATGACCTCGTAGCCGTGGACATCCTGGTCTTCCTCGTCGTCCTCGCGGAGCACCGGCCGGGTCGGCGCGGGCACCTCGTGGCGGCCGTGCACGCCCGTGACGACGTCCACGAGCGTCTCAAGGATGATCACCAGCCCGGCCGCGCCGGCGTCGACGACCCCGTTCCTGGCCAGCACGTCGAGCTGGACGGTCGTGCGCGCGAGCGCCTTGCGGGCCTCCTCGGCCGCCTTCGCCGCGATGGCCGCGAGGTCGCCCGGCAGGTCGCGGACCGCCGAGGCGGCCGTGGCCAGCACGCTCAGCACGGTCCCCTCGACCGGCCGCGACACCGCCGCCGTGGCGAGTTCGGCCGCCCTGACCAGGCCGGTCCGCAGGTCGGCGGCGCGGCCCTCGGCCGTGCGGAGGACCTCGGCCAGCCCGCGCAGCGCCTGGCTGACGATCACCCCCGAGTTCCCCCGGGCCCCGAGGAGCGCGCCGTGGGCCAGGGCCCGCCAGGTCGCGTCGTGATCGGCGGTGTCGGGCAGCGCGTCGAGGGCGTCGGCCGCCGCGAGGAGCGTCAGGTGGAGGTTGGTGCCGGTGTCGCCGTCGGGGACCGGGTAGACGTTGAGCGCGTCGATCTGGGCGCGCGCCGCGCCGAGCGCCTGCGCCGACCGCCGGGCCCACTCCCGCACCGCGGGAGGATCGAGGACGTCCAGCATGGGTGATCCCTTCGTTTAACATGCATTGGCCGACATCGGCTATCCTCATATGGCCAGCCGTTCGGCCTGGCCTTTCTGCCCGATACGACCCGGGCTCCCTGATTCTCCGAAGGAGCGATGACCGTGGCTTCCGTCTGCGACGTCTGCGCTAAGAAGCCGATTTTCGGCAACAACGTCTCCCACTCGCACCGCCGAACCCGCCGTAACTGGAAGCCCAACATCCAGACCGTGCGCGCGACGGTCAACGGGACGCCGAAGCGGCTGAACGTGTGCACCTCCTGCATCAAGGCCGGGAAGGTCACCCGCTAGCACTGTTCCGAAAAGGCCCGCCTCACGAGGCGGGCCTTTTCGTGTTCTCCCGTGTACGCCCTCACTGCACGACGTCGAGAGGCCGCCACTGCCAGGCGTGGTCGACCGGGCCGATGCCCGCCCCCAGGCCGAACCCGTGGGCGATGGCGCCGGTCACGTAGTCTTTCGCGATCCTGACCGCGTCGGGCACGTCTTCGCCGTGGGCCAGGTGGGAGGCGATGGCCGAGGCGAGGGTGCAGCCGGTGCCGTGGGTGTGGTGGTTGTCGTGGCGTTCGGCGCTGTAGCGATATTCCGTCTGGCCGTCGGTCAGCAGGTCGACCGGCTCGCCCGGCAGGTGGCCGCCCTTGATCAGCACCCATTCCGGGCCGAGCTCGAGCACGGCCTCGGCCGCGGTCATCATCTGCTCCTCGGCCTCGACCTTCACGCCGGTGAGCTGCTCGACCTCCCACAGGTTGGGCGTCACGACGGTGGCCAGCGGCAGCAACCGGGTCTTGACGACGTCGACCGCCGCCGGTTCGAGCAGCGGATCGCCGTGTTTCGACACCCCGACGGGGTCGATCACGATCGGCGCGTCGACGCCCGCGAGCCGCTCGGCGACGGTCTGGACCAGGATCGGCGAGGCCAGCATGCCGGTCTTCACCGCGTCGACGCCGATGTCGCCCAGCAACGAGTCGAGCTGGGCCCGCACCGCCTCGGGCGGCAGCTCCCAGTACCCCTGCACTCCCAGGGAGTTCTGCGCGGTCACCGCGGCTATCACGCTCATGCCGTGGACGCCGTTGGCCAGCATGGTCTTCAGGTCGGCCTGGATGCCGGCGCCGCCGCCGGAATCCGAGCCCGCGATCGTCAGCACACGCGGTGGGGTCATGCTGACATCCAATCAGTTGCCTTCCCGGCTAGAACCCGAACCCCGGCTGGTTCTGCGTCGGCCCGGTGTCGAGGTCGACCTCGACGGGAGGCGGCTCGGGCGTGGGCGTGGTGGGCTTGGGCTTCGGGCTCGGCTTGGGCTTCGTGACCACCGGCTGCGGATGCGGCCGCGAGGTCGCCTGCGCCGACTGGGAGGCCTTCGGGGTCGGGCTGGGCGAGGCCTTCCGGGGCGTCGGCGACGGCGACGGCGGCGCGGTCTCGCTGGGCGTGGGCACCACCACCAGCTCGGTCCCGCCGGACGCCAGCCGGATGCCCAGCAGCGTCAGACACACCGCGGCGACCACGGCCACCCCGGAGATCACCGCCATCCGCCGCGACCGCGCGATCGGCACCGCCTCCCGGTTCCGCCGCCGGCGACCGGGCCTCGCCCCGCCGGGCAGCGGCGCCTCGGTGGTGCTCCCGGGCATCTCCCCGGTGCTCGCCTCGTCGTCGGGCCACCGATAGCTGAGCTGCGCCGTCCCCTGCGCCTGCTGCCCCGCCGCCGCGTCGGCCGTCCCGAGAGCCGCCCGGACAGGAGCCGTGATCGGCCCGGTGGCCGGATCGTCAGACCCCGGTCCCTGGTTCTGAGCGCCGTCGTTTCCGAGGGCCGGCCCGACCGGACCCGTGAACGGCCCGGTCGAAGGACCTCCGGCCGGCATCCCGACCGGCCCCGTGAACGGACCCGTGGCAGGACCACCCGAAGGCGGCCCGACCGGCCCCGTGAAGGGACCCGTCGACGGACCACCCGAGGGCATCCCGACTGGACCCGTGAACGGCCCGGTCGAAGGACCACCCGAGGGCATCCCGACCGGACCCGTGAACGGCCCGGTCGAAGGACCTCCGGGCGGCATCCCGACCGGTCCCGTGAACGGACCCGTGGCAGGACCACCCGAAGGCGGCCCGACCGGAGCGGTTGAAGAACCGGGGAAAGGACCGCCGGGGACCGGGCCCGTGAACGGACCCGTCGAAGGGCCACCCGAAGGCGGCCCGGCCGGACCGGTTGAAGAACCGGGGAAGGGACCGCCGGGGACCGGGCCCGTGAAGGGGCCCGTCGACGGACCGGCCGGTCCGGGATCCGTGTGGGGGTCGCTTGTGGGACCGCCGAAGACGGGGCCCGTGAACGGGCCGGTCGTGGGACCACCCTGGGCTGCGAAGGCGCCCGTCGAAGGCAGGCCACCGGGAGGCTGGGCCGCGCCAGGGGGTGGTTGATCGGGCATCGGCCTGCCGGGCGCCTGGACGGGCGCCGCGAATGCGCCCGTCGAAGGAGGTTCGATCCGCTGCGTCGAGGGGTCGGCCGGGGCCTGGACCGGGGCGGCCAGGGGGCCGGTGGGCTGGGGATCGCCGGAACTCGGGATCGGTGCAGGTGGCACCGGGCCCGTCAGGGGGTCGCCGGTCTCGTCGACCTTCGGCTTGGTTTTCTTGACCGGGGTCGTGGCCGTCCGTCCGGCCCGGTGGCGCCCCATTCCTGGTCCTTCCTGATCTGCACCCGCCAACCTTCTTACAGGTCACGCTGCCGCTGTCACAAAGTTCCCGTCATCCTCGGAAGTGATCCCAACCCCCCGGGACATTCTCCCGCCCTCCGGCCTGTACTCCATCCCCTTCGGCCACATTTCCTACAATCCGCCACTCGGAAGGCAGGGGAACCCCTGATGGGAAGGTCGCCGCCAGCGCGTGATCCTCTCCTCCGGCGAGGATCCAGTCGACGGGATCGGCCCCGAGCGCCTTGGCCGCCGCCGCGAGATCGTCGGGCACCTCGACGGGGTCGAGCACGATCGCCACGCCGCTGGCCGCGCAGATGTGGCCGAGGTCCTGCAGGAGGCCGTCGCTGACGTCGAGCATGGCCGTGGCGCCGAGCGCGGCGGCGCGCGGGCCCTCCGGGTAGGGCGGCCGGGGCCGCCGGTGCGCCGCCACCAGATCGTCAAAACCTGACAATCCCGCCAGAAGCAGTCGCAAACCGGCCTCAGAACGCCCGAGAGAGCCCGTCACGGCCACGACGTCGCCCTCCCGGGCCCCCGACCGCAAGACGGCCGAGCGGCCCTCCAGATCCCCCAGGGCGGTCACGCCCAGCACCACCGACGCCGACCGCGTCACGTCTCCCCCGGCCAGGCTCGCCCCGACGACGGCGCACTCGTCGCGGAGCCCGTCGACCAGCCCGTCGAGCCAGGCCACCGGCAGGTCGGCGGGTATGCCGAGGCCCACGAAAAGCCCCGTCCCGACCGCCCCCATGGCCGAAATGTCGGAAAGATTCTGCGCTGCGGCTTTTCGACCTATTTCGTACGGGCTGGACCAATCGCGGCGAAAGTGTCTACCCTCAAGGAGCATGTCCGTCGTGACGACGACCCTGCCGTCCGGAGCGCGCAGGATCGCCGCGTCGTCGCCTGGGCCGAGGAGGACTGTCGCTCCTTGGGGCAGACGCCCCGATATCCGGCTAACAACACCGAATTCGCCGAGTTCTCCGACTGTGATGTCACACCTCCTGGTGTTCGGGGTACCTTGACCTTTCGGTGGTGATCAATCCCGGGAGGACCTGATGGTGCAGGCCTACATCCTTATCCAGACCGAGGTCGGCAAGGCGGCGGCTGTGGCCGAGGCCATCTCGAAGATCCCTGGGGTCACCCAAGCCGAAGACGTGACCGGCCCCTACGACGTGATCGTCCGGGCCGAGGCCAACAACGTCGACGAGCTCGGCAAGCTGGTGGTCGCCCAGATCCAGTCCGTCAAGGGCATCACGCGTACGCTGACCTGCCCTATCGTCCACATATGAAGCGTGGCTGGTTGATCGTGGTGGTGCTGGCGGCGGGGTGCGCCCAGGCGGTGAGCCTCGACCCGCCGGCCCCCGAGGGGGCCGCCGCGACCGCCTGCCAGGCCCTGTCCGCGAAACTGCCGGCCACCATCGAGGGCCTGGCCCGCACCGAGACCGATCCGGTGTCCCCCTACACGGCCGTGTGGGGGGCCGGGGAGATCGCCCTGCGCTGCGGCGTCGGCCGCCCGGCCTCGATGGAGCCGACCGCCGAGGTGAGCGACGTCAACGGGGTCGGCTGGTTCGCCGATCCGGCCCGTCCGACCCTGTTCACCTCGGTCAACCGCGAGGCCTATGTCGAGGTGACGATCTCCGCGAACCATCAGCCGGGCAGCGTCCTGGTCGATCTGGCCGACCCGATCAAGGCGACGATCCCCTAGCGCAGGCCCAGCGGGCGCTGCAGGGCCAGCTTGATCAGCCGGTCGACGAGTTCCGGGTAGGGCAGGCCGGTCGCCGCCCAGAGCTGGGGCGCCACCGAGAGCGACGTGAACCCGGGCATCGTGTTGATCTCGTTGAGGATCAGCCGCCCGTCGGGTGTGTAGAAGAAGTCCACCCGTGACAGCCCCTCGCAGCCGAGGGCCTCGTACGCCCGTACCGCCATGGCCCTGATCTCCTCGGCCACCTCCTCGGGGAGGTCGGCGGGGACCCGGAGGGCCATCTGGTCGGGGTAGTACTTGGCCTCGAAGTCGAAGAACTCCTGCCCGCCCGTGACCAGCACCTCGCCGGGCACGCTCGCGGCCGGCGGCTCGTCGCCGAGGCCCTGGAGCACCGCACACTCGATCTCGCGGCCGGGGATGGCCGCCTCGACCAGGACCTTCGGGTCGTGCTCGCGGGCGAACTCGATCGCGGTCTCCAGCTCCTCGGGCGTCGAGGCCTTGGAGATGCCCTGCGAAGACCCGGCCCGCGCGGGCTTCACGAAGACCGGCCAGCCGAGCTCCTCGATCTCCTTGAGCACGCGGTGGCGGTCGGTGCGCCAGGTCCGGTCGGGCACCACGACGTACGGCCCCACCGGCAGCCCGGCCGAATTCAGGACGGCCTTCATGTACGCCTTGTCCATACCAACGGCACTCGCGAGGACCCCGGAGCCGACGTACCGGACCCCGGCCATCTCCAGCAGGCCCTGGATGGTGCCGTCCTCCGCGAAGGGGCCGTGCATGACCGGGAAGACGACGTCGACCGTGCCGAGCGAGCGCGGGACGTCGCCCGGGTCGAGGGCGACCAGGGAGCCGTCGCCGGGCGGGATGGCCAGCGCGGATCCGCTGGTGTCGACGACCGGCAGGGCGCCGTCCTCGATCGCGAAGCTCTGGGTGTCGGCGGCGATGACCCAGCGGCCGTCCGGTGCGATGCCGATCGGCACGACCTCATATCGCGCACGGTCGATCACCGACAGGACGCTTCCGGCACCCATCAGCGACACCGCGTGCTCGGAGTTGCGTCCGCCGAAGACGACGGCGACTCGAATCCGGTTCATGAGGTCCGAATCTATCCTGTCGAGGTGGAAAAACGCCTCGTCAGGTCCGAGCTCGGGGCAAAGAGCCCAATGCGTCGAGTGCCTGGGTGACGTCGGCGATCAGATCTTCGGCGTCTTCGAGCCCGATGGCGAACCGCACGGCCCCGGCGTCGACCCCCGGCACGCTCTCGTCGGAGCGCGCCACCGAGGCCAGGTGGACGGCCCTGGTGTGGGTGCCGCCCGCCGACGGCGCGATGGCGGCGGTGCCCAGCCGGTCGGCCAGTGCCGCCCCGGCCTCGAAGCCGCCGTGGGGGGTGAGGGTGACGACCGCGCCGAACCGGGTGCCCTCGGGACCGGAGTCGAACAGGTTCCGGGCGGTCTGGTGGCCAGGGTGAGTGGGCAGGCCCGGGTAGTCGACCCGCCGGACGTGCGGATGCCTGGCCAGCGCCGCGGCGAAGACCATGGCGGTGGAGCACATGCGGCGGACCCGCAGCGTCAGCGTCTCCAGGCCCCGGCGCAGCAGGAAGGCGTCGTCGGGCGAGAGCGCCGAGCCGGTGTCGATGCGGGTCTGGCGGACCTTGGCGACCAGGTCGGGACGGCCGACCACGACGCCGCCGACGCAGTCGTCGTGGCCGCCCATGTATGTGGTCGCCGAGTGGATGACCAGGTCGGCGCCGTGTTCGAGCGGGCGGCAGACGACCGGGGTGGCGAACGTCGAGTCGACCACCAGCAGCGCGCCCGCCTCCCGGGCGACCTGGTAGAGGCCCCGGATGTCGGCCACCGCCATGGTGGGGGCGGCGAGCGTCTCGGCGTACAGGATCTTGGTGGTGGGCCGGATCGCGGCCCGCACCCCGCGCAGGTCGGAGTGGTCGACGAAGTCGGCCGACACCCCGAAGCGGGACAACACACCGGCCAGCAGCGTGTAGGTGGCGCCGCTCACCTGCGCCGGGGCGACGACGTGGGAGCCGTTGCCCAGGAAGGTGAGCAGGGTCCCGGTGATCGCCGCCACCCCCGAGCAGAAGGCCTGGCCGGCGACGTCCTCGGGCGCGGCGGCCCCTTCGAGGGCGGCCACGGCGGCGGCGAACGCGTCGACGGTCGGGTTGTCGACGCGGCCATACGTGTATCCCGGCCGGTGTCCGGCGACCACGTCGGCGTGCTCCCCCGAGGAGCCGAACGCCCACGACGCCGACCGCCAGACGGGCTGCCCGAGCGCCTCCTGCCGGGGCGGCGAGGGCTTCGGCAGGTGCACGGAGCGGGTGTTCTCTCCGGGAGCAAGAAGCGGGCGGCCCGAAGCCGGCCCTGGCCCGCTCGGTGAGTCTGCCCGATCGAACCCCGGACGCCGGCGGCCGGAGGGCTGCTGCGGCTCGCGCCGTGGTTCGGGCTCGGGGGAGCGCCGGGCTCGGCTCACCGGGCGTCACCCGCTCTCACACGTAGCGCTCTGGTTTCGGGGTGCGGGACATCAGCAGCATCGCCGCCTCGCCCGGGGTCATCCCGTCGTGGACGACGCCGACGACCACCTCGGTGATCGGCATCTCGACGTCGTGCTTCCTGGCGAGCTCCAGCACCGACTCGCACGACTTGACCCCCTCGGCGGTCTGCTTGGTCACGGAGACGACCTCGTCGAAGGTCATTCCGCGCCCAAGATTCTCACCGAAAGTACGGTTACGGGACAATGGAGACGTACACGTCGCGATGAGATCGCCCATCCCGGCGAGCCCGGCGAAGGTGTGCTGATCGGCGCCCAGCACCACGCCCAGCCGCGAGATCTCGGCCAGGCCCCGGGTCATCAGCGTCGCGGCCAGGTTGTCGCCCATGCCCATGCCCGCCGACACCCCCACCGCGAGCGCGATCACGTTCTTGACCGCGCCGCCGACCTCGACCCCGACCACGTCGGTATTGGTGTAGGTCCGGAACCAGGGCAGGTGGATGGCCTCCTGCAACCGGGCCGCCACCGCCTCGTCGGAGCACGCCACGACCGTCGACCCCGGCTGCCGCTGGGCCAGCTCACCCACCAGGTTGGGGCCGGACACGACCGCGATCCGCTCCCTCGGCACCCCGCCGACCTCTTCGATGACCTCGCTCATCCGCTTGGTCGTGGACAACTCGATGCCCTTCATCAGGCTGACCAGCACCGCCCGGGGCGGCAACCAGGGCCGCCACGCCTCCAGGTTCTGGCGGAGCGTCTGCGAGGGCACGGCCAGCACGACGTACTCGGCGCCGTCCATCGCCTCGGCCGGGTCGGTGGTCGCGCGCACCGTGTCGGGCAGCCGCAGTCCGGGCAGGTAGTCGGGGTTCTCGTGGCGCTGGTTGATCGCCTCGATCAGATCGGGCCGGCGGCCCCACAGCGTGGTCTTCGTGCCCGCCTCGGCGAGAATGAGCGCGAACATGGTGCCCCACGAACCGGACCCGAAAACGGCAGCCTTGGTCATGGTGCTCACCGTACGCGGTGATTAGGCGTCAGGCGCCTTCTCACCCCGTAGCTCCGCGAGGAGCAGTGTGACGGCGCGCATGATCTCGGCCGTCGCCTCGGCCGGGCGGCCTTCGAAGCCCGACAGGTCGACCGGTTCGCCGACGAGCGCCTTGAAGGTCTTGCGGGGGAACAGCCGGGGCTTCTTCTCGCCGTACGGCAGCAGTTCCTGCGCCCCCCAGTGGGCGATCGGGATCACCGGGGCGCCCGTCGCCAGCGCCAGGCGGGCCGCGCCGGTCTTGCCGGCCATCGGCCACAGGCCGGGGTCGCGGGTGATGGTGCCCTCGGGGTAGAAGAGGATCGAACTGCCCTCGGCCAGGCGCTCCTCGGCGTCGTGCAGCGAGCGGGTGGCCTCGGCGCTGCCCCGGTAGACCGGGATGGTGCGCAGCGCGGCGATCACCTTGCCGAGAACCGGCACCGCGAAGACGCCCGACTTGGCCAGCACGACCGGCCAGCGCCCGGAGGCGTAGAGGAGGTGGCCGAGCAGCACCGGGTCGGTCCACGACAGGTGGTTGGCGACGATGATGACGCCGCCGGTCCGGGGGATGCGGTCGATCCGGCGCCAGTCGTGCTTCACGAGCAGCAGGGAAAGCGGCTTGATGATCACGACGGCGACCGTCTCCCAGAAACGGGACGGTCGCCCGGGGCGGCGGCTCATCGAACACCTCGGTCTGTCACGGAAAGGACCCCCAGTGTCCCGGTTGGCCCGAGGAGATGTCGAGGCGCGATGCTTGGTGTCATGCAACGGCTCGGATGGACGATCGTCATCCCCGTCAAGACCCTGATCAGGGCCAAGACCCGGCTGGCCGCCGCCGCGGGGCCCCATCGGGAGGACCTCGCGGTGGCGGTGGCCGCCGACACGGTGACGGCCGCGTCGTCGGCCGAGGGGGTCGCCCGGGTGATCGTGGTGACGGCCGACCCGCGGCCCGCGGCCGTGCTGGCGGGGCTGGGGGCGGATGTCGTACCGGACCCGGATGTCGGGCTGAACGCGGCCCTGCGGGCCGGGGCGGCGCGCGCCACCGGCGCGGTGGCCGCCCTGCAGGCCGACCTGCCCGCGCTGCGCCCCCAGGAGCTGGCCCGGGTGCTGGCGGCCGCGGCCGAGTTCGACCAGGCGTTCCTGCCTGACGCCGCCGACGTGGGCACCGTCCTCTACGCGGTACGCCCCGGCGTGCCCTTCCGGCCGAGGTTCGGCGGCGAGTCGCGGGCCCGGCACCTGTCGGGCGGCGCCAAGGAGCTCTGCCTCCCCGACGTCGACTCGGTCCGCCGCGACGTCGACACGATCGAGGACCTGGCCGAGGCGGCGGCGCTGGGCCTGGGCCCCCACACCGCCGCCGTGGCGAGACTAGTGCTGCCCGGTTAGTGCTGCAGGTCCTCTTCGCGGACGTGCTTGGGGAGCAGGAACGACACCACGAAGGTGAGCAGCAGCATCCCGGCGACCACCCAGAGCGTGGTCTCCATCGCGGTCTCGAACGTGGCGGGGCTGGGCACGTCGCCGAGCAGGCCGAAGAAGACCGTGCCGAGCAGCGCCACCCCGAACGCGCCGCCGAGCTGCTGCACCGCGGTGAGCGTGCCCGAGGCCGAGCCGGTCTCGTGGGGTTCCACCCCGGCGAGCACGAGGTTGAAGAAGGGCGCCATCAGGAAGCCCATGCCGACGCCCGTGATGATCAGGGCGGGGGTGAGCTGCCAGGGGGTGACGCCGAGCCCGGCGAGCTGGAGGGTCACCCAGACGAGCACGACGCCGAGGGTCATCAGCAGGGTGCCGCCCTGGAGGCAGGCCCGGCCGTGCTTCATGAGGGGCTGGACCAGCCCGAATCCGATGATCATGCCGACCGACCACGGGACGCCGGCCAGGCCCGCCTTCAGCGGCGAGTAGTGCAGCCCGATCTGGGTGTAGAGGTTGAAGACGAGCATGAAGCCCGACATGCCGGAGAAGAAGACGAGCCCGGTGACCAGTCCGCCGTTGAAGGCGCGCTTGCGGAACAGGCTGCCCTCGATCAGCGGGTCGCGCCCCGCGCGGGTGCGCCGGCCCTGGTACCACCCGAACAGGCCGAACACCGCGAGCGAGGCGGCCAGCATCACGAAGGCCCACGCGGGCCAGTCGTGCTCACGGCCCTGGACCAGCGGGAACACGACGAGGAGCCCGGCGACCGAGGCGAGCACGACACCGACCAGGTCGAGCGAGGGCGGGGTCGGCGACTTCGACTCGGGCAGGTAGCGCAGGCCGCCCGCGACGGCCAGCAGCCCGACGGGCAGGTTGATCAGGAAGATCATGCGCCAGCCGGTGCCGAAGAAGTCGGCGTCGACCAGCCAGCCGGCCAGGATCGGCCCCCCGACCGACGCCAGGCCCATGACCGGCCCGAACATGCCGAACGCCTTGCCCATCTCCGCGGGCGGGAACATCTCGCGCAGCATGCCGAGCCCCTGCGGCAGCATGACGGCGGCGAACAGGCCCTGGAGGGCGCGGGAGGCGACGAGCATCTCGGGCGACATCGCCAGGCCGCAGAGCAGCGAGCTGACGGTGAAGCCGACGGCGCCGACGAGGAACATCCGGCGCCGCCCGAAGACGTCGCCGAGCCGGCCGCCGGTGAGCAGGCCGGTGGCCATGGCCAGGGTGTAGGCGGCGCCGAGCCACTGGAGCAGCGTCTCGGAACCGCCCAGTTCGGCCTGGATGTGCGGGCCGGCGATGTTGGTGACCATGGCGTCGATCAGGTCCATGATCTCGGCGCCGAGGATGACGAAGAGGGCGGGCCAGCGCCACCGGTAGCCCTCCGTCACCCCCGCGACGGTCGTGTGGGACATGCGATTACCCCCGGGAGGAGAACAGTGTTCATAATGAAGTGAACACTGTTCTAGCATGAACGGTGTTCAGTAAGCAAGAACACTGTTCATCTGAAAGGCTTGGCGCCATGACCATGCCGACGCCTCCATGGGAGAAGAACGAGCACGAGCCCAAGCGTCCGGCGAAGGTCCCGCTCACCCGCGACCGCATCGTCGACGCGGCCTACGTCGTGCTCGACCGCGAGGGCTACCACCGCATGAGCATGCGCCAGGTCGCCGCCGAACTCGGCGTCGCGGTCTCGGCCCTCTACGCCCACGTACAGAACAAAGAAGAGCTGTTCAAGCTCATGTACGAACGCATGTTCGTCGGCGGCGGCCTGCCCGAGCCCGACCCGGCGAACTGGATGGAGCAGATCAAGGACTTCGCGCGGGCCGGCCGGGAACGCCTGCGCGCCCATCGCGACCTGGCCTGGATCTCGATGCAGCACGTGCCGTTCACGCCCGAGCTGATGCCCAACGTCGAGAAGCTGATGGCGATCCTGCGCTCCAGCGGCCTGCCCGACCGGGTCGCCGCCATCGCGGGCGACCTGCTGTCGACCTTCCTCGAAGGCTTCACCCTGGAGGAGAGCACCTGGGAGCAGCGCTTCCAGGCCTCCACGCCCGAAGAGTGGGCCGAGGTCATGGAGCAGCTGGAGGGCTACTTCCGCGACCTGCCGGCCGACGACTACCCCAATCTGACGGCGATGGCGCCCTACATGACCGGCGAGACCAACGACTACCGGTTCGAGCTCGGGCTCGACGTCATCCTCAGAGGCCTCGCGTCCTACATCGACTACCCTGACGGCGTGCAGGCGACGGTGAAGACCTTCGACGACGAGACCCGGTCCGGGTCGGTCTACCTCGACGACGGCACCGAGGTGCCGTTCCCGGCCGCGGCCTTCGACGCGGGCCCGCTGCGGCTGCTCCGGGCGGGCCAGCGGGTCAACATCGTGCTGACCGACGGCGTGATCTCGTTCATTACGCTCAGCACATTTCCGGTGCCGTGAACAGGAACGGCGCCCCCGAAACGATCGTTTGCATCGGGTGCGCCGTTATCCGCGTTTTATTGCTTTCTCCCGGCTCGAGCCACGGCCGGCCTTCGGCCGTCCGCGTCTCTCGCTACTTCTTCTTCTGCGCCTTCTTTCCGCCCGCGTTGACCAGTTCCTTGAAATCGGCCCCCGGACGGAACTTCGGCGCCCAGCTCTCGGCGACCTTGATCGGCTCACCCGTGGAAGGGTTGCGCGCGGTGCGGGCCGGCTTGTGCGCCATTTCGAAAGCGCCGAAGCCGGTGATCGAGACCTTGTCGCCGCTGGCCACGGCGTGCTGAATGGCGTCGATGACGGCGTTGATCGCTTCGGTCGCCGTCTTCTTGTCGCCGACACGGTCGGCGATGGCGTCGACGAGTTCCTTCTTGTTCATGTGGTTCCTCCCCCTTACGCGCTTTGAAAGTAGGGGAGGAACGCGCGCGACTCAATCACCTTACGTGAATTCACCGCCACTCGGCGTGTCGAATTCGCCGTCCAGGAAGGCGATGAAGCCCTCCAGCCGGGTGGTTGCGTGGGGAATGTCGCGCTTTGCCGCATCGCAGATCGCGAGCAGCCTCCGAGCGACACGTTCCCGCTCCTCCCCTGTCAAGGGTAGGTCCCGAACGCGGCGTTGCGCGTCGCGCAGCCGCCGCGCCAGAAATTCCTCGGGGTCGTCGTCCGGCCCGGTCAGGCGGTCTTCGGCAGCCACGGCTGCCGCTCGCTCTCGTACGCCGCGATGGCGTCGGCGTGCCGGAGGGTCAGGCCGATGTCGTCGAGGCCCTCCATCAGCCGCCAGCGGGTGTAGTCGTCGATCTCGAACGACCACGTCTGGCCCGCCGCCCGCACCTCGCGCTCGGCCAGGTCGACGGTGATCTCGGTCGCGGGGTCGGCCTCGACGGCCTTCTGGAGCGTCTCCACCGCCTCGGGCGCCAGGACCACCGGGAGCAGGCCCATCTTGGTGGAGTTGTTGCGGAAGATGTCGCCGAAGCGGGCGGCGATGACGACGCGGAAGCCGTACTGCTGGAGGGCCCAGACGGCGTGCTCGCGGGAGGAGCCGGTGCCGAAGTCGGGACCGGAGACCAGGATCGAGGCGCCGGTGTAGGCCGGGTCGTTGAGCACGAAGGAGGGGTCCTCGCGCCAGGCGGCGAACAGGCCCTTCTCGAAGCCGGTGCGGCTGACCTGCTTGAGCCAGACGGCCGGGATGATCTGGTCGGTGTCGACGTTGCTGCGCCGCAGCGGGACGGCGGTGCCGGTGTGGGTGACGAAGGCGTCCATCAGAGCTCTCCGGGTCAGACGAGGTCGGCGGGGGCGGTCAGCTTGCCGGTGACGGCGGTCGCCGCGGCGACCTGCGGCGACACCAGGTGGGTGCGGCCACCCTTGCCCTGCCGGCCCTCGAAGTTGCGGTTGGACGTGGAGGCGCTGCGCTCCCCCGGCGCGAGGGTGTCGGGGTTCATGCCCAGGCACATCGAGCACCCGGCCTCCCGCCACTCGGCCCCGGCGGCCTTGAACACCTCGTGGAGCCCTTCGGCCTCGGCCTGGAGCTTGACCATCATCGAGCCCGGCACGATCAGCGTGCGGGTCTTGACCTGACGGCCCTGGAGGATCTCGGCGGCGGCCCGCAGGTCTTCGAGCCGGCCGTTGGTGCACGAGCCGACGAACACCGTGTCGACCTCGACGTCGGTGAGCCGGGTGCCGGCGGTCAGCCCCATGTACTCCAGCGCCCGCTCGGCGGCCGACCGCTCGATCGGGTCGCCGAACTGCTCCGGCGCCGGGACGACCGAGCTCAGCGGCGCCCCCTGCCCGGGGTTGGTGCCCCACGTGACGAACGGGGTGAGCGTCGCGGCGTCGATCTCCACGACCTTGTCGAAGACGGCGTCGTCGTCGGTGCGCAGCGTCTTCCAGTATTCGACCGCGGCGTCCCACGCCTCGCCCTCGGGGGCGTGGGGACGGCCCTTCAGGTAGTCGAAGGTCGTCTGGTCGGGGGCGATCATGCCCGCGCGGGCGCCCGCCTCGATGGACATGTTGCAGACGGTCATCCGGCCCTCCATCGAGAGGTTCCGGATCGCCTCGCCGCGGTATTCGACGATGTAGCCCTGGCCGCCGCCGGTGCCGATCTCGGCGATGATCGCCAGGATCAGGTCCTTGGCCGTGACGCCGAACGGCAGCGCGCCCTTGACCTCGATCGCCATCGTCTTCGGCCGGTAGGCCGGCAGCGTCTGCGTGGCCAGCACGTGCTCCACCTCGGAGGTGCCGATGCCGAACGCGATGCCGCCGAAGGCGCCGTGGGTCGAGGTGTGGCTGTCGCCGCAGACGATCGTCATGCCCGGCTGGGTGAGCCCGAACTGCGGGCCGATGATGTGCACCACGCCCTGGCCGGCGTCGCCCATGGGGTGGAGCCTGATGCCGAACTCGGCGGCGTTCTTGCGCAGCGTCTCGACCTGGGTGCGGGACACCGGGTCGGCGATCGGGCCGCGGACCGTCGGCACGTTGTGGTCTTCGGTGGCGATGGTCAGGTCCGGGCGGCGCACCGGCCGCCCGGCCATGCGGAGCCCGTCGAACGCCTGCGGGCTGGTCACCTCGTGGATGAGGTGGAGGTCGATGAAGAGCAGGTCGGGCTCACCGTCGGCGCGCCTGACGACGTGCTGCTCCCATACTTTCTCGGCCAGTGTGCGTCCCATGGTCTCCAACGCCTCCTCGCGTTATCGTCCCGTCTCTTATCATGAGACTGATATATCGGGATATGGACACTGTATCTTCTTACCGCCACTACTGCGGTTGCATCTCGGATAGCGAGACGGCAGTATCGGGGTATGGACAACTCTAGCGGAGTCGGCGTACTCGACAAGGCCGTCCTCGTGCTCAACGCCCTGGAGGCCGGACCGGCGTCGCTGGCGCAGTTGGTCCAGGCCACCGGGTTGGCCCGGCCCACTGCCCACCGCCTCGCGGTGGCCCTGGAGCATCACCGGATCGTGTCCCGCGACACGCAGGGCCGTTTCATATTGGGGCCGCGGTTGTCCGAGTTGTCCACCGCGGCGGGCGAAGACCGCCTGCTCGCGGTCGCGGGTCCCGTCCTGACCCAGTTGCGCGACCTCACCGGCGAGAGCGCCCAGCTCTACCGCCGCCAGGGCGACGAGCGGGTGTGCGTCGCGGCGGCGGAACGCGCCAGCGGCCTGCGCGACACCGTTCCCGTCGGGTCGGCGCTGCCGATGAGCGCCGGGTCGGCCGCCCAGATCCTGCTGGCCTGGGAGGAGCCCGACCGGCTCCACCGCGGCCTGCGCGGCGCCAAGTTCACCGCCGCGACCCTGGCCAGCGTCCGGCGGCGCGGCTGGGCCCACAGCGTCGGCGAGCGCGAACAGGGCGTCGCCTCGGTGTCGGCGCCCATCCGGGGCGTGGGCGGCAAGGTGATCGCCGCCGTGTCGGTCTCGGGCCCCATAGAGCGCCTCACCCGCACCCCCGGCCGCCTCCACGCCGCGCCCGTCGTGAGCGCCGCCGACCGCATCACCGAAGCCATGCGCAGGGCGGGCGCGAACGGGTCCTGAACGGTGGGCCGAAGGGGGCTAACCGGTTAGATGGCTTCGCCTGTTGGCCCTAGGCTGGCGGGGTGACAGATCGCATTGAGGCAGCCGCGGCTGAACTGCGTCCCCTGCTCCAGGAATTCCTTCTCTGGGTGCCCGTCCACGCCCCGGAAAGCGACCCCGACCTGGTCGGCTCGGCCGCCCTGTGGCACCGCCTGAGCCAGCGTTCCGACGTGGGCCACTGGCGCCGCGACGATCTGCGCCCCCTCATGCTCGACCGCCTTCCACAGGTGGTCGAAGACCCCGACGCCGCCGCCGACGCGATGGTGCCGTCGTTGCGGTCCTACCTGACCTTCCTCGACGAGACCGGTCGCCTGACGCCCGCCTCCGACCGCCTGGAGCTGCTGCTCAACGAGCTCGACGCGCTGGAGGACG
The DNA here is from genome assembly GCF_030269205.1 of Herbidospora sp. NBRC 101105. NCBI lineage: Bacteria > Bacillati > Actinomycetota > Actinomycetes > Streptosporangiales > Streptosporangiaceae > Herbidospora > Herbidospora sp. NBRC 101105. Next base: position 182,460 of record NZ_BSSX01000007.1, on the reverse strand, counting down.
ACTTCGTCGACCGCATGGAGGACGCCATCGGCGAGACCGAGTGGGACGAGGAGGACGACGGCGAGGAGGACGAGGGCCTCGGCGACTTCGAGCCCTTCGCCGACGAGCTCGCCGAGCTGCCGACCCTGCGGCTGCGCCCCGACGCCGAGCTGGCCGCCGACGCCCGCCGGGTGCCGCTGATCGCCGCCGCCCGCGACCTGTCGGTCTGGATCGGCACCGACCGCAAGGTCGGCGAGTCGACGCTGCTGACCGACGCCGAGGTCGAGGAGGCCGTGACGGCCCTGGGCCTGTCCGGCCCGCAGAAGTTGTGGAACCTGTGGAACCTCGCGATCGACCTGGAGTTCGTCACCCCCTCGGGTGAGGACACCGTGAGCATCGACTCCGACACCGCCGCCTGGCCGTTCGACGACGACGAAGACGTCCTCGACGCCTGGATGCTCGGCCTCGGCTCGATCGACTACGGCGACCCCGAGCTCGACGACGACGACCTGACCCTGGCCCTGTCGGGCCTGACCCGCGAGACCCTGATCCGGGTCCTGCTGAGCGGCGGTCAGAAGGCGCTCGACGAGCTGCGCGAGGAGCTGGCCGAGGCGGTCCGCGACTACGACGACCTGGGCGACGCCGCCTGGGAGGCGGCCGGCGACCCGCTGGCCCCCGTCCTCGACTGGCTGACCGGCTACGGCATGGCCGAGGTCGACGGCCAGACGGTCCGGCTGACGTCCCTGGGCACCGAGGGCGTCGTCCACCTGGTCGACGAGGCCGACCTCGACATCGACGCCCGCCCGGCCATCGACGCCATGACGGCCCACGACCTGCTGTCGCTCAGCGCCGACATGTCCGAAGAGGAGGCCGACGCCGAGTTCGCCGCCTGGATGCGCCTGCGCGAGCCCGCCCAGGCCGCCGAGGAACTGCTCGGCGCCGCCGTGGAAGACGAGTCCGACGCGCTCGTACGCGTCCAGGCCGCCTCCCTGGTCGGTCAGCTCGGCGAGGTGGCGATCCCGGCCTGGAAGAAGGCCCTGGCCGAGGAGTCGCTGCGCTCCTACGCCGCCACCCACCTCACGCAGCTCGAGGTCGAGGGCGCGCCCGAGCCGACCCAGGCCGACACCCACTGGCTGATCCTCGACATGTGGACCATCTCGGCGGGCCTGGGCCGCGCCGAGTTCGTCAGCAGCCTTGAGGACATCGGCCCGGCGACCGACCTGATCAGCCTGCTCGACGTGATCTGGAAGGTCCGCCACCCCCACCTCGACGAACTCCTCGAGGCGATCGCCGAGGCCCACCCCGACCGCAACGTCGGCAAGGCCGCCAAGCGTGCCCTGTTCAAGGCCCGCTCGGGCGGCTGACCTACACCAGGGGGAAGACCGCGCAGGTCGTGGTGCCGTGGGCGTAGAGCTTGCCGTCGTTCACGCCCACGAGCGACCCCTCGGCGGTGGCGGTGGTCCGGCCGACGTGCAGGGTCCTGGCCTCACACCGCAGCGGCCCGGTGTGCGCGAACGCGGGCCTGACCATGTTCACGTTGAGCTGCACGGTCGTGTACGCCCGCCCCGCCGGCAGGGCGGTCATGATCGCGCACCCGAGCGCCGAGTCGAGCAGGGTGGCGAAGTAGCCGCCGTGGACGGTGCCCATCGGGTTGTACTGATGCTCGCCCGTCTCCCCCTCGAACAGGGCCAGCCCCTTCTCCACCTTGAGCATGGTGAAGCCCAGGGTCCCCGCGATGGGCGGCGCCGGGATCTTCCCGTCGAGCATGGCCTGGAGGAACTCCAGGCCGGACATCTCGGCGACGTCGGCGGGGATCGTCGGGGGCGCCCAGGAGTGGGTCCGGCTCTGCATCGTGGTCGTCATGGGTCTAATTTTGGAACCCAGGGGTGGCCGGAGGCAAATCCTCACGACCAGTCGGGGAGCGGGCGGTAGATCGCGATGCCCGCGTCCTCCAGTTCGCCCTTGAGGGCGAAGTAGGCCTCGCCGAACGGGTCGATCCCGTCGAGCGGCATCAGACCGCGCCTGATCGCCACGTCATGAGGGGCCAGCTCGGCCGCGACCGCCAGATGGCGGCGAGCCTGGTCGGGGCGGCCCTCGCGGAAGGCCCAGGCGGCGATCCGGGCGTGCAGGCGGGCGGTGCGCTCCTCGTCGGTGGCCCGGCGCAGGCTCTGGCCCGAGGCGCCCGACTCGCCGGTCAGCGCCCAGTGGCGCAGCGCCGCGACGGCGGCCTCCGACGAGAGGCCGTTCATGGAGCGGAAGGTGTCGGTGGCGGTCATGGTGTCCTGCGGGCGGGCGACGCGGCCCTCCTCGTCGATCCAGACCACGGTGGGCACGTTGACGACGTTGTAGAGCTCGGCCACGACACCCTCGGCGTCGACGGGCCCGTCGTGCCAGGCGGCGGCGTCGGCGCGGTCACGGTCGAGGGAGATCGGCACGATCTCGACGGGCAGCTCGCCGCCGAGGGCCAGCCAGGCCGGCAGGTCGTAACGGCACCCGCACCACGACGCCCAGAAGACCAGGACGACCTTCCTCCCCCGCAGCGACGACAGGGTGAACCCGTCGAGGGTGAAGTCGGGCGCGACGCCCAGATCGGCCGCGACGGGCTCGCCGACCGCGATGACCCCCTCGCCCGTCACCACGGGACGTCCGAGCAGCTCGGCGAACGTGACCACGTCGACACCCTCGGCCGATTCGGCCGCGGCGGCGCGGAACGACGGGATGCAGGCGTCTCCCCGGCACCACCCATGGGGCTTGCGCTCCCAGCCCATCAGCGGCACGCCGTGAGGCACCACGGCCCCGGCGATGATCTCTTCACGTCCGTCAACCAGTAGATAGCTCATATATCGATAGTAGCACTATCCAATCTGAGGGCAACAAAAAAGCGGACTCCCGGGGAGGGAGCCCGCTTCAAGGTAGCCCCGAGCGGATTCGAACCGCCGCTACCGCCTTGAGAGGGCGGCGTCCTAGGCCACTAGACGACGGAGCCATACAAACTGCTGGTGAGAGGGGAAATTCTCGTACTCCCGAGCGGATTCGAACCGCCGTTACCGCCTTGAGAGGGCGGCGTCCTAGGCCACTAGACGACGGGAGCAAAGCTGCACTGCGTGCGCTGGGGTACCAGGACTCGAACCTAGAATAACTGAACCAGAATCAGTCGTGTTGCCAATTACACCATACCCCATCAGCGAACTTGTTCCCCGGGGGGCTATCGCTCGCGACTCCGAAAGAATAGCCCAGCTCCGGGCCCACTGCCAAAACGAAAGCCGATCGCCTCGCCGATGACCGGTGTGACAAGCTGAAAGTCCCGATTCGCGAAGGAGTCCGGCCGATGACCAACCCGTTCCTCACGCCCAGCGCCCTCCCCTATCGGCTGCCGCCGTTCGCGGAGATCAGGGAGGAGCACTACGTTCCGGCGTTCGAACGGGGCATGGCCGAGCACCTCGCCGAAGTCGACGCCATCGCGTCCGATCCGGCCCCCGCGACCTTCGCGAACACGGTCGAGGCGCTCGAACGGGCCGGCGAGACGCTCCAGCGGGTCTCCATCGTCTTCTTCAACCAGGCGGGCAGCGACACCACGCCCGGCATCCAGGAGATCCAGAAGGAGATCACGCCCAAGCTGGCCGCCCACGGCGACTCCATCCACCTCAACGCGGCGCTCTACGCGCGGCTCAAGGCCGTGCGGACCGACGTGCCGGAGGAGCAGTGGCTGCTCCAGCGCTACCTCACCGACTTCGTGCGCGCCGGGGCCGAGCTCGACGAGGGCCAGCAGGCCCGCCTCCGCGCGATCAACGAGGAGCTGTCCGGCCTGGCCACCTCCTTCCAGCAGAACCTGCTCGCCGACACCAACGAGCGCGCGGTCGCGGTCGACGACGCCTCGGCCCTCGACGGCCTGTCCGCCGACGAGATCGCCGGGCTGCGCGAGACCGCCGCCCAGCGGGGGCTCGACGGGAAGTACCTGATCACCCTGGTGCTGCCGACCGGCCAGCCCGTGTTGTCGTCGCTGACCGACCGGTCGCTGCGCGAGCGCGTCCACCGCGCCTCCACGGGCCGGGGCGCCGCCAACGCCGGCCTGATCACCCGCATCGCCCGGCTCCGCCGCGAACGGGCCAACCTGCTCGGCTACCGCAACCACGCCGAGTTCGTCCTGGCCGACCAGACCGCCGGCACCACCGGCGCGGTGACCGAGATGCTCGACAAGCTCGTCACCCCCGCCGTCGCCAACGCCCGCCGCGAGCAGGAGGCCCTGGAGGAGCAGGCCGGCTTCCCGATCGAGGCCTGGGACTGGGCGTTCTACGCCGAGAAGGTGCGCCAGGCCCGCTACGACATCGACAGCGCCGCCATGCGGCCCTACTTCGAGCTCAACCGCGTCCTGGTCGACGGCGTCTTCCACGCCGCCCACCGCCTCTACGGCCTGTCGTTCACCGAGCGCCCCGACCTGATCGGCTACCACCCCGACGTGCGGGTCTGGGAGGTCGCCAACGAAGACGGCTCCCCGCTGGGCCTGTTCCTGGGCGACTTCCACGCGCGGGCGTCCAAGCGCGGCGGGGCGTGGATGAACAGCCTCGTCCACCAGTCGGGCCTCACTGGTCACCGCCCGGTCGTGGTCAACAACCTCAACATCGTCAAGGGCGAGCCGACCCTGATGACCTTCGACGAGGTCAACACGATGTTCCACGAGTTCGGCCACGCCCTGCACGGCCTGTTCTCCGACGTGCGCTTCCCCCGCTTCTCCGGCACGTCGGTGCCACGCGACTTCGTCGAGTACCCGTCCCAGGTGAACGAGATGTGGGCGACCCATCCGGAGATCCTGGCCAACTACGCCCGGCACCACGAGACCGGCGAGCCGATGCCGGGCGAACTGGTCGACCGGATGCTGGAGGCGCAGAAGTTCAACCAGGGCTTCGCGACGGTCGAATACCTGGCCGCCACCCTGCTCGACTGGGCCTGGCACACCGACTACGAGGGCGGCGACGCCGAGACGTTCGAGGTGGCGGCCCTGCGCGGCGCGGGGCTCGACCTGCCGGCGGTGCCGCCCCGCTACCGGAGCACCTACTTCGCGCACATCTGGGCCAGCGGATACGCGGCGGGCTACTACTCCTACATCTGGAGCGAGGTCCTCGACGCGGACACGGTCGACTGGTTCACCGAGAACGGCGGCCTGACCCGGGAGAACGGCGACGTCTTCCGGTCGCGGTTGTTGTCGAAGGGCGGCAGCGCCGACCCGATGGAGGCCTTCCGCGCCTTCCGCGGCCGCGATCCGCGCATCGAACCGCTGCTGGAAAGGCGCGGGCTGCTCTGACCGTCAGTAGGTGCACTGCACGACGACGTCGTCGAGTTCGATCTCGGCCGGGTAGGGCCCGTTCCCCATGGCCCCGAGGGTGAGGCGCAGCACGACGTCGGGGCGCTGCGCGGTCCAGCTCACCGTGTGGAGGGTGTAGTCGGCCCGCCAGCCCGGATAGGGCACGGTCTTCAGTGCGATGTACGTCCAGGTGTCGGGATCGATCACTTCGAGGGCGAACTGGGGGTCACCGCCGCGCAGCCGCGCCCAGACGCCCGCGCTGCACCTGATGGGCCCCGGGCGGGTCACCACCGGCGTGAGGGTGATGGTGCGCCCGATGGAGCACCAGTCGGGCCGGTAGAGGACCCGCCAGTGGGCGAAGCCGGTGCCGGTGCGGGCGGGCCCGATGCCACCCGTGTAGTGGGGCCCCCAGCAGGTGCCCACGACGGTGGGCGACCAGCGGGACGCCGGATCACTGGCGGGCTCGAACCCGTCGGTCATCTGCCAGATCCCGGCGGACGCCGGTCCGGCCGGGGCCAGCACGACCGTTGTGGCGACCGTGACCGCGACAAGTGCACGGAACAACCTGGAGCGTAAGGGCGACATGCGCCCAGTGTGGGAGCCGCGCGGCCGCCTGTGGACCCTGGTCTTTCCGGCCGGAAACCCTGGGTGCCCGCCGTCGCGGCGGGAGGCGGGAGCGGGTGAGGAGCGCCGGTCGCGGCGGGGGGCGGAGGCGGCGGGCGGAGCCGGGGTGGGCGGAGCCGTAACGGGAAAGGCCTCTGAGAACGGCCGCCTGCCGGGGCAGGCGGCCGATGGAACGTCAGAGCTTCGACAGGGCCGCGTTGACGCGCTCGATCGACTTCTCGCGGCCGAGGACCTCGATCGACTCGAACAGCGGCAGGCCGACCGTGCGGCCGGTGATCGCCACGCGGACCGGGGCCTGCGCCTTGCCCAGCTTGAGGCCGTGTTCGGCGCCGACCTCCTCAAGAGCGGTCTTCAGGGCGTCGGGGGTCCAGTCGACGTCGGCCAGGCGGGCGGCGTAGCCGGTCAGGACCTCGGTCGCGCCCGCCTTCATGGCCTTGTCCCACGACTGCTGGTCGTGGACGGGCTCGTCGAGGAACAGGAAGTCGACGTTGGGGGCGATCTCCGACAGGACCGCCACGCGGGTCTGGGCCAGTTCGGCGACCTTACGGAAGGTCGCCCGGTCCCATGACGGGTCGAGGAACGGGTCGCAGCGCTCGACGAACTCGTCGAGGGTCAGCTTGCGGATGTACTCGCCGTTGAAGGCGCGCAGCTTCTTCTCGTCGAAGAAGGCCGACGACAGGTTGACGTTGCGGAGGTCGAACAGGGGGGCCATCTCCGACCACGGCATGATCTCGCGGTCGTCGCCGGGGCCCCAGCCGAGCAGCATCAGGTAGTTGACCATGGCCTCGGCCAGGTAGCCCTCGTCGCGGTAGGACTCCAGGGCCACCTTGTCGCGCCGCTTCGACAACTTCTGGCGCTTCTCGTTGACGATCACCGGGAGGTGCGCCCACACGGGCGGGGTGTGGCCGAGCGCCTCCCACAGCAGCTGCTGCTTCGGCGTGTTCGACAGGTGCTCCTCGGCGCGGACGACCTCGGTGATGCGCATCTCGACGTCGTCGACCACGTTGGCCAGCACGAACAGCGGCGAGCCGTCGGCGCGGGAGATCACGAAGTCTTCCATCGCGTCGTTGGGGAACTCGACCGTGCCCCTGACCAGGTCTTCGACCACGGTGACGCCGGTGTCGGGGGTGCGGAAGCGCAGCGCGCCCTCGGTCAGGCCGCGGTCGCGGCAGTGGCCGTCGTAGCCCTTGTGCTCCGAACCCGTGCGGGCCTTCACGTCGTCGCGGGTGCACGTGCAGTGGTAGGCGCGGCCCTCCTTGAAGAGGCGGGCGGCCGTCTCGCGGTGCTGGTCGGCGTAGGACGACTGGAAGTAGGGCCCCTCGAACAACGGCGACTCGCTGTGGATGCCGATCCACGCCAGCGCCGAGATGATGCCCTCGGTCCACTCGGGGCGGTTGCGGGCGGCGTCGGTGTCCTCGATGCGGAGCACGAACTTTCCGCCGGTCTGCTCGGCGACGGCCCAGTTGAAGAGGGCCGACCGGGCGCCGCCCACGTGGAACATGCCGGTCGGGGACGGCGCGAAGCGAACACGTACCTCAGTCACGAGAGACAACCCTGTTGGTGAGAGTTCCAATGCCTTCGATGCCCACGGAGACCTCGTCACCGGGCTTGACCGGCCCGACGCCGGCGGGGGTGCCGGTGAGGATGACGTCACCCGGCAGGAGGGTCATGACGGCGGTCACGTGGGCGATGAGCGCCGGGATGTCGAAGATCAGCTGGGAGGTGCGCCCGCTCTGCCGCAACTCGCCGTTGACCGTCGTGGTGAGCGCGAGGTCGGAGGCGTCGAGGTCGGTCTCGATCCACGGCCCGAGCGGGCAGAACGTGTCGAACCCCTTGGCCCGGGTGAACTGGACGTCCTTCTTCTGCAGGTCACGGGCGGTCACGTCGTTGGCGCAGGTGTAACCGAGGATGACGTCATTGGCCCGCTCGACCGGCACGTCGCGGCAGAGCCGCCCGATGACGACGGCGAGCTCGCCCTCGTAGTCGACGTGCTGGGTGAGGTGCTCGGGGTAGGCGATCGGCTCGTTGTGCCCGATCACCGAGGTCGACGGCTTCAGGAAGATCATCGGCTCCTCCGGCACGTCGTTGCCCATCTCCCTGGCGTGGTCGGCGTAGTTGCGCCCGATCGCCACGACCTTGGACGGCAACATCGGCGCGACCATGCGCACCTCGGCGACGGGGAACCGCTCCCCCGTCAGCGACACCCCGCCGAAGGGATGCCCGTCGATCCTCGCGAGCACCTGCTCGCCCTCTTCGACCACACCGAAGGCGACCCCGCCACCAGTGGAGAACCTCGCGATACGCACCGTCCCAGGCTAGTGCCTCGTAAGGTGGCGCCATGGCATCGGTAGTGAAGATCAACGTCCTGACCGTCCCGGCGGAGATGCGCGACGACCTCGAACGGCGCTTCGCGGGGCGCGCCGGAACGGTGGAGACGGCCGACGGCTTCGAGTGGTTCGAACTCCTGCGGCCGGTCGAGGGCACGGACAGATACCTGGTCTACACGCGCTGGCGGAGCGAGGAGGACTTCCAGCGGTGGTCGGGGCAGGGGCACGGACAGGGCCAGGCGGAGGTGTGGACCTTCGACGTGGTCCAGAGCGCCGGACCGGCGGCGGGCTAGTCCTGTACGGGATCTGAACCAAACAGCTGCACGGCGGGAGGGGCGCGGGGATACTGGGGACATGGCTTTTCCGAGCCGCTACGCGGACGTCCCGGACCGCGCGCCCACCTCACTGGCGGCGCTGCGCGGCCCGGTCGACGGCGTGGTCGAGTTGCCGTTGCGCCTCTGCTGGTCGGGCCAGCGCAGCTTCGACGTGGGCGACCCCACCGAATGCCGGATGATGTACCAGATCGTCATCACGGAGGGCGTGCGGGCCGACGTGGAGCACTACCTGGCCTTCGACCGGCTGCTGGAAGTGTGGCCGAGGTTCCATCTGATGCTCGGCTCCGCCTACGTCGACACGTGGGAAGATCGTTTTCCCGTCCTCCGCGAGGTGGCCGAGCGGGGCGGCCCCGCGCTCAGGGCCGAACTCCGCCACGCGCGGGAAGCCCTTGAGGCGAGGCGTTCCGCCTGATGGAGATGCCCGATTTCCATCGGCGCGTTCTCACGGTCGCCCTGAAGGTGTGCGACGAACACCGCCTGGTCCTGGCGGGCGGCTACGCGATGCGAGCCCACGGCCTGGTCGAGCGACCCAGCCAGGATCTCGACTTCGCCACCTTCGACGCCCCCTCCATTCCCGCGGCCACGAGGGCGATGGCCGAGGCGTTCCGGCGACACGGCCTAGCGGCCGAGGAGGTCCGCGGCACTCCCCTGCTCGGCCGCCTGATCGTCACAGACCCCGTCACCGAGCAGTCCATGGCGGTCGACCTCATGAAGGAGCCGCTGCAGAAGGCACCGGTCCACAAGCACGACATCCCCGTCGCCAGCCTTGAAGACATGGTCGGCATGAAGGTGGCGGCGCTGAACGGGCGCAACGTCCCGCGTGACCTCATCGACGTCGCATCCGTCCGCGAGTTCTACAGCTTCACCACGCTGGAACGCCTCGGGTCGGTGTTCGACGACGACTTCAATCTCATCCGGCTGGTAGACCGGCTGGAGACCGCGATAGAGACCGACGAGCGGGTCTTCCGCCAATACGGCCTGTCCCACGACCGCATCGAGTGCATCCGGCAGTTCGCACTGGACTGGTACAACGATCTTTCGCTTCGCCTGGCCGGTGACGAGATCGCCGATTAGCACGTTCCCCGCTTCTCAGGTGTTTCCCAGGCTCCGCCGACCGACTTGACCTGCGACGTACCGTCGGCCAGCATGAGCCGCGCCCCCCGTATGGAAGGAACAGGCGTGACGCGCCGTATCCGAATCGGCGTGTTCGCCGTTCTTGTCGTGTTAGGGAGCCTGATCCAGGCCGGGCCCGCCCATGCCGTGGCGAAGACGCCCGAGTGTCAGGGTGAGTGGTTGCCCTCGACGCCGACCTCCCCCGAGGTCATGGACGGTGAGCTGGGGTTCCTCGATCTCGACCCCGTCAAGATCGGTGACAGGGTCGACTGGAAGCTCGACCCGTACAAGAACCGGTCCTGGGTCATGGTGTTCCAGTCGCTGCGCTGGGCCGGGCGGCTGGTGGCCGACTACGAGACCACCGGCAAGGCGTCCTACCTGGCCCGCGGCACGGCCGTGATCAAGGACTGGGTGGAGAAGAACCCCTACCACGGGCGCAACACCCCGAAGCTGGCGTGGGCCGAGCACACCGTCTCGTTGCGGACGCCGGTGCTGGTGTGCCTGTCGAAGCACGTCTCGGCCAAGTGGCTGACCGACAGCCTCCACGGCCACGCGCGGTTCCTCAACGACAACTCCCACTACAAGTGGGGCCACAACCACGGGCTCGACGCCGACATCGCCCTGCTGGGCGTCGGGTGCCGCATGGGCAACAAGGCGTGGAAGGCCAAGGCGCTGAGCCGGATGACCACGACCACCAAGATGGACGTCGACTCCCAGGGCGCCCTCCTGGAGCAGTCGCCCCGGTACGCGATCTACTTCCACGAGCGGCTCAAGGTCGCCATGGACCGGATCCGCGAATGCGGCCAGAAGGTGCCTGCCGAGATGGCCTCGCGTTTCGACCTGATGCCCGAGCACATCTCGGCCGCCACGATGCCCAACGGCTTCCTGGTGCCGATCGGCGACGGCGCGGCCGACGTGCAGCCGTCGGCCTACGCCCGGCCCGACTCGAAGGTCCAGATCTACAAGGCCGGGTACGTCTTCGGGCGGTCCGCCTGGGATGCCAAGGACGCCTCCTACTACTCGATCCGGTACGGCCCCGGCATGAAGTTCCACGGCCACGAAGACCATCTCGGCGTCACCTACTACGCCCAGGGCCGGCCGATCCTGACCGAGGCCGGATTCCACTCCTACGAGCCGAGCCCCTACCGCAACTGGACCCTCAGCCCCGAGGCCCACAACGTCCCGATCCCGCAGGGCCGCAGGCTGCGGCCGGGCACGCCGTCGTCGCTGACCAAGAAGACCGTCAAGGACGACCGCCAGTCGTACACGCTGACCGACCGGGCCTACGGCGTCAGCCGGACCCGGGCCGTGCTGGTCAACCACGACAAGAAGGACGTCATGGCGGTCCTCGACACGGTCGCGTCCGGGAAGGTGCGCAACCTCTGGCACCTCGACCCGCGGTTCTCGGTCGTCGGCAACGAGGGCGGCCGGGTCGTGGTGAAGGACAACGACTGGCGGGCCTCGGTCGTGCAGTTCGCGCTGCCGGGCTGCAAGCCGGTGAAGGGCCAGAAGATCGTCTCGGGGCAGCCGAAGCCCTTCCAGGGCTGGATCTCCCAGACCTACATGCAGAAGACCGCCGCCCCGGTGATCGTGTCGCCGTCGGCCAAGGGGCTGCTGACCGTGGTCGTGCCGGGCACCGCCGAGGGCTCGGTGACCTGTTCGGGCAGCACGGTCATCGCACACACCCCGAATGGCCCGGTCACCTTCAAGGTTTCCGGAAAAAACCTGGTCTGACGGATTCCAAGGCCAACAGTCCAGGCCCGGCCTGAAGGCGGCCGGGCCCGCCGCGCCGCAGGCCCGGCCATCAGACAGGCAGTCAGATTTCGTAGCCGGCGCGGAGCAGGCCGAACGTCACGGCCTGCTCCAGGGCCTGCCAGGACGCCTCGATGATGTTCTCGTCGACGCCGACCGTGCTCCAGTCGCCCTTCGGGTCGCTCGACGTGACCAGGACGCGGGTCACCGCGTCAGTGCCGTGGGTGCCCTCCAGGATGCGGACCTTGAAGTCGATCAGCTCGACGGTGGCCAGCTCGGGGTAGAGCTTCTCCAGTGCCAGCCGGACCGCCCGGTCGAGGGCGTTCACGGGGCCGTTGCCCTCGCCGGTCGCGACGATGCGCTCGCCCTTGGCGTGGACCTTCACGGTCGCCTCGCTGACGACCTCGCCCGTCGGGCGGCGTTCGACGATCACGCGCCACGACTCCACCGTGAAGTGGCGGCGGCGCTCGCCGTGGAGGGTGTCGCGGAGCAGCAGCTCGAAGGACGCGTCGGCGGCCTCGAAGGTGTGGCCGCGCGACTCCAGGTCCTTGACCCGGTCGACCAGCTCACGCGACTGGTCGCCGCTCAGGTCGTAGCCGAGCTCGCGGCCCTTCAGCTCGACCGAGGCGCGGCCGGCCATGTCGGAGACCAGCATGCGCATGTCGTTGCCGACCTCGGCGGGGTCGATGTGCTGGTAGAGGTTCGGGTCGACCTTGATCGCCGAGGCGTGCAGGCCGGCCTTGTGGGCGAAGGCCGAGGCGCCGACGTAGGGGGCGTGGGAGTTGGGGGTCACGTTGGTGACCTCGGTGATGGCGTGGGCGATGCGGGTCATGTCGCGCAGCGCCTCCGGCGGCACGAGGTCGAAGCCCCGCTTGAGCTGGAGGTTGGCCACCACAGTGAACAGGTTGGCGTTGCCGGAGCGCTCGCCGTAGCCGTTGGCGCAGCCCTGCACGTGGGTCGCCCCGGCCCGCACGGCGGCGAGGGTGTTGGCGACCGCGCAGCCGGTGTCGTCGTGGCAGTGGATGCCGATCCGGGCGCTGGTCTGCACGGCGTTGTGGACGACGTCCGCTAGTTCGTCGGGCAACATCCCACCGTTGGTGTCGCACAGGGCGATCACCGACGCCCCGGCCTCGGCCGCCGTGCGGAGCACCTCCAGGGCGTAGGCCGGGTTGGACTTGTAGCCGTCGAAGAAGTGTTCGGCGTCGAGGAACACCCGCTGGCCCTCCGCACGCAGGTGGGAGACCGTGTCGCGGATCATCGCGAGGTTCTCCTCCAGTGTCGTGCGGAGGGCCAGCTCTACGTGCCGGTCGTGGCTCTTGGCGACAAGGGTCACGACGGGCGCGCCGGAGTCGCGCAGGGCGGCCACCAATGGGTCGTCGGCGGCCTTCACTCCGGCCCGGCGGGTCGCGCCGAACGCGGCGAGTTGCGCGTGCTTCAGGTCGAGCTCTGTTTGAGCGCGCCGGAAGAACTCCGTGTCCTTGGGGTTGGCCCCCGGCCAACCGCCCTCGATGAAACCGACCCCCAGGGCGTCCAGGTGACGGGCGACGGCGAGCTTGTCGGCAACGGAGAGGTTGAGGCCCTCCTGCTGGGCGCCGTCGCGGAGCGTGGTGTCGTACACGTGGAAGCGGTCGTCGGCCATCTCGGTTCCTTGGGTGATTGCGAGACAAACAAAAAGACCCCTCACGGGCGTGAGAGGTCTGCGCGCCTGGCTGGAATGATCCGTCAGCCGGCGCGCCTGCCAATAATGAGCAGACCGTTGAACATGGTGAAGCCGAGCTTACCCGCCGGAACCACCATCTGGCACATCGATCTCACCAAGTAAGATAGTGATCATGAAGGGTTCCTACTTGGGCGAAGCGCTGCCCGCCTACCTCTCCGCCCACGCCACCCAGCCCGACCAGGTCCTTCGTGATCTCGCGGTCGAGACGACGGCTCTGCACGCCGACTTCGCCGGCATGCAGATCGCGCCCGAGCAGGGCACGTTCATGACGATGCTGGTGCAGCTCACCGGCGCGAAACTGGCGGTCGAGGTCGGCACGTTCACCGGCTACTCCTCGATCTGCATCGCCCGGGGCCTGGCTCCCGGCGGGCGGCTGATCGCCTGCGACGTCAGCGAGGAATGGACGTCGATGGCCCGCAAGTACTGGGAGCGCGCCGGGCTCACCGACCGCATCGAGCTGCGGCTCGGCGACGCGGTCGAGACCCTGGGCGCGATGCCCGACGACGAGGAGATCGACTTCGCGTTCATCGACGCCGACAAGGGCGGCTACCCGGCCTACTACGAGGCGCTGCTGCCCCGCATGCGCCCGGGCGGCCTGATCGTCTGCGACAACACGATCCAGGGCGGCCGGATCACCGACCCGGACGCGGGCGGCAACGTGCCGGTGCTGCGTGAGTTCAACGACATGGTGACCGCCGACCCCCGGGTCGATTCGGTGCTGCTCCCGGTGGCCGACGGTCTGACGCTGGTCCGCAAGCGTTAGGCGATCTTGTGCACCCAGTTGTGGGGGTCGGGGCGGGTGCCGTACTGGATGCCCATGAGCTCTTCCCTGATCTTCAGGGTGACCGGGCCGGGGGTGCCGTCGCCGACCGTCCAGGCGCGGTCGGCGCCCTTCACCGAGCCGACCGGGGTGACGACCGCGGCGGTGCCGCAGGCGAAGACCTCGGTGAGCTCGCCCGACTCACACCCGGCCTGCCACTCCTCGATCGAGATGCGGCCCTCCTCGGCGGTCAGGCCGAGGTCGGCCGCGAAGGTGAGGATCGAGTCGCGGGTGATGCCGGGCAGCAGGGTGCCGGTGAGCGCCGGGGTGAGCAGGCGGTCGCCGAAGACGAAGAACAGGTTCATCCCGCCCATCTCCTCGACGTAGCGGTGCTCCACGGCGTCGAGCCAGACGACCTGGTCGCAGCCCTCGGCGACGGCCTGGCGCTGGGCCACGAAGGCAGCCGCGTAGTTGCCGCCGCACTTGGCGAAGCCGGTCCCGCCGGGGGCGGCGCGGGTGTATTCGGTCGAGAGCCACACCGAGACCGGCTTCACGCCGCCCGCGAAGTAGGAGGCCGCCGGTGAGGCGATCACCATGTAGCGGTAGGTCTTCGACGGGTAGTTGACGCCCAGCCCGGCCTGCGTGGCGATCATGAAGGGGCGCAGGTAGAGGCTGTGGCCCTCGGTCGTGGGCACCCACTCGCGGTCGGTCTGCACGAGCAGTTCGAGCGACTCGACGAACACGTCCTCGGGCAGCTCGGGCATCGCCATGCGGGCGGCCGAGGTGTTGAACCGGGCCGCGTTCGCGTAGGGGCGGAACGCGACGATCGAGCCGTTGGCCTGCCGGTAGGCCTTGAGACCCTCGAACAGCTCCTGGGCGTAGTGGAACACCGAGGTGGCCGGGTCGAGGACGAGCGGACCGTAGGGCTCAAGTCGGGCGTCGTGCCAGCCCTCGCCCTCGGTGAAGTCGATCGACACCATGTGGTCGGTGAACGTCTGCCCGAAGCCGGGCGCCTCCAGCACCCGCTCTCTTTCCGACGTGCTGCGCGCCTGGGGGTTGGGGCGCACCTCAAAGCTGAGCTGGCTGGTCATGCGGGTTCCTCTCTACGCTACTGATGAAAACCTAGGGCATGTCGCGGGGCACAAAAAAGCGCACAGTGACCCAACTCGGGCCACTGTGCGCTACTGAACGACGAAGGTGGCCGGCGATCAGCCGGCTACTCGGGCGGCGATGTCGTCGCCGATCTCCCGGGTGGTGCGGGCCGCCCACGCGCCGGCGCGCTCGACCAGGTCGTCGGCGACCGCCTGCTCGACACGGGCGGCGGCCTCGGCCTGGCCGATGTGGTCGAGCAGCATGGCGACCGACAGGATGGTGGCGCTCGGGTCGGCCTTGCCCTGCCCGGCGATGTCGGGCGCCGAGCCGTGGACCGGCTCGAACATGCTCGGCGCGGTGCGGTCGGGGTTGACGTTGCCGCTGGCCGACAGGCCGATGCCACCGGCGATGGCGGCGCCGATGTCGGTGATGATGTCGCCGAACAGGTTGTCGGTGACGATCACGTCGAAGCGCTGCGGCTGCGAGACGAAGAACATCGACGCCGCGTCGACGTGGCAGTAGTCGGTGGTGACCTGGGGGTATTCCTCGGCGACCCGCTTGACCGTACGCGACCACAGGTCGCCGGCGAAGGTCAGCACGTTGGTCTTGTGGACCAGCGTGAGGTGACGGCGCTCGCGGCCGGCGGCCTTCTCGAAGGCGTAGCGCACGACCCGCTCGACGCCGTGGGCGGTGTTGACCGAGTCCTGCGTGGCGATCTCGTGGGGGGTGCCCTTGCGGAGCACGCCGCCGGCGCCGGCGTAGGGGCCCTCGGTGCCCTCGCGGACGACGACCATGTCGATGTCTTCGGGGCGGGCCTTGCCGAGCGGGGTCTCCACGCCCGGGAAGAGCTTCACCGGGCGCAGGTTGACGTAGTGGTCGAGCTCGAAGCGCAGGCGCAGCAGCAGGTCGCGCTCCAGCACCCCCGGCGGCACGCTCGGGTCGCCGACCGCGCCGAGCAGGATCGCGTCGAAGCCGCGCAGCTCGGCGAGCACCGAGTCGGGCAGGGTCTCACCCGTGGCGTGGTAGCGCGCCGCACCCAGGTCGTAGTGGGTGGACTCCACCTTGACGCCGACCGCGTCGAGAACTTTGAGGCCCTCCGCGACGACCTCGGTGCCGATCCCGTCGCCGGGGATCACTGCCAGGCGGATGTTGCTCGAATCCATGGGGGTACCTTAGCGGGCTGTCTCGGAGATCGAACAACGATCTCACCATACGGAATGTCGCGTCAGCGCTCGGGCGAGCCGCCGTTGTCGCGCCGGTCGAGGGCCGTCTGCAGGGCCTCGGCGACCTCGTCGTCGGTGTCTTCGGGACGGTTCCACGGATACATGTCGTACATGAGGGTCTCCAGCTCTGAAAGAGAAAGGGAGGTCGGCACGCCACGACTCCGCGGCGGGTCGCCGGCCTGCTGGATCAGACCCCGCCGCGGCAGGTAATTACGAGAACCCGACGCATCCCTGTCACAGTACCCCAGCCGTCTCGTAGGACGACCTACCATCTCATCCCATGAGACGGCAAAGGCCGCGCCCGTTCTGGGAACGGGCGCGGCCTCCGGGTTGGACGATCAGCCTTCCAGGTCGACGACCCGGCCGCTGTCGGCGCCGATCTCGCTGGCGATCTGCTCGACCACGTCGGCCGGGGCCGCCGAGTCGAGGGTCAGCGCGATCAGGGCCTTGCCGCCCTTGGCGCCACGGGCGACCTGCATGGAGGCGATGTTGACGCTCTGCTCACCGAGCAGGCGGCCGACGATGCCGACGATGCCGGGACGGTCGGTGTAGGTGAAGAACGCCAGGTGGTCGGTCGGCTCGATCTCCATCGTGAAGCCGTTGACCTCGACGATCTTGGTGATCTGGCGCGGGCCCGAAAGGGTGCCCGAGACCGAGACGGTGCGGCCGTCGGCCAGCACGCCGCGGACGGTGATCACGTTGCGCCAGTCGGGGCTGTCGGGGCTGGTGACCAGCTCGACGACGGTGCCCCGGTCCTGGGCCAGCAGCGGCGCGTTCACGTAGGTGACGCCGTTCTCCACGACGTCGGTGAAGACGCCCTTGAGGGCGGCCAGCTCCAGCACCCGCACGTCCTGCGAGGCGATCTCGCCCCGGACCTCGACGACCAGGCGGGTGGCGACCTCGCCCGCGAGTGCGGTGAAGACCCGGCCGAGCCGCTCGGTCAGCGGCAGGCCCGGCTTGACCTCCTCGGCCACCGCGCCGCCCTGGACGTTCACCGCGTCGGGCACGAACTCGCCGCCGAGGGCGAGCTTCACGCTGCGGGCCACCTGGGTGCCGGCCTTCTCCTGGGCCTCGTGGGTGGAGGCGCCGAGGTGGGGCGTGACGACGACCTGGTCGAGCTCGAACAGCGGGCTGTCGGTGACGGGCTCCTTGGGGAACACGTCGATGCCGGCGCCGGCGACCCGGCCCTCCTTGATGGCGGAGTAGAGGGCGTTCTCGTCGATGATGCCGCCGCGCGCGACGTTGATCAGGCGGACGTTCGGCTTGACCATGTGGAGCTCGCGCTCCCCGATCAGGCCGATGGTCTCCTTGGACTTCGGCAGGTGGACGGTGATGAAGTCGGCCTTGGCCAGCACCTCGTCGAGCGAGACGAGCTGGACGCCCATGGCCGCCGCGCGGGCCGCGGGGAGGTAGGGGTCGTACGCGATCAGTTCCACCCCGAACGGCGCGAGGCGCTGCGCGACGAGCTGGCCGATCTTGCCGAGGCCGAGGATGCCGACGACCTTCTCGTCGAGCTCGACGCCGGTGTACTTGGACCGCTTCCACTCGCCGCCCTTGAGGGCGGTGTGGGCCTGGGCGACGTTGCGGGCCGAGGCGAGGATCAGCGCGACGGTGTGCTCGGCGGCGCTGGTGATGTTCGAGGTGGGCGCGTTGACGACCATGATGCCGGCCTTGGTGGCCGCCTCGACGTCGACGTTGTCGAGGCCGACGCCCGCGCGGGCCACCACACGGAGCTTGGGCGCGTGGGCCACGGCCTCGGCGTCGACCTGGGTGGCGCTGCGCACGATCAGAGCGTCGACGTCGGAGAGAGCCGGAAGGAACGCGGACCTGTCGGCTCCGTCGACCTGACGGACCTCGAAGTCCGCTCCGAGGACGGCGAGACCGGCCTGGGAGAGCTCCTCTGCGACCAGTACGACGGGCTTGTTCACTGGATGATTTCCTTCGAACGTGACGACTCTAAGGGCAGATTCACGAGCGCGAGGCACGGCCGGCCTCGGGGCCGCCCGCGTCTCACTTCATCGGTCGCCGACGAGTCTATCCGCGCCTTTCGGAGAGCCTTCGGAGGATCCGGCATACGAGACGGCTGTTACCCAGGGGAGTCGTGAGAATCCCTCACGTAAACGGCAGATTTGGTGGCATACCCCGCTTGGACCGCGCCAATCCCCCCAGCCGCCAAGTTGGTATTGATCGCACCTAATCTTGGCGATTAGCCTGCTAAATCGTGGTTCGGTACCTATGGTTCAGCATATGAGCATCGGGAATCCCGCTCTCGGCGAAGTGCTCGCCCAGCACGGCAGTCCGCACCAACTTCTCGCCGCTTTGGCGGATTGGGGCATCCTGGTCGCCGTCCGGCCCGATCGTTCCGTGGTGCTCGGCACCACGCAGAGTGGCGAACGGGTGCTGCTCGGCTACACCGGTCCGGCGACCTACGCGCGCCACCGGGGCAGCCACTCGTTGTCGGTCTGCGACGCCGACACCATCCTGGACATCCAGCGGGTGACCGGGGTCCGCGAGATCGTCATCGACGCCGCCGGGCCCGCCGCCGCGGCCGTGCCGATCGACGACCTCCAGCGGCACCTCCGCCAGACCCGCAGCGGACCGCATCCCGTGTTGTCGGGCGCCACGCCGAACGCCTACGCGACCGGCAGCATGGACCGCATCCCCAAGCCGCCGGTCCGCACCGCGGCGCCGATGCCGCTGGGCGCGCCGGTCCCGCCGGTGCAGCAGCACGCCCCCGCCGCGCCCGCGCCCTGGATCCCGCAGCCGCGCCAGCACCTGTCGGGCGCGATGCAGGTGGTCGACCCCGGATACCAGCGCACGAACCACCCGATACTGCCCGCCCTGCGGGTGGCCATCGCCGAGTTGCTGCGCGACATCCCGGTCGTCCACCACGTGTGGATCTCGGCCGCGCGGACCGTCTCGGGGTCGCAGGGGATCATGCTGCATGTGAAGGTGCACACCGCCAACGCCGAGGACATCGTCCGCGACCTCCATCGCGGGGTGCGCGCCCGGCTGCCGCAACTGGCCGCCAGCGAGGCTCCGGTGCTGATGGCGCGGGTGGCCGACGCGCACACCGAACGGCGCATGATCGAACTGGGCGCGCACGTCGTCTGTGCCGACGTAACGGACTGATCGATTCCCTATCCGATTTACCGTGATTGGGCTTGAATTGCGGCCATGGTCACGGTCCCCACCCGAGTGCGCCTCGGCTATGCCGTCGGCTCCTTCTGCACGGCGAACTTCACCACGATCCCCGGCCTGCTGCTGCTCATCTACATGACCAACGTGCTGGCCGTCGATCCGCTGCTGGCCGGTGTCGTGGTGTTCCTGCCGAAGGCCTGGGACCTGATCGCCAACACGCTCGTCGGCCAGTGGTCCGACCGGACCGTGTCGCGGTGGGGCCCCCGGCGGCCGTGGCTGCTCGGCGGCGCGGCAATCCTGCCGGTCGCGTTCGTGGTGATGTTCATCGGCCCGCCGCTCACCGGCGTCCCGGCCGCGCTCTTCGTCGGGGCCGCCTTCCTGATCGCGGCCAGCGGGTACGCCCTCTACGAGGTCCCCTACAAGGCGATGCCCGCCGAGATGACCCACGACTACCACGAGCGCACGTCGCTGCTGCAGTGGCGCATGATCTTCATCGCCATCGGCATCGGCATGAGCGGCATCCTGGCGCCGATCCTGGCGGGCGACACCGTCGAGGGCTACCGGCTCATGGGCGTGGTCTTCGGCGTGATCCTGCTGCTCGCGATGCTGGCCTCGTTCTTCGGCACCGCGGGCGCGCCCTACACCGGCCAGGCGGAGCCGGAGGCCAGCCTGAAGGCCCAGCTCAAAGCGGCCCGCACCTCCAGGCCCTTCATGTGGCTGCTCGGCCTGAGCAGCGCGCAGACCCTCGGCGCGTACGTCATGCTGGCCGGCGCCCCCTACTTCGCGGCCTACACGGTCGGCAGCACCGGCGCGACGACGACGCTGTTCGCGGCTCTGGTCGGGCCGATGCTCGTGACGATGCCGCTGTGGGTGTGGCTGGCGAAGAAGCTCGACAAGCGCGGCGCCATGATCCTGTCCGGGGTGCTGTTCATGAGCGGGGCGGTCGCGGCCGTGGCCACCCCTCTCTTCGGGCCGGTGTACGCCCACGCGGTGATCGTCGTGGTCGGCGTGGGGTACGCCGGCCTCCAGCTCCTGCAGTTCTCGATGCTGGCGGACGTGATCGCGTACGACGGCATGGTGAGCGGGAAGCGGCGCGGCGGCGTGTTCACCGGCCTGTGGACGGCGGTGGAGAGCGCGGTGGCGGCCTTCGGCGCGACCATCTACGGCGCGACCCTGGCCATCGGCGGCTTCCGCGAGTCGGACCCCGCCAACCCGGTCGTCCAGCCCGAGAGCGCCGAGTTCGCGGTGCTCATCGGCATCACGGTGGTGCCCGCGGCCATCATCCTCCTGGGGGTCCTGATGACCTTCAAATACGACCTCACCAGCGCCAAGATGTCTCAGGTTTCACAGGATGTGACCTAAATCACAGAGGCATCGATTGGAACGTGGCCATCAGGGATTCCGTAACAGGATGATCTCAGCCAGGTCACCGAATATGACGGTTTTCCTCGCACGACGGCTCCGACCAGGCCATACTTCGGTTCCATTCCAGAGCTTCGGAACCCCACCCCTGGAAGGAAGTTCATGAAGACTTCACTCCGCGCGCTCCTCTGCGCCGGTGTGCTGCTGGCCGCCACTCTCCCGGCGGTCGGTTCTGCCTCGGCGGCGAGCGCGCAGGCGGAGGCCGCGCGTTGCCGCATCGTCGCCTCGAAACCCGCCGTGAACCAGCTCGGCCAGCTCACCGCCGTCGGCTCCCGCACCGGCCGCTGCTTCGGCAAGACCAGGGTCCGGGTGCGCATCAAGCAGTCGGTCGCCGGCCCGGACACCACGCTCAAGAGCGGCTCCAAGGTCGTCCGCACCGCGAAGCTGCGGGTCCGCGCGAACTGCGTCCCCGGCGTCTACTACACCCAGGTGACCGGCCGCTTCGGCCAGGTCGTCAACTCGCGCCGGGTGAACATCACCTCGTGCACCCCGGCCCCCGCGCCGTCCCCCTCGCCGTCGGCCTCGCCCAGCGCGTCGCCGAGCGCCTCGCCCAGCGCCACCCCGTCGGCCACCCCCAGTGGCTCCACCGTCGGCACGGCCGTCGAGAACGAGGTCGTGCGGCTCACCAACGCCGAGCGCGCCAAGGGCGGCTGCGGTCCCCTGACGCACGACGCCAAGCTCCGCACCGCCGCGTTCAACCACTCGGCCGACATGTCGGCGAAGAACTACTTCAGCCACGACTCGGCCGACGGCCGCTCGTTCGGCGACCGCCTCAAGCAGGCCGGGTTCAGCTTCCGCGCCGCCGGCGAGAACATCGCCAAGGGCTACCAGACGGCCGCCCAGGTCGTTCAGGGCTGGATGAACAGCCCCGGCCACAAGGCGAACATCATGAATTGCACCTACACGCACATCGGCGTGGGTCACGTGGCCGCGGGTGGGCCATACTGGACCCAAGACTTCGCGAAGCCCTGACGTTAGGGGCTATCTGGACACCGGCCTGACGGAAAGCGGATACTCCAGACATGAGCTCCGAGCCACACGTGCGCGCCTCTGACGAGGACCGCGAGCGTGCGCTCAACGAGCTACGTGAACGGGCGGCCGAAGGCCACCTTTCCATGGAGACGTTCGTCGGCAGGGTCGACCAGGCCCTGCGCGCCCGCAGCGCCGCCGAGCTCGAACAACTCGTCGCCGACCTGCCCCAGCGGGGCAGGTTCCGGCGGCGGGCCACCGACCTCGTCGGATCGGTGTCCGACTTCAGCACCCGCCTCCGGGCGGCCTGGCGCCGCCCCAGGCTCCCCCGCCTCGCATTGCCGGCCGACACGCGGATCCGGTACGTCGTGGGGCGCGGCTCAGCCTGCGACCTGGTGCTGGCCGACCTGACCGTCTCGCGGATCCACGCGGAACTGCGACGAGAAGAAGACCACTGGCTGCTGGTCGACCTAGGCTCACTGAACGGCACCCGCCTGAACGGGTGGCGCCTGGTGGGCCCGGCCCGAGTCCGCAGCGGTGACGAGATCAGCTTCGGCGACTGCGCCTTCCTGGTGTCAGTCCCACTCTGACCGAACGGAAGCCCGGCTCCCCTGATCAAGGAGCCGGGCTTCCGTCTTCTCGCAACTCTCCCGCCGCACCCCGCGAAGGGCATTTTTCCGTTACGGCTCCGCCTGGCCGGCCGAACGACCGACTGGGACCTACGCGTCCACGCGACGTCTCGGCTCTTCGCCGAGCAGCTTGCCGACGGCCTGGTGGCTCACGCCCAACAGGACGCCGATCTCGCGATGGGCGTAGCCACGGTCGAAGTGGAGCGCCAGCAGATCACGGACCATGTCTTCGGCCTTGTCGAGACGACGAACCTGCGTATAGGCAGGGCGGGAGAGCCCAGGGCCCTCGACCGTCAGCGCCCACCAGCCTCCAGACTTCTGCGCCGTGACACGGAAGATGCTCACTGGTCCTCCTCCGACTCCGAGGCTTCGCGCAGCAGTTCCTCCCACGCGCGGAGGATGCCTTTGGCCGTCAGTTCGTTGATCTCATCGTGCCGAGGCCCGACGCGCCAAATGACGAAACCCGGCCCCCTTGGTGAAGGGACCGGGTTCAGTCGTCAGGCCCGTTCGGCCGCGTCGGTGTCTGGACTGACGAGGGAAGACACCGACTAAGAGCGGCCGAACCGCGCGTGCGGAGCACGCGCAGTCAAACTACGCCTGGTTCTGGAGCCAGCTCATCATCGGGCGGAGCTTGGCGCCGGTCTTCTCGATCGGGTGCTCGGCCAGTTCGTCGCGGTACTGCTGGAAGCGCTTCTGGCCGCCGTCGAACTCGGCCACGAGCTCGCGGGCGAACTCGCCCGACTGGACCTCGTCGAGGATGCGGCGCATCTCCTTCTTGGTCTCGTCGTTGATGAGGCGCGGGCCGCGGCTGTAGCCGCCGTACTCGGCGGTGTCGGAGACCGACCAGTACATCTTGTGGATGCCGCCCTCGTACATGAGGTCGACGATCAGCTTCATCTCGTGGAGGCACTCGAAGTAGGCGACCTCCGGCTGGTAGCCGGCCTCGATCAGGGTCTCGAAGCCCGCCTTGATGAGCTCGGACACGCCGCCGCAGAGCACGGCCTGCTCGCCGAACAGGTCGGTCTCGGTCTCCTCGGTGAAGGTGGTCTTGAGCGCGCCGGCGCGGGTGCCGCCGATGCCCTTCGCGTACGACAGCGCGAGCGGCCAGGCGTTGCCGGTGGCGTCCTTCTCGACGGCTACCAGACAGGGCACGCCGCGGCCGGCCGCGTACTGGCGGCGGACCAGGTGGCCCGGGCCCTTCGGGGCGACCATGGCGACGTCGACGCCCGCGGGGGCCTCGATGAGGCCGTAGCGGATGTTGAGGCCGTGGCCGAAGAAGAGGGCGTCGCCCTCGACCAGGTTCGGCGCGACGTGCTCGGCGTAGAGGTGGCGCTGGATGTGGTCGGGCGCGAGGATCATGGTCAGGTCGGCCTCTTCGACCGCTTCGGACGGGCTGAGCACCCGCAGGCCGTCGGCCTCGACCTTCTCCCGGCTCTTGGAGCCCTCGGGGAGTCCGACGCGGACGTCGACGCCGGAGTCGCGCAGGCTCAGGGCGTGCGCGTGGCCCTGGCTGCCGTAGCCCAGGACGGCGACGTGGCGGCCCTGGATGATCGACAGGTCGGCGTCGTTGTCGTAGTAGATCTCAGTCACTTCGATAAACCTTTCAGGGTTTCTTAAGCGGTCCGGTCCAGGGCCCGGAGCGAGCGGTCGGTGATCGACCGGGCACCGCGGCCGATGGCCACCATGCCCGACTGCACGAGTTCCTTGATGCCGAACGGCTCAAGGACGCGCACGAACGCCTCCAGCTTGTCGACCGTACCGGTGACCTCGATGGTGACCGCGTCGGGGGCCACGTCGACGCAGCGCGCCCGGAACAGGTTGACCAGTTCCAGGACGTGGCTGCGCGAGTCGGCGTCGGCCCGCACCTTGATCAGCATGAGTTCGCGCTGCACCGACTGGGCGGTGTCGAGCTCGACGATCTTGAGGACGTTCACCAGCTTGTTGAGCTGCTTGGTGACCTGCTCCAGCGGCAGGTCCTCGACGTTGACGACGATCGTCATGCGGGAGACGTCGGCGTGTTCCGTCGGGCCGACCGCGAGCGAGTCGATGTTGAAACCGCGGCGGCTGAACAGGGCCGAGACCCGGGCGAGCACGCCAGGCTTGTTCTCGACCAGAACGGACAGGGTGTGCCTGCTCATCAGTCTTCGTGCTCCCACTTCGGCGCCATGTCACGGGCGTACTTGATGTCGTCGTTGCTGGTGCCGGCGGCGACCATCGGCCAGACCATGGCGTCCTGGTGCACCACGAAGTCGATCACGACGGGCATGTCGGTGATCTCCATCGCCTTGCGGATGGTGTCGTCGACGTCCTCCGGCCGCTCGCAGCGCAGGCCGACGCAGCCGTAGGCCTCGGCCAGCTTGACGAAGTCGGGGATGCGGCGGGCCGACTGGAGGTCGGTGTTGCTGTAGCGCTCCTCGTAGAAGAGCGTCTGCCACTGGCGCACCATGCCGAGGTTGCCGTTGTTGATGACCGCGACCTTGATCGGGACGCCTTCGAGCGCGCAGGTCGCGAGCTCCTGGTTGGTCATCTGGAAGCAGCCGTCGCCGTCGATGGCCCACACGTCCTTGTCGGGACGGCCCATCTTGGCGCCCATCGCGGCCGGGACGGCGAAGCCCATCGTGCCCGCGCCGCCGGAGTTGATGAACGAGCCCGGCTTCTCGTAGCCGATGAACTGCGAGGCCCACATCTGGTGCTGGCCGACGCCCGCCGTGTAGATCGCGTCGGGCCCGACCAGGGCGCCGATGCGCTCCATGATGTACTGCGGCGCGAGCGAGCCGTCCTCGTAGGTCTCGTAGCCGAGGGCGTAGGTCTCGCGGTAGGCGTCGAGGTGGCGCCACCATTCGGTGTAGTCGCCGCGCACGGAACCGGCCTTGATCGCCGCGACCAGGTCGGCGATGACCTCCTTGCAGTCACCGACGATCGGCACGTCGGCGTGGCGGTTCTTGGAGATCTCGGCCGGGTCGATGTCGGCGTGGACGACCTTCGCGTACGGGGCGAAGGTGTCGAGCCGGCCGGTGACCCGGTCGTCGAAGCGGGCGCCCAGCGCGATGATGAGATCACTGCGCTGGAGCGCGCCGACCGCCGCGACCGTGCCGTGCATGCCGGGCATTCCGAGGTGCTGCCGGTGGCTGTCGGGGAAGGTGCCCCGGGCCATCAGGGTCGTGATGACCGGGATGCCGGTCAGCTCGGCCAGTTCGAACAGCTCCGCCGACGCCTGCGCCTTGTGGACGCCTCCGCCGACGTACAGGACCGGGCGCTTGGCCTCGGCGATGAGCCGGGCCGCCTCCCTGATCTGCTTGGAATGCGGGCGGGTGACCGGGCGGTAGCCCGGAAGCTGCATCTGGACGGGCCAGGTGAACGTGGTGGTCGCCTGGAGCGCGTCCTTGGAGATGTCGACGAGGACCGGGCCGGGACGCCCGCTCGCCGCGATGTGGAAGGCCTCGACGATCGTGCGGGGGATGTCGGCGGCGTCGGTGACGAGGAAGTTGTGCTTGGTGATCGGCATCGTGATGCCGGAGATGTCGGCCTCCTGGAAGGCGTCGGTGCCGATGGCGGCCGACGCGACCTGGCCGGTGATCGCCACGATCGGCACCGAATCCATGTAGGCGTCGGCGATCGGGGTCACCAGGTTGGTGGCGCCGGGACCCGAGGTCGCCATGCAGACACCGACCCGCCCGGTGGCCTGGGCGTAGCCTTCGGCGGCGTGCCCGGCGCCCTGCTCGTGACGCACGAGCACGTGCCGGACCTTCTTGGAGTCGTAGAGGGGATCGTAGGCGGGGAGGATCGCACCGCCGGGGATCCCGAACACGGTGTCGACCCCGACCTGCTCCAGGGCCCGCACGAGGGCCTGAGCACCTGTCATCTGTTCGGTCATCGGCTCGTTCCTTGAGGCTGAGCTGGGCGTGTTCCGGCATAAAAAATGCCCCATCCGCTGAAGCGGGACTGGGGCGGCGCGCGCAGGACTTCGGACTTCGTCAGGCGCGCCTGCGAAGTACTACGAGGAGGATCCCACCGCGATGCATGGACCCACCTTGTCCGATGAAACGGGCAGTCGTCAAATCCTGTGGGACGCACGTCTCAGGAGATGAGACGCGCGAATCAGGTGACGCCGGGCGTGGGCCCGCTTCAGGCGGTCGGCGGCCAGCTCCGCGAAGCGGAAAGTCTCCCGCCACGTCGACTCTTCCGGAGTCGTGTGACCTCGGTAGACGACGGCCATGTTCTTGTACGCCATCACGACGTACTCGATCACCCGATCCGGGTCGTCAACGGAGCAGCCGGGGGCGCGGATCTCGAAGGCGTGGGCCTCCTCCAGAAGCGCGGGCGCCTCGACGGCGCGGAAGGCGTATTCACCCTCCATGCCGGTCACTCCATCACAGCGGGCGGCGACCAGGGCGGCGGCGGAGACGATGCGTCGGCGGGCGTGGTGATCGCAGGTGAAGACGTGATGGGCCGCCGCCCGGTCGCCGAACTTCCAGAAGCCGTGGTTCTCGACCCGGAAGAACGCGTTGTTGAACCGGTTGGCCGCGTCTCGGGCACGCGGATCGACGTCGCCCATGGTCCGGAGCGGCAGATTCCAGCGTTCCATCTTGAAGGGTCCGGTTCTGACCCCTTCCTCCCCGTAGTCGGCGAGGGTGAGCAGGGCCCGTTTCCGGACCTCGGCCTGCCAGGAGTGCACTACGCCGAGGCCGTCAGGCTGGTGCGGATCAAAGAGCTCACGCCCTGGGCGGCCATCGGGCGGCCCACCAGGTAGCCCTGGCCTCGGCTGCAGCCCATCTCGCGCAGCAGGTCGAGCTGCTCGGGGCGTTCGATGCCCTCGGCCACCACGATCAGGCCGAGGTCGTGGCCCAGGCGCACGATCGTGCGGGTCAGGAGGCTGAGGGTCTCGTCGCGGCCCAGGCCGCTGACGAAGGAGGGATCGATCTTGATGATGTCGACCGGGAGCTGCCGGAGCAGGGCCAGGGAGGCGTAGCCGGTGCCGAAGTCGTCGATCGCCAGGCGGACGCCGAGAGCGCGGAGGTCCGACAGCTTGCCGATGGTGTCTTCGGCGTCTTCGACCAGCATCTCCTCGATCACCTCGAGGGTGAGGGCGCTCGGGGGCAGGCCGCTGTCGGACAGGGCCTCCGACACCGTCTCGACGAAGCCGGCCGCCATGATCTGGCGCTTCGACAGGTTGACCGACAGGCCGATGTCCCAGTTGGCCGCGCGCCACTCGGCGACCTCGCGGCAGGCCTCGCGCAGGATCCACTCGCTCAGCGGCACGATCAGGCCGGTGTCCTCGGCGGTGCCGAGGAACTGCTCGGGCGGGGTGAACACGCCGCTCCCCCGGCACCAGCGCACCAGCGCCTCGACGGCGGTGACGCGGGAGGTGGCCAGGTCGACCACGGGCTGGTATTCGATCGCGAACTGCTGGTCGAGCAGGGCGCGCTGGAGGTCGGCGGCGGTTTCCAGGCGGCGTACGGCCTCGGCGTGCATGTGGGCCGCGAAGACCTCGACCCGGCGTCCGCCCAGGCCCTTGGCCCGGGCCATGGCCACGTCGGCGTTGCGCAGCAGGTCGGCGGCCGAGGTGTCGTCTTCGGTGAAGGCCACCCCGACCGACGCGGTCAGCGCGATGTCGCGGTCGGCGACCCGGAACGGCTCCTGGGATACCGCCCGGACCAGCCGTTCGGCCAGGTCGACGACCATCTGGGCGTCGACTCCGGCCTCCAGCAGCACGGCGAACTCGTCGCCGCCCCACCGGGCGAGCGTGTCGTCGGCCCGCAGGGCCTGGCGCAGCCGCCGGGCGGCCTGGCCGAGCAGGTAGTCGCCGCTGGCGTGGCCGACGGAGTCGTTGACGCCGGTGAAGCCGTCGAGGTCGAGGAAGATCACGGCGGTGCCGGCCGAGCGGGCGAGCACCTCGCGGGTGCGCTCCTCGAAGTAGGCCCGGTTGGGCAGCCCGGTCACGCCGTCGTGGAAGGTCAGGTGGGTGACCTGGTTGCGCAGCGCCACCTGGTCGGAGACGTCGCGGGTGGTCACCAGGATCAGGTCTTCGCGGCGGACGTCGCGGGTGGCCACCGACTCGGTGGGCCGCCAGGTGCCGTCGGCGGCGCGGACCCGGCAGGCCAGCCGGCAGGTGCCGTAGCGCTCGATGTTGCCGTCGTCTTCGGCGAGCTGGCGCAGCAGCGCCTGGATGACGGGCACGTCCTCGGGGTGGACGTAGTCGACGATCGGCTGGCCGAGCAGGCTGGCGGGCGCGTAGCCGTAGGTGGTCTCGACGCCGTCGCTGATCTCCTGTACGACCCCTTCGAGGTCGACCATCAGCACGACGTCACCGGTGTTCTCGGCGAGCTGCCGGAGCTGCCGCTCGCTCACGACCATCTGCCGCCGCATGCCGTCGGCCGAGAGCATCACGATCAGCAGGCGGGCCAGCAGCACGGCAACGGCCGACACGGTGACGACCGGCATGAGCACGTCGCCGGTGGCGCCGACGGCCTTCACGGCCACCACGACCACGGCCGCGAGCACGAGCGCGTAGGGGGTGACGGTGACCACGACGGGAGGCGTCGCGGCGTTGCGCTGATCCGAGGGCACCCGGCGGCGTCCGGCCTCCTCGATCCACGGAGCGACGGCCAGGGCGAGGAATCCCAGGGGGGCGACGAGCCCGGCGGGGATCACCGGGTCGACGCCGTTGAGGCGGGAGACGGCGGTGGCCAATTCGGCCACCGTGACCGCGAACAGCACGCCGAGCCCGGCCAGCCCGACCGCCCGGTTGGCGGCCCGGGAGACCGCGACGAACGGGGCCGCCGCGCAGGTCGCCAGCAGGCACAGCAGGGGCAGCGCGAGGGTCGTGTAGAAGGCGCCCGGCTCCTCGGCCTTGGCGAACATCGGCGCGAGCAGCAGCGCCCAGGTGATGGCGAACAGGGAGGCGGCCGACAGGTAACCGTCGCTGATCTGGCGGAACAGGCCGCGGCTCTGCGGCGGCGGCAGCGAGGTCAGCCAGCAGCCGATCATCAGCAGCAGCGCCCCGACCAGCAGCATCAGGTCGGCGAAGGTGAGCACGAAGGCGGTGCCCTCGGCCACCGGCCGCACCCCGATCCCGGCCAGCCAGGTCAGCGCGCCGCCGGCCAGCCAGCGCCAGCCCACGGCCTCACGGCGGTCGCTCGTGTCACGCTCGCCCACGATGATCCGGCCTGAGGCCACCACCAGCGAGACCGCCGCGAGCAGGCCCGTCACCAGGCCCGCCACCGCCGTCACCGCGGAGGCCGATCCCCCCGCTATCAGGGCAGCGGCGATGACCGCCGCGCCGAGCCCGGCAGCGGCGATGAGCGAGACCCTGGGGTCACGCGTGCCGTTCACGCTCGTCGCCCTTTACTTCCGGTCACATCGTCAGTTTGCGCGCCGGGGCCGCCCCTGATGGGGACATCGGCCCAGTCGTCACCGATCTGATAAACAGGAATTCACGGTACGGACCCGAGGTCACGGCCTCGCTACGGTCCGGAACCAGATTCAGTAGCCCCCGCTGATGATATTGGTCAGCGGACGGCCGTCGTGCAGCCTTCGCAGCTGCGTCTCGACATAGACGAGAGCGCGCCTGGTCGAGGCGGGGGTGCTGCCCGCGACGTGAGGGGTGATGAGCAGGTGGGGCGCCTTCCAGAGCGGATGGTCTTCGGGCAGCGGCTCGGGGTCGGTGACGTCGAGCGCCGCCCGCAGCCGGCCCGATTCGAGCTCGGCCAGCAGCGCTCCGGTGTCGACGACGGGCCCGCGGGCGGCGTTGACGAGCAGGGCGCCGTCTTTCATCCGGGCCAGGAACGCGGCGTCGACCAGTCCCTTGGTGGCGGCCGTGGCCGGGACCAGCAGCACCACGACGTCGGCCCGGGGCAGCAGGCCGGGCAGTTCCGACTCGGCGTGGACGCCGTCGCGGGCGCTCCTGGCCACCCTGATCACCTCGACCTCGAACCCGGCGAGCCGTCGTTCGAGGGCGGCGCCGATGGAGCCGTACCCGAGAATGAGGACCGTGGAGTCGGCCAGGACGCCGGTGTGCTGGTAGGCCCAGCGGCCCTGTTCCTGGGCGCGCACGAAGAGGGGGAACTCGCGCTGCATCGCGATCATCGCGCCGACCGCCCACTCGGCGGTTCCGGCGTCGTGGACGCCCCTGGCGTTGCACAGCGACACGCCATCGGGGACGTGGGGCAGGTAGGGTTCGACCCCGGCGGTAACCGTCTGGATGAGGCGCAAACGTGTCATCCGCGACAACAACCCGGGGATGTCCGGCACCGGGATGAGCGGGGGAACCCACACCTCGACGTCCTCGGCCCCGGGCGGCTCGGGATGGTCGCGTCCGTCGAAGAGCGTGTATTCGACGTCGGCCAGGTCAGTCGGGACAGCGGACTCGGCCTGCGGGGCCACCCAGATCTTCACAGGGGATAACCCTAATGACCGGTACAGAAGGGTGTGACTGATGGGCGTAGGCCGGACCGGGCTGCTCACGCTGGCGGCGGCACTGACGGTGAGCTGCACCGCCGCCTGCACGACGGAGACCGGAGTGGGCACGGGCGTGACCCCGACCCCGCTGGCCGCGACGGCCACGGAGACCTCCGCTCCCGCCGACGGGCCGCGCACGCTGGTCGAGGGCCTGGAGGTGCCGTGGGCCATCGCGTTCCTGCCCACCGGCGACGCGCTGGTGACCGAACGCGACTCGGGCCAGATCGTCCAGGTGGCCCCGTCGGGCCGCAAGACCGAGGTCGGCACCGTCGCCGGGGTGGCCGCGTCGGGAGAGGGCGGCCTCCTGGGCATCGCGGTCTCCCCCGAGTACGAGCGGGACCGGCAGATCTTCGTCTACTTCACCTCGGCCCAGGACAACCGCATCGTCCGCTACCGCTACGACGGCGCCCTGTCCGACCCCGAGCCGATCGTGACCGGCATCCCCAAGGGCGGCAACCACAACGGCGGCCGCCTGGCCTTCGGCCCCGACGGCTTCCTGTACGCCGCCACCGGCGAGATCGGCGATCGCGGGTTGTCCCAGGACCGCGACTCCCTCGCGGGCAAGATCCTCCGCATGACGCCCGACGGCAAGCCGGCCCCCGAGAACCCGTTCGGCACCCTCGTCTGGAGCATGGGCCACCGCAACGTTCAGGGCCTGGCCTGGGACGAGAGCGGCAACATGTACGCCACCGAGTTCGGCCAGAACACCTACGACGAGCTCAACCTGATCCGCGCGGGCGGCAACTACGGCTGGCCCGAGGTCGAGGGCGTCGCCGCCGACGACCGGTTCGTCAACCCGCTGGTGACGTGGTCGACCGACGAGGCCTCCCCCTCGGGCCTGGCCTACGCCGACCACGCGGTGTGGGCGGCGGCGCTGCGCGGCGAGCGCCTGTGGAAGGTCCCGGTGACCCAGGACGGGGCGGCGGGCCGCCCTGAGTCCCTCTACGAGGGCGAGTTCGGCCGCCTGCGGTCGGTCGCGACGGCGCCCGACGGCTCGTTGTGGGTCGGCACGAGCAACCGCGACGGCCGCGGCGACCCCAAGAACGGCGACGACCGCATCCTGGTCATCCCGGGGCGCTGAGCGAGACGCGGGCGGCCGAAGGCCGACCGTGGCTCGCGCGTGTGGATCTACCCCGGAGTACCCGCCTCCGCGCAGACGATCTCGGCGCGCGGCCGGTAGGTGGTCTTCCAGCTCTCGGGCGTCTCGGCGGTGCCGTCGAGACGCACCCGCTCGCGGGTCGTCACGATCGTGAACCCGGCGCTGCCCACCGAGGCCACGCAGCCCGCCTCGGGGCCTTCGAGCGCCGGGGTGGACGTGAACCGGGTGCGGTTGCTCTGGGAGATCGTGACGTCGTAGGTCTTGGTCCCCCACAACGACACCGTCATCACCGTGTCGGTCGCGGAGGCCTGGATGAGCACCCCGTAGTCGGTGTTGTTGCGCCAGACCAGGTCGGGCCCCGGATAGGAGACGGCCACCTCGACCCCGGCCGGGTAGGGCGGCAGGAACGACTCGTGCGGCACCGCCTCGACGATCTCCAGGCCGCTGCGGAGGGCGGCGTTGTAGAGGACGGTGCCGGCGACCGAGACCCCCGGGACGTCCCGGCCCTCCTGTCCCCTGATCGCGGTCGGCTCGGCGGGCCCGGCGAAGCCGGGGCGACCCTCGCGGCGTCCGGTCGCCTGGTTCAGAGAGAACGTCTCGCCGGGGCGGACGATCATGCCGTTGACGCGCCGGGCGGTCTCCTTGATGTTGGTCACGCGCGGCTGGCAGCAGCTGTAGCTCATGTCGACCCGGACCAGCTCGGCCTCGATGCCGATCGCCGCCGCCTCCTTGTCGTCGAGATCGGGCTTGAGCTGGGTCAGCGGCACGGTCACCGTGCGGGCGCTCTGGCGGCCGAGGACGGCGATGATCTGCGCGCCCAGCTTGGAGGTGTCGATCCCGACGCCGGACCGGCCGGGCACCAGCTTGGGCCGCCCGTCGGCGATGACGAAGGTCGCGTCGCGGGGCGCCTCGTCCTCGGGCACGAACCGCATCCCCCGCGTCGCCACCGCGGCGTCGAACCGGGCCTCCAGCCCACCGGTGTCGCCCGGTACGAAGCTCAGCGCCGCCGCGATGTCGCCCGGCGTGAGCTCCAGCGAGACGCCGCCGTGGGTCAGCGTGACCGGCGCCGCGACAGCCCGGCGCGCCCAGGCCACGGCGCGGTTCACGCCGTCGCGGGTGGCGCGGGGAGCGGCCTCGACGGGCTTCACCTCGACGATGATGTCGGGGTTGAGGTAGGCGGCGCGCACCTCCTCGACCACCCGGGGCACGTCGAGCGCGGTCCCCTCCTTGGGGTAGACCGGCTCGGGCCGCAGGCCGTCGAAGGTGACGTCGCCCTCGACCATCGGCCGCTCCATGGCCCGCGCCACCTGGGTCGAGACCACCTCGCCCAGCCGCCCGCTGTCGGCCCGGACCACCGGGGTGACCTCACGCCCGCCCGTCATCGCCCGCCAGATGTCGGCCGGGCTGGGGAACCCCATGGGCAGGGCCTGCACGGTGGCCGGGATGTCGATCGACAACCCGCTGCGCTCGGGGCTGATCCGCTCGCTCTTGGTCCCGTGGCGCACGACGATGGCGTTGGTGGCCGCGCTGACCAGCCCTGTGGTGAGCCGGTCGGTGGCCTCGCGGGCGTTCATCCCGCCCACGTCGACGCCCAGCACGGTGGTGCCCGGGTAGACGTTCCCGGCCATGAGGAAGGCGGGGAGGGCGTACAGGAGAACCAGGAGCCCGCCCACGACGATCAGGGCCGACCGCACCCAGCGGAACCCCAGCCTCTCGTCGTCGGGCAGGTCGTCGACCTCGGCGGGCAGCGGCGCGATGGTGACCTTGCGCGGCGCGGCGACCGGCCAGACCTCGACCTTGGCCGGGGGCGGTAACGAGGCGTCGGCGGGTGGCGACTTGACGAGCGGGGCACTGCCGAAGATGTCGGACGTCACGCCCGGGGGCAACGAACCGCCCGCGCGAACCGGGTGTTTACGTGCGGAGACCGCCTCAGACTCCGTCCCGAACGGATCCGTCGGCGGGTCGATGGACGCTTCGGCGTTCCGCACGCCTTGCTCTCCTCCGGCTCAGGGGAAACTCCCTTCAGTTAACCCTAAAGCACCCTCTTCTGGATATGTCGCGAAAACATGAGGTTCACCCTGTCAGGGGTCATGTCAAGCGACTGTGGAAGGAGATTCCAGCGCGAGACGTCGGACTTCTTATAACAGAGCCAGGTGCCACGGGGACGTGGCTGTCAGGGATCTGTCATGACACATTCGGCGCGGGGGCGAGTGCGGATGAAACAGATCAGGGATTTGTGGTGGTGATTTTTTAGCGCTATGTCACATGGCGGCATTGGAGAGCGTGTCAAGCACCGGGTGGAACACCACCCCGCCGGCCTGAGGACGACGGGGTGCAGGCGTGGTTCGTCACGGCCGAACCGGAAGCGGGTGGTGGAGGCCGGACGTAGTTCGTCACGGCGCGAACCGGAAGCGGGTGGTGGACGCCGGATGCGGTTCGTCGCGGCGCGAACCGGGAGCGGGTGGTGGGCGCCGGATGCGGTGGGGGGCGGAGGCGGCGGGCGGGGCCGGGGTGGGCGGAGCCGTAACGGAGAAAAGGAATGCCCGGGCCTTGGAAGGCCCGGGCGGAGAATGCCTTATTCGGTGACGCCCAGCTTTTCGAGGATGAGGGCGCGGGCGCGGCTGGCGTCGGCCTTGCCTCGGCTGGCCTTCATGACGCCGCCCACGAGGGCGCCGACGGCGGCGATCTTGCCGTTGCGGATCTTGTCGGCGGCGTCGGCGTTGTCGGCGATGACCTGGTCGATGATGGCCGACAGTTCACCCTCGTCGTTGACGATCTTCAGGCCGCGGGACTCGACGACCTCGTCGGGCGAGCCCTCGCCGGCGAGCACGCCTTCGAGGACCTGGCGGGCCAGCTTGTCGTTCAGGGCGCCCGACTTCACCAGTTCGGTCACCCGCGCGATCTGCGCCGGGGTGATCGGCAGCTCGGCCAGCGCGACGCCGTTCTCGTTGGCGCGGCGGGCCAGCTCGCCCATCCACCACTTGCGCGCGTCGGCCGCCGGGGCGCCCGCCTCGACGGTCGCCTCGACCAGGCCGAACGCGTCGGCGTTGTGCATGGCGGCCATGTCGAGGTCGCTGACGCCCCACTCCGCCTGAAGGCGGGCGCGGCGCACCGACGGCAGCTCGGGCAGCTCGGCCTTGAGCTGGGCCACCCACGCCGGGTCGGGCGCGATCGGGACCAGGTCGGGCTCGGGGAAGTAGCGGTAGTCCTGCGCCTCTTCCTTCGAACGGCCCGACGTGGTCAGGCCGGTGTCCTCGTGGAAGTGGCGGGTCTCCTGGATGATCCGGCCGCCCTCGGCGAGGATCGCGGCCTGCCGCTCGATCTCACCGCGCACCGACCGCTCGACGCTGCGGAAGGAGTTGACGTTCTTGGTCTCGGTACGCGTGCCCCACTCGGAGGACCCGCGCGGCATCAGCGAGACGTTGACGTCGCAGCGCATCGAGCCCTGGTCCATGCGGACGTCGGAGACGCCCAGGGCGCGCATGACCTCGCGCAGCTCGGTGGCGTAGGCGCGGGCGACCTCGGGGGCGAGCCGGTCGGTGCCCACGATCGGCTTGGTGACGATCTCGACCAGCGGGATGCCGGCCCGGTTGTAGTCGACGATCGAGTGGTCGGCGCCCTGGATGCGGCCGGTCGCGCCACCGACGTGGGTGGACTTGCCGGTGTCCTCTTCGAGGTGGACCCGCTCGATCTCGATCCGGACCGTCTTCCCCTCGACGGTGATGTCGAGGTATCCGTCGAAGCAGAGCGGCTCGTCGTACTGGCTGATCTGGTAGTTCTTCGGCATGTCCGGATAGAAGTAGTTCTTCCGGGCGAACCTGCACCACTCGGCGATCGAGCAGTTGAGCGCGAGGCCGATCCGGATCGTCGACTCGATCGCCGCGGCGTTGGCGACCGGGAGCGCGCCGGGGAAGGCCAGGCAGGTCGGGCAGACGTGCGTGTTCGGCGGGGCGCCGAAGGTGGTCGGGCAGCCGCAGAACATCTTCGAGTTGGTGCCGAGTTCGACGTGGGTCTCCAGGCCGAGCACCGGCTCGAACCTCTCCAACGCCTCGTCGTAGGGCATGAGTGTCGGCGTCTCAGCCATGCTGATAACCCAGTCCTTCCGGAGCTTTGGCAGCGTGGGCCATGGATACTCCCTCCCCTGTTTACAGAGCCGGAGCCTTGGACAGCAGCGGCCCGCCCCAGCGGGACTCGAAAGCCCGCTCGACGGCCGCGCCCACCCGGTAACACCGGTCGTCGCCGAGCACCGGCGCCATGATCTGCAGACCGACGGGAAGCCCGTCTTCGTCGGCGAGACCACAGGGCACCGAAAGCGCCGCGTTCCCCGCCAGGTTCGACGGGATCGTGCACAGGTCGGCCAGGTACATGGCCATCGGGTCGTCGGCCCGCTCGCCGATCGGGAACGCCGTCGTCGGGGTCGTCGGCGAGATCAGCACGTCGACGTGCTGGAAGGCGGCGTCGAAGTCACGCGAGATCAGGGTGCGGACCTTCTGGGCCGACCCGTAGTAGGCGTCGTAGTAGCCGGACGAGAGCGCGTAGGTGCCGAGCATGATGCGCCGCTTGACCTCGGGACCGAAGCCGGCCGCCCGGGTGAGGGCCATGACCTCTTCGGCCGAGCGGGTGCCGTCGTCGCCGACGCGCAGGCCGTAGCGCATGGCGTCGAACCGGGCGAGGTTCGAGGAGCACTCGGACGGGGCGATCAGGTAGTAGGCCGGCAGCGCGTAGGTGAACGAGGGGCACGACACCTCGACGACCTTCGCGCCGAGGGATTCCAGCAGCTCGACGGCCTCCTGGAAGCGGGCGAGCACGCCCGGCTGGTAGCCGTCGCCGCCGAACTCCTTGACCACGCCGACCGTGAGGCCGGCGACGTCACCCTGGCGGGCGGCCTCGACCACCGAGGGCACCGGCTGGTCGATCGAGGTCGAGTCCATCGGGTCGTGGCCGGAGAAGGCCTCGTGGAGAAGCGCGGCGTCGAGGACGTTGCGGGCGAACGGCCCGGGCGTGTCGAGCGACGACGCGAACGCGATGAGGCCGTAGCGGGACGACCCGCCGTAGGTCGGCTTCATGCCGACGATGCCGGTCACGGCGGCGGGCTGGCGGATCGAGCCGCCCGTGTCGGTGCCGGTCGAGAGGGGTGCCTCATAGGCGGCCACCGAGGCCGAGGCGCCGCCCGACGAGCCGCCCGGGATGCGGGTCAGGTCCCACGGGTTGTGGGTGGGGCCGTAGGCCGAGTTCTCGGTCGAGGAGCCCATCGCGAACTCGTCGAGGTTGGTCTTGCCCAGGATGACCAGGCCGGCCTCGCGCAGGCGGCGGGTGACCGTCGCGTCGTAGGGCGGGCGCCAGCCTTCGAGGATCTTCGAGCCGGCGGTGGTGGGCATGTCGGTCGTCGTGAAGACGTCCTTGTGGGCGATCGGCACGCCGGCCAGCGGGCCCAGCTCCTCGCCGGCCGCCCGCCGGGCGTCGACGGCGGCGGCCTGCGCGAGCGCCGACTCGGCGCCGACGTGCAGGAACGCGCGGACGCGGTCGTCAACCGCGGCGATCCGGTCCAGGTGGGCCTGGGTCACCTCGACGGCGGAGACCTCGCCGGAGGCGATCAGCGACCCCAGCTCGGAGGCCGTCTTCCTGATCAGCTCGCTCACGCCTCCTCCCCGAGGATGCGGGGCACGCGGAAGCGGTCGTCCTCGACGGCGGGCGCGCCGGAAAGGGCCTGCTCGGGGGTGAGGCTGGGCGCGACGACATCGGGCCGGAACACGTTCGTCAGCGGCAGCGCGTGTGACGACGGCGGGATGTCGGCGGTCGCGACCTCGGCGACGCGGGCGACCGCGCCGACGATCTGGTCGAGCTGGGCGGCGAAGTGGTCGAGTTCCTCGTCGGCCAGCGCCAGCCGGGACAGCCGGGCGAGGTGAGCGACCTCTTCGCGGGTTATGGCAGACATAAGTCGTTTAACCCGATTCCTGGATGGAGTGTGGACACCTCATCCTAGGGCGAGCCGCAGCCCCTCCTCGACGCGGTCAATCGACCCTGGACGTGGCCACCGGCAGCCGCAGCCGCGACCGCAACCACACGACGGCCTCCTCGGCCGGCATGGGCTCGGCGAGCCACCAGCCTTGCCCGGCGTGGCACCCCATGCCCCGCAATTGCGCGGCGATGTCGGCCGATTCCACGCCTTCGGCCACGGCGCGCAATCCGAGCGAGCGCACCAGGTCGATGATCGAGCGCACGATCCGCTCGTCGTCGGCCGACTCCCCCAGCTTCCGGACGAACGAGGCGTCGATCTTGACCTCGTCGACCTCCAGCCGCTGCAGCCGTACGAGGGTCGAATAGCCCGTGCCGAAGTCGTCGAGCGCGAGGGGGACGCCCAGGGTCGCCAGCGTGCGGATGGTGTCGGCCGAGTAGGCCTGGTCGGTCATCAGGATGCGCTCGGTGACCTCCAGGTGGATGGCCTTGGCGGGCAGCGAGTACTGGGCCAGACCGGCCGAGAGCTGGTCGGGCAGGCCCGAGTCGAGCAGGTCGCGGGCCGACACGTTGACCGAGATCGGCACCTCCAGGCCCGAGTGCCACCAGCGGGCGGCCTGGTCGAGGGCCTTGGCGATGACGTACTGGGTCAGCTCGCGCATCAGGTAGGACTGCTCGGCCAGCGGGATGAACTCGCCGGGCGAGACCGGGCCGCGGACCGGGTGCCACCAGCGCAGCAGCGCCTCGACGCCCTCCACGCGGCCGTCCTGGAGCGCCACCTTGGGCTGGTAGTGGAGGTCGAGCTCGGCCCCGTCGATGGCCCTGCGCAGGTCGCCGAGCAGGCTGAGGCGCTCGGGGGAGTTGCGGTCGCGTTCGGCGACGTAGAACTCGACGCCCGAGCGGGCCTCCTTGGCCATGTACATCGCCACGTCGGAGCGCTGGAGCAGCAGCTCGAAGTCGGGGGCGTGGTCGGGGTAGAGGGCGATGCCGATGGACGCGTCGAGATCGAAGGTCATGCCTTCGAGCCGCACCGGTTCGGTCAGCGCGACCCGCAGGCGGGAGGCCACCTCCTTGGCCGCCTGGGCGTCGCGGATCTGCGGCAGCAGGACGGCGAACTCGTCGCCCCCGAGCCGCGCGACGACGTCGCCGGGCCGGACGGAGTGGGTCAGCCGGTGGGCCACGATCTTGAGCAGCAGGTCGCCGACCGGGTGCCCCAGGGTGTCGTTGACCTCTTTGAACCGGTCGAGGTCGAGCAGCAGCAGGCCCACCCGTTCGTCGTGGCGCGCTTCGGCGAGCGCCTCCTCCGTACGGAGAATGAGCAGTTTCCGGTTCGGGAGCCCGGTCAGGCCGTCGTGCATCGCCTGGTGGTCGCGGCGCATCGACAACGTCGCGGTGAAGTAGACGGCCGCCAGCGGCGCCACGAACAGCGGCACCAGCCCGGCGGAGTGGTCCATCACCACGACGACCAGCGGCGCGAGGCCGAGCAGCGCCCCGTAGACGAGGCCCTGCGGCACGAGCGAGGTCTTCAGCACGCGCAGCACGCTCTTGCGCTCGTGCAGCGCCACCGCGCCGCACACCAGCAGGCCCCTGACCAGGAAGTACGCCAGCCCGGCGAGCACGATGGCCGGGATGTCGGCCCCGGTCGGCGTCCAGGTGTGGGTGGGCCGGGAGTGCACGCCGAACATGCCGAACGTCACGGCGGCGGCCAGGCACGCGAGGGTGACCTGGGCGATGTTGAAGGCGATGCGATGCCAGGCCCGTTTGTGCACCAGCCCGCTGACCAGCATCGCGACCGCCTGCATGATCGCGGCGGCGGACAACCCGTAGTGCATCAGCACGGCGAACGTGAACATCGTCGAGGTGGGGGTGCCCCCGACGAGGGCGGACGAGCTCACCATCACCGGCCGCAGCTCGCCCAGGAAGACGAGCACGACCAGCACCCAGAAGAGCGGGGCGGCGCCGAGCAGCGCCAGTTCCGGCCCGCCGAGCCGGACGGTCGCGACGACGAGGGCCGTGAACCCGATCGTGGTGATCGCCGCGAAGTAGGTCCACAGGGGCGAGCCGAGCCGCGGCCCGGCGTCCCGAGTGTCGGGCGGCGCGGGGGCGCGATCAATAGGTCCGGTCGAGTCGCCGATCTCAGGACATGGCATGAGATGGCGCGCAATTGCAGTCATCGTTGAGAAACCCCCCAAGAGGTCACTATGGGAGGGTACGGCCTACGGGCCACTTCGCGAAACCGCTTGGGCACGTTGCGTTACGGGATATTTCGTGCGATGGATTGATCTAGCACGTTCGCACTGAAAGTTTCAGATGCCCAGATAGCCGTTTCCACGGCGTTGCCTGGGTGTTTCATGTTGGCAACCCCGCCTTATTCGGCCTGGGCCTTCAGGAGCCCGCCATCTGGTGATTAGATCGCCGCAACCTGGTGGGAGCGCTCCCACATTCTGGGACGGAGTATCTCATGTTTCGAAGAAGGTCTCTGACGGCTGCATTCGCCGCCGCCGTCACCGCCCTGGGGGTGGGCACCGCCGTTCTCAGCACGTCGGCCGCCAACGCCGCGGACTCGGTGTTCTGGGTGGACCCGGACACCAGCGCCGCCCGCTGGGTGGCCGCCAACCCGAACGACTCGAAGACCGCCGTGATCCGCGACCGCATCGCAGCCGTGCCGCAGGGCCGCTGGTTCACCACGACCAACACCTCGACGGTCCGTTCGCAGGTCAGCTCGTACGTGGGCGCGGCGGCATCCCAGGGCAAGATCCCGATCATGGTGGTGTACAACATCCCCAACCGGGACTGCTCCGGCGCCTCGACCGGCGGCGCGCCCAGCCACTCGGCCTACCGGGCCTGGATCGACGAGGTCGCGGCGGGTCTCCAGGGCCGCGCGGCCTACATCGTCCTCGAACCCGACGTGCTGCCGATCATGACGAACTGCATGAGCACGTCGCTCCAGAACGACGTGAAGGCGTCGATGGCGTACGCCGGCAAGAAGCTCAAGGCGGCCTCGTCGCAGGTCAAGGTCTACTTCGACATCGGCCACTCGGGCTGGCTCGGCGCCCAGGAGGCGGCCAACCGGCTCCTGCAGTCGGACATCGCCAACTCGGCCGACGGCATCTCGCTCAACGTCTCGAACTACCGCTACTCCTCGACCGAGATCGCCTACGCGAAGAACATCATCGCCGCGACCGGCATCTCCCGCCTCAAGGCCGTGATCGACACCAGCCGCAACGGCAACGGCCCGCTCGGCAGCGAGTGGTGCGACCCGGGCGGCCGCGCGACCGGAACGTGGAGCACCACCAACACCGGCGACTCGGCGATCGACGCCTTCCTGTGGATCAAGCTGCCCGGTGAGGCCGACGGCTGCATCGCGGCCGCCGGCCAGTTCGTGCCGCAGCGCGCCTACGACCTGGCGATCGCGGCTCCGTACACCCCTCAGCCGACCCCGACCCCCACGCCCACGCCCACGCCCACCCCCACGCCGACTCCCACGCCCACCCCGACCCCCACACCCACGCCGACCCCCACCCCGACGCCCACGCCGGGCGGGAAGTCGTGCGCGGCGACCTACCGGATCATCAACCCGTGGGGCGGCGGCTTCCAGGCTGAGGTCGCGGTCCGCAACAGCGGCAGCGTCGGCCTCACCGGCTGGCGCGTCAACTGGACGTTCGCCAACGGCCAGACCATCACCCAGCTGTGGAGCGGCACCCACACCCAGTCGGGCGGCAACGTCCAGGTGACCAACCTCAACTGGAACGGCAACCTCGCCCCGAACGCCAGCACGAACTTCGGCTTCACGGCCAACTCCGGCAGCACCAACAACGTCCCGTCGGTGACCTGCACGGCCCTGTAACCCCCTGAACTCTGCGGGCTGCACCGAACCACACCCGAGCACCTCCGCAGACCGAGGCCACCCGTCCCGGCCCAGAAGCCCGGAACGGGTGGCCTCTTCCATGCGCCGGCGCAACGCCGCACTTCGATGCGCGACTCCAAGCGCCGGTTCCGGTGCCCGCTCCAGATGCCCGCTTCCAAGAGCCAGGTCTAAAAGGCCGGATCCACATTCCGGATCCACGCGCCCGACCCCGCGCCCGACCCACGCCCCGACCCACGCCCCGACCCACGCCCCGACCCACGCCCCGACCCACGCCCCGACCCACGCCCCGACCCACGCCCCGACCCACGCCCCGACCCACGCCCCGACCCACGCCCCGACCCACGCGCCCGATCCAGAGGCGGAGTCCAGAGGCGGAGTCCAGAGGCCGGTTTCACGCACGACTCCAGGCTCCGACTTGCGTCGCCTCCGTGCGGCAAGGGATGTGGTGTCTACTCCTCCCCCACGACCGCCACTTCCCGTGCCGCCTCCACCCCCTGGGTCAGCAGCACCCGGAACCCCTCCTCGTCGAGGATCGGCACCTTCAGCGTCACCGCCTTGTCGTACTTCGAGCCCGCGTTCTCCCCCACCACGACGAAGTTGGTCTTCTTCGACACCGAGGACGTCACCTTCCCGCCCCGCGAGGTGATCGCCTGGGACGCCTCGTCGCGGCTGAACCCCGCCAGGGTCCCCGTGACGACGAACGTCAGCCCGTCGAGGGTCTGCGGCAACCGGTCGACGGGCTCGGGGTCCTCCATCACGACCCCCGCCGCCCGCCACCGGTCGATGATCTCCCGGTGCCAGTCGACCTCGAACCACTCCTTGATCGTCTCGGCCACGCGGGTGCCGATGCCCTCGACCTCGGCCAGTTCTTCGACCGAGGCGTCGGCGATGGCCTGGATGGAGCGGAACCGGGCGGCCAGTTCGGTCGCGGTGGGCAGGCCGACGTGCCGGATCGACAGGGCCACGAGCACCCGCGCGACCGGGGCCGACTTGGCCTTCTCCAGGTTCTCCAGCATGGTCAGGGCGTTCTTGCTGGGTGCGCCCGACTTGTTGGCGAAGAACGAGACGACCTTCTCCTCGCCCGTCTCGGGGTCGAGTTTGGCCAGGCCGGAGTCCTGGTCGCGGACCGACGATCTGATCGGCAGCAGCCGGTCGATCGTCAGGTCGAACAGGTCGGCCTCGGTGCGGACGACCGGCTCCTGCGGCGGCAGCGGCTGGGTGAGGGCGGTCGCGGCGACGTAGCCGAGGCCCTCGATGTCGAAGGCGTTGCGGCCGGCGGCGAAGAAGATCCGCTCCCGGAGCTGGGCGGGGCAGGCACGGGTGTTGGGGCAGCGCAGGTCGGCGTCGCCCTCGCGTTCGTAGGCGAGTTCGGTGCCGCACTCGGGGCAGTGGGTGGGCATCACGAACGCCCGCTCGGTGCCGTCGCGGAGGTCGGCCACCGGCGCGACGATCTCGGGGATCACGTCGCCGGCCTTGCGCAGCACGACCGTGTCGCCGATCAGCACGCCCTTGCGCACCACCTCGGACGCGTTGTGCAGCGTCGCCCGCTCGACCGTCGAACCGGCCACGACCACCGGGGTCATCATGCCGAACGGCGTCACCCGGCCGGTCCGGCCGATGCCGACGCGGATGTCGAGGAGCTTGGTGGTGACCTCTTCGGGCGGGTATTTGTAGGCGATCGCCCACCGGGGCGCCTTGCTGGTCGAGCCCAGCTGCCGCTGCACGTCGACGCGGTCGACCTTGACCACCACGCCGTCGATCTCGTATTCGGTGTCGTGGCGGTGTTCGGCGTAGTGGTCGACGAACTCCTGGACCTCGGCCATCGTCGCGACGACCCTGTATCGGTCGCTGACCGGCAGGCCGAACGACTTCAGCCGGTCGTACATCTCCGACTGGGCCTTGGGCGCCGTCGCGCCCTCCCACTTCCCGACGCCGTGGACGATCATGCGCAGCGCCCGATGGGCCGTGATGCGCGGGTCCTTCTGCCGCAACGACCCCGCGGCGGAGTTGCGCGGGTTGGCGAAGGGCGGCTTGCCGGCGTCCATGAGCTCCTGGTTGAGCTTCTCGAAGCCCCAGATCGGCAGGAACACCTCGCCCCGGACCTCCATGAGGTCGGGCACGTCGTCACCGGTCAGCCGTTCGGGCACGTCGGCGATGGTGCGGACGTTGGGCGTCACGTCTTCGCCGACCCGCCCGTCGCCGCGCGTGGCGGCCCTGACCAGGCGCCCCTTCTCGTAGACCAGCGCGACCGCCAGCCCGTCGATCTTCAGTTCGCACAGGTAGGGCGCCGGATCACGCTCGGCGAGCCGCTCGGCCCGCCCCTGCCAGCCCGCCAGATCGGCCGCGTTGAAGGCGTTGTCGAGGCTCTCCATCCGCTGGAGGTGTTCGACGGCGGTGAACTCGGTGGAGATCGGCGCGCCGACCTTCTGCGTCGGCGAGTCGGGCGTGCGCAGCTCCGGCCGCCGCTCCTCGATGGCTGTGATCTCCCGCATCCAGGAGTCGTATTCGGCGTCGCTGACCGTCGGCGAGTCGAGCACGTAGTAGCGCCAGCTCGCCTGCTCGATCAGCTCCGTGAGCTCCGAGTGCCGCCTGCTGAGCTCGGCCTCTTCCGGACTCGGCTCCGGCGCGGTCTGCTCGGTCATGCCCCGCTCCCCTCATCGCGACTCAGGGAAAACCTATCGCCGCCGACCGACTTTTCCGTGCTCAGCCGCCCTGTGCCCAGACCCCCTCATAAGCGGAGCAACGCCCGGTAACCGCTGTGGCCGTGCCCCGGCAGACCCGCGCCTCGACGCTCAGGACATGTCCCGTTCTGAGGGTCACCGTGCTCCATCCGGCCTTACAGGTCTTGTACGACTTGTACACCGTCTTGCCGCTCTCGGTCAGGTACCGGAACCGCACCCATGAACACGAACCGCCCGCCGTGGCGTCATGGAGCCGCCCGGTGATCTTGAGTCCCGTGGCGGTGCTGACGATCTTCCCGTTCGTGACCCTGCCCTTGCCGTCGGCCGACTTCACCGGCCCCCAGTGCCAGGTGTCGGCGGCGGCCGGTGACGCCGCGACGAGCAGCGCGGCCAGCACCGCGCCCGTGACCGGAAATATCCGCATGAGAGCAGGGATACCTGGCCACGGTTGCAATCGGATGTACTCCCGTCGCGGCGAGAGGAGAAGCGGCCGGCCGGCGCCGGATGCGGCGGCGTGCC
This sequence comes from Herbidospora sp. NBRC 101105, assembly GCF_030269205.1. Classification (NCBI taxonomy): domain Bacteria; kingdom Bacillati; phylum Actinomycetota; class Actinomycetes; order Streptosporangiales; family Streptosporangiaceae; genus Herbidospora; species Herbidospora sp. NBRC 101105. Next base: position 137,496 of record NZ_BSSX01000007.1, on the reverse strand, counting down.
AAGGGGCGGCGGGCGGGGCCGGCCGGGCGGAGCCGTAACGGAAGAAGCCTTTACTGCTCTTCCGGGTCCTCCCTCAGCACCCGGGCCGACTCCCGGCACTTCGCCAGGGCGGCCTTCGCGTAGGCGGGCGAGGCCCCCGCGAGCCCGCAGGCGGGCGTGAGCACGACCTGGTGCGCCAGCCCCTCGGGCCGGAAGCCCAGCCGCCGCCACAACTCCAGCGCGGGCTTGGCCACCACGCCGACGTCGGGCAGCCGGCTGTCGGTGCCCGGCACCACGCCGAGGAAGAACGCGGTGCCCGCCTCGATGGCCGCGCCGAGGGCGTCCTCGTCGCGCCGCCGCATGAGCGCGGCGTCGAGCGAGATGCCCTTGGCGCCCGCCGTGCGGAGCACCTCGAACGGCGCCGAAGGCGCGCAGCAGTGCACGATCGGGAACTCGGCGGCCGACAGCACCTGCCCCAGCCGCGCGGCGGCGAGCGGCCCCTCGATCGCCGCCAGGCGCGAGAACCCCGACGCCGTCGGCACCGTCCCGGCCAGCACCCCCGGCAGCCCCGGCTCGTCGACCTGCACGACGAGTGAGGCCCCCGGAACACGTTTCCGCACGTCGGCGATGTGCGCGGCGAGCCCCTCGGTCAGCGAGTCGGTCACGTCGCGGACCGCCCCGGCGTCGGCGAGGATCTTGTCGCCGTGGCGCAGTTCGATGGCCCCGACGAGCGTCCACGGCCCGCAGATCTGGATCTTCAGCGGCCCGGTGTACCCCTGCGCGACCTCCTCCAGCGCGTCGAGATCGCGGCGCAGGTGGTCACGCGCCCGCTTGTGGTCCCGCCCCGGCCGGTCGGCGATCCGCCAGCCCGAGGGCTGCACCTCGACGGGCAGTTCGATGAGCAACGAGGCGGTCCGCCCGATCATGTCCGCCCCCACCCCCCGCGCCGGCAACTCGGGCAGATAGGGCATCGGCAGCTCCCCGAAAACGGTGCGGAGCGCCTCGAAATGGTCTTCGCCGGGGTGAGAGCCGACCCCGGTGGCGGTGGCCTGGTCCCATGGGTACGAATGCACGAGGACTAGCTTAGGAATTATGAAGCTCACCAAACTCGGTCATGCCTGCTGGCGCTTCGAGAAGGACGGCCGCACGCTCGTCCTCGACCCGGGCAGCTTCAGCGGGACCGGCCTGCTCGACGGCGCGGAAGCCGTCCTGATCACCCACGAGCACGTCGACCACCTCGACCAGAACCTGATCAAGTCGGCCGCCCCCGACCTGGAGGTCTGGACCTGCAACGCCGTCGTGAACGCCCTCGGCGAGGTCCCCGTGAAGATCCAGACCGTCCGCGAGGGCGACGTCTTCGACGTGGCCGGCTTCTCCGTACGCGTCATCGGCGAATGGCACGCGCCCACCATCCCGGACGCTCCGATCATCCAGAACATCGGCTTCCTGATCGACGACCGCGTCTTCTACCCCGGCGACGCCCTGACCGACCCGGGCGTGCCCGTCGAGGTCCTGCTGGCCCCGTCGAACGCGCCGTGGCTGCGGGTGTGGGACTTCATCGAATACCTCAGGATGGTCCGCCCGGACCACGCCTTCTCGACCCACGACGGGCTGGTGAACGAGATCGGCCAGGGCATGATCGACAACTTCATGACGATGGAGGGCAAGAAACAGAAGTCCGACATGCGCCGCCTCAAGCCGGGCGAATCAGCCGAATTCGCCTGACCTACGGACAGCCGGACATGCCGGAAACACGGTAACCGCAGGCGCGACCGGCTTCGGACACGGGTCGCCCGGTGACAGGGCCGACGTCGCGGTGTGGAGCGGGAGCGGCCGGTCGGCGCCGGATGCGGTGCCCGCCGGAGACGGCGGGCGGGGCCGGCCAGGCGGAGCCGTAACGGGAGAAGGCTTGTGAAACGGCGCCGTAAGGGTCAGGCGGCGGAGGCGATCGTGGCTGAGCCGATGACCGTGTCGCCGTCGTAGAGCACCGCCCCCTGGCCGGGTGCGACCCCGGTGGCGGGCGTCTCCAGCGTGATGTGGACGTCGCCCTCGCCGACCCGCACCCGTGCCGGGTAGACCTCTCCGTGTGCCCGCAGCTGCACCAGGCACCCGATCTCACCGGCGGAGGTGTCGACCGGCCCGTTCCACACCGGCCTGGTCCCGACGATGGACGTCACCTCGAGCGCCGCCCGGGGCCCCACCGTCACCGTGTTGGACACCGGCTCGATCGACAACACGTAGCGCGGCCGCCCGTCGGCGGCGGGACGGTCGATGTTCAGGCCCTTGCGCTGCCCGACCGTGTAGCCGAACGCGCCGCCGTGGGTGCCGACGACCTTGCCCGACAGCGCGTCGACGATGGGCCCCTCGGCCTCGCCGAGGCGGTCGGCGAGGAACGCCCGGGTGTCGCCGTCGGCGATGAAGCAGATGTCGTGGGAGTCGGGCTTGTCGGCGACCGTCAGGCCCCGGCGGGCGGCCTCTTCGCGCACCTGCGCCTTGGTCGAGTCGCCCAGCGGGAAGATCGCGTGGGAGAGCTGCTCGCGGGTCAGCACACCGAGCACGTAGGACTGGTCTTTGCCCTCGTCGGGCGAGCGCCGCAGCACCCCGTCCTCAAGACGCGCGTGGTGGCCGGTCGCGACGGCGTCGAAGCCGAGCGCGAGGGCGCGGTCGAGCACCGCCTCGAACTTGATCTTCTCGTTGCAGCGCAGGCAGGGGTTGGGGGTCCGGCCGGCGGCGTATTCGGCCACGAAGTCTTCGACCACGTCGCGGTGGAAACGTTCGGCCATGTCCCAGATGTAGAAGGGGATGCCGATGACGTCGGCGGCGCGGCGGGCGTCGCGCGAGTCTTCGACGGTGCAGCAGCCCCGGGCGCCGGTGCGGTAGGACTGCGGGTTGGACGACAACGCGAGGTGCACACCCGTCACATCGTGGCCGGCCTCCGCGATGCGGGCGGCGGCCACGGCCGAGTCGACGCCGCCGGACATGGCGGCGAGCACGCGCAGAGGCTTGAATCCCATAACCCTTCGAGCGTACCCGCGTTGGCGTCCTGCCCGTCCTGCTGGTTGGATTGCACGCCATGCGGTTGTTCGGGCGCAAGAGCGAGCCGGTTGACCCGGCGGTGGCGATCTCCGAGTTCTGGGCGTGGTGGGCCGAGGCCCGTCCCCAGGTGGAGGCCGCCGACGACAAGGCGGAACTGATGGCCCCCGCCGTGGCGGCGATCGACCCCGGCCTGGTCTGGGAGATCGGCAACGGCCGAGGCAGCCTCTTCTCCCTGGTCGTCAGCTCGGCCGCCAACCCCGAACTGCGCTCCCTGGCGCACCGCTGGGCGAAGGCGGCCCCCGAACCCGACGCGATGTGGGAGTTCCACCCGTCCCGGCAGGCGGCGTCGATCCCGGCCGACGTGCGGTTCCCGGCGGGCCCCCACGAGTTCGACATGGCCCGTTTCGTGGTGGCCCTGCGGGTCCCGCCGGGCAGCCCGAGAGTCGACATCTCCGCCTACCACCCGATCTTCGAGGACGTCGACGACGACACCCGCATGGAGACCACCATGCTGGCCCTCGACCGCCTCCTCGGCGAAGACGAGGTCGCCCGCTGGGTCGGCGACGTGACCGCCGCCCAGATCGAGCCGATCGACGCGCTCCCCGCGATCCACCTCCCGGCCGTCGTGGCCGACGTCGCCGAGGGCTTCCAGGACGAACAGTGGGCCCTCCTGGAGGGCACCACGGCCCGCGGCAAGAAACTCACCGCGACCGCCAGGTTCCCGCTCCGCCCGGTCGACTACCCCCTCTACGACCAGCACATCGCCGTCACCCTGCCCTACCGCAAGTCCGACGGCGACGGCCTCCCGGTGGGCGACTCGCTCGACGCCCTCAACACCTTCCACCAGACCCTCACCGCGGCCCTGGGCCCGGCGGTCGTGGCGGCCCACGTGAGCTCGGAGGGCGTCCGCACCTTCCACGTCTACGCCGACCCGACGGGCACCACCGAACGCGCGGTCAGGGATCTGGTCTGGCGCGAGGGCCGCCCGGCGATCGTCACGACGATGGACCCGGAGTGGTCAGCGGTGGCCCATTTCCTGACCTGATTTGACGGCGCGTGCTCCGCACGCGCGGCCTGAGCGCTCAGATCCGGTGTCTTCCCTCGTCGCTCCGGTTCGCTTCGCTCTCCTGCGCTCCTCAGTCCAGACACCGGCGCGCTCAGGCAAAGCATGACCAGACCTTGCTGGCAAAGCATGACCAGACCTCAGGACAAACCTGCTCGGCGTGCGCGTTCCACGACTCCGCCGATCACTTCGCCGACCCGCTCGACGTCTTCCCGCGTCGACGTGTGGCCCAGGGAGAACCGCAACGAGCCGCGCGCCTGCGCGCCGTCCTGCCCCATCGCCAGCAGCACGTGGGAGGGCTGCGCCACGCCGGCCGAGCACGCCGACCCGGTCGAGCACTCGACCCCCTTGGCGTCGAGCAGCATCAGCAGGGCGTCGCCCTCGCAGCCGGGGAAGGTGAAGTGGGCGTTGCCCGGCAGCCGCTCGTCGAGGTCGCCGTTGACCACCACGTCGGGCACCGCGGCCCGCACCTTGGCGATCAGCAGGTCACGCAGCTCGGTCAGCCGGGCGGCCAGCGCGGCCCGGCGTTCGACGGCGAGCTGCACCGCCGTGGCGAACCCGGCGATGGCGGGCGCGTCGAGGGTCCCGGACCGCACGTCACGCTCCTGGCCGCCGCCGTGCAGCACCGGCACCGGATCGACCCCGCGGGCCAGCAGCAGCGCCCCGACCCCCATGGGGCCGCCGACCTTGTGTCCGGAGATCGTCATCGCGTCGACCCCGGAGGCGGTGAAGTCGACGTCGAGCTGCGCGACCGCCTGCACGGCGTCGGTGTGGAAGGGCACCCCGGCCTCGTGGGCGATGGCGGCCAGCTCGTGGATCGGCTGGACCGTCCCGATCTCGTTGTTGGCCCACATCACGCTGACCAGCGCGACGTCGTCGCCGATCGCCGCCCGCAGCGTCTCGGGCCGGACCCGTCCCTGGGCGTCGACGGGCAGCAGTTCGACCTGCGCCGCCTGGTGGTCGGCCAGCCAGTGGGCCGGATCGAGCGCGGCGTGGTGTTCGATCGAGCTGAGCAGCACCCGAGGACGCCGCCGCGCCCAGAACAGCCCCTTGATCGCCAGATTGTCGGCCTCGGTGCCGCCGGCGGTGAACACGACCTCGCTGGGCCGGGCGCCGAGCGCGCAGGCGATGGTCTCGCGCGACTCCTCCACGACGCGCCGGGTCCGGCGCCCCGCGGCGTGCAGCGAGGAGGCGTTGCCGACCCGGGAGAGCTCCGCCACCATCGCGGCGACCGCCTCGGGCACCATCGGCGTGGTCGCGGCGTGATCCAGGTAGGCAGTTCGCACCGAACAAGCGTATCCGCAGTGAAGTCCGACTCCATCGCGGGGAATTGGTGGTCGCCCACTACGGCCCGGGCCGTAAGGGCGACCTGAATCGGTCTGCCCGCCGGACAGCCGCCGGAAACCCCGTGTTCACGTGGTGGAAGCAGGAACGACTGCGTTCCGTTACGGCTCCGCCCACCCCGGCACCCCACGCCACCCGGCCGCGCCAGTCCCCGCCGTGACGACCCATGGACACCGGAAGGGCGCCGAGGCCGAAGCCCCAGCGCCCTTCCCCGAACCGTCGTGCCGGGCTACTTCCGTTTGGTGATCTCGTCGATCAGCTGCGGCAGCACCTTGTGCAGGTCGCCCACCACGCCGAAGTCGGCGATCTCCCAGATGGGAGCCTGAGCGTCCTTGTTGATCACCACGATCGTCTTGGCCGTCTGCATGCCCGCCCGGTGCTGGATCGCGCCGGAGATGCCCGCCGCGATGTAGAGCTGCGGCGCCACGGTCTTGCCGGTCTGCCCGACCTGGAACTCGTGCGGGTACCACCCGGAGTCGGTCACGGCCCGGGAGGCGCCGACGGCCGCGCCGAGCGAGTCGGCGAGCTGCTCGATGATCGAGAAGTCGGCGCCGACGCCACGACCGCCGGAGACCACGATCGCGGCCTCGGTCAGTTCGGGACGGGAGCTCGTCTTCTCCTTCACCCGCTCGACCACCCGCGCCCCGCGGGCGGCGTCGGAGAGCGCGACGTCGACCTTCTCCTCGGCGCCCGCGCCGGCGGCGGCCACCGGCTGGGTCGAGTTGGGCCGCAGGGCGATGATCGGAGTGCCCCGGGACACCTTGCTGTGCACGATCACGCCGCCGCCGAAGACGGGCTGCTCGGCGACGAAGCCCTCGGCCACGCCGACCGCGTCGGTGATGACGCCGCTGTCGGTCTTGATGGCCAGGCGGCCCGCCACCTCCTTGCCCTCGGTGGTCGAGGCGATCAGGACCGCCGCGGGCGACCGGCTGCCGACCAGCGAGGCGAGCAGCTCGGCCTTGGGGGCCACCAGGTAGTCGGCGATGTCGGCCGAGTCGGCGACGTAGATCTTCTCCGCGCCGTACTCCGACAGCCGGGCCTTGGCGGTGTCGGTGTAGCCGGGACCGGCCCACACGGCCGAGGGCTCGCCGAGCGAGCGGGCCAGGGTGAGCAGTTCGAGGGTGACCTTCTTGATCTCGCCGTCGACCTGTTCGACGAGCACCAGGATCTCTGCCATTGCCAACCCTCCCTTAGATGAACTTCTTCGAGACGAGGAACTCGGCCGCCTTGGTGCCGCCGTCGCCCTCGTCGTTGACCACGACGCCCTTGCCGCGCGGGGGCGCGGGGGTGAAGTCGGCGACCACGCTCCAGGCGGCGGACAGGCCGATCTGGGCGGGGTCGATCTCGGCGTCGGAGATGCCGATCTTCTCGATGGGCTTCTTCTTGGCCGCCATGATGCCCTTGAAGGAGGGGTAGCGCGGCTTGAAGGGGTCGGGCTTCTCGACGACCGACACGACGGCGGGCAGCGTGGCCTCGACCTTGTCGTAGCCGTAGTCGGTCTGCCGGTGGATGCTGATCTCCGAGCCGGAGACCTCGATCTTGCTGGCGAGCGTCAGCTGCGGCACGCCCAGGCGCTCGGCGAGCATCGCGGCGAGCATGCCGGTGCGGGCGTCGGTCGACTCGGAGCCGAGGATGACGACGTCGAACCCGATCTTCTTGAGCGCCTGGGACAGCGCGTAGGAGGTCGAGAGGGCGTCGGAGCCGTGCAGCGCCTCGTCGGACAGGTGGACGGCCTTGTCGGCGCCCATCGCGAGGGCCTTGCGGATGGCGTCGGTGGCCTGGTCGGGCCCCATGGTGAGGACCGTCACCTCGCCGCCGTGGGCCTCTTTCAGCTTGAGAGCGTCTTCGACCGCGTATTCGCAGAGCTCGTTGATGACCCCGTTGGCGCTGCGGTCGATCGTGTTGTCATCGGACCGCAGCTTGCGCTCGGTCGCGGTGTCGGGAACCTGCTTCACGCAGACGACGATGTTCATGGCCGGTGGCCGACCTCCCGTACTCAGACGGCTGACGCCGCAGCGGACGACTGGCTATTTGTTACCCACGGGTAGCTTACTCACAAACCCCGCGTATGGTGCACTTGCCTCCACCCTACCGAACTATGTTCTGGAAGGACGCGGCGGGGGTGGTCAGCTCGCGAGGACGAGCACGCCCAGCGCGAAGAGCACCGCACCGACGGCCAGCAGCAGGATGAACGTGCTGAAGAAGGTGCTCAGCGCCCACCACAACACGACCGACCCCGCGATGGCCGACAGGTCGAGGACGACACGCCCCTTCTCCTTGGCGGCCAGGCCGAACATGGCGTCGATGAGCAGCCCCAGACCGTACACGACGAGAAGGAGGAGAGAGGCCTCGGGCAGGTGCTCGCGGCCGGTCGCGGCGAGCAGGCCGACGACCGCGCAGGTGCCGACCACCCAGCGCCGCCGCACCACGTCGCGGCGGCGGGCGAAGGCGATCTCGGCCGGCGAGCGGGTGTCGGGCGGCGGCGCGGCCGCCGCCTTCAGCTCGACGGTCTCCTCCTCGCGGTGGGCGCTCGCCGTCGCCGGGGTGACCGGAGCGGTGACCGGACGCTGGGCGCCCAGGCGGGCCAGCAACTGGGCGGCGGTCGGACGGGCCGCCGGGTCGGTGGCGAGGGCGTCGCGCAGGATCGGGACCAGCCATGACGGCACCCCGGTCAGGTCGGGCTCGTGGTGGACGATCCGGTAGGCGACCGCCGGGGCGGGCCCCTGCCCGTAGATCGGGCGGCCGGTGGCGGCGTAGGCGAGCGTCGTGGCGAACGCGAACACGTCGGCGGGCGGCCCGGCCTCGCGGCCTTCGAGGACCTCGGGGGCCAGGTATCCGGGGGTGCCGACGACCGCCCCGGTGTCGGTCACCGAGACCAGGTCGAGCGCGGAGGCGATGCCGAAGTCGATGAGATAGGGCTCGCCGTCGGCCAGCATCACGTTGGCCGGCTTCAGGTCGCGGTGGACGACCCCCGCGTCGTGGATGGCCGCCAGCGCCTCGGCCAGGCCCCGCGCCAGCCGCAGCAGATCGGCGTCGTCGGTGACCGGCCCCTCGGCGACGATCGTCGACAGGGCCCGGCCCGGCACGTAGCGGGTGACGATGTAGGGGCGGTCGCCGTCGAGCGACACGTCGAGGACCTCGGCGATGTGGGGCCCGCGGACCCGGAGCATCGTCTCGACCTCGCGCGACAGGCGGGTGAGGGCCGAGCCGTCGGCCGCTATGTGAGGGTGGAGCACCTTCACCGCGACGGTGCGCCCCTCGGCGTCGAGCGCCAGATGGACCTCGCCGAACCCGCCCTTGCCAAGAGGGGAGAGCAGCCGATAGGGACCGGCGTTAGAGACGCTCGACTCCACCGGCTGCTCCCTTCAGGATTCACGAGTCATCGTGCCCCGTCGCGGGCTCTGGCTCACTTCCCGACGAGGAAACCCAGTCCGATCTGGCTCATCAGGTCTTCGAACAGGCCGGTGATCAGGTTGACCGCGGTGTCCTGTCCCTTGCCGAGACTGGCCACGAGGTCGTCGATCACGGCCGACGGGGGCCGCCAGGGCGTCCAGACGGCTTCGGCCGACAGCGCGGTCATCACGATGAAGAACGCCAGCGTGCCGAAGACCAGGGTGACCACCATGCCGGCGCCGGGGCTGCGGATGACGCCCGCCAGCGCCCGCTGCACCGCCTGGCGCGGCTTGCGCCCGCCCGGCAGCAGGAACAACCCGCCGACGAACGCCGCCGCCGCGTAGGCCGCCGCGCCGTCGGTCGTCAGCCCGCCCAGGTAGCGGCAGGCGCCCCACACACAGATGCCGAACAGGATGCCCAGCGGGACGTGGAGCGCGGTCGCCAGCACCGCCTTGACCAGCGCCCAGGGGGTGCCGAGCACGGCCCGCATCGGATCGGAGTTGCTGGTGCCCCGGATCGAGCGGCGCTCGCTCAGGTCGCCGATCAGCGAGTTGCCGACCCGCAGGCACAACACCAGCACGATCGCGAACAGGCTCACCATGACCGGCAGCAGGCACGCCGCGCCGACCAGCGTGGCCAGCATCAGCGCCGCCATCACCGGGTGGCTGGTCTTGTATCGTGGCCGGTCCTGCTGCGGCTGCGCCTGCGGCGGGCTGTAAGGCGGCGGCGCGGGGGCCGGGCGCTGCTGCTGCGGCGCCGGGAAGCCGGCCACCCGCTGGTCGGGGTAGGGCGGCGGCGCGAACTGCGGCGGCTGGTAGGGCGGCACACTGGCCGGGACGTAGGGCGGCGGCTGGCCGTTGCCCGGTCGCCGCTGCCGCGAGTCCTTCTGCGGCCGGGGCTCCCGCTCCGGCGCGACGTAGTTGACCGGCGGCAGCAGGTCGGAGAACGTCTCGTCGCGCCGGGCCGAGGGCACGGCGTCGTCGAGCACGCGGGTGCCGTCGTTGAGGACGCGGGTGCCGTCGGTGAGCACCCGGGTCCCGTCGTTGAGGACCCTGGTGCCGTCGGCCAGCACGCGGGTCCCGTCGGAGAGCACGCGGGTGCCGTCGGGCCACTGGTTCTTCTGGACGGCGGTGCCGCCCTCCTTGAACACCGTCACCGTGGGGTCGAGGGCGCGCGAGAGCTTCAGCAGCGACCCGGCCGTCGGACGGGCGCCGGCGTCGGTCGCCAGGGCCAGCCGCAACCAGCCGCGCAGGAACGCGGGCGCGGCGTCGACCTGGGCCTTGCCCTCCAGGATGTTGTAACAGACCGCCTCGAAGGTGCCCTGGCCGAACGGCGGCTTGCCGGTCGCGGCGAAGAACACGGTCGCGGCCAGCGCGTGGACGTCGGCCGCCTGGGTGATCTCGCTGTCGCGGATGATCTCCGGGGCGAGGTAGCCGGGGGTGCCGACGAACATGCCCGTCTGGGTCAGCCGGGTGGCGTTGACCAGGTGGGCGATGCCGAAGTCGATGACCAGCGGCTCGAACGTCCCGGACCCGTCGTCGACGAGCATCACGTTGGCCGGCTTGAGGTCGCGGTGGATGACGTCGGCCTGGTGGATGGCCACCAGCGCCTCGCACAACCCCCGGGCCAGCTTGGTCAGTTCGTCGCCCTTGAGCGGGCCGTCTTCGAGCACCCGCTGCTCCAGCGTGCGCCCCGGCGCGAAGCGGGTGACGATGTAGGGCGTGGCGCCGGTCAGGTCGGCGTCGAGCACGGCGGCGACACGGCCGCTCCGCACCCGGCGCATCGTCTCGACCTCACGAGTGAGACGGTCGCGTGCCTTCAGATCGGATGCGACGTGTGGGTGGAGGACCTTGACGGCGACTTGGCGGTCGTCGGAGTCGAGCCCCAGATGGACGACGCCCATCCCGCCTTCACCAAGTCGCCGGAGCAATCGGTATGGACCGATCCGCTCCGGTGCTTCCGTTGCGGCCACCTATGACCCCCCTAGTCCTGATTTCCGCAGTTGTTCCAGCCGTTGTGTCAGCTCCGGCAGGTCGAAACCCCAGATCAAACCTGCCGTGTGGATGTCGGAACTGAGCGACAACAGCGCGACTCCTGCGAGGACCACCGCCACCACCCCCACGATGGCCGCGACCCCGATCGCCATGCCCCTGGTGGGGAACAGCGATGCCAGCGTACGGCGTACCTGGCGGGTGGGGGCCTCGACGGCGGGGCCGGCGCAGATCGTCCAGAGGGCGACGGCGACGCCCCAGCCGAGAGTGGCGGGGATGTCCATTTTCGTGAGCACCGTCAGCAGCAACGTGACGGGGATGCCGAGGATGAGGCCGTAGAAGATGAGGCCCAGCGTCGCCCCGGCCGATCGGGCCAGCGCGGCGGGCTCGTTGAGGACCCGGAACACGTCGCCCGCCGCCGCGCTGACCTGCCGCTGGCCGTTGAGCTGCGGCTGGGCGATGTCGGCGGCGCGGAACAGGATGACGCTCGGGATGATCAGCAGCGCGGCCAGCGTCGGCGCGATCGCCGCGCCGCCGAGCAGCGCCACCTGCATGAGCACGCTCGCCACGCCGTAGGCCCGGGAGCGCTGCAACATGGCGCCCGGACGCGCGCCCGGGTTGTGCAGCGGCGGGGGCGGCGGGACGCGCAGCGTCTCCAGGAACGGCGCCGGCTTCGGCTGGTGGACCTGCGGGGTCCGCTCGTAGAGCTCGGCGGGCTGCTCGAAGAACGCCTGCTGCGGGTTCTGCGACTGGCGCAGTTCCTCGGGCCGGACCCGGCGTGTGGGCAGGTCGCCGTCGCGCGGCTGCTCCCAGCCGCCCTGACCGGCCCGGCGGGTCGGCATGTCGCCGTCGTTCCAGCCGGTCTGCCGGCCCGGCATCCGCGTGGGGATGTCGCCCTCGCCGGAGAGCCCGGCCCGGCGCAGGTCGTCGCCGGTGACCCGGACCGTGGGGAACGGGTCGCCGCCGCCCGGGCCGGGAACGTGCCCGGGACCGGACGGGTTGACGGCCGGGCGCGGCGCGGTCGGCTCGGCAGGGCCGGGGTTCGGGCCGGTGTTCGGCCCGGTGTTCGGCCGGCCTGCGAGGCCGGAAGGGCCGGTCCCGTGCTGCTGGGCCGCGCTCTGCCCCGGATAGCCGGATGAGCCGGTGCCGGGACCCGTCTGTCCCGGATAACCCGGGTTCTGGCGGACGTCACTCGGCGGGTGGCCCGCGTAGGGGGTGTCGTTCAGGAGGGAGACGTACTCCTCCTGGGTCGGCTGGCGGCGCACGACCGGGGTGATCAGCGGGTTGGCCTTCGGGCCGGCCACCGGCTGGTTGACCTGGTCGGTCGACGGGGGCCGCGGCGTGGGCGGCGGGCCGTCGACGCCGAAGACGGCGATCGGCTGGCCGGTCTGGTCGTCGATGTTGGGGACCGTCGTGATCTCGTCGGGCACCCGGGGGCGCCGCGCCTGCGGCATCAGCCGGGCCACCTGCTCGCGCAGCTCGACCGCCCGGGGGCGGCGCGAGGGGTCGCGCTGGAACGCCGCGCGCAGCACCGACTGGATCACCGCCGGGGCGGCGTCGACGTTGGCCTTGCCCGACGTGATGTTGAAGAAGATCATCTCCAACGTGCCCTTGCCGAACGGCGGCAGGCCGGTCGCGGCGTAGAGCAGGGTGCCGGCCCAGGCGTGCACGTCGACCTCGGGACCGGCCTCGTGACCCTCGATGATCTCGGGGGCGAGGTAGCCGGGGGTGCCGATGAACATGCCGGTCTGGGTCAGCCGGGTCGCGTCGACCGCCTGCGCGATGCCGAAGTCGATCAGCACCGGGTCGCCGTCGAGCATGAGCACGTTGCCCGGCTTCAGGTCGCGGTGGATGACCCCGGCCGCGTGGACGGCCGACAACGCGTCGGCCACGCCGTAGGCGACCTTGAGCAGCCCTTCGACCGACATCGGACCGTCGGTCTTGATCAGGTCGTCGAGGGGTTTGCCGGGGACGTAGCGCGTGACGATGTAGGGCCGCTGGCCCGTCACGTCGGCGTCGACGACCTCGGCGATGTAGGGGTTGCGGACCCGCCGCATCGTCTCGACCTCGCGGGAGAGCCGACGGCGCGCGGTGTCGTCGCCCGCGACCTCCGGGCGCAGCACCTTGACGGCCACCTGCCTGCCGTGAGGATCGAGGGCCAGGTGGACCACGCCCATGCCGCCTTCACCGAGCCGCCGGAGCAGCCGGTAGGGGCCAAGTCGGTCGTCCTGATTCATGCCTTAAGCACCATACCGACTAAAACACCGCCCATGAGTGAACCATCAGGCCACATTCCTGCCCGGTACAACGGCAGGATTGGTCCAACGGTTTCCCACCCTACGGTCACAAAGTGAGCAACAGCACCTCACCCCGGGTGGCGGTGACGAGATCACCACCGGAAAGCGCCAGCTTGGACCGGCGAAGCCCGCTGCCGATGACGACGAAGTCGCGGCGGGTCACGTTTTCGTCAACGAGCACCGGCCAGCCCTCCGGCAGCCCGATCGGCGTGATTCCGCCGTATTCCATCCCGGTCAGCGAGACGGCGTCGTCCATCGGCGCGAAGGAGATCTTGCGGGCGTCGAGGTGGCGCCGGACGATCCCGTTGATGTCGGCCCGGTGGGTGGCGAGCACCATGACGGCCGCGTAGCGGGTCTCGCCGCCACGCTTGGCCGCCACGACGACGCAGTTGGCCGAGTCCTCCGGGGCGACGCCGTATTTCTCGCAGAAGGCGGCGGTGTCGGCCAGGTCGGGGTCGATGGCGGTGGCCCGCAGGTCGACCTTCAGGTCGGGTACGGCCTTCGCCACCGGTTCGGCCAGCAGATCGAGGCGGCCGGCGGCGGGGACCCAGTCGAGCATCAGTTCTCCTTCAGCGCCCTCTCGTGGATCGAGAGCACTGCCTTGCGTGCGGACTCGAAGGCTCCAGCCTGCCAGGCCACGAGGCCGGTCAGCCAGTCGCCCGCCAGGTAGACGCGCCCGTGGGCCTGCTGCACGCCCTGGAGGCCGGCGACCATCATGCCCTCGACGTGCGGCCGGTTCGCCCAGGAGACCGAGACGCCCGACAGCAGGTCCTTGCGGTAACGGGGCCCGTGGACCTGTTCGCCCGCGCGCAGCGCGCGCTCCAGCCGGGCGGCCGGTGAGAGGGGGTCGTAGGCGGCGGCCTGGTCGCCCACGGTGTAGTAGCCGACGAGCAGGCCCCGGCGTTCGTGGAAGCCGTGGGAGGGGTACCAGATGCGGCCGATGTCGAGGTCGGTCTCGCTGGTGCCGCCGTAGATGTTCTCGTCCAGCTCCCACCAGCGGCGGCCGTACTCCAGGCCGAGTTTGCCGCCGGCCAGGAGGAAGCCCCCGCCCAGCTGGAAGACGAGCTGCTGCGGGAGCGAACTCGGGATGCGGGCCAGGATGTGCGGCGGCAGGGTGGCGACGCAGTAGTCGGCGGTGACCGCGCCGTTCCGGTGCTCGACGACGACCTCGCGGCCGGTGTCGGTGATCCTCGTGGCCGGGGTGCCGGTCCTGATGCGGTGGCGGCCGACGTTGGCGACCAGGGCGTCGACGATGCGGTCCATGCCGCCGACCGGCTGGAACATGGGCATGGCCTGGTCGTGGGCGAGGTCCCAGGTGAGCGCGTAGGGGATCCGGTAGCCGAGCACCTCGCCGACCGACGGGACCGGGCCGGTGTCGGCGCGGCGTTCGCCGCCGTCGTAGGTGAGCCGCTCGCCGAGCTGGCCGAACTCGCGTAACAGGTCGAGCAGGTTGGTCTTGTCGGCGGCGGTCAGGTCGGCGTCGAGGGCGCCCTGGTTCGCGGCCTTGGCCAGCAGTTCGGAGAGGTGACCCTGCGTGTCGGCGCGGGCGGTGCGCAGCCGGATCGACTTCCCCGAGGTGTGGACGTAGGCGTCGGCGTTGGAGTTGACGAAGACCTCCAGGGGCACGCCGAGCTCGCGGCAGTAGTCCATGGTGATCATCCACTGCGCGATGCGGGCCGGGCCGGCGTTGAAGTAGGTGCCGTCGCGGAAGGCGGCCCGCTGGGTGGCGCCGCCGATCTCGGTGAGCTCGTCGCCGCCCCGGATCGTCAGGTTCCGGCCGCCCACCTTCCTGGCGGCCTCCAGGATCGTGACGTCGTACCCGGCCTTGCGCAGTTCGTAGGCGACGGCCAGGCCGGCGATGCCGGCGCCGAGGATCACGACCCGCTTGGGCGAACGGCCGGTCAGGGTGAAGTCGCCCGGCTGGGGGGCGGTGTAGACGTTCGCCTGGCTCGCCGGCACGAGGCCGAGGGCGCCCATCGCGGCCAGCATGGCCCCGGCTCCCCCGGCGATACCGAGACCGTGGAGGAGAGCCCTGCGGCTTAATTCACCCGTCACCCATATACACCGCTTCCGCACGCGACCTGGCCGGCGATCATGGCGTACAGCCCGAAGAGTGCCATGATCTCCCGGTAGTCGGGCGTTGTGAACTCGGTGTTCCTTGCCGATTTGCGCCGGGTTCCCGGGATGATCGCGCAGGCCGAGGCGATGGCGGTGCTGTTCCACTCCACTTCGAGCGTGTACGGCGGCTCGATCGCATAGGGCCGGAAGTCGGTCAGCCGGTTGAGGGCGGTGACGGTCGACTCTTCGATCCTCCGCTGGGCCACGGCGATCGGCAGCAGCTCGGCGGCGAACATGTCGATGCCCTGCTTGACGGCGACCGTCTCGACGTCGCCGAGCACCTCGCGCGCCTCCTCGCAGACCGCGACGTCGCCGGTGACCAGCACGACCGGCACCCCGACGGACCCGGCGAACGCCGACACCAGCCGGGTCTCGCCGCAGATCTCGCCGTTCAGCCAGACGTTCTGGATCTCCTTGCCCATCCACGTGTGGTTGAGCACGCCGTGGGAGACCCCGGCCCGCGCGTGGTAGCCCGCGAAGATCGCGGCGTCGAAGCCCTCGGTGAGGCCCTGGCCCATGCGGTGGGGTTTGCCGGGGCCCCGGATGAGGGTGGCGCGCGGGTCGAGCAGGTCGATGCGCAGGTTCCTGGTCGAGCCGTGGGCGTCGTTGACCAGCACCTGCGTCGCCCCGGCGGCGAACGCGCCCCGGATGACGGCGTTGGCGTCGCCGGTCATGAACTCACAACCGCGCTCGTAGCCCCGGCCGCCGTGGTGCATCTCCTCGGGGTCGGTGAGCCCGGTGACGCCCTCCATGTCGACGGACAGGTAAACCCGCATCAGTAGCTCCGCAATCGCTCGACCTCACGGCGCAGCGCCACCACTTCCCGGCGGAGCATCTGGATCTCCCACAGCGCCTCCTTCATGTCCTGCGCGTGGTCGGCCCGGGTGACGTACCGGGCGTCGACCCGGACGCGGACGGCCCGGCGCAGCCGGGGCGGGGCGAGCACACGAAGGATGAGGCGGAGGACGGACCGCATGAGCGGCAACCCTAGCCGGGATGCGAGGAACGTTCCGCACCCAATGGTCACAATAACCGCACGGGACGGGTCCTCCCGTCAGGGAGGACCCGTCCCGGAGGTAGATCCTCAGCGAAGAGTGCCGTTGGTCATGCCGGCCGGCTCCTCGGGCACCGCGATCAGGCCGAGCTCGGCGGGCGAGGCCATCAGCGGGTGGAAGGGCACCACCCGGACCGAGTAGCCGAACGCGCCGGTCCGGTCGAGCGGGATCACCCCGGTGAAGGTGGCGTGGCCGTCGTCGTCGAGCGAGCCGACGGTCAGCTTCACGTGGTTGGGCTCGATCAGCTCGTCGTGCTGGCCGACCCGGCCGTAGGCGGCCTGCACCTCGACGTCGTCGGGCGACAACTCGCCCAGCGCGATCGTGGCGTTGACCTCCATGGCGGCCCCCAGTTCCGGGGTGTCGCCGATGCCGGCCGTCTCGACGTGCTCGACCCGGACGGCGGGCCAGGCCTGCGAGACCCGCAGCTTCCAGGCCGCGAACGCCTTGGCCTGGGCGTAGCCGTCGCCCGACAGGGCCTTGGCGGCGCCGGCCGCCGGGCTGTAGAGCTCGACGACGTAGTCGCGCAGCATCCGGCCGGCCAGCACCTTCGGCCCGAGCGAGCTGAGGGTGTGCTTGACCATCTCCAGCCAGCGGCGCGGCAGGCCGTCGGCGGCCCGGTCGTAGAACCGGTCGGCGACCTCGCGCTCGATCAGGTCGTAGAGGGCCGAGGCCTCCAGCTCGTCACGCCGCTCGGGGTCGGAGACGCCGTCGGCGGTCGGGATGGCCCAGCCGTTGTTGCCGTCGAACCACTCGTCCCACCAGCCGTCGCGGATCGACAGGTTCAGGCCGCCGTTGAGGGCGGCCTTCATGCCGGAGGTGCCGCACGCCTCCAGCGGGCGCAGCGGGTTGTTCATCCAGACGTCGCAACCCTGGACGAGCAGCTGGCCGACGGTCATGTCGTAGTCGGGCAGGAAGACGATGCGGTGGCGCACGTCCTCCATGTCGGCGAACTTGATGATCTGCTGGATGAGCTTCTTGCCGCCCTCGTCGGCCGGGTGGGCCTTGCCGGCGATCACGATCTGGACCGGCTTGACCGGGTCGAGCAGCAGCCCGCGCAGCCGCTCGGGGTCGCGCAGCATCAGCGTGAGCCGCTTGTAGGAGGGCACCCGGCGGGCGAAGCCGATGGTCAGCACGTCGGGCGACAGGGCCTCGTCGGTCCAGGTCAGCTCGGCGTCGGAGGCCCCGCGCTGCCGCCACGACCGGCGCAGGCGCTTGCGGGCCTCGGTGACCAGGTTGGCGCGCAGCTGACCGCGGATGGTCCACAGGTCGCCGTCGGAGAGCTTCTGGACGCCCTCCCAGCCCTGGGCCCGCTCGACGATCGTCGGCAGCTCCTTGCCGGCCAGCTCCATGACCTCGCGGCCGACCCACGTGGGGGCGTGCACGCCGTTGGTGATCGAGCCGATCGGGATCTCCGACAGGTCGAAGCCCGGCCACAGGCCCTGGAACATGCCCCTGCTGACCTCGCCGTGCAGGACCGACACGCCGTTGACCCGCTGGGCCAGGCGCATGCCCATGACGGCCATGTTGAAGACGGCCTTCTCGCCGTCGCCGGAGTCGGGCTCGGCGCCGAGGGCCAGGACGCGGTCGACCGGCACGGTCGGCCAGGCGTTGTCGCCGCCGAACTGGCGGGCGATCATGTCGGCCGGGAACCGGTCGATGCCGGCCGGGACCGGCGTGTGGGTGGTGAAGACGGTGCCGGCGCGGACCGCCTCCAGGGCCTCGTCGAACGACAGGCGGGCCTCGGTGAGCTCGCGGATGCGCTCCAGGCCGAGGAATCCGGCGTGGCCCTCGTTGGTGTGGAAGACCTGGGGCTCGGGGTGGCCGGTGATGCGGCAGTAGGCGCGGATGGCCCGCACGCCGCCGATGCCCAGGAGGAGTTCCTGGAGCAGGCGGTGGTCGCCGCCGCCGCCGTAGAGGCGGTCGGTGACGTCGCGGGCGGTGGTGTCGTTGTCGGCCACGTCGGAGTCGAGCAGCAGCAGCGGGATGCGGCCGACCTGGGCGACCCAGATCTGGGCGTGCAGGCCGGTGCCGCCCGGGAGGCTGATGCGGATGCGGGCCGGGCTGCCGTCCTCCTCCTTGAGGAGGGTCAGGGGGAGGCCGCCCGGGTCGAGGGAGGGGTAGTGCTCCTGCTGCCAGCCCTCGGGCGACAGCGACTGGGTGAAGTAGCCGTGCCGGTAGAGCAGGCCGACGCCCAGGATCGGCACGCCGAGGTCGGAGGCGGCCTTCAGGTGGTCGCCGGCCAGGATGCCCAGGCCGCCCGAATACTGGGGAAGGGCGGCGGCGATGCCGTATTCGGGAGAGAAGTAGCCGACGGCGGCGGGCGCGTCCTCCAGCGTCTGGTACCAGCGTGGCGCCGTCATGTACTCGCGGAGGTCGTCGGCGGCGTCGGCCAGGCGGCGCAGGAAGCGGCGGTCCTGGGCCAGGGCGCGGAGCCTCTCGGCCGAGACGGCGCCGAGAAGGGCCACGGGGTCGTGCTCGACCCGCTCCCAGACCTCGGGGTCGACCTCGGCGAACAGGTCCATCGTCTCCGGGTGCCATGACCAGCGGAGATTCTGGACCAGCTCGCCAAGCGGCGCGAGCTCGGCCGGAAGGACGGTACGGACGGTGAACCTGCGTATAGCTCTCACGTGGCCAGACCCTAGGCGATCGGAGGGGGTGGATGTGGCCGGAACTTCGCGCCACACAGTGCGAACTCACCATTGGCATACCTGCTCAAACCTCACCGAACGACCCTGGTGACGGTGAGTACGTGTACGTCGCACGAACCTCCGGAGACCCGTGGATGACACGCGGGTTTGACCGGCCCGACTGACTTTCATTCTGGCGGGTAAAGGGGGAGCATTAGGGCAACTCCAGTACGAGCGAGTGGTCCGGTCAGCGGGCTGTGATTCGTGCTGCCTCAAGACAGAGCAAAGATCGACAATTGCCCCGTGGACTCCGGCGGTACCGGGCGTGCCGTCGCTACGTTGAGAAACGATGATCGGAAGAATCCCAATCCAGGACATCCATCCCGTCGTCGACTGCGGGAAGCGACCCGCGAAGGCCGCCGCCGGGGAATCCTTCGAGATCACCGCGACCGTGTTCCGCGAGGGACACGACGCGGTGGCCGCCGGGGTCGTGCTCTTCGATCCCGACGGCGTGCCCGGCCGCCTGAGACCCATGCGGGAGCTCGCGCCCGGCACCGACCGGTGGGGCGTCGACGTCACGCTGCCCGCGGAGGGATTGTGGTCCTACCGTGTCGAGGCCTGGAGCGACCCGATCGCGACCTGGCTGCACGACGCCGGGATCAAGATCCCGCGGGGGCTCGACTCCGATCTGATGTGCGAGGAGGGCGCGCGGTTGTTCGACCGCGCCGCCAAGGCGGTGCGCGCCGCCGACTGCCCGGACGCCCCGCTCAGAGCTCGTAAGACGACCACGAAGGCGAAGCCCAAGGACCCCGTCTGCGGCCACCGGGCCGCGCTGCAGGCGATGGCCGCCCGGCTCCGCGACGACGACGTCGACCCCCGGGCCCGGTTCGCCGCCGCGCAGCTGCCCGAGACGCAGGCCCTGATCGCCGCCCACCCGCTGCGCGAGCTGGTCACCCGGACCGTCCGCCACAAGGTCATGGTCGACCGCAGGCGGGCGCTGTTCGGGTCCTGGTACGAGTTCTTCCCGCGCTCCGAGGGCGCGATCGTCGAAGAGGGCGTCGCCCCCAAGTCGGGCACGTTCAAGACGGCCGAGAAGCGTCTCCCGGCGGTCGCCCAGATGGGCTTCGACGTGGTCTACCTGCCGCCGATCCATCCGATCGGGACGGCGTACCGGAAGGGCCCGAACAACACCCTCACGCCCGAGCCCTACGACCCCGGCAGCCCGTGGGCGATCGGCTCCGACGAGGGCGGGCACGACGCGGTCCACCCCGACCTGGGCACGATCGACGACTTCGACTCCTTCGTGGCGCGCACCCGCGAGCTCGGCATGGAGATCGCGCTCGACCTGGCGCTGCAGTGCTCGCCCGACCACCCGTGGGTCAAGGAGCACCCCGAGTGGTTCAACATCCGGGCCGACGGGAGCATCGCGTACGCGGAGAACCCGCCGAAGAAGTACCAGGACATCTATCCCCTGAACTTCGACAAGGATCCCGAGGGCATCTACCGCGAGGTCCTGCGGGTGGTGCGCCACTGGATGGACCACGGGGTGCGGATCTTCCGGGTCGACAACCCCCACACCAAGCCGGTGGCGTTCTGGGAGCGGCTGCTGCGTGACATCCGCAACACCGACCCCGACGTGCTGTTCCTGGCCGAGGCCTTCACCCGGCCGGCCATGATGCAGACCCTGGGGCGGGTCGGGTTCCACCAGTCGTACACCTACTACACGTGGCGCAACAGCAAGCCGGAGCTCGAGGAGTACCTGACCGAGCTCTCGCGCGAGACGGCCCACTTCATGCGGCCGAACCTGTTCGTCAACACGCCCGACATCCTCCACGAGTACCTGCAGCACGGCGGGCTGCCCGCGTTCAAGATCCGGGCGGTCCTGGCGGCGATGATGTCGCCGACCTGGGGCGTGTACGCGGGTTACGAACTGGGGGAGAACGTCCCGGTACGCCCTGGCAGCGAGGAGTACCTCGACAGCGAGAAGTACCAGTATCGGCCCCGTGACTGGCAGGCGGCCGAACGTGAGGGCCGTAGCCTGGCGCCGTTCATCACGCAGCTGAATTTGTTCAGAAGAGCCCACCCGGCCCTGCAGGAATTGCGTAATCTACGGTTTCACAGCGTCGACCAGCCGGCCGTGATCTGCTTCTCAAAGCGGCTGCCGGGCGCCTACGACACGGCCACACGAAGGCACGCCATAGGCGATGTCGTGCTGACGGTCGTCAATCTTGATCCACATAACACCCACGAGGGCACCGTCTTCTTGGACATGCCGGCCCTGGGTCTCGACTGGCATGCCGAGTTCGTCGTCGACGACGAGCTGTCGGGCGAGTCGTACCGCTGGCGGCAGGCCAACTACGTGCGTCTCGATCCGCATGTCAATCCTGCACACATCTTCACGCTGCGTCACGGGTCAGCGCACCGCCCTTAGAAACCGCAGCCTGCACAACCGGGGAGTCCACAGGTGAGCGTTACGACACCTCAGCCGAATCCGCAGAGCCAGCACAACCAGCCGGTTCCGAACACCTTCACGCACGAGAAGCCGCGCGACGCCTTCTGGTACAAGCGCGCCGTCTTCTACGAGGTGCTCATCCGCGGGTTCGCCGACTCCAACGGTGACGGCACGGGCGACATCCGGGGGCTCATCGACAAGCTCGACTACCTCGAGTGGCTCGGCGTCGACTGCCTCTGGCTGCTGCCGCTGTACGAGTCGCCGCTGCGTGACGGCGGCTACGACATCGCCGACTTCATGAAGATCCTGCCCGACTTCGGCGACCTGGGCGACTTCATCAAGCTGGTCGACGAGGCGCACAAGCGCGGCATCCGGGTCATCGCCGACCTGGTCATGAACCACACCAGCGACCAGCACCCGTGGTTCCAGGCCAGCCGGCACGACCCGACGGGCCCGTTCGGCGACTTCTACGTCTGGAACGACGACGACGAGCTCTACAAGGACGCCCGGATCATCTTCATCGACACCGAGTCGTCCAACTGGACCTACGACCCGGTCCGCCAGCAGTACTACTGGCACCGGTTCTTCCACCACCAGCCCGACCTGAACTACGAGAACCCGGCCGTGCAAGAGGCGATGCTGGAGGTCCTGCGCTTCTGGCTCGACCTGGGCATCGACGGCTTCCGCATGGACGCCATCCCCTACCTGTTCGAGACCGACGGCACCAACTGCGAGAACCTGCCGCAGACCCACGCCTACCTGAAGCGGGTCCGGGCCGAGATCGACCGGCTCTACCCCGACCGGGTGCTGCTGGCCGAGGCCAACCAGTGGCCGAGCGACGTGGTGGAGTACTTCGGCGACCCGGTCACCGGCGGCGACGAGTGCCACATGGCGTTCCACTTCCCGCTGATGCCGCGCATCTTCATGGCGGTCCGCCGCGAGTCCCGCTACCCGATCTCCGAGATCCTGGCCCAGACGCCGAAGATCCCGGAGAACTGCCAGTGGGGCATCTTCCTGCGCAACCACGACGAGCTGACGCTCGAGATGGTCACCGACGAAGAGCGCGACTACATGTACTCCGAGTACGCCAAGGACCCGCGCATGCGCGCCAACGTCGGCATCCGCCGCCGCCTGGCGCCGCTGCTCGACAACGACCGCAACCAGATCGAGCTGTTCACCGCGCTGCTCATGTCGCTGCCGGGCTCCCCGGTGCTCTACTACGGCGACGAGATCGGCATGGGCGACAACATCTGGCTGGGCGACCGCGACGGCGTGCGCACCCCCATGCAGTGGACGCCCGACCGGAACGCCGGGTTCTCCGACTGCGACCCGGGCCGCCTCTACCTGCCGGTGATCATGGACCCGATCTACGGCTACCAGGCGATCAACGTCGAGGCGCAGCAGAAGCACTCCGGTTCGCTGCTCCACTTCACCAAGCGGATGATCGAGATCCGCAAGCGCCACCCCGTCTTCGGGCTGGGCGACTTCACCGAGCTCAACTCCTCGAACCCGAGTGTGCTGGCGTTCGTCCGGGAACTGGGCGACGACCGGGTGCTCTGCGTCAACAACCTGTCGCGGTTCCCCCAGCCGGTGGAGCTGGATCTGCGGCGGTTCGAGGGGGTTTCACCCATCGAGGCGACGGGTAACGTCCCGTTCCCCCCGATTGGCGAACTTCCGTATCTTTTGACGCTCCCGGGGCATGGGTTCTATTGGTTCACCATCCCGCCGTCGTCCCGGGAGGAATAGAAAGTGCTTGCCGAGCTCCTTACCGGATGGATCGCCGATCAACGATGGTTCGCCGGTAAGGGGCGGCCGATCGACGATCTGTCGATCGAGTCCACCGTCCCGCTCATGGACGGCGACCCCGCCCTGGCCCATCTGATCGTCAAGGTGGTCCAGGGCGACCGCACGACCCGATACCAGCTCCTGCTGGGGCTGCGCGACGGGCTGAGCAGCAGGCTCCGGCACGTCTTCATCGGCCGCTGCGAGTGGGACGGCCGTGAACGCGACGTGTACGACGCCGCCCACGACGCCGAACTCATGGGCCGGCTGCTCCACGGCATCGCCCGCGACGCGACCGTCGGCCCGCTGAGCTTCCACCGGGCGCCCGGGGCGGAGATCGACACCTCCCAGCGCAGCCTGGTGATGACCGCCGAACAGTCGAACACCTCGATCGTCTTCGGCGACCAGTACATCCTCAAGATGTTCCGCGTGGTCATCCCGGGGATGAACCCCGAGCTGGAGATCGTCCGGGCGCTGGCCGACGAGGGCTCCCACCACGTGGCCCGGCCTTTCGGCTGGGTCGAGGGCACGATCGACGGCGAGACCACCACCCTGGCGATCATGCAGGCGTTCCTCGGGGGCGCCAGCGAGGGCTGGGCGATGGCGCTGACCAGCGTCCGCGATCTCTACGCCACCCCGCGCGAGGTGTCCGCGGGCGACGCCGGGGGCGACTTCGCCGCCGAGGCCGAACGGCTCGGCGTCGCCACCGCCGAGGTCCACCGCGAGATGCGGGAGGCCTTCGGGTACGACGCCCTCGACCCCGACGAGATCCACTCGATGGCCGAGTTGTACCTCGCCCAGCTGGAGCGGGCGGTCGCGGAGGTCCCGGCGCTGGCCGACCACGCCGACGTGGCCCGGGAGGCCTACGACCTGCTGGCCTCGATCGACGAGCCGGTCCTGGTGCAGCGGGTGCACGGCGACTACCACCTCGGCCAGGTCATGCGGACCTACGACGACTGGATCGTGCTGGACTTCGAGGGTGAACCGGGGCAGCCGCTGGCCGAGCGCCGCGCGCTCCACTCGCCGCTGCGGGACGTCGCGGGCATGCTGCGCTCCTTCGAGTACGCCGCCCGCCACCTGCTGGCCGACCACCCCGACGCGGAGACGCTGGAAGACCGGGCCGAGGAGTGGGCGGTGCGCAACCGGGCCGCCTTCCTGTCCGGGTACACGAGGTCGGGCGGCGAACTGCGCCCCGCCGACGTCGTGATGATGCGCGCGCTGGAACTCGCCAAGGCCGTCTACGAGGTGGTCTACGAAGCGCGCAACCGGCCGTCCTGGCTGCCGATCCCCCTGGCGGCGTTCACCACGAAACACTGAGAGTTGGCATAGATGAGGAACGACTTGGACCGTCTCGCCGGCGGCGCCCACCACGACCCCCACTCGATCCTGGGCGCCCATCTGACGGGCGAGGGCGTGGTCATCCGGGTGCTGCGGCCGTTCGCGGAGACGGTCGAGGCGCTGGTCGACGGGGAGGCCCACGCCCTGGCGCACGTCGAGTTCGGCGTCTTCGAAGTCCTCCTGCCGGGCCTGGACAAGATCCCCGCCTACCGGCTGCGGGTGAAGTACGAGGGCGGCGAGCCGATCGAGGCCGGCGACCCCTACCGCCACTGGCCGACGCTCGGCGAGGTCGACCTGCACCTGATCGGCGAGGGCCGCCACGAGCGCCTGTGGGAGGTGCTCGGCGCGCGGGTGCTGACCCACGAGGACGAACACGGCACCGCCTTCGCGGTGTGGGCGCCCAACGCGCTGGGCGTACGGGTGATCGGCGACTTCAACCACTGGAACGGCGGCGGCCACCCGATGCGGTCGCTGGGCTCGGCCGGGGTGTGGGAGCTGTTCATCCCCGGCGTAGGGGCGGGCACCCGCTACAAGTTCGAGATCCTGGGCGTCGACGGGGTGTGGCGGGGCAAGGCCGACCCGATGGCACGGCGCACCGAGGTGCCGCCGCTGACCGCCTCGGTCGTCGACGAGTCGTCCTACACCTGGAACGACGAGGAGTGGATGGCCGCCCGCGCGACCCGCGACGCGCTCAAGGAGCCGATGTCGACCTACGAGGTGCACCTGGGCTCGTGGCGCCCGGGGTTGTCCTACCTCGAACTGGCCGACCAGCTGACCGCGTACGTGACCGAGATGGGGTTCACCCACGTCGAGTTCATGCCGGTCGCCGAGCACCCGTTCGGCGGGTCGTGGGGTTACCAGGTCACCTCCTACTACGCGCCGACCTCCCGGTTCGGCTCGCCCGACGAGTTCCGCGCCCTGGTCGACGCGCTGCACCAGGCGGGCGTCGGGGTCATCGTCGACTGGGTGCCGGCCCACTTCCCGATGGACGAGTGGGCCCTAGCGCGCTTCGACGGCACCCCCCTGTACGAGCACGCCGACCCCCACCGCGGCGAGCACCCCGACTGGGGCACCTACGTGTTCGACTTCGGCCGCCGCGAGGTGAAGAACTTCCTGGTCGCCAACGCGGTCTACTGGTTGCGCGAGTTCCACATCGACGGCCTGCGCGTCGACGCCGTGGCCTCGATGCTCTACCTCGACTACTCCCGCCGCGACGGCGAGTGGACGCCGAACCAGTTCGGCGGCCGTGAGAACCTCGACGCGATCGAGTTCCTCAAGGAGATGAACGCCGTCGCCTACCGCGAGGCCCCCGGCATCGTCACGATCGCCGAGGAGTCGACGGCCTGGCCCGGTGTCTCGCGGCCGGTCCACCTGGGCGGCCTGGGCTTCGGCTTCAAGTGGAACATGGGCTGGATGCACGACACCCTGGCCTACCTCGCCCACGAGCCGGTCTTCCGCCAGTACCACCATCACCAGCTCACGTTCTCGCTGATGTACGCCTACTCCGAGAACTTCGTGCTGCCGCTGTCGCACGACGAGGTCGTCCACCTGAAGGGCTCGCTGCTGGGCAAGATGCCCGGCGACGAGTGGCAGCGCTTCGCCAACCTGCGTGCCCTCTACGCCTTCATGTGGGCCCACCCGGGCAAGCAGCTGCTGTTCATGGGCGGGGAGTTCGGCCAGGGCGGCGAGTGGTCGGAGTCGAAGGGGCTCGACTGGTGGGTGCTCGACTTCGACTTCCACCAGGGCGTGCAGCGGCTCGTACGCGACCTGAACGGCGTCTACAAGGACACCCCGGCGCTCTACACCCAGGACGACACCCCCGACGGGTTCCGCTGGATCGACGCCGACGACTTCTCGGGGAACGTGTTCTCGTTCGTCCGCTACGGCACCGACGGCTCGGCGCTGGCCTGCGTGACCAACTTCTCCGGCGGCCCTCACGAGGACTACCGCCTGGGCCTGCCCGAGGGCGGCACCTGGACCGAGGTGCTCAACACCGACGCCTACGAGTACGCCGGCAGCGGCGTCGGCAACCTGGGCGGCGTGGTGGCGACCGAGGCGGAGCACCACGGGCTGCCCTATTCGGTCCGGCTGCGGGTGCCTCCGCTGGGCACCGTCTGGTTGCGCAAGGAAGCTTGACAGGGGCCCCTCCGGGGGCCCTTTCTTATGGGAACCTTAAGCGCAGATTAACCCCCTTACGGAGGAGTTGACCCCCGTCAGACCATGGTCCTAATCTCGGGCTATTAATAGGAAACTTTCCTAAGAATTACCCCCCGGGAGCGTTCCTTGCGACGTATCACCATCGGCTCGCTGATCGCCGCGGCGGCGCTGCTCGTGCCGTTCGGCTTCGGCCAGGCCGCCGCCGCCACTCCTGCCACCGCCACGTACGCCGTCGACCAGGACTGGGGCACCGGCTTCCAGGGCAAGGTCACCGTGAAGGCGGGCGACACGGCCCTGTCCACGTGGACGGTCGAGTTCGACGTGCCGGGCACCACCACCATCAGCTCGGCCTGGGACGCCGACATGGTGAAGTCGGGCAACCACTACACCTTCACCAAGAAGGGCTGGGCCGGCCCGCTCGCCGCCGGGACCTCGGTCAGCTTCGGCTTCATCGGCGCCCCGGGCGGCCTGTCGGCGGTCCAGAACTGCAAGCTCAACGGCGCCCCCTGCACGGGCGGCCCGGTGAACCCGTCGCCGTCGCCGTCGGCCTCCCCCACCGCCTCCCCCTCGCCGACGCCCACGGTCACCCCGACGGTCACTCCCCCGCCGGGCGGCAAGAAGGTCATCGGCTACTTCACCAACTGGGGCGTCTACGGCCGCCAGTTCTACGTGAAGAACCTGCACACCAGCGGCTCCGCCGCGAAGCTGACCCACATCCTGTACGCCTTCGGCAACGTCCAGAACGGCCAGTGCACGATCTCCGACAGCTACGCCGACTACGACATGGCCTACACCGCGGCCAACTCCGTCGACGGCGTCGCCGACACGTGGGACCAGCCGCTGCGCGGCAACTTCAACCAGCTCCGCAAGCTCAAGGCCATGTACCCGGGCCTGAAGGTGATCTTCAGCATCGGCGGCTGGACCTACTCGGGCGGCTTCACCCAGGCCGCCGCGAACCCGACCGCGTTCGCCAACTCCTGCTACAACATGGTCGAGGACCCGCGCTGGGCCGACGTCTTCGACGGCATCGACATCGACTGGGAGTACCCCAACGCCTGCGGCCTGAGCTGTGACGCCTCCGGCTTCTCCTCCTTCAAGAACGTCATGCAGGCCCTGCGCGCCAAGTTCGGCCCCAACGCCCTGGTCACCGCCGCCATCACCGCCGACGGCACCAACGGCGGCAAGATCGACGCCGCCGACTACGGAGGCGCGGCCCAGTACGTCGACTTCTACATGCCGATGACCTACGACTACTTCGGCGCGTTCGCCGCGCAGGGCCCGACCGCCCCGCACTCGCCGCTGACCAGCTACACCGGCATCCCGACCGCCGGCTTCTACAGCGACCTGGCGATCCAGAAGCTCAAGTCGAAGGGCATCCCGGCCTCCAAGCTGCTGCTCGGCATCGGCTTCTACGGCCGCGGCTGGACCGGCGTCACCCAGTCGGCCCCCGGCGGCTCGGCCACCGGCGCGGCGCCGGGCACCTACGAGGCCGGCATCGAGGACTACAAGGTCCTCAAGACCCGCTGCCCGGCCACCGGCACGGTCGGCGGCACCGCCTACGCCCACTGCGGCAACCAGTGGTGGAGCTACGACACCCCCGCCACCATCGCCGGGAAGATGACCTACGCCAAGAACCAGGGCCTGGCCGGCGCCTTCTTCTGGGAGACCAGCGGCGACACCGCCAACGGCGAGCTGATCACCGCGATGAGCAACGGTCTCAAGTAGCCGTCCTCTGACGGCTGAACGGCTCCGCGCCCTGTGCGCGGGGCCGTTTCGCTTAGTGTGGCTTTCATGGACGCGACCAAGACGATCATCGAGGCCGTCGGCAAGATGCGGCAGCGCCGGACCTCCCCGCTGATGCTGGAGCTCGACCTGACCGAAGGTCTGACCGACGCTCCGCCCGCCGACCCCGTGTCGGCCTTGTTGTCGATGCGCCGGGCCCGGCTGAGCGACGTCATCGGCGGCCTGCGGCGGGCCCGCCGCGACCCCCGGGTGAAGGGCCTGATCGTCAAGATCGGCGGCCATCCGCTCGGGCTCGCCATGGTCCAGGAGATCCGCAACGCGGTCGTGCACTTCCGCGCCGCCGGCAAGCTCACCGTGGCCTGGGCGGACACCTACGGCGAGGTCGCCAACGGCACCGTGCCCTACTACCTGGCCAGCGCCTTCGAGAAGGTCTACCTCCAGCCGTCGGGCGACGTCGGGCTGACCGGCGTCGCGATCGAGCAGCGTTTCCTCAAGGGCGCGCTCGGCAAGCTCGACGTCGACTACCAGGTGGGCCAGCGCCACCAGTACAAGACCGCCGCCAACATGTTCACCCAAGACCACATGACCGACGCCCACAAGGAGATGACCGGGCGGCTGGCCGAGTCGCTGACCGAGCAGCTCGTGGCCGGCATCGCCGAGGGCCGCGGCCTCGAACCCAAGCGGGTGCGCGAACTCATCGACCAGGGCCCGTTCTACGGCCAGGAGGCCGTCGCGGCAGGTCTGGTCGACGGGCTGAAATACCGCGACGAGGTCTACGCCGACCACGTGCCGGAAGACTCCCTGCTCCTGTACGTCGCCCGCTACGCGAAGACCGCCCTGCCCAAGATGCCTCACCCGGGTGAGCAGGTCGTCGCGCTGGTCCACGGCCACGGCGCGATCCGGCTGGGCCGCAGCGGCCGCTCGCCCCTGGGCGGCGGCAGCGCGATGGGCTCCGACACCATCAGCGCGGCGATCCGCGCGGCCCGCCGCGACGACAAGGTGCGGGCGATCGTGTTCCGGGTCGACAGCCCCGGCGGCTCCTACACCGCCTCCGACTCGATCTGGCGCGAGGTCATCCTGGCCAAGCGGGCGGGCAAGCCGGTCATCGTGTCGATGGGCGACGTCGCCGCCTCGGGCGGCTACTTCGTCTCGATGGCCGCCGACGTCATCTACGCCCAGCCCGGCACCCTCACCGGTTCGATCGGCGTGTTCGGCGGCAAGGCGGTGCTCGGCGGGCTGCTCGGCCGGCTCGGCATCTCCACCGAGATCGTCGCCGAGGGCGCCAACGCGGGCATGTTCTCCTCCACCCGGCCGTTCTCCGACTCCCAGTGGGCCCGCGTCAACACCTGGCTCGACCGCGTCTACGACGACTTCGTCGACAAGGTCGCCCAGGGCCGGGGCATGGAGCGCGAGAAGGCCGAGTCGCTGGCCAGGGGCCGCGTCTGGACCGGCGCCGACGCCCGCGACAACGGGCTGGTCGACGAGCTCGGCGGAATCGAAGACGCGCTGGCCGAGGCGCGCAAGCGGGCCGGGCTGGCGGCCGACGCGCCGGTGCGGTCCTACCCCAAGATCAACCCGCTGGAGCGGCTGATGCCGGCCGAGTCGAGTGAGGACAAGACGGCCGCGACGGCGCGGGTCCGTCTTGAGGCGTGGGGGCCGCTGGCGACGTTCGCCGCCGAGCTGGGCCTGCCCGCCGCCGGGCCGCTGGTGCTGCCCGGCCAGTGGGTGATCCGCTAGCCCCCGACCGGCCGGTAACGGCCGCGCAGCCGGGTGAGCGGCGGCCTGGCCGCGTCGACGTAGTCGACCGCCGTCACCTGGGCGACGAACAGCATGTGGTCGCCGGCCGGGACGACCGTCATGGTCTCGGCCTCCAGGGCGGCCACCCCGCCCTCGACGATGAGCGCCTCCGACTGGGCGCCGCGGTGGTGGGCCACCGAGGCGAGCAGCAGGCGGGCGCCGGGACGGCCCGGGGTGGCGAAGCGCGAGGCGATGGCCTGCTGGCCGTCGGCGAGCAGCGTCGCGGCCCACCGGTCGCGCCGCAGCAGCAGCTCGGTCAGGTAGGCGCCGTTGGCGAGGCTGATCAGCACGGTCGGCGGCGTGGCCGAGACCGACAGCAGGCTGGTGACGGTGTTGCCGACGTCGTCGCGGTCGTCTTTCACCGTGACGACGGCGACCCCGGCGGCGAGCTGGGCCATCGCCTCGACGAACAGCGCGCCCGCCGCCGGGGTCGTCATCAGAGCAGGCCGTTCTTGGTCAGCCAGTCTTTGGCGACCACCGGCGGGTCGGCCTTGTCGACCGCGACCTGCTTCATCAGTTCGAGCAGGCCCTCGGTGGTGAGCTTGGCCGAGACGGCGTCGAGCGTGGTCTTGACCGTGTCGTCGGCCCCGGCCTTGAACACCAGCGGCGCGATGTTGTCGGCGGCGAAGGCGTTCTTGTTGTCCTGGAGCGAGACCAGGTCGTTGAGCAGGATCTTCGGGTCGGTGGTGAACACGTTGCCGACCTGGATGGTGCCGCTCTTGATGGCGTCGGCCGTGGTCTCGGCCGTGGGCTCCCACGACTTGAACTCCAGGCCGTAGGTGTTCTTGAAGTTCTCCTCCTGGCGCTCCTTGAACTCCGGCGGGCCGCCGACCACGAGGTCCTTGGAGATCTTCGCCAGGTCTTCGATCGTCGTCAGGCTCTTCTCGGCCGCGAACGCCTTGGTGACCGTGAGGGAGTTGCCGTCCTGCGCGGCGGCCGGGGTGAGGATCTCGACCTCCGGCGGCAGCTTGGCCTTCAGCCCGGCCACCACGTCGTCGGTCGACTTGGCGGTGGCGGCGGGGTCGACGAAGGCCAGCAGCGAGCCGACGTACTCGGGCAGCACCGTCAGGCCGCCGCTCTTGATCTGGTCGAAGACGACCTCGCGGGACCCGATGTTGGGCTTCTCCTCGACGGTGACGCCCTTGGCCTGCAGGGCCTGCGCGTAGATCGAGCCCAGCAGCACGCTCTCGGGGAAGTTGAAGGAGCCGACGACGACCGTCGAGGCCGCGGCGGAGCCCCCCGAGGCGGCGGGGGCGGACGGGGTGGCCTGCGCCAACGGGTCGCCGCCACCTCCTCCGCAGGCGGATAGGGCGAACACCGCGGCGAGCGCGGTGACGAGTGCTCGTTTCACGTACATTCCCTTCAAAATCGGGGGGATAGGTAGAGATTAGCGGACCTGTCGCACCCCCGGCGAGACGATTACCCGGTTGAGCAGCGTGAACCCGGTCTGCACCGCCAGCGCGAGGAGCACGACCAGCACCGCTCCCCCGAACACCTCGGCGTAGTTCTTCGTCGCCAGCCCGTCGATGATGTACCTCCCCAGCCCCCCGAGCCCGACGTAGGCCGCCACCGTCGCCGTCGCCACCACGGTGATGGCCGACAGCCGCAGACCCAGCAGGATCAACGGCAGCGCAACAGGCAGCAACGCCCGGAACAGCACCTGACTTCCCCGCAGGCCCATCCCGTATGCGGCGTCGCGCAGATCGGGGTCGGCGCCCCGGATGCCCTCGTAGGTGTTGACCAGGATCGGCGGGATCGCCAGGGCGATCAGCGGGATCAGCACCGGCCAGAGCGTGCCGACGCCGATGAGCAGCACGACCAGCACGAGCAGGCCCAGCGTGGGCAGCGCGCGGGCGGCGTTGGCCGACACCACGACGATGACCGCGCCCCGGCCGGTGTGCCCGATGAACAGCCCGAGCGGGATCGCGATCAGCGCGGCGATCGCGAAGGCCAGGAAGGAGTATTCGAGGTGCTGGAGCAGCCGCAGCGGGATGGCGTCGTCGCCCGACCAGTATTCGGCGCTGCCGAAGAACTCGATGAGCCAGTTCACGCCCGCCTCCTCGCCCACGGCGTCAGCAGGCGCTGGGCCGCGATGATGACCAGGTCGGCGACCAGGGCCAGCGCGACCACGAGCACGATCCCGACCACGATCGGGGTGTAGAACTGCCGCTGCCAGCCGTCGATGAACAGGTAGCCGAGCCCGCCCTGCCCGATGAGCGCGCCCACGCTGACCAGCGAGATGCTCGACACCGCCGCGACCCGCAACCCGGCCAGGACGACCGGGACCGCGATGGGCAGCTCCACGGAGACCAGCCGCCGGTAGGGCTGGAAGCCCATGGCGACGGCCGACTGGCGCACGTGGTCGGGCACCGACCGCATGCCGTCGACCACGGCCGGGATGAGCACGGCCAGGGAGAACAGGGTCAGCGGGATGATGACGGTCGTCTGGGTCAGCCCGGTGACCGACAGCAGGATCGAGAACAGCGCCAGCGACGGCAGCGAGTAGACGACGTTCATGATCCCGACGGTCGGCTGGTAGAGCCACCGGTAGCGGGCGCAGGCCAGGCCGAGCGGGATCGCGATCAGCAACCCGGCGACGACCGGCACGAACGCCATCACGATGTGGTTCTCCAGCAGGACCTTCACCGAGGTCGGCCCGCCGTTGTCCCAGTTGCGGGCGATCCAGTCCCAGCGGACGAGGGGCTCATCCACGGGCCGCCCCCACGAGTGCGGCCTGGCCGACCACCCCGAGCACCCGTCCGTCGTCGTCGACGGCCACCGCCAGCCCGTCGGGCGACAGCAGGGCCGCGTCGAGCGCGGCCCGCAGGGAGTCTCTCGCCGGGTTGAAGGTCCCGTGACCTTCGGGCGTCACGCCGTCGGGCGCCGGGTCGAGCGCCAGGTCCTTCGCCGGGACGAACCCGAGCCGCCGGATGCCCCGGTCGCGGCCGAGGAACTCGCGCACGAAGTCGTCGGCCGGGCCGCTCAGCAGGTCGGCGGGCGCGGCGATCTGGGCCAGCCTCCCGCCCACCCGCAGCACCGCGACGGTGTCGCCGAGCTTGACCGCCTCGTCGATGTCGTGGGTGACGAACACGATCGTCTTGTGCAGCTCGGACTGCAGCCGGAGCAGCTCCTCCTGGAGCGAGGCGCGCACGATCGGGTCGACGGCGCTGAAGGGCTCGTCCATCAGCAGCACCGGCGGGTCGGCGGCCAGCGCGCGGGCCACGCCGACACGCTGCTGCTGGCCGCCGGAGAGCTGGAAGGGGTAGCGGCGGGCCATCTTGGGGTCGAGGCCGACACGTTCGAGCAGTTCCATCGCGCGGTCGCGGGCCTTCTTCTTGTCCCAGCCGAGCAGCAGTGGCACCGTGGCGACGTTGTCGACGATGCGGCGGTGGGGGAACAGGCCGGCCTGCTGGATGACGTAGCCGATGCCGCGGCGCAGGGTCGCCGGGTCGACGGTGGTGACGTCCTTGCCGTCGAGGAGGACGCGGCCCTGCGACGGGTCGATCATCCGGTTGATCATCCGCAGGGAGGTGGTCTTCCCGCAGCCCGAGGGGCCGACGAAGACCGTGATGGCGCCGGTCGGCACCTCCAGGGAGAGGTCGTCCACCGCGACCGTCCCGTCGGCGTAGCGTTTCGTGACGCCGTCAAAAGTGATCACTGGTGACCTCTGTCCACAGGGTGTCGATCTCCGCGGGCCAGCCTACGAGGGCTTTGTTACATTCCGAAATGATCAATGGTCACTGCCCAGAAGAATATGAATCAAAAGCCCACTAATTAGTGCGCTCCAGCCTCGGTGGCGGCATGATTGACGTACGATCCCTCCACTTCAACACCAGGGGTACCGGCCGTGACAACACCGCTCACGGGTCAGCGTTCCAGGAGCGACCTGATCGCCGAGCTCTACGAGCGTCACGCCGCCGGGCTGTTCGCCTACTGCCACGACCAGCTGGGTGAGACGGCCTCGGCCGCCGACGCCCTGGTCGCCGTGCTCACGGGCGTCCCGCCGACGGATCCGCCTCGCGCGGCGCTCTTCTCCCTCGCCCGGCGCGAGATCTACCGCCGCGACGTCAGCTACGCGATGCCCGCCGTCGACTCCATCGCCGACCCGGCGACCGCGCTCATCGAGCGCGTCTTCCGCGACATCCGGCCCCACCAGCGCGAGGTCCTGCTGCTGTCGGCCCACTGCGGGCTCAGCTCCGCCGAGCTCGCCCTGGTCCTCGACGTCGCCGCCGACACCGCGGAAGAGCTGGCCACCAGCGCCCGCCACCGGTTCGCCCAGACCCTCGCCACCGCCGTCACCGCCGCCCGCACCGCGCCGTTCATCGCGCGCGACGTCGAAGAGGTGTACGACGCCATCGGGGTCGCCCCCCTCGAAGACGTGCTGGCCCGGCTCCCCTGGCGCGAGCCGCCCCACGACGTGCTGCGCCGCCTCCACCAGTCGGCCCTCCCTTTCGACCAGGCCCCGCCGGTCCGCCGGAAGTCCTCCCTGCCGGTCCGTAAGCTCTGGCCCACCGCGCCCTCGTGGCCGCTGCCGCTGGCGACCGACACCGACCCGGCGACGAACACGACGGTCGTCCCGCTCGACGACCTGACCAACCCGACGAAGAGGGCCGAACGCCGCCGCCGCCACGAGGCGCTGACCGAGCCGATGCCCCGCCTGCGCGGCTCGATCCTGAAGAACATCGGCAACGGCCCGCCGAAGCGCCGCATGAGCATGCCCACGCCGCAGCCCGCCCCCGCCCCGCCAGAGACGGTGGAGGCGGTCGAGGCCGTCGTCGAAGACCAGCTCGAAGCCTTCTCGAAGATGGCGTCGTTCGACGCCTTCACCACCGAGACCGACCACCCACCCGTGGCCGAGCCCGCGAACACGGACCTTCCGGATTCCGGCGCCCCCGACCTGACGGCCGCCGACCTGGCGGCGGACACTGTGGCGGACACCGCGGCGGACTTCGCGCCGGTGACCGAACCGGAGTCGCCGGGCGAGACCACGATGCCCGACCTGCTGCCGTCCGACCGGCTGGTGTTCTCCCGGCCGATCGCCGAAGACGACGACCTGCCGCAGGGCTCGACCACGATCGACAGGCCCGAAAGCGCCCTGGTCAGGGCCGTGCAGACGGGCTCACTGCCCGAGGCCCCGCTCGACCCGCCCCCGCTGCTGCCCCCGGCCCGCAGTCACGCGGGGCGGCGGGCGCCGAAGGCCAAGCCGGAACGTCACCACGACTGGGCGTGGGAGCTGATCGGCTTCCTGATCTGCCTGGCCATCGCGCTGGCGGTCTTCTTCTCGATGCCGCTGCTGGTCTGACGCCCTCGCGAGCCGGCTTCTGGTGCGCGTCCCCCGCGTGGGGACGCGCTAGTTTTTCACCACGACAGGCGGACCGTGCCGGTCGCGTGCACGCCGTCGGCCGATCGGGCGCAGACCTCGACCGTCACGGTCTCGGTGGTGGCGTTCACCACGACGCCGGTGAGGGTGAGGGTGTCGCCCGCGTCGGCGGGACGGCCGAGCTTCACGTTCATGGCGTGGACGAAGGCGTCGGAGCCGGCCCACCCGGTCACGTAGTTCTCCACCAGGTCCATCGTCGCGATCAGGCTGAGCCGGACGTCGGCGGCCCGCAGGATCAGGCGGGGAAGCCGGGTGCCGGTCTGGATCTGCGGGGTTCGCATCGGGCCGCTCCACGGGGCGGTGCGGCAGAAGGCCGCTGACGGTGTGCCGCGCCTGGACGTGTTCAGGGTTCGCATCTCACGGCTCCCGGGATCTCGTCGGCGATCGCCCTACGCCGGTCGCCGCGGCGTGGTTCCGCCGGAGGAGGACGGCACACCGGGCGGACCGGGTCTGGGCGGAATGTCGCAGGTTCCCGGGCCCGCCGCACCGCTGGGCCCGGAAACTCTCCGCAGGTGAACCCTTCCAGACGGGCCGGGTGTCCGTGTTAGCCGGTTGATCCACCGGTTGGGGTCGGGATTCACCGGGTTGGGGTTTTTCCCCTCGCGGACGCAATTTCGGCATCCCCCCAGGCTGAGCGAGGTGGGGTATGTCTTTTTTGCGCCTGGAGAAGCTCCATCCGGGCATCAGCGGGGCGGCCGGGGAAGCTGGAGACCCAGCATGGCGATGAGCTCGCGCTGGACCTCGTTGACGCCGCCGCCGAAGGTCA
The DNA here is from genome assembly GCF_030269205.1 of Herbidospora sp. NBRC 101105. Lineage (NCBI taxonomy): Bacteria > Bacillati > Actinomycetota > Actinomycetes > Streptosporangiales > Streptosporangiaceae > Herbidospora > Herbidospora sp. NBRC 101105. The sequence continues at coordinate 101,178 of NZ_BSSX01000007.1, read as the reverse complement.
GCACCAGGCCCCCCTTCACTCCCCGGTCGACGCGTTCCATCAGGTCGCGGGTCTCCTCGTCGGCCGGGTCGCCGAAGCGGGCCAGGGTCTCGCCGACGATGCGGCCGACGTCCTGCATGCGCTCGGAGCCGTAGATCTTGGTGGCCGAGGCGTCGGGGGCGCCGAGCCAGCCGAGGTCCATGTTGGCGGCCACCTGCCAGTTGAGCAGTTCGTTGGTCCGGAAGGCGGCGTACACGGAACCCAGGGCCCGTCTGACCGCCGGCTCCTCGATGGCGCCCGAGCGCCGGGCCCAGGCCTTGAAGCGGTCGTAGGTGTGGGCGATGTTGCCGGCCGGCCCGAGGGTCACGCGTTCGTGGTTGAGCTGGTCGACGATCAGGTCCCAGCCCTTGCCGACCTCGCCGACGACCATGTCGGCCGGGACGCGGACGTCGCTGTAGTAGGTGCTGTTGGTGTGGTGGCGGCCGTCCATGGTGATGATCGGGGTCCAGGAGTAGCCCGGGTCCTTCGTCGAGACGATCATCATGGTGATGCCGCGGTGCTTCCTGGCGCTCTGGTCTGTGCGGGCGGCGAGCCAGATGTAGTCGGCGAAGTGGGCGCCCGAGGTGAAGATCTTCTGGCCGTTGACGACGTAGTGGTCGCCGTCGCGGACGGCCGTGGTGGTGAGCGAGGCCAGGTCGGTGCCCGCGCCCGGTTCGCTGTAGCCGATGGCGAAGTGGCATTCGCCCGCCAGGATGCGCGGGAGGAAGAACGCCTTCTGCTCGGGAGTGCCGTACTGCATCAGGGTCGGGCCGACCGTCTGCAAGGTGATGATCGGGTAGGGCACCTCGGCGCGGGCGATCTCGTTGGCGAAGATCTGCTGCTCCAGGGGGCCGTAGCCCCGGCCGCCGAACTCCGTCGGCCAGCCCATCCCGAGCATGCCGTCGCGGCCCAGCCGGCGGCAGTGCTCCATGTAGGCGGCGCCGAACGGGTCGGCCGCGATGTCGGCGCGCTGCTCGGCGGTCAGGCAGGTGGCGAAGTAGCCGCGCAGTTCGTCGCGCAACGCGCGTTGCGCGTCGGTCAGTTCTACGAACATTCGAGGTCCCCGATCAGGTCGAGTTGCGCCTCGGCGCCGCCGAGGGCATGCGCGGTGTGCTTGCCCCAGGCGAAGTAGCGGTGCAGCGGATAGGTGACGTCCAGGCCGAGGCCGCCGTGCAGGTGCTGGCAGGTGTAGAGGGCCCGCAGCGCGGAGTCGGCGGTGTGCAGCGCCGCGACGGCCAGGTCGCGGTCGGCGTCGAGCCCCGCCGCGAGCCGGAACACCCCCGACCAGACGGCGACGTCGAGGGCCCTGGCGGCGATGTAGACGTCGGCGATCTGCATGGTGACGGCCTGGAACTCGGCCAGCGCGCGGCCGAACTGGCGGCGTGTCCTGACGTGGTCGGTGGTGATCTTCAGCGCTTGGGCCAGCACTCCGGAGGCGGTGGCGGTGAGCGCGGCGCGGACCAGCAGGCCCAGTTCGTGGGCCGCCCCGGCGATCAGCTCTCCCGGGGCGTCGTCGAGGGTCACCACGGTCTTCTGTACGGTCAGGGCCTCCGGACGGACCACGTACACGTCGTCGCCCGCCGCCACCAGGAGACCCGCGGCCTGCGCGGCGTAGGGCACGCCGGCCACCCGCCCGGTGAGCCGCCCGTTCGCGACGGCGACCCGCCCGCCGACGCCGTAGGTGTAAGGCGCGCCGCCCTCCACGACGGAGGCGAGCCGGCCCTTCTGCGCCGCCGACCCGTGGCGTCCGACGGTCAGCCCCGTGACCAGCGCGGGCAGCAGCGGCACGGGCGCGACGTGCGCCCCGACCTCCCGCAGCAGCACCGCCATCTCGACCGGCCCGAGTCCCGCGCCGCCCGACTCCTCGGGCAGGCAGGCCCCGGTCAGCCCCGCGCGGGCCATCGTGGCCCACAGGCGGGCGTCGTAGGGTTCGCCGGTCTTCTCGTGGGCCTCCGGGTCGGCCTCCTTGTCGAGGAGCCCGGCCGCGAGGGTGCGCAACTCCCGTTGCGGCTCGTCGAGATCGAAATCCACCAACCGAAGTTAGAACGGATTCTAGTAAGTGTCCACAACCCCGTGACTGGTGAGTAACCATCCGGCACGGGACCTGGTCAGATAACGTGTTCTGCTATGGAAGCGGTCCAGGACCTCCCGCCCGGCACGGCTCCGGGCCTGCGCACCAAGAGCCAGCTCCAGCGGCGCAGGCGCATCCTCCAGGCCGCCGCGGCCCTGGCGTCCCGCGGCGGGGTCGAGGCGATGCAGATGCGCACGGTCGCCGAACGCGCCGGCGTGGCCCTGGGCACCCTCTACCGCTATTTCCCCTCGAAGATGGACCTCGTGGTCGCCGTGGTCGGCGAGGAACTCGACATGCTGGAGTCGAGCATCGCCCGCCGTCCACCGGCTGCCGCCACCCCCGACGGGCGGGCCGTCGACGTGCTGATGCGGGCGACGCGCGGCCTGATGCGCGAGCCCGAGCTCGCCGACGCGCTGATCAGGGCGCTGATCCTGGCCGACGTCGAACTGCCCTTCGGCGACCGGATGGCCGGGCTGCTGGTCCGGGTGGCGGGCCTGTCCGACGGCCGCGCCACCGAGGAGCAGGGGATCCTGGCGGCCTCGCTCGGCGCGGTGTGGGTGCAGGAGCTCCTGGAGATGTTGCGGGGCCGGCGGACGTACGAGGACATCCAGCGCAGGATCGAGATCGCCGCCTCCCGCCTCCTGGCCGAGTTCCCGGCTTCACGGGCGGAATAGAACGCGTTACAGTTTCGGCATGGGGACGCCGGTGATCGTCGAGGCCGTCCGGTCGCCGATAGGGAGACGCGGCGGCTGGCTGGCCGGAGTCAAGCCACAGGCGCTGCTCGCCGCGACCCTGACCGGCCTGGTCGAGAAGGCGGGCGTCGACCCCCACGCCGTCGAACAGGTCTTCGCCGGCTGCGTCACCCAGGCCGGCGAACAGGGCGGACACGTCGGACGCCACGCGTGGCTCTACGCCGGCCTGCCCTACCAGACCGGCGTGACGACGCTCGACGCGCAGTGCGGCTCGTCACAGCAGGCCGTGCACGTGGTGGCGGCGCTGATCCAGGCCGGCGTGATCGACGTCGGCATCGCGTGCGGCGTCGAGTCGATGAGCCGCCAGCCGCTCGGCTCGAACGTGCTGCCCGCCGACCCCCGCCCCGACGACTGGTCGATCGACCTGCCCGACCAGTTCACCGCCGCCGAACGCATCGCCGCCCGGCGCGGCCTGACCCGCGCCGACCTCGACGCCTTCGGCGCCCGGTCGCAGCAGCGCGCGGCCGAAGCGTGGGCCGAGGGACGCTTCGACCGCGAGATCGTCCCGGTGACCGGGGTGACCCGGGACCAGGGCCTGCGCGAGACGACGGCCGAGGGCCTGTCCCGGCTCAGACCCGTCATGGGCGAGCGGGGACTGCACACCGCCGGGACGTCGTCGCAGATCTCCGACGGGGCGGCCGCGGTGCTGCTGATGAGCGAGACGGCGGCCGCCCGGCACGGTCTGCGCCCGCGCGCACGCATCCTCGCGCATACTCTCGTGGGGGCGGAGCCCTATTTCCATCTGGACGGCCCCGTGGACGCGACCACGCGGGTGCTCGACCGGGCCGGGATGGTGCTGTCGGATGTCGACCTTTACGAGGTCAACGAGGCTTTCGCGGCCATCGTCCTGTCGTGGGCGTCGGTCCACAAACCCGACTTCTCCCGCCTGAACGTCAACGGCGGAGCCATCGCCCTGGGGCACCCGGTCGGTGCGACAGGGAGCCGGCTCATCACGACGGCGCTGCACGAGCTCGAACGGGCCGACGGGTCGACGGCACTGGTGACGATGTGCGCGGGCGGCGCCCTCGCGACGGCGACCATCCTCGAACGCGCGTGACCTGTCCCGAAATCGTGAACGCGGCCTGGACAGACGCGCCTGGAGGTCAGGCCGGTGACCGCGTCCACGCTCCAGAGCGCTGGTCGAGTCCGGCAGCGGCGGGGGGCCGACTCTGGTGGTGGCGGAGCCCCGCGCGGCCTCTCCCCCGTCGGCGCCACATGCCGTCAACTCCCGCTGTGACGTGGGGCGATGGGATGCAAGGGGAGGGCGAAATGTGGTGGTCATGTTGGTTTGGGACCATGGTCGCGGTAACAAGCGCTTGATGGGGGCCGGATGAGTGAGCGGGATGTGCGGACGCGGCGTGCCTACTCGGCCCAGAAGGTCACCGATCTCGGTGACGGGGTGTGGAGTGTGCCGGTGCCGATACCGGGCAATCCGCTCGGCTACACCCTCGTCTACGCCGTCGAGTCGCCCACCGGGCCGGTTCTGATCGACGCCGGGTGGAACCACCCCGAGGCGTTCCAGGCGCTCGAAAGCGGGCTCGGTCAGGCGGGCATCGCGCTCGCCGACGTGCGCGGTGTCGTCGTCACGCACTACCACCCCGACCACGCGGGCCTCGCCGGGCAGGTCAGGGAGGCCTCCGGCGGGTGGATCGCGATGCACGAGGCCGACGCCGAGATGGTGCGCATGTTCCACGACATGGCCGCCGCCGACGACCGGCCCCGGATGCAGATCGACATGCTGCGCCGGGCGGGCGCCTCGCCCGAGGAGCTCCCCGCCGCCGTCATGGACGCCCCCACGCCGCCCGCGATCCCGGACGTCCACCTGGCCGACGGCGCGCTCGTCGACGTGCCGGGGCGGCGGTTGCGGACGGTCTGGACCCCCGGCCACTCCCCCGGCCACATCTGTCTCCATCTCGAAGACGGTGATCGGGTGTTCACCGGCGACCACGTGCTTCCCGGCATCACCCCCCATATCGGGATGTATCCCTACGATCGCACCGATATCGACCCACTCGGTGAGTTCCTGGCCTCCCTCGGCAAGATCGCCGCGTTCGGCCCGCTGGAGGCCCTTCCCGCCCACGAGTGGACGTTCGCCGACGTCGCCGCCCGCGCCGCCGAGATCGCCGAACACCACGAGGAGAAGCTGACCAAGCTGCTGGCCTCTATGATCGAGGCCGACCGGCCGCTCACGATCTGGACCGCCGCGTCGCTGATGACCTGGAACCGGCGCTGGGAGGACCTGGCCCCCATGCTGCGCGGCATGGCCGCCGGAGAGGCCGCGGCCCACCTGCGGACACTGGAGGTGCGCGGATTGGTCAGGCGCACGGGAGGTGATCCGGTCACGTTCGTCGTACACTCCTAGACATCGGATGTCTGAGGGTGGGTGCGAGGCGTGGCGGTAACCGATACGGCGATAGACCGGATCAAGGACATGATCCTCAACGGAGAGCTGGCGCCGGGAGCCCGGCTCCCCAAAGAGGCCGACCTCGCCGAACGGCTCGGGCTCTCCCGGAACTCCCTGCGTGAGGCGGTGCGCGCGCTCGCGCTGATCAACGTCCTCGACGTGCGCCAGGGCGACGGCACCTACGTCACGAGCCTCGAACCCCGCCTCCTCCTCGACGCCCTCTCGTTCGTGGTCGACTTCCACCGCGACGACACCGTTTTGCAGTTCTTCGAGGTCCGCCGCATCCTCGAACCCGCCGCCACCTCCAAGGCCGCCGTCAACATGACCGACGCCGGCATCGAGGAGCTCCGCAAGATCCTCGACTCCCTCCCCGAGAACCCCACGGTCGAACAGCTCGTCGCCAACGACCTGGAGTTCCACCAGCGCATCGCCGAGGGCTCCGGCAACGCCGTCCTCTGCTCCCTGATCGAGAGCCTGTCGGGCCCGACGACCCGCGCCCGCATCTGGCGCGGCCTGACCCAGTCGAACGCCCCGAGCAAGACCCTCGACCAGCACTACGCCATCTACGGCGCGATAGCGGCCCGCCAGCCGGAGGTGGCCCACTCGTGGGCGACGGTCCACATCGCCGACGTGGAGTCCTGGCTGAGGCAGGCCCTCTAGCCCTACGGCCCGCCCCGCGAAGCGCGCCCGTCCGACTCGGAGGGGCGCGCTTCCGTCGTGTACGCGCCCTCCCGGCTCGCACCTGTCAGGCCATGAACGGCCGGGGACTGGGCGGACCCCAGCTCCATGCTTGTAAGGACTCCGGCCGACCGGGCTCGACTGCACGCGTCTGTCTCCCTCCCGCGAACCCGCTTCGGGTTACGTGCACGCTCCCCGCACCACCCCCACACGAGCGGATACGCCTTGCCCGCGCACGCCCCCCGCACGACCGGACGCGCCTTGCCTGCGCACGCTCCCCGAGCCACCCCTACACGAGCGGATGCGCCTTGCCTGCGCACCCTCACGGCTAAGCCCGGGAAAGCGGCAAAGTCGCGACGGGTTGGACACGCGGCGAGCTCACGCCACCCGATGAAGCGGCATCTTCGAACCCAAGTGGAGAAGCCACCCGCGCGCGAGTCGACGACGCGCCTGACCGAGGTCGTCCGCAACGCCCTGAAGTCAGGTCTTCGACGACGGTAGTTGCGGGCGGACCGCGCCCTGGAAACGTTTCATCCAGACCGGCGCCGCCAGGACCTCGACGCGTTTGACGACGTCTCCCGTCTTGGGGGCGTGGATCATGTCTCCGTCGCCCGCGTAGAGACCGACGTGGGACGGGTCGGTCTTCGTCGCGCCGAAGAACAGCAGGTCGCCGGGGAGCAGGTCCTTGGTCTGCACGGGTTTGCCCTGCTTGATCTGGGTGCCGGTGTAGTGCCCGAGAGTCACCCCGGCCTTGGCCCAGGCCGCGAGGGTCAGCCCCGAACAGTCGAAGCCGACGCGGTTCGCGCCCTTGCCGATGCCCCGGCTCGGCCCGTTGGCGTTGCCGCCGCCCCACACATAGGGAATGCCGAGCCACTTGGTCGCGGCCCGCAACGCGATGGCTCCCGGGGTGGCGTCGCGGGTCGTGGTGTTCGGGTCTTCGTCTTTGCGCGGCTCGCGCCCATCCCGCTTCTTTCGGGGCTCGGCCTCGACACCGGGCGGCTCCTCCGACTTGCCCCGGGGCCGACGGTCGTCGGACTTCGGTTTCCGGTCGCCGTCGACCCCCTCAGGCCGCGAGCCGCTTTCGGAAGCGGCGCCCTCCTGTGGAGAACCAGCCCGCCCGTCGAGCGTGACCACACCGTCCTGCCCTGGACGCGCGGCCCCGTCGAGTGCGGCCCCGTCGAGTGCGGCCCCGTCGAGTGCGGCCCCGTCGAGTGCGGCCCCGTCGAGTGCGGCCCCGCTCTCGTGTGGCCAACGCGTGCCCCGATCCCCGTAAAGGTCACCCTCCTGCACAGGACGTGCGTGCCCGTCGACAATGGGCCACCCGTCCTGGAGCGGACGCGCGCCCCACCCCGCCGGGATGCCGCCGTCGAGCAGCGGCCGTGCCGTCCCATCCGAAGCGGCGCCGTCGTCGGCAAGCGGGCGTGGGCCGCCCGCGGTGCCGGGCCAGCGGCCGAAGCCCGGTCTCAGGTCCCGGTCCGAGGGGCCGAAGATGCCGCCCAGGGTCTCCTCGGGCTCGTCGAAGTCGTCCCAGGCCTCGGCCCACGGTCCGTCCTCGGCCCACGGGTCGAGGCCGCCCCATTCTGGTGGCGGCCACGTGTGGCCCCAGCGTTCGGCGAGTTCGGCCAGGTCGATCAGGTCGTCCAGCTCGTCGGGGTCGTCGGAGAGCCCGGTCGGCGTCAGGTGGACGTACCGGAAAGAGGCCGGTGACGGGCACGGCTGAGGCTCCGCCCCCGGGTGGGGGATGCAGAGGATGGCCGTGAGGAGCGTTGTGAGCATACGGAACTCCTGGGTCGGGAAAGACGGGGCGACCCAAGAGTCCGGGGGGTTACGCTGAGCGCGCGTCCTTGAACGCCGTTCTGTGGAAAACCGCTTATGGCTTCAGGCGATAAACCTTCTGTGCCGTCGATTCGTAGATGTACGACTGTTCGTCTCCGCTCAGCCCACTGGTGAAGTCCTTAGTTGTCTCCACTACCTCGCCATACGTCGCGGCAAGGAGGCAGACGGGCCAGTCTGAGCCGAACATGACCCTTTCCGCGCCGAAATATTCAAGGACGTGCTCCACGTAGGGCTGGAGCTGACCGGGGGTCCAGTCGGTCCAGTTGGCCTCCGTCACCAGACCGGAGATCTTGCACGTCACGTTGTCGAGCTCGGCCAGGCCCTCGATCTCGGTCGCCCACGGCTCCATCAGCCCGCTGGCGACGGGCGGCTTGGCGGCGTGGTCGAGCACGAATCGGGCGTCGGGCAGGTCGGCGACGACCTGGCGGGCCGCCTTCAGCTGGTGGACGAGCACCAGCAGGTCGTACGCCAACCCCGCCGACGCGACGGCGCGCAGGCCGCGCACGACGTCGGGGCGGGTGAGCCACTCGTCGTCGGGTTCGTCCTGGACCTGGTGGCGGATGCCGACCAGCAGGTGGCCTCCGGGGCCCTCCCGCAGTTCGGCCAGCACGTCGGCGACGTCGGGGGCGGTCAGGTCGACCCAGCCGACGACGCCCTTGACGAGGCCGTCGGACTCCAGCGCGGTCCGCAGGAACTCGCGGGTCTCCTCGACCGAGGAGACGGTCTGCACGAGCACCGTGCCGGTGGCGCCGGTGGCCCGCAGTTCCGGCAGGCCGAAGGGGCGCCTGATCGGCGCGAGCGCCGCGCCGGACATCCACGGGTAGTCGCGGCGGGACGGGTCCCAGAGGTGGTGATGCGCGTCGATCATGGTCAGAACCCCAGCTCCTCCCACAGAGCCTCGGGAACGGGCCGGGCGGCCAGTTCCATGTTCCCCCGAACCTCCTGCACGGATCGCATGCCCATGACGACCGTCGTCACCGCCGGGTGACGCAGCGGGAACGCCATCGCGGCCTGCGGCAGGGTCACGCCGTGCTTCTCGCACAGGGTGGCGATCTCCCGGGCCCGGGCGAGGACGTCGTCGGGGGCGGGCGCGTAGTTGAACGTGCCCCCGGCGAGGTCGTGGCGGGCCAGCAGGCCGCTGTTGAAGACGCCTCCGGCGACCACCGACACGCCGCGCCGCACGCACAGCGGCAGCAGTTCGGCCCCGGCCGACTGGTCGAGCAGCGTGTAGCGGCCGGCCAGCAGGATGGTGTCGATGTCGGTCTCGCGGACGAAGTCGGCCAGCATCGGCCACTGGTTCATGCCGACGCCGACGGCCTTCACGACGCCCTGGTCGCGGAGTTCGGCCAGGGCGGGGAACGCCTCGCCGACGGCCTGCGCCCAGTGGTGGTCGGGGTCGTGGATGAGGGCGACGTCGATGGAGTCGAGGCCGAGCCGTTCGAGCGACTCCTCCAGCGAGCGCAGCACGCCGTCGCGGGAGAAGTCCCAGGCCCGCGTGTGGGTCTTCGGCACGTCGAAGCCGTCGTCGTCCTTGCCGACGCCGTCGGCCGGGACGAGCAGGCGGCCCACCTTGGTGGAGAGCACGAACTCGCCGCGGGGCTTGCCGGCCAGCACCTGGCCGAGCCGGCGCTCCGACAGGCCGAGCCCGTAGTGGGGCGCGGTGTCGAAGTAGCGGATGCCCGCGTCCCACGCCGCCTCGACCGCCGCCGACGCCTCGTCGTCGGTGAGGGCGGTGAACAGGTTGCCTATCGGGGCGGCACCGAAGCCGTAGGTCGTCGTCACGCCGAAAACCGTAGAGAACGGAGCCCTCGGACGTACAGCCCCCGACATCTCCCACACTTTGTGGAGCGGCCCGGCGGAGGGGTCGAAGTCGCCGTCGAGGTGGCGGTTCATCTGTTTCTGCCAGGCTTGGTTGATCGGGTCGCCGGCCAGCCGCGCCTGGAAGGCGGCGTAGTCGACCACCTCGACGTAGTGGAACAGGTCGAGGCCGTCGCGCCAGATCCGCCACACCCGGGCGCCGGCCTCGCGCATCGCCCGATCGAGGCCGGGCAGCAGCCGCGCGTGCTCGGCGTCGTAGGCGGCCTCGCTGCCGGGCTTGAGCCGGGTGCGCAGGGCGATGCGCTGCACGCCTCAGCTCCTCGGCCGCAGGCGCAGGCCCTGCATGCCGCCGTCGACCGCCAGCGAGGTGCCGGTGGTGGCCGAGGCGAACGGGCTGGCCAGGTAGGCCACCGCGTGGGCGACCTCCTCGGCGGAGACCAGCCGGCCCATCGGCTGGCGGGCGTTCAGCGCGGCCCGCTCGGCGGCCGGGTCGGCGGCGGCGTCGAGCAGCCGGCCGACCCACGGGGTGTCGGCGGTGCCCGGGTTGACGCAGTTGACCCGGATCCCGTCCTGTACGTGGTCGGCCGCCATCGCCAGCGTCAGCGAGTAGACGGCGCCCTTCGTCGCGCTGTAGAGCGCCCGCTGGGGCAACCCGGCCGTGGCCGCGATCGAGCACGTGTTGACGATCGCGGCGTGGCTCGACTCGCGCAGGTGGGGCAGGGCGGCCCGGGTGACCCGGACCATGCCGACGACGTTGACGTCGTACACCCGCAGCCATTCGGCGTCGTCGTTGTCGGCGACCGTGCCGGCCGCGCCGATCCCGGCGTTGTTGACGACGATGTCGAGGCCGCCGAGCTGCTCGGCGGCGGACGCGACGGCCGCGCGGACCGACGCGTCGTCGGACACGTCGGCCTTGACGCCGACGAAGGGGTCACCGGGCGGGTTGAGGTCGAGGCAGGCGACGCGGGCGCCGCGCTCGGTCAGCAACGTGGCGATGGCCAGGCCGATGCCCTGGCCGCCGCCGGTGACCAGGGCCTTGAGGCCCTCGAACTCGGTCATGACTCTCTCCAGACCGGCCCGTCGGGGAACACGTGGGCCGCGATCGACTCGGGTCGCATCTCGGCGCTGAACCCGGGTGCGACCGGGGCCCGGTAGACGCCGTTCTCGACGACGACCGGGTCGGTGAAGTGCTCGTGCAGGTGGTCGACGTACTCGATGACGCGGTTCTCCATGGTTCCGGTCACCGACACATAGTCGAACATCGACAGGTGCTGCACCAGCTCGCACAGGCCGACGCCGCCGGCGTGCGGGCAGACCGGCACGCCGAACTTGGCGGCAAGCAGCAGGATCGCGATGTTCTCGTTCACACCCGCGACGCGCGCGGCGTCGAGCTGGAGGTAGGAGATGGCGCGCGTCTGGAGGAGCTGCTTGAAGATGACCCGGTTCTGGACGTGCTCACCGGTGGCCACCGGGATCGGCGCGATGGCGCGGGCGATGGTGGCGTGGCCCAGCACGTCGTCGGGGCTGGTCGGCTCCTCCACCCAGTGGGGCGAGTAAGGGCTGAGCGCCTTGATCCAGTGGATCGCCGCGCCGACGTCCCAGCGCTGGTTGGCGTCGATGGCGATCGGGAAGCCCTCGCCGCAGACCTCGCGGGCGATGCGCATGCGGCGGATGTCGTCGTCGAGGTCGGCGCCGACCTTCAGCTTGATCTGTCCGAAGCCGTCGTCGAGCGCCTCCTTGCAGAGGCGGCGCAGCTTCTCGTCGTCGTAGCCGAGCCAGCCGGGCGAGGTCGTGTACGCCGGGTAGCCGGTCTCCAGCAGCTTCTCGATCCGTTCGGCGCGGCCGGGCTCGGCGCGGCGCAGGATCTCCAGCGCCTCCTCGGGGGTGAGCTCGTCGCCGATGTAACGGAAGTCGACCAGGTTGACGAGCTCCTCGGGCGACATCTCGGCGAGCAGCCGCCACAGGGGCTTGCCCTCGCGCTTGGCCTTCAGGTCCCACAGGGCGTTGACGACCGCGCTGATCGCCATGTGCATGACGCCCTTCTCGGGGCCCAGCCAGCGGAGCTGGCTGTCGTACACCATCTGCTTGTAGAGGGCGCCGAGATCGCTGACGTCCTGGCCGAGCACGTAGGGCTCCAGCGCGCGGATGGCGGCGGTCTGGATGTCGTTGCCCCGGCCGATCGTGAACGCGAAGCCGTGGCCCTCGCACTCCCCGTCGGACAACACGACGTAGGCGGCCGAGTAGTCGGGGTCGGGGTTCATCGCGTCGGAGCCGTCGAGCTCCAGGGACGTCGGGAACCGGATGTCGAAGGTCTGGAACGACTGGATGGGCAGGTGGATCGACGCCGCGGAGGTCACGCCTGACCCACCGTCTGCCGCTGCCGGCCGAGACCGTCGATCTCGAGCTCCATGACGTCGCCTTCCTTCAGGTAGGGGTGCAGGCCGCTCAGGGCGACCCCGGCGGGTGTGCCGGTGTTGATCACGTCCCCGGGCTCGAGGACCATGAACTGGCTGAGGTAACGCACGATCTCGGCCACGCCGAAGATCATGTTCTTGGTGTCGCCGTTCTGCTTCAGGTCGCCGTTGACCCAGAGGCGCAGCCCGAGCGCCTGGGGGTCGGCGACCTCGTCGGCGGTGACGAGCCACGGGCCGAGCGGCTGGAAGGTCTCGCAGGACTTGCCCTTGTCCCACTGACCGCCGCGCTCAAGCTGGAACTCCCGCTCCGACACGTCGTTGGAGACGGTGTAGCCGGCGACGGCCGCGAGCGCCTCCTCGTGCGAGCCGAGGTAGCGGCAGGTCGAACCGATCACGATGGCCAGTTCGACTTCCCAGTCGGTTTTCACGCTGGCGCGCGGCACAAGCACCTCGTCGAAAGGTCCGACGACTGTGTTGGGGGCCTTCATGAACACCACCGGTTCGGTCGGAACCGCGGCGCCGGACTCCTCCGCGTGGTCGCGGTAGTTCAGTCCAATGCATACGATCTTTCCGGGCCGCGCAATGGGCGGGCCGATGCGCAGACCGTCCTGGTCGAGCTCCGGAAGGGGGTCGCCGGCGAGTGCCGCACGGACCCGGTCGAGGCCGCCCGAGGCGAAGAAGTCAGGGGTGAAATCGGCTCCGTTGAGGAATTCGCCCAGGTCGAGCAGCCGCTCGTCGTCTGTGAGCACGGCCGGGCGTTCCGCGCCTTTTCCACCTACTCGAAGCAGCCTCACGACTCCCCCTATACATCCGATGTTTGCATGAGGAAGCCTGATGGCATGCCTGCCTCCCTGTCAAGCTCAGACATCGGATGACCTGTAAGGCCGCAAAACATGCTTGGCTAGAACACGTTCCACCGTCACTTCGGCCCAACGATGATCGGGTGATCAGATGCACATCGACCTCGTCGACATGGATCGGTACGCGGCCTCCGGCGCCCCCCACGACCAGTTCGCCTGGTTGCGGGCCAACGCCCCGGTGTTCCGGCACGAGGGCGGGCAGATGGAGGGCTGGCCGCCCTTCTGGGCGCTGACCAAGCACGCCGACGTGGTGCACGTGTCACGGCGCAGCGACCTGTTCTCGTCCCACCGGCGGTTGTCGCTCTTCCCCGAGCCGGGCGAGGCGGAGCTCGAACTCCAGCGGCTGATGATGCTGAACCAGGACCCGCCGGAGCACACCCGCCGCCGCTCGCTCGTCAACCGGGGCTTCACCCCGCGCGCCATCTCCAAGCTGGAAGACCACATCCGCGACATCTGCCACGAGCTCATCGACGAGGCCCAGGCGAAGCCGAGCGTCGACTTCGTCCGCGACATCGCCGCGCCCCTGCCGCTGTACGTCATCTGCGAGCTCCTCGGCGCCCCCGCCGAAGACCGGGGCAAGCTCTTCGAGTGGTCCAACCGGATGATCGGCATGGACGACCCCGACTACTCGGCCAGCCCGGAAGAGGGCCAGATGGCGCCGATGGAGGTCTACGCGTACGCCAACCAGCTCGCCGAGGCCCGGCGCGAGGACCCCCGCGACGACCTGGTGACCAAGTTGCTCCAGCCGGGCGACGACGGCGAGGAGCTGAGCGTGGAGGAGTTCGACCTGTTCGTCCTGCTCCTGGTGGTGGCGGGCAACGAGACCACCCGCAACGCGGCGTCGGGCGGCATGCTGGCCCTCTTCGAGCACCCCGACGAGTGGGCCAAGCTCGTCGCCGACCGGTCGGTGGCGAAGACCGCCGCCGACGAGATCGTGCGCTGGGTCTCCCCGGTCAACCTGTTCCGGCGGACGGCGACCCAGGACATGGAGGTGCGCGGCCAGCAGATCAAGGAGGGCGACAAGGTCGTCATCTTCTACTCGGGCGCCAACCGCGACGAGGAGGTGTTCGCCGACCCCGAGGTCTTCGACGTGACCAGGGACCCCAACCCGCAGATCGGCTTCGGCGGCGGCGGCGCCCACTTCTGCCTCGGCAACCACCTGGCCAAGATGGAACTCCGGGTCCTCTTCGAGGTCCTGTCGGAGCGCGTCCCCAAGATCCAGCAGGCCGGCGAGGCCCGCCGCCTGCGCTCCTACTTCATCAACGGCATCAAGGACCTGCCCGTCTCCCTCTGAGCCCGAGAACGGGTGCGGGGCCGCCACGGCGGCCCCGCACTCTTCGGTTCGTCAGCGTCAGGTGGCCAGAACGCCGAGTTGGGCGTATGCCTCCAACTGGTCCCAGTACAGGCGGTGGGTGACGATGAGTCCCGACTCCACGGTGAAGATCCAGCAGCACTGCACGTGCACCCGGCGCCCCGTGGCCGGGACCACCTCGCCTCCGGCCAGCAGGAAAGGGCCCCGGTGGGTGCCGCTGACGGCGGCCAGGGCGGCGACCACGTCGCCGTCCTCGATCGTCTGGTAGGTCGTGTTGCGCGCGTCGGGAAAGGCCTCCCAGATGTGCGCGTGGTAGGAGACAATCTGGTCCCGCCCTTCGCCCACCCCGCCGGGGGCCGTCGAGACCGCGTCGGAGGCGTAGAAACGTGCGAGCGCGTCCAAATCGTGATTGTTGTACGCGTCGAAGAAGTCATGCACCACCTGCACGACATCCGCCATGTGAACGTCCCCCCGTTCGGCCGGTGCACGACTCACCTACCCAACGGGACGTGCGCCGTCACAACCTCAGGGCCAGGAGGAGTCCTGGAGGTCGCCGCCCTCGCTCAGCAGGCGCAGGTCCGACTCGACCATCATCGCGATCAGTTCCTCGAACGGGACGGTCGGTTCCCAGCCGAGCTGGGTGCGGGCCTTCTTCGGGTCGGCGCACAGCAGGTCGACCTCGGCCGGCCGGTGCAGGGCCTGGTCGGCGATGACGTAGCGCTCCCAGTCGAGGCCGGCCGCCGAGAATGCCGCCTCGACGAGTTCGCGCACCGACTGGGTGCGGCCGGTGCCGATGACGTAGTCCTCCGGTTTGGCGGCCTGGAGCATCAGGTGCATGGCCCGCACGTAGTCGCCCGCGAACCCCCAGTCGCGCCGGGCCTCCAGGTTCCCGAGCCGCAGTTCGGTGGCCAGGCCCAGTTTGATGCGGGCCACGCCGAGCGACACCTTGCGGGTCACGAACTCGGCCCCCCGGCGGGGGGACTCGTGGTTGAACAGGATGCCGGAGACGGCGTACATGCCGTAGGACTCGCGGTAGTTCTGGGTGAGGAAGTGCCCGTAGGCCTTGGCCACGCCGTAGGGCGAGCGGGGGTGGAAGGGCGTGACCTCGGTCTGCGGGGTCTCGCGGACCTGGCCGAACATCTCCGACGACGACGCCTGGTAGAAGCGGATCTCGCCGCCGCGCGAGGAGCAGACGCGGATGGCCTCCAGCATGCGCAGCACGCCCATGCCGGTCACCTCGGCCGTGAGTTCGGCCTGCTCCCACGACATGGGCACGAACGAGATGGCGCCCAGGTTGTAGACCTCGTCGGGCCGGACCTTCTCGACCGCCGAGATGAGCGACCCCTGGTCGAGCAGGTCGCCGCGGACGAGGTGGATGTCCTTCGGCAGCCGGGCGACGCGCGGGTTGGACTGGCCGCGGACCAGGCCCCACACCTCGTAGCCCTCGGATACCAGGTGTTCGGCGAGATAGGAGCCGTCCTGACCGGTGATGCCCGTGATCAACGCGCGTCTGGCCAACACGTCCTCCTTCGTACGCGAACTTTGTAGGCGAATGTACCCCGAAGGCCCTGACCGGGCCGCATTCGTAGAACACGTTCCACCGAACGGCATTCCACCCGCCTAGGCTAAGGTCATCTCAGGTGCCCCTACAGGGGCGGAAAGGGGTGCTTCGGGGTGGAGAGGCTGCGCGTCGCACTGCTGTCCTATCGCAGCAAACCCACCTGCGGCGGTCAGGGGGTGTATCTCCGCCACATCACCCGCGAGCTCGTGGCGATGGGTCACCACGTCGAGGTGTTCTCGGGTCAGCCCTATCCGGAGCTCGACGAGGGCGTGATCCTCAACAAGGTGCCGAGTCTCGACCTCTACCGGGACGAAGATCCCTTCCGCACCCCCAAGCCGGGCGAATACCGCGACTGGATCGACCTCCTCGAGGTCGGCACGATGTGGACGGCCGGCTTCCCCGAGCCGCTGACCTTCAGCCTCCGGGCCTACCGGGAGCTCAAGAAGCGGATCGGCGACTTCGACGTCGTCCAGGACAACCAGACGCTCGGCTACGGCGTGCTGGGCATCCAGAAGCACTTCCCGGTGGTCGGCACGATCCACCACCCCATCAGCGTCGACCGGCGGATCGAGCTGGAGGCCGCCGAGGGCTGGGCGAAGCTCTCCAAACGGCGCTGGTACGGCTTCGTCCGCATGCAGGCCTACGTCGCCGCGCGGCTCAAGCCGATCCTGACCGTCAGCGAGTCGTCGGTGGCCGACATCCACCGCGACTTCCGCGTCCCGCAGTCGAACCTGCGCCTGATCCCGCTCGGCGTGGACACCCGGTTCTTCCACCCCCGGCCCGAGCTGCCGAAGCGCAAGGGCTCGATCGTGGCGGTGGCCAGCGCCGACTCCCCGATGAAGGGGGTCGCGACGCTCCTGCGCGCGGTCGCCAAGCTCTCCACCGAACGCGACGTGAACCTGACCGTCGTCAGCAGGCCCACCCCCGGCGGCCCGACCGAGCAGCTCGTGGCCGAGTTGTCGCTGCACGACCGGGTGCGGTTCGTCCACGGCATCTCCGACGACGAGCTCGGCGAGCTGATCGCCACCTCCGAGGTCTCCGTCGTCCCGTCGCTGTACGAGGGCTTCTCGCTCCCCGCCGTGGAGCACATGGCGTGCGCAACCCCGCTGGTGGCGTCCCGGACCGGCGCCCTGCCCGAAGTGGTGGGCGACGCCGCGGTCCAGGTCGCCCCGGGCGACCCCGAGGAGCTCGCGGCCACGCTGCGCCGCCTGATCGACTCCCCCGAACTGCGGCAGGAGTACGGCAAACGCGGCTACGACCGTGTCATGGAGCGTTACGCCTGGCCCGTCGTGGCCCGCAAGACCGTTGAGGCCTACCGCGAGGCCATCGCCGCGCGCTGACCCGGAGGGTTCCCCAGGAGATGCTGACCGTCGATTTCGCCCGGCTGCCCGTCGGGCCCGGAGACCGTGTGCTCGACCTGGGCGCCGGTGGCGGCCGGCACGCCTTCGAGGTGCTGCGCCGGGGCGCCGACGTGGTCGCCTTCGACCTCGACCCGGCCGAGATGGAGTCGGTGGCGGCGATGTTCGCGGCCATGGACAAGGAGGGCGAGGTCCCCTACGGCGCCACGGGCGAGACCGTCGTCGGGACCGCGCTCGACATGCCGTTCCCCGACGGGTCGTTCGACCGGGTGATCGCGTCGGAGGTCCTGGAGCACATCCCCGAGGACATGGCGGCGATGAAGGAGATCGTCCGGGTGCTGAAGCCCGGCGGGCTGCTGGCCGTGACGGTGCCGGCCTTCCTGCCCGAGCGGGTCTGCTGGGCGCTGTCGGAGGCCTACCACACGGCTCCCGGCGGGCACATCCGGATCTACACCCTCGCCGAGTTGTCGGCCAAGCTGAAGTCGTCGGGCCTGGAGGTCGGCGACCACCACCACGCCCACGGGCTGCACACGCCCTACTGGTGGATCAAGTGCGCGGTCGGGGTCGACAACAACGACCACCCGATCGCCAAGGCCTACCACGAGCTGCTGGTGTGGGACATCATGAAGCGCCCCGCCGTCACCCGGATCGCCGAGCAGATCCTCAACCCGCTGATCGGCAAGAGCGTGGTCCTCTACGCCCGGAAGCCCGCATGATCCCGGCGGTGCCGGGAGTCGTGACCGGCGACGACATCGCCGCCACCGCAGCCAGCATCGCCGCCGTGCAGCTCCCCGACGGGGGCGTGCCGTGGCCCGAGGGGCACGTCGACGCGTGGAACCACGTCGAGTGCCTGATGGCCATGACGGCGGCCGGCCTCCGCGAGGCGTCGGCGCGCGGCTGGGAGTGGATCAGGCGGCACCAGCGGCCCGACGGGTCGTGGCCGATGAAGGTGCTCAACGGCGAGCCGCTCGAAGACCGGGGCGAGTCCAACCACGCCGCCTACGTGGCCGTGGGCGTCTGGCACGACCTGCTGATCACCGGCGACGAGGCGTTCGCCCGGGAGATGTGGCCCACGGTGAGCCGCGCCCTCGACTTCGTGACCGGCCTGCAGACCCGCCGCGGCGAGATCGTCTGGGAGGCGGCCCCCGGCTCCTACGCGCTGCTGACCGGCTGCTCGTCGGTCTACCAGGGCCTGCGCTGCGGGGTGCGGCTGGCCGAGCGCCTCGGCGACCCGCAGCCCGGGTGGGAGCTGGCGGCCGACCGGCTGGGCCACGTCCTGCGCGAGCACCCCGAGGCGTTCGCCGACAAGAGCCGCTTCTCGATGGACTGGTACTACCCCGTGCTCGGCGGCGCGCTGCGCGGCGAGCGGGCGCTGCGCCGCCTCGACGACGACTGGGACCGCTTCGCGGTGGCCGGTCTCGGCATCCGCTGCGTCTCCGACCAGCCGTGGGTGACCGGCGCGGAGTCGTGCGAGCTGGTGCTGACCCTCGACGCGGTCGGCGACGACGACCGCGCGCTCAAGGTCTTCACCGAGATGCAGCACCTGCGCCACCCCGATGGCGGCTACTGGACGGGCTGGCAGTTCGTGAACGAGCGCCACTTCCCGAACGAGCGGTCGGCGTACACGGCCGCCGCGGTGATCCTCGCCGCCGACGCGTTGTCGCGCACCACCCCGGCCAACGGCGTCTTCCGCGACGCGGGCGCCGCGGCCGAGGACCGGGCCACGGCCGACTGCGGCTGCCAGCGGGCCGGTGCGTTCTAGACCTTCTCCAGGGCCCGGAGCGAGCCGGTCACCCGGACCTCCTTGAAGCCCTCGTCGAGGGCTCTCCGGTAGATCCGGTACGGCGCCTGCCCTCCGTCGGCCGGGTCGGGGTAGATGTCATGGAAGATCAGCACGCCTCCCGGCACCACGTGGGGCGCCCAGCCCTCGTAGTCGCGGGTGACCGGGTCTTCGGAGTGGCCGCCGTCGACGAACAGCAGGCCGAGCGGGGTGTGCCAGTGGGCCGCCACGGTCGCCGACGCGCCGACGACCGCGATGACGACGTCTTCGAGGCCGGCCGTGGCGATGGTGGTGCGGAAGAAGGGCAGCGAGTCCATGCGGCCGAAGCGCGGGTCGACCAGCGTGGGGTCGTGGTGGGCCCAGCCGGGCTGGATCTCCTCGGAGCCCCGGTGGTGGTCGACCGTGAACAGCACCGTGCCGGCCTCGCGGGCGGCGGCGCCCAGGTAGACGGCCGACTTGCCGCAGTAGGAGCCGATCTCGGCCATGGGGCCGCGGGAGCCGTACAGACAACCGAGCTCGTAGAGAGCCCGGCCCTCGTCTGGGGGCATGAATCCCTTGGCCCGCTCGGCGGTGTGCCGCAGAAGTGCGGGCATCGGAGGGTGTGTCACCCGCCCGAGACTACCCTTGTCCCGATAGGTGCAACATGTTCTACTTCTGGTCGTGAACCAGCGCGCGCGGATCGTGATGACCGGCGAAGAGGTGGCCACCCTGCTGAAAGAGGGCCGCAAACTCCAGCTCGCCACGATCAACCCCGACGGCACGCCCCATCTGGTCACCATGTTCTACGGGTTGTCCGACGACGGCCGGCTGATCTTCTGGACCTACGCCAAGGCGCAGAAATCCCGCAACATCGACCGCGACCCCCGGGTGACCTGCCTGGTCGAGGTGGGCGACGACTACGGCGACCTGCGCGGCGCGACGATCTACGGCACCGCGCTCCCCTACGACGACGTGATGGACGCCGGCATGCGCATCACGGCCAGGATGACCGGCCAGGACCCGGAACCGATGCGCCCCTACGTGGAGCTGACCGGGCGCAAGCGCGTCGCCTACATCGTCGAGCCGGGGCGCGTAGTCTCCTGGGATCACCGCAAACTGCACGGGAGCTCCTGATGCCGAAGGTCATTGTCGACTACCTCGTCTGTGAGGCCAACGGGGTCTGCGTGGGCCTGGCCCCCGAGGTCTTCGACCTCGACGACGACGACAACCTGCACGTTCTGCTGGAAGAACCCCCCGCCGACATGCTCGACCGGGTCCGGCACGCCGTCCGGTCATGCCCGAAGGCGGCACTTTCGCTCGAAGAAGAGTAAAAACCACCGGAGGTTCCCATGCGCGGCGCTCTGCTGCACACCATCGGCGCGGACAAGCTCGACATCCGCGACGACCTGACCCTCATCCCGGTCGGCCCATCAGACGTCCGGGTCCGGATCAGGGCGACCGGCGTCTGCCACTCGGACCTGTCGGCCATCTCGGGGGTGCTCCCCCAGCCCGCGCCGCTGGTGCCGGGCCACGAGGGGGCCGGTGAGGTCGTCGAGGTCGGCGACCACGTGACGAGCGTCGCGCCCGGGGACCACGTGATCATCAACTGGACCCCCGCCTGCGGGTCGTGCCCGAGCTGCTCCCATGGCCAGCCGCACCTGTGCATGACCTCGGTCGTCCGCGGCTTCACCGAGCCCGGCTTCAAGTTCGACGGCGACAAGCCCGCCTTCGGCATGGCCGGCTGCGGCACGTGGGCCGAGGAGATCGTGGTCCCCGCCGGCGGCGCGATCAAGGTCGACGCGGACGTCCCGTTCGAGATGGCGGCCCTGATCGGCTGCGGCATCACCACGGGCGTCGGCGCCGCCCTCAACACCGCCAAGGTCCGCCCCGGCACGTCGGTGGCCGTGGTCGGCTGCGGCGGCGTGGGCCTGTCGGTGATCCAGGGCGCCCGCATCTCCGGCGCGACCACGATCCTGGCGATCGACCCCCTGGAGTCCAAGCACGACCTGGCCAAGAAGGTCGGCGCCACCCACGCCTGCACCCCCGACCAGCTCATGGACGCCATCACCACACTGACCGGCGGCCAGGGCTTCGACTACGGTTTCGAGGTCGTCGGCAAGTCCCAGGCCATCATGACCGCCTGGCAGGCCACCCGCCGCGGCGGCGACGTGATCGTGGTCGGCGCCGGGGCGATGGACGACATGGTTCCCCTGAACGCCTTCAGCCTCCTGTTCGACGGCAAGAACCTCCTCAGCTCCCTGTACGGGGGCAGCGACGTCCGGCGCGACTTCCCGTTCTTCGCGGGGCTGTACAAGGCGGGCAAGCTCGACCTGGAGAGCATGATCAGCTCCCGCATCCAGCTCACCGACCTGAACGACGCGGTGACGGCGCTGAGGAGCGGCGAGGTCCTCCGCCAGATCGTCCTGCTCTGACCCGCCGGCCCCACGGTATGAGCCCGGGTGTGAGCGACACCCAGCGACGCATCACCCTCACGGTGGATCCGGGTATGGCCGACTACGCCGAACAACTCGTCACCATGGACGCCGGCGTCTGGCGCGCCTGCTCGGCGGCGCTGGGTCACCATTACATCGTGATGGCCGGTCCGGAGGGCTGCTTGGACCGAGCGACGGGGAACCGCACGCCGGTGAGGTTCTCCGAGACGGTCCACAGCCGTTGCTGGACGGCCACCTCGTACGACTCCGGGCTGGAGGTGACCAGCCGGGGGTAACCCGTGATCTGGTTGCGTCCGCCGGGACCGTAGTACTGGCCGCCGAACGCACCGGGGTCGGTGGCTGCGCGCAGGGTCGGCAGCGCGCCCATCGCCGGCGTCTGGGTGATCAGCGGCGCGAGCCAGTTGATGGGAAGCCGGAGGGCCGTGGGGGTGTTGCGGGCGAGCTCGGTGCTGGAGACGCCGGGGTGCGCGGCCAGTGCGACGGTGGTGCCGTGCGGGGCCAGCCGGCGCTGCAGCTCGTAGGTGAACATCAGGTTGGCCAGCTTGGCCTGACCGTAGGCGGCGACCCGGCTGTACGACCGCTCCCACTGCAGGTCGTCGAAGTGGATCGCGGCCCGGATGCGGTGGCCGGTGCTGCTGACCGTCACCACGCGCGAGCCGGGCACCGGCAGCATCAGGTCCAGCAGCAGGCCGGTGAACGCGAAGTGGCCGAGGTGGTTGGTGCCGAACTGCATCTCGAAGCCGTCTCGGGTGGTCTGCCTCGGGGTGTACATCACGCCGGCGTTGTTGATCAGCAGGTCGATCCGGTCGAGTCGGCTCCGCAGCGCCGCCGCCGCGGTGCGGACGGAGTCGAGCGAGGTCAGGTCCAGCGCCTGTACGGTCACGTCGCCGGTCATGCGGGCCGCGGCCTGCTCGCCCTTTTCGACGTTCCGCACGGCGAGCACCACTGAGGCTCCACGCTCGGCGAGCGCCTTGGCGGTCTCGTATCCCAGTCCGGTGTTGGCCCCGGTCACCACGGCCACCCGCCCGTGCTGGTCGGGGATGTTCGCCGTCGTCCACTTCTCGCTCATGCAGAGCCCCTCACCGGTTAACGTACCAAAGGTATCTTGTGTGGATCACGCTAAAGTACCTGCGGTATGTTGTCAACGTACCGCAGGTACTTAAATTAGGGTGGTGATGTGACTTTTCAGCGGGCGCGAACCGAAGAGCAGCGGGAGATCCGCCGGCAGGCGATCCTCGACATGGCGTCGGCGATGCTCGACGAGATGCCCGTGGCCGCGGTCACCCTGAACGAGCTCAGCCGGCGGGTGGGTCTGGCGAAGCCGAACGTGTTGCGTTACTTCGAGTCTCGCGAGGCGGTGCTGCTGGAACTGCTGGACCGGTTCCTGCAGGAGTGGTTGACGGAACTGGCAGGCAAGTTCGCCGACGGCGTCGACGAAAAGCTGCCGATGGCCGAGCGGGCGGCGGCGGTGGCCGAGATCCTCAGCCGGTCCCTGTCCGGCCGGGTGGTGCTGTGTGACCTCTTCGGGGCTCAGGGCGGCGTCCTGGAACACAACGTGTCCGTCGAGGTCGTGGCCCGTTACAAGCGGGCCTCCCTGGACCGCCTGGCGACCATGACCGCGCTGATCTGCAGGTACCTGCCGGAGTTGGGCGAGAACGCGACGATGTTCAGCCTGCAGACCATGGTCATGGCCGGCGCGTTGTCGGCGTACAGCACACCTCCGCCCAGCCTCCAGGCGGCCTATCAGGCCGAGCCCGAGCTGGCCCGGTTCCACTTGGAGCTGAAGGATTCCTTGCAGCTGGCCGTGACCGCGACCCTTCTGGGCGTACTGCCCCGCGGCTGACCGGCGTTCCAGCGGACAGCCCAAAAGCGCTCATCAGCGGCTCCTCCGCTGGCTTCGGGCGCGATGTCTCTGACCTGTAGCCGGCCGTCACCTGCTTCGAGCTGGAAAGCATGAACGGCGCTGAGGAGCGGCGAGATCCTCCGGCAAATCGTCCTGCCTTGTTGTGATGGGCGGTCAGAGGCCGCGCAGCACGTCCGCCAGATCGTCGCCGTAGGAGGCCCAGCACGAGATGACACCCGAGTCGTCCATATCTCCGACGAGGTAGTCGTCGTCACACACCACGCACAGTCCGCCGACCTGGATGATCAACGACGGCCGGACGGGTGTGTCGCCCAGGAAGACCGGCGTGTCGAGCGGCATCAGCACGGCCTCCTCGGCCCCGGCGACCTGGGCGACACGAGTCAGGGTCCATCCTTCGGGAAGGCTGCCGAACCGGGCGCTCATTTGCCGGGCCGACACGTGAAGGAGATCCAGACGTCCGGCGGCAGGTCGGGCCGGCCCGGCACCGGGCGGCGTTCCTCCGTCCAGGCCTGGCCGGCGAGCGTCGTGGCGGCGCGGCGCCAGAAGGCGACGGCGGGGCGGTTGACGTCCTGGAAGGCGACGTCCCACGCCCCCGGGTGCCGCGCGACGACGTCGCTCACGGCGCGCAGGCCGATGCCCGAACGGCGGGCGGCGCGTACGACGAAGAAGCTGTTCAGGACCCTCGTCGGGGCGTTCAGCGCCCGGACGAAGGCGAAGCCGAGTGGGGCGTGGTCTCGTTCGATCAGGTAGGGAGCCCAGTCGGGGTCGGTGAAGGCGGCGTCGAGGCGTTCGCTGCGGAAGGTGCCGTCGGGGTTGGGGAGGGCGCCGACGAACTCGGACATGTCATGGCGGAACATCAGCCAGAGGCGCTCGACCGTGGGCCGGTCGGCGGCGGTGGCGGGGCGGACGTGCACGAGGGCTCCTGAGGGCATGAAAAAAGCCTCCCCGGCGCACCGGAGAGGCAGACAATGGTCGAAGTATATCGCCCCAGCACATACCCGCACATGTCCCCTGGAGCAGCGATGACCATGTCCACCCGGCCCGCCGACGACGGCGGCCTGGAGATCACCATCCGGCTGACCCCCGCCGAGGCCGAGGCCATGCAGAGTGAGCCGCGACTGATGGCCGAGGCCCTCGACAGTCATCTTTGGGCCCTGGGAATGCTCCGGACCGGGACCAACTCCCGCGATCCGGGCTCTCCCGCGCCCGTCCAGGGAGACTGGGCGACCGCCCTGCGGGACGTCGACCGTCTCAAGTCGCGCCTGGACGCCATCCGCACCGCCGCCATCCGCGCCTTCATGGCCTCGGGCGGCAACGCGGAGCGGCTGGCGGGGGTGTTGCGAACGGACCCCGCCGAGGCCGGGGCCCTCTGGGCCGAGATGAGGGAGCGACCGGCGGGCGACTGGGAGCGGTGGGCGTCCGGGGGATCGTGAAACCCACCTCGGCGACAGGGTTCACCGGGCGTACAGCCCCGTATCGTCCCCCTCAGTGCCCGTGATCACGTGAGGGAGGATCGGTATGTCCGACGATGAGGCGCGGCGCGTCTTCGACGTTGTCGACGCGTTCGACCCCGACGAGTTCGTGCAACTGTTCGCCGAGGACGGCACGCTG
This sequence comes from Herbidospora sp. NBRC 101105, assembly GCF_030269205.1. NCBI lineage: Bacteria > Bacillati > Actinomycetota > Actinomycetes > Streptosporangiales > Streptosporangiaceae > Herbidospora > Herbidospora sp. NBRC 101105. The sequence goes on along the minus strand of NZ_BSSX01000007.1, from coordinate 76,409 downwards.
AAGTTCGGCAACGCCGACGCCAACAAGGGCCGCGAGGCGATCGCCACCGGCTTACGCGGCTTCTTCTCCACCATCGGCGGCCTGCGGCACCGGATCGTCCGCGCCTGGACGGTCGGGGCCGACACCGTCGCCGAGACCGAGGTGACCTACACCCGGCTCGACGACAGCGAGGTCAGCGTGGTGGCCGTCTCGATCTGGACCCGCGGCGACGACGGCCTGATCACCGACTACCGCATCTTCGTCGACCTGGCGCCCCTCTACTCGGTCCAGGGCTCGGTGGTGACGACGATCTAGAACTCCTCCCAGGTCTCCGGGTCGAGCCTGACCGGCTTCCCGGTGTCGAGCGCGGTGATCGCCGCGACGTCGGCGGCGTCGAGGTGGAAGTCGAACACGTCGATGTTCTCCCGCTGCCGCTGAGGGTCCCCCGACTTGGGCACCACGGCGATCCCCCGATCGAGCAGCCACCGCAACACCACCTGCGAGGGCGCCTTCCCGACCCGCCCGGCGATGTCGACGATCACGGGATGCTCCAGGATGCCGGTGTTGCGCTCCAGCGGACTCCAGGCCTGCAGCACGGTCTCCTCACCCCGTGTGGCCTCGACATGGGCCACCTGGGCGTGGGTGGGCGACACCTGCCGCTGGTTCACCGCCGGCTGCACCCCGGTCTCCTTCACCACGGCATGCAGGTGTTCAGGCGTGAAGTTCGACACCCCGACCGACCGGATCAACCCTTCACGCGCCAGTTCGAGCAACGCGGCATAGGTCTCGACGTAGAGCCCCAGCCGGGGCAACGGCCAGTGGATCAGGTAGAGGTCGACATAGTCGAGCCCGAGGCGCTCCAGCGAGCCCTCAAGCGCAGCCCGCGCCTTGGCGGCCCCATGGTCCTCACCCCGCAGCTTGGTGGTGACGAAGAAGTCCTTCCGCGGCAGCCCCGACTCGCGCACCCCCGCTCCGACGGCCACCTCATTCCCATAACTGGCGGCGGTGTCCAGCAGCCGGTACCCGGCGTCGACGGCGGTGAGCACGGCCTCGGTGGCCCGCCGCCCCTGGAGGGGATATGTGCCGAGCCCGACGAGGGGCATGGAGTGGCCGGTATTGAGAGTCACGTGAGTATCCATGACTCCATGGTCGTACGGGCGAATCGCGAGCGGTCACGCGGGCAGACCGTCGTGGTCGCCACATTGATCGGGTGGGCTGAACATCACCGTGGACCGCAGTCCGCCACGGCCGCCCCCGACGCCGTGCTGGTCTTCGACGGCGTCTTCCTCATGCGCCCGGAGCTGATCGACCGGTGGGACCTGCGCGTCCTCGTGTCGGCCGAGCATCATCGTCCACAACGACAAACCCCAGGAGCCGTTCTGGGAGACCCGACCCTCACGTGAATATTGAAGACACAGTCGTATGGGGGAATTGCGAGGCCGCGTCCGGGCCTGGACTGAGGAGCGCAGGTGAGCGAAGCGAGCCGGAGCGACGAGGGAAGGCCCGGACATGAAGGCGGCCGAGCCGCCGCGCCGGAGGCGCGGCAAAAAGACAGGTCTGCGCTCCTGACCTCGGAAACGCAGACCTGCCTCGTTCAGATGATCACTCGGAGCTGAAAGCGGCGTCGAACGCCGCCGCCGGCGGGGTGATCGCGTTGAGCTTGGAGATGTACGCCAGGGCCTCGGGCGCGCCCATGAGGCGGTCCATGCCGGCGTCCTCCCACTCGATGGAGATGGGGCCGTCGTAGCCGATGTGGTTGAGGGCGCGGAAGCAGTCCTCCCACGGCACGTCGCCGCGGCCGGTGGAGACGAAGTCCCAGCCGCGCTTGGGGTCGGCCCAGGCCAGGTGGGACGACAGGATGCCGCGGCGGCCGTCGCCGATGCGGACCTTGGCGTCCTTGCAGTCGACGTGGTAGATCCGGTCGGCGAAGTCGAGGATGAAGCCGGCCGGGTCGAGCTGCTGCCACACCATGTGCGACGGGTCCCAGTTGAGGCCGAAGGACGCCCGGTGGTTGATCGCCTCCAGGGTCTTGACCGTGGTGTGGTAGTCGTAGGCGATCTCGCTCGGGTGGACCTCGTGGGCGAAGCGCACACCCTCCTGCTCGAACACGTCGAGGATGGGGTTGAAGCGCTCGGCGAAGTCCTCGTACCCGCGGTCGATCATGGCCTGGCTGGCCGGCGGGAACATGGCCACGGTGTGCCAGATGGAGGAGCCGGTGAAGCCGACCACGGTGTTGGCGCCCAGGAGGGCGGCGACGCGGGCGGTGTTCTTGGTCTCCTCGGCGGCGTTCTGCCGGACCTGCTCGGCGTCGTCCGACCACAGGCGCGAGGGCAGGATGCCCTTGTGGCGCTCGTCGATCGGGTGGTCGCAGATGGCCTGGCTGATCAGGTGGTTGGAGATCGTCCAGACCTTGAGGTTGTACTTCTCCAGGGTCTCGAGCTTGCGCTTGACGTACCCGGGGTCGCTCAGGGCCTTGTCGATCTCCAGGTGGTCGCCCCACGTGGCGATCTCGAGGCCTTCGTAGCCCCATTCGGAGGCGAGGCGGCAGACCTCCTCGAAGGGCAGGTCGGCCCACTGGCCGGTGAAGAGGGTGATCGGTCGCGTCATCGTCGTCAGTCTCCGTCAGTCTCCTGGGATGGGGTCTGCCCCTTCCGCCCGGAACGCGAAACGGCTCGGGTGGCACTCACGTGTACGTCGCCTCGGCGCGACGGCGTACACGCGACCGTGCCGGTCGCGTTCCGGGCGGCCGGGAACCCCGGTCCCCCCGAAAAGGTGTGCGTGGTCTTAGACAGTCGTCCAGCGGCTGTCGTCGCCGGCGCTGCGCTCGACCGCGTCGAGCACCTTCTGCACTTGGAGTCCGTCGTCGAACGAGGGCGTGGGGTCCGCCCCGGCCGAGATGGCCTCCAGGAAGTCCTTCACCTCGTGGGTGAACGTGTTCTCGTAGCCGAGTCCGTGGCCCGGGGGCCACCACGCGCCCGCGTAGGGGTGACCGGCCTCGGTGACGAGCACCCGCCGGAATCCACCTTCCTCCGCGGCCAGCGTGTGGTCGTGGAACCACAACTCGTTGAGCGACTCGAAGTCGAACGAGATGCTGCCGAGCGACCCGTTGACCTCGATGCGCAGCGCGTTCTTGCGGCCGGTGGCGAAGCGCGTGGCCTCGAAGGAGGCGATGGCGCCGCCGCCGAAGCGGCCGGTGAAGATCGCGGCGTCGTCCACAGTGACCTGGCCCATCTCGGCGCCGCCCTGGGCGGAGAGCCCGGCGGAGGCGTCGGCGAGGGGCCGCTCCTTGATGAACGTCTCGGTGATGGCCGAGACGCCCGTCAGGTGTTCACCGAGGATGAACTGCGCGGTGTCGATGATGTGCGCGCCGATGTCACCGAGCGCGCCCGATCCGGCCTTGTCCTTCTGCAGACGCCAGACGAGCGGGAACTCGGGGTCGACGATCCAGTCCTGGAGGTACTGGGCGCGGACGTGACGGATGGTCCCGAGACGGCCCTCGGCGACGAGCTGGCGGGCCAGCGCGACGGCGGGGACACGCCGGTAGTTGAAGGCCACCATGCTGCGCACACCCCGGGCCGCGGCCGCGCGGGCGGCGGCGGCCATGGCCTCCGCCTCCTCGACGGTGTTGGCCAGGGGCTTCTCGCACAGCACGTGCTTGCCCGCCTCAAGTGCGGCGATGGCGATCTCGGCGTGCGAGTCGCCGGGCGTGCAGATGTCGACCAAATGCACGTCGTCGCGCTTGACGAGTTCCTTCCAGTCCGTCTCGACGGACGCCCAGCCCATGGACTCGGCGGCCGCCTCGGTGTTCGCCCGCGACCGGCCGGACAGGACCGCCATGGACGGCTTGACCGGCAGGTCGAAGAACGCACCGACGCTGCGCCAGGCCTGGGAGTGCACGCGTCCCATGAACGCGTACCCAACCATGCCAACCCCGATGACCGGCTTCACGACTCGAAGCCCAGCGGCAGGTACTCGGCGGCGTTCTCCTTCGTGATGGTCTCGGAGGCCAGGGTGATGGACTGCGGGACCTGGTGCTCCAGAAGGTCGCTCATGCCCTTGCCCTGCGCGATCAGGCGGGCGAGCTTGATCGCGGAGGCGGCCATGGTGGGCGAGTAGGTGACCGTCGCCTTGAGGACGCCCGAGTCCGCCTGGATGTCACGCATGGCGTTGGCCGAACCGGCGCCGCCGACCATGAAGAACTCGGAGCGGTTGGCCTCCTTGATGGCGGCCAGCACGCCGATGCCCTGGTCGTCGTCGTGGTTCCAGATGGCGTCGATCTTCGGGTGCGCCTGGAGCAGGTTGGCGGCGACCTCGGTGCCCGACTCGACGGTGAACTGCGCGTCCTGCTTGGCGGTCACCGAGAAGCCGTAGCTCTTGAGGGCGTCCTCGAAGCCCTTGCTGCGGTCCTGGGTCAGCGGCAGCGTGGCGATGCCCTGGATCTCGAGGATGACCGGGTTGGAGGTCCCGGCGTCCTTGAGGCGCTTGCCGATGAAGTGGCCGGCGGCCACGCCCATGCCGTAGTTGTCGCCGCCGATCCAGGTCCGGTACGACAGCTTGTCCGGGAACACGCGGTCGAGGTTGACGACCGGGATGCCGGCGTCGGTGGCCGTGCGGGCGATCTGGTTCAGCTGGGCGCCGTCGTTCGGCAGCATGACGATGACGTTGACCTTGGCGGCGATCAGCGTCTCGACGGCGGAGATCTGCTGGTTGATGTCGTTGGTCGGCTCGACGGCCTTGAACTCGACATCGGAGTACTGCTTGGCGGCGTCGGCGGCGTTCTTGGCGATGGCCGCGATCCAGCCGTGGTCGGCGGCGGGGGCCGAGAAGCCGATGACGACCTTGTCGCCAGGGGCGTCGTTCCCGCCGGCCGGGGCCGGGGCGGGGGCGGCGGCACCCGTGGTGGCGGCCGGAGCCGCGGCCGGCTCGTTGCTGGTGCAGGCCGAAACGAGCGCACCGGCGCCGATGACGGCACCGCCGAGGAGGAATCCGCGGCGACCCGGGGTCTGGGTCATGTTGTTCTCCTTGAGGAGTTGATTTCCGGCAGTGGGGAACCCGGGCAGCGGCGGTACGGATGCCGCGGCCCAGCGGGGGGTGAGAACTTGCTATGTACTTGCTTTGAGGCTGCGCCGCTGAAGGAGAACGGCGGCCACGATGATCAGACCCTTGGCGATGAGCTGGTCACTGGTGTTCAGCCCATTCAGGATGAAGAGGTTGGTGATCACGGTGAAGATGAGCAGACCGAGGATGGCGCCCACGATGGTGCCCCGCCCACCGGTCAGAAGCGTGCCGCCGATGATGACCGCGGCGATCGCGTCCAGCTCGTACAGGTCGCCGTGGGTGGACGACCCGGTCGTGGTGCGCGCCATGATGATGATCGCGGCGATGCCGCAGCAGAACCCGGACAGGGCGTAGAGCATCATCGTGTGGCGTCGCACGTTGATGCCGGCCAGCCGGGCGGCCTCGGGGTTGCCGCCGACGGCGTAGGTGCGGCGGCCGAAGGTGGTGCGGTTGAGGATCAGCCAGCCGATGATGACGACCACGGCGAAGACGTAGACCAGCAGCGGCAGGCCGAGGATGCGAGTGGTCGACAGGTCGACGATCAGCGAGTTGTCCGGCTGCACCAGCTGGGTGCGCCGCTCGGACATGCGCTGGGCCAGGCCACGGGCGGCCACCAGCATCGCCAGCGTGGCGATGAAGGGCACCATCCGCCCGTACGAGATCAGGAAGCCGTTGAGCAGTCCGGCGCCGGTTCCTACCAGGATGGCGCAGATCATCATCACCCACGGCCCGTAGGCCTGGGTCGCCAGCGTGGTGGCCCAGACCGAGGCCAGGGCCATCACCGCGCCGACCGACAGGTCGATGCCGCCGCCGATGATGACGAACGTCGCGCCGACGGTGATGACGCCGATGGTCGAGGCCAGGGCCAGGATCGACACCATGTTCGACCCGGTGGCGAAGGTGTCGGGCACCGTGATGAGACCGACGGCGGCCAGGATCACCAGGGCCAGCACGAGGCCGATGTGGGGGATCTCGCCGATGGCGCCGAGGCCGAGTCGCGGTCCGCCGCCGGAAGGTGTGGCGACGGCCGCGTGGGCCTTCGCCTTGCCGGTTTCGTCCGCCTTGGGTGCGGACACCTGTTGCGGATTCACCTCTGTCATGGAACGGACTCCTGCAGATCAGTCGTGGGAGGGGGCGGACGTCACGGGATGGGCGTCCATGACGAGGTCCAGCACGGTGTGCTCATCGAGCTCCCCGGCGCCGGCCTCTCGGACGATGCGGCCTTCGCGGATCACCAGCACGCGGTCGGCGAGGCCGAGGACCTCGGGGACCTCGCTGGAGACCAGCAACACACCGACGCCTTCGTCGGCCAGCTTGCGGATGAGGGCGTAGATCTCGGCGCGGGCGCCGACGTCGACACCGCGGGTCGGCTCATCGAGCAGCAGCAGCTTGCGGCCCTCTCCGACCAGCCAGCGGCCGATGACCGCCTTCTGCTGGTTGCCGCCGGAGAGGGTCTTGATGACCCGGTTGGGGTCGGGCGGGCGGATGTCGAGCGCCTTCACCAGGTGCGCGGCCTCCTCCGCCTCCTTCTTGCGGTTGATCCACCCGAAGGTGGAGTAACGCTCCATGCTCGCCATGGTGATGTTGCGGGCGACGCTCTGGCCGAGGAGGAGGCCCTGGGCCTTGCGCTCTTCGGGGGCCAGGCCCATGCCGAGCCCGACGCTCCGGGTGGTGTTCCCGGCCTTGACGACCTCGCCGTTCAGCGTGATCTTGCCGGCGAACCTCCGGGCGCCGTACACGGCCTCGATGATCTCCGAGCGGCCGGAGCCGACCAGTCCCGCGAGGCCGACGATCTCGCCGGCCCGGACCGAGAACGTCACGTCGCGGACCATGCCGGCCACGGAGCAGTTCTCGATCTTGAGGATCTCGTCCCCGAAGCCGCCGTCAGGGCGCGGCGGGAACACGTATTCGACGTTGCGGCCGGTCATCAGCGACACGACCTTGTTCGTGGGGGTGTCCTTCGCGGGCAGACCGACCGCGACGGTGCGGCCGTCCTTCAGCACGGTGACCCGGTCGCCGATCTCGCGGATCTCCTCCAGGCGGTGGGAGATGTAGATGACGGCGACGCCCTGGGCGGTGACCTCCCGGATGATCCGGAAGAGGTTGCTCACCTCGTCGTGCGCCAGCGCGGCCGAGGGCTCGTCCATGACGATGATCCGCGCGTCGTGCGACAGCGCCCGCGCCATGGAGACGACCTGCTTGCCGGCCGGGGAGAGGCGGCCCACTTCGGTCGTCGGGCGGATCTCGCCGTGCCCGAGTCGTTCGAGGATCTTCCTGGTGGCGGCGTTGGTCGCGCTCCGGCGGGTGAATCCCATCGTGGCGTGCTCGTGCCCGAGGAACACGTTCTCGGCGACGCTGAGGCCGTCGACGAGGTCGAGCTCCTGATAGATCGTGGCGACGCCCAGCTTCATAGCGGCCGTCGGTGTCGTCAGTTTCACCGGTTCGCCGTTCATCAGCACCTCGCCGGAGTCCGGCTGGTGGGCGCCCGCGAGCACCTTGATGAGGGTCGACTTCCCGGCCCCGTTCTGTCCCAATAGACAGTGGACCTCTCCGGCACGGACGTCGAGGTCCACGCCGTCGAGCGCACGCACGCCGGGGAACTGCTTGACGATGTCCCGCATTGCGAGCAACGACGGGGTTTCCGACTGCTCCCGGCTTATGTCCTCCATGTTTCCGGATGCTAAGGACGACTTATGCTGACGGTCAAGCAAAAGTGGATGTCCTGATGTCATAATGAGATCTGGAATCATCGGATGCGGTGAAGGGAGGCGATGTTGACTCAGGGGATGCTGAGCGAGTCCAGCGGCTCGGTCACCGGAGCGGGAGCACTGCTCTCGATCCTTCGTGACGGCCAGGCCCGCACTCGGGCCGAGCTCGTGCAGCTCACGGGTCTCGCCAGGTCCACGGTTTCGCAGCGGCTCGACGCGCTGCTCTCGCATCAATGGATCGTGCCCGCCGACGACGCGATCTCTTCCGGAGGGCGGCCCGCGACCGCCTTCACCTTCAACCGGGGCGCCCGGGTCGTCGCGGCGGCCGATCTCGGGGCGACCCACGCACGAGTGGCGGTGACCGACCTCGCCTCGACCGTCCTGGCCGAGCGCAGGGTCGACCTGCCGATCGACCGAGGGCCGGAAGAGGTCCTCGGCTGGCTGGTGGTAACGCTAAAAGAGTTGCTCGTCGAGACCGGCGGAGAGCTCTGCGGCGTGGGTGTCGGCCTTCCCGGGCCGGTCTCCCATTCCAGCGGCCGTCCGGTCAACCCGCCGATAATGCCCGGATGGGATGGGTTCCCAGTGCCTGACTGGCTGGGATCTCGCCTCGGGGCACCGGTACTGGTCGACAACGACGTCAACATCATGGCGCTGGGCGAACACTGGGCGGCCAGGCGTGACGTCGAGCATCTGGTGTTCGTCAAGATCGGCACCGGCATCGGATGCGGCATCATCTCCGAGCGGCGGCTCCACCGCGGCGCTCAGGGTGCGGCCGGCGACATCGGGCACATCAGGGTGACCACCAGCGACGAGGTTGTGTGCCGGTGTGGCAACAGCGGATGTCTCGAAGCGGTGGCGAGCGGCGCGGCCATCGCGAACCAGCTCGACGCGGCCGGGGTCGAGGCCCACGGCAGCCGCGACGTGGTCAACCTGGTGCGGCAGGGCAACACGATGGCCGTGCAGTTCGCGCGGCAGGCCGGGCGCGAGATCGGCGACGTGCTGGCGTCGATCGTGAACTTCTTCAATCCGTCGGTGATAGTGATCGGTGGAGACATGGCCGAGGCCGGGGAGCACATCCTGGCCGGGGTGCGAGAGGTGATATACAGCCGATCGCTCCCGCTGGCGACGCAACACCTGAGCATACGGGCCACCGAGCTCGGTGATCGGGCGGGCATCATCGGCGCGGCCGTCATGGTCATAGAGCACGTCCTGTCCCCGGAAGCGGTGGATCTGGTCGTCTCATCCTGAGAGCGCTCTCTTGACTGACTCGTGACAAGGCAGCAACATTACGGGCGGGTCCCACTCGATCCGGTCAGCGGTGGCACGCTGACCCACCGGTGAGAGCGCTTCCCCTCTGACGCGTTCGGCGCACGCGTTCCGGCACCCCCCTTGCGAAAGGAACGCCCCTGTGCGCCCCTTCATCCGTGTCGTCTTAAGCGCCTTATTGGTGCTGGCGGGCGTGGTCGTCACCACACCTCCGGCCCACGCGGCCGACTTCAGCGTCCTGGTCTTCTCCAAGACCGCCGGCTTCCGGCACGGCTCCATCGGCCCCGGCATCACCGCCATCCAGCAACTCGGCGCCGCCAACAACTTCACGGTCGAGACGACCGAGGACGCGGCCCAGTTCACCGACGCCAACCTGGCCCGCTTCCAGGCGGTCATCTGGCTCTCCACCACCGGCGACGTGCTCAACGCCGCCCAGCAGGCCGCCTTCGAGCGCTACATCGCGGCGGGCGGCGGCTACGCCGGCGTCCACGCCGCCGCCGACACCGAGTACGACTGGGCCTGGTACGGCAACCTCGTCGGCGCCTACTTCCAGCAGCACCCCGCCGAGCAGACCGCGACCGTGCGGGTCTCCGACCGGGTGCACCCCTCCACCGCGCACCTGCCGCACCGCTGGAGCCGGTTCGACGAGTGGTACAGCTACCGCGCCAACCCGCGCGGCAAGGTCCACGTGCTGGCCACCCTCGACGAGACCACCTACTCCGGTGGCGGCATGGGCATCGACCACCCGATCTCGTGGTGCCAGGACTACGCGGGCGGCCGCTCCTGGTACACCGGCATGGGGCACACCGACGCCTCCTACAGCGACGCCAACTTCCGCAACCACCTGCTCGGCGGCATCCGCACCGCGGCCGGCTTCGCGGCGGCCGACTGCGGCGCCACGGTGACGAGCAACTTCCAGCAGATCGAGCTGGCCAAGGGCGTCGCCGAGGTCGGCGAGCCGATGAGCCTGTCGGTCACCCCCGACGGCGGCGTCTTCCACACCGCCCGCACCGGCGCGGTCCGCTACACCGACGCGGCCGGCAACACCAAGATCGCCGCCACCATCCCCGTCTACACCCACGACGAGGAGGGCCTGCAGGGCGTCGCGGTCGACCCCGGCTACGCCACCAACCGGTGGATCTACCTGTTCTACGCGCCGCCGCTGTCGACCCCCGCGGGCGACGCCCCGGCCAGCGGCACCGCCGCCCAGCTCGCCCCGTTCAACGGGGTGAACCGCCTGTCCCGGTTCACAGTGAACGCCGACAACACGCTCAACCTCGCCTCCGAGCGGACCGTGCTCGACGTGCCGACCAGCCGTGGCATGTGCTGCCACGTGGGCGGCGACATGGACTTCGACGCGCAGGGCAACCTCTACCTGTCCACGGGTGACGACACCAACCCGTTCGACTCGGCCGGGTTCTCCCCGATCGACGAGCGGGCCGGCCGCAACCCGGCGTTCGACGCCCAGCGCACCAGCGCCAACAGCAACGACCTGCGCGGCAAGGTGCTGCGCATCAAGCCGACGGCGACGGGCAGCCCGGCGTACACGATCCCGGCGGGCAACATGTTCGCCCCCGGCACCGCCAACACCAAGCCCGAGATCTACGCCATGGGCTTCCGCAACCCGTTCCGGATGAGCGTCGACAAGGCGACCGGCATCGTCTACCTGGGCGACTACGGTCCCGACGCGGGCACCGCCGACCCGAACCGCGGCCCGGCCGGCCAGGTCTCCTTCGACCGGATCACCGGCCCCGGCTTCTACGGCTGGCCCTACTGCTCGGCGTTCAACGACGCGTACAACGAGTACACCTTCCCGTCAGGCCCCTCGGGCGCGAAGTACAACTGCGCCGGCGGCCCGACCAACAACTCGCCGAACAACACCGGCATCACGACGCTCCCGCCGTCGCAGCGCGGCTGGATCCCCTACACCGGCTCGACCCCGCCGGAGTTCACCGGCGGCGGCCTGTCGCCGATGGGCGGCCCGGTCTACCGCTACGACGCGACCTCGACCTCGACGGTGAAGTTCCCCCGCTACTACGACGGGACCTTCTTCGCCGGTGAGTTCGGCCGCCGCTGGATCAAGAACATCGTGCCCGACTCGGCCGGGCAGTGGCTGACGATCAACCCGTTCCCGTGGTCGGGCACCCAGGTCATGGACATGGAGTTCGGCAAGAACGGCGCGCTCTACGTTCTCGACTACGGCACCGGCTGGTTCAACGGCGACGGCAACTCGGCCCTCTACCGGATCGAGTACGCCGCCGACGGCCACGCGCCCAAGGCCGTGATCACCCCCAGCCGGACGAGCGGCCCCGCGCCGCTGACGGTCGCCTTCTCCTCGGCCGGCACCGTCGACCCCGACGGCGACCCGATCACGCTGGCCTGGGACTTCGACGGCAACGGCACGACCGACTCGACGGCGGCGAACCCTTCGTACACGTACACGGCCAACGGCACCTACAACCCCACGTTGACCGTGCGCGACAGCACGAACAAGGCCTCCTCCGCGAGCACGGTGATCACCGTGGGCAACACCGCGCCGACGGTCGTGGTGAACACGCCGGTCAACGGCGGCCTGTTCTCCTTCGGCGACGCGATCCCGTTCACGGTGACCGTCACCGACCCGGAGGACGGCACGATCGCCTGCTCACGGGTCAAGGTCAGCTTCATCCTCGGCCACGACTCCCACGGCCACCCGATGACCAGCGCGAACGGCTGCTCGGGCGTCCTGCAGACGACCACCGACGGTGAGCACGACTCCGCCGCGAACATCTACGGCGTCATCGACGCCGAGTACACCGACAACGGCGGCCTGACCACGCACACCCAGGCCCAGCTCCAGCCGAGGCTGCGCCAGGCCGAGCACTTCTCGTCGCAGAGCGGCGTGCAGGCGGTGACCGGCGCGGCTCCGCACGGCGGCGCGGCGGTCGGCTACATCGACAACAACGACTGGATCGCGTTCACCCCGTACAACCTGAGCGGGGTGACCTCGTTCACCGCCCGGGTCGGCGCGGTGGCGGGCGGCAACACGCTGGAGGTGCGGACCGGCTCGCAGACGGGCCCGCTCGTGGCCACGGTCACGGTCCCGGCCACCGGCGGCTACGCCACCTTCCAGGACGTCACCGTCCCGATCACCAACCCGCCGACGAGCACCGGCCAGCTCTTCCTGGTGTTCAAGGGCGCGACCGGCGGCGGCCTGTTCGACCTGGACGACTTCACCTTCGGCACCGGCACCGTGACGCCGCCGAGCAACAACCTGGCGCTGAACAAGCCGGTCGTGGTGACCAGCACCGAGGCGGCGACCTACCCGGGTTCGGCCGCGGTCGACGGCAGCGCCACCACCCGGTGGGCCAGCGCCTTCTCCGACCCGCAGTCGATCACGGTCGACCTGGGGGCCTCCTACAACATCAACCGGGTCCGGCTGAGCTGGGAGGCGGCCTACGGGTCGGCGTACACGATCGCCACCTCGACCAACAACTCCACGTGGACGACGGTCAAGACCGTGACCGGTGAGAACGGCGGCGTCGACGACCACACCGGCCTGAGCGCCACCGGTCGTTACGTCCGCATCACCGGGACGACCCGCGCCACCGCGTGGGGCTACTCGCTCTGGGAGTTCGAGGTGTACGGCGGCAGCGGCCCCACCGACCCGCCGCCCGCGACCAACGTCGCCCTGAACAAGACGGCCACCGCCTCCAGCCAGGAGGCCGCCTACACCCCGGCGATGGCCGTCGACGGCTCCGGCACCACCCGCTGGTCGAGCGCGTTCTCCGACCCGCAGTGGATCCAGGTCGACCTCGGCCAGACCTACGCCATCAGCCGGGTGAGACTGAGCTGGGAGGCCGCCTACGGCAGCGGCTACCAGATCCAGACCTCGCCCAACGGCACGACGTGGACGACGATCAAGACGGTGACCGGTGAGAACGGCGGCGTCGACGACCACACGGGGCTGAACTCCAGCGCCCGGTACGTCCGCATCAACGGCACGGCACGCGGCACGGCCTGGGGCTACTCGCTCTGGGAGTTCGAGGTGTACGGCAGCTAGAACCACCCCTCAGAAACACCGCAGGGCCCGGCGTGTTCCCCCCCACGCCGGGCCCTTCCGGGTTTCTACGGCTTGAGCATCGCCTGCAGCGAGGCGGTCGCCTGCTTGCCGAGCTCGGTCGGCTGGAGGTAGGGCTGCTCGGTCAGGACGGCCTCCCAGTTCGCCGCGATGCCCTCGACGGTGAGGTCGCCGTCGGCGTGCCAGCCGGGCCCCTCGGCCACGAACACCCGGGCCACCCGCCCGGCGCCCACGGAGAACACCTCGCCGGTCGTGGCGCAGCTCTCGTGGACCAGGTAGGCCACCAGGGGGCTGACGGTCTCGGGCCCGAACTTGGCCTCGAACTCGGCGGGCAGCAGCGACTCGGTCATCCGGGTCCAGGCGATGGGGGCGATGGCGTTGGCGGTGATGCCCGAGCGGGCGCCCTCGATCGCGGTCGACTTGGTCAGCCCGACGAGCCCCATCTTGGCCGTGGAGTAGTTGGCCTGCCCGAAGTTGCCGAACAGCCCGGCGGGAGAGGAGGTGTTGACGATCCGGCCGTACCCGCGTTCCTTCATGTGCGGGTAGGCGGCTCTGGTGACCAGGAAGGACCCGCGCACGTGCACCGCGAGCACCGCGTCGAAGTCCTCGACGGTGATCTTCCCGAGTGACCGGTCGCGCAGGATCCCGGCGTTGTTGACCACGATGTCGAGCTGCCCGAAGGTCTCGACCGCCTGCCGGACGATCGCCTCGGCCCCTTCGGGCGTGGCCACGTTGTCGCCGTTGGCGACGGCCTCGCCGCCGTTCTTGACGATCAGCTCCGCCACCTCGGCGGCCGGCCCGGCGGAGGCCCCGGTGCCGTCGAGCGCGCCGCCGAGGTCGTTGACGACGACCTTGGCCCCGCGCTCGGCGAGCAGCAGCGCGTGCGACCGGCCGAGGCCGTGCCCGGCGCCGGTGACGACGGCGACGCGCCCGTCGAACCTGAGGAGATCATCCGGCATTCTCGCCCACACCCTTCCAAGGAGAACAAAATTCTGGTCTAGCGCACGATACCAAACGGGACGTAGCGGACAGTGATCGGTCGAGTGAGTTTCTGATATGGTTTCGCCGCCGTCGCACACCCCTGGGCTGGAGGCCGCTCAATGCGCACTCTCCGCGTGGTTCAGTGGGCCACCGGCGCCGTGGGGGGATACGCGCTTCGCGGTGTTGTCGAGCGTCCCGAGTTCGAGCTCGCCGGAGTTCTGGTCTACGACCCCGACAAGATCGGCATGGACGCCGGTCCGCTCGTCGGTCTCCCCGAAACGGGAGTCGTCTGCACCGACGACGTCGACGCCATCCTGGCGCTCGACGCCGACTGCGTGCTGCACATGCCGCTGCCGGCGACCTTCTTCGGCGGCGACCACGACCACGACGTCGACATGATCTGCAAGCTGCTCGCGTCGGGCAAGAACGTCATCACGACGACCGGGTTCGTCTACCCAATGGCCTACGGCGCGGGGGTCGTCGACCGCATCGAGATGGCCTGCCGCGAAGGCGGCACCACGCTCCACGGCACCGGCATCAACCCCGGTTTCGTGAGCGACGTGCTGCCCCTCACGCTCACGGGTCTGTCGTCGCGGCTCGACCACATCTACGTGCGCGAGACCTCCGACTACCGCGGTCACCCGTCCCACCACATCGTGACCGACCTGATCGGCTTCGCCCGCACGGCGAAAGACTACGTGACGGCCGTGCGCCCGTTCCGCGCCTTCCAGCGGGCCCTGTTCACCGAGAGCGTCCAGCTCGTCTCGGCGGCGCTCGGGGTCGAGCTCGACGAGATCGAGGAGATGGACGAGTTCGAGCTCGCCACCGAAGACTTCGAGATCGCCTCGGGCACGGTGCGCCAGGGCACGGTGGCGGCCTCGCGCTGGGTCTTCTCGGGCCTCGTGCGCGGGCGGCCCTTCATGACCGTCGAGTGCGTCTACAAGGCCGACGCCGACAAGGTGCTGCGCTGGGCCGAGCCGGGCTTCTCGATCCACATCGAGGGGCGGCCGACGATCGTGGTCAACCTCAACGAGGTCAACCACGGGCTGGCGGGGGCCGCCGCCCACGCGGTCAACACGATCCGCGCGGTCGTGCTGGCCGACCCCGGCATCCGCACCGTCCTCGACCTGCCGATGGTGACGGGCCGGGGCACGGCCCGGCTGGCCTAGACCCGGGCGGGGAGCTGGCCCGCGAGCTGCCCGGCCCACGGCTTGAGCACGGCGTCCAGATCGCGGAGCTCGGCGATCTGGCTCTCCAGCACCGCCAGCCCCGGCGTGGGCACGATCGCGCCCAGCTCGACCAGCAGCGGCCGGAAGTGCACCTCCACCGCCAGGGCGTGCTGGGCGCCGCCCATCACCAGGAGCGGCAGCGCGTGCTTCCCGGCCAGCGCCCGGGGCGGCAGGCGGTCGAGGAAGGCCTTGAGGAGCCCGGTGTAGGTCCCCTTGTACGTCGGGCTCGCCACCACCAGCACGTCGGCGTCCTTGACGAGGTCGAGCGCCACCTCGACGGCCGCGACGGGCTGGGGCGCGAACAGGTGGGGGGCCAGGCCCGCGAGGTCGACCACGTCGCCGGCCGAGCCGAGGGCCGCCTCGGCGGCGGCGACGGCGACGGCCAACGTGCGCGATCCGCCGCGCGGGTTGCCGACCAGGGTCACGATGCTGCCCATCAGACGTCCTCCTCGTATTCTTCGGCCTCGTCGTCGGGGAGGTCGTACCAGAAGACGTCGCCGGGATACTCCAGGCTCATGGGCACGAATGTAGCACTTATTCCCTACTTGTAATATAGGTAATCTTCCTCGCGTAGCCGGCCTTTCGCCTCCAGGTAGATGAGGTGGGCCAGCGTCTCGTTGTTGGCCGCCCGGAGCTGGAAGCCCTGGATCGACTCCCACGGCCGCGACCAGGTCAGCCGGGTCGCGATCTGCCAGCACGTCAGGCCCGGCTCGGCGGCGACCACCCGTTCGATCTCGGCCAGCCGGTCGTGGTGATGGGAGATCACGTGGTCGACGCGGCCGGGCAGGTCGGGGAAGCGGTACTCGTGGGCGGGCAGCACCTCCTCGACGTCGAGACGGCCCACCGCGCGCAGGGCGTCGAGGTAGTCGGCGAGCGGGTTGGGCGCCGACTGCGGGTGGAAGGCGACCATCGGGGTGATCTTCGCGAGCACGTGGTCGCCCGAGAACAGCAGCCCTTCGCCGGCGAAGCACAGGTGGCCGGGCGAGTGGCCCGGCGTCCAGATCGCGGTCAGGTCCCAGCCGGGCAGGTCGAGCCGCGTGCCGTCCTCGATGAGCCGGTCGGGGGCGCCGGCCGAGACGAACCGGCGGATCGCCATCGAGGAGCCCGCCAGCTCGCGGGCCCTCTCCTCCGGGATCCCGCTGCGGAGCAGCAGCGCGAGTTCCCGCTTCGACAGGTCCTCGGTGTCCTCGTACCGGCCGCGCAGCAGCCGGGCGTCGGCGGGGTGCAGGCCGATCCAGGCGCCGGAGTCCTCCCTGACCCGGCCGGCCAGGCCGTAGTGGTCGGGGTGCATGTGGGTGACCAGGACCGCCCTGACGTCGGTGATCTCGTAGCCCGCCGTCTTCAGTCCGGCGGTCAGGGCCGTGTACGCCTCCTCGGTGTCCCACCCCGCGTCGATCAGCGCCACGCCGCCGGGCAGTTCGAGGGCGTAGACGAGCACGTAGCGCAGCGGCGTGTTCGGCAGCGGCACGGGGATCGACCAGAGGCCGGGGCGCACACGTTCGACCTCGGGGAGACGCCCGGCCAGCCAGGCGGCGTGCTGCGTCGGACTGGCCGGTTCGGTTGGTCTTCTCACGGGGTCGATTGTGGCGGACATACCGAACAAAATTCTAGTGGCTGAAATTTTCATCGGACATTCCGGACCCACGGCAGGTCGCCCACCTGCGCCGACCTGCGATTCTTGACCCTCGGTGAAACCCGTTGGAAACATCGGGTGGACCTGAGCCATGGGAGCGCTCCCATACCTGACGAGGTGCATTTTGACGCGACCCTCCCGCCTCACCGCCGTGCTCGCCGCGGCGGCCCTGTTCCTGTTACCGGTGACCACCGCGTACGCCGACGAGGGCCCCGAGCAGATCCCCAACGGGACGTTCGAGACCTCCACCGCGCCCTGGTGGAACACCGGCAACGTCACCGTCGAACTGGAGGACGGCCGCCTGTGCGCCGACATCCCCGGCTCGACCACCAACCCGTGGGACGCGATCATCGGCCTCGACGGCATCCCGCTGGTCGCCGGTGAGACCTACGCCTACCGTTTCTTCGCCTCGGCCACGCCCTCGCGTGTGGGCCGGGCGCTGATCCAGCTCCCGGTCGACCCCTGGACGCAGTTCTTCGCGGCCAACCCCGAGCTGAGCGTGTCGGGCAACTCCTACGAGTTCACCTTCACCGCGCCCACCAGCCTGCCGAACGCGCAGATCGCCTTCCAGCTCGGCGGCAGCGCGACCCCGTGGCGCTTCTGCCTCGACGACGTGTCGCTGCGCGGCGGCGCCGAGCCCGAGGTCTACGAGCCCGACACCGGCCCCCGGGTGCGCGTCAACCAGGTGGCCTACCTGCCCAACGGCCCCAAGAACGCGACCGTCGTGACCGACGCGACCGAGGCCGTCGCCTGGCAGCTCAAGAACGAGGGCGGCACGGTCGTGGCGAACGGCTCGACGACCCCGCGCGGCGTCGACGGAAGCTCCGGCCAGAACGTGCACAGCATCGACTTCGGCTCGTACACGACCGCCGGCGAGGGCTACACCCTGACCGCCGACGGCGACACCAGCCGGCCCTTCGACATCTCCGCGAGCGCCTACGGCCAGCTCAAGCTGGACGCGCTGAAGTTCTACTACACCCAGCGCAGCGGCATCGCGATCGACGACGCGCTGCGCCCCGGCTACGGCCGCCCGGCCGGGCACGTCGGCGTCGCGCCCAACCAGGGCGACACGAACGTCCCCTGCCAGCCCGGCGTGTGCGACTACTCCCTCGACGTCTCGGGCGGCTGGTACGACGCCGGCGACCACGGCAAGTACGTCGTCAACGGCGGCGTCTCCGCCTGGCAGCTGATGAGCGAGTTCGAGCGCACCAAGAACGCCGCCACCGCCAAGGCCATCGGCTCGCTGGCGATCCCGGAGAGCGGCGACGCCGTTCCCGACATCCTCGACGAGGCCCGCTGGGAGCAGGAGTTCCTGCTCAAGATGCAGCGCCCCGACGGCATGGCCCACCACAAGATCCACGACGCCGCGTGGACCGGCCTGCCGCTGATGCCGCACCTCGACCCGCAGCCCCGTGAGCTCCACCCGGTCTCCACGGCCGCCACCCTGAACCTCGCCGCCACCGCCGCCCAGGCCGCCCGCCTGTTCGCGCCCTACGACGCGGCGTTCGCGGCCAAGAACCTGGCCGCCGCCCGCAAGGCCTGGACGGCAGCCAAGGCGAACCCGGCGATCTACGCCTCCCCCAACGACGGCGTGGGCGGCGGCGCCTACAACGACGACAACGTGACCGACGAGTTCTACTGGGCCGCCGCCGAGCTCTACATCACCACCGGCGAGGCGGCCTTCCGGGACGCCGTGCTGAACTCGCCGCTGCACACGGCCGACGTCTGGCGCGAGCGCGGCTTCGACTGGGGCTCGACGGCCCAGCTCGGCCGCCTCGACCTCGCGACGGTGCCCAACAACCTGCCCGGCCGGGCGGAGGTCCGCGCCTCGGTCCTGGAGGGCGCCGACAAGTACCTCGCCACGCTGGACGCGCACCCGTACGGCCTGCCCTACAACCCGCCCGACTTCGACTGGGGCTCCAACAACCTGGTCCTGAACAACATGGTCGTGATGGCGGCGGCGTACGACATCTCCGGCCAGAAGAAGTACCTCGACGGCGTGCTGGAGGGCATCGACTACATCCTCGGCCGCAACGCCCTGAACATCTCGTACGTGACGGGCTACGGCGAGGTCAACTCGCACAACCAGCACTCCCGCTGGTACGCCAACCAGCTCAACCCCGACCTGCCCAACCCGCCCAAGGGCACCCTGGCGGGCGGCCCGAACTCGGCCATCCAGGACCCGATCGCGCAGGCCAACCTCCAGGGCTGCAAGCCCCAGTTCTGCTACATCGACCACATCGAGTCGTGGGCGACCAACGAGCTGACGATCAACTGGAACGCCCCGCTGTCGTGGATCTCGGCCTTCATCGCCGACCAGGGCGACGGCTCGGTGACCACCCCCGGCTCGTGTGACGTGACCTACCAGGTCCACGGCTCGTGGCCGAGCGGCTTCTCGACCCAGGTGACGATCAAGAACACCGGCGCCACCGCGATCGACGGCTGGAACCTGAAGTGGTCGTTCCTGGGCGGGCAGAAGCTCGACCACGGCTGGAACGCCGACTACACGCAGTCGGGCGCGACCCTGACCGCGAAGAACCTGTCCCACAACAAGAAGATCCACCCCGGCTCGTCGATCACCTTCGGCTTCAACGGCGTCGGCGCCCCGGGCGCCAACCCGGTGCCGGACCTGTTCCTCCTGAACGGCAAGGCCTGCGCCTAAGCCGACCCCGGGCCCGTGGCTCTTCTGGGGGAGCCACGGGCCCTACCCTTTCCCTGTGCTGAACGACATCCACGTCGACGAGGCGGTCCGCGCCCTCCGGCCCGACTTCGCCGTGCTCCTGGTCGAGGCCGTCGGCTTCGTCAACGGCCCCTCCGACGACCGGTCGCGCAAGTGGCTGGCCGAGGCGTCGGCCGAGGCCGCGCCGCTCGACCACCCGAAGATCGAGGCCTGGCGCGAGGCCTACCGCGCCTTCGGCGCCAAGCCCCAGCGCACCCGCCCCTCGGTCGACGCCCTGATCCGCCGCATGCCGCTGCCCGAGATCAACCTGGTCGTCGACGCCTACAACTCCATCTCGGTACGCCACACGCTGCCCATCGGCGGCGAGGACCTGCGCCGCTACGAGGGCCCCGCGCGGCTGGTCCGGGCCGCGGGCGACGAGAAGGCCGACGAGGTGCTGGGCGACCCGGCCCCGGGCGAGGTCGTGTGGCGCGACGACGCGGGAGTGACCTGCCGCCGCTGGAACTGGCGCCAGGGTGTGCGCACCCGGATCACCGAAGACACGGTCGACGCGATTTTCATCCTCGAACGCCTGGCCCCGATGACCATGGAGGAACTGGCCACGGCCGGCGCCGAACTGGTCACGTTGCTGCAGGTGATCAGCCCTGAGGTCCGAACTTCAACACGCACAATCGGTTAGAATTACGACCAATATGACGAAAAGGGGACCTCGCCCTGACCAGCCGGTGAGGGTGCCTCTACCATCCTGGGGGGCTACCCGTGCGTGACCAGTTCGGACAGTCCTGGGAGCATAAGCGGGAGCCACGCGCCGGACGGCTCTCGTCACCTGGCTGGACGAGTAGCCTTGGACAGGTTCCTTTACATCAACGCCGATCTGCGGAAGAGGGCGATTTCCGCCGTGTCGTCTGAGTCGTCGCGGACAGACCCGCTGGCAAGCTTCGGACAGAACGAATGGCTTGTCGACGAGCTTTACCAAAAGTACCTTCAGGACCCCGAGTCGGTTGACAAGGCCTGGTGGCACTTCTTCGCGGATTACAACGGGCAGGGCAAGGTCGCCCCGCCGGGCGACGCGACGCAGGCCGCCGCTCCCGCACCCGCCGCACCCGCCGCTCCCCCGCAGCCGAAGGCGGAGCCGAAGAAGGCACCTCCTGCCAAGGCTCCCGAGAAGCCGGCCGCCGCCAAGACCGAGGCGCCGAAGCCGCCCGTCGGCGCGGTCGAGGAGAAGCTGCGCGGCGCCGCCGCCCGCACCGCCCTCAACATGGAGGCGTCGCTGGCGATCCCGACCGCGACGAGCGTGCGGGCCGTTCCGGCCAAGCTGCTGATCGACAACCGGATCGTGATCAACAACCACCTCTCCCGCGGGCGCGGTGGCAAGATCTCCTTCACCCACCTCATCGGCTACGCCATCGTGCGCGCTCTTGAGGCCATGCCGGAGATGAACTACGCCTACGGCGAGATCGACGGCAAGCCGGCTCTCGTCCGGCCCGAGCACGTCGGGCTGGGGCTGGCGATCGACGTCCAGAAGAGCGACGGAACGCGCCAATTGCTGGTGCCGTCGATCAAGGCCGCCGAGACGCTCGACTTCCAGCACTTCTGGATGGCCTACGAAGAGATCGTCCGCAAGGCGCGCTCCGGCAAGCTCGGCGTCGACGACTTCCAGGGCACCACGATCTCGCTGACCAACCCCGGCACCATCGGCACGGTCCACTCGGTGCCGCGCCTGATGCCCGGCCAGGGCACGATCATCGGCGTCGGCGCGATGGAATACCCGGCCGAATACCAGGGCGCCTCGGCCGAGACGCTCTCGCGGCTGGCCATCAGCAAGGTGATGACGCTCACCAGCACCTACGACCACCGCATCATCCAGGGTGCGCAGTCGGGTGACTTCCTGCGGCGCATCCACCAGCTGCTGCTGGGCGCCGACGACTTCTACGACGACATCTTCGAGTCGCTGCGGATCCCCTACGAGCCGGTCCGCTGGACCGCCGACGTTTCGGCCTCCCACGACGACGACGTCGCCAAGTCGGCCCGCGTCATCGAGCTGATCCACGCCTACCGCGTGCGCGGCCACCTGATGGCCGACACCGACCCGCTGGAATACCGCCAGCGCAAGCACCCCGACCTCGACATCACCAAGCACGGCCTCACCCTGTGGGACCTGGAGCGCGAGTTCCCGACCGGTGGTTTCGGCGGCCGGGCGCTGATGACGCTGCGCGAGGTCCTCGGTGTGCTGCGCGACTCCTACTGCCGCACCGTCGGCATCGAGTACATGCACATCCAGAACCCCGAAGAGCGGGCCTGGATCCAGGCGCGGGTCGAGAAGCCCCACGCCAAGCCCGACCGCGACGAGCAGCTCCACGTCCTGGCGCGGCTCAACACCGCCGAGGCGTTCGAGACCTTCCTGCAGACGAAGTACGTCGGCCAGAAGCGCTTCTCGCTCGAAGGCGGCGAGTCGCTGATCCCGCTGCTCGACTCGGTGATCGCCGCGGCGGCCGACGAGCAGCTCGACGAGGTCGTCATCGGCATGGCCCACCGCGGCCGTCTCAACGTGCTGGCCAACATCGTCGGCAAGTCCTACGCCCAGGTGTTCGGCGAGTTCGAGGGCAATCTCGACCCGCGCAGCGCCCACGGCTCGGGCGACGTGAAATACCACCTGGGCGCCAACGGCGACTTCGTGTCGCCGTCGGGCAAGCGGATCAAGGCGTCGGTCGTCGCCAACCCGTCCCACCTGGAGGCGGTCGACCCCGTCCTCGAAGGCGTCGTGCGCGCCAAGCAGGACCTGCTGGAGATGGGCCCCGAGGGCTTCACCGTCCTGCCGGTGCTGATCCACGGCGACGCGGCCTTCGCGGGCCAGGGCGTGGTGGCCGAGACGCTGCACCTGTCGCAGCTGCGCGGCTACCGCACCGGCGGCACCGTCCACATCGTGGTCAACAACCAGGTCGGCTTCACCACCAGCCCGGAGGCCTCGCGTTCGTCGGTCTACGCCACCGACGTCGCGCGCATGATCCAGGCGCCGATCTTCCACGTGAACGGCGACGACCCCGAGGCGGTCGTCCGGGTCGGCAAGCTGGCCTACGAATACCGCCAGGCGTTCCGCAAGGACGTCGTGATCGACATGATCTGCTACCGGCGCCGCGGCCACAACGAGGCCGACAACCCGAGCTTCACCCAGCCGCTCATGTACGACCTGATCGACGCCAAGCGCTCCACCCGCAAGCTCTACACCGAGGCCCTGATCGGCCGCGGCGACATCACGGTCGAAGAGGCCGAGCAGGCGCTGCGCGACTACCAGGAGCAGCTGGAGCGGGCCTTCACCGAGACCCGCGAGGCCGCCAAGAAGCCGCTCGAAGAGGGCGCGGTCGTCAAGCCGCCCACCGACGAGCTGATCGTGTGGAGCCACGACGACACCAAGACGGCCATCTCCGAGGAGACCGTCAAGCGTGTCATCGACACGCAGCTCACGCTGCCCGAGGGCTTCACCGTCCACCCGAGGCTCAACCCGGTGCTCCAGCGGCGCGGCGCGATGATCGAGGAGGACGCGATCGACTGGGCGACCGGCGAGACGCTGGCGTTCGGCTCGCTCCTGCTCGACGGCCACCCCGTCCGCCTGGCGGGCCAGGACTCGCGGCGCGGCACCTTCGGCCAGCGCCACGCGGTGCTGGTCGACCGGGTCACCGGCGAAGACCACACCCCGCTGAAGACGTTCAACGAGGGCGTCACGAAGTTCTACGTCTACGACTCGCTGCTGAGCGAGTTCGCGGCGCTGGGCTTCGAATACGGCTACAGCGTGGTCCGGCCCGAGGCGCTGGTCATGTGGGAGGCGCAGTTCGGCGACTTCGTCAACGGCGCCCAGTCGATCATCGACGAGTTCATCTCGTCCGGTGAGCAGAAGTGGGGCCAGCGCTCGTCGGTCGTGCTGCTGCTGCCGCACGGCTACGAGGGTCAGGGTCCCGACCACTCCTCGGCCCGCATCGAGCGTTTCCTGCAGATCTGCGCGCTCGACAACATGACCGTGGCCCAGCCGACGACCCCGGCGAACTACTTCCACCTGCTGCGCTGGCAGGCGCTGTCCGACCGGCGCAAGCCGCTGGTCGTGTTCACGCCCAAGTCGCTGCTGCGCCACAAGGCGGCGGCGTCGGCGACCGCCGAGTTCACCTCCGGCACCTTCCAGCCGGTGCTCGGTGACACCACGGTCGACCCGGCGGGCGTCCGGAAGGTCGTCCTGTGCTCCGGCAAGATCTACTACGATCTGGCCGCCGCACGCGACAAGGGGGGCCACACCGACACGGCGGTCGTCCGGATGGAGCGGCTCTTCCCGTTCCCCGAGCAGCCGCTGAAGGCCGAGCTGGCCCGCTACGCCGACGACGTCGAGCTCGTGTGGGCGCAGGACGAACCGGTCAACATGGGCCCGTGGCCCTACCTGGCGCTGAAGATGACCGAGCGGCCCGAGGTGCTCAACGGCCGGCGGCTGCGGCGGGTCTCGCGGGCGGCGAACTCCTCGCCGGCCGCCGGTTCCCACAGCACCCACGACAACGAACTCCACGCCATCATCACCGAGATCTTCGGTTAGACACGTCACACCCAGCGGGAGGCCCTCCACTGCGGGGGGCCTCTCGCCGTTTCCGGGAGCTTTCATGTACTTCACCGACAGGGGCATCGAGGAACTGGTCGAGCGCCGGGGCGAGGAGGAGGTGCAGATGGTCTGGCTGGCCGAGCGGCTGCGCGAGTTCGTCGACCTCAACCCCGAGTTCGAGACCCCGGTCGAGCGCCTGGCGACCTGGCTGGCCCGCCTCGACGACGACGAGGACTAGAACGCGATACATCTTGACTTTCCACGAACGCGACATATCGTGTTTGTAGGCAGTTCGTGGAAGGGGCGGCGTCATGCCGAGATGGACCATCGACAAACCCGACCAGCTCACGTTCGATCCGGTCGACCGGTTGAGCGTGCGCATCGTGGCCGGCCACCTGGCGGTGCTGGCCAGCGACGGCCCGCCCGGCCTGGAGATCAGCGAGATCGGCAGCGTCCCCCTCGTCGTCGAGCAGGAGGCCGGCCGGCTCACCGTCACCTACGGCGACCTCACCTGGGAGGGCGTGCTCGGCTGGTTGCGCTCGGGGGGCGGCCGGAGCTGCGTGATCACCCTGACGGTCCCGAAGACCTGCCGGGTCGAGGCGGGGGTGATCTCCGCCGGGGCGGTGATCGCCGGCTTCGAGGGTCAGACCCGGGTCCGCAGCGTGACGGGCGACATCATCCTCGACGGCGTGAGCGGCGACGTCCACGCCGAGACAGTCTCGGGGTCGGTCGAGAGCCGCGCCCTCGCCGGCGACCTCGCGTTCACCAGCGTCTCGGGCGAGCTGACCGTCGCCGACGGGGTGCCCAGGCGCCTGCGCGGCAACACCGTCAGCGGCGGCATCACCGCCGACCTGACGCTCGGCCCGACCGGCCACGTGACCCTCAACACGGTCTCGGGCTCGATCTGGGTGCGGCTCCCGCGCGCCACCGACAGCGACGTGACCTTCCGCTCGATGTCGGGCAATCTGGAGTCCGCCTTCCCCGGTCTCACGCACAACGGCCTCCCCGGCACCAAGACCCTCACCGGCCGCCTCGGCGGTGGCATGGCCACCCTCAGCGCGACCACCGTCTCGGGCGGCGTGACCCTGCTCAGTAAGGAATCAGAATGAGTCCCGTCTTCGGCCACGGCAGGCTCCGGCTCTACCTGCTCAAGCTGCTGGAGGAGAGCCCCCGCCACGGTTACGAGGTCATCCGCCTGCTCCAGGACCGTTTCCTCGGCGTCTACTCCCCCTCGCCCGGCACGATCTACCCGCGCCTGGCGCGGCTGGAGGAGGAGGGCCTGGTCACCCACGAGGTCGTCGACGGCAAGAAGGTGTTCACCCTCACCGACAAGGGCCGCGCCGAGCTGAACGCCCGCCTCGACGAGCTCGCCGACCTGGAGCGCGAGATCACCGCCTCGGTCCAGGACATCGCCCGCGAGGTCAAGGAAGACGTGCGCCAGACCGTCCGCTCCCTGCGCCACGAGCTGACCACGATGGCCCGCACCATCAACCAGGAGACGACCGGCTCGGCCCGCGACACCCGCGACGAGTGGAAGCGCCAGCGCGACCGGCAGAAGGCCGAATGGTCGCGCCAGAAGCAGCAGTGGAAGGCCGAGTCGGAGCGCTGGAAGGTCGAGTGGCAGCGCATCTGGACCGACACGTGGGCCATGACGGGCTTCCCGACGCCCGCCAACGGCACCACCGACGACGAGCGGGCCACGGCCAACGACGCGGAACTCGGCCAGTATCTGGCCGACTTCGTGGCCGCCGTCCGGTCGGAGGCGGCCGACACCCGGATCGGCGACGCCGACCTGGCGGCCTGCAAGGCGGTCCTCGACGACACGGCCGCCCGCCTGCGCTCGATCCTCGCCCCTGACGGCTGATCACGATGGGTGGCGCTCACCTGTGCGTCGTGTGCGGCCGGTCGCGCCGTTCATGGTCGCTTCTCTGCTTCCGTTACGGCTCCGCCCGGCCGGCCCCGCCCGCCGTCCCCGGACCTCCCCGCGGCCGGCGCCGACCGGCCGCGCCCGAACCGCCCGGCCACGGGGAGTCGGCCGGCCGCCCTAGAGAGTGAAGACGATCTTCCCGAACACCTCGCCCCCGGCCATGGCCGCCACGCCTTCGCGGGCCTCGGTCAGCGGGAGCACCCGGTCGACCAGCGGGCGGATGCCCGTCTGCTCCAGGAAGACCGCGAGTCTCGCCAGCTGGTCGCGGGTGCCCATGGTCGAGCCGATGATCTGCTTCTGCAGGAAGAAGACCTGGGCCAGCTTGGTGGGGGCGACCATTCCGCTGGTCGCGCCGCAGATCACCACCCGGCCGCCGGGCCGCAGCGACGAGATCGAGTGGTCCCAGGTCGCCTCCCCCACGCTCTCCATCACGGCGTCGACCCGCTCGGGCAGCCGCCCGCCGGTCTCGAACGCCTGGTCGGCGCCCAGTTCCAGGGCCTTCTCCCGCTTGGCCGCCGAGCGGCTCGTCGCCCAGACGCGATAACCGGCCGCCCGGCCCAGCGTGATCAACGCGGTCGACACGCCCCCGCCCGCGCCCTGGACCAGCACCGTCGATCCCGGCTCAAGACCGGACTTCTCGAACAACATCCGGTAGGCGGTCAGCCAGGCCGTCGGCAGGCAGGCGGCGTGCTCGAACGACAGGGCCGCGGGCTTGGGCACCAGGTTCCGCGTGGGCACCACCACCTTCTCCGCGAAGGTGCCCTGGTGCAGCTCGGAGAGCAGCGTCCGGCGCGGGTCGAGGGTCTCGTCGCCGTTGACCGGCGTTCCGATGACCGAGTGGACGATCACCTCGTTGCCCGCCTCGTCGACCCCGGCCGCGTCCGTGCCGAGCGTCATCGGCAGCCGGTCGGGGCTGATGCCGATCCCGCGCAGGGTGAACAGGTCGTGGTGGTTGAGCGAGGCGGCCCTGACGGTCACCGTCGTCCAGCCGTCGGGGACGGCGGGCTCGGGCCGCTCGCCCACGGTCAGACCCTTCAGCGGGTCGTTCGGATCGGTCTGCGAAGCCGTGACTGCGATCATGGCAGAACATTACTCTATGCCTGTTACGGGAGTGACAAAAGGGACCAAGACCCGCCGCGAATAATACGTAAACCGAAATGGCAAACCAGGGATCACCTGCGAATACGCCATTCATAACGGCAGTGCATGAATAACGGTAAGGCCAATTGACCCAGCCCTCTCGTTATATCTGCGGCGTTACCCGTGATCGCGTCATTAACGTTCGGAGCTGTTTCCACGTATTTGGGACGCACCCTCAATTCGTCCCAAGGGAAAGGACTTCGATGATCTCCCGAGCACGACGTCTCTCCATCCCCGTCGCAGGCGCGCTGGTCGCGTTCGGCGTCGTGGGCACCGCCTCGTCGGCCACGGCCACGGCCCCCAGCGACGTGACCCAGAAGGCGGCCCCGACCACGGCCGCCGCCGCGGCGCAGTTCTGGACCCCCGACCGGCTCCGCGCCGCGAAGGACCGCACCGAGGAGCTGGGCAACGCGGTCAAGGGCTCGGGCCGTCCGAGCACCCCCCAGCCCGACGGCAAGGCCGGCGTGGTCCCGCCGATCGGCGGCGAGAAGGCGGGCACCCCCGCCAGCAAGCAGGTCAACCTGCCCAACACGGTCGGCCGGGTGTTCTTCACCCTGCCGGGCAAGAACCCGCTCGACCCCAAGAGCTGGAAGTACTGCTCCGGCACCTCGATCCAGGGCAAGTTCCGCAACGTCGTGGCCACCGCCGGCCACTGCGTGTACGACCCGGCCAGCAACCGGTTCTACGACAACTGGGTGTTCATCCCGTCGTACTGGGACGGCACCCAGGCGTGGAACGGCAAGGCGCCCTACGGCATCTACCCGGCCACCTGGTACCAGGCGCACGACGACTTCGTTGTCAAGGAGGACTACGACTACGACTACGCGTTCGTCAACGTCGCCTCCGGTTACAAGGCCAGCTGGGAGAAGGTCGACGGCAAGTACAAGCTCGTCAAGACCTCCGTCGGCCGCCTCGGCGACAACGTCGGCGGCCAGGGCTTCACCTGGAACCGCAGCACCAAGACCAACGTCTTCTCGTTCGGCTACCCGGCCGGCCCGCACCCCGACGGCGACCGTCCGTTCAGCGGCAAGACGATGAAGTGGTGCTACGGCCAGACCGCCGCCATGCCGGCCGCGCCGAAGTACAACGTCCAGGAGCACGTCGGCATCAAGTGCGGCATGACCGCCGGCGCCAGCGGCGGCCCGCTGATCTGGAACTACAAGAGCAAGACCCGTTCCGGCTACCTCTACGGCGTCAACAGCATCGCCTGGGACACCGACGGCAACGACCGGTACGACCGGCTCTCCTCGCCCTACTTCAACGGCGAGACCTACGACGTCTACAAGGTCGCGGCCAACCGCTGGACCGCGTGACCATCTGCCGCGAGAACCGGTGCCCGGGGGACGTTCATCGTCTCCCGGGCACTTTCCTTTACACGGGCCGTAGCTTCGGCCCGATCTACTCGGACGGGCCAGAGGGCCGTTCGGTTCCCTCGGATTCATAACGAGAAGGCCAAGAACCTGTGCCTGATCACTGGTGATCTGGAAAAATCACCCCTTACGATCGATACCTCCGTCACGAGACCCCCGAGAGGCCCCCATGACCAGGCGGATCACCCTTGCCGCGGGCGGCGTCGCCGTCGCGCTGGGTGCCGCCGCGCTCCTCTCGATCTGGACGCCGACATCGGCGCCCGCCGTCGCGGCCCCGCCCACGGCGCCCCTGATGGAGGTCTCGGCCAAGGAGGCCGCGCCCCCGGCGGAGCGGCACCTCGGCAAGGGCGTGATGGCCTACCCACTCGCCGCGACCGGCGCGGACATGCAGAAGGTCGCCGCCTACTGGACGCCGGCGCGGCTGAAGGAGGCCAGCACCTACGTCCCGGCCTCCAAGCCGTCCACCGGGGCGCGGCAGGCCCCCTCGATGGCCGAGCTCTCCCGCGCCGGCGTGGCTACGGGCGCGGCCGGCGCCGTCGCGCCCTCCCAGCAGCCGATGGTCGGCAAGGTCTTCTTCAAGCTGGGCGACAAGGAGTACTGGTGCTCCGGCTCGGTCGTCCACTCCAAGAACCGCAACCTGGTCGCCACGGCCGGCCACTGCGGCTGGTCGCTCGGCCAGAACAAGCCCGTGGAGAACTGGGTCTTCATCCCCTCCTACGCGGGCGGCTCGACCGACGCCGGCGTCTACGTCGGCCACACCCTCTACCTCCACGAGGACTTCTCCGGCGCGGGCGACTACGACCGCGACTACGCCTTCGTGACCGTCTACCGGGGTTTCACCTGGAAGGGCGACCAGAGGGTGCAGGGCGGCCGGCTCGAAGACAAGGTCGGCGCCTTCCAGTTCGCCTCGACCAAGGGCCGCTCCCGCCCGGTGTCGGTCTTCGGCTACCCGGCCGGCGCCCATCCCGACGGCACCCGCCCCTACGACGGCCAGGTCGTCCGGTCGTGTTCCGGCACGACCAGGGCCACCGCCGCCACCGCCCCCACCTATCTCCTGGAGAACGGCGTCCTGCTGAACCCGTGCCCCTTCACGGCGGGCGCGAGCGGCGGCCCGTGGGTGCTCGGCTGGGATCCGGTGAAGAAGACCGGGTTCCTCAACGGCGTGACCAGCCTGACGTGGAACATCAACGCCGACGGCAAGCTCGACGCGGCCTCCTCCCCCTACTTCAACGCGGTGACCGCGCGGGTCTACCAGCAGGCCGCCAAGCAGGCGACGAACTGAGCAAGCGCCTTGCAACCGCGGATAAAGCAGGGATAAAGCGCAGAAACCTACCTTCATCACAGCACACCCTCTGCGATGAAGGAGCACCACCATGCGATCCCGAGCGAAGCACCTCGCGCTTCTGGGCGCCACCGCCGGTCTTCTCGGCGCCGCCCTGGCCGTCCCGTCCGCGGCCAGCGCCGCTCCCGACGAGGCGTCCGACCCGCTGGCCGGCAGCGGCATCGCCGCCTGGAACGTCGTCGCCTTCTGGTACGGCCAGTCGAAGGCCAACCTGAACGCCGCCACCCCCTACGACGTCGAGACCAAGGTCGTCGCCAAGCACCTGTCGAAGGGCGGCCCGTCGGCCGACGGCAAGCCCGGTCTCGTCTCCCCGATCGGCGGCGCGGGCTCCACCTCGTCCAAGAACGTCAACCTGCCCCGCACCACCGGCAAGGTCTTCTTCCTGGACGCCGACAAGAACCCCCGCTGGTGCACCGCCACCTCGCTCCAGTCGAAGTACAAGAACCTGGTCGCCACCGCCGGGCACTGCGTCTACGACGTCGAGTCGAACGCCGCCACGCTGAAGTACTGGGTGTTCGTCCCGGCCTACTACCAGGGCAAGACCCCCTACGGCATCTACGTCGGCAAGCAGGCCTTCACCCACTACGACTTCGACGTCTACGAGGACTTCGACCGCAACTACGCCTTCGTCACCGTCTACAACGGCCTCAAGGCCCCGCACGACGGCGGCCCGCTCGACGGCGACTGGAAGAAGGTCTCCAAGAGCGAGTGGGACAAGTACCGCTCCTACGGCACCTACCCGTGGATCGTCAGCAAGTACACGAAGAAGGTCGGCTCGAAGTACTACATCTGGAAGTTCGTCGACGCCGGCCGGCTGGGTGACAACGTGGGCGGCCAGGGCTTCGCGTACAACCAGAAGCGAAACGTGAAGGACTACGTCTTCGGCTACCCGAGCGGGTCACACCCCGACGGCAACCACGCCTACACGGGCCAGACCCAGAAGTGGTGCTACGGGACCACGTTCCCGGCCTCCGCCTCGGCGGTCAAGGGCGAGGAACTGCTCGGCGTCAAGTGCAGCTTCACCGGCGAGGGCTCGTCGGGCTCGGCCTGGATGTACAAGTACAGCAACACCAGCCGCAAGGGCTACCTGAACGGCGTCACCGCCGCGGTCTCCGACACCGACGGCAACGACCGCATCGACGTCAGCCTCTCGCCCTACTTCGACGGCGAGACCTACGGCATCTACAAGCACGCGGCGAACCTGTGGTCCGGTTCGATCGCCTAGGACGGAGAGGGCCCGGCCGCACCTGGCCGGGCCTTTTTCATGCGTGGAGGAATTAGACGTACATAGCTGGATTTCGGTGCCATCGAAAAATGTGATTCGAGTCACATTCGTTTCAAGATCCGACTGCCGCGAGTCAAGTGCTCACCTGCGGCGATGCGTGCACAACGGCCCCAAAGGCCCGGTGAAGTCGCTTTGGACACGCGGAACATCCCGCATATCGTCCTGACGGTCCCTTTACCAACGCATGGAGCACCCTTGAAGCGCACCCTCGCCCTCTCCGGTGTGGCAGCCGGCCTCCTGGCCTCCGCCCTCGTCGCCCAGCCCGCCTCGGCGGCCGGTGACGTGGCGAGCGACTCCCTGGCCAAGACGTCGCTCGCGGCCAAGAACGTCGTCGCCTACTGGTTCGCCAACCGGTACGCCAACCTGGTCGGCTCGACCCCCTACAACGCCGAGACGACCATCAAGGTCAACAAGCACGTCTCCACCGGCGGCCCCTCGGCCGACGGGAAGGCTGGAACGGTCCCCGCCATCGGCGACGAGGCCAAGTCGGGCGGTTCCTCCAAGAACGTCAACCTCCCCCGCACCACCGGCAAGGTGTTCTTCCGCGGCGGCGACGGCAAGCCCCACTGGTGCACCGCCACCTCGCTGCAGTCGAAGTACAAGAACCTGGTCGCCACCGCCGGAAGCTGCGTCTACGACACGGTGACCAACAAGGCCACCCTCGACTACTGGGTCTTCGTGCCCGGCTACTACCAGGGCAAGACCCCCTGGGGCATCTACGTCGGCAAGACCGCCTACACCCACTACGACTTCGACGTCTACGAGGACGGCGACCGCAACTACGCGTTCGTCACCGTCTACAACGGCCTCAAGGCGCCGGCGTCGGGCCTGCCCGCCAAGGGCAGCGACTTCGCCAAGTGGATGCGGTCGGAGAACACCAAGGAAGTCTCCAAGGCCGAGTGGGAGACCTACAGCAAGGCCATCCGCTCGCCCGGCCCGATCAAGGGCAAGTACTACGTCATCCGCTTCACCGACGCCGGCCGCCTCGGCGACAACGTCGGCGGCCAGGGCCTGGCCTACAACCAGAAGGTCGGCCAGAACGTCTACGTCTTCGGCTACCCGAGCGGCTCCCACCCCGACGGCAACCACGCCTACACGGGCCACACGCTCAAGTGGAGCTACGGCAAGACCTTCAAGGCCAAGGCGTCGGCCGTGAAGGCCGAGGAGCTGATCGGCGTGAAGTCGTCGTTCACCGGCCAGGGCTCGCTGGGCTCGGCGTGGCTCTCGCAGTACAAGAGCACCCGCCGCCTCGGCTACCTGAACGGCCTGACCAGCGGGGTGTCCGACACCGACGGCAACAAGCGCATCGACACGAGCGTCTCGGCCTACTTCGACGGCGAGACCTACGGCGTCTACAAGGCCGCCGCCAACGTGTGGTCGGGTTCGATCGCCTAGTCAAGATCGTTTAGTCAAGATCGAACATCTGCGGGGCCCGGCCGTTCGGCCGGGCCTTTGCCGTTCGCGCCAGGTTCCATTGATCTCATGTGATTTACATCACATTCCCAGGATCTTCCCAGACTCCTGTGGTTGGCTACGCCATTCACTCGGCACACCCCTCTGGCACCAGAGCTGCGCTTCCATCCCTCCGGCGTCATTGACACGTCTGTCAACGCTGAGTGGACCAGATTACGAGGGAATCTCCGTCACCGAGAGTGATCGATCGCCCCTTTGGCCGCAGAAATCACGGCTGTAGGGTCCAGCCATCCCTTTCCTGACGCATGGGACGCAGCTGCGGCCCACGTACAGACCAAGGAGTTCCCCCATGAAGCGCACTCTCGCCCTCGGTGGCGTGGCGGCGGGCCTGCTGGCCTCCGCTATCGTCACCCAGCCGGCTGCCGCCGCCGGCGACGTGGCCAGCACCCCGCTGGCCTCCACCGGCATCGCGGCGAAGAACATCGTCGCCTACTGGTACGCCAACAAGGCTGCCAACCTCGTGGGCGCGACCCCCTACGACGTGGAGACCCAGGTCGTCGGGAAGCACGTCTCGACCGGCGGTCCCACCGCCGACACCAAGCCCGGGATCGTTCCCGCCATTGGTGACGAGAAGAAGGTCACCAGCACCTCGAAGAACGTCAACCTGCCCAAGACCACGGGCAAGGTGTTCTTCATCGGCGCCGACCACAAGCCGCACTGGTGCACCGCCACCTCCGTGCAGGCCGCGTACAAGAACCTCGTCGCGACCGCCGGTCACTGCGTCTACGACGTCGTGAACAACAAGGCGACCCTCGACAAGTGGGTCTTCGTCCCGGGCTACTACCAGGGCAAGACCCCGTGGGGCATCTACGTGGGTAAGCAGGCCTTCACCCACTACGACTTCGACGTGTACGAGGACGGCGACCGCAACTACGCGTTCGTCACCGTGTACAACGGCCTGAAGGCCCCGCACGACGGCCCCGCTTTCGGTAAGCACGTGCCCAAGGGCATCACCGGCGGCGACGGCTGGGAGGACCTGGGCGGCTGGGTCGAGGTCTCCAAGGACGTCTACGACGACTACTTCGGCTTCGACACCTTCATCGGTGACACGGCCGCGGTCTGGTACAAGGGCAAGCTGCACTACTTCATCTGGAAGTTCGTCGACGCCGGTCGCCTCGGTGACAACGTCGGCGGCCAGGGCCTCGCCTACAACCAGAAGATCGGCCAGTCGGTCTACGTCTTCGGCTACCCGAGCGGCAAGCACCCGGACGGCAACCACGCCTACTCGGGCCACACGCTCAAGTGGAGCTACGGCAAGACCTTCGCGGCGAAGGCCTCGGACATCAAGGCCGAGGAGATCATCGGCATCAAGTCGTCCTTCACCGGTGAGGGCTCGCTCGGTTCCGCGTGGATCGCGCAGTACAAGAGCGCTCGTCGTCTGGGCTACCTGAACGGCGTGACCATCGGCGTCTCCGACACCGACGGCAACAAGCGCTACGACACCTCGGTTTCCCCGTACTTCGACGGCGAGACCTACGGCGTCTACAAGGCTGCTGCGAACCTGTGGAGCGGCTCGATCGCCTAAGCGGTCACCAGCTCGACGAAAGACCCGATCGTTACGATCGGGTCTTTTGTCGTTTTTGCGCGTTCCAGCAAAGGTTGAGTTAACTCGCCGATCGGTTCCATTGATCGCGAGTGATTTACATCACATTCCCAGGATCTTCACAGAACCCTGTGGTTTCCTTCGCGCCCACAGGCGGCGAGTCACGGACAGTCCGAACTGCGCTTCTGTCCCGGCGTTAATCCTTACAAGCCTGTCAACTTTGAGTAATCCCGGTTACGAAAAGATCTCGACGACTCACGAGCCTCCGGGAACCTCAGGTATCGCTACGGACACACCCAAGATCGGCTGTAAGGTCCACTCATCCCTTTCCTGACGCATGGGACGCAAGACGCGGCCCACGTACAGACCAAGGAGTTCCCCCATGAAGCGCACTCTCGCCCTCGGTGGCGTGGCGGCCGGCCTGCTGGCCTCCGCCCTCGTCACCCAGCCGGCTTCCGCCGCCGGTGACGTCGTCAGCACCCCGCTGGCCAACACCGGCATCGCGGCCAAGAACATCGCCGCCTTCTGGTGGGCCGAGAACATGGCCCAGCTGAAGGGCGCGACCCCCTACGACGTGGAGACCCAGGTCGTCGGGAAGCACGTCTCGACTGGTGGCCCGACCGCCGACACCAAGCCGGGTGTCGTCCCCGCCATCGGTGACGAGAAGAAGACCACCAGCACCTCGAAGAACGTCAACCTGCCCAAGACCACGGGCAAGGTGTTCTTCATCGGCGCTGACAAGAAGTCGCACTGGTGCACCGCCACCTCCGTCCAGGCCGCGTACAAGAACCTCGTCGCGACCGCCGGTCACTGCGTCTACGACGTCGTGAACAACAAGGCGACCCTGGACAAGTGGGTCTTCGTCCCCGGTTACTACCAGGGCAAGACCCCGTGGGGCATCTACGTCGGCAAGCAGGCGTTCACGCACTACGACTTCGACGTGTACGAGGACGGCGACCGCAACTACGCGTTCGTCACCGTGTACAACGGCCTGAAGCTGCCCCACGGCGGCCTCAAGGACGTCAAGACCCTCAAGGACCTTGGCGGCCTGGTCGAAGTCTCGAAGGAACTGTGGCTGCAGTACGACATCCGCTTCATCGACGGCGGCAAGTACTACATCTGGAAGTGGAACGACGCCGGTCGCCTGGGCGACAACGTCGGGGGCCAGGGCCTCGCCTACAACCAGAAGGTCGGCCAGAACGTCTACGTGTTCGGCTACCCGAGCGGCTCGCACCCGGACGGGAACCACGCCTACTCCGGTCACACCCTCAAGTGGACCTACGGCAAGACGTTCGCCGCCAAGGCGTCGGACATCAAGGCCGAGGAGATCATCGGCGTGAAGTCCTCCTTCACCGGTGAGGGCTCGCTGGGCTCGGCGTGGATCTCGCAGTACAAGAGCGCTCGTCGTCTGGGCTACCTGAACGGCGTGACCATCGGCGTCTCCGACACCGACGGCAACAAGCGCTACGACACCTCGGTTTCCCCGTACTTCGACGGTGAGACCTTCGGCGTCTACAAGGCTGCTGCGAACCTGTGGAGCGGCTCGATCGCCTAAGCGGTCACCAGCTGAACGGAAGGCCCGGTCGTTCACGACCGGGCCTTTTGTCGTTCTCGGGCATCGGTTCCACTGATCGCATGTGATTTAAGTCACATTTGTTGATCTATGTCCGACTTCTTCACCAGGGGTTAACCATCATCGTCAAGCCCGACAC
Organism: Herbidospora sp. NBRC 101105; assembly: GCF_030269205.1. Taxonomy (NCBI): domain Bacteria; kingdom Bacillati; phylum Actinomycetota; class Actinomycetes; order Streptosporangiales; family Streptosporangiaceae; genus Herbidospora; species Herbidospora sp. NBRC 101105. Next base: position 40,450 of record NZ_BSSX01000007.1, on the reverse strand, counting down.
CCCTGCGGCCACGGGATTTGCGCGTCCAGAGGTCATTGACTCGTGACCCGACTGTGAGTCGCCCAGATCACGAGCGCATCACGCGCCCCTGAAGCCCGCAAACGCCACTTCAGGCACGAAAGATCGCAGGAGTAACCTCCGGAACATCCCTTTCCTGACGTATGGGACGCAGGACGCGGCCCACGTACAGACCAAGGAGTTCCCTCATGAAGCGCACCCTCGCCCTCGGTGGCGTGGCGGCCGGCCTGCTGGCCTCCGCCCTCGTCACCCAGCCGGCCGCCGCCGCCGGCGACGTCGCCAGCACCCCGCTGGCCACGACCGGCATCGCGGCCAAGAACATCGCGGCCATGTGGCTGGCGGAGAACGCCGCCAACCTGGTCAACGCGACCCCCTACGACGTGGAGACCCAGGTCGTCTCCAAGCACGTCTCGACCGGCGGCCCGACGGCCGACACCAAGCCGGGTGTCGTCCCCGCCATCGGTGACGAGAAGAAGACGACCAGCACCTCGAAGAACGTCAACCTGCCGAAGACCACCGGCAAGGTGTTCTTCTCCGACGGCTTCGAGAACAAGGGCACCCCTTGGTGGCCGAAGTGGGTCGCCAAGAACCCGCACTGGTGCACCGCCACGTCGGTCCAGTCGAACTACCGCAACCTCGTCGCGACCGCCGGCAGCTGTGTCTACAACACGGAGACCAACAAGGCGACGCTCGAGAACTGGATCTTCGTCCCGGGTTACTACCAGGGCAAGGCTCCGTGGGGCGTGTACGTCGGCAAGCAGGCCTTCACCCACTACGACTACGACGTCTACGAGGACGGCGACCGCAACTACGCGTTCGTCACCGTCTACAACGGCATCTCCCTGCCCGCGAACGGACTCGCCGACTTCGACAAGTTGTGGCAGCTCCACGGCCTGGCGTCGTTCAAGGAGGTCTCGGAGGCCGTCGCCAAGACCTACAAGTACTACTGGAAGAAGGACGGCAAGTACTACGTCTGGAAGTACACCGACGCCGGTCGCCTCGGCGACAACGTCGGCGGCCAGGGCTTCGCCTACAACCAGAAGGTCGGCCAGAGCGTCTACGTGTTCGGCTACCCGAGCGGCCAGCACCCCGACGGGAACCAGGCCTTCACCGGCAAGACCCTGAAGTGGAGCTACGGCAAGACCTTCGCGGCCAAGGCCTCGGCCATCAAGGCCGAGGAGCTCATCGGCGTCAAGTCCTCCTTCACGGGTGAGGGCGCCCTGGGTTCCGCGTGGATCTCGCAGTACAAGAGCGCTCGCCGTCTGGGCTACCTGAACGGCGTGACCATCGGCGTCTCCGACACCGACGGCAACAAGCGCTACGACACCTCGGTCTCCCCGTACTTCGACGGCGAGGCCTACGGCGTCTACAAGGCCGCGGCGAACCTGTGGAGCGGTTCGATCGCGTAGTGGTCGTCCAACGGGAGGCCCGGCTCCGGCCGGGCCTTTTCGTTTGCCCGTTCCAACGAAGTTCCCTTTGACGCACGGGCCCTCGAATCGGTGCCATCGACTCGATGTGATTTACATCACATCATCACCTGTTGATAACAACCCGACTCCACCTCTGACCTCGGGTCTGACAGATCACGGAAATGTCACGGGATGCTGAGTGGTTTCGGACGCCCCAGTTTCGCTACCGCCTGTGACGAACAGGCATGTAAGTTCCGGGTTGCCCCTTTACTGACGCATGGGACGCAAGAGGCGGCCCACGTACAGACCAAGAGGAGTTCCCCCTTATGAAGCGCACTCTCGCCCTCGGTGGTGTGGCGGCCGGTCTGCTGGCCTCCGCTCTCGTCACCCAGCCCGCCAGCGCCGCCGGCGACGTCGCCTCGGACCCCCTGGCGACGACGGGCATCGCGGCCAAGAACATCGCCGCCCTCTGGCTGACCGAAGGCGCCGCGAACCTGATCAACGCCACGCCGTACAACGTCGAGACCACGGTCCCGGCCAAGCACGTCTCGTCCGGCGGCCCCTCGGCCGACACCAAGCCGGGTGTCGTCCCCGCCATCGGCGACGAGAAGAAGACGACCAGCACCTCGAAGAACGTCAACCTGCCCAAGACCACGGGCAAGGTGTTCTTCGCCGACGACGTCGTGCGCGACCCGCGGACCGGCAAGCTGACCGCGGTCAAGCCGCGCTGGTGCACCGCCACCTCGGTCCAGTCGGCCTACCGCAACCTGGTCGCCACGGCCGGCAGCTGCGTCTACGACACCGAGACCAACAGCGCCACCATGAAGTACTGGGTGTTCGTGCCGGGTTACTACCAGGGCAAGACCCCCTGGGGCGTGTACGTCGGCAAGCAGGCCTTCACCCACTACGACTTCGACGTGTACGAGGACGGCGACCGCAACTACGCGTTCGTCAACGTGTACAACGGCATCGCTCTCGGCCAGGGTGCGCCCGCCGAGATCACCGAGGCCGAGTACAACACGTACCAGAAGAACGGTGGCGGCTTCCTCACCCGGAAGAAGACCGAGAAGGTCGACGGCAAGGACGTCACGAAGTACTTCGTGTGGAAGTTCAAGGACGCCGGTCGCCTCGGTGACAACGTCGGCGGCCAGGGCTTCGCGTACAACCAGAAGGTCGGCCAGTCGGTCTACGTCTTCGGCTACCCGAGCGGCTCGCACCCGGACGGCAACCAGGCCTACTCCGGCAAGACCCTCAAGTGGAGCTACGGCAAGACCTTCGGCGCCAAGGCCTCGGCCATCAAGGGCGAGGAGCTGCTGGGCGTCAAGTCGTCCTTCACCGGCCAGGGCTCGCTCGGCTCGGCGTGGCTGGCGCAGTACAAGAACACCCGCCGTCTCGGCTACCTGAACGGCGTGACCATCGGCGTCTCCGACTCCGACGGCAACAAGCGCATCGACACCTCGCTCTCGTCCTACTTCGACGGCGAGACCTACGGTGTCTACAAGGCCGCCGCGAACCTGTGGACCGGCTCGATCGCCTAGTCGATCCGCTTCGGCGTCAATGAAAAAGCCCGGCAACCAGCCGGGCTTTTTCGTTTTTTATGTGTTCTTTAGCGGAGTTGCCAGAGTCATGTAAGTTTCTGGCTATCCCTTTCTGGCGCATGAGACGCAAGAGGCGTCTCACGCCAATCGCAAGGAGCGAACCCCCTGTGAAGCGCATCCTCCTTCCCGTCGGCGTGGCCGGCCTCGTGGCCGCCTCCTTAGCGGTGCCGGCGCACGCCGGCCCCAAGGTGGGCCAGTCCGCCAAGATGGCGACGCCCGCCGCGGCCGCCGACACCCTGGAGTTCTGGACCGCCGACGGCGGCAAGAACCTGAAGGCCGCCGCCCCCTACGGCCTGGAGCACGCCAAGGTCCCCAAGCACGTCTCCACCGGCGGTCCGGCCGCCGACGGCAAGCCGGGTGTGGTGCCCGCCATCGGTGACGAGGCCAAGCCCACGACGACGACCAAGAACGTCAACCTGCCCAAGAGCGCCGGCCGCGTGTTCTTCACGGTCGGCGACTCCCTCTACTCGTGTTCGGCGTCGTCGATCCAGTCGGCGTACAAGAACCTCGTGGCGACCGCCGGGCACTGCGCCTACGACCTGGAGGGCAACGCCTCGGTCGTCGGCCACTGGGTGTTCATCCCGGGCTACTACCAGGGCAAGGCCCCCTGGGGTGTGTACGTCGGCAAGACCGCCTACACCCACTACGACTTCAGCGTCTACGAGGACATCGACCGCGACTTCGCCTTCGTGACCGTCTACAACGGCATCACGTGGTCGGAGGGCAAGTGGAAGGACGTCGGGCGCCTGGGCGACAACGTCGGCGGGCTGGGCTTCGCGTACAACCAGAAGGTCGGCCAGAACGTCTTCGTGTTCGGCTACCCGACCGCGGCCCACCCCGACGGCGACTACACCTACACCGGCTCCACCATGAAGTGGTGCTACGGCAAGCCGATCTACCCCGTCGCGGAGAAGAGCGTGAAGGCCGAGGAGCACCAGGCCATCCGCTGCTCGATGACCGGCGGCTCCTCCGGCGGCCCGTGGATCATCAAGTACAGCAGCACGGCCCGCAAGGGCTACCTGAACGGCGTGAGCAGCCTCGGCGGCGACACCGACGGCAACCACCGCAGCGACCTGATCACCTCGCCCTACTTCGACGGCGAGACCTACGCGGTCTACAAGACCGCGGCCCCGCTGTGGTCGGGCTCGATCGTCAAGAAGGACGGCACGCTCGGGCTCACGGAAACTAAGTAGTTCCTGTGTGACTTAGGTCACATTCCTTTTCCTCCCGTTTGTTTTCGGTCTCACGGTTAGTCATCTGCGAGATCCACATCCGCAACGGGAGGAAAAGGAGGGTTCACGTGGACAAGCGCGCACGGCTGGGTCTCGTGACCGCCGGCATAGCCGGATCCGCCGTTCTGGTGGCGTTACCGGCGAACGCCTCGCCCGCCGACGGACCCACGGTCTCCGTGGCAGACGCCGACAACATCGCGGGCTTCTGGTTCCGCAGCAACAGCAAGGCGCTCAAGGCCGCCACCCAGTGGGGCCCCGACGCCGAGACGGTCGCCAAGGTGGCCAAGCTCTCCTCCAAGGGCGGCCCGTCGGCCGACGGCAAGGCGGGCACCGTCTCCCCGACCGGGCCGGGCGGCCAGGCGGGCAAGTCGAAGAACATCAACATCCCCAAGACGCTGGGCAAGGTCTTCTTCCGCAAGAACGGCAAGACCTACTGGTGCTCGGCGAGCTCCATCCAGGCCAAGTACAAGAACCTGGTCGCCACCGCGGGGCACTGCGTCTTCGACACCGACGACAACGACCACATGCTCGACCAGTGGATCTTCGTTCCCGGCTACTACCAGGGCAAGGCCCCCTGGGGTGTGTACGTCGCCAAGCAGGGCTTCACCCACTACGACTTCGACGTCTACGAGGACTACGACCGCGACTACGCCTTCGTCACGGTCTACAACGGCGTGAAGTTCGAGGCGACCAGGGCCGTCTCGGAGAAGCAGTACAAGGCCCACGGCGGCGTCAAGTGGCGCGACAAGGGCAAGTGGTGGATCCTCACCATCAAGGACGCCGGCCGCCTCGGCGACAACGTCGGCGGCCAGGGCCTGGCCTACAACCAGAAGGTCGGCGCCGGCGCGGTGTACGCCTTCGGCTACCCCGCCGCCCGTCACCCCGACGGCAACAAGGCGTTCACCGGAGTCACCCCGAAGTGGTGCTACGGCAAGCCGAACCGTGAGGTCACCGACGCCGGGCTCAAGATCGAGGAGCAGATCGCGATCACCTGCTCGATGACGCCGGGCGCCGACGGCGGCCCGTGGTTGCTGAAGTACAGCAACGCCCGCCGCCTGGGCTACGTCAACGGCGTGACCAGCGCCTTCGCCGACTCCAACGGCAACGACCGCATCGACAAGATCACCTCGCCCTACTTCGACGGCGAGACGTACGACGTGTACAAGGCCGCGGCCGGCAACTGGTCCGGCAGCATCGTCAAGAAGTGACACGTGGACGGAAGGGTCCGGTCTCGGGGGGAGGCCGGGCCCTTCGGCGTCTGCGCGGTTACCGGCGGGCCACGCCGTCCTTGCGGGCCTGGTCGGCCACCGCCCGGGTGACGGCCGGGGCGACCCGGTCGTCGAACGGCGACGGGATGATGTAGTCGGCCCGCACCTCGTCGCCCACGACCCCGGCCAGCGCCGCCGCCGCGGCGATCTTCATGTTCTCGGTGATCGTGGTCGCCCGGACGTCGAGCGCCCCCCGGAACACGCCGGGGAAGGCGAGCACGTTGTTGATCTGGTTGGGGAAGTCGGACCGCCCGGTCGCCACCACGGCGGCGTGCCTGGCGGCGACCTGGGGGTGGACCTCGGGCGTCGGGTTCGACAGGGCGAACACGACGGCGTCCTGCGACATCGACGCGATGGCCTGCTCGGAGATGGTCGCCCCCGACAGGCCGATGAAGACGTCGGCCCCGGCGAGGGCCGCCTCGGTCGAGCCGGTCAGCCCGGCCCGGTTGGTCTCCCTGGCCAGGGCGTCTTTGTACGGGTTCATCCCGGCCCGGCCCTCGAAGATCAGGCCCTTGCTGTCGGAGACCGCGATGTCGCCGATGCCGGCGTTGAGGAGCATGCGGGTCACCGCGACCCCGGACGCCCCGGCCCCGGCCACCACGGCCCGGAGCTCGCCGAGCGGGCGGCCGATCAGCCGGGCGGCGTTGGTCAGCGCGGCGGTGGCGACGATCGCCGTGCCGTGCTGGTCGTCGTGGAAGACCGGGATGGACAGGCGCTCGCGGAGCCGGTCTTCGATCTCGAAGCACCGCGGGGCGCTGATGTCCTCCAGGTTGATGCCGCCGAAGGACGGCGCGAGCCGGACGACGGTCTCGACGATCTCGTCGACCCCCGTGCAGTCGAGGCAGATCGGCACCGAGTCGACCCCGCCGAACTCCTTGAAGAGCAGCGACTTGCCCTCCATGACGGGCATCGCCCCGGCGGGGCCGATGTCGCCGAGCCCCAGCACGGCGGTGCCGTCGGTGACGACGGCGACCACGTTGGAGACCCAGGTGTACTCGTTGGCGAGCTCGGGCGAATCGGCGATGGCCGAGCAGACGCGGGCCACGCCGGGCGTGTAGGCGAGCGACAGATCGTCGGCGTTTCGGACCGGGATGGTGGCTCTGACCTCTAGCTTTCCGCCGCGGTGCAGCGCGAAGGCCGGATCGAGGTCGAGGGCTTCGAGGGAAGCAGTCATTACGCTGACCCCTGATGTCTGGTGACGGACACAACACAGACCGTTACGAGACGAGGGCCCGCGGCATGGATAGACACCGGAACCGTCGTCGTTGACGGCCGTCTCGGGCACGGGGGTCACCCGTTGCCCTAGTGTGCCACATGCTGAGACGGCCCCTCGCGGCCAGATACGTCGCAGCCGGTCGGCCTTTAATGCAGTGTCAATCTCTTTGGAACTTTCCGTCCCTGTGTAATACTCAATGTCCAGAGTCACCTATTACAGGGTTCCCCGTGGACTTGACCTCCTATGCCGAACTGGCCGTCCTCCTCGTCAACCGCCGGGATGATCTGAAGACCCTCGACGGCCTGCGCGCCCTGCTCGCCGAGACCGGCCGGACCGAGGCCGCCGGGCGGGTGACCCGGCGCGACCTCGACCATGTCATCGAGCTGCGCGACGAGCTGACCGAGGTGTTCGAGTCGGCCGCCGAGGGCGACGAGGAAGACGTGGTCCAGCGCCTCAACGGCCTGCTGGTGCGCCATCCCGTCCACCCCCAGATCGCCGGGCACGACGGCCAGCCCTGGCACATGCACCTGACCGAGGGCGGCCGGGTCGGCGACACCGTCGCGGTCGGGTCGGTGATGGGCCTGGCCGGCGTGGTCACCGGCCTCGGCGCCGACCGGCTCGGCATCTGCCAGGCCGCGCCCTGCCGCAACGCCTACCTCGACACCTCGTCGAACAGGTCGCGGCGCTACTGCTCCGAGCGCTGCGCCAGCCGGGCCAACGTGGCCGCCTACCGGGCCAGGAAGCGCGGCCCCAAGGCGAGTGACGGCCAGTAACGGCCGACCACCTTCCCGACGATCCGGTCCTGGGGAATCGCGCCGAAGTCCCACGAGTCCCTGCGGCCGGGCGCCTGCTGGTTGTCGCTCTCCAGCCACCAGCCCTCGCCGGTCCACCGGAAGACCCTTTTGACGATCAGGTTCCCGGGTATGCGAGCGATCACGACGTCTCCGGGACGGATCTTCGCGGTGCGGCGGACCAACAGGCAGTCGCCGGGCCGCAGCGCCGGAAGCATGGAATCCCCGGACACCCGGACGCTGGTGAACATGATCCACCTCGGAGCAGTAATGTCGGAACCGCAGCCACTCTGACGAAAGGAAACCCGATGCTTGCCAAGCACGTGGCATCGGCCCATTGTGACCTGCCGTGCGGCGTCTACGACCCCGCCCAGGCTCGCATCGAGGCCGAATCGGTCAAGGCGATCATGCAGAAGTACGCCGACAACGACGACCCGGTGTTCCGCTCGCGGGCCCTCACGATCAAGGAGGAGCGGGCCGAACTGGTCAAGCACCACCTGTGGGTGCTCTGGACCGACTACTTCAAGCCCCCGCACCTTGAGGCCCACCCGCAGCTCCACCAGCTCTTCTGGGACGCCACCAAGCTGGCCGGCGCCGCCGGCGCCAAGGGCACCGTCGACGTCGCCAAGGCCGACGACCTCCTGGGCAAGATCGACGAGATCGCGAAGATCTTCTGGGAGACGAAGGCCGCGTAGCCTTCCGCCTCGGACCCCGCACGTATCCTTGGACCTTTCCGTGCGGGGTCCGCGCATTTCCGGCATCGGCGCGTCCAAGCCGAGCAATCGCGGTCGAGTGGCGGTAGGTTGCAAACATGCGGCCCCGCGAGATGTGGCCGGCAGGGCAAGGAGGATCGTGACCGACGCAACTGATGTCACAGGGGATCTGGCCGGGATCCGCGACGCCGTGAGCGTACGGCTTCCGGCGGCCAGCGCCTATCTGTCCGTGTTGCGGACCGCGACGGCAGGTCTGGCGGCACGGCTCGACTTCACCATCGACGAGATGGAAGATCTGCGGATCGCCGTCGACGAGGCGTGCGCGATGTTGCTGCGCCATGCCGTCCCCGGCACCGACCTGATCGCGGAGTTCGAGCTGACCGGGCAGGAGATGTCGATCCGGGTCGAGGTCACCACCGTCGGGATCGCCGAGCCCAAACGCGATGACTTCGCCTGGATGGTGCTCACCGCGCTCGCCGACGACGTCGATGCCGTGTCCTCCCCCGATCACATGGCGATCGTGCTGCGCAAGCGGCGAGGCGCGGCGAGGCCGGCGTGACGGAAAGGACCCGTGCCATGGCCACCAGCGACTCCGGAGTCCCGGATCGGGTGCGCGCCCGCACCCTCTTCGGGGAGCTCGCTGAGCTGCCGGCCGACGACCCGCGCCGCCAGCGCATCCGCGACGAGCTCGTGGAGCTGCACCTTCCGCTGGTGGAATACCTGGCCCGCCGGTTCCGCAACCGCGGCGAATGGCTCGACGACCTGACCCAGGTCGCCACGATCGGCCTGATCAAGTCGATCGACCGGTTCGACCTGGCCCGGGGCGTGGAGTTCTCGACCTACGCCACCCCGACCATCGTCGGTGAGATCAAGCGCCACTTCCGCGACAAGGGCTGGGCGGTCCGCGTGCCGCGCCGCCTGCAGGAGCTGAAGCTGTCGCTGACCAAGGCGATCAGTGAGCTCTCGCAGCGTGAGGGGCGCGCGCCCACGGTGGCCGAGCTGGCCGCCCATCTCCAGATGACCGAGGAAGAGGTGCTGGAGGGCCTCGAGTCGGCCAACGCCTACTCGACGGTCTCGCTCGACGCGCCCGACTCGGGCGACGACGACGCCCCGGCGGTCTCCGACTCGCTCGGCATCGTCGACGAGTCGCTGGAGGGCGTCGAATACCGCGAGTCGCTCAAGCCGCTGCTGGAGCGCCTGCCCCCGCGGGAGAAGCGCATCCTGCTGCTGCGCTTCTTCGGCAACATGACCCAGTCGCAGATCGCCACGGAACTGGGCATCTCGCAGATGCACGTGTCCCGCCTGCTGGCCCGGACCCTCGCGCAACTGCGCGAAGGCCTGACCGCGGAAGACTGACGAACGAATTCGGCCGGCGCCGTGAGACGCCGGCCGAACCTTTTCCGGCCCTCAGCCGTCGCCCATGAGGGCGTGGGTCGTGGGCGGCGCGAGAAGAGTGACGAGAATCACCGCGGCCGCGACGATCAGCGGCACCCCCCAGGCGAGTTGCCCCGCCTGGATCAGGCTGATCGCCAGAGGGATGGCGAAGATCTGGGTGACCACGGCGGGCCCCCGGCTCCAGCGCATCAGCTGGAGGATGCCCCACGCGACCCACACGAGCCCGGCGCCCACGGCCAGCGCGAACCCGGCCAGCACGAGTGAGCTCATGACGTCGTCGGGCGCGCCGATCAAGGTCTCGTAGGCGACCCAGCCGCCGATCGCGACGGCGGTCAGTCCCTCGATCGCGACGGCGACCGCCGCGACGAGGAGGGTGAAGGGACGGTTCTGCACAGTTGGTGAGACTACCCGTCGCATAACCTTCAGGCATGCGGGCACTTCTGCTGGTCAACCCCAAGGCGACCTCGACCAACCGGCGCACGCTCGACGTCCTGCTGCGGGCGCTCGGGGCGGCGGTCGATCTGGAGGTCGCCGAGACCGGATACCGGGGGCACGCGTCGGTCCTGGCCGCCCACGCCAAGGAGAAGGGCTTCGATGCGGTGGCCGTCCTCGGCGGCGACGGAACGGTCAACGAGGTGGCCAACGGGCTGATGGCGGCCGAGGACCGGGCCAAGATGATCATCATCCCGGGGGGCAGCGCCAACGTGCTGGCACGGGCGCTCGGGCTGCCGAACAACCCGGTCGAGGCCACCGGCGCGATCCTGGAGGCGCTGCGCGAGGGCCGGTCGCGCACGATCAGTCTCGGACTTGCCGAATGGGATGTTAGAGATTCCGGCACCGGGGCAGTGGCAGAGTCTCGCTACTTCACATTCTGTGCCGACCTGGGCTGGGACGCCGAGGTCATCAGAGCCGTCGAAGGCCTGCGCAGCGCCGGTTACCGGGCTTCGCCGACGCTGTACGTGCAGACGGCCCTGCGGCACTACCTCATGACCGACCGGCGGCATCCGGCGATGACCCTGAGCCGGCCGGGGCAGCGCGACGTACCGGGGATCTTCCTGGCGATCGTCTCCAACACCGCGCCCTGGACGTTCGTCGGGAGCCGGCCGGTCAACCCGACGCCGTGGGCCGGGTTCGACACTGGCCTCGATCTGCTGGCGATGACGAAACTGCGGTTGCCGGCCGTGGTGAACCTGCTCCGGCAGATCGTCGGCGAGCCTCAGGGATTGCCGACGGGTAAACACCTCGTTCAAGCACATGACGAGAGTGTTTTCACCATCGAGGCGGTTCGGCCCGTCGCACTCCAGCTTGACGGCGACTACCTGGGAGAACGGGAAAGGGTGACATTTCGCTCTATCCCGGACGCGTTACAAGTTCTGGTCTAGACAGTTACAAGCGGTCATAGTGTGACGCATCCGACAGCTAGGACCCGCAAAACCTTCCCCCAAACCTCTTGTGTGCTGTAGGAGTGGCTGAAAAGCTGAACGCGACGTCGGAACGTAGGACCTTTACGAGAGCCACAGCTCACGCCAAGGTTCCCGGCGATCGTCATCGCGAATCTCGTCCCTCAACTTTTCGGGCGGCCGTTCGCGTCAGCTAGTGAATCTGTTCACAAAGGTGCAGGAGCCGCCCAGGCTCCACTTACGAAGGAGTGGAACGCATGGACTGGCGCCACCGCGCTGCCTGCCGTGACGTGGACCCCGAGCTGTTCTTCCCGATCGGCAACACCGGGCCCGCGTTGATGCAGATTGAAGAGGCCAAGCAGGTCTGCCGCCAGTGCACGGTCAGTGAACTGTGCCTGAAGTGGGCTCTGGAGTCGGCTCAGGACGCTGGCGTCTGGGGCGGCCTCAGCGAGGACGAGCGTCGCGCACTGAAGCGCCGCACCGCCCGGGCCCGTGCCCGTGCCAACGTCTGAATTCATACAACCGAATTAGAGCGTGCCCGCATTGCGCGATTGTTGCGCACGGGTCAAATCCGGTGAATGTCGTTGGTGGGAACGTTCACCGGAATGCTGAGGACGACTTCCGTGCCGCCGCCTTCTCGCGGGGCGATGTCAAGACGCCCGGAAAGTTCTCCCACGACGAGGGTCCGCACGATCTGCAGGCCCAGATTGCTGTTCGTCTCGATGTCGAATCCGGGCGGCAGCCCCTGACCCTCGTCGGCGATCACCATTTCGAGCGTGTCCTGATGGCGCTCCACCCGGACCTGCACGTTGCCGGGCCGCCCGTCGAGCCCGTGCTCCACGGCGTTCTGCAGCAACTCGGTGAGCACCATCGCGATCGGCGTGGCCACCGCCGCCGGCAGGATGCCGAACGTGCCCGCGCGCCGCAGCGCGACCTGGGCCACCGACACCTCGGCCGTCATCTGGATCACCCGGTCGGCGATCTCGTCGAAGGCGACCAGTTCCTCGGGCATCTGCGCCAGGGTCTCGTGCACGATCGCGATTGACCCGACCCTTCGCACCGCCTCGTCGAGCGCGGCCCGCCCCTCGGGCACCCGCAGGCGGCGCGACTGGAGCCGCAGCAGCGCGGCCACCGTCTGCAGGTTGTTCTTGACCCGGTGGTGGATCTCCCTGATCGTGGCGTCCTTCGTCAGCAGCTCGCGCTCCCGGCGGCGCAGCTCGGTCACGTCACGCACCAGCACCAGCGCGCCGATCCGGCCCCCGGAGATGATCAGCGGGATGGCCCGGAGCTGGACGACCGTCCCGCCGCGCTCCACCTCGGTCTCCCTCGGCACCTTGCCGCTGGCGACCAGCATCAGGTCTTCGTTGATCGGCTCGTCGCGGTAGCAGAGGTCGGCCGTCGTCTTCCCGAGCTCCGAGCCGACCAGGTCGGCGTGCAGCCCGAGACGGCGGTAGGCGCTCAGCGCGTTGGGCGAGGCGTAGGTCACCCGCCCGGCCCGGTCGAGCCGCAGCAGCCCGTCGCCCACACGCGGCGACCGGACCAGCATCGGCTCGTCGCCGTGGAAGGGGAACCGGCCCTCGGCGACCATCTGGGCCAGGTCGGAGGCGCTCTGGAGATAGGTCAGCTCCAGCCGCGAGGGCGTACGCGCCGAAGAGAGGTTGGTCGAGCGCTGGATGACGCCGATGAGCGGCCCGTCGAGGGCGCGGCGGACCGGGATGGTCTCCTCGCGGACCGGCACCCCGGTCGACCAGTCGGGGTCGCCCTCGCGGCAGATCCGCCGCTCCTGCCAGGCCGTCTCGATCAGCGGCCGCTCGTTGCGGGCCACGAAGGAACCGACGACGTCGTCGTGGTAGACCGTCGGGCCGGTCGTCGGCCGCATCTGGGCGACCGCGATCCAGCCCTCTTCGGCGGGGATCCACAGGATGAGGTCGGCGAAGGACAGGTCGGCCAGCAACTGCCAGTCGGAGACCAGCGAATGCACCCATTCGAGGTCGGCGGAGGACAGATCGGTGTGCTTGGCCACCAGGTCGCTGAGAGTCGGCACCACTGCATCATGCGTGCTGAGCAGGCCCGAACGCCAATCGGGACCCCGTGCGGCACACGGGGGCGTCGTCTCGGGACATCGCACCTGGCATCATCTCTCCATGCATGGGCCGATCGATCGACTTCGCCAGGCCGCCGAGCGCCGCGCCGCCGCCGGCCTGACCCGGGCGCTGCGTCCGCGCTCGCCCGACTTCGACGGGCTGCTCGACCTGGCCTCCAACGACTATCTGGGGCTCTGCCGCGATCCCCGGCTGACCGAGGCGGCCGTGGCGGCGACCCGTGAGTGGGGCACCGGCGCGACCGGCTCCCGGCTGGTCACCGGGAGCACCCGGCTCCACCACGAACTGGAGGAGGCCCTCGCGGCCTTCACCCACTCCCCCGGCGCGCTGGTGTTCTCCTCCGGCTATCTCGCCAACCTCGCCGCCGTGGCGACGCTCGGCAGGAACGGGCTGGTCGTCTCCGACGCGGGCAACCACGCCTCGATCGTCGACGCGTGCCGGCTCGCCCGCGCCCGCGTCGTGGTGACCCCCCACGGTGACGTCGGCGCCGTCGAGCGGGCGCTGGTCGGCCGCACGGAGGAGAACGCCGTGGTGGTCACCGACGCGGTGTTCTCCGTCGACGGCGACCTCGCGCCGCTGGGGGCGCTCTCGGAGGTGGCCGTACGGAATGGAGCGCTCCTGGTCGTCGACGAGGCGCACGCCCTCGGCGTCGTCGGGGAATCCGGCCGCGGGGCGGTTCACGAAGCCGGACTTGCGGGGAATGTTCACATTGTGAGAACCGTCACGTTGTCGAAGTCGCTCGGCTCCCAGGGCGGCGCCGTGCTGGGCGCGCCGGAGGTGATCGACACCCTCGTCGACACCGGCCGGTCGTTCATCTTCGACACCGGTCTCGCCCCCGCGAGCGCCGCAGCGGCCCTCACCGCGCTGCACATCCTCGAAGAGCAGTCTGACCTGCCGAAACGAGCCCGTGAAATCGCCCTCGCACTGGCCTCGACCGCCCGCGAACTCGGGTTCGAGACCACCGAGCCGGCCGCCGCCGTGGTGCCGGTGGTGCTGGGCGACCCCCACCGGGCCCTGGCCGCCGCCGCGACCTGCGCGGACCACGGTGTGAAGGTCGGCTGCTTCCGACCCCCTTCGGTTCCCGATGGGCGGTCTTGTCTAAGGTTGACCGCTCGGGCCAATCTGGGGTCCGAAGATCTCGCGGTGATCGGGCGCGCGCTCGCAGCCGTGGCCGGAACGAAGGTGACCGCGTGACCGAAGACACTCCCCGGGTGCCGAAGTACTACGACGTCAAACGTAGCCTGCTCGAGCTCACCAAGAGCCTGCCCGCCGGGAGTGCCCTGCCCCCCGAGCGCACCCTCGCGGTGCGCTTCGAGACCTCGCGCACGACGGTACGCCAGGCGCTGACCGAACTCGTCGTCGAGGGCCGCCTGATCCGCATCCAGGGCAAGGGCACCTTCGTCGCCCAGCCCAAGGTCGCCCAGGTGCTCCAGCTCACCTCCTACGTCCAGGACCTGCGGACCGTCGGCCTCGAACCCGACACCAAGATCCTCGACATCTCCTACATCACCGCCGACGAGGCCCTCGGCCGGCGGCTGGCCATCAACCCCGGCGGCCGGGTGCTGCGCATCCACCGCCTGCGCCTGGCCAACGGCGAACCGATGTCGATCGACACCACCCACCTGTCGGCGCGGCGATTCCCACGGCTGCGGCGCGAGCTGGAGGGCCACCCCTCGCTGTACGAGACGCTCCACAACGCCTACAGCGTCCGGCTCTCCGACGCCGAGGAGATCATCGAGACGGTCCTGGCCACGCCCTACGACTCGCAGGTGCTCGGCGTCGACATCGGCCTGCCGATGCTGATGCTGACCCGCCACGCCTTCGACGCCGACGGCAACCCGGTCGAGTGGGCGCAGTCCCTCTATCGGGGCGACCGCTACAAGTTCGTCACACGGCTGCGGCGTCCGACTCCGTAATCTTGGCCGGATGAGCGTTCTTGTGGTGACCGGCACCGACACCGGTGTCGGGAAGACCGTGGTCACGGCCGCCGTCACGGCCCTGGCGATCGAGCGGGGCGGCCCCGTCGCGGTGGTCAAACCGGCCCAGACCGGCGTCGGGAAGGACGAGCCGGGCGACCTCGACGAGGTGATCCGGCTCTCCGGCGCGACGAACACCTTCGAGTTCGCCCGCTACCCCGACCCGCTGAGCCCGGCCGCCGCCGCGCGGGTGGCGGGGCTGCCCGCGCTCGACCTGGCCGAGACGGCCAGGCGCGTCACCGAACTCGCCGAGTCACACCCGCTCGTCGTGGTCGAGGGCGCCGGTGGTCTTCTCGTACGTTTCGACGAAGAAGGCGCCACCCTGGCCGACCTGGCCCACACCCTGAAGGCGCAGGTGCTGGTCGTGGCGCGAGCCGGGCTGGGCACGCTGAACCACACGGCGCTGACGCTGGAGGCGAT
Organism: Herbidospora sp. NBRC 101105; assembly: GCF_030269205.1. Lineage (NCBI taxonomy): Bacteria > Bacillati > Actinomycetota > Actinomycetes > Streptosporangiales > Streptosporangiaceae > Herbidospora > Herbidospora sp. NBRC 101105. Next base: position 24,912 of record NZ_BSSX01000007.1, on the reverse strand, counting down.
GGCCAACCACGGGCTCGACCTGGCCGGGGTGGTCATCGGGTCGTGGCCGGCGGAGCCGGGGCTGGCCGAACGGTGCAACGTCGCCGACCTGGAGATGCTGGCGGCCAGGCCGCTGGCGGGGGCCGTACCGGAGAATGCCGGGCTGTTGAGAAGGCAGGCGTTCGGCCGGGTCGCGCGGGCCTCGCTGGGGGCGCCGCTGGGCGGCGCGTTCGACCCGTCGGCTTTCCGCACCGCCCTTAGGATTCACCAATGACCATCCTGGAGATCGCCAGAACGCAGGTGCTCGACGAGGGCAGGGGCTTGACGCGGGAGCAGGCGCTCGAATGCCTGAACCTGCCCGACGAGAGCCTGCCCGACCTCCTCGCCCTCGCCCACGAGGTGCGGATGAAGTGGTGCGGCCCGGAGGTCGAGGTCGAGGGGATCATCTCCCTGAAGACCGGCGGCTGCCCGGAGGACTGCCACTTCTGCTCACAGTCGGGCCAGTTCACCTCTCCCGTGCGCTCCGTGTGGCTGGACATCGACGAGCTGGTGAAGGCCGCCGTCGAGACCGCCCAGACCGGCGCCACCGAGTTCTGCATCGTCGCGGCCGTGCGCGGGCCCGACAAGCGCCTGATGGACCAGGTCCGCGAGGGCGTCAAGGCCATCAAGGAGGCTGTCGACATCAACGTGGCCTGCTCGCTGGGCATGCTGACCCAGGCCCAGGTCGACGAACTGGCCGAGATGGGCGTCCACCGCTACAACCACAACCTGGAGACCTGCAGGTCCCACTTCGGGAACGTGGTCACCACCCACACGTGGGAGGAGCGCTGGGACACCTGCCTGATGGTGCGCGAGGCCGGCATGGAGTTGTGCTGCGGCGGCCTCATCGGCATGGGCGAGTCGATCGAGCAGCGCGCGGAGTTCGCCGCCCAGCTCGGCGAGCTCCAGCCCGACGAGGTCCCGCTCAACTTCCTCAACCCCCGCCCCGGCACGCCCTTCGCCGACTACCCGGTCGTCGAGGGCGCCGAGGCCCTGAAGACAATCGCGACCTTCCGCCTCGCACTGCCGCGAACCATCCTCCGGTACGCCGGCGGACGTGAGCTGACCCTTGGCGACCTGGGCACTCGTGCGGGCATGATGGGTGGCATCAACGCGATCATCGTGGGCAACTACCTGACCACCCTCGGCCGCCCCCCAGCCGAAGATCTGGCTCTGCTGACCGACCTGAAGATGCCGATCAAGGCCCTGTCCCAGACGCTTTAGACCAGGAGGGTTCGTTCGCCCGCGGCCAGGGCAGCTCGTAGGTCCACTAGTTAACCGACTGGTAGGTTTCACGAATGAGCAAGCACGCGGGCGACGTCGCTGTCGGCGTCTCCAAGGCCTACGGCGTCGAGACGATGTTCACCCTCTCGGGTGGCCACGTCTTCCCCCTCTACGACGGCGCCGTCCACGAAGACATGCGCATCCTCGACGTACGCCATGAGCAGAGCGCCGTTTTCGCCGCCGAGGCGACGGCGCGGCTCACTCGCAAACCGGGCCTGGCGGTGCTCACGGCCGGGCCCGGCATCACCAACGGGGTGTCGGGCGTGGCGACCGCCCACTTCAACGGCAGCCCGGTCGTGATCCTCGGCGGCCGGGCCCCGCAGTCGCGCTGGGGCTCGGGCGCGCTGCAGGAGATGGACCACCCGCCCCTGTTCGACTCGATCACCAAGTTGGCCTTCACCGGTTCCGGCGCCGACTCGATCGGCCAGGACGTCGAGATGGCCTTCCGCACCGCGCTCGCCCCCCATCGCGGCCCGGTGTTCCTCGACTTCTACATGGACCACCTGTTCGCGCCCTCCCCCGCGGTCGAGACCGAGACGCTCGCGCCCTCGCCGCTGGAGCCCGACACCGACCACCTGGCCGCCATCGCCGCGCTGATCGCCGAGGCCGAGCGGCCGATGCTGGTCGTCGGCTCCGACGTGTGGATGGACCGCGCCGAAGAGGCCGCGCGCGACTTCGCCGAGGAGTTCCGCCTGCCGGTGGTGCCCAACGGCCAGGGGCGCGGCATCCTGCCCTCGGGCCACGAACTGCTGGTCACCCGCGCCCGCGGCCTCGCGTTCTCGCAGGCCGACCTGGTCATCGTCGCGGGCACCCCGCTCGACTTCCGGCTCAACTACGGCTGGTTCGGCGGCAAGGAGGGGGCGCCGCTGGCCCGGGTCGTCCACCTCGCCGACGCGCCCTCCCAGCTGGCCACCCACACCGGTCTGTCCGGTTCGGCGGCGGGCGACCTGTCGCTGCTGTTCTGGGGCCTGGCGGCGGCGTGCCGGACCGCGAGCGTGAAGCCGCGCGACGAATGGACCACCAAGCTCGCCGAGGCGGCCAGGGCGGCCATCGCCGAAGACGCCGAACTGCTCGCCTCCGACAGCGACCCGATCCACCCGATGCGCATCTACGGCGAGCTCAACCGGCAGCTCGCCGACGACGCCGTCGTCATCGGCGACGGCGGCGACTTCGTCTCCTACGCCGGCAAGTACGTCGAGCCCAAGCGCCCCGGCCACTGGCTCGACCCCGGTCCCTACGGCTGCCTGGGCACCGGCCTCGGCTACTCCATCGCCGCCCGGCTGGCCCGCCCGTCGTCGCAGGTCGTGCTCCTGCTCGGCGACGGCGCCGCCGGCTTCTCGCTGATGGACGTCGACACGCTGGTCCGCCACAAGCTGCCGGTCGTCATGATCTGCGGCAACAACGGCATGTGGGGCCTGGAGAAACACCCCATGCAGATGTTGTACGGCTACGACGTCGCCGCCGACCTGCAGCCCCAGTGCCGCTACGACCAGGTCGTGACCGCGCTCGGCGGGGGCGGCGAACTGGTCACCAAGCCTTCGGAGATCGGCCCGGCGCTGAAGCGGGCGTTCGAGTCGGGCGTGCCCTACATGGTGAACATCGCGACCGACCCCGACATCGCCTACCCGCGCAACACGACCGGCGTCTGACGACATGGCGGTGACGGGCCTCCCGTCACCGCCACCTGCGTCAGGGGCTCGTGGCCGCGCCCGACGACGTCGCGGTGGGCGTCGGCGACGGCGACGGGGAGGCCGCCGGGCAGGCGATGCGCCGCACGTAGACGGTGATGGTCGAGCCGACCGGCGCCTGCGTCGAGCCCTTCGGGTTCTGCGAGTAGACCTCGGTGCAGCCCAGACCGGTGTCGCCCTTGGTCTGGAACGAACCCTGGAAGCCTTGCTTGAGCAGCGCCGCCTCGGCCGCGTCGGCCGACAACTTCCAGAGCGTCGGCACGGCCCGCATCTCCTTGGTCGGACTCGGCGACGGCTTCGGGGTCGGCTTCGGCGAGGGACTGGGTGAAGGGCTCGGCGAGGGCTCCTTGGAGGGCTCCTTCGACGGTTCCGCGGTCACCGGCGGCTTGGGGGTCGGCGTCCGCGGTGGCTTGGAGCGCCTCGGACTCGGGCTCGGGCTGCTCGGGGAGGCAGTCTCGGTCCCCGCAGCGTGTTCCACCTCTGGCGGCTTCTGAGTCGCCTGACCGGGGCTGTTTATCATGCTGACGCCCGCCCAGCCGATGCCCACCGACGCGAACACCGCCGCCACGACGGCGACGATCGTCAGGCCGCGCTTGCTCTTGTTCTGCTTGCGCCGCCCGCCCTGACCGGCCGACTGCGTCTCGGGCGTCGCCGCGGTCGTGCGGAAGCTGCCGGTCGCCGGGTAGGCGCCCGTCGCGGCGTAGGCGCCGGTCGCCGGGGGTTCGTACCAGTCGCCCGTCTTCGGGAACACGCCGGAGTTGGGCTGCGCCGGGTTGGGCTGGGTCAGCGACGCGCCGGGGTTGGCGGCCTGGCGGGCGGCCTGGCTCATCGCCGCCGCCGTCGGCCACCGCTCGGCCGGCGACTTCAGCAGGGCACGCTCCACCACGTGGCGGATGTGCGGCGGGATGTCGGCCGGCAGCGGCGGCGGCTGCTCGCGGATGTGCTTGAGCGCGATCGTGACCGGGGTGTCGCCGTCGAAGGGGCGGCGACCGGCCAGGCACTCGTAGGCGACCACGCCGAGCGCGTAGATGTCGACCGCCGGGGTCACCGGCTCGCCCTCGGCCTGCTCGGGCGCGCAGTAGGCGGCGGTGCCGAGCACCATGCCCGCGTCGGTCAGCCGGCTCGCCGCGTCGGAGCGGGCGATGCCGAAGTCGGTGAGGACGAGGGTGCCGTCGGCCTGCACGAGCAGGTTGCCCGGCTTCACGTCGCGGTGCACGATGCCCCGGTCGTGGACGGCCTGGATCGCCGCCGCGGCCTGCCCGATGAGCTCCATGACCGCTTCGGGGCGGATGCGCCCTATCCGGAGCAGCAGCCGGTCGAGCGGCTCGCCGTCGACGAACTTCATCACCAGGTAGGCGGTCGGACCGTCACCCGGGACGTCGGTCACCCCGTAGTCGTAGACGTCGACCACGCCGGGGTGGTTGATGAGGGCCATGGCGCGCGCCTCGCCCTGGAAGCGCGCACCGAAACCGGGGTCGTCGAGACGGCCCGGGAGCAGCACCTTGACGGCGACCGTACGCGCGAGGACCGTGTCTTCCCCGCGCCAGACTTCGCCCATTCCGCCAGCGCCGATGCGCTGGTCCAATCGGTAGCGCCCGGCCAGCGTCGTCCCTTGGGCAACCATGCCCCCGGATACCCCCTATGTCACTGACCACTGTCGTGCCGGAAGTCTAGCGGGCACCGGCAAAATCGGCCGGTAAGCCCAGATCTCCCAGGAATCCCTCACCATAACGGTCAGAACACAGGTTTGGTTCAGGTTGTGTTCAGGCTGCGGTGAGCCCGTGTTGCGAACAACGCGCCGACCAGCCCGTCGGCGTCACCTGGACGGTCATCCGGCGGCGGCACTTGGCGCAGTAGCGAGGCGGCTCCATCTCACGGGCGCCCTGACAGGCGCCGTGGTCGCCGTCGTCCGAAAGGCCCCCGCAGTGGTCGCAGTAAAGGTCCACGTCACACCTTTCGATCAGTTGGAGGGTCGAACTACTAGCATCCCACCATGGCGCTCACGCCCGGACTGCGGGCCAATCGGTTGATCATGGTGGAGAAGAGTGACACCGCGGAGAGGCTCGGCAGCGGCGACGTGCCCGTGCTGGGCACGCCGAGGCTGCTGGCCCTCGCCGAGGGCCTGACCTGCGAGGCGATCGGCGGGCAGCTCACGCCGGAGCAGACGTCGGTCGGGACGCGGGTCGAGATGAAGCACCTCGCGGCGAGCGGGCTGGGCGCCCACGTCGAGATCTCGGCCGAGCTGACCGAGGTCGAGGGGCGCCGCCTGGTCTTCGCCTTCACCGCGGCCCACCTCGACGGCTCGGTCGTCGCCACCGGCGTGATCGAGCGGGTCGTGGTCGACCGCGAGAAGTTCCTCTCACGCGCTACTCGATGACGGCGATCAGGTCGCCTTCCTGCACGACGTCGCCCTCGGACACCTTGATCGCGACCACGCCGTCGTCTTCGGCGATGACCGGGATCTCCATCTTCATGGATTCCAGGATGACCAGGGTGTCTCCGTCGGACACCGTCTCACCTTCGGCGACGACGACCTTCCAGACGTTCGCCACCATCTCCGCGCGTACCTCAGCCACCGCTGTCTCCCATCAAACCTCTGTCGTTCCGGATCACGATCTCATGCGGGACACCAGACCGGTGTCATAGTCGCCGCTGACGAACTCGGGGTGGTCGAGGAGTTCGGCGCAGAACGGCAGGTTGTGCTTCGGCCCGGAGATCGTGAAAGCCGCGACGGCCGCCCTGCCGCGCTCGATCGCCTCGGCGCGGGTGGCGCCGTAGACGCAGAGCTTGGCCATCAGCGGGTCGTAGAAGGGGGTGACCGTGTTGCCGGCCTCGTAGCCGGAGTCGACGCGCACGCCCTCACCCGACGGCTCCACCCACTGGGTGACGTGGCCGGGGCCGGGCAGGAAGCGCTTGGGGTCTTCGGCGTACACGCGGAACTCGATGGCGTGGCCGCGCGGGGTGGCGTCGATGTCGACGTCCTCGCCGGCCGCGATGCGGAGCTGCGCGGCGACCAGGTCGACGCCGGTGACCAGTTCGGTGACCGGGTGTTCGACCTGGAGGCGGGTGTTCATCTCCAGGAACACGAAGTCCTGCGCGTCGGCGTCGACGAGGCACTCGACGGTGCCGGCGCCCCGGTAGTTGACCGCCGCGCCCGCGCGGGCCGCTGCCGCGAGCATGCGCTCGCGCAGCTCGGGGGTGATGCCCGGGGACGGCGACTCCTCGACGACCTTCTGGTGGCGGCGCTGCACCGAGCAGTCGCGCTCGCCCAGGGCCAGCACGCGGCCGTCGTTGAGGCCGAGGATCTGCACCTCGACGTGGCGGGCCCGCTCGATGTAACGCTCGAGCAGGATCGCTGGGGTGCCGCCGAAGCGGGCGGCCGCGCGGGAGGCCTGGTCGAAGGCCTTGGCGAGGGTGTCCTCGTCGTGGGCGACGCCCATGCCGATGCCGCCGCCGCCACCGGCGGTCTTCACCATGACCGGGTAGCCGATCTTCGCGGCGGCCTTGGTGGCCTCCTCGATGGTGGTGACCGGCTCACGGGTGCCCGCGGCGACCGGCACACCGGCGGTCTCCATGAGGTTGCGGGCGTTGATCTTGTCGCCCATCTGGACGATGGCCTCGGGCGAGGGGCCGATCCACGTCAGCCCGGCGGCCATGACGGCGCGGGCGAACTCGGCGTTCTCGGAGAAGAAGCCGTAGCCGGGGTGGATCGCCTGCGCGCCGGTGGCGCGTGCGGCGGCCAGGACCTGGGCCTGGTCGAGGTAACTCTGCGCCGGATTGGCCGGGCCGATGTTCACCGACTCGACGGCCTCACGAACGAAGGGCAGGTCGGCGTCGGCCTCGGAGTGGACGGCGATCGATCTGATCCCCATCTCGTTGAGGGTCCGGATGATCCTGCGGGCGATTTCGCCGCGATTGGCGACCAAGACTGACTCGAACACGCAGCCAACCTTACGGCCCGGATCATCCCGCGCCGTGCACTCTTGAGCACTGATCGTTACGCCTCAAACTGTAGGAAGCCCACAATTGTCAGAGCCTGTTGACCGGAACGAGCCGGTCGATGACGGTCGCCATCGCCTCGACCACATCCGGGTCGTATTGGGTTCCGCCGTCGAGCCGCATGCGTTCGAGCGCGGCCGCCGCGCGGTCGCGGTTGGTGGAACCGCTCACCAGGTCGTCGTAGGCGTTGGCGGCCCTGATGATGCGGCTGGCCAGCGGCGGACGCTCCTCAAGGGGGTCGCACTGGCGGCGCACGATGTCGGCGACCTGGTTGAGCACGCCCGTCTTGCGGATGACCTCGGCGCCCAGTTCGGCGATGCGGCGGGCCTGCTCGGGATCGGTCAGCACGGTCGCGCCGCCGGGGATCGGGTCGGTCAGGCTGAGTTGTCCGATGTCGTGCATGAGGGCGGCGTACTCGAGTTCGAGCAGTTCGGGTTCGGCCATGCCGAGGTCGCGGCCGATGGCGACGGCCAGGCGGCTGACCCGGCGCGAGTGGCCCGGTTCGACGTAGCCGCCGACCTCGGTGACCCGGGCGAGCGCTCTGATGGTCTGCAGGTACGTCGCCCGGATGCCCGCGTACTTGCGGAAGGCGACCTGGGTGACGAGCAGCGGCGCGGCGAAGGCCAGCAGGGCGGTCAGCTCCATGCTGTGCAGGGCGAGCGCGAGCAGGATGCCGCTGGCCGACACGGCGGCGCCGAGCGGCGCGGCCATGCGCGCCTCGTCGCGTACGGCGACCGAGAACGCGGTGCGGACCTGTTCGGCCCGCAGCAGCCCGGCCACCACGACGTCGACGGCCAGCGCCACCCCGATGAGCAGCACCATCACCAGCAGGGCCACCCACCACGCCCCGCCCGGCGGCGGGCGCAGCACGTCGGCGAACGGCCGGAACGCGAAGGCCAGCAGCGAGCCGCAGATGAGCCGCCGCGCGATCGCGTCGAGCCGGGGCGCCCGGCCGACGGCCAGGTGCGGCAGCCCACCGGCGATCATGCCGACGGCCATGACGGCGACGACCTGCAGCGCCGAGTGGGCGGCCTGGTCTCCGCCGACGTACAGCAGCAGCGCGTAGCCGAACGCGGCGGCGGTGCTGATCGGCGCCACCTCGCGGTTGCCCGGCATGGTCAGCCGGGCCAGCTCGCCGCAGGCGATCAGCGCGCCGAACCCGATCGCCACCTGGGAGTCGACCAGCCCGACGGCGGCCGTGTGGGAGATCCCGGCGACCGCGAGCATGCCCCCGGCGCAGATCAGCAGGAGTTGCCCCGAGTCGAGGCCCTGGATGCCCCGGGTCTCGCTCGTCATCGGTCGGACACCACCTGGATCGGCGTGGTCGGGTCGTCGTGGTCTTTGGCGGCGGTCACCACCGGCATGCCGCTGGGCGCGGGCACGCTCGCGGGCGGGTTCCAGCCGTCGCGGTCGAGCGCCCGGATGAACGCCCCCACCATGATCGGGTCGAACTGGGTGCCCGACCACTTCCGCAGCTCGGCCACCGCCTCCTCCTGCGGTTTGGCCTTGCGGTAGGAGCGGTCGGAGGTCATCGAGTCGAACGCGTCGGCGACGCAGATGATGCGCGCGAACTCGGGGATCTCCGACCCGGCCAGGCCCATCGGATAGCCCCGGCCGTCGTATCGCTCGTGGTGGTGCATGATCCCGGCGAACGCCTCGTCGAGGAAGCCGATGCCGCGCACGATCTCCAGGCCCCGCATGGGGTGGAGCTGGATGGCGGCGAACTCCTCTTCGGTGAGCACGCCCTCCTTCTGCAGGACCTTGGTCGGCACGCCGAGCTTGCCGACGTCGTGGAGCATGCCGGCGTAGCGGATGGCGTGGAGCCGCTCGGTGCCCATGCCGATCTCCTCGGCGATCATCGACGCGGCGGCCGACACGCGGGTGCAGTGGCCCCGCGTGTACCAGTCCTTGGTCTCCACGGCCTGGCAGAGGGCGGCGATGGTGGCCTCGTAGGAGCGGTGCTGCGCGTGGTACTGGCCGAACGCCCAGCGCGCCACGAACAGCGGCAGCAGGACCAGCACGGCCGAGATCGACTGGACGGTGGCCCACAACCCGGCGATGAGGAGGCCGAAGGTGGCGTACCCGAGATAGGAGAGCAGGAACTGCGCCACGTCGGGCACCGGCACCTGGCGTTTGCCCACGCCCTCGGCCAGCGCCAGGATCAGCGCGGTCAGCACGAAGTTGAGCGCCACGAACACGAAGGTCGCGGCGCCGTAGGGCAGGATGATCTCGGGGAAGTCGGTGCGCCTGGGCAGCCCCGGCACCCCGCCGGCCAGGGTGTAGACCCACCCGGCGGCGTAGCCGGAGATGAGGAACTGCGCCCCGTTGAACAGGCGCTTGTGGGTGGGCAGCCCCGGACGTACCGAGAAGACCGCCGTGGCGGCGACGAGGGCCGCGCCCTCGGGACCGACCAGCACCACCGCGGCGAGCGCGGCCGAGAAGCTGACCGAGATCGCCGCCTGCCGCACGCTCAGCTGGGTCGGCACCGACTCGCAGACGAGGAAGAGCAGCGCGAGAACCAGCGTCGACGACCAGTCGAGCCCGTCATAGGCCTGCCCGCTCCGGACGAGCAGAATTCCGGCCGCCCCGATGCACAGGACGAAGTAGATCTTCGCCGGCCACGGCATTTCGCGCAAAGCGGCCATCCCTCAAAGAAGGCGCGTCTGTCAACCTGCGCCGCCTCCACATTGATGTGCACGGTCAGGCTACCCAGAGGACAGCCACTTCACTGGGTTGTCGCCAAACCGTAATCAACTCATCACTGTGAGTTGCGGACCCAATCCACGGTGAGTTTGAGCGCGGAGGCGAGGTCGTGTTCCGGCCGCCAGCCCAGCCCGTCGAACGCGGGCCGAGGGTCGACCGCCATCGCGGGCAGGTCGCCCAGCCGGGTGGGCGCGAGGGAGGGCTCGTCGGGCACCCCGGCCGCGGCGGCGATGAGGGAGTGCAGCGCGCGGTCGGAGGTCTGCGCGCCGGTGCCGATGTTGAAGGTCCCGCCGTCGCCACGGGGGCCGCAGGCGCGGGCGAAGGCGTCGACCACGTCGTCGACGTAGACGTAGTCGCGGGTCTGGGAGCCGTCGCCGTAGAGGACGGTCGGCCGGCCGCCGAGCAGGGCGTCGGTGAAGATGGCCACCACGCCCGCTTCGCCGCCGGGCGACTGACGCGGCCCGAAGACGTTCGAGAGCACCAGCGTGGTGTATTCGATGCCGTAGAGCGCCCGGTAGGCCGACAGGTAGGCCTCGGCGCTCACCTTCGAGGCGGCGTAGGGCGACATCGGCTGGGCCGGGGTGTTCCCGGGCACCGGGATGGTCTGGGGACGCCCGTAGCGGGCCACCGACGACGCGAAGACGACCTTGCGGACCTTGTTGACGCGGGCCGCTTCGAGGACGTTGAGGGTGCCCTCGACGTTGACGCGCGCGTCGGTGAGCGGGTCGGCGACGCTGGCGCGGACCGAGATCTGCGCGGCCAGGTGGCAGATCACCTCGGCGCCGCCGGCGGCCTCGGCCAGGGCCGGGTCGCGGACGTCGAGCCGGTGGAACTCCGCCCGCGGGGCCCGGTTGGACCCCGAAGAGAGGTCGTCGGCCACGACGACCTCGTGGCCGTCGGCGAGCAGCCGATCGACGAGGTTGGACCCAATGAAACCCGCACCGCCCGTGACCAGAATCCGCATGGCCAGCAGGCTATTCCACCAGTTCGGTTCGCACCTGTTCGATCCGCAGCCGGATCTTGGCCCGCAGGTCGTCGGGCACCGGGTCACACCCGCAGTGTTTGGCCACGAGCTGCTTCACGACCTTGTCGAGCCCGTATTCCCGCAGGCAGGGGTCGCACTCGTCGAGGTGCTGCCGGATGTCTCCACACTTGTCCTCGTCGAGTTCACCGTCGAGAAAGCTGTAGACCCGGTCGAGCACCTCACTACAGTCGGTGTCGTGGTGGTCACCACAGCTCATGCGCCCTCCTCCGATCGCACAAGCCCGCGCTCGCGCGCGTAGTCCTCAAGCTGCGAACGCAGTTGCCTGCGGCCGCGGTGGAGGCGCGACATCACGGTTCCGATGGGGGTCCCCATGATGTCGGCGATCTCCTTGTAGGGGAACCCCTCGACGTCGGCCAGGTAGACCGCGATCCGGAATTCCTCGGGGAGCGCCGCGAGAGCGTCTTTCACGTCGCTGTCGGGGAGGTGTTCGAGCGCCTCCAGCTCGGCCGACTTGAGCCCACTCGACGTGTGGGACTCGGCGCGGGCGAGCTGCCAGTCTTCGATCTCCTCGGTGCCGGCCTGCTTCGGTTCGCGCTGCTTCTTGCGGTAGCTGTTGATGAAGGTGTTGGTCAGGATGCGGTAGAGCCAGGCCTTCAGGTTGGTGCCCACCTGGAACTGGTGGAACGACGCGAAGGCCTTCGCGAAGGTCTCCTGGAGGAGGTCTTCGGCGTCGGCGGGGTTGCGGGTCATCCGGAGCGCGGCGGAGTAGAGCTGGTCGATGTAGGGCATGACATCCCGCTCGAACCGCTCACTGCGCTGCTCCAGAGTCTCCTCGGCAGTCTTGGAGACCGGACCCACCCCCTCATAGATGCGTATCGCATCAGAGGATACCGGGACGGCATAGGCCGGGGTTTCCGGCCTCACCAGCAACGCGTTCATGCCCATCGTCAACCGCGGCGGCGTAGAGTCTGTTCCCGGACAAGGTACGCAATGCCTTATCCGGGGAAAAAGCTACGTACCGGCCGGTAGCGACACCGTCGCCACCATGCCCTTCTGAGATCGTCAACGTCCAGGAGCCGCTCGTGCTGCCCATTCCGGCCAATGAACTCAACGGCACAGGAAATCTCGGGCCTTACTGGACCTTCTACCACGCCGTCGTCGCCGAGCAGCTGCGCCGCTGGCTGCCCGAGAAGCCCTCTCTGCTGCTGGATCTGTCCGGTGGACGGGGGCGCTGGCCCGCCCAGGCCGCCCGCGCCGGGCACCGCGTGGTGGAGGTGCTCGACTTCCGCCGCCCCGCCGCCGAGCCGTGGCTCAGGGAGGCCTCCGACCACATCCACAAGGTGCGCAGCGACGACCTGGCGTTCCTGGCCGACGAGAGCGTCGACGCCGTGGTCGCCGAGGAACGCGCCCTGTCGGTCGAGATCATGGCCGAGTCGGCGCTGGCCGACGTGACCCGGGTGCTCAAGCCGGGCGGCCGGGTGCTGGTCTGCGTCGACTCCCTGGTGCTGGGCATGGCGATCCTGGCCGAGCAGAACTACTGGGCCCACCTGTGCCAGACCGGCGAGGTCATGCTGGTGCCCTGGCCCGACGGCAGCATCACCCGCTGCTTCTCGGCCGCCCAGCTCCGCGACCTGCTGACCGGCGCCGGCCTGGAGGTCGAGTGGGTGCGCCCGCGCACCGTCCTGTCGCCCTCGACGGTCGACCACGTGCTGGGCAGCGACCAGCGCTCCTTGTCGTGGCTGGTCAGAACGGAACTCGACGCCCACCCCGACGACGACGACACGGTCGGCATCCACCTGGTGGCGAGCGGGCGCAAGCCCCTCTGACTAGCGGCGTCTCTCCCGCCTCGACTGGCACCCGATGCAGCGGGCCGCCTCGGGGCGGGCCTCCAACCTGCCGTCGGGCACCACGACGCCACAGTCGACGCAGCGGCCGTAGGTCCCGGCGTCGAGCCGCGACAGCGCGGCCACCACCGCCTGCCGCTGCCGGCTCGCCGCCTCGATCATCGCTCGGTTCCGGTCGGCGTCGCTGAGGGTGATTTCGGCTGACGGGGCGGTCGTCAGGACTCCGATGGACCGGTCCAGGTCGTCGAGCATCATCTCCAGGCGCATACGCGCGGCCGCAGATTCCACGAATCCGCACCTCCGGGAATGGGGGACACCGCCGGGAGTCCCCGGTCTCCCGGCTTTCTCAGCGGATGCCCGCTCGCCGCACTCCTTACACCCAGGGACATTCAGAACAGCTGATTGGTGTCACCACTGTCCTGAAGTGGGACGATGAGCTGCTCTCCGTTGTTGCGGACGTTCCCCACCGCCGGATCGACCGGATAGGCCACCAGCCCCGCCGTAGTGGCGGGAACCAGAAGTTCGGACGCATCCGAAACCGAGGGGTCGAGCCATTCCGCCCACTTGTCCCGGGCGATCAGCATGGGCATGCGGTCGTGGATGTGGCCCAGGCGGTCTTCGGCGTCCTGGGTGATCACCGTGCAGGTGCAGATCCACTCGCCTTCCGGGTCCTTCCAGAACTCGTACAGGCCGGCCATCGCCAGCACGCCGCCGTCTTCCGGGCGGATGAAGAAGGGCTGCTTGCGCTTGTCGTCGGTCGGCATCCACTCGTAGTAGCCGTCGGCGGGCAGCAGGCAGCGGCGGGTGGCGAAGGCCTTGCGGAAGGCGGGCTTCTCGGCGACCGTCTCGATCCTGGCGTTGATCATGCGGGAGCCGATCGACGGGTCCTTGGCCCAGCTCGGGACCAGGCCCCAGCGGACCACGCGGAGCTGCCGGACCGGCCTGGTCGCGCCCTCGACGTGGGGGACGCGGCTCATGACCGCGTACACGTCCTTGGTGGGGGCGATGTTGTAGTCGGGGGCGAGCTCCTCCCCTGTCTCGTCCACGGTGTCGAGCTCGACCTCGAACTCCTCAAGCAGTTCGTGGCGCTTGCGCGCCGACGCGTATCTTCCACACATCCCTCCAGACTGCCACCGATAGGCTTGGGGGCATGTCCGCTCCCTTGTGGCCCGCGCCCGTCGCGTCCGGCCCGGTGGTCGCCACGGTGGCGCTGCCCGGCTCCAAGTCCGTGACCAACCGCGCCCTGCCGCTGGCCGCGCTGGCCGACGGTCCGGGGCGGGTACGACTGGCGCTGCGCAGCCGCGACGCCGACCTGATGGCCGAGGGCCTGCGGAAGCTGGGCACCCGGATGGTCCCGAGCAACGAGAGCGTCTCCTCCTCCGACTGGGAGATGACGCCCGGGCCGGTCACCGGCGGCGGCCACATCGAATGCGGCCTGGCCGGCACCGTCATGCGTTTCCTGCCGCCGATCGCGGCGCTGGCCGACGGCGAGGTCTCCTTCGACGGCGACCCCCACGCCCGCAAGCGCCCGATGGGCACCATCCTCGACGCGCTGCGCGCCCTGGGCGCCCACGTCGACGGCGACCGGCTGCCGTTCACCATCCGGGGGCCGCTCTCCGGCGGCGAGGTGACCGTCGACGCGTCCGGGTCGTCGCAGTTCGTCTCCGGGCTGATGCTGGCGGCGGCGCGGTTCCCCAAGGGCGTCACGGTGCGCCACGTCGGGCCGCCGGTGCCGTCGATGCCGCACATCGCGATGACCGTCCAGATGCTGCGGGCGCGGGGGGTCGAGGTCGACGACTCCGAGAGACACGTGTGGCGGGTGCTGCCCGGTCCCATCGCGGCCACCGACTTCACGGTCGAGCCCGACCTGTCGAACGCGGCGCCGTTCTTCGCCGCGGCGATGGTCACCGGGGGTTCGGTGACGATCCCCCACTGGCCGGCCGAGACCACCCAGCCGGGCGACCGGCTGCGCGAGCTGCTGACCGGCATGGGCGCGCGGGTCGAGCTGACCGCCGAGGGCCTGACCGTCCACGGCGGCGGCCTCCACGGCATCGACGTCGACCTGCGCGACGAGGCCGAGCTGACGCCGACGATCGTGGCGCTGGCCGCGCTGGCCGACTCGCCGACCCGCGTGCGGGGCGTGGCTCACATCCGGGGTCATGAGACCGACCGCATCACCGCGCTGGCCACCGAGGTCAACCGGCTGGGCGGCGACGCCCGCGAGACCGACGACGGCCTGGAGATCTTCCCGAAGAAGCTCCACGCGGGCGTCTTCCACTCCTACGACGACCACCGCATGGCCACCGCGGGCGCCGTCATCGGCCTGGCCGTGCCCGGCGTCGAGGTGGAGAACATCGCCACGACCGCCAAGACCCTGCCCGAGTTCGCCACGATGTGGGCGGCGATGTTGCGGGGAGACGCGTCCTGAGACGGCGCGAATACGACGAAGACGACGTCAGGGTCCGGCCGGGCAAGGGTTCCCGGCCGCGGACCCGGCTCCGGCCTGCCCACGAGGCGGCGGTGCCGGGGTTCGTCGTCGCCGTCGAC
Organism: Herbidospora sp. NBRC 101105; assembly: GCF_030269205.1. Lineage (NCBI taxonomy): Bacteria > Bacillati > Actinomycetota > Actinomycetes > Streptosporangiales > Streptosporangiaceae > Herbidospora > Herbidospora sp. NBRC 101105. The sequence goes on along the minus strand of NZ_BSSX01000007.1, from coordinate 9,844 downwards.
CGGGGGCGCTACACCGTGCTGACCGGGCGCGGCATCCACGACAGCGGCCCGTCGATCGTGATCACCGCCATGAAGGCCCGCGAGCTCGGCCGCAAGGGCATCGTGGTCGGCGACGAGGTCGCGCTCGTCGGCGACACGTCGGGCAGACCCGACTCCCTGGCCCGGATCGTCCGCCGCGAGGAACGCCGCTCGATGTTGCGGCGCAGCGCCGAAGACTACGACGAGGTCGAGCGGCCGGTCGTGGCCAACGCCGACCAGCTCGTCATCGTGACCGCGCTGGCCGACCCGCCGCCGCGTCCGCGCATGATCGACCGCCTGCTGGTGGCCGCCTTCGACGCCGACATCGACCCGCTGCTCTGCCTGACCAAGGCCGACCTGGCCGCCCCCGACGAGCTGATCGCGCTCTACGAGCCGCTCGGCGTCCGTCACATCACCGTGCAGCGGGGCGGCGACCTGTCGGAGCTGCGCGACCATCTGACCGACCGGGTGAGCGTGCTGGTCGGCCACTCGGGCGTGGGCAAGTCGACGCTGGTCAACGCGCTGGTGCCGACGGCGGGCCGGGCGGTGTCCCACGTCAACGCGGTCACCGGCCGGGGCCGCCACACCTCCACCTCCGCCGTCGCGCTGGAGCTGCCCGACGGCGGCTGGATCATCGACACGCCGGGGGTGCGCAGCTTCGGGCTCGGCCACGTCGAGATCGACAACGTGCTGGTCGCCTTCCCCGACTTCAACGAGGCCGCGGTCGACTGCCCGAAGGGCTGCACCCACCTGGGCGACGGCTGCGCCCTCGACCGGTTCGTGGCCGAGGGCCACGGCGACCCCGCCCGCCTGGTGTCACTGCGCCGGCTGCTGTCGAGCCGCGAAGGCGCTCCTGACGACGACTAGCGGTTGGGCCGCAGCGTCCACTCCACGGTGACCTCGGCGACCGGCACGCCCTCTGAGTTGCGTACCGTCACCTCGACCGTGAACTCCGGCCGGTTTCCGGCGGTGAGTTCCGCGAGCACCGCGTCGCGCTCGGCTTTCACGACCGCCTCGGCGGTCAGGTCTCCAAGAGCCAGTTTCCGGTACGCCACCCGTCCCACGGTGGCCAGCGGCGTCGCCCGGTCGAGGGTGTCGCCGAACAGCGAGAGCATGGCCGCCCCGGAGGCCGACTCGGCCAGGGAGAACACCACTCCGGCATGGGGGCCGCCGACGTGGTTGTGCAGGTCGGGACGGTCGGCGAGACGGGCGACAGCCGTACCGGAGTCGACGGAGTCGAAAGACACGCCGAGGGTGCGCGCGAAGGGAACACTCTGCAGGAACAGAGCCCCCGTGTCGAAAGTGGTCATGGACGGAATGTTACTCATTGGTAGGATCTGGAGCGGTCCCGGGTCTGATGGAAATGCGGCCCAAACCGCTAGCGTGTGATCCGTGACGGCTTACAGCGATGATCTACGGCTCGCGCACGTGATGGCCGACGCGGCCGACGACCTCACGATGCGCCGGTTCAAGGCCGTGGATCTGAAGGTCGAGACCAAGCCCGACCTGACCCCGGTCAGCGACGCCGACCGGGCGGTCGAGGAGGCGATCAGGGGCACCCTTCGCCGGGCTCGCCCCCGCGACGCCGTCATCGGCGAGGAGTTCGGCAAGACGGGCTACGGCATGCGTTCCTGGATCGTCGACCCCATCGACGGGACCAAGAACTTCGTGCGTGGCGTGCCCGTGTGGGCGACCCTGATCGCGCTCATGGAGGAGGGCAAGGTCGTCGTCGGATGTGTCTCCGCGCCCGCGCTCAACCGGCGCTGGTGGGCGGCCCGTGACGGCGGCGCGTTCACCGGCCGCAGTCTGACCAAGGCCACCCGGTGCCAGGTGTCGTCGGTCGCCAAACTGGAGGACGCGTCCTTCTCCTACTCCAGCCTGAGCGGCTGGGAGAAGGAGGGGAAGCTCGACAACGTCCTCGATCTGACGCGCAGTGTGTGGCGGACGCGGGCCTACGGCGACTTCTGGTCCCACATGATGGTGGCCGAGGGTGCGGTGGACGTCTCGGCCGAACCGGAGCTGTCGCCATGGGACATGGCCGCGCTCACCGTGATCGTCGAAGAGGCCGGCGGTGCGTGCACCGGCGTGGGCGGCAATCCGCCGCTCGACAGCGGGAGCATGGTGTGCTCGAACGGGCTTCTGCACTCAGAAGTGCTCAAAAAGCTCGCTTAATAGACTTTTCCGGAGAAAAGGTCGGCCCACATCTGTTCGGCGCGTGAGGACACCATGCGCTCGGTCTCCTCGGTGAGTTGCGTCTGCAATGTCGTACGGCGAATGAAGTACTGACCCGCGGCGCCGACGAATTCGTAGACCACTCCGCGGCACGAGCACGAATGCGCCCTGACCCGCTCACGGTCGGTCCACCTCGCACCAGGACGCCAGGTCAGCCGCCTGGCGTCCGGATCGGGATGGCTCGGCACGTGCGGGCCGTGATAGGTGGTCATGACCTTTCCACGGGGAACTGTCTTGGTGGGGGCGTCCATGCCGTGATACTCACGACCTGGAGTGACTCCGGGGAATACGCCATGCGGATCAGAAATCGCGATATTCGTCCGGCGAATTCCTGCGTGACGTCGCGAATGGGCGTAACTTACCGTCATGGGTCATGACGGAAACGGTCTGCCGCCGGACTTCTGGGCCCGGCCGCCGGTCGTCAGCGCGCTCGCCGAGTGTGACATGGCGACGATTCTCGATCAGGTCCGATCCGCTCGCGGATGGACGCAGGGCCAGCTCGCCGACTTCCTCGGATACTCCCAGAGCTGGGTGTCGAAGGTGCTCAGAGGGCGCCAGTCGCTCACCGTCGACCAGATCCGCGACCTCGCGCGCCAGGTCGGCATCCCGCAGTACCTGCTGCGCATCGGCGACGTCGGGGGGGAGGACCCCACGAAACGCCGCGACTTCAGCAAGATAGCCTTCCTCGCCGCGATGCCCGTGGCGCCGTCCATCTCCTACCGGTCGGCCGACGAGACGACCGCGTCGTCCCTGGCCGCGATCACCGGCGCCCAGCGCCGGCTGGAGGCCGAGACCCCGGCCCGGGAGCTCGCCCGCGGCGCCGTCGCCCACGTCGAGCTCACCAAACGGGCCCTGGCCCGGTCGGCCGAGACGCCGTTCGCGGTGGAGGTCTGCCCGACCGTCAGCGAGGCCGCCGGGTTCGCCGCCTGGTTACACGCCGACATGCAGGACATCGGCACCGCCCGCATGTTCTACCGGTTCGCGGTCGACTCGGCCCGTCGCGCCGAGCATCCGCTGCTGGAGGCCTACATGCTGGGCAGCCTGGCCGCCTTCGAGATCGACCACGACGACCCCCAGCTCGGGCTGACGATGGTCGCCCAGGCCAGGGCGCAGGCCGGGAGCAACCCGCCGGCCACCGCCCGGGCGTGGCTGGCGTGCATCGAGGCGCTGGGCCACGCGGGCAGGCGCGACGTGATGGCCGCGCTCAACTGCCTGCGCGAGGCGGAGATCGCCGTCGCCCAGAGCGAGCGGGCGTCGTCGCCGCCGTGGCCGTGGGTCTTCCCCTTCGACCCCGGCAAACTGGCCGGATACCGCGCCCTGGTGATGGTCCGCCTGGGCCGCCCCCACGACGCCGTCTCGGCCTTCGCCGAGTCCCTCGTCTCCGTACGCCCCGCCGCCAAGCAGCAGGCTCTGCTCATGCTGGAGATCGCCACGGCCCGCCGGATGGCCGGGGAGGTCGACGAGGCCTTCACCCTCGCAGGTGAGGCGCTCAAGGCGGGGGTCGTCTACTCGTCCGAGAGGGTGCTCCACCGGGTGCGGCGGTTCCGCCGCGACTACGAGGGCCCGCCGTCCCTGCTGGTCCGCGATTTCGACGACAGACTGCGTGCGACCAGCACTTTCTGAATCGGTCCAGCGGCCCCGCTCCCCATCGGAGCGGGGCTTTCATTAACGCCGCAATACGCCTGTGACCTGGTCGTTATCTGTTGAGACCTACACGAAGGGGACCGGACCCGTTCATTCTTCGTTCACCTTCGTCCAGTCGTCAGGTCACCTTCGATCCCTAGCCTCCCGGTTGTTGAAGAAACAATCAGGAGGATTCAGCCGTGAAGTATGCAGGCCGGCTCGCCGTAGCCGCCATCGCCGGCGTGCTGTCGCTCGCCGCGTGTGGAACTGACGACAACACCACCCCTTCCACCGCGACCGACACGGGCGCCGCCGCCGCTCCCGCGGCCTCGGGCGACGCCCAGCTCAGCGGCACCATCAACGCCGCCGGCTCCTCGGCTCAGGCCAACGCCGTCGACGAGTGGAAGAAGGCGTTCCAGAGCGCCAACCCCGGTGTGAGCATCAACTACCAGCCGAGCGGCTCGGGCGCCGGTGTCCAGGCGTTCATCGCCGGCACGGTCGCGTTCGCCGGTTCCGACTCGGCGCTGAAGGAAGACGAGCCGGCTCAGGCCGACGCCCGCTGCGCCACCGGCAAGGCCATCAACCTGCCGATGGTCGTGGGCCCGGTCGCCGTGGTCTACAACCTTCCCGGTGTCGACGGCCTGCAGCTTTCGCCGAAGACCATCGGTGGCATCTTCAACAGCCAGATCACCAAGTGGGACGACCCCGCGATCAAGGCTGACAACCCCGACGCCCAGCTGCCCTCGACCGCCATCCAGGCGTTCCACCGCTCGGACGAGTCGGGCACCAGCGACAACTTCACCAAGTTCCTGGCCGCCACCGCCGAGTGGCCGTACGAGCCGGGCAAGGCGTGGCCGGCCGAGGCCAAGGGCCAGGGCGCCAAGGGCTCCGACCAGATCGCCGCGTCGGTCAAGTCGACCGAGGGCGCCATCTCCTACGTCGAGCTCTCCTACGCCGAGAACTCCGGCCTGCAGAAGTCCAAGGTCGCCAACGGCTCCGGCGAGTTCGTCGAGCTGACCCCGGAGAGCGCCGGCAAGACCGTCGAGGCCGCCACCGTCGAGGGCACCGGCAACGACCTCAAGATGAAGATCGACTACGCCACCTCGGCCGCGGGCGCCTACCCGATCGTCCTGGTGACCTACGAGATCACCTGCGAGAAGGGCCTCTCCGCCGAGGAGCTCCCGCTCGTGAAGTCCTTCCTCACCTACACCGCCTCGGACGAGGGCCAGCAGGTGCTGACCAACCTCGGTTACGCGCCGCTCCCCGCGTCGCTGCTGACCAAGGTCCGCACCGCGGTTGAGGCCATCTCCTAGCCAATGGCGACCTCGACGCAGACGCGCGAAGGCGGGTCGGCTCCCCTGAGCCGGTCCGCCTTCCGGCGCAGCCGTGGCGACGGCCCCTTCCGTTACGCATCGACCGGTGCGGGCATCCTGCTGCTCGTGATCATGGCGGCCATCGCCGTGTTCCTGATCGCGCGAGCCATCCCCGCACTCCAGGCGAACACCGCGTCGTTCCTCACGGAGCTGACGTGGAACGCCAACGCCTCAGAGCCGAAGTTCGGCATCGGCGCGCTCGCGTTCGGCACCGTCCTCAGCTCCTTCCTCGCGCTGATCATCGCCACGCCGATCGCGATCGGGGTCGCGCTCTTCATCTCCCACTACGCACCCCGCCGCCTGGCCTCGTTCCTGGGCTACGTCATCGACCTGCTCGCGGCGGTGCCCTCGGTCGTGTACGGCCTGTGGGGCATCATCTTCCTGGTCCCGTTCATGCGCGGGCCCTCGCAGTTCCTGAACGACTACCTCGGCTGGATCCCGATCTTCGGCGGCGACCAGGTCGTCGGCCGCTCGATGCTCGTCGGGTCGCTCGTGCTGGCCATCATGATCCTGCCGATCATCGCCGCGATCTCCCGTGAGGTCTTCCTGCAGGCCCCCAAGATGCAGGAGGAGGCGGCCCTCGCCCTGGGCGCGACCCGCTGGGAGATGATCCGGATGGCCGTGTTGCCGTTCGGGCGTCCCGGTGTCATCAGCGCCGCCATGCTCGGCCTCGGCCGCGCCATGGGCGAGACCATCGCGGTGGCCCTGATCTTCCCGGCCACCTTCACGATCAGCTTCGAAATCCTCAGCGCCAACGGCAACAGCATCGCGGCCAACATCGCCAACGGCTTCGGCGAGGCCAACGACATCGGCCGGGGCGCGCTCATCGCGTCCGGTCTGGTGCTGTTCATCATCACCCTGCTGGTGAACATGGCCGCCCGCTGGGTCATCTCCCGCCGCAAGGAATACGCGAGGGTCGCCGCGTGAGTGCCGTCACTCCAGAAATCCAGCGAATCTCCGGCATGCGCCGGTTCAAGGACAAGGGCGTTCAGGCCCTTGTCTATCTGGCGTTCGCCATCGCGGTCGTCCCGCTGATCTCCGTCCTGTGGATGGTGATCGCGAACGGCATGGCCCGCTTCGACATGGAGTTCCTGACCCACTCGATGCGCAATATCGGGGCCAGGGACGCCGGCGGCGGCGCCTACCACGCCATCATCGGCACCCTGGAGCAGGTCGCCCTGGCCTCGCTCATCTCCGTGCCGATCGGCCTGCTCACCGCCGTCTACCTGGTCGAATACGGCGCCAACGGGCGCCTCAAGCGCTACATCAGCTTCTTCGTCGACATCATGACCGGTGTCCCGTCGGTCGTCGCCGGTCTGTTCATCCTGGCGTTCTGGATCCTGATCCTGGGCATGCCGTTCTCCGGCTTCGCCGGCGCGATGGCGTTGTCGATCCTGATGTTGCCCACGGTCGTCCGGGCCGCCGAGGAGATGCTGCTGCTGGTGCCCAACGACCTGCGCGAGGCCTCCTACGCGCTGGGCGTCTCCAAGTGGCGCACCATCGTCAAGGTCGTGCTGCCCACCGCCTTCACCGGCATCGTGACCGGCGTCATGCTGGCCGTCGCCCGTGTCGCCGGTGAGACGGCGCCGCTGCTGCTGACGGTCTTCTTCACCGACTCCATCAACAACGACCCGTTCAACGGGCCGCAGATGGGTCTTCCTCTGTACGTGTTCGACCAGGCCGCCCGGCCCAACGACACCGCGATCGACCGTGCCTGGGCCGCCGCGCTCACGCTGATCATCATCATCATGCTGCTCAACCTGGCCGCGCGTCTCATCACGTACTGGCGCTCGCCCGCAAGGAAGAGGTAATAGCCATGGCCAAACAGATCGAGGTCACGGACGTCGACGCCTACTACAGTGGCCACAAGGCCATCGAAGGCATCTCGATGACCATCGACGCGCGCGCCGTCACCGCCTTCATCGGCCCGTCGGGCTGCGGCAAGTCGACCTTCCTCCGCACCCTCAACCGCATGCACGAGGTCATCCCGGGCGCCACCGTCACGGGCAAGATCCGCATGGAGGAGCAGGACCTCTACGGCGCCGACGTCGACCCGGTGTCGGTCCGCCGCACCATCGGCATGGTGTTCCAGCGCCCCAACCCGTTCCCCACGATGTCGATCTACGACAACGTGGCCGCGGGCCTGCGCCTGAACCACCGCTACTCCAAGAGCGAACTCGACGGCATCGTCGAGGACTCCCTCAAGGGCGCCAACCTGTGGAACGAGGTCAAGGACCGGCTGGCCAAGCCCGGCTCCGGCCTGTCGGGCGGACAGCAGCAGCGTCTGTGCATCGCCCGCGCCATCGCGGTCCGGCCGCAGGTCCTGCTGATGGACGAGCCCTGCTCGGCGCTCGACCCCATCTCGACGCTGGCGATCGAAGACCTGATCGCCAAGCTCAAGCAGGAGTTCACGATCGTCATCGTCACCCATAACATGCAGCAGGCCGCACGCGTGAGCGACAAGACGGCGTTCTTCAACCTGGCCGCCCAGGGACAACCGGGCAAGCTGATCGAGATGGACGAGACCACCAAGATCTTCACGAGCCCGTCCCAGAAAGCCACCGAAGACTACATCACCGGGCGTTTCGGCTGATCCGACACATTGGGGAGGACCGGGTGGACGGGGAGACTCGATCCGCGCCGACGCTGTTGGTCGCCGACCCCGACAGCGCCCTGGTCGAGAACCTGACACACGAACTCGGGTCCGAGGGAATCGACGTCACCGGCGTGTTCGACGGCGCCCAGGCGCTGCTCCAGGCGGGAGCACTGCGCCCGGACGCCGTCCTGATCAGCGCGTCGCTGCCCATCATCGGACCGGTCGACTTCGTGCGGGCGGTACGCCTGGCACGGGCCGTACCGGTCCTGCTGGGCGTCGGCGAGGGATTCGCGGAACAGGCCATGGAGGCGCTGGCGGCCGGCGCGACGGCATGCGTCGCCCGGCCGTACCGCGTCCCCGAGCTGCTGCCGCTCGTGCACGCGGCGTTCCGCCGGCAGGGCATCCAACGGACCGTCCTGACCATCGGCGACGTCGCCCTCGACGTCACGGCCTATCAGGTGAAGGTGGGCGGCCGCGTCGTCCACCTCCCCTTGCGCGAGTTCGAGCTGCTGCACTACCTCATGCGCAACGCCGACCGCACCGTGACCCGCGAGCAGATCATGCGGCACGTCTGGCACTCATCGGACGCGATGTCCACCAACACCATCGCCGTCCACGTGAAACGCCTGCGCGCCCGGCTCGGCGACGAGGACGACAAACTCATCCAGACCGTGAGGGGGGTCGGCTACCGCCTCGTCACCCCTTAGGGCACCTGCGGAACCCGTCGAGCACCCTCTCGACGAGCCTCTCGACCTTGGCGATCCCGGCCTCGCTGGTGGCATTGTCCTCAGTGAGCACGGCCACCGCGTACCGATCCCCGATGAGCCCCACGCTCGTGATCGCCCAAAGGTCGTTGGCCACATGCTTCAACCAGCCGTTCTTGAGCGCGACCCGCTCCCCCGCACAGGCCCCCGCACTCACCCCCCACTTCTGCTCCGGCACGACCCGGCGCATCAGCCGCCGGACGACGCCCCCGTCGCGCAGCCTCGGCAGATACTTCAGCAACCGGACCTGGTCGTCGGTGGTGGTCCGGGTGATCCCCCAGCAGTAGAGGTCGACGCACCTCCCAGGCACCGCGGTCGTGGCCTTCAGCCCGAACTTCCTGTTCGCCCTGTCGAGCCCGCCCTCACGGCCGATCCGCTCCCAGAGCCGATCGGCCGCTTTGTTGTCGGAATACCGGATCATGATCTCGGCGTCCCTCTGCACGGCCTCGGGCAGCCGCTCCCAGCGCTCCTTCCGGAGCAGGGCCATGAGGATGTCGACCTTCGCGACACTGGCCGTGGGCAGCACCACCTTGCCGCCGAACCGGAAGACCCGCCCGGTGTGCAGATCCTCAACAGTGATCGAGGCCCGACCGGGCCGACTCTTGAGCAGCGCCTTCACCGCCTTGGTGACCTTCCGCCTGTCGACGGGAGGATCGGTGGGTTCCGGCTTCGATACGAACTGGGGGTCCGCCCACACTGGCTCGGTCTTGACCGCGACGGCCCGGACCGGGAGTGGGGCCGGCTCGGACTTCGGCGTGAGGTCAGGCGAGACGGCACTGGCGGCCAGGGCCAGCGCTGCGAGGAGAGGGAGAATCACACGACGGGGGGACATCGTGGGCATCAATGTAGCCCTCGGAGGAACTCCCGACCATTCCCCATGACCGCGCTGCAAGATGCTCCTGCGAAACCGCAGGCGGGCTTTCATTCCTGAAATGGCCGGGCTACACAACACACCCCGGAACACGACGTGGCCGGAGTCTCCCGTATCCGTGAAGACAACGACAGTCTGACCACCGCGGCCAAGCTTCAACAGCTGGTCCCCGAAAACGACGAAAGCCCGGCCGAATGGCCGGGCATCATCCCCTGAAACGTCGAAGGCCCCGATCACATCGATCGGGGCCTTCGGTATAAAGATTGTCCGGCGGTGTCCTACTCTCCCACACCGTCCCCGGTGCAGTACCATCGGCGCTGGAGGGCTTAACTTCCGGGTTCGGAATGTAACCGGGTGTTTCCCCTCC